>CAZTTE010000004.1:0-230132 GCA_964616225.1 uncultured Pseudohongiella sp.
ATATTGGCTTTTTACCACTTTCGATCTGGACCAGGAATTTCAGGCTAGGTCACTATTCAGTGAGGTTTATTGCACTAGTCTTAAAGTATTAATTAGCTTTTTTTCTATAACTGCAGATATCAGTTTCTTATTAATAAACTAAGCAAATTTTAATCCCTATCAATGAATCTCGACTTACATTGTCACAGCAGCTTTTCAGATGGAAATCATTCTCCAGATTTCCTCTTGAGACGAGCGGCTGAGAATGGCGTTACGCACCTGGCAATTACCGATCACGATTGCACGACAGCTCTGGAAAAACCCCTGGAAAATAATTACGGGGTTACGCTCATCTCTGGCGTAGAAATTTCCTGCCAATGGCAAGCCCAGGAAGTACATTTGGTTGGACTGGGCATAGATATAAATAATCCTGAATTAAAAACCCTGTTAACGGAACAACAGATTGCCCGCAAACAGCGTATGGAGTTAATGGCGGAGCTACTTCTCAAAAATGGCGCAGATGGTTTAATGGAATACCTGCAACAACTCCCCTGCACTTCCTATACCCGAAGCCATGCTGCCGATTTTCTGGTGGATTCCGGCAGGGTAAAGAATAAACAGAAAGCGTTTAAGCAATTCCTTGGCAAAAGAGCCAAAGCCTATGTTCCTTTCCAGTGGCAAGCTCTTGAGAGTGCTATTTCAACAGTTAAGTCAGCAGAGGGCCTGGCGGTGCTTGCCCATCCCGGCAGATATTCCCTGAACAGACGCAAACTGGAATTACTCATCAAGGACTTTAGTAAATCCGGTGGCGATGCCATAGAAGTCAGTTATGGTGGAATTGACCCGGTGATGCAGAAAAAATTGGAGGAACTTGCAGACAGGAATTCCTTATCGATTTCTGCTGGCTCCGATTTTCACAATGCCGACTCCCACTGGACTGATATCGGTAAATACCCCAGGCCCAGTTCGACGGCCATAAAAAATGCCATCTGGAATGATCCCAGATGGCATTTCTCTTAAATCTATTAAATTCTATTTGCGTTTTAAGCCAGCAATTACATCACGGAAAATGTCTAACAAGGTTTCGTGTTTGTAATCAGTAAATTCACCGGCATCCATGAATATCCCGTGCTCTTCACAGACTTCGTATTCCAAATGGCTTTGCTTTATATCGTTGACCTTGGTCATCGATTTATTACAGCGAGGACAATTGATATCTCTAACTGTGTTGTAGGTCTTACCTACTTCAGGATCGCCACTGTCCGCAAAATCCGCCATCCAGTCACTCTTCAACTGTTCGGCTTCACCGTGATCAAACCACAGGCCTTGGCAACTATTACATTTATCGATTATCACCTGGCCATGAAGGGTCTCAATCTTTAATTCCTGCATCTCAGCATTGCACTTCGGGCATTCCATCTATATCTCCTTAAGCTGGCCCTGTATTTATCTGATGCAAACCTGACATTTGTCGGCTTGAACCAGTTTTAATCGATGTTTTTTATTGGGCCCAATACTTATACAGACCGCATTTTATCTAATATTCCGGGCTAAGACCAAGCCCAAATTCCTCTTTAAAAAAAGTGTGTAGAAATTGCACACCATTAAGTCCCGGTTCACATTTCTGGCCCTAAAATCACATCAAAATAACCCATTGCGAGGAAATCTGACTCGTCAGACAGGAGGTTGATCATGAAAAGCTTGCGCCATTTAGCCTTATTAGCGCTTCTTGGAATATCTCAAACTACATATGCACTAACCGGCTCAGCCCATGTGAGCAGCGCCTGCGCAACCCTGGAATTCATGGCCAAAATGGTCACCCTTAATGCCATGCTGCCCCATAACCTGGACGATATCTATGAACTGGAGGATATGGAGTACCAGCTAATGGAGATGAATAGCCTGGTGTGCCAGCCGGTAATCTTGACGGGATATACCAGGGGCAACAGCACCTATAGCAATGGTTCTACAGTCTCTTCTGACCTTTATTATGATGCCTGGTACTTTCCCAATGGCCAGATGATGTTTCTGGCGCCCGGTGAAAATACAACTATTTACTACCCCAATGGTCGGGTTATGGCCTATCACTGGTTGCACGGTGACCAGGCAATATTCTGGCCTAATGGCGAACTGGCAACGGAATATTTCCGAACCTACGATGTCACCTGGTACTACCCTGATGGCAACATCATCACCTATGACGCAGGATATTCCGGCGGCAGATGGTTTTACCCCTTCGCGCGACTCGATGGCGGCATAGGTCAGGAAGTAATATCCAGCGATTGGGGTATTGAAGATGAAGATTTTACTTTCTTAAACTTCACTGCAGACGGATATTTGTTCACCACCAGGGAGCGCATACGACGCAAACTAATCTTTGATGATTTTGACCTGCTGGATGTGCCCGGCGTGTTGTTACTGATTACTCGCCTCTATCAATTTAATGACACAGCCAAGCAGTTTACGCCGGCGGATGTAAACATTACCGGAGCACCTTATTAAACTCAGCAAGCTATAAATAGATAGAGTGATGCCGGCAAATTGTTTGCCGGCATTTTTTTATTGCTAAGATTTAGTAGCTGTATTGCGTAGAACGATCTCTTAATTCAGCAACGCCGATTTCACCAGCCTGGCATTGCAAGACATCGTTTTTACTCAAGACGTGCACCTTGTCGGGGCGACGACTGGAATTGGCATCATCGCCCCCGAGACCTTTCAGGATTACAGAGATACTTTCATTATCTGGCAACGCTCTGAGAGTTGATCCGTAACTGCACAATGCCACATACAGATTTTGTTCAAATACCAACACGTCTTCATGCCAACGCTGAACATAGCGCTGCTCAGCAAGTTCAGTTTGTTCTTTTAGCTCTACCGCTTTAGCCATAGCCTGCTCACGCAAGGGCTCGAGACTAGCAACCAACTCATCCAGTCGAGAGCTGACGCTATTCTCATTTACAAAATCAGCAGCTTGTTCTGAATTCTCAGCCGCTCTTACTTCTTCTTCGAGCTGGCCAAGTTGATCGATATTTTCTTGCAAGCGTTCCCGCATCGCATCCAATTCAGCCCGCAGCTCTTCATAAGCGGATTCGTCCACATTGCCCAGTGCACGCAAGGAGCGGGCAGAATCCGATGCTTGCTGGATGGAATTACTTACGATGAGTGTGTAATCAATCCTGGCAATACGCTCCATCATTTCCTCATAGAAGGAATTGGCATTTTCACTGCCTTCAGCTTCGGCCGGCAGTACTTCTGGTGGGCTGGCTCTGCGCACCATTCTCTCGAATGGATTTCCACCGGCTGGCGCACCCAAGGCTCCGGATGAAATCGACCCAAGCGCTGAATTCAATGATGCCAGGCTCAAGCGGTTTCTTTGATTTGCCAAAGGCGTTCGCAACTCCACCAGCAAACCCTGGCGATACAGGTATGTGGCATCGACTCCGCCAAGACTCATACCGAACAATCCACTGTTCTGATTTAGATCCAGGGCATCTTCCAGCACGCCACTGAATATTTCTATGTTCTCTTGCAGTTCCTGCAATTCAAAGTCTTGGGCACGAATGTGCTTACTGCTAAATAGACCAGTAAGAAGAAGACTTGAAACCAAAAAGAATATTTTCATTTCACGCGCCTAGCGAATATCACCCTGATAACTAACAAACTGGGCGATTTGTTGTAGCGAACGGATAGTTGCGTAATCACTATCAACCAACTCCTGATAACCGACACGCATATCTTCCAAATCCTGTAATCGTTGTTGCTCAAAAAAGGCATAGATACGATCCAGATTTTCAGCAGTAGCCTGCTGAGTCTGATCCATTACTGCTTGCAGTAGCTCGATATTGTTAATGTCCTGACGATCTTCCATGCGTTGCACCAATGAATTCATAACGGCTTGCTGATCTTGCTCGAAGGCCAATAAACGAGAATCCAGGTAGGCACCATCAGAATTACTGCCGCCAAAAGAGATTGAGAATCCCTCTTCGCTGGAAACAACGCTGACATTCAGCAAGAGAATGGCAAGCATGGCAAAGGAAGCAGCAGTTGGAAGCCACTGAAGCCTATTCCAGAAACTGTAACCACCATTAGGCACACGGTGTTCACGACGGAATAATTCCATTCCCCTGTCCCAGTGGGGAACTCGCTGATCCTGCCATTGGTTCAAGTTAGATTGTGCCAGCAGCAAAGTTTCTAACTCACTACTGCAATGTTCGCAGGAATTCAGATGGCTCTCTAACTCTTCCCTGGCAAGGGGTGCCAGGTCATCTGCAAAATATTCCTGAATTAAATGTTCGGTTTTAGGACAGGACATGGGTTTCCTCCGAAACAACTTTCAATTTCTTAAGTGCCGTATAAAAACGAGTCTTCGCCGTATTTACTGAGATGTCTTGCATATCAGCAATCTCTTCAAAGGTCTGGGATTGAAAAACTTTAAGCTCAACAATTAACCTTTGCTCAATGGGCAGTTTTCCCAGCAATGAAACGATTTCCCTATTCAGCTCTTGCTCTCCAACCGTTTTCTCCGGTTCGAAGGCTGAATCCCCGGGAATCGTTTCGAAGATATCCGTTTCCTCTTGCACTCCGACCCGTGTCTGGGAAGACAATAAGCGCTTGCGTCGATTCAAATCCACTGCCTTGTTATGGGCTATGCGAAAGATCCAGCTACTAAATTTCGCGTCTCCTCGAAAACGATGGAGATTGCGATACACACCGAGAAAAACTTCCTGCATTAAATCCATGGCATCTGAATTGTTTCCCATGAGACGCAATCCATGGTTATAAATCTTGCCTTCATAGCGCTTCACCAGCTTTTCCCAGGCATAAGCTGACCCATTAAGTGCTGCCGCAATTAACGCTTCGTCTTCATCTATCAGACTCATGATGGCCCTGTCCTGCGCTTAGTATGCTTACTTTCCTGAATATACCGGACCAGTAAGTATTTGATAAACCGCAGAATACTGGTTTTGAATACTTAGTCGCAACAATGGCGAATAAAGTTTGGAATTGCTGATTAAAGCTATTTAAAGGGGTTTCGGGCTGAGTATCCCAGCTAGAACGACCAGGAATATTAGGGCCTGCGGCGGGACCATATCCAGATTCCGCTAATTGCCATCAGCAGAAAGAGAATAGCCATGACATCTACCAGGATGACTCCTAGGGAACCAAATATTCGACCACTGTGAATATCCAGCAGGATGCGCTCCCAACTTACCAGTGATGCGCGGTATTCAAACTGGAGGATATCACTGCGCGCAGAATCCAGTTGAGAAAGCTCGCTCCAGCTAATTGTGATCCCATTCCCGGCAGGAAAAATTTCTAAGGTATTGAGGTCGATTCTGATCAACTCACCAGGTCGTTGCAGGTAGACATCGCCATTGGCATCGGTACCAATTTGCTGAAGCCCGGAAGGGATGCCAACCAGACCACCCAGTATCTCTACCAGATCCCCTTCTGTGGTCAACAACAAGACCTGGTTGCTGGTGGCCAGCGCAATTCCAAAATCAGTGGCAACCATTCCGTTTAACTCGGAAAAGCTTCCGGGGATACGCCGCTCATTAAAATACACCGCATCCGCCAGGTGAGTAGCCGTGTTGTTTCCAGACGCATAATTTGCGGAAACTGACGGCGCTTCGATTCTGTACCAGCTAAGCAAAAGGTTTGATCGAATGAATTGTGTATCGAGATTTAAATTGGGGCTGTAGTGAAGAATTAACCCGGTCAATGACAATACAATAACGAAGAAAGCACTAATTATCCCCATGCGTCGATGGAGATTAAGAAGCGAGCGAAGCTTAATACCAGGTTTTGCTACTTCCTTATTTGAATTTTTCATTCAAACCGAATATCAATGTTTGGAACGGAAGGTAGTGTTCAAGTGGAAACGGATTCTGCCAGATAAAGCACCAGACGGGAAACATTAGTCATTGCCTTGACTGATAATGTTGCTCCGCTAATACCATCAATATGTCGATCGAGTTGTTGTTTAGTTTCGAGGTTTGCGCCGCTGAACTGACGAGTAAAGGAATCGTATTTGATCTCCCATCCGCGAGATTCGCGAAAGGCAAGCACTTTTATTTCTTCAATCTCGTTTTTGCTGACAACAATGCCAATAGTTATAGGTTCTGTTTTTCCAATTTCATCGACAATCCATGCCGAACGATTGGTGTCCCCCCAATAACGAAGTCTCAAATAATCTGGCGCGTGCCCAAGAATCGATTGAGCAATCTCTTTAGTTTCTCCCGTTAACCACACCGTACTGCTTGATGGTAGTTCTCCAACAAAAACTCGCGCAAGAAAATCTTCAGGAGCTATATGATCATCGCTGGCATATGCAAAAGGCAGACTACTCAGCAACAGTACTGCCAGGCTTTGTTTTATAATTTTAATTTTCATTACTTCAGACAGCCTTAAAATTGCCATCCCACTCCCAGGTTGAATCCATCCAGATCGCGATCTTTGTCATCGTCTTCGAATTGATAGTCTAGTTTTACAACGGCGTTATCAGTTAACCACCAGTTAATACCAGCCAGCATGCGACTTGTTGCAGTATCGGTGGCTGAGCCAAAGTTACTGCCTCCCCATTCGTTTGTTCGCTCATGTCTTATGAAGGCTCCGAAGCTGGGGCTAAATCGATAAGAGGGTTCTATGTAGTAACCGTACTGGCGATCACGCCCCATACCATTATTACTCAGGTCATTATTAGCAACCGTTTCGATTGAACTATCGATATCCCATTCTGCCCACAATGCACGCAGCCCCCAGGGACCACTTTGGTAGGCGATATGCGCTTCCGTTAACAATCCGTTCAGGCCATCTACCGCATTACCAAAAATATCGAAGACACCATCTCTACCAATGTTGCCGCGGACACTTCCGTCCTGGGTCATATCGGATTGGTAATGAAGAGTAACGCCGACTTCCAATCCAGGCATGCCGGTATAACGAAGTCGCCCAGTGTATCCAAGAGCATCCATTTCTGCTCTGGCCCCACTCTGACGAGAATCTCTTATTGCCAGCTCGCCGCCATTTCCAGACTCGAAAAACAAACCTTCATGAATACCTAGGTCATAGCTAAAGCCCCTGCCAAGCTGACCGGCAAATTTAATCCCATTCACACGATAAGTAGTTGGGATAATGCGGGATTCGATCCTGTTTCTTTCTACCCCATAAAAAGTGTTGGGCTCATGGGTTTCATTCAAGATTCCAATGGGTACCAGGTGCATACCAGCCAATACACTGTGGTTTCTGGCGTAATCCCATTCAAGGTAGGCCTGTTCCAATTCGACGGCACCCGGTGAGCGGGCATCATCATTTATAAAAGAGTGTTCTATTTCCAATTCAGAAACGAACCGAAGTGATTCATTGAATTCATGATTAAGAAAAATAACGAAACGCTGAACGTCTAATTCTCTGGTTGATGAACTCGAGGTTTGATCGTTGTAGAGAACTTCGCCATAGGCACCGATGGTGGTACGGTCTGCCCAGCTGCTACCTCGTGATTGAGGCGAATCGAGAACTTCACCGACAGCTTCAATGCGTTCGCTGTTTTCAAGAGCCTGGATTTCGACTGTTTGCGCCTGATCGCGAGTCGAATCGAGTTCTGCACGCAAGCGGTCCAGTTCTTCCTGCTGTCTTTGGACAATTTCCCAGAGCTCGGCGACTGTGGGTTCATCATCTTGTCCATAAATTGCGCCGCTCATGGCGACACAAATAGTGCTTATCAATAAAGAGAGGGACTTCCTGCTACTCATCTTTAGTTCTTACTCCAATCAAGGTCTTCTGAAACAGCGTCGTGGGGACATCAACACCAATGTAGGTGAGCGAGAATATAGCAGAATATGCCTAAATGCAAATCATTCTCATTTAGATTAGCATAGATATTGATATAGGTCAGGAACACCCGTCATTTCTGTGTTCTAAAGGAATAGATTGATCAAAATGAGTGAGAGAAAGTCTGTGGCAACCCTCGTCTTTTGAGAGCTGTTTCAGGCGCAGGCAGCGAACTGGGCATCTAGCCAATCCCCATTGGAAACCACCTTTTGAGCGGTATATCTAGAACACTCCCAGCGTGCTGCTTGATCTGCTTTCGGTTGGTTTGCCGCTTAAGCGGCCGCCTGTTGTTCGCTCAACATCTGACTCGCGGCCCCCATAAAGGCATCGAGGGAAGAAGCAATAATGTCTTTACTGATGGCGACACCACTATAACGACGACCATCGCAACGAATCTGTATATAGGTAACAGCTTCAGCGTCAGCACCCTGCCCCAGGGCATGCTCACCGTATTCCATGACCTCGAAGTCGAGATTGATGGCACTCTTCAATCCTTCGACGAAGGCACCCAGGACTCCATCACCTTCACCGCTTATAGCAATATCTTTGCCGAAGTAATCGATATGAGCCTTAAAGGTTTCTCGCCCTTCCTGTTTCTCAATGGTGAAGTTCTCAAGACTCAGAACTTTTTCATTGTTCAGGTAATGGTTGTTAAACAGGTCCCAGATTTCATCAGGATGAATTTCACCACCGGAATCTTCAGTAGACTTTTGCACAACGCGGCTGAATTCGATTTGTAACCAACGAGGCAATTCAAATCCGAATTTATTGGAAAGGACGTAGGCAACTCCACCTTTACCAGACTGGCTGTTAACTCGAATTACGTCCTGATAGGTACGACCAATGTCACGGGGATCAATTGGTAAGTAGGCAATCTCCCAGGGAGTGCCTTCTTCGTAAATGTCCAGGCACTTCTTAATGGCATCCTGATGGGAACCGGAGAAAGCAGTGAACACCAGATCACCGGACCAGGCTTGCCGCGGATGCACGTCGATTTGCGTACATTCCCGTACTACCGAGACGATGCGATCCATGTCATGGAGATCCAGCTTGGGATCTATACCCTGGCTATAAAGGTTCATGGCCATGATCACGATGTCCATGTTGCCGGTACGTTCGCCGTTTCCGAGGAGAGTGCCCTCCACTCTTTGTGCACCTGCCATTACCGCCAGTTCGGCAGCACCGACTGCACAACTTCTGTCATTGTGCGTATGGAGACTGATAATGACTGAATCACGGTTCTTTATGAGACGGCCGAATAATTCGATCTGATCGGCATAGACATTGGGTGTGGCCATTTCTACCGTGGCCGGCAAATTAATAATTACAGGGTTTTCTGGAGTAGGTTGCCAAACGGCATTTACTGCGTCGCAAACCTCTACCGCAAAATCCACTTCGGTGCCGGTGAAGCTCTCTGGGGAGTATTGAAAAACCCATTCTGTTTCTGTTTGTTGTGCAGCGCAGCGTACAACTTCCTTTGCACCTTCCACGGCAATTTCAACGATACCGGCTTTATCGGTCTTGAATACTTTTTCCCGTTGAACAACAGAGGTGGAGTTATATAAATGCAGAATGGCCTGGCGAGCGCCTTTCAAGGATTCGAAAGTGCGTTGAATCAGTTCTGGCCTGGCTTGAGTCAGTACCTGAATAGTTACGTCTTCAGGCACCTTATCTTCTTCGATCAGGCTGCGAACGAAATCGAAGTCAGGTTGTGAGGCGGCTGGAAATCCAACTTCAATTTCCTTGAATCCAACTTCAACCAGGAGCTCAAACATCTTTTTCTTTTGCGTCACTGACATGGGCTCGATCAGAGCCTGATTGCCATCTCGCAAATCTACGCTACACCAGGTAGGTGCTTCGCTTATTACCCTATCTGGCCAGCTTCGATCTTTTATATCGATGGGCGGAAAAGGTTTGTACTTGGTATGGTCGAAGCGGCTGCTCATCTTCTTGCTCCTGCATTTCCCTGCGCTATAGCCGGGTTATACGAATTCGTATTTCTCAAATCTCTACTAAATGCTCTATTGCCTTTGTGAGGCTGCTGTTGCGGGGCCTGAGCCTGTTTAACTCTTTGCCATGCCGCCAGCGCGAGTTTGAGAACTATAGTGGAATATTCGTAGTGATTCTACACATATATTCTAAAGATTGCAGGTATTATTGAATATATTCTCCCTTTTTTTGATATTTTTTATTTATTTTGACTAATTATGGGGATAACATGAGCTTTACTGTCTAATTGAGGGCAAAAAATCATGCTAGATAAGCTGGACAAGCGCATTCTGCAGGAGCTGCAAAAGAATGGTGCGATTACCAATCTGGAGCTGGCGGACAAGATCGGCCTGTCTCCTTCTCCCTGCGCTCGCCGGGTAAAGCAACTGGAAGATGCCGGCATTATCGATCGCCAGGTCACCCTGCTAAATGCCTCAAAACTCGACCTGAAGCTGACCGCCCTTATCCAGATCAGTATGGACCGACATACCCCTGATCGTTTCGAAGTGTTCGAGCAAAAAGTGACGAGCTATCCCGAGGTCATCGAATGCCTGCTCATTACTGGTCAGTCTGCTGACTATCAGTTAAAAGTGGTGGTTCCTGACATGGAGTACTACCAGGAGTTCCTGCTAAACAAAATTACCCGCATCGAAGGCGTATCCGATGTTCATTCGAGTTTTATGCTGCGGGAAGTGGTGAACTCGACCGAGTTACCGTTGAATCACATTCAATATAACTAGGTCTAGAAAAAGTGCTTAACCTTCTCTTTGTAAGACCTGCTCATCTTGAGGGAAGATCCACAACTCAAGGTTAAGTGAAACTCCCCATTGATGTGTGAAGACGCTTTCTCCACTCTTTCGAGATTTACAATTGTGGAACGGTGTACGCGCTGAAAGATTGAAGGGTCGAGTTTCGCCTCTAATTCCTTCATGGTGGTGCGCATAATATGCGTCTCACCTTTGGCGTGCACACACATGTAGTCTCCGGCGGCATCGATCCAATCGATATCCCTTACCGGTACGAAGGTGATGGAGGATCCATCTTTAATGGGCAGTCGATCGGCATGCTCAACTATGTCTTCGCCACTGTCTAAAAGCTCACCGATAGCAGCAGGAGATTTCCCGGTAATAGAAACCGCAAGTTCCAGTAGCTTTTGCTTTTCGTTGACTGCTGCTGCCCCTGCCTTTTGATCTTTCGCACGCTCGATGGCCTCACCCAGACGTTCACCCTCCACAGGTTTGAGCAAATAATCGATTGCGTGCACATTGAACGCATCAATGGCGAAAGCATCATATGCGGTAACGAAAATAATCATTGGCATGACATCGCCCTGAACATCACTAATCAACTCAAATCCAGTCATGCCGGGCATTTGAATATCCAGGAATACAACATCGGGCTCATGTTCAATTATCGCTTCAACAGCCTCCTTGCCATTTTGACATTCCTGCACCACATCAATATCAGGGTACTGTTCCAGACGCATTGCTAAACCCTGCCGGGCGAGCGCTTCATCGTCCACGATAATCGCTTTCAGTTTGCCTGAATCACTTTGTGTCATAGGGAATTACTACCGTTACCGCTAGCCCTCGGGGTTCTACATTAGTAAACATCAATTCGTGATCGTTGCCGTATATTTCCTGCAATCGGTTTCTAATATTACTGATACCTACGCCTTTTGAAAGGGACAATTTCTCATCCGCATCTTCTTCCGATAATCCAGGGCCATCATCGGTAACCTCGAGGGTCAGCAATCTGCCTCTCTTACGCGCTTTGATGATAATCGTGCCACCTTCTTCATTATTAGTAATGCCATGTTTAATCGAGTTTTCAATAATAGGTTGCAATAACATGGTGGGAACCAGGGCCATTTCTGCCTCAGGCTCTATATCGAACTCTAACTTTAGGCGGTCAGCGAACCGAACTTTCTCAATATCCAGATACAGCCGTGATGTTTCCAGCTCATGGGAAAAACTTACCCTGTCCAGAGGTGAATGATCCAGGGAGTAGCGTAGAAATTTGCTCAGCTTGGTAACCATTTCATTGGCTTGCTCTGTGGATTTAGTTAACACGAGAGTAGAAATAGCATTGAGGGTGTTGAACAGGAAGTGAGGATTTAGCTGGTAGCGCAGCATTAGCAGCTGCGCCTCATGGGCCAGCGCTTCCGAGCGTAGACTCTTCTCTTTTTCAACCAAAAACAGCTGGTAGTACTTGATACTGAAATAAAAGCCAGACCACAGCAGCATTATTGGATAGGAGATTACAAAGAGATTATCGAAGAGATCATCAAAGCGGGCTTCGGCCAGATTCAGCGGCTCACCGAATGGGAGAAAATTGACGTAATTCTGAAAGGGTTGCCAAATTACTGCCCCCAAAAAAGAACCAGCGATTGCCACTGCCAGCCTGATTCCCCAGCCCTTTTCCCATACCAGTCGGTAATAGTGACGCAAACCAGTTGTCAGAACGATACCTGCCAATGCGCTTGCACAATAGACAGGTATAAAAGGGAGCAAATATCTGAAGCCCGGTTGAATTGGAACGAACTGCCAGGTGAGTATTAACAAAATAGCCACCCAGACAGTCCACCCACTAAGCTGGAATATCCAGAATTGACTGCGCTGTATTGTTGCGAGTGAAGTGGTGCTCATAGCTCGCCAGCCGCTTGCGGCTCTTTATCAATCAGGGAAGCAGATCTGCAACAGCATCTCGCTCTTCTTTAAGTTCTTGCTCAGTCTTGTTCATCAAGTCCTGGCTAAACTCGTTTACATCCAATCCTTGTACGATTGAATACTTACCTGCATCGCAAGTGCAGGGGAAAGAATAAATCAGTCCTTCTTCAACACCGTAACTACCGTCACTGTGTATTCCCATGCTAACTATTTTTCCATCAGTCCCCAGGGCCCAATCGCGCATATGCTCAATGGCCGCATTGGCCGCAGAAGCGGCACTGGATAATCCACGGGCTTTAATAATTGCCGCTCCCCGTTGTTGCACGGTGGGAATAAAATCAGCTGTAACCCATTCCTGGTCCACCAGGTCGTACGCACCCTGACCTGACACTGCGCAATGATGGATGTCAGGGTACTGTGTTGCAGAGTGGTTGCCCCAGATAATCATTCCATCAACATCGGTATTGTGCTTATCGGTCTTGTTCGCCAGCTGTGCGATTGCGCGATTGTGATCGAGACGGGTCATTGCAGTGAATTGGCCCGGGTTCAGATCTGGCGCGTTTCTGTAAGCGATAAGCGCATTGGTGTTTGCCGGATTTCCCACAACCAGTACCTTAACGTCACGGCTGGCAACTTTATTGATCGCAGATCCCTGGGCGGAAAAAATCTGGGCGTTTGCCTGCAATAAGTCCTTGCGCTCCATGCCAGGTCCGCGGGGTCGAGCACCTACCAGAAGACAATAATCTGCATCCTTAAAGGCAACTTCCGGGTCATCACTTTGCACAATGCCAGCTACCAGGGGAAAGGCACAATCTTCAATTTCCATGACAGTCCCCTGCAGTGCTTCCAGGGCAGGTGTAATTTCAAGTAATTGGAAGATGACCGGCTGGTCAGTTCCTAACATCTCTCCCGCTGCGATTCTAAACAGGAGTGAGTAGCTTATTTGTCCCGCTGCCCCAGTGACAGCAACACGCACAGGTGCTTTCATTATTCAGTGGTCCTTCTGTTGATTAGGGTCTGGAAACCCTGGTGAATAGTATTCTTTAGGGCCGCACAGTATACCAGATTATAGAACAAGATGAGATAAGCGGCCGCGATCCGAAACAAAAAGGAGGAGGCCTGGCCTAGCGGCTGTTTTCAATAAATAAACATTGCATCGCCATAACTGAAAAATCTGTAGCGCTGCTCAATTGCTTTTGAATAAGCGTCAAGTATCATTCTTTTTGAACTAAAGGCGCTTACCAGCATCAGCAGAGTAGACTCCGGTAAATGAAAATTGGTAAGCATGGCATCTACGATTTGAAACTGGTAACCAGGATATATAAAAATATCTGTTTCCATTGACGTTGGTTCCAACAATCCGTTTGAGGCAGCGGATTCCAGACTTCTGACACTGGTCGTACCTACCGCAATTACCCTGCCGCCATTATCCTTACAAGTCTTCACTTTCTCACAAACATCCGCACCAACTTCAATCAACTCCTTGTGCATCTGGTGATCTTCAATATTTGTCACGCGCACCGGTTGAAAAGTCCCAGCTCCCACATGAAGAGTCAAAAAAGCAGTATTAATTCCTTTATCTTCTATTTTAGTTAATAACTTCTTGTCGAAATGCAGCCCTGCGGTAGGCGCTGCTACTGCTCCTTCATTCGCCGCATACACTGTTTGATACCGCGATTCATCCAGCTGCTCATCCTTTCTTCTTATATAGGGAGGGAGAGGCATATGACCCTGGGGAAAGAGATCTTTTGCGAGATTAGGCTGCGCATCAAACTCAATAGTGAAAAAACCCTCATCCCTGGCCACTATTTTCGCAGACAGAGAATCCACCTTCTTATCAGATGCTTTATCATAGAAAACGATTCTGCTTTCCGGTTTTGGAGATTTACTCGCCTTGATCTGCACCAGCAATCTACGCTCCGAAAGAATCCGCTCTAGCAAAACTTCAATTTTTCCACCGGATTCTTTTTCTCCAAAAAACCTGGCTGGAATTACTTTAGTGTCATTAAAAACCAGCAAGTCCCCGGGATTAAGGTAATCCAATAGATCTGGAAAATTTTTATGGGAAATATCGCCCTTACTTTTGTCCAGACAAAGCAATCGGCTCGCGGTCCGATCTTTAGACGGATAATCGGCGATTAAATCGCTGGGTAGCTCATAGTCAAAATCACTAACACGCATAAATTCAGGATTATGTCCGGTGGAGAGCGAAGCCTATATAAATAGATCCCGGATATAAAGCGCCCGAATCGGGAATCCCGGGTTCATTGCGCCACAGAGGTCAATTGGTATAATGGCAGCCCGCGGCAAACCCAGTAGTATCAAGGGCTCCGCGCGGTTAATTCTAAACTCTAGGGACGTATCCGGGATTAACAATACTGAAATTAAATCTGTGCCAGCGTGGTGAAATTGGTAGACACGATGGATTCAAAATCCATTGCCTTCACGGGCGTGGCGGTTCGAGTCCGCCCGCTGGTACCATCTTATTCGTTGTAGATCGTGGTAGTTAATCGGTTAACGATAAGTCGGAAAATTCGATGGCTTCGGCAACGGCCCTAAACAATTGAAGACATGAAGAATAATGCCGATATGCCTCCAGTGAACTTTATCCTTAGTAAAAAACCGCCGCGAACCCTCCGGGGATACCAGTAAATGAGTTTCTACGAAGAAAATAGCGATAATGAAAGCGGCAGCAGTGAAGTCAAGCCAAAAGCCTTTTTCGGGCTAGGGCTGGGCGATGGCGTTGTCTATACCATAGTTATCGTCCTCACGCTGATCTTTATCCGCCAGGTAATGGTTGTTATTCAAGGCCTGAATTAGCACCTCTGCGTTAAAGCGCAAAACCCTCCTGATTTACGCTAACTTTGCGACCCTATGTGGGGCGTCGCTGTTCTCTATGTGGCGCCCGTGGTAAATTACGCCCCTCATTTTTACAGCACGAGTCGTTTGAATCATGTCTTCATACAAAATCGCCATCCTGGACGGTGACGGTATCGGCCCCGAAATCATGGCCGAGGCGATAAAAATTTTAAACCTGGTGGGTGATCGTAACGATATCAGTTTCGACCTAAGCCCTGCCCCCTTTGGTGCAAGCGCTTATTTTTCCCACGGTCATTCATTCCCTGATGAAACCAAGGCCGTATGTGACGAAGCAGACGCCATACTTAAAGGCCCGATTGGACTCAGCCATGAAGAGTCCAAAAAAATCCCCGTAGACATGCAACCGGAGAGAGGTGCATTGCTGCCGCTGCGCCGACGTTACAATACCTTTGCTAACTTTCGGCCTGTTTATCTCCCCCAGGGGCTCGCTCATTTTTCCCCCCTAAAACCCGAAATCATCGGCGATGGTATCGACTTCATTATCATCCGGGAGTTAGTCGGTGGCTTATATTTCGGCAACAAGGAAACAGGCATAAATGAAGACGGCAAGCGCTACGTAACCGAAAGCCTGGAATACGATGAAGACCAGATCAAGCGTATCGCCAGGGTAGCCTTCGATACCGCCCAGAAAAGAAAAAAAGTGTTACACAATATTCACAAGAGCAATGTGCTCAAATCCAGCGTACTGTGGAACGAAGTCATTGGCGAAGTGGGTGAAGATTATCCCGATGTAGAAGTGATTCATATCCTGGTGGATGCGGCGGCGACTTACCTTTGCCTGAATCCAGGACAATTCGATGTCATGGTGATGGAGAACATGTTTGGTGACATTCTGTCCGACCAGGGTGGCGGCATCCTCGGCTCACTGGGATTAATGCCTTCTGCCTGCATGGGTCCAAACAAGGCCTATTATGAACCATCCCATGGTTCGGCACCTGACATTGCTGGACAGAGTATCGCCAACCCCTATTCCATGATTGGTTCGGTCGCCATGATGCTAGAGATGAGCTTCAATATGGAAGACGAAGCCAAGAAAGTGTGGCACGCCATGCAGAGTGTTTTCGCCCAGGGATTTTCGACGCCAGACCTGTCCAAGCCGGGAGCCGAGGTTAAAATGATTAGTACTGACGGATTTGGTGACCTGGTGGCCGAAGAATTAGCCAGGCAATAATTAACTGGCGGTGCCAGCCCTTGCGTGCAACATGATGTTTATCATGCGCAAGGTAGCTTTTACCGCTGCCAGCACCTGGTTGGAATCTACACCACGGGTTTTGAACTCCTGATCATCTGCTTGCCAGGAAATAATACATTCGGTGAGTGCGTCAGTTTTTCCACCCCGAGGAATATGCACTTCGTAATCCGCTAACAGCGGCATCTCAAAATTTTTCTCTGCCAGGATTTTTTCAATTGCATCCATAAATGCATCGAATCCACCATTACCCGCACCAGATCCCTGGTAGTCTTCGCCATCAATGGTAACTCTGACTGAAGCTGTACTATCTACATCCAGGCCGGTATTGATGTAGCAGTTGTGTAGTTCGATGTGCTGGAATTCTTTACTCTCCATGACATCGGCTATGATGAACGGCAAATCTTCCGCCGTGACCACATGTTTGGAGTCACCTAGCGCTACAACCCGCTCCAGTACTTTTGCCTGATCTTCGGCAGAAAGTGAAATACCGAGCTCTTCCAGATTGTTTGTTATAGATGCCTTACCACTCATCTTGCCAAGGGCATACTTTCTTTTGCGGGCGAATCGTTCCGGGCTCAACCTCGAAACATAAAGGTTTCCTTTCAAGTCTCCATCTGCATGGATGCCGGCAGTTTGAGTAAACACATCCGCGCCTACGACAGGGGTATTCGCTGCAATCCATTTTCCGGAAAAGTTTTCAACCATTCGGCTCAGAACTGTTATGCGGCTTTCATCAATAGAAAGTTGCAGTCCAAGTTTATCTTTTACCATAACAGCCACTTCCGCCAGGGAAGCATTTCCTGCACGCTCACCAAGACAATTCATGGTGCAATGAATATTGTTAATGCCAGCATTTATCGCAGCATAAACATTCGCAGTTGCCAGCCCATAATCGTTATGGGGATGAAAGTCGAATTCCACACCAGGAAACTGCTGCTGCATTTCAGTGAGCGCATCATGGACTTCATTCGGTGCCAGCAAGCCAAGTGTGTCTGGCAGTAGATAATGACTGATACCGAGATGCTGGGTTCCGGAGATTAATCCAAATACATAGTCCTTGCTATTCTGATAACCACTGGACCAATCTTCCAGGTACATGTTTACCCTGAGACCCTGCTCGATAGCATATTCAACAGTGCGTGTTATATCGTCGACGTGGCTCTGGAGATCTTTGCCCAACTGTTCACGACAATGTTTTTCGCTGCCTTTTGCCAACAAGTTGATTACCTTGCCGCCGGCACTGCTAATCCAGTCAACACTGCGTTTGTAATCGACAAAGCCCAATACCTCGACCCTGTCTTCTAACCCTTCACTAGCAGCCCATTTACAGATCTGGGCGACCGCTTCTTTCTCGCCGTCGGATACACAGGCGGAAGCCACCTCGATGCGATCTACTTTTAACGACTGCAACAAGGCGCGGGCAATATTCACTTTTTCATTTACTGAAAAAGAGACTCCCTGGGTCTGCTCGCCGTCACGGAGCGTTGTATCCATCAGGCGGATGTGACGGCTGCTGTCAGATTCACTCATCTGTGTTTCTCTATTAGGTCCAGTCAAATATGTCCAGATAATTCCTGCATTGGCACTTACTCTTAGAACCTACTCACAGGCCCTGCTCTTTCGCCATGCAGGTGAGGGGGTCGGATTCTAGCAAAAACTATGGCCTGCAAGAAGCTGAATTTCCTGCATTTCTATGCGTTGACCTCATCAATCATCGTTATATACTGCGCGCTGCGATGATGTAATCGTAATTTGACATGGCCGCGGCGCTGAATTCCCTGGCGCTGAAAATTCGTTTTTCTTTGCCGAAATCACCAGGATGCTGTTTTAGTGGCAGCTAATATAAAGCAAAAGAACTTATTCAAGCAGTGATTAAACTGCCTTAACACTTGAGTAAAACTGAAGAAGTGGAAGAAACCGAATTCCCCCGCGCCGGATCACTCCGACGCCTGGCCGCCCTTCTCTATGACATATTTCTCGTAACAGCGATCTGGATGCTGCTGGGTTTTGTGCTGCAACTGTTTGTAGGTGTAGACAATAATCAAATTGTCGACGGCCAGGTCGTTACCGATCCGGGAGTCAGCAATCTATTGTTTGTACTTATGGTGCTCAGTTGCTTTGGCTTTTATTCCTGGTTCTGGATGCGCAGCGGTCAAACTCTTGGCATGTTGGCATGGCGAATTCGAGTGGATAAGCTGGAGGGAGGAAAAATTACTTTCTCCCAATCCCTTATTAGATTCCTGGCAGCATGGCCTGCATTTTTTATGTTGGGATTGGGTTACTTCTGGATATATCTCGACGAGAACGGTGATGCCGCACATGACAAGTTGTCCCAAACCAAAGTCGTGCGCCTGCCTAAATCCTATCGTCCATTCTAGTTTCAATCAGCCGGCATATTCCGGCAATCGCCACAGGTAAATACTAACCCCTGCGCCAATTGCAAAGAGCATCGCACACAAAAAAACCTGAGCAACTATCCAGCAGGAAATTCCCATGCTAATCCAGATAATCACTATGGCGCGAAGTTTTACTCTTCTCGGAACGCCCTGACCTGCTTCAAAATTTCGAACGATGGCACCAAAGTGCTTGTGATTGATTAACCGGTTATGTAGTGTTTCTGAAGAACGGGCAAAACAGAAAGCAGCGAGCAATACCAAAGGAACCGTCGGCAATAATGGCAGGAATGCGCCGATTACACCCAGCACCAGGGAAACAATTCCACCGATTACCAACAAAGATCTTTTTAAGGGCGTCAGCATCTGCTCGTGCTAGCGAACTTTACGCAGGAAGAAAAATCCCAGGCAGGCACAAAACATAATTGGCACCAGAACCGCCAACAGGGGATTAAAGCCATAAAGCAAACTTGCTGGCTCCATCATGCGCTGCAAGATGGTAAAGACCAGGCCAATACCAAGGGCAACAAAAACCCGCGCACCCATAGTTGCTTCCCGTAGCGGTCCAAACACGAATGAGACTGCCAGCACTACCAGGGCCAGGGTAGCGAAAGGTTGTAATAGCTTTTTCCAGAAGGCCAGGTAATAGGTATCGCTGTCCAGCCCTTCCGCTTCGAAATACTCAGCAAACTGATACAGCCCAGAGATAGATTGTTCGTCGGGCTCAACCAACAACACGCTTAATAATTCCGGTGAAAGCTCTACCTGCCAGTCTTCCTGCAGATAGTTTTGAGTCACGATGGTGCCACCATCGAAAATACTTTCGTCTACATTGTTTAATTGCCAATACCCGCCTTCTTCCAGCTCAATATAAGTGGCGGATGCGGCGAAACTCGCCGATAGCAAGCGTCGATCGTCGGCCAGTTGATAGCGACTAATACCAAACAGTTCCCGGCCCCCTGGCGCGATGGCATTAATATGAATAAATTCATCACCAACCCGCTGCCAGGTTCCCTGCTCCGGATTAATCGATGCGGTTCCGCTCTGTTGTATTGCTTTATTACTCTGCGCCAGCTGTTCTAAAGGTGGTGACACGTATTCGCCTAACAACAAGCTAAGCAGCATCACAAAAAACGTTGGTTTCAACACAGCGATAACAATTCTTGAAACCCTTATACCCGCAGACTGCATTACCACTAATTCGTTGTTCGAAGCCAATATACCCAGACCAATTAATGCACCTCCGAGTGCAGCAAAGGGTAAGAGTTCATAAATACTGGTGGGCATGGTAAACAGAACAAAACTCACGGCATTGGCCATGGTGTAGTTTTCATCGGTATCGGCGATCTGGTCCAGCAGGCTGAAAATTAAATCCAGTGACGTAATCAGGGCAATGACAACCAGCATCGAGAGCAACACAGTATTGCGAATATGTCGGTCTAGCTGAATCATGTGCTACGCCCCAGGGATAGGTAGCGCCCCAGTTCAGGGAAACGAAATAACACACAGCCAATTACTATAAACAGGGCATGGACCCACCACATTCCGATAAGGGCGCTGATTTCAGCATCGGCCACCAGATCGCGGGAAAACTGCAATAACAGAAAATAAGTAGCATAGATCAGGGCCGCAGAAATGAGTTTGCTGTACCTGCCCTGTCGCGGATCCACCATGCTCATCGGCACCGCAATCAACGTAATCACAGGAATTAACAGAATGATGGATATTCGCCACTGCAGTTCTGCCCTGTGCTCTGGCAGGTTGGAGCCAATTAGCTCCAAAGTACCTAAAGACTCTTCCTCAAGAATCTCTTCAAACTCTGTGGGTTCTGGCAAGAGAATGGATTGGGCATCGAACTGGGCAATAGAAAAATCACCCTGCCCCGGATTGCCATCATATTGATAGACATTTTCGAGGCGCATGAATCGAGCTCCGGTTTCTTCATCGATAACAGGTCGCGCATTTTCTGCCAGAAGAACTCGTGGAGATTCACCATCTGCTTCCACCAGGCTTAAATCATCCTGGTTGGAATCAGTAGTCAGGGCAACAAAGACATTGCCAAGCTGTCGCCCAACTTCCGGCAGGCTAATCGCCTGTTCGGCATAGGTAACCCTGCCCCCATCGCTAAAACTTTGGAATTGTCCGGCTACGATTAGATCTATTTCTGTAAGTTGTTCCTGGTTTTGCATTAGCTGCTCGGTGTTGCGCACTCCCCAGGGAGCAACACTCAAGCTAATCACTGCCATAAAAATGATGACCGCCCCGGCGCTGAGGGTCGTAAATGCCAACAAGCGGCGCTGGCTGAATCCGGATCCCAGTAATACCACCATTTCGTTCTCAGCATACATTCGCCCGTAAGCGAGCAAAATACCGAGAAAGAAGGCCAGTGGAACAATCACCAGGAAGAAATCCGGCAGGCGATAAAACATCAGTAACAACAGCACGTCCGACGCCAGTTCACCGGCCACCGCCTGCCCCAGGTACTGGATAAAACGACTGGTTAGACCAACGACCAGCAGAATCAGGGTGACGGCCGTCATCACTTGCAGGATTTGCTTGCTAAGGTATCGAAAGATAATCAAGGAATTGCACGCCCAGAATACTGCCTGTGAGCAGTTTACTCGAATAAGTGCATAAAAGTCAGCAGCTTAGCAAATCAGCTTCCGAGGGCTTAGGCTACCTGTACTTCCTGTATTTCCTGTATTTCCGTATGCCCCAGCAAGGTTTTGAATGCCACCGGAACCTGGGTAATCTCGTGCTGATCAAAATCGAAGAAGACCACGCCGATTTTGGCGTTACATACTACGGTTTCCAACGCACTATTAGTGACCTGAATACCAATATCGAAGCCGTAGCGATTAAAGGTGCTTACCCCAACATCGATGATAAGACGGTCGTTGGCAAATGACTCGGAGCGGTAATCAACTGCCAGGTCAGTCACCACCATACCCAGGCCGAATATATTTGCTTCTGTGAACCCGAGACTGGCGAGGAATTGTAGGCGTGCTTCGTGAAGAATATTAACCATGGAAACACTGTCGAGATGTTTGGCGTAGTTCAAGTCACTCAGACCTACGGTGCGTTCCATACTGAACAAAAATTGATCAGGTACGGCTACTTTTATGCGCGGCATTGTGACTCCTTACAACAATTACTGTCACCAAGCTAAGACAGTAATTAAAGCGATTGGTTCAAACAAATCTCAGGTGAATTTTGCCGGATCTTAGCAGAACTTTTTGCGATTCCCCGGGGGATTTTTGTTCAAAAATCGAGCACTATTTTTTAACTAAGACCTGGTTAAACACAAGCCAGGTCTGCGCGAGTCTAAGGGTGCTCAGGGGAGACGACTCTCGCCCTTAATGGCCACAGCCTTAACAAGAGAACAAAAGTGCGCGCCCCCAGAAGCATTCAGAGGCAACTTATTTTAATCAGGACTTTCTTTACCAATTGAATAACTTTAGGATTACCGCTCTTCTAATTTCGAGTCGATTTTTCTCACTAATAAGGAGAAAACAAAGCCCATGAGGTATTCAGTAAAAGCGGGATCTCCCGAGAAAATTAGTGCTGATTGCATCGTTATTGCAATCTGGAACAAAGGCACACTTTCCGATGAGGCGAAAAAAATTGATGCCGCATCTGGCAAGACTATCAGCAAGATTCTTCAGTCCGGTGACTTCACTGGCAAATTAGGTGAAACACAGCTCATCCATAATCCCAATGGGATTGCTGGCAAGCGGGTCTTATTGGTTGGTGCGGGCGAGAAAAAGAAACTGGATGGGAAGGCCTCCGCCAAACTGCTCAGCTTGGCACTAAAGATTACTCGAAAATCACAGGCCAGCTCGGTGCATTTCGCCCTGAACAGCCTCGGATTAAAAAATCGTGACAGCAATTGGTTCGCAGCACGGATTTCCCAGGAAACCGAGAATGCCAGTTACCAGTATGACACTACGAAAAGCAAGAAAGCGAAGGCTTATGCAACAAAATCAGTTTCCATTGGTGTTCTCGAAGGTGGTCGCCGTAAAAATCTGGAAGCGGCATTAAAACGAGGACAGGCAATTGGCAAAGCGGTAAATCGCGCGCGGGAGCTGGGGAATCTACCGGGCAATATATGTACGCCAAGCTATCTCGCCCAGCAAGCCACCACACTGGCGGAGCGAAATCGATCCATAAGTACCCAGGTATTAAGCGAAAAACAAATGGCTCGCCTGGGCATGGGCTCACTACTTTCCGTAGGCCATGGTTCTGCTGAAGAATCAAAACTTATCGTTATGCGGCACAAAGGTGCCAAGGCCGATAGCAAACCCTACGCGATAGTCGGCAAGGGCATCACTTTTGATACCGGTGGTATTAGCCTCAAACCCGGTGGCGCCATGGACGAGATGAAGTTCGATATGTGTGGTGCTGCCAGCGTAGTAGCCACCATGGGCGCAGTGGCAGAATTGAAATTGCCAATTAATGTCGTTGGTGTCGTAGCCGCAGCTGAAAACATGCCCAGTGACCGCGCAACCAAACCTGGCGACATCGTTACCAGCATGTCTGGCAAGACAATCGAAATACTCAATACTGACGCCGAGGGTCGCCTGGTCTTATGCGATGCCCTGACCTATGTTGAAAAATTCAAGCCACGAAGCGTCATCGACATTGCCACGCTAACTGGTGCAGCCGTGGCTACATTCGGTTCACACGTCAATGCCTTGCTCAGTAATAATGACAAGCTAGCCAGTGCGCTTATCGATTGCGGCGAAGAAGTATTGGATCGAGCCTGGCAACTTCCTCTGTGGGATGAATATCAAAGTCTCTTGAACAGTAATTTCGCCGATATTGCGAACATCGGCGGACCCCGAGCGGGCACGATAACCGCTGCCTGTTTCCTGTCTCGCTTTACCGAGAAACAGAAATGGGCACATCTGGACATCGCCGGCTCAGCCTGGCATTCCGGTGCGCAAAAAGGTGCCACTGGCCGACCAGTTTCATTGTTAGTGGAATACTTAAGCCGGCAGAAGGCGTAGCTCAAACCAGGTCTGCGTGAGTATGACCCAGATAAGTTTCTATTCATTGGACAAGGGTAAGGACGAAGCACGCCTGCAGGTAGCCTGTCGCCTGGCAGAAAAAGCCTATTCTCTTGGTCATCAAATTTTTATCCAGATCGAAGATGAACAACAACAAAGACAGCTGGATGAACTATTGTGGGAATTTAAATTCAGCAGTTTCGTTCCCCACGGCCCTTCCGATACATCCGGAAAATCTGAACTCCAGGCAACTCCGGTTGAAATAGGAATCAACTCCTCAGCATCCCATCAGGATGTATTCATAAACCTCTCCTCCAGGCACTGCGAACACTACGATCAATTCAAGCGTATTAACGAAATTGTTGGCCCCGATGAAGAAAGCCTTGCAGCGGGAAGACAAACTTATCGTTTCTACCAGACTCAAGGTTTCAAACCAGAAACCCATAAAATATAAGTACAATTCAGCAGCGCGCTCCAGGCAGGCGTAAGCAAGTAAAACCGGCATAGAGCGAGCGCTTCATGTATACTTGCGCCTTTTTTGAGGCGCCTTGATTCATCCCGAATTCAACAGATATGCAAGCAATGGATAAGACTTACCAACCACAGGAATTAGAAGATCGCTGGTACAATACCTGGGAAGAGCGAGGTTACTTTGGCCCCCAGGGCGATGGTGAGTCTTACTGCATAGTCATCCCTCCTCCCAATGTCACCGGAAGGCTGCACATGGGGCACGGCTTTCAGCATGCCATCATGGATGCCTTAACTCGTTACCACCGCATGCTCGGCAAGCAAGCCCTGTGGCAAGTAGGCACGGATCACGCTGGCATCGCCACGCAAATGGTGGTGGAACGGCAATTAAACGCTGCCGGTACCAGCAGACAGGAAGTGGGGCGGGAGGCTTTCGTCGAGAAGGTCTGGGATTGGCGAGAAGAATCTGGCGGCATTATCACTCAACAGCTTAGGCGAATGGGTTCTTCACTGGACTGGTCCAGGGAAAGATTCACCATGGATGAGCAGTTGTCTGCCGTGGTGGAAAAAGTTTTTATAGACTTGTTCGATGAAGGCTTGATCTATCGTGGCAATCGACTGGTAAACTGGGATCCGAATCTGCACACGGCAATTTCTGACCTGGAAGTTATTTCTGAAGAAGAAGACGGATCCCTCTGGCACTTCCGTTATCCCCTGGCGGACGGCGCCACTACAGCAAACGGCGATAATTTCGTGACGATTGCAACCACGCGACCAGAAACTATGTTAGGTGATTCCGCCGTAGCAGTTCATCCGGAAGACTCCCGCTACACAGATTTAATTGGCAAGTTTGTCGATCTGCCATTGTGTAATCGCCGCATCCAAATTATTGCCGATGATTACGTCGATCCTGAGTTCGGTACCGGTTGCGTAAAGATTACTCCTGCTCACGACTTCAATGATTACGAAATTGGTAAGCGCCATGATTTGGAAATGATTAACGTGCTTAGCGATAATGCAGCAATAAACGATAATGCACCGGAAGCTTATCGCGGCATGGATCGTTTCGATGCCCGCAAGCAAATCGTTACAGATCTGGAACAGTTAGACTTACTGGAAAAAATAGAAGCACACAAACTGAAAGTACCTCGCGGTGATCGCAGCGGTGTAGTAATTGAGCCCTATCTTACCCATCAGTGGTACGTGGCAATTCAGAGCATTGCCGATCCAGCCATTAAAGCAGTAGAAGATGGCGACATCGAATTCGTTCCGAAGAACTGGGAAAACACCTATTTTGCCTGGATGCGTAATATCCAGGACTGGTGTATCAGTCGCCAGCTATGGTGGGGTCATCGCATCCCCGCCTGGTATGACGATGAAGGCAATGTTTATTCGGCAACTGACGAGGCTGCCGTTCGTAGCAAATATAATCTGGCTGAAGATGTGGCGCTGCGACAAGATGAGGATGTACTGGATACGTGGTTTTCGTCGGCCCTGTGGACCTTCTCTACGCTAGGATGGCCAGACGATCGCGAATACTTTGACATGTTTCACCCAACCAATGTGCTTGTCACCGGCTTCGACATCATTTTCTTCTGGGTCGCCCGTATGATCATGATGACCCTGAAGTTCACCGACGAAATTCCTTTTGAGAAGGTCTACATCACCGGCCTGGTGCGAGACGAGCATGGACAGAAGATGTCCAAGTCGAAAGGCAACATACTGGACCCCATCGACTTAATTGACGGCATATCTCTTGAAGATCTGATCGACAAGCGAACCGCCGACATGATGCAACCCCAATTAAAGAAAAAGATTGAAGATCATACCCGGGATTCTTTCCCCAATGGCATTACCGGCTATGGCACCGACGCATTGCGTTTTACTTTTTATTCCCTGGCCTCTACGGGAAGAGATATCAAGTTTGATATTGGCCGTATGGAAGGATTCAGAAATTTTTGCAACAAGATCTGGAACGCCGCGCGCTATGTCATGATGAACTCTGAAGACAAAACAATTCCGGAGTCACTGGACATCAAACACTGTTCTATCGCAGATCGATGGATCATGAGCCGTTTCGAGAGCACCGCTTCCGCCATCGAATCCGCAATGGAAAACTATCGTTTCGATCTCGTCTCACAAACCCTGCATGAATTTATCTGGAATGAGTACTGCGACTGGTATGTAGAACTTTCCAAGCCAGTCCTGTGGGATGAAGAAGCAAGTCCTGAAGCTGCCCAGGCTACACGCTTTGTTTTAATCTCCATATTGGAGCAAAGCCTGCGCCTGCTACACCCGTTTATGCCATTCATCACCGAAGAAGTCTGGCAGAAGATTGCACCGCTCATAGGCAATAAGGGCGAAAGCATCATGATCGAATCCTACCCCCGTTTCGAGCAAGGCAATATCGATGGGGAAGCCGAAGAACACATCGAATGGATCAAGGGTGTCATCGTTGCCATTAGAAACATCCGCGGCGAGATGGATGTCTCCCCGGCCAAATCAATCAAAGTCTTCTTGCGTAATGGCTCCGAAGACGATAATGCAAAACTCGACAACTACCGCCCTTACCTGCAAAAACTTGCCAAGCTTGAAAGTATTGAATGGATGACTGCAGAGCAAGAAGCACCTGCGGCCGCTACCGGTTTGTACCAGGACCTGGAAATTCTGGTGCCGTTAGCCGGACTTATTGATGTTGACGCCGAGCGAGCGAGACTGGCGAAAGAAATTGCAAAACTGGAAGGCGGATTAAAATCTGTTAGCGCCAAATTAGCTAATGCAAAGTTCGTGGACAATGCACCTGAGGCAGTTGTGGCGAAGGAGCGTGACAAACAGGAACAGATGACCCAGGCGCTACAGTCGCTGCAAGCCAAGCAAGATCAGCTGGAAGCACTGTAAAAATCTGGAAAAATATTTAAAGGTCGGCTAGGCGCTTTTGCGCAGTTCTTTGGGCATTGAGAAAACAATGTTTTCCTCGACACCCTCCAGTTCTTCCGGGTCGATATGACCCATTTCTTGTAGATGTCTTACCACTTGCTGCACCAGTACTTCCGGCGCCGAAGCTCCTGCCGTAATACCAAAACGGGATTTGCCATCAAACCACTCAGGCTCAATATCATCCACGCTATCGATCAAATAAGAATCACAGCCCAGGCGTTCGGCCAGCTCTTTCAATCGGTTTGAATTGGAGCTATTCGGAGAACCCACCACCAATAAAAGATCACATTCAAGTGCCAGTTGCTTCACTGCGTCCTGTCGGTTCTGGGTGGCGTAACAAATATCTTTCTTGCGTGGACCGGTAATCGAAGGGAAACGCACTCTTAAGGCATCGATTACTTTTGCCGTATCATCCATAGAAAGTGTTGTCTGGGTAACATAGGAAAGTTTGTCCGGGTTCTCGACTCTCAGTGTTTGCACATCGTCGACGGATTCCACCAGGTAAATTTTCCCGCCATAACTCTCATCATATTGCCCCATGGTACCTTCTACTTCAGGATGGAACTGATGACCAATAAGCACACACTCTCTTCCCGCTTGACTAAACTTGGTTACTTCAAGATGGACTTTAGTCACCAGTGGGCAGGTTGCATCGAAAACCTTAAAGCCTTTATCCCGAGCTTCCTCCTTAACTGTCTGGGATACGCCGTGGGCACTAAATATGACAATAGATGAGCGCCCTCTTTCATCGACAAGGGGTATATCTTCCAACTCATCTACGAATACCGCGCCTCTTTGCTGGAGAGTACCAACCACAAACTTGTTGTGTACCACTTCGTGCCGGACATAAATTGGTGCACCAAAGATATCCAGGGCGCGATTCACAATATCGATCGCCCGGTCGACACCAGCGCAGAAACCACGGGGGTTTGCGAGGCGAATAGAGGCAGTAGAATCTGGCACGATGTGGACAGTCATAGCGCTATTTTACACTTTTAGTTCTACGGTATCTGCATCGGCACCCAATACCGCAATAATCTTCACTTTAAAGAGTATGTCTTTGCCAGCCAGGGGATGGTTGAAGTCCACCACGACTTCCTTCTCAGAGACTTCCTTTACCACGCCAGGCAGGTCAAATCCCCCTGGATCCTTAAAAGAAACCACACTGCCTGCTTCCGTAGGAACTAAATCGTCATCCAGTAAGTGCCTGAATTTTTCAAGCGGAAATCTTTGCAGGTTTTTCTCATTAATCGCACCGAAGGCACGATCGCTGGGGATGAGCTTTTCTAATTCATCACCGCTGCCAAGCCCTAACAGTTCTTCTTCGAATCCTGGCAACATATTGCCGTCACCGACTCGAAAGCTCGCCGGCTCTTTATCAAAATTCGAATCTACTAATTCACCACTACTCAAGGCAAGTGAAAAATTCAATGTCACTAATGAGCCGGAAACAATGACTGGATCTGAAGTATCAGCCACAGGAATACTCATGCAAAAAATAATTAAGCGAAACTTCTGGATTCACCAGAGCCCTCGATGTTGTCGACACATCGTTGGCACAGGGCAGGATGAGCAGCAACGGCACCCACATCGGCACGATGATGCCAGCAGCGATCGCATTTCGTGTAATCCGAAGCAGTAACGCTTAGCTTAAGCCCTTCAACTTCAGTTTCCACGGCGGCGCCGTTTGCACTATCGATGCTATCAATAGAAGCCCGGGAAACAATCAAGACAAAGCGCAATTCTTCTTGCAGCCTGTTAAGCAACTCTGCCAGCTTACTGTCGCAGAACAGATCAACTTCGGCACTTAATCCGGATCCAACAACTTTCTCAGCGCGCTTGGCTTCAAGTTCTTTGTTTACTGCAGTCTTAACCGCCATCACCTTCTGCCAGAACTCGTCGGTAAAGTCTTCGGCTTCTGGAAATTCTGCCCCGGCATCGGCGAAGTCAGTAAGAAATACCGATTCCGCCCGGTCCCCAGGGATATTTTGCCAGATCTCATCGGCGGTAAAACTCAGGATTGGCGCAATCATTCGACTTAGCATTTCCAGTATATGGTACATGGCAGTTTGGGTTGATCGTCGCGCCAAACTATCGACCTGGGTCGTGTATTGGCGATCTTTAATCACGTCGAGATAAAAACCACCGAGTTCGATAACACAGAAGTTGTGAATTTTCTGATAGACATTCAGAAAATTGTATTCGTGATAATGCTCAATGATATCGGCTTGAAGTAGCTGGCACTGGCGTACGATCCAATAATCCAGCGCCAGCATTTCTTCTGTTTTTACGGAATCTGTTGCGGGATCGAAACCATTAAGGTTAGCCAACATAAAGCGGGCAGTATTGCGAATCCGCCGATAGGCATCTGCTACCCGCTTGAAGATTTCGTCGGATACGGTCATCTCGCCACGATAATCAGTAGCGGCGACCCAGAGTCGTAATATATCAGCGCCATATTGCTGAAAGATTTTTTCCGGCGCTACCGTGTTGCCAAGTGACTTGGACATCTTCTTGCCTTCGGCATCGACGAAAAAGCCATGGGTTAAACACTCTTTATAGGGTGCGCTGCCATGCATGGCGATGGCAGTTTTTAGAGAGGACAGAAACCAACCACGATGCTGGTCTGAACCTTCCAGGTAGAGATCTGCCGGATACTGAAGCTCATCCCGCTTTTCCATAACAGAAAAATGGGTAACACCGGAATCGAACCAGACATCCATGGTGTCAGTGACTTTTTCATATTGATCGACTTCGTCACCTAATAATTGCTCCGGTTGCAGGTCGAACCAGGCATCGATTCCCGCTTCTTCGATTAGCTTGGCGACCTTTTCAAACAGTTCGGCTGTATCTGGATGCAGTTGCTGCGTCTCTTTATGCACAAACATGGTGATTGGTACACCCCAGGTACGCTGGCGTGACACGCACCAATCCGGACTGCCTTTTAACATTAGCTCGATACGTGCCTGACCCCAATCCGGAATCCATTTAACTCCTTCAACCGCCTTTAATGCGGAACCCAGCAAATCCTGTTCGGTCATGCTGATAAACCACTGGGGAGTTGCGCGATAAATCAATGGGGTTTTGGTACGCCAGCAGTGGGCATAACTGTGAGTAATCTTGTCTTCTGCAATCAGGGCATTATTGCTCTTCAGAACATCAATGACTTGTTCATCGACTTTATAAACATGGGCGCCGGCAAACTCTCCTGCTCCCGCAGTAAAGACTCCGTTTTCATCGACGAGATTGAGCGTGCCCAGACCGTAGTGCTGACCCACGTAAAAGTCATCGAGACCGTGATCAGGTGCAGTATGAACAGCACCAGTGCCGGCTTCGGTAGTAACGTGTTCGCCAAGAATAAGTGGCACCTGCTTATCGACAAAGGGATGCTGCAACAGAATATTTTCCAGCGCCGACCCTTTGGCTTCGGCGAGGATTTCTGAATTTTGGATTCCATAACGAGTCAGCACATCTTCTACCATGTCTCTGGCCAACATGATGATCTCGCTATTGCCGTCACGCTCAAACCTAAGCAGCGCATAATCTAACTCGGCATGAAGACAAACGGCCTGATTTGAAGGCAGGGTCCATGGAGTCGTGGTCCAGATGATTACGGAAACTGGATCGCTAAATTTTTCGACACCAAACACCTCAGCGAATTTGCCTTTCTCTGCAACGGCAAATCTTACGTCGATAGCAAATGATTCTTTATCATGGTATTCGACTTCGGCTTCAGCCAAAGCAGAAGCACCAACAACGCTCCAGTAAACCGGCTTGTAGCCTTTTACCATGTGGCCGTTTTCAACAATTTTACCGAGGGCGCGGACGATATCCGCTTCGGTTTCGAAATTCATGGTGAGATAAGGATTCTCCCAATCTCCGAAGACGCCCAATCGAATAAATCCTGCTTTCTGGATTTCTACCTGCTTGGCTGCATACTCACGACAGACCTGCCTGAATTCAGCGAATGAGATTTTTTGGCCGGCTTTACCTTTCTTCTTTTCTACGTTGTGCTCGATCGGCAAGCCATGGCAGTCCCATCCGGGAATATAAGGTGCATCGAACCCGCTTAACTGCCTGGACTTTACAACAATGTCTTTTAGTGACTTGTTGATAGCGTGACCAAGATGTAACTCGCCATTAGCATAGGGAGGACCGTCATGAAGAATGAATTTCGGACGGCCTGCGTTCTTATTGCAAATTAGATTATAAAGATCCAGCTCTTGCCATTTCTCAAGCATAGTCGGTTCCCGATTAGCGAGATTCGCCTTCATCGGAAACTCAGTGTGAGGAAGATTCAATGTGTCTTTATAGTCTGTCATGGGTATAAACGCTTCTTACTAAGGCACTGCCTGATCAAAAACTTCTCTTACTAGTTGCACGTCTGCAGTCATTTGCTGCTTTAACGCATCCAAGCCATCAAATTTCAATTCTTCTCTTATCTTCTGCCGAAAAACAATCTCAATAGTCTTACCATAAAGATCTTCATCGAAATCCAGAATATGTGCTTCTAATAAAGCACTGCCATCTTCTGTTATCGTCGGACGGTAGCCAATATTAACCGCGGCCTGACGATATCTATCCCCCAGTCTTACTTCACAGGCAAATACTCCATGTAAAGGAATCTTGCGCCGCCCGGGATTCAAATTACAGGTTGGGAAGCCAAGGTCTGTCCCCAGTTGCTGACCTTTTTCCACTTCGCCTTTCATGGAATAGAGACGACCCAGTAATTGCTCCACTAAATCAAAGTTATCCGCTGCCAATTGCTCTCTTATAAAGGTGCTACTAATTCTCTGACCATTACGTTCATAGGCGGCGGTCTCGATGACTTCAAAACCATACTCGGCGCCCTTCTCCCTCAGTAAGCTAAAGTCTCCGGATCTTTTGTGACCAAAACGAAAATCGTTTCCGACAATAAAACTTGCTATACCCAAGCCTTCCACCAGGATGTCGTGGATATAGGCGTCAGCACTTAATTCGCTCATGGCCTTATCGAAGTTCAACTGAAAGACGAAATCTATGCCGAAACTTTCCAGCAACTCCAGCTTTTCACGTAATGTGGTCAGGCGCGCCGGACAGGTTTTGTCATCCGGTGCAAAAAATTCTTCCGGATGAGGCTCAATCAAAATTACCAGGGAAGGTAAATTTAATTGTTCTGCCTTCTGCTTTAATTGGTCCAGAATCAGCTGGTGACCCAGGTGCACGCCATCAAACTTGCCGATGGTTGCCACACAACTCTGTTGCAGTTGCGAGTAGCGACTTGTCTCTTCGAATACGATCATTCAGGCTGGCTGCCGGTAAAAGCGCAGGATTATACTCCTTTCGCCCTTACAGTGCAGCGCCTGGATTAGTCCTGGTTTTGAGAGGTGGGATCGGCCTGACGCAGGTTTTTCAGTCCCTTGCGCAGACTAACTGTAGCCAGTGCCAACAGGGCCACTATTGCCACGCCCTGACCAATAAAGGCATTCACCACAGAAATAGTCTCCGGTCGTGTGCCAATAAGAATGGCGTTGACCAGGGTAGCCAGGGCGACGATTGCGAGGACTATAGCTGCGAGTAATTGCAGCAGGGCTACGAGTTTATTCATGGAAAAATTCACAGTTTAAGCCGACTCTGCCTGTTTGTGCTGATCCAGAAAGATCTTCAAGCCTTCGGCGCCAAGAAAACGATTCAGAGTTTTGTGATCTGTCTTGCGGGCATCGACAATGATTAAACCTTCCAGTGAATCATTGAAGTTTGAATGAATGTTAAAACACACCATTCTACCATTCAGGGAAAGGTAATGACGCAATAACACGGGTACGGCTTTACCGGGATCGCAGCGACCAATTAACTTCCCTAACATTTTAATATTGGCCAGTTCAGACAGCATGTCCAGGGTCCATACCCGATTCTTTACTTTATGGGGAGTAAGTGGCTGCACCAGGTCGACGAAATCCTTGGCCTGAAAATTTGTTAGCAGCGTGTCAGCGATTAATGATCGGGCAAGATCGCTATACTCCCTGGAAACACTGACCGAACCAAACAGCGTATGGTACTGGGGCATGGTGGATAAAATCTGTCCGATACCCCTCCAGAGCAAATTCAGCGAGACCGGTCGTCGCTGATAGTCAGGATGGATAAATGAGCGACCCATTTCGATGGCCGACCCTAATTGCTTGATAAACGCATCGTCATAGCGATAGAGAGAACGGCTATAGAGCCCTTTTACGCCATGCTTGGCAACAATCTGGTCCACCAGACCGACACGGTAAGCACCGGCAATCCGATGTTCTTTTTTATCCCAGAGAAACAAGTGCAAATAGTGGGGGTCAAATTCATCGGAATCTTTTGCCAGCCCCGTTCCTTCACCAACATCTCGAAAAGTTACTTCGCGGGCGATCGCAATCTGTTCCATGATCGAGCCCAGGCGATCATAAGGAGCGCAATAGACATCAAATTCTTCATGTTCGACCAGGCGAAACTCTTCCATACTGGAGATGTCAGTTTCCAGTTGTGAATAGTTTACTTCGTGATCGTATTCCTCAATACCTTCCTGTTGTTTGGATTCAACCTGAGCCGGTTTCTGCGCCAGGGCATCGGTGGCAACGCGCAAATACTCTGTCACTGCTTTCGGACTCTGCAGAAGTCGCAACTCAGTAGCCGGAATCGGCCTGCCGATAACGAGAGGTAGTTTGAATCCTTGCTTGTTCGCCAGTTGTCGCGGCAACAAGATGGTTCGCAGACGTGGGTGAATAACGCCCGCTGCATAGAAATAAGCACTGTTACGACCACCAACATAAACCGGCACAGTAGTGCATTCATAGCGCTTGATAAGCTGACCTACCAATCTATTCCAGGGTCGATCCTGAATCCTGCGTTGACTGAAATCATAGGCAGAAACCATACCAGCCGGGAAAATAAGTACTGCCCCGCCGCCTTTTAAGTGCTTGTGCACTTGCTTGATGCCACCTACGTTGCCACTGGCGGCATTGGAAGACAGTACATCCACACCGATGAATAAATCGGCAAGTTCTGGAATAAGACGTAGTAACTCGTTGGTTAATACCTGTAGATCCGGTCGGACTTTGAGAATTTCCTGCGCCAGGGCCATACCTTCCAATCCGCCCAGAGGATGGTTGGCGACAATTAATACAGGGCCTTCCCGTGGAATCTCATCCAGATTTTCTTCATTCTCGAGGACGTTACTCACACCGAGGGCATCCAGAGTATAGTCGAGAAAATCCCTGGGAATGGTTTTTAAAGGTCGGCGATCGTAAATCTTTCCAAGCGGGTGAAGCCCCAATATCTGCTCTAACAGTGAAGCAAGAAATCGCGGCTTAATGGGTAGATGAGTTGGATTAGTCATTGTAGGGGTATTGCTTTACCAAATTCTTCTCGTAACGCCAGGCCTTAAATAACTCACCCAAACCCGGGGTTTTATGTCCTCTCGCTCGATTCGCGTGACCAAGTTTAAACAGGGTGTGGTACTGCTGCAATAAAGTTTTTATGGCTTCCTTCAAACTGGCATCTCGGTCCCAGATATTGATCGATTCTGAACTCGCACCATTAATTTCGATGATGTCGAAGTTCTCTCCAGCTTTCAGACTCTCGATGTCTTTAAACTTGATATCCAGGCGCCCATAGAAATAGTCCGGAATATCATTAAATATCCTATCCAGTGATTGTGTCAGTTGCGTGTCGATTAAATCGCGACCGTCTCGAAATACGGCACCGCGACAATGACTGGCAGAAAACACCAGGCGATAGGGGTGGCCCTCGGGGACTATTTCATTCCAGCGGGCTTTATGTCTTTCATTATATAAATGCTGAAGTTCGCCAGCCCGGGGATCTGCGGCTATTAACTGGGCCAGGCTACTCTTACCGTCTCCAACCACATATGGCGTGTATTTGAGGGTGAGAGAGGTAATTTCCCCACCATCTGAATTGGGATAGCGCACATAAAATACCCCAGCCTCTGCATCCCATTCACTGAGTTGTTGAAATTGAACGCTTCCACCTACCGGGAAACTGGAGAGATAAGCGTCGAGCTCAGATTCGTTCTTTAGTAATTTAACCCCGGCACCGCGACAACCGATGTTTGGTTTACCCACGATGGGAAATCCCAGCAGATTGGCTCCCAGTAACTCAACAACGGCCTGGCATTGCTGCTCCATTGTTTCTCCAGTTACTTCGTATACACACCAGGGAAGAATCCATTTCCGCGCTTCATTACCGGCAGCATCAAACACGGCTGACTTTGCCACACCAACCATTCCCGATAGAGGTACGGCGGGATTGGCAATCAGGGGAAGGGAAAGACTACGGTAGCGAATTGCCAGCGCTATCCAGAGAAGAAATACCGGGATATACATGAGCCACATAGGCCAGAATTCGAAGAACGAAGTGTTGCGCCCACTCAGGTCCAGGGGCGGCATACCCGGAGGGACATAAGTATTCGAATCTTCCAGGGGTTTATTTAAGGGCTTATTCAAAATTCTGTAAGTCGGGCGATAATACTGCTTAGACCGCAGCTACCTTTGAATCGTTTCATCATTGTACTCGAAAGAGCAACTGGCAATTAAGTCTTCGGTCTATTCAGGGACAAGTACTGCCAGCATTGTTATTATCCGCCCACCAGAGTCAGGAAACTTGGGAATGCTCAGCAAATTCCTTATAACTACAGCAGTCATTATTGGTGCGTTCTTTGTAATCCGTCATCGACATATGCAGGGAGAAAAACAATCTCTGCCACCAAAACTCGAAACCGATAAATCAGAGGCTGCATCCACCACCGCTAAAGAGGAACTGGCTGCCGATCTGCGCGCCGGTGCCTATATGTTTCTGGTTTTAATGGTTGGGCTGGGGGCAGCACTTTATTATTTTGATTGGCAAGACGATCACACAGTTTTGACTATCAATTTACACCGCGACAATAATTCTGCCCCCGTGAGTTATGAAGTTTATAAATACCAGCTGGAAGATAGGTCCTTCGTTACCACCGATGGACGTTCTATCACCGTGGCCAGCAACGAACGCATGGAAATACTGGGGCTCGAAGACTAATTTCTACTTTCACCAATCTGTTGTATAGCGAGCCTGGTGGCCTCATTTAACTCTTCTCCGTCCTCTTCTGCATAGCTGACAATTTTCGCCTTCATCGAAGGCGCCCAGAACCGGGTCATGTGATCCGCAATTCTTGTTGCAGCCACTTCCGCATTATCGTTATGACTCAAATTATCGCTAATTTGATTCGCCATTTTGATTAAGTGTTGCAGTTCCGTGTCTTTCATTTTTAAACAGTTCAATTTTTAGCTAATACCACTTACGTAAGTGACATGTCGTTTATCTCTGGCAAAACCAATCAAACTTATCCCGAGCTTTTCCGCTACTTCGATAGCCATGGTAGTGGCGGCCGACACCGCTACTAGCGCAGAGGCATTAATCATCGCTGTTTTCTGCACCATCTCATAACTCGCCCTGCTCGAAATTAATAGGAATCCAGTATTGAGATACTCTCTAGTTAGCATCTCTTTCCTGGCCATAGTCCCTATGAGCTTATCAAGCGCATTATGACGACCAACATCCTCGCAAATCTCTATGATCTCACCTTTACTATTGCACCAGGCTGCACCGTGTACTGCACCGGTCTCATTTTGCAATGGTTGTTTAGCGCTTAATTCTGCTACAGCATTGTTTACTGCCCCATGACTCACATCAACATGATTGCTAACGGGCTCGGCCGCCAATCGAACCTGTTGCAATGACTCAGATCCACATATGCCACAACCAGTACGACCAGTTAAGCTTCTGCGCCGCTCTTTCAACTCGCTAAATCGCTGGTTAGACAGGGTAAGTGCCACCTCAATGCCTTCGGGGTGGGAATTAGTCTGAATGTCGTAAATTTCATTTAGATTACTGACAATACCTTCGCTGAGACTAAACCCAATAGCAAAGGCTTCCAGTTCGGTGGGAGTTGCCATCATTACGGCATGGGAAACGTCGTTGTAAACAAGGGCAATGGGTAGCTCTTGCGCAATCGAATCCGCTTTCTGGTCGATCACCTGATCCGACCAAACCTCAACCTTGTGCTTTCTTACGCCTGTTTGATCGCCCACTGGAAATTCAAGCTTGAGTATCAGCTTCCTGCAAGAAAGCGATCTGTTGTTGGGTGAATTTTTCGAAATGGGATTGCCATTCGGACTGCCCACTCATTTTGCGTACTTCAACCGCCGTCACTTTGTACTCCGGGCAATTAGTAGCCCAATCGGAGTTGTCTGTGGTAATCACATTTGCGCCAGTTTGCGGATGGTGAAATGTTGTATAGACAACGCCTGGCTGGACACGATCGGTCAGTTCGGCGCGCAGCATGGTATCACCGGCACGACTGGAAACCTGGAGCATATCTCCATGATTTATGCCCCGGTGTTCGGCGTCATGAGGATGAATCTCCAACACGTCTTCAGCGTGCCATTCCATGTTATCGGTGCGCCGGGTTTGTGCACCTACATTGTATTGGGACAGGATGCGCCCAGTAGTAAGTAATAATGGAAAACGTCTGGTGACTTTTTCGTCTGTTGCCACGTATTCTGTGACAGCGAAAAAACCCTGACCGCGAACAAATTCATCCACATGCATTATCGGTGTGCCATAGGGCGATGCATCGTTGCAAGGCCATTGAATAGACCCTTCTTCATCCAGCCGCTGATAACTTACTCCTTCAAAAGTAGGTGTTAACTGTGCGATTTCATCCATGATCTCCGACGGGTGCTGATAATCCATTTCGAAACCGAGCGCATTGGACAGCGCCATAGTGGCCTCCCAGTCTGCTTTGCCGCTGAGGGGAGCCATTACTTTGCGCACCGGCGATATACGCCGCTCTGCATTGGTAAACGTTCCGTCTTTTTCGAGAAACGAAGCGCCGGGCAAAAATACATGGGCATACTTGGCGGTTTCGTTCAGGAAAATATCCTGAACTATCAGGCAGTCCAGATTTCTTAAAGCCGCTTCCACGTGTTGAGTATTAGGATCAGACTGCGCAAGGTCTTCACCCTGACAGTACAGTCCTTTAAAGCCACCTGCGACTGCCGCATCAAACATATTTGGGATGCGTAAGCCAGGCTCATTCTTTATTTTTACACCCCATAATTTTTCAAACGGTTCACGCACGCTATCGATGGATACATGGCGATAGCCTGGGAGCTCATGGGGGAAAGAACCCATGTCGCAGGATCCCTGTACATTGTTTTGACCCCGCAGCGGGTTAACCCCGACCCCTTCCCGGCCCAGGTTGCCGGTGAGCATAGCGAGATTGGCGATAGCCATAACCGCAGTTGAGCCCTGGCTGTGTTCTGTTACACCAAGGCCATAATAAATCGCGCCATTGCCGGCACTGCCATAGAGACGTGCTGCTGCAATAATTCTCTCTGCCGCGACTCCGGTTACTTCCGCCATTGATTCCGGTGAATTCTTGGGTTCGCTAATGAACTGTTTCCATTGCTGAAAGGCAGGATCCTCACAGCGGGATTGAATAAATTCTTTATCTTCCAGCCCTTCTCTGACCACGACATGGGCAAGGGCGTTGAGTAGCGCAACATTGGTGCCCGGCAAAAGGTTTAAATGATGTTCGCTGTTAATATGCGGGCTCTTCACCAAATCTATGCGGCGAGGATCGGCAACTATTAACTGTGCTCCTTCTCGCAATCTCTTCTTCATGCGTGAAGCGAAAACCGGGTGGGCGTCCGTCGGATTGGCACCGATAACAATAATAACGTCGGCTTTTTCGACTGAATCGAAAGTCTGAGTGCCCGCCGATTCACCCAGGGTGGTTTTTAAGCCGTAACCGGTTGGCGAATGACAAACCCGAGCACAGGTATCGACGTTGTTATTGCCAAATGCTGCTCGCACCAGTTTCTGCACCAGGTAGGTTTCTTCGTTGGTGCAGCGAGACGAGGTTATACCCCCAACGGAATCGCTTCCGTATTCTTCCTGGATTTTTTTGATCTTATCCGCTGCAAAATTTACCGCCTCTTCCCAACTCACCTGTTGCCAGTGTTCATCGATACTATTGCGAATCATTGGGCTGGTAATGCGATCCTTGTGGGTAGCGTATCCAAAAGCGAAACGACCTTTCACACAGGAGTGTCCCCGATTCGCTTTACCACCCTTAAACGGAACCATACGGACAACCTGATCCCCTCTTACTTCGGCTTTAAACGCACAGCCAACGCCGCAATAGGCGCATGTGGTCACAACGTCGTGCTCCGGCAAACCAGTTTCGATTACAGAGTTCTCCATGAGAGTTGCCGTGGGACAGGCCTGCACACAGGCGCCACATGACACACATTCGGAGTCCATAAAAGATTCATTCTGTCCGGCTGATACTTTCGATTCGAACCCGCGCCCATCAATAGTCAAGGCAAATGTGCCCTGCACTTCTTCGCAGGCCCTGACGCAACGGGAGCACACAATACATTTCGCTGGATCGAAGGTGAAATAGGAATGACTGTCGTCTTTCTCTGCCGCGAGATGATTCTGTCCGTCATAGCCATAACGCACTTCACGCAGGCCAACTTCACCGGCCATGTCCTGCAGTTGACAGTCGCCATTGGCTGAACAAGTCAAACAATCAAGGGGGTGATCGGAAATATATAATTCCATGACATTACGACGCAGTTTGGCAATGTCATTGGATTGAGTACGCACCACCATGCCCTCTTCGACCTGGGTGGTACAGGAAGCAGGAAATCCATTACGTCCTTCAACCTGCACCAGGCAAATTCGGCAAGAGCCGAAGGCCTGTAAAGAGTCTGTTGCGCATAGTCGAGGAACGTTTATATCTAGATTTCCTGCGGCACGCATTATGGATGTGCCTTCCGGTACAGTTACTTCTCGACCATCAATAGTCAGGGTGACTAACTGTAAGGCTTCATCGCCATCAACAGGGATCGCTGGCGTTCCGTAATCCTTATTGGGATCACTTAACTGGCCCGGTTGAGAATTCTTTGCTGGGTCGTAGTGCTGCAACATTACGGAGCGTACCTCATTAGCCCTGCTCGAAGTCTTCGGCAAAGTGTTCCAAAGCGCTGCGTACGGGGTAAGGCGTTAAGCCACCCATAGCGCAGAGAGAACCAGCCACCATTGTATCGCAAAGTTCCAGCAGTAACTCCTTGTTTTGCGCGGGATTTTCACCTTTTCGAATGCGATCGATAACTTCCACACCCCGCACAGAACCGATCCTGCAGGGCGTACATTTTCCGCAGGATTCCACCGCACAGAATTCCATGGAGAAGCGCGCCTGCTGGCTCATGTCCACGGACTCATCGAAAGCAACAATACCGCCGTGACCAAGCATGGCTCCAATCCCTGAGAATGCTTCGTAGTCCAGGGCTGTTTCCCATTGGCTTTCCGGTAAATAAGCACCCAACGGCCCACCTACCTGAACTGCTCTTAACGGTTTACCACTGCGTGATCCTCCCCCAAAGTCATAGAGCAAGTCTTTTAAGCTTGCACCAAAGGGTATTTCCACCAGCCCGGCTTGCTTAATGTTGCCAGCCAACTGGAAGGGAAGAGTTCCCCGGGAACGATCTACGCCATAGTTTTCATAGGCAGCTGCACCTTCGCTAACAATAGAAGGCACTGAAGCCAGGGATATAACATTATTGATGACCGTCGGTTTACCAAATAAGCCTTCCACTGCCGGGAGAGGAGGTTTTGGCCTGACTTCACCACGTTTGCCCTCCAGGCTTTCCAGCATGGAAGTTTCTTCGCCGCAAATATAGGCGCCAGCTCCCAGGCGAATCTCAATTTCGAATGACTTATCACTACCCCGAATGTTTTCACCTAGATAGCCTTCTAGCCGCGCAATAGCCAGAGCTTCCTCCAGAACTGTATGGGCCAGGGGATATTCATCACGCAGGTAGATATAGCCTTGCTCCGCGTTTACCGCGAGTCCAGCAATAAGCATGCCCTCAATAAGACAAAAAGGATCACTCTCCATGAGCATTCGATCCGAATAAGTTCCGGAGTCCCCTTCATCGGCATTACAGACTATGTATTTTTGTGTCGACTCAGTATCCAACACTGTTTGCCATTTAATACCTGCTGGAAAGGCAGCACCACCTCGCCCCCGCAAACCTGATTCTTTAATCTCGGTTACGATTTCCTGGGAAGACATCGCCAGGGCTTTTTCCAGGCCAGCGAAACCGGAATGATTTTTATAATCACTGATAGAAAGGGGATCGATTACACCCACTCGTGCAAATGTCACTCGGGTTTGCTTTTGCAGAAACGGAAGCTCTTCCGTCAAACCAAGTTGTTTTGAATGCTCTGAATTTCCTTCCCAACAGCGGGCTGCAATAAATTCTTCCAGGTCATCAGGATATATAGGACCAAAGGCCTGGCGGCCTTCATCGGTTGCAATTTCGATAAGTGGTTCCAGCCAATAGAGACCACGAGAGCCGTTGCGCACAACTTCCGCCGCAATGTCTTGCTCGACAAAGTGTGCCTGTAATGCCGCTGCGACTTTATCCGCGCCCAGTGAACAGGCCGTAGTATCCCGAGGCACGAAAACTTTAAGCTTGGACGCCATTAGTTTTTCACCTCGACAGTTTCAGTTTGCAGATCGGCAAGAATGGAATCGAAAGAACCACTGTCTACATGGGCATGAATTGCATTCCCCACTCTTATAGCCGGGGAACAAGCACAATTCCCAAGACAGTAAACTGGCTCCAGGGTGATCTGGCCATCCGCTGTGGTCTGGTGAAATTCGATTCCCAGGGTTTGCCTGGCGTGTTGCTCAAGCTCTCTGCTTCCCATTGCCTGGCAGGATTCAGCACGACAGATTTGGACAGTATGCCGACCCGCAGGAGCTGAACGAAAGAAGTGATAAAAACTTATTACCCCATGCACTTCAGCGCGAGATAGGTTTAGACCTTCAGCAACAAGTGGCACCAACTCTGGAGGAATAAAGCCAAGCTCTTTCTGAATTTCATGCAATACTATTAGCAGAGGGCCGGGTGTCTCTTTAAATCTGGACACTATTGCCGCAACAACTTCTTCCCTGTTTTCTGACAAGGCTTTTATCTCCGATCTTTGCTAGCGGTACTCGAATCTTGCTATGCGATTGCTTCCAGCAATTCCACCAACCCAAACCTCGTCACCGACTTCAATAGCTACGGTACCGAGAAGAAATAGTGGATTGGATGGATAATCAATAATTTCTCTTGCAGTTAAGTTATTCACGTCAACCCGGGTTACCCGTGATGAAACTCCTTCACATTGCTGCTGAGAGAGACAGGCGATTATGGATGTGGGTTCGGGTCCGACATGACCTGCCGCAAGTAGCGAACCGTCTGTCGCCCAGCGCACGTTATCAACATGATGAGGTAAGTCTACCGACTCAACTACCACGTCACTTTGACCGCGGGATAATTTGATAATCGATCGCGTTCCCCAACCTCCAATATAAAACCAGTTCCCATCGGGAGAGATCTCAATGCCATTCGGGCCGGCACTAACACTACCCGGTACCTGCTCCCAATCGGCTCCAGGCTGCCATTCATAAACAGCACCCATGGGTAAATTCATGTGAGTTGCCGCCATGCCCTGCCCGGGCGTAGCGACTACTGAATTGAAAACGATACCATCCGGCGCCATCACACACCCTGTCCAGGTTATTCCCGGTGCACTGGAAGTTTCTTCGATCTCAAATATTTCTATGGATTCACGCTCACCGTGGCGGACAACCAGCAATGTATGCACACCATCTTCACCGGGAATTAAATTGACACCATGGGGCCTGAAACCTGAACTCAAGGGTCCGGGACAATCTGCATAAAGACGATCAAGTTCATGAGCAGCCGTTGCGCTGGGATACACTGCGACCGAACTTAAATCTTCACTATTGCTAAAGTACAGGTAACCATCATCTTCCATTCCAGAAGCGATGATCCAGGGAGAGTCCGGAATCTGCGCAAGATCTTCCGGACTTATAGGGCCACACAAAAACTGCACATTGCCATCTGCAGAACATTCTTCCGCCGCTTGAATATGCCAGCCTGAAAATAACAGAATTGCGCCCAGGGAATACTGCAGTAGTCTTTTCATTTTTATCTCCAGCGAATAATTATGGAGCCTACAAAGCACTGAAGCATAAAAGCAATACCAATTGAAGTCCATTGGCCAGGAACAATCGGGACAAACAAAAAGCCCAGCTAGGTAGCTGGGCTTTGCGCAAAGTGTATGATTTTCTAGCTGCTCAGGAAGAGTTATAGACGCCTCTATGACCCCGTGCGGGCCCCATGGCAAATTCGATCATGTTATGAAAATCACCATCCATGTTTATTAGTACGAGTTCATTGTTTTCCAGAACGAATACAGAGAGTGCTTCGAGGGAATTCCTATCCAGATCCATTCCCACATACACCCACACCTGCTCATTATCTTCTTTCACTTTTACGATTCGATCCCAGTTAAGGCTAGCATCTTTCGCCACCAGTGACTCACGTGAAATTTCATTGGTAAAATCTACAAACCCACCTCTGGGATGTATGGAATAAACCGCAACCTGAACATGGTCAATTTCCGAAAGGTCGGCCTCATTAAAGGTAACCGCATCGAGAAAATCGAACATACCACCACCCATTGCAATGCTGACTTCTTTTTCCAGTCGTATGCCTGGCATTTGTTGTGTCAATGCATCTCGTACCGGTCGAAACGGACGATCGGTAAATGACATGCACCCTGTTAATAGTATTAATGAACCACAAATAAGTAGAGTCTTCATGGAGTTGCGCTTCTTCTTTTAGTTTATGGAATCAACTTCGAGTTCAGCCAGCTCATCGATATCGAATCGACGACCCAGAGCTGCAATATCATCTGTGCTGATATCACCAACGATGTTTACTAAAACTGTATCACCAGGCTCAGCAACCATTATCGCTATCCCGTAGATCACATCAGCGTCATCCGACAAGCGAAAGTAGATATCAACATGCTCGGGGTCTTCGCGAACTCTCACCACGCGATCCCAACCCTGGTCATCAAGATCTTCCGCAATGTCATTCATAGATGATGAAATCTCACTGACATCAATCGCGCTGCTTTTGAACACATTAACTGTTACTCGCAGCAATTTTGAAATGAAGTCGGCGGCTTCTTCATCTTCAGAGCGGATCAAATTAGTCACCATATTAAGAAGCGGAGCCTTAAGACTCACTTCAACGGTGGGCTCGATACTGGCTATGTTGGTTAGCACTGAAAAGTCCACATAACCAGGATGATCCAATGGATCATCCTGCCCATTTGCCAATGGCATAAAACCAATCAGCAATACAGGCAGCATTAAACGTCTTACAATCTTCATACACTTACCTCGCACTTTACTTACTACTTTAAACATCTCTAAATCTCTAAATTAAATTGGGTCGTCCAACAAAACATCCCGATTGCGACCCCTGACTCGTTCAAGCGAAGCATTCAATGAATCCTGCAAAGGTGTAACCAAAAACCTGTCGCCAATCATTACTTCTGTTCGCTGACTAACCTCATTCAGGTAATCAATCGCCAGGTTTAAATCGGACAGGGCTTGCTGGATATCCTCAGGGCTATAACTCACTTGTTGCACATCGACTGGCTGAACTGTCTGGGTTGCCACCTGCGGAGCATCTTGCGCAGGACTAAAAACTGCTGGCCAAATCGCAACCGCGAGCACCGCTACTGCAGCAACTGGCATTGCATAACGAACAAACACCGGCGCACCGCCCAACCAATCCTGTAATTGAGTCCAGAGTGACGAAGCTCTGTCAGGAGCAGTACTCTCATGCTCGTAATTAACGAGTCGATGAATTGGCTCCAGAACATTTTCATCACAGTCAATGGCTGGCAAGTCGAGAACGGCATCATGTACTGTCTGCGCATACTGCAACTCGCGCCCACATTCTTCACAGCTATGGACGTGAGACATGAATACTTCCTGCTGCGCAGAGCTCAATTCACCATCGATAAAACTATCGATCTGTAATTGAATGAAATAACACTGTGACTCACTATTCGTTGGCATTGCTCTTAACCTATAAAGTTCTTTCCAGTTTCCAATACTCAATCACTATTCATTTGTCGCCTCTACTGAAGAAGACGTATGTGACTCTTTTTCAGTTACAGGCTTGCCTATGGAAACATTGAATAAATTACGTAAAGTCTTGTTTTCACGCAACTTACGGCGACTACGATGAAGATAGACTTTTACCTGGCTTTCGCTCATGTCCAGGGATTCGCGAATTTCCGCGTAACTCAGCCCCTGCACATCCCGCATAATAATGATGCTGCGAAATGGGTCGTCCAGCTTTTTAATGGCTTCCATCAGTTGCTGTTTGAATGCGGCCTGATCCAGTTGTCGGCCTTCATCGATTTCCTCAGCCTGCTCTTCAACTTCGGCGTAATCATCCTGCTGGCTGTTAGCAGTCTTATTCTTCCTTACGTGATCGATAACCGCGTTATGGGCTACCCGCATTAACCAGGCACCCAGCTTGTTGTGGTCAATTTTTTGCCAATGCTGCCACAGCTTGATGAAGACTTCCTGAGTAACGTCTCCGGCGTCTTCTTTAGCGCGCAGACTATAGTGGGCAAAGGAGAAAATCCGTTGCCTGTGTTGATCTACGGCCTGGCGGTACTGCGGTATCATTTAATTTTAAAGACGGGGGTTGGGCAAAAAGGTTACAGTATTTCAATATCTGCCCGGAATACAGGAAAAATCAACGGCTTAAAGTGCTATTTCATCTCTTTTTCACGGGTGTAAATCGCCAATATTGCTATACTGGCGCCTAACAATAATAAAAACTGTTACACCCCAATTTAGCGCGCATGAAGAAGATCAAAGCCCTGGTTCTGATCGCTGGCCTGATAGCCCCCCTGGGAAATCCGCAGGCTGCAGAAGAATCCATCCTCCTTAGCAACGGCAACAGCCTGCAGGTGTACTTTTTTACCCCCGAAGAAGTGGAATCCCCACCACTGGTAATGCACGTAGCCAGCGGCTCAAACAATGAATTCGCCGTCAGGGCAGGATTCTGGCTGGGTCGCGAACTGGTAGAAAGAGGCTGGGCTGTGGCCGTTCCAGTATCTCCGGAAGGCCGCATGTATTTCGTCGACAATCCCCACTTTTTTCAGGAGATTATTGACTCATTACGGGCGCAACATGATCTCCACAATAGCAAAGTCGTTATCAGTGGTATCTCAAATGGCGGCAGTGCCGCGTTGGCCATTGCCGCCCAACAGCCAGATTTATATGCCGGCATCATCGCGGCCCCGGGCAGAATTTGGGACGAAGAAAAATTTACAGCAATGGAAGGGATCAAGATCTACTTGCGTATCGGCGAAAGGGATACTTATCGCTGGAATAATCGCTTGGAAGGCATGACTGCTACCCTGACAGCAGCCGGCGCCGAGGTCGACGCTGCTATCGTCCCCGGCGCAAAACACATATTCTCCATGGAGTGGGAAAGCTTACAGTCCTGGCTGGACCAGCTTACACAGTCAGCACACTAGTCCTGACTGCGTATTTCTAATCGGTTAATACCGATCCTCTTCTATCCAGTAGTTACTCACCACCCCATCGGCGAATTCAATCGAAAGGGTTTCTGTACGCTCTTCTTCAACGTCAACCGAGAACACAAGAAAGACTCCTACTTCAGTGTCTTTTTCCGAGCGATTGCGGTATTTCCAAATCTCGGTGCCGTCAGCGTAGCTAAGCTTCGTGATCGGATCTCCAAATGAAGTCCTGACGAAATCCTGGTTACTCTGACCAATCTGCAAGCGCGCTACATCACCTTCATTCCAGACTGTCTGCAGTGGTCTGGAATCTGAATCAACGGTGATAAGACATCCAGTTAAGGTCAAGGCCAAAAGTAAAAGAAGTGTATTTTTAATCATTGCGTGTTCCCCGCAGTTATTAAACATGGCTGCTGCTTGCCCGGCAGCTTCCTTGTGATTCTGAGCTTAAGACGTCCATCAACGAAAAAAGTTACAGCAATGGACTGTGCCATAATATTGACCAAGGCTTAATCCAAGCTGAACAGGGCTCAGGAAGCGCAAACTTCAGGAATAAAATCTGGGAACGACTAATATGGCAATCCTTTAAGCCACTAATCAGTCACTTATACCATGGTGCTGTTCAATCAATTATTTCCCCTATGGGCACTGCTACTCTCACTTATTGCCTTCGTTTTCAGTGAACCTTTCAGTGCCCTAGAAGCTGCCATAGTTCCCCTGTTGGCGGGAGTGATGTTCATGATGGGGCTCACTCTCACCAGGAATGACTTTATACGCATCAGCAAGGATCCCCGCCCGGTTTTTATTGGTATTCTCTTACAATTTGTATTGATGCCATTTTTAGCCATTACCCTGGCAGGTATGCTGCAGTTGTCTAATCAACTAACGGTGGGCATGGTCTTGGTAGGAAGCTGTGCCGGTGGAACCGCATCAAATGTAATCGCCTACCTGGCAAAAGGCGATGTCGCACTTTCAATTTCCATGACCTTGACATCTACCCTAGTTGGAGTATTTGCAACACCATTGCTATGCGCCTTTTATCTTACCGAAACTGTTGCGGTAGACAGCTTCGGCATGCTGATGAGTATTGTGCAAATGGTTTTCTTGCCGGTGTTCGCTGGCGTATTGGTAAACCATTGGCTGCATCAACAGGTGGCAAGCTTTGAAAAGTTTCTACCTACTCTATCAATTCTTTTTATTTTGTTGATCATCGCGATTGTAGTTGCGCTAAACTCGTCGCGACTGGTAGATATCGGTGTACTTACTTTGTTAGCGGTAGTACTTCACAACAGTTTTGGTTTGGCCGGGGGTTTCTTTATTAGCCGGCTATGTGGATTCAATCTCAGACAGAGCCAGACCATCGCCATTGAGGTAGGCATGCAGAACTCAGGATTGGGTGTAGCACTGGCCCTGCAGTACTTCTCGGCAACGGCAGCTCTGCCGGGGGCACTGTTTAGTGTATGGCATAACATCAGCGGATCTGTTCTTGCTTCTATCTGGGGAAGAAAACGCGATTCAATCGAATATCTCATCAAGGATGAACAGAATTTGAAATCCGACAGAGTGAAATAAATAATTTCACTTGCGCTTGACCTGATTATCAATGAGCGTACAATTCGCGCATCAAAATTTTAAAACTTGTGAATACAATGAACACTCTAAATCTATTAACAGCTACGTCGTCGAACATGACCTATGTCGGTCACCTGTTCTGCGCGCGCGTGGTGGAAATTTGGGAGACCTGCTTGGAGTGATTTTCTGACTGATAGTCGAAATAACAAAGTCTTAAAGAAAAGACCTCTAAGTTCAAAAACCTAGAGGTCTTTTTTTTTGCGATAAATTTATTTTTTACTCGTAGATGCTTACGGGTACTGGGGAACTATTGTGCTTAAAAAATTGCACAGAAACATAAGCGTAATTTTTGGCCTGGCTTTTTTTCATAGCTTCATGGTCATCGTACCGGTAATTGTACCTTTCTTTATGTCCAAGGGACTTAGCCTTGCGGAAATTTTTTATCTGCAAGCAGTGTTCGCGACAACTATTGTGTTACTCGAGGCACCTTCTGGTTATTTCGCGGATATTTTCGGCCGACGATTCGCACTGATCATTGGCAGTGTCATTCATGGCCTCGGCTATTTTCTGCTGAATTTTGCCGACGACTTTTTCAGCCTCATGATCTTCGAAATAACCGCTGGAATTGCCATGAGCCTGTTGTCGGGTGCTGATCTGGCATTGCTGTATGACACGCAGAAGGCATTAGAGGATGACGAATCTGGCGACCATGCAAGAGGTATTGCTCATCTGGGTTTCATCAAGAGTGGCGCAGAAGGTATCGGCGCCCTTATTGGCGGCGCACTGGCGCTTTACTCATTCGACTTGATGGTATTGATTCAGTCGATTGTTGCCTGGGTATGCCTGGCTCTCGCAGTCTTGCTGGTGGAGCCACCTTATCGCAGAGAGCCAGGAGAAGCAGAGTCCAGCCGCGTGCAGATTACTGAAATCCTGAGGCACTTGTTGGTAAACGATCCGGTGTTACGCCAGATAGTAATTACCATACCGCTCTACAACCTGGCTACTTTCCAGCTTGCCTGGCTGGTTCAGCCCTACTGGGAGGCGCAGGGCCTGTCCCTTGCCCTGTTCGGAGTACTGTGGTGTGCCCAGAGCCTGACGGTCGCACTCGCCAACAAGTTCGGCTTGGAAATTGAACGCCGTTATGGCGCGGTATTCGCGCTGGGCCTGATCGGCACTCTGCCTATCTTGGGGCAATTCGGCATGGCATGGTTCCAGGGCTGGGTAGGCATCGGTATCGGCTTAATACTCTTCGTCTGCCGCGGATTAAACCAGGTAATCCTGGTAAACGCGTTAAACCGGAGAGTGCCCAGTGAATTTCGCGCAACCGCGAATTCATTTACCAGCTTTTTATTAAGGCTGGCTTTCATCATCACCGGGCCCATCGTCGGTTTCGTGGCTGAAAAAGAAGGATTATCGACCGCATTGAATCTGCTTGGAATCAGTTCAATAGGCCTGTTTCTGCTGGTCATGATTCCGCTGATGCAATCGGTGCGAGAAATTAAGCAGCGAGTAGCTGCATAAGCAATCCCTCCCCACTAGGGAGCTATCTCAGACAAAATCCCTCCCTCTCTGAGATAGCTCCCAATTTTTTAATATCACTGATAACCGTCTCGATTTGAGCAATGATTCGAAAATCGCTCCCATCCCTCTCTGAGATAGTCCCCTATTTTTTAAGATCACTGATAACCGTCTTGAATTGAGCAATGATTCGAAAATCGCTCCCATCCCTCTCTGAGATAGCTCCCAATTTTTTTAAAAAGCCCAAAATCCATTCCTTTTTGCACTTTTGATCTGACATTCACTTCTTTACTTAAAATTTCCAGTCGAAGAGCAAAGCCGCCATTCTGCACCAAATGATGGCTTGCAGATGGAGTATGGGGGCGTTTGCACAAACTTGGTTTGATTCTTGCTCATATTAGGTCAGCTTTGTGCACCAATTACGTTCACGCAAAGAAAAATTGAAAAATCTGTGAGCTGGTTTGGTGCCAAAATTGAGGCGTGGTAAAGTTTTCGGGCATGGCAGTACTTGATTGGCGACCCGAATTCGCGCTAACTGGTGCTGCATCTTTAGCATTTAAATTGCACCGAAACGAAACATCGCCAACAAAAACGCACCAAAATAATGCAGGAGATCAACAATGAAACTAATCACCGCAATCGTCAAACCCTTTAAAGCGGATGATGTGCGTGAAGCACTGTCGGAAATTGGGGTTAGCGGGGTAACACTTACCGAAGTAAAAGGATTTGGAAGACAGAAAGGCCACACCGAGCTGTACCGTGGCGCCGAATATGTCATCGACTTCCTTCCAAAATCAAAAATGGAGATAGCCGTATCTGATGAGCTAGTGGATCAGGCAATCGAAGCAATCTGCAAGGCAGCGGGCACGGGCCAGATTGGGGACGGCAAGATCTTCGTCACCAATCTAGAACAATCCATTCGTATCAGAACCGGTGAAACCGGCAACGACGCCTTATAGAGGATAGATAAGAAAATGCTAAAGAAATTACTCAAAAACAAATTCTTGTTGGCCGGTGCGCTACTTTTTGTACCTACGGTTGCCTCTGCCCAGGAACTTAACGGTGCCGATACAGCCTGGATTCTGACATCCACCGCACTCGTGCTATTCATGACATTGCCTGGTCTTTCTTTATTCTATGGCGGACTGGTAAGAACCAAGAATGTACTTTCTGTACTGATGCAATGCTTCTCCATTGCCGTGGCCATATCCATCTTATGGTTGGTAGTGGGCTATAGCATTGCCTTTGGTCCATCGGAATCGCCATATTGGGGTGGATTGAGCCGCATGTTTTTTAGTGGCATCGATATCAATTCCATGTCTGGAAGCATTCCCGAAACTACCTTCGCAGGATTCCAGATGACTTTCGCCATTATTACTCCTGCCCTGATCGTTGGTGCTTTTGTTGAACGTATCAAGTTTTCTTCGATGCTATTGTTCAGCATTTTGTGGACACTGATTGTCTATTTTCCTGTAGCCAATTGGGTATGGGGTGGCGGCTGGTTAGGCAGCATGGGATTAATCGACTTCGCTGGCGGTACTGTTGTTCACATAACTGCTGGTGTGGCTGCCCTGGTACTTGCCCTGATGATTGGCCAGCGCAAAGACTTTCTTCAGTCTGCGACCTTACCTCACAACCTGACCATGAGCTTTACCGGCGCAGCAATGCTCTGGGTTGGCTGGTTCGGATTTAATGCCGGCTCTGCCCTAGCGGCAGACGGCGCCGCGGGGATGGCTTTATTCGTAACCCATATCTCTGCAGCAACCGGTGCATTGAGCTGGATGCTTATCGAATGGATTAAATTCGGCAAGCCTAGCGGACTTGGCGCGATTACCGGCATGGTGGCAGGACTGGCAACCATTACTCCGGCTTCTGGATCTGTAGGTCCAGCTGGCGCGCTTCTGGTTGGTCTGGCTGGCGGTATCATCTGTTACTTCGCTACTACATTCCTGAAGCAAAGTATGAAGATCGACGATTCCCTGGACGTATTCCCGGTACACGGCGTCGGCGGCATGGTAGGTACCTTCCTCGCCGGTATCCTGGTTTCAAGCAATCTTGGAATCTTTAGCGGCAACGGTCTAGCCGAAGGTATGACTATCGGATCTCAGGTTGGTGTTCAGGTGGTTGGAATACTGGCCACGGGAATCTACACGGCAATTGTGACTTTCATTCTGGTGAAAGTAGTTGGCGCAATTACTTCAGGTATTCGTGTAACCGATGAACAGGAACAGATTGGTTGCGATATTACTGACCACGACGAGAAAGGTTACTCGATGTAATTTCTTCTCGACTTAGTTAAGAAACCCGGTTGTTTGAATAAAGCATCCGGGTTTTTTATTGGCTGCTATTGCCCCTTTCTTAAAGTTGTAATCGCGTATACCAACTTATTGCCATCGAAATCCGTAAATGTTGTCGCAACCAGGCAGGTCGCCCTGCCATCATTTACGACTTCACCTTTTAAGAGAAATCGCGGTCCCATTACCGGCGCAAGATAGTCGATGCGCATGTTCACCGTACTCGACCATTTAAACTGGTTCTCTTCATTGAACAGGGTACGCGCCGTGAATAGCGAAATGATATCTACGTAGGTTCCATGGAAACCCCCAAACAGTTGATTGCGCGGATTCAATAAATGCTCCGGGAGATGGGCATCCACTTCCACCAGCCCGGGCTCCCCTCTTAATACTTTCCATTTAGGGGATTCCACCAGGTCACCGGCATTGTGTCCCGGGGATAAAAATATCGGTCTGGAATTTTCAGGTGCTTCGCTCATTTCACAGGTCTTGGCTTCGGACAAAGTGGTGGAGCATGAAGTAATTAGGGTTGCTGGTCAAATATGCCGGGGGTCTCTATACTCGGATTCATCGTCACTTCATGAGGAGCTACCCATGCTGGCTAATCTACGAAAAGCAATTAAAAACTGCGGACAACAGGGCCTCGTCCTACTTATTGGCCTGTCACTTTCTGTTAGCGTTTGGGCAAACGGTTTGCCAACCGTTTCCCCAGAGAGCGTTGGAGTATCCAGCGAAAGACTTCAAAGAATGTCGGACGCGATGCAGCGTTATATCGACGGCAATCAGCTGGCCGGCACCGTCTCACTCATTTCCCGCAAGGGAAAAGTGATTCATATGGAATCCCAGGGCTGGAAGAGTAAAGAGACCGGCGAAGAGATGACTGATGACACCATCTTCTTCATCATGTCCATGACCAAACCTATCGTTTCTACCGCATTGATGATGTTGTTCGAGGAAGGTCATTTCCTGCTTACTGATCCAATCTCTGACTGGATTCCAGAAGTTGCGGACAAGCAGGTAATAGTGGAGAACGAATTTGGTACCTATCGAGTACCGGCTCATCGACCGGTGGATTTCAGACACGTCCTTTCCCACACCGCAGGTTTGGATCCCAGTCGTGACGCACTCAACGATGACGAATTGGCCTTGCTAGAGCGTAGAGACAATCTGGAAGACACCATCGTTCGACGAGGCCCTCTGCCACTGGCATTTCACCCCGGTGATGAATGGCAATACGGAAGCTCAACCGACTATGTTGCCCTGCTGGTTGAAAGAATTTCCGGTGAATCACTGAAAGATTACCTGCAGCGAAAGATATTCGATCCGCTGGGCATGGAAGATACCTTTTATGTAGTCCCTGAAGACAAGCGGGATCGCGTTGCTTCCGTATATAGCCCTTCTGGTCCGGGCCAGACCATCGAACTATCACGCAACGGAGACTATTCAGATAAACCGTTCTTTGGCGAGAATTACTATGGTGGCGTTGCGGGTCTCTTTTCTACCGCTTCGGATTACTGGCGTTTCAGCCAGATGCTGTTAAACGGCGGCGAGCTGGATGGCGTTCGTTTATTAAGCCCCAAGACAGTCAGCCTCATGATCAGCAATCACAGCGGCGATGGAAATGTGTATGTACGCGGACCCGGCTACACCTTTGGTCTTGGTTTCGGCATTCTTAGCGATGCTGGAAAGGCGCGTGACCCACTAACTCCCGGTTCTTATACCTGGGGAGGCGCCTGGGGCACTATCTTCTGGACTGATCCGGTGGAAGAAATGACTGGCATTATGATGACCCAGATTACTTCTTATAGTCATCTCACAGTGCGTCAGGATTTTGGTGTCACAGCCATGCAGTCGATTATTGAGGCAAATACACCGATACTCGGATATCCAGTATTAGATTAATTTTCGACTGTAATGAAAAAGGGGGCAACTGGCCCCTTTTTTAGTTCTATTACCTGGCTCTAATGATTTTGAGAAAAAGAATCACTCGGCTTTATCTAACAGCCACTTCACTCCATCAATGACCAGATTTGGCTCTGATTCATGGATAAAATGACCGCTCTTGCTGCTTACAATACCTAACCCCAACTGATTTCCCTTAATAATATCCTGTTGGATTGCCAGCTTCTGTAAGAAGACTCCATTTACGATCGACTGGCTCACTCCCCAATCATCCGCCAATCCGCGCGGAGGCAATTGAAAACTCGATAACACCACAATGGGTCTCTCAGATGGATCGAGAGCAGCTACCGCTGCCTCCATTTCATACTGCAGTTTCATTTCGTACATCGCAGATTGGCCCATGCTTCCCGCGCCTGCAATGTTTTGCTCCTTCATGAGCTCTACTAATTCCGCTTCTATACCAACCCTTTCCATAAGCATTTCCGGAGAGGGATCTACTAATAGCATCCCTTCGACCCGATCTGCATGCTTGGCCTCATACAATCGCGCAAACAAAGTGCCGATCAAATGGGCAACGAGATATATTTTCTTGTCAGCCAGGTAGGTATCTAAAAGCGCATCCAGGTGCTCGAAGTAATCATCCGCATTATTAGCCGAAGAGGGAGCAAAGCCTACCCGTTGATAACGAACTAACGAACCAAAATCGCTTAATTCCTCTACAACAGAATCCCAGGTGGAGACCCAGGTGGAGAGTGGCGAGCCCAATCCTGACAACAGAACGAATGCCCTGTCTCCGGAGCCAGTAAATTCTGCGTAAACCCTGGCGTCTCCCTGCTCGACTATTATAGGTCGCCAAGATACTTCAGCCTGTATCGGGCTCCCCTGCAGAAGTGCTCCGAAGAACAGCACAAGACAACACAAGTTTACTGTGCAAATCGAAAGTATTTTTACTCACGCCTCCAAATGTCGAATCCTATGGATACAGATTTCTCGATTTAGTGACGGATAGCCAGATTAAAAGTTACTCAAGAGTGAATATGAGTAAAACAGCTTTTTTGCGTTTAAGTGCTACGCAGATTTCCTAGCGATCGAGTAATTCAAATATACGGCGAATCGCCCTGGGGTCGACGCCGGGGCCCCTGATCTGCGGAAAATTATCAGCATGATTGGTCATATCAATCTGCACTGCCGCCTCTTCCCAGCCCACACTGCGACTGTGCATGCCTTCGGCCTTGACCCAAAGATCTCTCAGGTATTCCTGAAAGTTTGTAATCTGGTCTTTGCTGCGCATAACCGGACCATGTCCAGGTAGCCAGATATCAAAATTCAGATTTTTTAATCCTTCCAGTGCAGCAGGCCATTCGTCTACGTGACCATCGCCCATGTAAGCCAGGCCAGGCAACATCATGTCACCAGTGAATGCGACTCTTTCCTGTGGAAGAAAAATAACCACGTCTCCACCGGTATGGGCACGACCAAAATGCAGCAACTGAATTTCACGGCTACCCCGCTCGACTACCTGGAATAAAGTCATCTTTTCTTCCAACGTAATATTTGGTGGCGTTGGATTTACTTCCGAAATCGCATTCATGTAGTCAGTTTGAACGCGAAGTTGCTCCTGCAATTCTGCTCTGCGTGCGGCATTTGATTCATTAGCAACCTGTTCTTCCAGGTTTGCGACGATACTGGGAACCGGATCGGAAAAACTTCTGAAAGTTCTTTCTTCTAACACATTTCCGATCTCGCCGTTGAGTTTTGCTCGCGTAAATTCGTGACCAATGATTTCTACACCCTGCGGGAATGATTGATTACCGTGGGCATGATCAAAATGGTAGTGGCTGTTCACCAGGTACCTCACCGGTTTGTCGGTAATGACTGGAATCGAATCCAACAAGGCGCGGGCCGCCGCTGGGGTTACATGGGAATCCACAACCAGGGTGTCGAACTCACCAACCAGAACCATGGCATTACTCATGGTATGGACGGAACCGGTGCCGCTGACATGCCAAACTCCTTCAGCAACTTCTTCAAAGCGATGGGAGTCTGATTCCACTACTCTTTGGGCAAATACGCTTCCAGGGAAAATGAGTAATGACAGGATGAGAGCCAGGAACGATATTTTGCGAACTTCGTTTTTCATTTTATGGGTCCTTTAGGAATTAGCTCTCGCCAGGTACTGAAACTAAATATGTATTAGTCAGTAACCAATGACTGGTTGGCTACGTCTAAGCAGTATAAAGCGAGGGAAAAGGCACATTAGCGCATCGCCTATACCCTGTAAAGCAGTGGTCAGAGTCGCTATTTAAAGCAGTAAAAAGTGGTAAAAAGCACGAATTGCAGCAGTTAGAAAAATCGTAAGATTCATATAAGCTATTGTATTTATTGGTTTTTAGAAATTGGCACCCTTATTGCAGAACAGATAGGAATTCAACATGAAAGTTAAACAGGTTTGGCCCGATAAGAGACCTACCTAAAACAAATTTAAAGCAGCACGAATTGGAAAACTGCCAAAAGCAGCCCGAAAGCGAGCTAGAAAGACAAAGGGGAACAAGAAATGCGAGCAATTAGTCACAAACTAAGATTAAGTACAGCTACCGTCCTGGCGATGGTATTGGGCAGCTACCTGTTTGCTGCCAATGCTGACGCACAGAGTGGCCGGGACATCAGCCGGATTAACGGCACCATAAACGTTGAATCCGAAGAACGGGTTGGCGACGTTTCTACCGTCAATGGTTCGGCGAGCCTGGCGCGTGGATCCAGTGCCAGCGAAGTCACCACGGTAAACGGCGGCATCGATATTTCCGACCAGGTTTCGATCAACCATGCAGAAACTGTTAATGGCGGCATTCGAGTTGGAGAAGGCGTTACCGTGAGCGGATCGCTGGAATCAGTTAATGGTGGCATCCGCACTAATTCCGGCACTGTTGTTGAAAATCAAATTGAAACAGTGAATGGGCGTATTCGCCTCTCCAGCACCCAGGTTGGCAACAATATTGAAACTTCAAACGGCGATATCGATATTCGCGACGGTAGCGTCGTTGAAGGCGATATCGTTGTTCATGGCCGAAAGCGCTGGTGGGATCGACTGTTCAACTGGGGCGGTAATCGACGCCCTGAAATAACCATAGATTCCTCTTCCACCATCAGGGGCGATATTCACATTTACCGCAAAGTCGATTTAAACATTGCCGATGGTGCATTAAACGGCGAGGTAGTAGAACACTTTTAGGAACTCGATGAGTTCACCTGGCATAAGCAAGCCATAAACTAAAAAGCGGGCCAAAAGCCCGCTTTTTTATTCCCGCAAAATCTTACTCTTTGCGCTCGTAATGTCCCATCAACATACCAGTGCCGAGAACATGACCATCGATTGCTTCTAATAGCTGGTCTTTATTCAGACCAGGCTCAAGATCGAGATCAGCATCCAATGCATAAATGCGGAAGTGGTAGGCGTGTAATTGGCCGTTAGCAGGCGGGCGAGGTCCAAAATAGCCAGGACGTTCCAAGCCATTGTTACCATTTACCAATCCATCGAGACCAGAAAGATTTGGTTCTGCATCTGATGACATTCCACCAGGAAGACCAGAAGCACTGGCTGGAATATTGTAGACAACCCAATGCACAAAAGGCGTTTCCATCATGCCGATATCGACAACGATTGGATCGTCACAAATTAATGCCAGTGACTGGGTTCCTGCAGGCAAGTCCGACCAGCTTAGATCGATCGAAGTGTTAGCACCGTAGGCAGAGTTCTCCTCGGGCACCATACCGTGGTGATCAAAGATAGAACTGCTAACAGTGATTGTATCCTGGGCAGAAACCTGCACGGTAAATACCAATGTGATCGCTGTGGCCAGAGTTGTAATCAAGTTTCTCATTTTATTCTCCTCAAGCTTGATTAGTTTTGAATTATGTATGCTCTACTTTTTACTTATATTCGCGTATTCGACTTCTTCTGCTTTCTCACGCAGCAGGTATTTTTGTACCTTGCCCGTAGAAGTTTTATCGATAGGTCCAAAGGCTACTTTCTTTGGAATCTTGAATCCAGCTAATTCTTCCCGGCAATAGGCAATTAACTCTTCGGCTTCCATTTTTTCCCCTTCCTTTAAACTGACAAAGGCACAGGGAACCTCACCCCACTTCGCATCGGAACTGGCAACTACTGCAGCTTCCAGTATTTTCGGGTGTTTGAACAGTACCGATTCCACTTCTAGCGATGAAATGTTCTCACCACCGGATATGATGATGTCTTTAGAGCGATCCTTTATCTGCACATAGCCATCTTCATACCAGACGGCGAGATCCCCACTATGAAACCAGCCCCCTTCAAAGGAAGCCTCGGTGGTTCCTGGATTTTTCAGGTAACCCTTCATAGTCAGGTTGCCGCGCATGAAGATTTCGCCCATGGTTTTGCCATCTTTCGGAACTGGTTCCATGGTTTCCGGATCCGCAACCATGACTTGGTCCTGTAACGGGGCTCGCACGCCTTGCCGCGCCAGCATTTCAGCCCGCTCCTCAATGGAGATGTCCTGCCACTCTTCTTTCGGGGCACAAACTACGCAGGGGCCGTAAGTTTCCGTCAAACCGTAAACGTGAGTAACACTGAATCCCATATTCTCCATGCCCGCGATTACCGCTGCTGGAGGCGCCGCCCCGGCGGTCATGGCTGAAACCTTATGATCGACACCCTGCTTTAATTCGTCTGCCGCGTTGATCAGGGTATTTAGCACAACAGGCGCACCGCAAAAATGGGAGACCTGATGCTTCTTGATTGCACTATAAACTGCATCGTCTCTGACATGACGCAAACAAACACTGGCACCGGCAACTGCAGCCAATGTCCATGGAAAACACCAACCATTGCAATGAAACATTGGCAGCGTCCACAAGTAAACCGGGTGGTTACCCATGTTCCAACAAAGAACATTGGAAACTGCATTTAAATAGGCACCGCGATGATGATAGACGACTCCTTTGGGGTCACCGGTTGTGCCAGAAGTGTAATTTAAGGAAATGGCCTGCCATTCATCATCGATCTGAAAGCAGCGATAATCTTCGTCACCATCCTGGAGAAAGTCTTCGTAGTTTCGTGCCCCTAATAATTCGCCGCCATCAAAATAGGGGTCATCGATATCGATAACCACTGGCTTGTTTTCAAGCAAGTCGAGAGCAGCTTTTATAGTCGAACTGAATTCACGATCGGTAAACAACACTTTAGTTTCGGCGTGCTGAAGTATGAAGGCGATAGCCTTGGCGTCCAGCCGTATGTTCAGCGCGTTTAAGACAGCGCCTGTCATGGGCACACCAAAATGCGCCTCAAAAGTTTCTGGCGTATTAGCCCCCATGAACGAAACAGTGTCTCCAGCGCCAATTCCCATCTTTATTAAGGCCGAAGCCAACAGACAACAACGCTGGTAGGTTTGCTCCCAGGTGAAAGTCGTATCACCATGAATGATTGAAGTTTTCTGAGGATATACGCTGGCGCAGCGCTCGATAAAACTGAGGGGTGTGAGATGAGCGAAATTTGCTGGATTCTGATCCAGATTCTGCTCATAGATATTATTAGTACTCATTTAGCTCAAACCTTTTCATTCTTCTTTTTCGTTGAAGAATTTAACTACATAAAATCCATATCACCGGCAGTTAACCACCAGGCACCGTAGAGAATTTTTGAACTGGGACCCGGATTCCAGAAATTGCAGGGTATCTCAATCCCGAGTTTATTCTCAATCGCAGTATCAGTCCGCACCGAATCAATCCAGCCATGAGTAATCCATAGCTTAAGCTCAGAATCTGATAGCAATTGACCTAGGTCCAAAATTACCTGCTTCATACGCACGGCAGGACAGATCAGGTCCATGATTAGTAATCGCTGCTCGTGCTCCTTTAAGACAACGAAAGCAACTGGGGCTCCCGCACTATCGCGCACAATGCAGCATCGGTATTGATTTGTCTGCGCAAAAGGGTGATCAAAATAACGATACTTTATATAACGCCAATGACGATCACCGACAATCCCTTCTACCATGCCCTGCTTCATCCCTTCCCACAGCTCATCGATTTCAGATTGGTGCTGCTGATTACTAATGTCGACTGGAATCAACTGCTTGTCATTCGATTCTGGACTTTCTGCCCTGGGGAAGACTAACTCCACAAAATCATCGGTTTTTTCGTATAAGCCCAGTCGCAATGCAATGTTCATGGCCTTCTGATTAGGAAAACCAAATCCCAGCAGATGATTTACCGTGTTTCCTATTTCTCTCTCGAGAAAAGTTGCTGCGGTTTTAAAGAACAAACTACTCTTACCATACTGGCGCCGAATTTCAGGTAGAACCATTACGTCGCAAACCTGTATTGCCGTATTGGATTCACCGAAGTATTGAATCTGTCGCGGAGCTCCACCGTAGTGAGAAACGATGTTTCCATCTTTTGATGCCCGGGCTACGACGCACTTCCCCTCTCCCAACTCATACTTCCATTGCCACACATCGAGATTAAACTCGGCATCGAAGCTCTTCTCGAATAAATCCTTTATTTCCAACGGATCGAAACTATCGATAGCCGCGTATTCTGCTAAAGCATATTCACCTTCCGGCTCATTAGATTTTTCTAACAGAAAGACATTAAAGCTGCGTCTGTTACTTTTTAATTCTTCTTCTATAGATTGAAATTGCGCAGTTAGCAGCGCAGCGTCTTCTGCGTTATTGAATTGTGACTCATGTTTGGCCGCAAGTCGCTTAAGTTCTTCAATACTGTAAATTGCATCCGCACGAAAATTCAGTTCTTCCAGGATGGTGAAGCTCAATCTTTTGGACAGTTGACGCATACTGGAGAGATTAGGAAGCGCCGATCTTTCGATTCTAGAGTCATCATCCAGGTATTCTCCAAAAACAAGCAGGCGCCCACTATCACCAAGCAGCTCTCTCGCTTTACTCAATAATGGTAGTTGTTGCAGGTAGTGATAAGTGGCTTCAAGTACAAGCAGGTCGTAAGATTCTTCAGTGGTCTCTATCAGGTAGTTTTCCGAAGTAGTAACTGTGCAGCCATGTTCTACCAATAAAGATTCAAGGTAATGCAGGCTCCCTCCAACCAGTAAGACTTTCGCCTCGGGCTTTAGCGCTTTCGTCGCCAGGTTAAAAAGATTGTCTGCAAAGGCTTGCTGCTGAAGTTGGAGACTTTGTTGATTGTCGTCATCTGCAATCAGACCATAATGCAAAAAACGACATTGGCCGAATTCCTTCGCAAGAAGCTCGGTATAGACCTTTTGAGTTCCGCCAGGGGAACATAGGGTTGTTGAAGTCAATTTTTTACGCTGGCCAACTACTGTATACAAGGCGAAGCAATATAACCTGCAGAGCAGACTTTGCCTAGTATTTCGGGGATTCCGACAATTACAGACTGCGACATTTTGTCCATTGCAGAACGACGCTTACCTCACTTGTTTAAGGTAGAATAGCGCCATGTCCAATTCTTCGAAAATTTCAGAATTTCTCACTTTCCTGGTGCCAGTTGCTACGGAGCAGGGCGCCAGCGGAAAGCAAGGACTGCAACGCTTGCTGCTATTGCGCAGCTTTGTAACGATAGTAAGTATCGTGGGATTACTGATATTTCAGTCGACATCCGGCCTGGATGTATCGCTCACCCTGATCGCTACTCTTGGTGTCGCGGTACTAATTTCAGTGGCGATAGGGTTTTGGCGCTTACAAAATACACTGGCCATCAGTAATATCGAATTGTTTTGCCATCTGTTAGTAGACGTCGTCTTTCTTGCTATCTTGTTGCTCAATACCGGTGGTGTGAGCAATCCACTGATTTCTTACTTACTGGTATTGCTTGCCGTTACGGCAACCATGTTACCGAGGGCATTTGTCAATTCATTCGCCCTGATGAGCATACTCATCTACACCTCTTTTCTTTTATCGGACCTGCAATCTGATCACGGCATGGGTGTAGGACCCGAAGAACAGGAGATGGTGTTTCAACTTCATCTGGTAGGTATGTGGGTAATCTTCCTGGTGAGCTCCATTTTAATTACCGTGTTCATTACCCATATGGCAAACGCCATTAAGATCCGCGAACTGAATCTCGCTAAAGCCAGGGAAAGTGAAATGCGTAACGAACAATTGGTTGCTATTGGAACCCTGGCTGCGGGAACTGCTCATGCTCTGGGTACTCCTCTTTCCACTATGGCGGTGCTATTAACCGAGCTGGATAAGCTGGATGCAGAACAATTAAAAAACAGTGAAGTAAAAGAAGATATTTCCGTCTTGCGTCAACAGGTCACTCGCTGCAAGAATTCCCTGACCCAGTTAACCCGCTACTACAACAAAGACAATCCGGACCAGGAAGAGAATGTACTGCTATCGGAATTTGTTAATGACATTAAAGACTATATTTTGAATATACATCCAAGCTCATCCATCGATTTCAAAATTGATTGTGAAGATGATCCAGAGGTTGCTTCCAACTTAAGCGTAAGACATGCCGTTATTAATATAATCGAGAATGGAATTAAGGCAGCAGAGAATCATGTCGATGTTTCCTTTGCTATTAGCTCCGACACACCGCCGCAATTTGAAATATCTATAAATGACGATGGCCCCGGAATTCCAGCAAAAGTGATGGAAAACATGGGCGAACCATTCATATCCATGCGCAAAGAAAGCATGGGGCTGGGAATCTTTCTCGCTAATGCCGCTGTACAAAGACTGGGAGGCACTATCGAAATGTTCAACCTGAAAATTGGCGGCGCGTTAACACTGATCAAGCTGCCACTGCCCAGGTATCAACAGGGATGACCCGGTGACTACAGAGAAAATTTTATTAGTCGAAGATGACGAAGTTTTCGCACGGGTTATTAGTCGTGCTTTGCAACAGCGCAACTATTTTGTCTTCCACGCCCAAAGTAACGAACAGGCTAAGCAACTAATTCAATCAGAAGATTTTGCCTATGCTATTCTGGATTTGAACCTTGGTGGCGAGACTTCTCTTGACCTAATTCCACTAATTAAGCAAAAACTCGCGGAAATTCGAATATTAATCCTGACCGGATACGCCAGCATTGCCACAGCTGTAGAAGCTATTAAATTAGGCGCGGATAACTACCTGGCCAAACCTGCCGACGCCGATGAAATTCTCGCAGCCATGCTGATCGAAAATAAGCCCAATCTTCCTGAAGAAGGCGATTCGGCAAAGCTGGAGCCAATGTCCATACGCCGCCTGGAGTGGGAACATATTCAGAGGGTTCTCATGGAAAACGATGGCAATATTTCTGCCACCGCGCGCCAACTGAAGATGCATCGACGCACCTTACAGAGAAAATTACAGAAACGCCCGGTCGCCAAATAACTAACGGCGAGTTAAGGGTGTCATGCCTAAATGTCTGCCACCGTCTATGATCAGTGATTCCCCCGTCACTACCGTCGGCCCCTGAACAAAAAACAGAATAGATTCGGCAACGGTGTCGGCCGTTGCGGTTACTCCCAGGGGTGCATTTTTAATAGAAGCCTGGCGTGCCTGTTCATAGCGTTCCTCCCCTAATCCTTCTTTTAGCCATTCCCCTTCGATGAATCCCGGACATACCACATTAACCCTCACTGCAGGGCCTAATACGCGAGCCAGGGATAAAGTCATGGTAATCATGGCCCCCTTAGATGCCGCATAGGCGATACAACTCCCGACTCCAGCTACGCCTGCTATTGAAGCAACATTAACGATGGATCCGCCGCTTTCCTGCTGTTTCATTTGTTCGGCTACGGCGCGGGTCATCTGATAAGCACCGATTACGTTCACACTATAAATATTCTGGAAGTCATCTGAGCTGAGACCTTCAAGATTTGCATGGTCGACAAACTTGGTCGTGCCGGCATTGTTAACCAGGATGTCGATCCGCCCCCATTTTTCGATGGCAGCGTTTGCCATGGCTCGACAATCTTCATCCCTGGCCACATTGGCCTGCATAACAAGGGTCTCTACTCCCGCCTGCTCGCAATCTGCGGCAACGGCGTCTGCCCCTGCGGAATTTGAGTTGTAATTAATCACGGAATGGCACCCAAGGGCGGCTAGCTGCCTGGCTGTTGCAGCCCCTACACCACTGCTGGATCCTGTCACTATTGCTACCTTGCCTTTTAAATCATTCACGACTTGAAAAACTCCCCGGGACGTTGCTGAAAGCGGTAAAAATTAGCACAAATCAGCCGAAAAACCTTCTCACAGGAAAACGCGTTGAAACGCCCTGTAATTCTGATAGTTGGCACTAGTTATTCGTTGCAAAAAATCATTAAGCCGTTACAATACGTAACACTTTCGCAACTGGCTTCATTTATAGTGCAAAGGTAGCCAAAAAGCCCACAGATTCGGGATATTTCAAACAACAGGGACGAACAATCAACGCGTAAATCAGCTAGTCCGCTGCAGGAGTAAATTCCAATGGCGGCACCGTTATGTTTTGGATATGTGTACAGCCAGGTCCTGGCAGGCCTGCGGAGGCAATAAGTGAAAAAGCAGGAGTTTGTAGCAGCAGGAATATTGGCAGCAGTAATCGCCTGGATGGCGTTTTCTCCTAATAGCGCTGAAACCGTTAACGAGGATGTACTGCCTGCTCCAACAAGTGTTGTGGCTCTGCCCGAAGGCGTGGCTGAATCTGAAAGTCCTAATGTGGTTACCGTTCGAGCTGAACGTATTAGCTCCCAGCCTTACACAGAGCGCATTCGCGTAAGAGGCCGCACCCAGGCATTTCGCCATGTGGAAGTAAGAGCCGAAGAAGCTGGCCGAATTGTTGGCAATCCTGTAGCTCGTGGCGCCCGAGTCCAGCAAGGCGACGTGCTGTGCGAAATCGCAGTAGATAATCGCGATGTCAATTTAGCCGAGGCAAGAGCCCGGCAGGAACAATCTGAATTCGAATATGCCGCTGCCCTGGATCTGCAGGAGCAGGGCTTGCAGTCTGATGTTGTAGTGGCGCAACTTAAAGCGGCACTGGAATCTTCCAAAGCGGCCGTTTCCCGGGCAGAACTCGCTCTTGAAAAAACCAGGATCGTTGCTCCTTTCGAGGGCTTGGTTGAGACCAGAATTGTCGAAGTTGGCGATTTACTCAATGTCGGAACCGTTTGCGCTTCAGTTATCGATGACAGCCCCATGCTATTAATTGGACTGGTACCAGAACAGGACGTAGGCGCTCTCAGTGTTGGTGCGAGAGTTACCGGCCGTTTACTTAGTGGTGAAGAAGTACAGGGTTCAGTAAGCTATTTGGCAAGGGCCGCCGATTCCATTTCCCGCAGCTACAGAATTGAAGTGGAAGTGGATCCTCGCTACCAGGATTTACGGCAAGGCATTACCGTAGAACTTTTGGTAAATGCGAACGAAGTTATCGCCCATCGAATCCCTTCTTCCGCCTTAACGCTCGATGATACTGGAGCCGTGGGAATAAAAGTCATCGATCGCAACAACGTCGTGCAGTTTCACAATGTTGAAATCGTCGGTGATGAAACCAGCCAGCTGGATCCAGGTATCTGGGTAACGGGCATAGATGGTGACATTACCCTTATCACCTTAGGTCAGGAAATTGTCTTTCCGGGACAAATTGTAGAAGCCAATTTCGATTGGGACATCTAGCAGACACTCCTCAGGTTCAGCAATGAAAACTTATATTGATGCAGCTATATCGAGGTCCCGAACCACGGTAAGTATTTTTGTAGTAACCCTGCTGGCAGGATTTGCTTCTTACCTGGCAATTCCAGTTGAGATGTATCCTGATGTGCAGGTACCCATGGTTGTTTCTACAGTTATCCACGAAGGCATCTCTCCGGAAGATGCTGAAAGACTGCTGGCAAAACCAGCGGAGCTGGAGCTTAAAACCATAGATGGCATCGTGGAAGTTACCTCATTCTCCAGTGAGGGTGCCGCCACCATCATGACCGAGTTTGATATCAGCTTTGAATCTTCTGCCGCGCTGGCAGAAGTGAGAGAAGCGATAAACCGTGCCAAGGCACGATTTCCACAATCTACCGAAGAGCCCATAATCCAGGAAATGTCTGCCGTTTCCATGCCGATCGTACAGATCGCTATTGGTGGTGAAGGTGTACCGGAAAGATCCTTGCTGCGTATCGCCGAAGATCTACAACGAGAAATCGAGCTGATTCCACAGATTCTTGAAGCACCCATGGTAGGTAATCGAGAAGAGCTACTGGAAGTTGAGATCAATCCTTCCAAGCTTGAAACTTACGGTATTCCTAACAGCTCAATCATTCAGACGGTTACCAATAATAATCGGCTGATTGCTGCAGGACAAGTCGATACTGGCCAAGGTAGTTTCCCGGTAAAGGTGCCAGGTCTAATTGAAAATGCCGATGATTTGTTCAACCTACCCCTGGCTTCAACAGATTTAGGTGTTCTTACCGTTTCTGATCTGGCCGATGTGCGGCGCACATTTAAAGATGCCACTCGCTATTCCTACGCCAATCATTCACCGACTATTTCCCTGAACGTGATGAAGCGCAAGGGCGCGAATCTGGTAGAAGCATTTCAGCAAATTGATGAAATCGTTGAAGAAATAAAACCGACGCTGCCACCGGCAGTCACTATGGCCTACATCAACAATACGATTCCAATTGCCTTGGAACAGAATTCCGGATTATCAGGTAACATGGCGACGGCTATGGTGCTGGTGCTACTGGTAGTAATTGCCACCGTAGGTGTTCGCTCCGGTATGCTGGTTACACTGGCTGTGCCTTTCTCCTTCTTCTTTGCATTCATCATCATTAATGCACTGGACTTCACCTACAACTTCATGGTGATCTTTGGCCTATTGCTCGGTCTGGGTATGCTAATCGATGGCGCCATCGTAATGGTGGAATATGCCGACCGTAAAATGGCGGAAGGATTGGATAGCCGGGAGGCGTACAAAGCAGCCGTACAGAGAATGTTTTGGCCTATTACCGCTTCCACAGCCACGACGCTGGCAGCCTTCCTGCCACTGATGTTCTGGCCAGGGGTTTCCGGGCAATTCATGAGTTACCTGCCTATAACAGTATTCGCGGTGCTCATTGGCTCTTTGTTCTATGCGCTGTTATTTGCTCCAGCCATAGGCGCACTTATTGGCAAGTCCAGTGATGCCGACCAAACTTACCTGAAAAACCTGGAAGAAGGCGATCCCGAAAAGGCCACGGGCATTACCGGCGTATACGCATCGATCCTGGAAAAAGCCGTAGGCATGCCCGGTACTGTATTCCTACTAAGTATTACCACCATGATAACTATAGTAATGGCCTATGGTCGCTGGGGTTCTGGTATTGAATTTTTCGTTTCTGCCGAGCCCTTACAGACCCAGGTGCAAATTTTTGCCCGTGGCAATTTATCGCCAGCAGAGCTGCGAGACATCATGTTGGATGCAGAAGACCGCATTGAAGAAATAGGTTACTACGAAGGAATTGTTACCCAGTCTGGTGCCGGCGCCCAATCCGCTGGGCCCATGCAGGCTGCCCCTGACCTGGTTGGCACTATCTTCGTGGAGCTCACGGATCGCCGCCTGCGTGAACTGAATGGATTCCAGATCGAGAATCTTTATCGCAATGCGATTTCTGAAATTCCCGGAGTAAGGGCTGAGATCGTATCTGTAGAACAGGGTCCACCGGTGGGTAAAGAAATTCAGGTGGAGCTGGCAGGCGAAGAACTGGATTTACTCTTCTATGAGGCCGAACGTATTCGCGGTTACATGGAAAATGAAATGACCGGCTTAATCGATATCGATGACACCGCTCCCCTGCCCGGTATCGAATGGGAAATTAACGTAGATCGTGCCCAGGCCGCCATGCTCGGCGCCAACATGAGTGAGATTGGCGCAGCGATACAACTACTTACCAATGGCATCTTCATGGGGGATTACCGCCCCAACGACAGCGAAGAAGAAGTAGATATTCGTGTCCGTTACCCGATGGAGTATCGCGGCATTGACCAGCTGGACACCATCCGCATTAGCACGCCCAACGGTCCTGTGCCAATTAGCAGCTTTGTAACCCGTGAAGCGAAGCAGAAAGTAAGCTCGATCCAGCGCGTCGACAGCAATCGCGTCGTCTATATTCGTGCAAATCCAGCACCTGGTATTGTCGCCGATAATAAGCTGCAGGAACTGGAAACCTGGCTGGAGGCTAATCCTCCAATCCAGGGTGTTGAATACATTTTCCGTGGCGCTAATGAAGAACAGGAAGAATCCGCTGCATTCCTGATGCAGGCCTTCGCCCTGGCCATGGCCATGATGGCAATTCTCCTGGTAACGCAATTCAATAGTTACTACCAGGCCTTGTTAATACTTTCGTCGGTTCTGCTATCCTCATCCGGGGTTCTACTGGGATTGCTGACTACCGGGCAAACCTTCAGTGTAATGCTCACCGGTATTGGTATCGTTGCCCTGGCGGGAATTATCGTGAATAACAACATCGTGCTCATAGACACCTTTAATGTGTTGCGGCGCGAACACAAAGACTGGACCCTGCGAGAAGTTATCGTACAGACCGGTGTACAACGATTGCGGCCGGTATTCCTCACCACCTTTACTACTGGCTTTGGATTATTACCCCTGGCCATGGGCATCTCGTTTGACCTGATCGGTGCGGAAATAGAGATTGGTGGCCCTATCGCTTCTCAATGGACCGGGCTCGCTTCCACCATCGTGTTTGGGCTTTCTTTTGCGACCACTCTTACCCTGGTGGTAACGCCTGCAATGCTGGCATTGCCAGATCGATTGCGGCGGATGTTTAGAAGGTCTCCCAAGACTGTCGTTCAGGCCGAACCGAGCCTCGGCGTCTAAATTTACCTATTCAGATCAACAATTGATTCATTCTCTTTCACTTCGCAATTGTAAGTGCCGATTCAATCATGTAAGAATGCTTGTTAATCGCGGCAAACGATACACGTAGATGGGACTGTTAGTCGCCTTTTTCGTAGGCAGTATTTTCTTCTCTTTTCTCTGTTCGATTCTCGAGGCAGTTTTGCTTAGCATCACCCCTGCCTATGTGGGAATCAAAGAACAGGAAGAATCTCATTTAGCCAATGACCTGGCTCGCTTCAAAGATGATATCGATCGCCCGTTGGCAGCAATTCTTACCCTGAATACCTTTGCCCATACAGTCGGGGCCTTTCTGGTAGGAGCTCAGGCTACCGTGGTCTTTGGATCAACGCCTTTAGAAATCTTTGGGGTAACAATTATCCCCTTTGAAGCATTAGTCGCTATCGTACTGACCCTCTGCGTACTGATTTTTTCAGAGATCGTGCCAAAGACTATCGGCGCCAATAACTGGGAAGCATTAGTTCCAGCTACGGTGCGTTCACTAAAGATTATGATCTTCGTACTGGCTCCTTTTGTCTGGTTGCTGGAATTCTTTACCCGTAAATTCAAAAAGGATAAAGACAAACCACTTCTCAGCCGCACCGATTTCGCCGTTATGACGGACCTCGGCAAAGAAAGCGGCGCACTGGAAGAAAACGAACAAAAGATAATTCAGAATCTTTTGCGTTTCAGTCGCGTTCTGGTGAAAGACATTATGACCCCACGCATTGTTGTAGTTTCTGCCAATGAAGATACAACGGTAAGAGAGTTTCATGACCAGCACAACTCTCTGCCTTTTTCCCGAATACCTATTTACGGCGACAATGGCGACAACATTACCGGTTACGTACTCAAGGATGAATTGCTACTTAACCTGGTGGAAGATCAGGACAATATTCCGCTCAACAAAATACGACGAGACATCATTGTCGTTCACGCCTCGGTACCTATTCCTGATTTGATGGAACTGTTTATCTCGAAACAGGAACACATGGCCCTCGTTGTGGATGAATTCGGCGGCATGGAAGGTATTGTTACCATGGAAGACATTATCGAAACCTTGCTGGGCCTGGAAATCGTTGATGAATCAGATAACGCTGAAGATATGCAGGCTCTAGCCAGAAAGAATTGGGAGCGTCGAGCCAAGCGTATGGGCATAACGCCTCCCCAGGATGAAGCAGAAAACAAAGAATAAAAATATATCTAGCGCTCGCTCGATAATTGAAATTCAATGTAATTCCACAGTAAAAAGCACAACTTCTCAGCTTCAAGATTTGGCTAAACGTCACAATCCTCGGCTTTGTGACAAATTGTAACCACGTCATGAAAGCCAAAATGTCTATGATAAGATTTTCGCAGTTTACGGTTTTGCGACATTAGGGAAATGATTCGCAGACTGTAAATAGCTAAAGACAGGAGCTTGGGGTTTTTCTTTGTTCCCCCCTTTTCTAAAGCATTGAGTGACTTTCAAGTTCCTCTTTAGCGCTCTCTTCTACAAATTTCCCTTATTCCATTCAAATTTTTTGTATTGTGTTGCGCTTTATTTTCTATCCACAATAAATCACTCGCGCGCGTCAAAAGATTAAACTGTCACAGCACTATTTTGTTTTCTAATACGGAATGGGATCGCAGTAGTTTCGAATTTTTAATCGAGTCGAGCGATATGGGGTCTGCGTCGCTGACGTTCTCTTTTCATACCTGATCCATCCTTACCCGGGAATTGATAGAGCTGCTTTTCACAGATCGCGATGTTTTCCAACAGGTAGCTAAATCTTGGATGATTAGATGCCAGGGTACGCTCTGCAATTTGCAGGCGCAGCTTGTAGACGCGGTTGGCCTTTCGCAATTGTTCAAGGCGATTGCCTACCGGATTGATACTCAAGGCGTAGGACAACCATCCTGAAACTTTTTGCAATCCAGTTTCCAAACGTGGGTCGTCGATTGAATAAAGCTTGCGATAGAGAAATTCGATGTGGCTGTAATGATCATCTACGGCTTCATAATCTTCCATGGCCATTTCGCTTTCAATCATTGCTTCCACTAAGGCGATCTGGGTTTCATCATAAAATCCATTTTGTATACGACTCACCTGTCGTGCCTGCTTGAAATAAGCCACAGCATGCTCGTGCCGGCCCTGCTCCTGCATTAATAATCCAATGTCAATTAGAGGACCCAGGGATTCTGTGCTGAACACATTAAAACCCCTGCTATCCAGAACGAACTCACTGCTTAAGAGATTGTTCTGGCTAAGGGAGCTAAAGTTCGTTTCCTGCCCATGGGCGTTAAAAGATACGACGAGCAGGATTGTGAAGCATGGGATTGTGAAGGCCGAGACTGAAAGGGCCGATTCCAGGCGTCGACCTTGAGTAAAGATCTTAAGCAGAGATGCAATGTTGCACAGACTAGCGCTTAATGCCATGTCTTCAGCTCTTATTGGTTTTATCTTTAGATCAGGCAATTGCTTAGCATTGTTGCTAATGGCTTAACTGTAACACTTTTTATCATCTTGTCACAGTCTGTTACATGTTTATTTTCCCGAGATTTATCAATATGTTATGAATTAAATGCTGAGTGCACTATCTTGGTTCACGAATTGAGCAGGATGAATCCTGCATTGCTGTGCTTATCTATTAGCGCTAGATCAGAACCAAAGCGAGGGTATGGCGAGACCAGCCTTTAAGCAGAGCGACCTAGCGATAGGTACGATTGGCGATCAGGGATTCGGCAACGATTAATACCATTACCAGGCTTAATATCCACCACCAGATACGCTGAGGACGTTCCAGTTCTTCGATCAATTGCGCGGTTTGCACTTCCCGAGATCGAATCGGATTGGTATCTGGATTAATGATCGCGTCATAGAGATTTTCCACCGGAGTGCGGGCAAAATTCGATTCTTCCGGCAGAATATTTATAGCAAAGCGTGCGGCTTCACCATCGATATCGGCAGTAATAAATCCCGGTGTCGCCGCCTGAATGACGAATCCATCGTTAGTAAACTCAATAGCATTGCCATTGGCATCTTGTGCCGCAATGACATTGGCTGCTCCGGCAGGGTCCAGGGAAAAATTGTCCCCCACCTGGAAAGAACGTTGAGTAGATGCCGGCTGCACCAGGTGCCTCAGGGTTTCATGGACGAAAGGCAGAAACAAACCCTGCAAGGGTAAGTTGTTCCACTCCAGGTCCATGGTGGATGCAAACAAGATGACTTTGCCTTCTCCCACCTGTCTTTCCACCAGGGCAGCTTCCGTATTGTCGAATTGCATCAACACATCTGCATCTTCATTTGGCAGCAAACGCCAATGACCTTCGAAGCGCGCCGACCAGTCGCTATCCAGCGGTCTTAATATCGGATGGCGGCGATCGAAGTCTGCGATCACCAGGTAGTCATCTCCACTGGCATCCTGGTTTTCCAGCACGGCTGGCGCTATGGATTCAAACTGCTGATTAAACAATCCCGGTTCTACCCTGTCTCCCGGCGCTACCAGCAAGGCCCCGCCGGCTTCGACGTAATCAGTTATGGCCGCGGACTGGGTGGTACTCAATCCCCCCACGTTCAACAGTACGGCAACGTCGCTTTGCCTCAGTGCAGCCACACTAACTTCACCCGGTTCAATCGTCTCCAATTCAAATGGTGATTCTTCACCACTGCTTACTGCCAGCCCAAACCAGTGTCCTTCGTCATCGAACCAGTTGTCAGAGGATTCTCCATTAACTACCAGCACCCGAATCTTCGGCAATACTTCCACGGCAAAGAAATAGGAATTATCAACATCGAAATTGTCGCCTTCTACTCGCACTTCGCCGATATGAGTTCCCTCATTTTCGAACACCGTGGAGAAGGTAATTACTTCTTCCGAACGGTCGCCGAGATTCACTGGCTGACGGTCCACCATCTGCCCATTAATACTCAGGCTTACCTCGCCTTCATCCAGGTAGAGTGTGCCAGTAGTACGAACCCGGGCCAGAATCTGTTGCTCTGCGGCGTCCTCGAGTAACTGTTCCGGCGAACGCACATCGGTAAGTACCAGGTTGCTGCTCTCCTCGGCACCAACGTCGATGCCGGTAAAGGCGACACCCGGAGCCAGCTTCCAGCCTTCTTCGGAGGACTGCATGGCCACGTCCTGAAAATCAGAGATTAAATACACCGCTCTATTTTCAAAGCGGGATTCTTCCAACATCTGGTCAGCCAGGCGCAGGTTCGGCATGTAACGGGTCGCACCAAAGCCTGCCTGGGGAATCTCGTCGATGGCAGAACGAATGCTATCCAGGTCTGTGGTCAGTTCCCTGACTGTTTGCGCCGAATCGGAAAATCCCACCAGGGCAACTTCGTCGCCCGCGGTCATGCCATCGAGAATATCCAGTGCTTCCTGTTTAGCCTGATCGAAAGTCTCTTCGTACTGCATGCTCATGGAGAGATCTAGCAGGATTACCGCAGACTGAGGATCGGCATCCAGCAGGCGGGCAACGGATTGATTAATAAGTGGCCGGGCGAATGCCATTACCAACAGGGCAATTACTGCCGAGCGTAGTAACAATAATAGAATTTGTTGCAGATGCTGGAACAACACCAGTTTCTTCGAAGTTTTCTTCAGAAACCGAATGGTGCTGAACATGATCTTGGGCGGTTTCTCACGACGGATGAGATGGATCGCGATGGGTATCAACGCAGCCAGCAATCCAAGAAGAAACAAAGGCGTAAGAAAAACCATTAGAAACTTTTCGCTCGTTTAGTCATATAAGACGATAGTGCTTCATCCAGAGGCTCTGCCGTGTTCAGCAGGCAGTAATCCACCCCACTACTCTGACACTGTTTACGACAATAAGACAGGAATTCATTGAGATTTTCCAGGTAGGCCTTACGGATCGCCGCCGGGGAAGTGATGTAAGACTCATTGTCTTCCATGTCGATAAATTCGGAAGCTTCGTTAAACGGAAAATTCAGTTCTGCATCATCCATAATCTGAAAGGTGATGACATCGTTACCCATACCGCGCAAGTTCTGCAGGGTATTTATGATGCGTTCTTCATCATCCAGCATATCGGTTATCAGTATGACAAAGCTCTTCTTGTTTAGAGAAGCCGCTAAATCGGTTAATGGTTTAACCACATCGGTCTTATGGCCTGACTCCACTTGAGCCAGGCTGCGCAAAATTCTCATCAAGTGCGGTTGACGACATTTCGCAGGAATATAGTCCCGAATCTCATCATCAAAGGTAATCAGGCCAACCGCATCCCGCTGGCGCATGATGAAATAGGACAATGCGGAGGCCAGGGTAATACCGTAATTAAGTTTGCTGATTCCACCAGAGGAGTAAGCCATGGATGCGCTCGTATCCAGAAGAATCACGCAACGCACATTGGTTTCGTCTTCGTATTGTTTTATGTATAACTTGTCACTGCGGGCATAAAGCTTCCAATCCACGTGACGCATGTCATCGCCCCGCTGGTAATGACGATAGTCATTGAATTCCACGCTGAACCCGCGATTAGGACTCTTGTGTAAGCCGGAGAGAAATCCTTCGACAGCAATACGAGCCCGTAATTCAAGATTACTGAGCCCGGCTAATACGTTGGGATCCAGAAAATTAAGTGACTCTGACATTATGAGTTCGCCGTTTGGTTCAGAGCACTAAATTTCTGAAGTCGGTTCAGGTACGGCTTCCAACAAACGTTCAATAACGTCGTTAGTAGTAATCCTTTCAGCTTCCGCATGGAAGTTGAGCAGGATTCTGTGTCGCAGTACTGAAGGGGCCAGCGCCCTCACATCACTATAGGAAACATTATAACGACCCAGCAGTAGCGCTCTTACTTTGCCCGCAAGAATCAGATTCTGGGAGGCCCGTATACCGGCTCCCCAGCTCACCCAATCCTTGATAAAGTCTGGCGACGACTCCGTCTGGGGTCGGGATGCGTGTACCAGGCGCACGGCATATTGAATAACGGCTTCTGCGGCGGGTACCTGTCGCGCGATACGCTGGAAATCGAGAATATCTTCACCACCGAGGGGGTGTGCCAGACCCGTGTCATGAGTCTGGGTAGTCTGGCTTACTACAGTGACTTCGTCCTCTTCGGTTAAATAGTCCAACTCGATCTTGAACATGAAACGGTCGAGCTGTGCTTCCGGTAAGGGGTAAGTTCCTTCCAGTTCGATTGGGTTCTGGGTTGCCAGCACGAAAAACGGTTTCGACATGGGATAGGTAACACCTGCGGCAGTTACCTGGCGCTCCTCCATCGCTTCCAGCAAGGAAGATTGGGTCTTCGGTGGTGTACGGTTAATTTCGTCTGCCAACAGGATATTGGTAAAGATCGGTCCTTTGACGAACTTTAATGCCCGGCCACCGTCTTTTTCCTCAACCACCTCTGCACCCACCACGTCGGCAGGCATCAGGTCTGGCGTAAACTGAATACGGCTAAAGTCTACCTGCAAGATATCGGCAACTGTTTTAATAAGCAGCGTCTTGGCGAGACCCGGCACACCGGTAACCAGTACGTGGCCACCACCAAACAGGGCAATTAACAGCTCATCGATAATTTCTTCCTGGCCAATAATGATCTTCTTGATCTCGGCAACGATTTTATCCCTGCCTTCCTGCATCCTCTTAACCAGCGCCAGGTCATCCTGGTCTTCTATATCTAGTACTTCATCTGTTTCTGCTGCGTCTGCCATTTCTAATCCCGTCCATCAGTGACTAAATGCATAAATTAAAAAGTTAATTCCTATCTTATAGGCTTCATTTGTAAATTTGGTTGGATAGGGTTCGTAAAAGGTATGCTCCCAACCGTCGCCCAGGTCCGTATTGTAATTCGCTATCATCATTATCCGACCATCATCATCCAGCACCGCGTAAACTTCCGGCGGGTAACTGGGATCATCAAGATTCATGAAGCCGCCAAAATCCCAGGTCACCATACGCCCCGGTACCTGAGCAAATTCATCGATGTCGAAGAAGATGTGAAAAATTTCATGGCTTGGATCGAGTTGAATAATTTCCCGATCGGGGAAGATCTTACCCATTTCCATGAACATGTCATCCAGATGGGGCTGCCCCCAGAAGTCATCCACCATGACGAAGCCACCACGGAACATAAATTCCCGCAATGCTTCAATTTCTTCAGGAGAAAAATTAGGTCCACTATAGGAAGAGCCAATAGGAACCCGCTTCCAGTTCATATAAAGGAAGATGTGTTCAAACAGGCGTGGATCTGTTAGCTGAATATAATCGTGATTACGTGGATTGGTATCCACATTGGTGTAGCGCATTACACCCCGCAAAAAGTTTTCATCGGAGTCCGGGTAATCAGTATCCCACCAGCCGCCACGACGGAATCCATATTGGCCGCCCCGATGATTAGTATACTGACCCCGCATCCAGGTGAATTCAGTGACTTCGTTACCATAGATTGCCAGATCTTCGTTATTGCCAAACTGCAATACCTGCGCACTCGGCAGTTGCGACCATAGCCCGATCCCCAACACGACAAGTGATTTAGTAAAAAAGTTCTGCACTAATTTCAATTTCCATCTATAGATTGCAATAACACTTCCTGGGCACGGCGAAAGCTTGGCGCCTGTTCGAGTGCATAAAGAACAGATTGTTTCGCTTCTTCGACCTGCCCATTACGTAAATAGGCTTCAGCGAGATCTGTTTGCGCTTCTACAGGGTCATTGATTTCCAGTTTTAACAACACTTCATACTCAGTTACTGCCAGTTCCGCATCATCGGTAGCAGTCGCATATTCTGCTTTTAACTCGTGAACTCCGCTGCGGTAAGGATCTACCTGTATAGCCCGGTCAATATAGTAGGCGGCACGTTCGTAATTCTCTTCTTCCAGTGCTGCATCGGCGAGTATCATTGCCGAGTCATAGTCGTGCTGTAGATTTTCCAGGAGAATTTCTAACCAGTGTAATTGTTCACTGCGATTTTCTTCCTGATCATAGATTTGTGACATCACCAGTGCAGGGCTCGGATAACCAGTATAGGAAGGCAGCATGTCGTGGGCGGTGGTTAAGTGAAATTTCGCTTGCTCGAAGTCTTCCTCCTTGAACAAAACGATACCCAGCTGTAGATGAGCCTGGAAATCTCTTGCGTTTTCTTCAATGCGAGAGCGCATATGCTGTTTAAGAGAGGCATTGTTATAGAGTTCTGCCAAAATCGCACTCGAGTTTTCACGAACACCATGGCCGTGACCGTCACCTTCATCCGGCACATCTTCGGTATGCACAAAAACATTTATTTCCTCGACTCGATTGTCTATCCAGCCACGAAACCCGTCATTAAATTGATCCAGGGATAATTCAAACACTTCATCAAAACGTACCGATTCATCTTTAACCGAAGCGTACTGATCGATGAGCTCCACCAATTTGTCGAAGCCGTACTCCTCGGTGATGTAGTCCACCACCAGGTAAGATTGGAAATAGGCAAAACCAAGGTCGGCGTTATTACGTGCGCCAGAAAATCCGGAATTCAGGTCTTTAACATGGAGTAGCTTTTCTTCCCTGGCTGCCCTGACCAGATCCAGCCCCTGGCTACGTCCCCAATAAGGCCGCCCTTCTCTTTCTTCCCAGACTGAAATTCCTTCCGACAACCAGCGGGGCATGCGGTTGTTAGTCATCTGCAAGGTAATCACATGCATGAATTCATGCCAGACGATTTCCTGCCAGTTTGCTGACAAGGTATCGGGAGAAATCAAGGTAACTACCTTACCGAAACAGATACCCACTAGCGGTCCAATATCAGGAAGTCCGACGGAACGAACGGCGAAGTCTTCACTGTTCTCGAATACTTCGATCAGAATCGGACCTTCCGGCTCGAATCCGTATTTGGCCGTTAAGGTATCCCAGCTTTCCTCTAACAGAGGTTCCAGGTAGGGCCAGAGAATATCCGCATCATTCTCACTCATGTGCACTTTAAAGTGATCGCTTTCCAGAGTCTCATAAGTTTCCAGCGTGTCGAATACTTTGAGCATGTTCGAAGTGAGCACGTTAAACGGGTCGTTCTCGAAACCTATTTCCAAATTCGCCTTGCCCTCTTCTTCTTCACCAAGACGAATCAGGTTACTGCCCAGCAAGGTATAACCCTGCCAGTATTCAGGGTCGGAATCGATTGCGGCACGGGCAAATTCTACCGCCTCGGTAAACAGGTAGTTATTACCGAAAGTGTCTGCAACATCACCCAGAAATTGCGGATTGTTGGGGCTGAAGGCATCGACCTGGGCCCTATACTGTTCGTACTCTTCATCTCTTTGATTCAGCGCAGCCTGTGCGGCGAGAACACTTAAGGTCTTTAAGGATTCTGAATTGATATTCAGTACCCGCTCGAAATACTCCATAGCCTCGTCCTGACGACTGGCCATAAGCAATAACTGTCCATAGGCCTCCATTGCCAGGGTAGAGTTTGGATTAATCGCCAGGGCTCTCTGGAGTGCACGTTCATCACCTACGACTCGCGCAATGCCAACCAGGGCGGGCACATAACGGCTATTTATATCCAGAGCATCCTGATATGAACGTTCAGCGTCACTGGCATTGTATTTCTCAAGGAACAGGTCTCCCCAAAGTACATGGCCCTCGAGGTTATTGGGATTGGCCCGGGTAGCTTCGTCGAAGAGACTATTGGCATCATGAAAATTACCCAGCAACCAACTGGCCAGTGCAATCATGGCCACATCTTCTGAGGCAAACACCAGACCATTGTTATAGCGCTGGATTGCTCGATCGAGGTAATCGGCCGCTTCTGCTTTACGACCGGTTAATTGCAACAGACTGCCATACTGCACCAGAGTGCGTACCGGCGGTTCAAATTGCCCTTCTACTACCGCAGCAAGAATTTCCAGGGCTTCAGTGGATTGACCAACCGCGCGCTTTACTTCAGCTAACTGCGTACTGACCAGGGGGTAACTCGCATAATCATCGTCTTCGATTATTTCCTCGGCGACGCTTAGGGCTTCCTGGGTATTACCCATCATGAAATAGGCTTTACTGGCACCAACGATACCTTCGTTGCGATCCAGACCATCTGCCATCTGGAAAATATCGGCGGCCGCCGCATAGGAACCGTTTATGAGCAGCTGTTCGCCTCGATAAAGAGGTGAATCACCGGTATTTGTCTGCGGTTGTTGCGCAGAAACGGTGACAGTTAGTACACAGCCTAGGAATAAAGCAATTAACTTAGACAAGTTGTTATTGCAGCGTTTGGGTTTCATCTCTCTGCTCACTTTGTACGTCGCTTTCGATGGCTTCCTCTTCCTCAGAAATTCCAGCGACTTCGTTAAATTGTCCTGTTACTCGAGCCAGATCTACCAGCAGCCCTTCCATCTGCTGCCAATAATCGGCTTCCAGGTAATCCTGCTTCCTGCCACGTAAAATAAACACGGAACGCTCGATTTCCTGCATCTCCGCTTTCAACCCCCTGGCTTCGGGACTCAGATTGGCGGTGTCATCAACCAGGGTATCGATGTAGGCGATTTCAGCCAGTCGACCATCCACCGCATCCACCGTCGGATTCAATGCGAATAAGGCATCACCATTATCGTCCAGGCCAGCATGCTCGGAAGCCAGTCGCCCCTGTTGCTCATACCAGGCTTCAACATTACTCTTGGCGTATTCAAAAGCTTCCAGCATTGAAACACGATTGTTCTTGTCCCTGTCTCCGTTACGACTATCCAGTGCTTCGATAAAATAACGGGAAAAAATTGGGTCGTAGCGTTCCGAAGGTGAACGGGTAGAAGAGATTACAACGCGACCTTCGCTGGACAGTGAAGTCGAAAATCCGTAGGACGCGCTGGTTGTATTTATGATGGCGATGTCCTGCTGATCGAATTGATCAAGCATCGCCGCAAATTCCGCACCGGTAATATCCGGACCCACAATATTAAATTTTGCTTCTTCTTCTGCCCCGGAGCCATGGCCGATTAGATACAGTGTTATCTGATCACCGGTTTCGACACGACCGGCGAGTTCCGCCAGGGCCTGTTCAATTCCTTCGCGATCGCTCGCTCCATCGATCCTGTCACCTCCAGGTAATGCCGGTGCCCCACGGTCGTAAAGCATGGTGATGGTATCGGACGTGTAACCATAGTCACGGGCAAGTATGTCGTGGAGGGAAAAAGACCATTGACTAAACTGTGACTGATTGATTTCACCCACAGTCGGGCCGGTAATGATTACGGCCCATTTTGTTGAGTCGGGACTGTCCAGAAAATAATTACTGGCGCTGTCTGAGCCAGGGGTATCAAGTTGCCCATAAAGGGATCCACTGGCAACGAGAATTGCCGAAATTGAAATCAGCTGCAATGTTTTTCTTAGTATCAATAACTGATTCATTCCTATTATTACAACCTCGATTAAGAGAGACCTTTCAAGCGCCTACTAATCCAGTCAACGCATAACAACAATATAAGAAGCGCTAACAACCAGGGCTGATCCCAAAGATCCATTTGTACTTCACGGGAATAAGCATTGGGTGTGAACTCAACGCTTTCAGGCAAGGCGTTTACATCAGACAAATCGAAATAAGTTCCACCGCTAGCATCGGCAATTCGACCGAGCAAGCCTGCGTCCATTTCTGCATTGGTGTATTCGCGTAGTGAAGGTGTTACCACGAAAGCGGTACGTTTCTCTGAGGCATCGGCCGCCGCATCACCTGCAGCACTTGCCACGTCTACTAACAGACTGAATACACCTTCTTCTTCAACGGTAAAATTTGCGCGGTAAACTCCGTCTTCCTCGATATCCCATTCCATAGGTACGTCGGTAACCTGGTCCAATGGATCGGTGGTTTGCATCCATAGAGTCGCATCGTTATCCGGCTCGTACTGATCGTTGAGTACTACTGCGGTTACGTTTACCTCATCACCTACGTTATAAAACTCACGATCGAACTCGATGCTAATTCGCTCCGGGGCGGATACCGCCAACCAGCGCAATAATTGTCGCCACAAAGTTTCATGGGATTGATCTTCGGAATGCATCATCATCTGCCAGCGCCAGGTACTGGCTGTTGCGACCGACATGGCTCGACCGCTGCCATATCGTTGCTGGGCAATGATTGGGAGTAATTGATTCTGATACTGCAGCACCGGGTGTTCTAACAGCACGGTGGCGCCGGGTTTGATACGACCCGAGACGTACACGCCTTGTAACTCGGGAAGCTGACGCCACAAGCTTTCATTAAGACCGTCTTCACCGGAAAGCCTTAATAAAGGTGAGAACTCACCGTTATTGGTTAGCCGCGGATAGTAGAGCTCTCCCGTAGCATGTTCTCCCCTTCTTATCCCGCCACGCAGAAACGGCGGCAGAAAATCTTCTTCCACCAGGGTGATTGGCAAGATGTCGGCGATCGGAGAACCGACAAACTCTTCGTCTACCATGCCACTCATAAGAAAGCCGCCACCACGCTCAGCGACGAAGTCGTCGATCATCTGTAGTTGATCAGCATTGAAGAAGCTTTCTTCAATATCCCCGAGGATGATAGCTTCGTAAGCATAAAGATCTTCCTTGGTGCGCGGAAAACCTTCACTTAATTCTGTTGGCGATTCGATGCCCTGGCGATAGTATTTTTCCGGTCCGGTTTGCAGGTAAGTTGCCAGTCGTATCGAGTCATCTCCCTGAACTGCACGGCGAATAAATTTATATTCATTGCGGGGATGTCCTTCTAAATAAAGAACATCCAGCGCTGGCTTCTCGGTGTTATCTACCAGGAAACTGTAAGCATTGTTTTCCTCTATGATTTCACCGCTCTGCAACTCGACTTGCAGGTCATACACGATGAGTTCCGGCCGTTCCGGTGTTAACTCTAGATCGAAGCGGCGAGGAACTCCTTCAGCACCGAGTGACACCACCTCGGAGGCAACCACTTCCTCACCATCACGAATCGATAATTCTACTTCCTGACCTGCAAAACCCTGGTGGTTAACACCTACCTGAACGTTGAACACCGAACCTTCCAGTACGGTCTTGGCAGCAGTCACATCGACGATTCCAATGTCCTGGGGAATATCTTCCTGGCCTACGCCGACGGTGAAAATGGGAATTTGCCGGTTGCCAAAATCCTGTGCTGTGTTAATGGGATCTTCGTCGCCATTGTCAGCACCGTCGCTTACCAGAACCAGACCTCCCAGGCGCAAACCATTCAGCTGGTCATCCACATACTGCAGAGCCTGGTTAATAGAAGAAGCAGTACCTTCTTCATTAAGGCCTTCGGTACCATTTATCCGTTGAGTATTACTGTCAAAGCGAAAAGTACGAATCTGAAAAGATTCCGATAAATCCTCGATAATGCCATCTTCAAAAAATGCATCAGCAACTGCAGCCTGGCGGGATTGATCGCTGCCAAGGTCCGCGATGGCCATACTCTGGGAATCATCGATTAACACACCCAGGTAAGTTTCCTGTGGTGCCGCTTGCATGGTGGTAATTACCGGACGCAGCAAGCAAAAAAGAATAAGAACCAGCACACTTGAACGCGTGGCAACAAAAAATGTTTTCCATCCCGGTGTCAGGGGGCGCGTAGTCTTGTAATAGGTAAACCACACCCCCGCAATAATGAGCAGTACGAAAACAGCAAACAGCCAGGGGCTAATGCCGTAGGCAAAGCTAAATGTGCCTTCTTCGAGTGCAGTAAGGAGATTCGGTTGAGTGTATTGCATTATTACTGAGGGCTTTCTTCAGACCCCTGATTTTCTGACAATACACGATAATATTCCTGAACCAGGTCTCGATATTCATCAGGAATATCTTCTTCTACCGTTGCATAGAGTTTGTTATTGATCTCGTCGAGTTCTGCCTGGGCACGCAGTGCACCTTCCAACTCGATGATCGGCTCCAACAACTCTCTGAACAGCTCGGGTTGATTGAGAAAATCTTCGATGTCTTGTTGGGTTAATATTTGGCGAATTGAGCGGGCATTCCCCCATGGCAAGTTATTACCGTCGGTAGTAATTCGTCCGCCAACTCCAGCGCGATCCTCATTAGCGCCCCTGGCGCCACCAATTTGCTGGCGGCCGCCACCGGCCTGACCAGCCTGCTGCCCACCCTGTTGTTGCCCGCCTGGTTGTTGTCCCCCTGGTTGTTGTCCCCCTGGCTGTTGTCCTCCGGCTTGAGCCTGTTGTTGCAGTTGTTGTTGCAAGTTTTGCGCAAGCTGTTGTGATCGTTCCAGTTGATCACGCATTTCTCTAACGGTTGGCGATCCTGTGCCCGACTGTTGTCCGTCTTCATTAAAGGCCTGGGCCTGCTGTTGCAGGTTTTCGATTTGTTCTCTCAGATCCTCAGCATCCTGAGCGGCCTGGGCTATTTGTGAAGAAGGCGAATTGGTGTTGGCAGGATTCAGTGACATCAATTGCTGGGCAAAATCTTCGATCTGATCTTCCAGTTCCTGTTCGATATCTACCGACAAATTCACCATGCCATTGCGTAACACACGATTACTGGTTTGCATCTCTTCGCGAATAGGTCGTAAATCCCGTGACGCTTCCTGTGCCTGGGACATTAAGCGCTGATCATCGTTATCACCACGAGCGATAATTGCCCGCAGCATATCTTCAATTTCTTCCAGATCCCTCTGCTGCTGCTGTTGCATCTCCACCAGCTCCTGCAGTTCATCAGAATTTCTGACGGATTGCCTGGTCTGGCCTAAACCCTGCTGACGGGTTGTGCTTTCCAATGCCTCCTGCAGGTTTCTTTGTTGTTGCAAGAGCTGCTGTCCACGTTGACCCAGGTTCTGTGCTAATTGATTTACCGAACGATCTGTTTCCTGTTCCAGTTCCCGCTGCCGTTCACGCAGATTCTCCAAAGCTTTCTGACTTCGAGCTGCCGCTATAGAGGGAGACTCACTTTCAGCCGCTTCCTGCATTTGTTGTGCTGCGCGCTGCAATGCTGTTTGCGGTTGCTGTTGTTGACCGCCGCCTCCAGAACTGCTGGAAGAAGACTGAGCCTGCTGCTGTGATTGCGATTGCTGGCTGCTCTGGGATTGAGATTGAGATTGGGATTGTGAGCTTTGCTGTCCTCGGGAGGCCTGCTGGGCTAATTGCTGCACTTCGCGGCTTAGTTGTTCCTGCTGTCGCATCAGGCGTTCCAGCTCGCGCCGTCTCTGTTCTTCGGTCATTTGATCTTCGCGTCGAGCCAGGTTGCGCTGGGCACGAGTCAAACCTTCCTGGCGTCTGGCCAATTCTTCCAGCTTGTTTGCTTCTTCCTGTTGTTCAGGGGAACCACCGCCTCGACTGTTGGGGGTTTCGTAGCGGTTTTCCAGCTGACCCATTTCCATTTCAAACAATTCACGGAGGTCTTCACGTTCCTGCTGACCTCCGCCGCCACCGCCACCACCACCGCCTTGCTGCATGCTGATGTTGGTGCGATTAATACTGGCCTCTGCTTTTAGAATGTATTGCAGTGCCAATTGCTCTGGTTGTAGAGCACTGGTGATTTGCTCCAACTCCAGTTCATTGGCTGCCACATTCATTTGTTCGATTGCCAGGGAAAGGTTTTCAACCGCGGCATCATAGGTATCGTCGGAGAAATTCAAACGCTCCGCCAATCGATCGATAGACATTCTGGCCCGACTGGTAGCTTCCCGTTGTGACTCTGCAATAATTTCCGCATCACCAGCGAACTCTTCCTGTGACACCTGACCCTGTCTGTTTTTTAGTTTCCAGGTGGCGGCAATAATATCTTTCTGAATGCTTACCAGTGCACTGGAATCACCACCGCCCTGTCCACCACCGGCTCCCTGGCCACCACCCATACCGGGATTTCTTCTGAACTCCTGATCGGTTGGAATAACCTGCAGGAAATAAATATCGGAAATGACTTCGGCGGGACCTTCCAGTCCATTATTGTCTGCGAGGGTCAGGAAGTAGCTGACGAAATCGCCGGGCTCTACTTCCAGGTCTTCCAGGTAGATAAGCTCATTGCCGGAAACATTGCGAACGTTTTGCTCAGGCAGGAAATCTACCTGCACATCATCGGAACCCACCACGCTGTAATTCAGCACGAACTCCGACAGGCCATAATCGTCAGAAGCATCGATCTCCAGGACCACTTCTTCCAATGGCATTACATCCTGATCGCGCCCCGGTCGAATCAGAGCCAATTCAGGAGGATTGTCTTCGATGGAGCGAATAAAATAATCGAGAGGGTTCTGACTTTCCAAATCGGAAAAATCCGAGGCATGAATGCTATACATACCATCTTGGGTGACAGTGAAACGGGCTATACCCACATTGCCGTCAATCTGTAATTCAAGGTCTTCATAAGGCGCGATGGGATTAACTTCATCTTCCTCATCGCGAAAGCTCTCTTCAAATTCCACATTGGCCGAGGCGATCGCCTTATTAAAGGTGACTTGCAGATCCACTACCGTGCCTTCAGGTACAACCATGTCGCCACTATCTTCTTCGATGATGTCTTCGATGCCAGTGTAGTCCGGATAATTGAATGCCAGATCGATTTGCTCAATCTGTGGTAAGTCAAACAGGCTGATCGCGTATTGTGGAGAACTCTGCTCACCTCTTTCGTCAAAAGTGACATAGTAAGTCGTGTCCTCTTCTAAAGAAGGAATGAAGTAACTGTAAGTGGCGCTCTCGCTGCCACTGCCATCGCGAGCCATGCGTGCGTCGCGCCAGTTAACATTATCATCCTGCAACCTGAGGGTGATGGAATCAGGAATAGCATTGTTAACCCGGGCGATAATGGTAACGCTGTCACCGCGCTGCATCTCCATATCACCAGGCTCAACGCTGATCTCAATATCAGCAGGTGCTTCAATGATGACAATTGGTTCGTTGATGGCGAATGGCCAGGCAAGACGACTACCCGCATTGAGTAGCGCTTCTGAGCTGACAAATATTGCAATGACTACTGCAACAACCGTCGCAGCTGATCCGAAAGATATCCAACTGGCTTGCGCTGGTGCTACGGTTTCAACTTCACGCTGCTGTTGCTGAACATGTTCCTGTGCATCCACCCAGAGCTGCTGAATAAACTGTTGCGAGACTCCGGCCTTGCCATGAACAAGATCGTCTTCAGTAAATTCAAGTGAAGTGAGCAGGCGCTGCTCTAAATCGGGAATATGGTCTTCGACGTAATGAGCCAGTCGACGATCATCGGTATGCCTTCGTTTGAAAACCAAGGCAAACCAAAAAACTAAAGCGCCGACAGCTGCCAGACATATAAGAAAGAAAAAGATCGTGCCAGCTTTACCAAAATCCAACCAGGCAGAAACTGCAGTCGCTGCCAAAACAAAAATTGAGGCAGCAATAACAAAATAGCTCCCCTGTTTAAGGATGAATAAATTACTTCTCCGGCGACGCAGAGTTTTGAGTGTGGCTCGTAGACTTTCAAATGTGGGTGAAGACATAGAGACTCTTTAAAGATGCGTTAATGCGCTAAGGGACCTCATTAATCCACTAAAGTGCCAGGCGGTCATGTGACTGGATTTTCAAGTCTGAAAAAGGTGCCAAAACCTCCCTCAAGCTGACCGCAAACGAAAGCAGATTGTTTCTGTTTTGCGGTCTTAACTATCCCATTAACCTGCCCCGAAAAGCAAGGATTTAGAGGGCTGATTGAGGACAAAATCCCAGAGAAATCAGCTAGTCGGAGTAATGTCCGAATCTGCCCGGAAATGGCCAGATTCTGGCTTCTTTTTTCAGTATAAAAAGCCCTACAAAAATTGCTGGATTTTCAGTCTGGAGCTATTCTGGACATCCCATTTCGGCGGGACGGTAATAGCGGGAGTCCTTGGGAAATACTCGAATGTTACCGACTGTTACAGCTGCGACCAGATCGTCCAGATTTTTGTGGCTGACGATGTCCGACAAGGTGGTCAGGGTTGGTCGGGGAAGCACCCATTCTTCCGCTTCGGCATCGGCGATGGCATTGCCTGGAGTTATCCATCGATGATCCAGAATCTCGTCATTGTCGACGGAAACAGAAACTGACTCGAATAATGGGCAGACAAAAAACCAGGTGCAAAAACGCCGTGGTAATTTTGGTGGAGTAGTCCAATGGGCGGTATGAATTAATTGCGCTTCGTCGATATCGATTCCTGCTTCTTCTTTGGTTTCCCGAACGGCAGCTTTTATTGCAGCAGGATATTCGAGATCGGAACCCGAATTTTGGAAATCCTTTTCGTCGATTCGCCCACCAGGAAAAACCCAGTGGCCGCCGTGGAAAACCAGGCGCGAATTGCGCTGCAATAACAAAACTTCCAGTTCTGCCTGGTCCGGCGATTGCCGCACTAACACCACGGTTGCAGCAGGGACCGGCTCAATATCACTCATACAATAGATATACCTTTTGCAAATACAACGGTCGCAGATGATAGCGGATTTTCATCTGTGGGCCACGACCTAATTTTGAAATTCCCATAGCCGGTGAAAATATAGAAGATAAATTGCACCAAAAAGTATTGCGGCATAGAATCCAGCCTCTTTGCGATTAGCAACAAACATGAGCACAACTGACAGAGGATTTCCTATGAGCATTAGCTTTGAAAACAGGGTAGCAATCGTAACCGGCGCAGGTGGCGGCTTGGGTAAGCAACACGCCCTTGAACTCGGTCGGCGCGGTGCCAAAGTCGTGGTTAACGACCTGGGTGGAGCCGTGGATGGGAGCGGCGGCTCGGTTTCTGCTGCCGAAGCAGTGGCGCAGGAAATTAATGACAATGGCGGCACCGCCATCGCCAACGGTGCATCGGTGACAGATCTTGAAGCCGTACAAGGAATGATTGACGCAACCATGAGCCAATGGGGCCGCATCGATATCCTCGTCAACAATGCCGGCATTCTGCGTGACAAAACCTTTGCCAAACTGGAAATCGAAAACTGGCACGCAGTGCTCGACGTCCATTTAAACGGCAGCATGAATTGCACCAAGCTGTCCTGGCCAATAATGATCGAGCAGAATTACGGCCGTATCGTAATGACTACGTCCACTTCCGGCTTGTTTGGTAATTTCGGCCAAAGCAATTATGGCGCGGCCAAACTGGGCCTGGTGGGCTTCATGAACACCCTGCGCTTCGAAGGCGCCAAGTACAACATCCACACCAACTCTATAGCGCCCATCGCCGCTACCAGGATGACCGTTGAGTTACCGGGCTTCGAAGATAGCGAAGATAGACTCGCCCCCGAGCTGGTAACCCCGGCAGTAGTATTTCTCTGCAGCGACAACGCGCCTAATGGCCGCATCATCCAGGCTGCAGGGGGTCGCTATTATTCTGCCGATGTACGTGAAAATACTGGGGTCGATTTGGGTATGAATGCTTCGGTTGAAGACATCGATACCAATATCGACACGATTCTGGATATGTCTACCAATGTGGGCATTCTGGAACGGCAACAGAATAGCTAGTTAAAAAGGGGCTAGTTGTTTAGTCCCACTGCCCAATCCATGGCTAGTCGCGGCCTGCTACTTTCCGCCTACGATGCAAAGAGCCATCAGTTATGGCGGCAACGCCTCGCTCAGATGCTGCCGTCAGTCCATTGGCAGCAGCTGACCCTGAGCCCCAGAAACTTCAACTGGCGCATCCGCAGCAATAGCCTGCATTGGGCAACAAACAATCGAGCTGAACTTACCGCAAACAATGATTTTCTGCTGGCAACTTCCATGGTGGATTTGAGTAGCCTGCGGGGATTTGTTCCGCAACTCACGCAGATCCCAAACATCGTCTATTTCCACGAAAATCAGTTTGCCTATCCATTGAGCGGACGCGGTCGTGATAATGTCGAGCCACTACTGGTTCCAATTTACTCTGCACTCTGCGCAGATAAGATTGCTTTTAACTCTGAATTCAATAAATCCAGTTTTATAAAAGGGGCCAGGAATCTTTTTACTAAACTTCCCGACAATCTCCCTGGGCAATTGCAGGAAAAATTGGAAGCGAGCATTGTAATTCCAGTACCAGTTAGCATTCCCCACCACCGAGCAGTCGCTAAAGACAAGAAATTTCTGGATGTGGTGTGGAATCATCGTTGGGAATACGACAAAGGACCGAATCTTTTACTGGCGGTGGTGAAAATTATCACCGAACGTGCTCTGCCTGTTCGTTTACACATCGTCGGACAAAGCTTTCGCGAAATCCCCGCCGAATTCAGTGAGATTGAAAATCTGCTGAACAAACATCAACAAGACCAGGGCATGGAAGCAGCTAATTTTGGCTATCTGGAGCAGGAAGATGACTATTGCCAGCTACTGAGCAATTGCGATGTAGTCTTATCAACCGCCATCCACGACTTCCAGGGTCTGGCAGTACAGGAGGCCTGTCTCGCGGGCTGTACGCCACTAACGCCAAAGGCACTGGTTTACCCGGAATACCTGCCAGGTGAATTCCTGTTTATAGTAGAGGAAGACCTCGCAGTGACCGCAGCTAATGCAGTAGCCCGCCTCACTCACTGGCTGGAACTAAAGCTAGGGAATGAACTTCCAAAAGTGGATTTGAGCGGATTTAAGCCCGAAAGCCTGAAGCAGGAATATGCGCGCTTATTGGACCTGGCTAGTTAACCTGTTCCAACACAGGGAAAATTATTTCCTGGTCGATTTGAATGCGATTGAAATCCAGTTCCGGGTTGTACTGCCGCAACAACCAGATAGGAGTGGAATAGCGATTACGGGCGATGGTGCTAATGTTATCGCCTGATCTCACCCGGTAATTCTCTACGTTCTGAATACGGTAATTACTGAAAAATTCCTGTTGCAAGGTGGAATGATAATCCCTGCGCTTGAGTTCAAATTCGGCAATATTCACCCGGGAAAAATCCAGGGTAAGTCTTTCGCCGATAATTACTGGATCACGGTATGCCATATTGTTTAAGCGGCGCAGATCCCAGGCTCTTATGCCCAACCAATCGGCATAATGCCCCAGGGTTTCCGACGCCTGAATTTCCACGGAGTTATTACTGGCCACTGTGTAATCCGAAGGATCCGCCGCAAGCGCTTCCGTTAACTGTTCGTTACTCTCGCTCACATCGACTGCCGGATCGATTGCTATCGCCACTTCTTCTTCCGGCGTTACCGGCATCTCCAATTCCTGGTTGTCCGGTAGCACCGCAGCGGGAGGAAGAAGCTCCCCGGTTGCTGCAGTAAGCGCCAGGTGAACAGGGTCTTCGATAGGGAGATCCGATAGGTCTATGACCGCTTCCTCCGGAGTATCGATCAATGCCTGGAGCGCCGGCTCCAGTAACGCTACCTGCACAGGTTCTTCGATAACTTCAGATGGAGTTTCCAGGGAAGCCACCGGTACAGAGTCTTCGGTTGCTTCAGCTGCTGGCTCCAATGACGCCACCTGAACTGGCTCTTCGCTTACTTCCGGTTCCTGCTCTGTTTCAACCGCAGCAACGATTGGAGCAGCTTCCTCACTATTCGCCTCAATTACCTCATCGGCAAACTGAATCTGCGTCGACGGTCTGGGTTCAACACTGGCTTCAATGGCAGCAAGCTGTTCCCCCGCTGGACCAAATCCCGGCAGTCGTATCTGCTGACCCGGGTAGATTCTGTTTCGATCCTGAATACCATTAACAGTTAATAGTTCTGCTTCCGTAACGCCGTAACGCGCCGCGATTAAAGATACGGTATCGCCTCTTAAAACTGTGTACTCACCATCTTCCGGTGGTTCATCCCCCGCCTGGGCAATTAACTGCTGCGCACTTAAATTATCCTGGGGTAACAACAGGCGTTGCCCAATCTGAATACGATGCCGACTACGTAGCTGGTTAAGGGCTACCAGTCGATTAACTGTAGTATTAAAACGGGTTGCGATAACCGACAAGCTATCGCCTCTCTCAATCACATAAGCTACATCCGGTGTTTGTATATCGAATTTAAAATCATCGGGAACCAGGGCCAGGAGATTACTGGCATTAACCGCCTGCTCTCTCACCTTGATCGTGTAGTTACTGGGAATGCGTTTGTTTCCTTCCCAGATTGCCGGGCGCAATGCGCGATTGTCATCTCGCAATTGCTCCAGGCTAATGCCGATAGATCGTGCAAAGACTTCAGCATCGATATAAGCATCCGTTACTACTTCCCGAAATTCTGGCGCCGGATCGAGGCGAAAATCGCCGAAGTAGCGCTGGGCATTGTTCTCAACATGGATTACTGCAAGAAATTGCGCATAAAAATTACGGGAAGCAAAACCAAATGCCCGCCCTCGATAGTTCGCGATAATTTTTTCGATATCAGTGGTACCGGTCTGCCGTACCGCGCGAGATATACCGCCGGCACCATGATTGTAAGCAGTCAGGGCCAGCGGCCAGGTGCCTAACACGGAATAGTTGTATTCCAGCAAGCTCATGGCCGCACCGGTAGCGGTGTAAGGATCCATCCGCTCATCGATGATGTGATCCACACGCATAAAGCGGCGGGCGGTATCGCGACCAAACTGCCACATGCCGGCAGCGGAAGCACTGGAGTAGGCATTGGGATTGAAAGAAGATTCGACGTGAGGAAGAACGCCTAACTCTATAGGCAGGTCTTTTTCTCTTATAACCTGGTTAATGTGGGCCCGATAGGCACCGGACCTGCGCAAGCCCCCGAGAAAGCGATCGGATTGACCGAGTTGCCAGCGTACATTATTGGCCGCGGTGCGCAGGGTCTCGTTGCTGACTTCCGCTGGCCATAAATCCAGGATTTCCTGCTGGTTGCGCGTCAGGCCGGTGCGTTTGCCACGTGCCAGTTCCCGCAGATCATCCCGAATCCTGCCACGCACACGCTCGATTTCACGACGATTTAACTCCAAGCGGGCATAAATCACCGAGAGATTCTGGGAATCGTGGAGAAAGCCGCTCTGGGTATCGACTTCCGTGTACACCCTGGTCCAGAAATCGACGGCGGGCTGTATTTCCGGCGGTTGCGGGAATAGCTCGGGATCCTGGGCGAAAGAAGTACTGCCCAGCAGCAGGCAAACAATAAGCAAGAGCCCATTCTTCACGCCACGCAGTTTGAACTGTTCTGGGAATTTCATGCTTCCCGTACGCTCCACTTCTTCCAAGCTATTGAAAATCACGGATTTTTAACGAGCTAAAACATAGCAAGTCTGGCAAATCAGGCCAAGTAGAAATTAATAATGCAATCACCACAGCCTTTCAGACTTTATCGCTTGCTGAAGGTTCAAACTTTACCGGGCTTTGAGGATTGAGGGATTAGACAGTGCCTTCGGGATCGGCGCCTTCTCTTACCGGGACCATCAGGTCTTCGCGGGTCACATTCATGTAGAGAATGACGTTCGAGGCCACATAAATAGAAGAGTAGGTTCCTATGACCACACCGATAATAAGCGCGATAGCAAATCCCTGGGTGGTTTCGCCACCGATGAGCAGTACCGAGAACAACACCAACAAGGTGGTAAAGGAAGTAATCAGGGTACGACTCAGGGTCTGGTTGAGTGAAACATTAACCATTTCAATCGGAGTGCCTTTCCGCATACGGCGGAAATTTTCTCGAATCCGGTCAGACACCACGATAGTGTCATTGAGCGAATAACCGATAATGGCCAACATGGCCGCCAGGGTGTTGAGATTGAACTCGATACCGAAAATGGAAAAAATACCCAGAGTAATCAGTACATCATGGGCCAGCGCAACCACCGCTCCCACGGAAAACTTGAACTGGAAACGCACGGCGATGTAAACCATGATGATACCCAGGGCCACCAGCATCCCCATACCACCCTGCTCTGCCAGTTCTTCACCTACTTTGGCACTGACATAGTCAGATCCGAGCAGAGTTACTTCACTACTGCTATTGTCGCTGAGTAAGGCTGCAATGGTTTCACCGACTACGGCTGCCTGGGCCGCCTGATCATCCACTTCAATGTTCTCATCAACCGGTAATACAACACGAATCTCTCTGTCGGATCCGAAGCTCACCACAACTGCGTCTTCGTAACCGTTATTGGTAAGTGTTTCATTTACCTCATCGAGAATGACGGTATCGGAATAATTGAGTCGTACCGAGGTACCTGCTGTGAAATCCAATCCGAATTGCAGGGAATTAAAGATAAGGGCAAGTATAGAAACTACGACAAGTGCCGCCGAAACTACCGCGGCAATCTTGCGTATACCCATAAAATCAATTTCTCTTCCCAATATCATCGTAACGATCCAGTTAATTAGGTTGCTTCAATACCTGACTTGTTTGGCAGTCGATACCTGCCAATGGATAGTTTCTGCACATTGCGCCCGCCATAAATGATGTTAACCAGCGCGCGGGTACCGACGATTGCAGTAAACATGGAAGTTATGATGCCAATCATCAGCGTCACAGCAAATCCTTTAACCGGCCCGGTTCCAATCGTGAACAGAACCACGGCAACCAGGAATGTGGTCAGGTTGGCGTCCAGAATAGTGGTAAATGCACGGTTATAACCGGCATCAATAGCCTGTTGCGGCGGCATACCATTACTCAACTCTTCCCGTATCCGGGTAAAGATCAGCACGTTGGCGTCTACTGCCATACCCACCGTCAATACAATCCCCACAATTCCGGGTAAGGTCAGGGTCGCCGGGATAAGAGTAGACATTACGGCGAAGATCAACAGGATGTTCATGATGAGGGCCGTATTAGCAGCCAGGCCGAAAACACGGTAGTAAAACAACATGAAAATAAGTACTAATACCGAGGCTACGAGAACACCCCTGAATCCTGCTTCGAGATTTTCCCGACCCATGGTGGGTCCAATCACGCTTTGCTCGACGATGGTCATCGGCGCTGCCAATGAACCGGAGCGAATTAGTTCGGAAAGGTCGTTAGCCTCTCTTGCGGTTAACCCTGTTATAACAAACGTTCTCGGCAAGGCGGTACGAATTGTCGCGTGGCTGATCAAGCGCTTGTCTTCATAAAACTCGGTTTCTTCGATTTCATTCCCGTCTTCATCGACGCCCATGACAGTTCGCGAACGGGTTTCACTTAAGAGGATGTCCATCATGCGACCCACGTTATCGCGAGTCACCCGGTTAATCTGGTTACCACCCTGTGCATCCAGGTTGATTTGTACTTGCGGCAGGCCGTTCTGGTCCAGCGTCGATCGTACGTTACTGATACGATCACCCTGCAGGATCACTTCATCATCGACATCAACAATCAGCCCATCGGGGTTGGTGTAAGTGGTGTAGGAAGCAGGAGAAGCGCCAGGTTCAGCTTCCAGGTGAAACTCCAGGGTCGCGATGCGTTGCAGGAATCGAATCGCCTGGGCAGGGTCCTGCACACCTGGCAATTCCACCACGATGCGATCGGCACCTTGCTGTTGCACGGTCGGTTCAGCCACACCAAGAGCATCTACCCTGCTCATAATCGTCGTGCGATTAGCCTGTAAGGTATCCCGTTGAATCTGCAAAATGACATCTGCAGGAGTACGCATATCCAGAATGAATAAATCACCGCTTTCGCGATTCTGAAACTGCAAGTCAGGGAAATTATCCAGTAGCGCCGACCGGGCTTCCGATCTGGCGTCGCCATTGGCGAAGCGAATTTCCAGGTGAGAGTTATCGACGACATTTGTGCCGCGAGTACGAATTCTTTCTTCTCTTAATACAGAACGAACATTACTGAGGTTGTCTTCCATGCGGCGTCCGAGTGCGGCGTCCATATCCACTTCCATCAGGAAGTGCACACCACCCTGAAGATCCAGGCCCAGGTTCATTTTTCCTGCCCCGATAGCCTGTAACCAGCCCGGTGTAGTTGGTGCCAGATTTAACGCGACGATGTAGTCATCGGTTAAGGCGTCTTCAATAGCCGTCTTGGCGATGAGTTGGTCATCGACGGTATTAAATCTGACCAGAATATTCTCTTCGTTAAATTCATCACCAAAAAACTCTACCTGGGCCGCTTCCAGGGCCGTGGTAATAGTCGCCAGATCCGATTCGTTAAGAGATAAGGAATCGGTACTAATCTGGATCGCTTCGTCATCAGGATAAATATTTGGTACCGAATAAACAAAACCCAATATGACGACAATGAAAATGAGTGCGTTTTTCCAGGCTGGATATCTATTTAACATAGTCGACTCTTACTACTTAATTTATATATAAAGGTAGCAATTAGATTCTTATATCTGATTAATGGTGCCCTTCGGTAAGGCAGCAGCTACGGAAGATTTTTGCAGTTTTAATTCCACGCCACTGGCTACTTCGATGGCGATGTAATCATCCTGTACTTTGGTCACTGTTCCCAGCAAACCACCTGAGGTCATCACTTCATCACCTTTTGAAATTCCACCAACCAGTTCCTTGTGTTCTTTGGCACGCTTCGATTGCGGGCGCCACAGGATCAACCAGAACAGGAAAAACATCCCGCCAAAAAGAATCAGGTTATAGGTTAGTGAAGGTTGCTGAGGCTGACCCGCCTCCTGGGCGTAAGCAACGGGAAATAATAGGTTCATGAACTCTCTCTCGATCTAGAAGCGATAATCTTTCAGCTTATTTATTGTTTATCGTCTTTTTGGGCAGTTCCCAACATAGTTGGGGCACTAAGCCCGGTTTCAAGTAATAAATGGGGTAATTCGTTTGTCGTTAATCCCAAGTAATTCGTCTCCGCAGGCTAATCCGCGGAATCCCCCGATTCAACAGAGGGTTGGGCCTGTTCTTCCTGGAACTGGCTGATGAAGGCGCTCAATCTACCCTGTTCTATAGCCCCGCGCAAACCGGCCAGCAGGGACTGGTAGTAATGCAAATTATGGATGGTATTGAGCTGGGACCCCAATATTTCCTTACATTTATCCAGGTGGTGTAAATAGGATCGACTAAAATTCTGACAGGTATAACAGGCACATTGTTCATCCAGCGGCCTGGTATCGTCCCGATAGCGGGAATTACGCAATCGCAGTAGGCCTTTCGAAGTAAATAAATGTCCATTGCGGGCATTGCGTGTTGGCATTACGCAATCGAACATATCAATACCATTGGAGACCGCATGGACGATGTCTTCAGGAGTCCCAACTCCCATCAGGTAGCGGGGTTTGTCCGCGGGTAATTTGGGGGAACAGTATTCGACAATGTCCACCATCTCTTCTTTGGATTCCCCGACCGATAATCCGCCTATGGCATAGCCGTCGAATTCCAGATTCACCAATGCGTCCAGAGACTCATCCCGCAAGTTTTTGTACATGGAACCCTGCACGATCCCAAACAGCGCCGCGCTGTTCTCGCCATGGGCCTGTTTACAGCGAGCCGCCCAGCGCATGGATAACTCCATGGATTCCCGCGCGGTTTTTTCATCAGCAGGGTAAGGCGTGCATTCATCAAACACCATGATGATGTCTGCACCGAGCTTGTGCTGAATCTCAATGGCAGATTCCGGACCGAGGAAAATTTCATCACCGTCTATTGGCGAGCGAAACTTCACCCCCTCTTCCGAAATTTTGCGCATATCACCCAGGCTAAAAACCTGGAAACCACCCGAGTCAGTCAGAATCGGTTTATCCCAGCCCATGAACTCATGAAGATCGCCATGATGATTTATTACTTCTGTGCCCGGACGCAACATCAGGTGAAAGGTATTTCCCAGGATAATGTCAGCACCAAGCTCCTTCAGCTGTTGAGGATTCAAGCCTTTAACTGTGCCATAGGTACCAACCGGCATGAATGCCGGTGTCTGAACTGCACCACGGGGAAACTCCATTACGCCACGGCGGGAAAGGCCATCATTGCCTGAAGTGGAAAATTGCATACGACAAGTAGTCATTTTCTTCGGCCTAATGTTACCTGGATCGCACTATAGTGATGCGCAAATCGACCCTATGGTGTTCTATAAAACTTTCAGTAGTAATCAATCCCATGGGACTTAGTGCTCCCTGGTACTATGAAACTGAATTTCTGGCCAGCGCTCTTCCATGAGGTTCAGATTGACCCGCGTAGGTGCGAGGTAGGTAAGATATCCACCACCATCGAGAGCCAGGTTCTCGTGGGCCTTCTTTTTAAATTCTTCCAGTTTGACCTTGTCTTCGCTGTCGATCCAGCGCGCCAATTGCACATTAACCAGCTCATAGATCGCGTCGACCTTGTATTCGTCTTTCAGGCGATAGGCTACGACTTCGAATTGCAGCACCCCCACTGCACCTACCACAAGGTCATTATTACGAAGTGGCATAAAGACCTGGGTAGAGCCCTCCTCGGATAATTGAGTCAAACCTTTCTGCAGTTGTTTAAGTTTGAGGGGATCCTGGAGGCGAATGCGTTTAAACAACTCTGGCGCAAAATGGGGAATACCCTTGAATTTCAATACCTCACCGGTGGTAAAGGTGTCACCGATCTGAATAGTGCCATGATTATGCAGGCCTATGATGTCCCCGGAAACTGCGCCGTCGGCCTGGGCGCGGTCACCAGCCAAAAAAGTTACCGCATCTGCAACCTTTACGTCTTTACCAATGCGACTATGACGCATCTTCATGCCTTTCCTGTATTCACCGGAACAGATGCGCATGAAGGCGATACGGTCTCGATGCTTGGGATCCATGTTTGCCTGGATCTTGAACACGAAACCGCTGAATTTGTCCTCGCCGGCGGCTACAACCCGTGATTCCGTTTCACGATCCTGTGGTGCCGGAGCCCACTCAACAAAATCATCCAGCATTTCTCTTACGCTAAAATTTCCCAGCGCAGTCCCGAAATAAACAGGGGTCAGTTCTCCCTTTAAATACGCCTCAAGGTTAAACTTATGACTGGCACCTTTTACCAACTCGATTTCATCGAGGAAATCCTGGTAATACTCTCCCAATAGTTCCCGGGTCTCATCACTTTCCAATCCCTTAATCTGAACATCTTCCGGAACCTGATGACCCTGGCCCTGCTTATAGACATGAATGGTATCGGTATACAGGTTGTACACCCCTTTAAATTCCTTGCCCATTCCCAATGGCCAGTTAATAGGCGCACACTGAATTTTTAGTACGTTTTCAATTTCATCTAGTATTTCAATGGGATCGAGAATATCCCTATCCAGTTTATTGACGAAAGTAAAAATCGGCGTATCCCTGAGTCGGCATACATCCATTAACTTAATGGTGCGTTCTTCCACACCCTTGGCGCCATCAACCACCATTAAGGCCGAGTCGACTGCAGTTAACACGCGATAAGTATCTTCGGAAAAGTCTTCGTGGCCCGGCGTGTCCAGCAAATTCACCATGCGGTCTTTATATGGGAATTGCATTACCGAAGAAGTTACCGAGATCCCCCGCTCCTGCTCCATGGTCATCCAATCGGAGGTGGCATGGCGATCTGATTTCTTTCCTTTCACGGTGCCGGCAACCTGAATGAGATTGCCGAACAGGAGCAATTTTTCGGTAATAGTAGTTTTGCCGGCATCCGGGTGCGAGATAATGGCGAGTACGCGACGTCGCTCGATCTCTTGTTGAAGTTCGTTGGTAGCCATGACCTGTGTCTGTTTACCGCCCCAGCTGTTAACTGCTGACTGGCAGCGACGAAAAAAAGCGGCGATTATAGCAGGAAACACCTGCAGGAGCGGGAATTTAGCCACTTCCCGAGCACTGGAAGTATTCAGATTTGCAGCCAGTGCCGCTCCTGCATATGATGCACTTCCAGAAATCAGGGCGGCCCTTACCAGGAGACACTATGGACTTTAGCTTGTCCGACGAACAACAGGCACTACAAGACTCTGTGCGGCAATTTGCCCAGAAAGAGCTGCCGGATATTGCCCGGGAAATCGAAGAATCTGATGAGCCCCCGAGCCTGGAAGTGCGCAAGCGTTTTGCCGAACTCGGTTATCTTGGTGTCAACCTGGATTCTGAGTATGGCGGCGCCGGTGGCTCCCATCTCGATGCCGTGATCGTACTGGAAGAAATTGCCAAGATCTCCATTGGCGTGGCCTTTCCCATTTTCGAATCCTGTTTTGGCCCCTGCTTAGCCATCGCCCATTTTGGCAATGATCATCTAAAGAACTGGTTATTACCGAAAATTTGTTCCGGCGACCTGGTGCTCGCAGTATCCATGTCAGAACCGGGGGCAGGCTCTGCCTTAACCGACCTTACTACTAAAGCCGTAGTGGAAGGCGGCAAAGTTGTCTTGAATGGCACCAAGCGCTGGTGTTCCGGTGCCGGTCATTCCGAAGCCTATGTTGTGTATTGCCGCATGTCTGATGAACCCGGCGCAAAAGGAATTGGTGCGGTAGTCGTGGAAAAAGGAGCTGATGGATTTAGCTTCGGCAAGCGAGATCATCACATGGGCTTTCGCGGCATTTACAGTGCCGACATGTATTTCGATAAAGTGGAAGTTCCCACTGAAAATATCCTGGTACCGGCAGGCGGATTCAGCAAGCTTATGGATGCTTTCGATCTTGAACGTTGTGGCAATACCACCATGTCGCTGGCAACAGCCCAGTCTGCATTCGATTTCGTTTTGGAATACACCCAGGATCGAAGCCAGTTCGATAAGCAACTGGTAGATTTCCAGGCCGTCCAGATTCAATTGGCGGAAATGAAATTAAAGTTAGACGCGGCACGTTTACTACTTTATCGTGCGGTAGCGAATGCAGAAAAAGGATTACCATCCATAGCCGATAGCTCAATAGCGAAATGTTTTGCCAATGAAACAGCGCGGGAAGTCACCGGCAAGGCCATGCAACTCATGGGTGGTTACGGATATTCACGGGAATTCCCGATCGAACAAAAAATGCGGGATGCCTGGGGCTGGGGTATCGCCGGCGGTGCAATCGATATACAAAAAGTTAATATCACTTCTGCGCTAGTAGGGCGACGCTTTAATCAGCGCGCCAAGTAAGGATCAAGGGGGAAAGCAGAATGGATCCAATGCGATTCCTGGTGACCGAGGTTGAGTCATCGAACCGGGTTAGAGGCAACCTGGTTAGCGGCCAGTTAAGCAAAGACGACAGTATTGTTACGGCGCCTTCGGGACATCAGACATCAATCCTTGCCATGGAAACGGGCGGCTCAAGCTGTGTCAGCATTGATGCTGAGGCGGAACTCAAACTCGATCTCACTTATTCCGTAAACCTCAATCCAGGAGATATTCTTGCGGCGGCTGATGTAAGACCGGAGTTTGCAGACCAGTTTGAAGCGCAAATCGAATGGCTTGGCGAAAACGAACTCCTTCCCGGCAGAACCTATTCCTTGCAAGCCATTGGCGGCGAGAGCGAAGCCACGGTCAGCCGTCTTAAATACCGTATCGATAGGGATTCCAATCAGCAGATTGCGGCCAAGACACTGGCCAGCAATGACACTGGCGTCGTCAACATCGCCCTGACCCGACCTATTGTTTATGACTCGGCATCGATCTGTCCCGCTACGGGGGCATTTACCCTCTTCGAAAAAGGTACCGATACCATAGCTGCCAAAGGCGCTATTCGACATGGCCTGCGTCGTGCCAGCAATGTTCACTGGCAAGCGCTGGACGTGGACAAACAGAGTCGCGCCGCCATAAAACAGCAAACACCGAAAATTATCTGGTTAACCGGCCTGTCAGGCTCAGGTAAATCCACTATTGCCAACCTGATTGAAAAGAAACTTATCGCCAAGGGTCGGCATTCCTATTTGCTGGATGGCGATAATGTCCGCCATGGATTGAACAAAGACTTGGGATTTACCGATGCCGATCGGGTAGAAAATATTCGCCGGGTTTCTGAAACAGCCAAGCTGATGCTGGATGCTGGTCTCATCGTCATCACCAGTTTTATTTCGCCATTCCGTGCCGAACGGGATATGGCTCGCACACTTTTTTCAGAAAATGAATTTATAGAAGTATTTGTCGATGCCAGCCTCGACATCTGCGAGCAGAGAGATCCAAAAGGCTTGTATAAAAAAGCCAGAGCCGGTGAGATCAAGAATTTCACAGGCTTGGACAGCCCTTATGAAAATCCTCTTAAACCGGAAATAGTAATCGATACCGTCGAGCTCACGGTGGAGCAAGCTGCCGATCTCATTATTGAATACGTTGGGTGCTGATAACTCAGTGCAGGACAGAGGCGCTTGGCTTGACCTTATTCTCGGCAAATTCGGGATGCAGAACATCCAAGCGCTTAACCAGTAGAAGATCATGACGGCATAGACGCTCATAATCTTCAATAGACCTCACATCGATATCGTCCAGCAATACGCAAACCACGTCATCGTCTTCTATGTCGACTACGACACAGGAAACGAATCCGCTAATGGTATTTAGCGAGGCGAAAGAGCCTATTTCGAAATTATGCACCGGAAAACTACCGTTAGCGCTATTGAGTAATCCGTATGAGGTAAATGCGACACCAAATCCAGCGGCTGCGACGATATGAATAATCTCGATTATTTCCGGATCGTTTAAATCCACCCTCACCGATTCCGACAGGGGTTCGTTATTGCGGAATTGCCGCTGATTAACCAGGCGCAAAAACAAATCGATATCTTCCTGGTTCCACTCCAGGGTTTCTTCGGTTTCCGAACGGGAGCTATCAGATGACAAGCTGAGTACGCTCGTCTCGATAGTTAGATCTTTGATTTCTGCTTCAGGTGGGCAGGGCACCACCATCGAAACCGAACAATACCCTTCACTACTCTCCGGGCTTAGTCTCCAGAGGAAAGGTATTTCACTTGTTAGTTCTATCATTACACTGCTTCAATAGGACGTCGAAAAACAACATACCATACTTAAGCCTTCGGCAGAATGTGGCGACAAATCAACCACAAGCAGGCATGGTCCGGGATTATCACAAAGACTTAGGAATAAATGCTAAAAACCATGATCAGCAGTTTTCACTAAGCTATTGAGGATTAAGAGAATTTGAAAAAACTCGTGGGACAATTTTTTGTCCACAGATTCTGTGGATAAGTCAGTGCATAAAAGCAAAAAAAATCCCTCAAGCCTCGAAATTCTGTGAAATAGACACAATCTGACTAAATTTTGATCAAACCGTATTATTTATAAATATCAATAACTTACGATTTTTGGAAGGGTCGAACAAAAATAAAACCTGCTATTTTTAAGGGTTTTTTAACGGCGCAGTAATTTTTGTGCATAAAATACCGAGTAAAACCGATATTTCAAATTGGGTGCTTCGGTTTATCATTGTTTTTATTGAAGTTTTTCCAACTATAATACCGGTCGTTCATAAAGCCATTTCAACTTCAGCAGTTATCAAGCCATGAGTCCTAAGTTTTCACCCTTTGTTCCTGCCCTGATTAGCGGCCTGATTCTTGTCACTGGACTGCTGGCATGGGGAATTTTGCGAAAATCCAATCTCGACGACAGTAGTCAGCAACTGGCCATTTCGGTTACCCAGGCCATATTTGTGGACGGCAATCTCGATCCCCTGATTCCCAATGCACATGCTTCGCTCATTGAACAATATTCGGAAGAAAACCTGCGCAGAACACTGTTATCCATCTCGGAGATCCTGGGTCCGCTGGAATTGATTGAATCTATCAATGGTGCTACGAATGTTTCTTTTATTCCTTTCCTTGGCGGCGCTCCAACCGCCAGCTATGCCATTAGTTCCAGCTTCAATGAAAACATCGCGCCCATAATTATCGAAATGTTGCAGGAAGGTGGGAGTTGGAAATTTACGACGTATCGTGTGGATTCACCGATGCTACTCAATTGATGCTGAGGCCTATTTAGATACCAGGTCGTAAAGCGAAGGAACCAGAATGATCGCACACACCAGGGCCAATAGAATATCCCTATCGATACCGTAGCTTATTAGCGTTGCATCGGGAAAATTCACTATGATTACGCCTAGGGCTACCAGCACCACCATGACTAAATTCTTGCTTAGTAGTAATGCAGCGATGATAAAGGCAGCAGAAAAGACGATTACGTAATTGTCTGCCAGACCCAGGCGACCAAGCATTTCATTGGCGAGAGAAACACCGAGCACCACAAAAAGCAGCCCACCAATAAGAAGTGGTTTTAAGGTCTTGATGTCTTTCTTTTCTCTTTCTATTTCGCCTCCTGCAGTGAGTCCACTAAGGAAGAAAACGCATTAATCCCTAAACTGTTTACAAGGCATACACACCCTGCCTACGTTATTAACTATAGAACAGGAACTGTGGGCTTTAGCGGACAAATTGCAAAAGTTTGAACTGGTTCAAACCGGAATTGTGGCGAGCACAACAAAAATGCCTGTCTTAAAGGCATTCAGCTAACAAGTATGGGATTGAGGGGGTGTGGTTGGCCACGAATGGAGAGGGTTATTCCGCTACCACTCTGAGGAGCTGCTGATAATCAGACCAGCCGTGGAATATCTTGTAGATGCCGTCCTGCTTCATGGTACGCATGCCATCTTGTAAGGCTTGCTCTCGAATCTCATCGAGTTCTGCTTTTTTGTAGATCATGCTTTGCAGTTCGTGAGTACCAACGAGCAACTCATGGATACCGGTTCGACCTTTATAGCCGGTGTCGCCACAGTCGCTGCAGCCGGTTGGTCCCATGATCTCGTGCTTGGAAAGATCGAGGTCACTAAAATCTTGATCGAATTGATCGCGACCGTAGGCATCAATGAGATGGTCAAGGTCTTTCTGTTCCGGCTTGTAGGGTTCCTTACATTTCGGACAAAGTGTACGCATCAAGCGCTGAGCCAGTACACCTAATAAAGCATCGGAGAAGTTAACCGGATCCAGACCTAAATCCAGGAGACGAGTAATCGTTTCCGGCGCCGAGTTGGTGTGTAGTGTGGACAATACAAGGTGACCTGTGAGTGATGCTTCCACACCAATACTGGCTGTTTCCTCGTCACGCATCTCACCAATCAGAATTACATCGGGGTCAGCACGGAGAAAGGCGCGCATTGCCGTGGCGAAAGTAAAATCGATCTTCGGAATCATCTGCACCTGCTGCAATCCAGGTTGGGTAATCTCCACCGGATCCTCGGCGGTCCAGATTTTTCGTTCCGGTTTATTAATGTGTCCAAGCACCGCGTGCAGCGTTGTCGTCTTACCAGAACCCGTTGGCCCTACCACCAGGAACAAGCCATGGGGATGCGATGACAATTCAACGGTAGTTTCATGATTACGCGGAGTCATGTTGAGTTTATCCAGGGGCATCGCGCTACCGGCAGCGAGAATACGCAGCACGGCACTCTCACCCTGCACCGTCGGCACAGTGGCAACACGAAGCTCAAGCTTCTTGCCACGAACTTTCAATTTACATTTACCATCCTGGGGCAAACGCCGTTCCGCTATATTCAGGCGTGACATTACCTTGATACGTGCAATCAAAGCTGCACAGTGCTCTTTTGGTACCTTGATGATTTCCCGGCAAATACCATCAACCCGAATACGTACGCCACCGGGGGCACTGTCCTTCCCGGGCTCGATATGAATGTCGGAAGCACCAAGGCGGTCAGATTCGGTAATAATTCGATTTACTAACTGGATAATCGCAGAAGTAGCGGCGAGGCTTTCATCATCTTCATCCTCTTCGCCTTCTTCGAGCTCGACCCTACCCTCATCATCCAGTCCGGAGAAAATATCATCGAAGCCTTCTTCGTAATCTCCACCATCATCGCCGCGGAGAAACTGAATAATGTGCTCAGGCAGCCCAACACGCAATACATAATTACGGGCATTGACCACACCCTGAATTTCCATGATGCGTTGATAGTCTAAGGGGTCGTCGATAAGAATTACTGCTTCTTCTTTATCTCCCGCTACTGGTAACCACAGGTTACTTCGCAGGTAACTGATACCGATGTTTTCCAGGAGATCCATCGGTAGCTCGTGCTCGGAATCGTATTTCATGTAAGGCACGCGGTAGTAAAACTCCAGTGACTTACCGATCATGTCTGCTTCGATGCTGTATTCTTCCATCAGGGTTCGGGTAACCGAACCACCGTAGAGTGACGTCTTGTTTTCCAGCTCCTCGAGTTCTACCGCAGTAATCTTGCCCTTTTGCACAAGATAGTCGTATGGACCCTGGGTACTTTGTAGCGAAGAACGAAATTGCTTCGCCAGCATCTGGCTAACCATCAAGGCATGCTTGAGGTCAGTCTTGGTAAATTCTCTATCGCCTTCGAAATTAATCAGCTGCATTACACCCAATAGAATTTCATCTTTGATGGGTACAACGATTTGCGATTTAACTTTCCAGCCTTTGGCTTCGGTAAAACTCGAGTCGAACTGCAAGCGTGGATGAATATCCACCAGTTCTTCGCTATCGAGTACATTCTTGATAACGATGGCGCGCTGACTCAACGCTACATAACCGGCAAGTGAAGTAGTACTGAATGGTACTTTGATCTCCACCGATCCATCGTCGTCTGGATCACCACCTCTGAAACTGGCAACTGCCATTATCGACTGACTGCCAAATGGTAAACAGGCGCACACCGAGCAAATCGAGCAATTCCTGCTCAACTTCCTTCATCGCAACATTGAGTTTTTTGCTGCGCTTTAGTTTCTGGTAGACCTTCGAAAGTCGGGCAACAAATTCGTCCTGTTGATTACCGGACGGTTCTTCCTCAGGCGTTTCTACCTCGACTTCTTCTGTGGTAGCTGTTTCTGCCATAAATACTGCTTGTTTTCAGAAAATTAGCCGATTACTTCTACTATAGCTGTTGGCTAAGGACTGAAAAACCTTTTTATTCAGCGGAGCCCTTATGTTTTGGGCTCTCACCTAGTTTTATCGGCCTAAAGTGTAAACTTTTCTCCAAATTAGTGGAACAAATCAAAATGCCAGCAAATTCAAGCAGATTCAACCGATTTTTGGGCTTATTGCTGGGTCAATTCGTCACTATTGCCGGGGCCTTTGGCCAGGTTTTCGAGCTATCTGAATCTGATCTGCAATGGTTGGGAGACAGGGTGTTTGCCAACGAATGTGCAGGCAATTATGCCTGCCTTAGCAGCTGGAATGAGGGTGAAAACTTCCCTTCATTAGGCATCGGCCACTTTATCTGGTTTCCTCCTGGCCTGGATTCTCCCTTTGAAGAAAGCTTCCCGGACTTGTTGCGGTTTTACCGCGAACAGGGAGTTGAATTACCTGATTGGTTGAACCAGGCTGCCCGTCCAGATGCCCCCTGGCAGTCACGGGAAGATTTTTATAGTGAATTCGACAGTGAACGAACTGAAGGTCTAAGGGAATTTTTGGCAAGTACCAAATCCGTGCAGGTGGACTATATAGTGCTCAGGCTCAAGCAGTCTTTAGACACTATAGTCATGTCCTTTCCTCCGCAGCAACAAGTAACGATCCGGGAAAAACTATCCAGCATCGCTCGCAGTCATGCTCCCTATGGCGCTTATGCCATCATCGATTATGTACACTTCAAAGGCACCGGGCTTGCTACTGGTGAGCGTTACCAGAACCAGGGTTGGGGATTAAAACATGTTCTGGCTGAGATGCATGACTCACCAACAACCCTGTTCAGTTTTGTTCAATCCGCCAAAAAAGTATTAAGCAGAAGAGTCGCTAACGCACCTGCGGCAAGAAGCGAACAGCGCTGGTTAGCAGGATGGCACAAGCGGGTCGAGACCTACCTCCCGCCGCAATAATTCCCTCACAAGCTTGCCGCTAAACCCACATCGCTATACCCTTCATGCTCTTTTGCTTACACCGGCTTAAACCATGTCACTCGAACGCAGCAACATTGCCAACATGCAGGGCTATATTCCAGGGGAACAACCCAGGCAGGACTATGTTATTAAACTCAATACCAATGAGAATCCTTACCCGGCCAGTCCCCAGGTCCAGGCGGCACTGGAAAGTATTCGCCTGAATGATTTGCGTCGTTACCCGCAACCGCTGGCGCAAGAGTTTCGGCGTGTTGCTGCCGAGCTCCATGGTGTTAGGGAAGAGAATATTATTCCCACCAACGGTGGTGATGAACTATTGCGCCTGGCACTAACCACCTTTGTTGATTCCGGTGACAACATAGTAGCCACCCAACCCAGCTATTCACTTTATCCGGTACTGGCTGAAGTACAGGATTGTAATTTAGTGGAAATTCCCTTGCTGGATGACTGGTCAATGCCTGACGACTTCGTTGACCAACTTAAGGCTCTTCAGGCCAAGATGTGCTTACTGGTAAATCCCCATGCTCCCACCGGCAAACTATTAACTGTCGATACCATTAAAGATATAGCGAATAATTTCCGTGGTGTGTTGCTTGTGGATGAGGCCTATGTTGATTTTGTTGATCCATCAGAGTCTTACAATAACGTTCCACTAATCGATTTACACCAGAACATCTTAATACTTCGAACCCTCTCCAAAGGCTACTCGCTGGCCGGATTGCGATTTGGTTACGGAATCGCCCATACAGCTCTGGCCAATCCCATGATGTTCAAAACCAGGGATAGTTATAACACCGATCACATTGCACAGAAACTGGCTACAGCCGCATTGCAGGCAAGAGATTATGTTGAAGCGAACTGGGAAACTATTCGCAATTCCCGCGTAAAATTAATCGATGATTTAAACCAACTGGGTTTATTCACGGAAGCTAGTCAGACTAATTTTGTATTGAGCCAGGTCCCGCCAGGGTATAGCGCTGAAGCTCTCTATGAAGCCCTGAAGGAGCGCAATATCCTGGTGCGTTATTTTCAGCAGCCGCGGCTGGAAGACAAGCTGCGAATAAGTATTGGCTCGGAGCAGGAGAACGCCGCGCTAATCTCAGCTCTCACAGAAATTTTGGCCTGATCAGCCCTCAAAACTTAGTAATTTCCCGCCACTGACTACACTTTAAGTAGCTTCGAAACAGGGATTGATTCGACGCATGAAGCGCGCCGGCATCGCCGAAGAAAATTCAAACACACCCAATCCCTATCAGTGGATTGAAATAAGCAAACTCACAGACTTAAACAGTAATCTCGACCCTGTCGTGGTTGACAACATCCTTAACCGGGTTTAGAAACAACAATAGCGTTTCCACTACTTTAGCTGAATTGTTGGTTCTCCATGGCTGCTCCAGAGCAAGCAACAACCGAACGTACTCATTATTGCCCCGAGTGCAAGAAACCCATGCGGCGCATCGAAGGAAAAATGGGGCCATTCTGGGGCTGTACCAGATTTCCCGAGTGCAAGGCGACACTTAATGACGTGGCCGGCAAGCCTTCCACGGAGATCGACGAGCACTATCGCTGCCCTATTTGCACCCGTCGCCTGGTGAGAGCTAACAAGGGTCAGGGGGATTACTGGTTCTGCAGTGGCTATTCCAAGGGCTGCAAGATCACCCTGAAAGACGAAAATGGCTCGCCGGAAGCTGCGCACCGTTGCCCCAGCTGCGGCAACTTGCTGGTTAAACGTAAAGGGAAAAATGGTATGTTCTGGGGATGCAGTGATTTTCCTCACTGTAAAACTACTTTAAGCGAGGGGAGCTTCTAACTGCTTATTCGCAGCTCCCATAATCAGCGAGCCCAATTTTGATTTTTTCACTGCTAAACGTTCGCAAGAAAACAGCAGCCATACTGGCTGGGATAACCATCGCCGCCCTCTGCCTGTGGGGATTATCGATCTGGCAGGATATTTCCCTGGCAGAAATGTTCAACATATTGCTCGGCACTTTAATCATGCTGGGAGCAATAATGTTTAGCGCCTTTATTCTAATAGCCTGCATTAAAGGAGTAATGCGCTTACTGAGCAAGGCAACCGACTCAGAAGAGATAACTAACGATCAATCAGGGGATGGGTAGACTGCGAGACATGATCAGGGCGTCTTCCCGCCCTTCATTACCAGGATAGTAATTCTTACGCTCACCGATTACCGCGAAGCCCATGGACTTATAAAGGGTAATCGCCGCATCGTTTCCTGCTCTCACTTCGAGAAAACATTCTGATGCATCGAGTTTATGGGCGCGATCCAGTAACAGCTTAAAAACCTTGCGCCCGTAGCCATGACGCTGAAAGTCCGGGTGCACGCACAGCGTTAATAAATGGCACTCGCCAATAGCAACTGACATCACCCCATGGGCAACAATCTTTTGTTTGTTCGCCAATACCCAGCACTGGTAACCCGCCCGCAGACAGTCGATAAAAATTCGTTTGGTCCAGGGATGCTCATAGGCCACGGCCTCGTTCTGCACAACCATGTCCACGTCGCTGAAACGCATGTTGCGCGCAAAAAACTGAAGCTTGCTATCGGAAGGTGACAACATGAATGAAGGAACTAGTTTTCTGCCTGAATCCGACCGAGAAGAGATTGCAATTGCTGCCACACATCTTTCTTTAATTGAGGATAGGACAACATCGATTGCAGGCTGTGGGTAAGGGTGATTGAATAATTTGTTCCGGCCTGGGTGTAATCTCGCCTGTTATCAACACCATCAGGCCCAATGAGCAAGTCGTCGATAAATCCCGTAAATACCAGCAGGTTCTTGAATCCATCCTGTTGTTGCCGTCCTGCGATGAATCCAAGCAAGGCCTGTCTGGCAGCCGTAGCTTCGTCCGCATCTTCGGCAAGCCCATCGAGCAATGGCCAGTTGAAGTGTTCCGGCGTAAACACCGGCTCTTCAGTCTGGATGGTCAGTGCCCGTAAAATATTGCGCAGCAAGTTTAGGGATTCTTTATTCGAGTCTTTCGATTGCTGCAGCGGGTATTCCTCGATAACAGCAAGGGAGTCGGTAATCCTGTAATAGCGCAACGCAAATCGTAACGGAGCGGCATCGCTCTCGTTGGCGGTGCTGCTTGCTGCAGATTTCGCTTCAGTCTCTACTGGCACAACTTCGCTTACAGCATCTTCTTCCCGCTTGGCCCGAGATTGCTTTCCAATCTCTTCTTTTGCTTTCTTAATCCCTTCGTTGATAATTTTTGGCTCAGGCGGCAAGTCAGTTGCTTGCTCTTTAATCTCAGGCATAGCTGCATCATCGACTGGTGCCTGCCCTGCTTCTTCTAGATCGAATTCATAGAGAGGAGAAATTTTGGCACCAGGAATGTTTACCCGTGGGTAATAAACATCAATTCCCATTGCGCTTAAATAGGCTTTTCTCTGTGATTCATTCATGGGTGGAATACTTGAAAAACTACGCTGCAAATATACTCGTTTGATCCTGGCACAACAACAAATCTCGAATCGGCACTCCGGACCGAAGGGCAATTGCAGTTGACCAGTTTTCATGATTGAATCCGCGTTCGTAATTTTTAAGGAACTCTTATGAAAGCCGTGCGTTGTAGCTCCTACGGGCCTCCGGAAAACCTCACCCTGGAAGAGATCGGGGCCCCTACTGCTGGAGAGAATGAAGCAGTGGTAGAAGTGTATGCAGCTTCATTGAATTTTCCCGATGGCTTGCAGATTCAGGGCAAATATCAGTTCCAACCACCCATGCCTTTCACTCCCGGAACAGAGGTTGGCGGCGTCATCAAGGAAGTTGGTTCAGGGCTGGAAGGATTCGAAGTCGGCGACAGGGTAATGGCGATCCCGGGACTTGGTGGGTTAGCGGAAGAAGTTCTGGTGCCAACGGCCGGTCTGCGTAAGATTCCTGACTCAATGGATTTCAAAACCGCGGCGAGTTTTGCCATGGTTTACACAACCTCCTACCACGCCTTAAAACAGCGGGCTCAACTAAAAGCAGGCGAAACACTTTTAGTGTTAGGAGCCAGTGGCGGAGTCGGATTAACGGCAGTAGAACTTGGCAAACTTATGGGGGCACGAGTTATTGCCGCCGCCAGTTCCGATGAGAAACTCGAATTCGTAAAACAGCTCGGACCGGATGAAGTAATAAACTACGGCGACGGAGAGCTCAAGGAAAAAGTTAAAGCCCTGACCAACGATCGGGGCGCCGACGTGATTTACGATCCCGTTGGCGGCGATCTGTTTGATCAGTGTTGCCGCTGTATTAACTGGAATGGCCGCTTACTGGTCATAGGTTTTACCAGCGGAAGAATTCCTGAATACAAAGCAAACCTTGCCTTGCTCAAGGGCTCTTCAATGGTAGGCGTATTTCTTGGTCGCTTTCGCAAGGAAGAGCCAGCGGAATATGAAAAGAATTTCCAGGAATTGTTTGATATGTATGAACAGGGCAAGTTAAAACCTCTGGTCACCGAATCATTCAAGCTGGAAGACTATGTCGATGCCTTTAACGTCTTCACCGAAAGAAAGGTGATGGGCAAGGTGACCCTGGAGGTCAGATCTGAGTAGTACATTAATGCTGACCGAAGAAGAAATTCGTCAGGACCTGGCGAAACTAAAGGACATAGTCATAGCCCATAAGGCTCCCGACGCCGAACTGGCCACCCATAGTAAAGTCATTGCTGGGCAGCAATACGATGTGTTCACCAATGCGCCTGCCAATCTTAGCGGGCTCTATGATCTTAGCCTGACTCAGGGCCATGAGACTTTCCTGGTTTATCTTGATGAACGCTATAGCTTCGCCGAAGCCGTGGACATGGCCCGACGTATGGCCAGGGTATTAAAGGATCAATATGGCATAAACCATGGCGACCGGGTCACCCTGTGCGCTCGCAATTCCCCTGAATGGTGCATCGCCTATATGGCCGTAACCATCTTAGGGGCAATCATCGTACCGATGAATTCCTGGTGGAAAGGCAGCGAGATGGAATATGGCCTCAAGGACAGTGGCAGCAAACTGGCCATCGTGGATTTTGCACGCTTTCAGCAGCTCGAGCCCTTTCTGGGAAATCTGGACGTTAATGTCATCCAGATCAAACCTGAACAGGAAACGCCATACTCTGAATTTTATTCGCTTTTGCAAGGTATCCAGGCCTTAAGCGATGAAGAGATCAGTGAACTAAATGTCCAGCCTGAAGATGATGCATCGATCATGTATACCTCTGGCTCGACTGGCATGCCAAAAGGTGTGCTTTCCACCCATCGCAATATTATTAACGCCTTGTATACCTGGCGTTTTGTAAAAGAGATTAATGAAATTCTGCGACCAGAACTGGTGGAGGAAAACCCTGAATTCCAACCCGCTCTGCTCTGTAATGTCCCCCTGTTTCATGTCACCGGAAGTCACGCCCAGTTCCTCAACAGCTTTCTCTACCTGAGGAAACTGGTAATGATGTACAAATGGGACGCGGACAAAGCACTGGAGATAATCGAGCAGGAACGCATCTCCATCTTTCATGGTGTTCCTACCATGACCTGGGAAATCATGCAGTCTGAAAAATTTGACCAGACTGATATAAGCAGTTTGCGAGGTGTTCAGAGTGGCGGAGCACCAAGACCGCCGGAACATTTAAAAATGATGCTGGAAAAATTCCCGGAAGTTGCACAACCGGGTCTCGGTTATGGCCTGACCGAAACCAATGCCATTGGCGCAATCATCTCCGGCAAGTTTTATATCTCCAAACCCCATAGCACAGGACGGCCAACGCCTCCGATTTCCGAAGTTAAGATTTTCGACGACGCTGGTAATGAACTGGATCCAAACGAAGTCGGCGAAATATGCATTAAGGGTCCAACCGTGATGAAGGGGTACTGGAATAAGCCGGAAGATACTGCCGAAATATTAAAAGATGGCTGGTTCTACACTGGAGATATCGGTTTATTAGATGAACTGGGATTCCTGGTAATTTTAGACCGGGCAAAAGACATCGTAATTCGTGGCGGAGAAAATATTGGTTGCGCCGAAGTTGAATACGCCATTACCGAACACCCTTTGGTAAGCGAAGTATCGGTATATGGAATTCCCGATGAGCGATTGGGAGAAGTTCCCGTCGCCACTGTCATGTTAAAACCAGAAGCCGATTTGCCAGACGAAGAGTTAAGGAATTTCCTCAAAGAGAAAATTGCAGGGTTCAAGATTCCAGAGCAATTTTATTTTCAATACGAGCAACTGCCCCGAATAGCCTCCGGTAAAATCGCCAAGAAAGAATTACGCCAACTCACCATTGAGAGACTCTCTCTGGGCTAAGCAGAAGTTTCTTTCAGCCCGAACTTCCTTTCACATAGCAGTAATATTCAACCATTACAGTAGCCATCATCATGGACTGGCTACCCGGCAACTATTTCTTGAAAATTTTATTGAAGAATAATCCCTTACTTAACGATAAAGAAATTGAAAGGAAACTAAATGGCAATACTCCATCACCCGCACTAAAGGGCGACAAGAGAGGCTCCATGAAAGAACAGAAATGGGATGAATCCCTGGAAAGCAACAAGGACTTTCTCGACTCTTCAGCCATACTACCTGAGGAAGAGTCAGGGGAAGAAACCAGAGAAGCGGCTCCCAAGCCCAAGACTCAACTTACCGAGCTGCGCCGTCGTATCGAGGAGCGATTAGATAGTAAACGCATCGATCTCGAATACGAGTGGGATGAATAAAAGGACGTTTCCGAGAATCTTCAATAGCGGATTCTCCCGCTAGCCAGATTCCCGTTTAAGCCGCGGGCAGCAACTTTACTGGGCTGCGGGCCAATGAGCAAGTGATAATTAGATAGGCCAGAAGATTAGTAATAAAGGAAGGGCAAGGGCAACGATGACAATTTCTAGTGGCAGCCCCATACGCCAGTAATCACCAAATTTGTAGCCACCCGGCCCCATGATCAGGGCATTATTCTGATGACCGATTGGAGTAAGAAATGCACAGGATGCGCCCACTGCAACCGCCATAAGAAAGGCGTCGGGATTAAGCTGCAGAGATTGGGCGATATTAAAAGCAATAGGAGCCATCAAAATCGCTGTTGCTGCGTTATTCAACACATCGGAAACCGTCATGGTGACGATTAATATCAACGCGATTATTAATACCGGCGATAAGCCCCCGGCTACAGACAATATTCCATCTACCAGGAGTGTAGTTGTTCCCGTGGTTTCCAATGCTGTACCCAGGGGAATCATTGCACCCAGGAGAATAACAACAGGCCAATCCACACCATCATAAAATTCCCTGATTGGCACAATATTAAACAACGCAAAAGCGATAGTAGCGATGCCCAGGGATAGTTGTATGGACAATAGGCCGGAAGCTGCTGCCGATATTGCCAGGATAAAGATACCCAAAGCCCATATGGATTTTTCAGAACGCTTGATATCCAGGTCTCTTTGCGCGAGCGGATAGCAATTCATTTTTGTAATGGCGTCATATATCTCTTCTTCGCCGCCATGAATGAGCAATACGTCACCGGTTTGAAACTTTAATTCACGTAAGCGACCTTTTGGTGTGCCGCCCGAACGGGATGCTGCCAGCAGGTTTACCCCGTAACGGCGATTAAAGCGAATATCTATTGGTGTTCGGCCTACAATTTTCGATTGAGGCGTTACGATGATCTCGGCAATTTGCGAGTCTTCTGCATGAAGAATTTCCTGACGTGCATTTTCTGCCGACACCATCTCCAGCTTGTGCAGGCTGGCGAAGGCATCCACATCGTCATGGGAACCCTGCACCATCAGCAAGTCGTTATTAGTCAGTTCATTTCCTCGACAGTGGTATATGATAGGAAAACGCTCACCTTTATGGATGATGGATAACAAATCCATCTTGTTTTCCCTCAGTTCGTTTTGAAATTCCCCTACCTTCTGGCCTTCTACCTCCGATTCATTGGTGACTTTTAACTCGAACAGGTATTCCTCAACGTCGAACAATTCCAATCCAGCGGTCTGCTTGCGGACCTTTACCAGTCGCCAACCGACTACTAACATAAAAACAATGCCGCAGAAGGCGATGCCGCCTCCTACCGGTGCAAAATCAAACATGGCAAATGATTCGCCGGTCACCTGCTGCCGATAGTTTGCGATCAGGATATTGGGAGGCGTTCCTATCAGCGTGACCAGGCCACCCAGGATAGAAGCAAATGACAGCGGCATAAGTACCGACGCCGGCGCCCTGCCCGCCCTTGTAGTGGACTGAATGGCGATAGGCATAAGAAGCGCCAGGGCGCCCACATTATTCATAAACATGGACAGGAATGCGGCGAGAAAACTTAACGTAGCGATATGCAGGAACGGCTTGTCCACCACCGGCTCAATAAAGTCCGTGACGAATTCCACTGCGCCTGACTTGGTCAATCCAAAACTGACTATTAACACCAGAACCACAGTTATCGTCGCCGGATTACCAAATCCCGCAAACAATTCAGCCTGGGGCACGATACCAAACACACTGGCAGTAAAGAGCGCACAGAGGGCAACGATGTCGTAACGCCACCGACCCCATACCAGCAAGATCAGCAGCGACAGCAGGATTAACAGCAGAGTGGTTTGATCATTGTTCAACAGATTAGTCCACGATGTCGAATTCGACTTCACCCACGCCGGCTATTTCTGCCCGAATGCGATCTCCGGGGGAAACACTGGAGACTCCAGAAGGCGTACCGGTAAATATCAGGTCGCCAGCTCTTAGCTCATAGAATTTAGATAGCTCGGCAATAATCTCTGCCACTGACCAGATCATCTGGTCCAGCGTACTGTCTTGTTTGGTTTCCCCGTTAAGAGCCAGGCTAATACGACCATCCCCATGGTACTTTTCAGTTGCGAAAGGGGTAATCGCGGAGATAGGCGCCGACTGATCAAATCCTTTAGCCGTATCCCAGGGCCGACCGCTTTCTTTCGCCGCAGCCTGCAAGTCCCGCCGGGTAAAATCGATGCCTACTGCATAACCGTAAATACATTGCAGTGCATTGCTTGCCGCAATATCAGTTCCCCCCGAAGCTAATGCAACAACCAATTCCACTTCGTAATGCAAATTAGTTGTAGATGAAGCGTAGTGAACGGGAGTGTTGTTTACCACGATTGAGTTCGCTGGCTTACTGAAAAAAACTGGAGGATTCTTCTTTGGATCTCCCCCCATCTCTTTTACGTGGTCACTGTAATTCTGTCCCACACAATAGATTCGATTTACTGCAAAGCTTTCGCTGGAATCTTTAACCGGAACGGCCACGGTTTCTGGCGGAGGAAAAACATAAGACATAGTGCAGTCCTGAAGCTTGGTTACTATTAGTTTAGGGAAGCTGACAACGCAATCCTGGAAACAGCCCGGGGGATAGCTCATCCTCGAGTTCGGGAAACAGAGTCAGCCCACTGCTATCCTGAATAGCAGCGACAGATGCAATGTGATCGCAATGGTCTGCATGGATCGGCAGATCGTCGGCAAATACAAATGCAGCATAATCGGTATCAGTTGCCACCAGCTTGAAAAAGCTCGACGGCAAATTCCCGCTACTGGTACGCGTATTTAGTTGGCCTGACACCTCGTAGAGTGGACCGCTAATTACATAAAGCTGCCCATGCTCGGCGCTTAGTTCATTAATCGCCTGTTCCAGACGAGACCATGCGCCACTGCGCAAATCACTGGGTAATGGCGCCATATTACTGAGGTTATTTAGCTCTTCCCAAAATGGTGTGTCCGCAAAACTGGTGATGGGAGCCAGCCTGCCGCGATCTTCGGAAGTGAATACCACTTCATTAACCCGATAATCACGGTCCTGGGCATCACTCAGATCCGGTTGATCAAACATTGGTTGATTGAGCTCCGTTTCCAGCGCAGAAGCGGTGGGCAACAGTTCATCCTGTTGCCACCAGCGCGGCAACAGGGAGGCGACACCAACGGAATCATGCAGCACACGATAGGCCACCCAATCGGCCAAGCCATTGTCGGCATTAATGTCTGCCACATAGAGATGGCGAACGACTATTTCGTTGTTTGCCGCCAAAGCTTCAGGGCAGCCCGCCATGCAGTGTGAAATATGAATACTTTGGCCGCTACTGGACCATAGAAAAAAGCTAAGGCAAAGGGCAATAAACCAGCGAAGACTTGAATTGCTGATGAACTTCATCGAGCTCAGTAGGAAATTCATCACAGGAATACTTTATCTTTTTCTTTCAGCTATGGGTTCGACGCGACCGATCTCCTCTTCCCACTGGGACATGCCTCCCTGCATGTGGGAGACATTATCCATTCCCATGGTTTTTAAAGAGAGTGCGGCAAGCGCCGATCTTGAACCTTTATTGCAGAAGAGAATAACCTCATCTATCTCATCGAATTCCCTTCGATAATAAGGACTTTCAGGGTCGATCCAGAATTCAAGCATACCCCGTGGCACATGAAGAGAGCCAGGTATAGTCCCATCCCTCTTGAGTTCGCGAATATCCCTTAGATCTACGAGAGTAACTCCCTCCTCTCCGGATTTTGCATCAACCTCGGCAGGCGTCAGTGTAATCACCTGTTCTTCCGCTTCGGCTACCAGTTCTTTGACTCCCTTCTTTACTTCCATTGTTTTTAGTTTCCTTCTTCCTGTGCAAATTGTTCCTGTGCCCTGTGACCCGACAAAATATATTCCATACCATAGTTACCTTCATGGCAGGCATATTCATAAATAGGTTCAGGGCTGTAATCGAAAATAATCTCCCGCGTATACGGCGCAGTAAAAGTGCCCGGATCGTCAACCGTAATTTGGTATTGCATCTCGGTATCACTCAAGCGGGTTAAGCGTTCCTCGTTGACCCTGGCTGAGGCATTAGGCCCGAAACCGCCAGCGTCCGAATAGTTAGTGGTTTCAATTACCAGGGTATCGCCATCCCAGTAACCGCGAGAATCCCCATGCCACAGTTTAATCGAACCATCCAGGGCAGGCTTTTCGACCAGAGCTATGATACGAACATCGTGAATCATTTCCTGCACAATAACCACGTGGTCTTTGGCTTGAACGATTTGCCAATAACTGTTGTAACCCGATCCCAGGTAAGGCGCACCATAGCTAACACATCTTTCCGTAATAGGTCGGTCTAACCAGGAATCTGCTGGATGATCTATCCGACGCTGTGCCGCCTCGTTGTAAAAAGCGATTGCTTCTTCGGTTCGGGGTGGGTACTTGCCGTTTGGTGGATCGATTATCTGGGAAGTACGACTGTGTACACTACGATCGGCTAGCCAAAATTGATCATAGTTTCCAGTAGTGGGATCGTATGAAACTGTTTCTCCGGAAAGTGCCGCAGCCAATACGCCACCACCGAAGAGTGCATCACCATCTTCTGCAGAAATTTCGGACACACGGGTGCGAAGAAATTCCACATCCTCCGCTGTCAGAAATTCCTTATCAGCAAAGGCATCAGGCCTTTCCACCGGGGTAATCGTGTTATTGGCCCAAACACCTTGCAGGTCCGGCTGACCATCGATCGTGCGGCCCAGCTCCCAAGCCGCATCCTGGGCAATCGCAGTAGTGGCACCGAATAGGAATATAAGCAATGCTGATAATCTGGCAAGCATGGTTTTGCTCCCGAATTGTCTGTGACGGATTTAAAAAACTTAAACCAGACCGCAATGAGAAGCAAGGCTGATGACCGAAATCACAGGGAAGCTCTGACCAATTTTAAGCTACCTCTGCGCGACCGTAAGTGTGCTTATGAGAGGCGCCTCTCGCAGTTAATGGCGATACCCTTAATAAGAGAGGCAACGAAGCAGAAGCATACTTAAAGGCGCGCCCAACGGGGCATTCAGAGAAATCACATGTCTGCGTTGGCTTTCCTTGGAAGCTTAGCTACATTCCTGCGAAAATCCGCCTTGACCTGCGACTACTCTGAGTGCCAGAGGCAACTTAAAATTGGTCAGAGTTTCCCATAATTGAGCGTTTTAAAGCAGAATCCTCGATACTCCAGGGCTGGGATAAACCGCCAGAATAGACAGGAAATGCAGACCGGCAAACAGAAGCGCAGCAAAAAATATCCTACAATGGAGAAATGATGGGCCACAGAGCCAGGCATGGCGGCCCACTCTCATAGGTGTATCATTAGCATGTTGCGCTTAAGTTCAATCGGAGAACAGCAAAATGAATGAACGAGACTTTCAATTAATCAAGCGTGCAAAACGACAGATTGAGCGTGAAGCTGCGCTGCGATCGTTTCTCTGGGTTGGACTCATCTTCTGCGCAGTTCTCAGGATGTTGGGATTTGAATTACAGATAATGTATTTGTTCTTGTTTGTAATTCTGTTCGTGTCACTGGTAATTAATTCCGAAGTCATTGCCAGTTTTGGCATGGTCTCTAAAAAAGACCTGGTCAATGTAATCGAGAAACACATTCACAATGATCCGGAGACCTTAACCCGCTACGCCGGCTTAGATAACAAATCCTGATTCCACAGAAAAGAACTGGATCACTGAAGAAAATCGGAAGTATTAGTTCTTAAGGCGACAATTAAAGGTTAGCGCCGAGCGGAGAAACCAGACTCGCGCTTTTTGCGAGGCTGCAGTTCGAAGCGAGGGAATCTCGGAGAGACGCGACCTGTCGACGTGGAACTAATGCTGGCGATTTTCAATCAAGAAGATGTTTACCTTCTCGACGACTTCACCATAGCACCACCACCAGAAACCACGGCACCATAAACATTCCCTGCCGCATCCACTGCCACACCTTCCGGATTAGACCCTTCGGGATAAGCCTCCACCGTGCCATCGATAAAGTAATCGACGATGCCATCCAGCAAACTTCCTACCCGGATGCCCGCATGCCAACCAGGATTGCGTTCGTTGTCGAATTCGGATTCAGAATCGGCGACGTAAATGGTGTCATCGTCGGTAATGTATATACCACTGGGACGACTGAAAGATTTGAACTCCCCGATGTAGTTGCCTTCCAGATCGAATATCTGCAAGCGATTATTGCCACGATCGCCAACGATCAGGCGATTGCGGGAATCGATGTCCACGGCATGAGGAGTTTTTAATTGCCCTGCCGCTGAACCCCAACCACCCCAGTACTTGATAAGGTTGCCATGGCGGTCGAACTTCACGATGCGAGCAACTGTATCAGGAGTAGCGCTTGCATTTTGTCCGCTATGGCCGTCGCCCACGTAGATATTTCCATCGGCATCGGTTACCACATCGCAGGGAGTTTCCAGCAGCGCATTGGTCCCGTCACCGGCAACACCAGGTTGTCCCAGGGTTAATAACACTTCACCTTCCGGACTCAACTTGTAAACAACATGGCCCTTGCCTGCGGTAGTGGGATTAGCAGGATCCGGCCCCTGGGCATCGGTAACCCAGATATTGCCATCGCGATCGACATGCAAGCCGTGGGGGAATAGCATCAAGCCGCCACCGATGGCAGCAACCACATTCCCATTAGGGTCAATTTTTAGAATTGGATCCAGATTCGAATCGGCACAGGAATTTGATCCACAACGATCGATTGCCCATAGGTGACGACCATCAGGATCGATATCGACACCGGCTGTGGAACCCCAGGTTCTGGCATCCGGTAGATCAACCCAATTGTCCGCCGAACTGAAAGGGTTGGGTCGGTTATTAATTGGTTCTAATTGTGTATATCCCGCTTGCGCCAACAAAAGGGAAAATACCAATGCAATTAGTGTAAGAAGTTTACGAAGAATCATCAGCCTGTTCCTCCACTGCTAAGTGATGGCAATTCTGTTTGACACGTTGAAGGACGAGCCTTAGAGCCTAAAACAGCCGTTACCGCAATGCAATGCGGAGTTAATTGAAAAACAGGATCCTACTGATAGATCAGCTCCAATATTTGTTGCTTGAGTTCGACTTCATCACCAAGAGAATAGCTACGATAAGTTTCGATGATGTGACCCTCCTGATCGATCAAATAAGAAACCGGCAGCGTGCGCAGCCCATAGGGTATTCCGATGTCTCCTTCGGGATCAGCCAGCACCGGATAACTCACAGGATAATCTTCGAGAAAGAACAAACCATCTTCCGTGTCTTCATCGACATTGATAGCGATGAGTTCAAAATTCTCATTGCCAATTTCTTTATACATCTCATCGTAGGCTGGCAGAGACAAAAGGCAGGGTGGACACCAGGATGCCCAGAAGTCCAGATAGACGACTTTGCCCTGATGATCGGACAATTTCAGCGTGGAGCCGTCGCCATAAATGCTGGCGCCTTCGAAATCCAGGGCATAATCCTGCCCATAGGCGAGATAACCCAATCCGACGATTGCAGCCAGCACCGCAATTTTCTTATAGAGCGTAGGAAAGCGATAAGGCATAAGAATAACTCGTTGTAAATTGCAGGGCGCCATCCAGCTTGCGACTGATTGGTACTCTTCCTGACAGTCCCACACTGAAACTGTCGCTTACTTGATACTGAACTGCTGGCGTAAAGTCTACCCATTCACCACCGGTATTGGGAATATCGAATCCATTCCGGGCATCGGCATTGGTTGTGCGGTAACGCACTGCCGCCGAATAACTGAATTTCGTTCCCACGCTATGACTGAATCCAAGACCAACATTCACCTCGTCACCGAATGCGTAACCACGATTGTTTTCATCATCATTATAGGTGTAATTGGCGGAAGCGTTTATTTGCATAGTTGCCGCTTGATTCAGGGCATAGGTGTAACTGGCCCAGGCGATTTTGCTCCAGGCACCGGAACTTGGGTGCATGTCTTCCGACACCGTTAAGCCATTGTTTTTAGCATTGTCCTCGCCAACTGGCAGGCGAGCACCAAGCCCTATTCCAACTTCATGGCGATTAAATGGGGTTATGTAAATCGGTGAATAACGTAACAGAATGAGGCCATCACCCAGCCCACGGGTTGTTTGTTCGCCGATAAAGCTGGAACCGATATCGCGGCTATGCTCTACATAGGAAACCAGGCCGGACAGTGCCCACTTATCCGCAAGGCCATAACTGAAAGACAGGCTTTGTGATAATGAAGAACGCTCCCTTCCCGTTTCGTCACGAATGTCTCTGCTGCCTCTTACCAGGTCGCTGATCTCATGTTGCTCAGTGGAATAATTAAAATAGAAGTCCCCCGGTTGGGTGGAAGAAGTATCTATGGCACTCAACAAAGGTACGCCGGCACAGCTGCAGGTTGCAGCAAAACTGCCTGGTGACAACACAGCGGCAACGATTACCATTGCAAGAGAGAGTAAAATTTTTCTCATTGATGAATCTCCGCGCCTGCAAAAAAGGCCGCCCAGGCAAACCAGTAAGCAATATAGGAATTTGTTTTTTGCAGTTGTGGCCAGCTCTGGGTCCAGAAACCGCAACACCGAACACATCCCATTGATTTCCTTCATCGTCTTCCATGACAACGGGAAGCTGATCCTGAACCGCAGTGAAATTGAGTGTCGTACAGTCTTCTAACTGGCGGTTAAAAATTGCGCCGAAATTTAATTCAGATGAACCTGTGGTAACAACGTCCATAGAGCCCACCGTATCATTCAAAACAGTAACGCCTGTATTAAAACTACTTATCGGATACACCTTGGAAGCATCGCCTACATTAATTCCCACGATTCTTTCTTTCTTGTGTAACCTGTTGTCTCCCTCATTGTTCACATTGAATAACAAACCGCTACTAAGTTTGTAGCCGGGATATGGAGTTCTGCCATAGGGACGATCGTGGCCGGTTTCTTCAGTAAGAAGCGTGGTTTGCGGATACATTTCCCGCCAGGTGCCCCAGGTGGTTTCAATGACCTGTAAGCGCTCTGGTATTTCCAGTCGTTTAACACTGTTAATACCCATCTCTAACATTTGTGACCACCAACTACCGGTTTCGCGGTCATACAAAATGAGATTTGAATTGTATAGTTGACCAGATACTCCGAATGTTGGATCAGCCGCTGATAAATCAGCTTTCCACAGCATTGCCGAACCGGTTAGTGGACAGTAATTAATACTCACCGGTTGTTGTACGCCATCAATGTTGTACACATCATTAACTATCTCATGCCAGTCCATGACTTCATGGGAATAAGCACGAATGTCGTCGCCAATTTTTACGCCGATTACCAACTCGCTATCGGACATGGATTGAGAACCAAGATCCTGAGTGAAAATCGGGTTATCGATTGCCGGTATCCCATCCTGGCCCGGACCACCATCCATTATAAAATCTGGATCGGCCGCGATACCTGCAATAATATTTGGTTCATCCGGGCCATGGGAAAGGTCGGGATCAGGCCGCACACAAGACTGGGGCGGTTCCGCTTCAACGATCCTTGCATTCACAAACACAAAGCTTGGGGGTGATTCTGCGTGTACAGTAAAGTTGGCAAAGAATGTTAAGCCTTCGAACTCGAGCGAAGGCACTGACAGGGTAGTTCCATCAAAGGTGCTCGCCCCTTCAGCATCAAATTCGGAAAGCTCCACACCGGCACTAACCAGTAATTGAATTGGATCGGTGTTTTCTACAATTGTTAAATCGACCTGAAAGGCTTGTTCGCCGATAAGCACAACAGGGATGTTTATGGTGTTTCCATTAATGGTGGCTTGCGAATAAACAGAGCTACTCAAGGCAAGTAGCACAGCCAGTTTCACAATGAGATTCACGGTCCTTGTTAAAGCGCTTACCCAGTTCATTAAGTGCCTCACTATTCTTTTTATTGCCAGATACTCAGCTCAGTAAAAGAGATTACCCTTTATCTGATCAGCAAGACCGGTGAAGCACTTAATTGCTTTCAATACGCTTTTACGCGCTTGAAGATTCGGGCGCAGACTTTGAGAAGAGAACAAATCGTCCAAGAATGCCAGCCCCAAGAAACAGGACAGCGACTATTAGTAGAAAGAGCTGACTGAATCCAAACAGGCCACCTGCTGGCAAAGCTAAGGTTAAACCAGAGATTCCTATTAAGACTCTTACAGTGATTCCTTTCGTCCCACTTCCCAGGTCACCAATACCAATAAGATAACCCTGCAAAGAGGCCGACACGAGAGCGACTCCAACGAGAGCCGTAGTGATAGCCTGCAGGTTTTCCATTGCCGAGGCCTGTAATAACAGGGCCGGATTGAATACGAAGAAGAACGGTACGAAATAAATAATTGCACCGAGGCGCATGGCCTCAATGCCAGCTCGCATTGGCGAGACATGAGCAACAGATGCAGCGGCAAAGGCCGCCAGGGCAACCGGTGGCGTGATAAAACTCAACATCCCCCAGTACATGACAAACATGTGGCTGGCCAATGGATCCAGTCCTGAATTTGTGAGAGCCGGTACCAATACGATGGCGAGAAAGATATAGGCCGCAGTCACAGTCATACCAATCCCCAGGATAAAACTGGTGAGTGCTCCCATGATTAACAAGACAATAACGCTTTCACCTGCCAGGTATACCAGGTCATTGGCGATTGTTCCGGCGATTCCCGTAACAGCCAGGCCACCAATAATTAATCCAATGGCCGCAAGAATGCCGGCGAGTTCTGCCAGTAACTTACCCATTTGCGCAACCAGCTGCATGAAACGCTCAAGGGAAAGCTTGTGTACGGTAAACTGGTTTACCACCAACAGGATTGCCGTTGCATAAAAAGGTGCCACCGCTTCCCGTTGCAAATAAACCAGCATCCAGATTAGAGCGACAAAGACGGCGATAAAGTACCAGCCTTCCTTAAATACCTGGCCTAGCTTTGGTAACTCTTCCTTGGGTAAACCTTTCAAATCTCTTCTTGCCGCATAGGCATCGATCTGCATAAACAATCCGAAGAAATAAAGCACCGAAGGAACAATTGCCGCTATGGCTACGGCGACATAACTGATGTTCAAGAAGCTGGCCATGACGAATGCGGTTGCACCCATGATCGGCGGCATGAATACACCGCCGGTAGACGCACAGGCTTCTACCCCGGAAGCATATTCCTTGCTGAATCCTATTCTGCGCATTGCCGGAATTGACAATGGTCCGGTAGTCAGCACGTTACTAATGGGCCCACCGCTCATGGAACCCATTAATCCACTGGAAAAAATCGCTACCTTGGCAGGGCCGCCGCGCATGTGCCCTAACAGGGCAAAGGCCAGGTTTATAAAGAACGGACCACCACCGGTAAATTGCAGCGAGATACCGAAGACCAAAAAACCAAAAACCAGTGTGGCAAAAACCGTCATGGGCAAACCGAATAAACTCTCGGCACCCATGACATGGAAGATGGCCGCATCGGTAACAGGAATACTCAAAGCGGCAATCACGCTGGGCAAGCGATCGGCAAAGGTTGGATACAGGGAGAATATTGCCACGATAATAAAAACCGGCCAGCCACCTGCTCGCCGCCCTGCTTCCATCACGATTACCCAGGTAATCAGGGCCAGTGCTTCACCCACTGGAGGGGCAGTGTACTCCCAGGCTTCCAACACAATGCGTTCGGCATAGATCGCAAAGTAAGAAAAGATCACGGCAATAACAGCCATAATGGCAATGTCATACCAGGGAACATGAGTGGGACTGTGTTTGTTGGCAGGAAAAGTAATAAACACCATGCACAACATCACACCGGTGATCAAATACATGTAGCGGCTATCCAACATGACATAGCCGACAAAGAATCCAAGATTAAAAATTTGATTGACTGCGAGAAAGATGGAAATCGTCGTCATGATTGCCATGACTTTACGCCAGGTATCTGGCAATTCTCGATAGCGTAATTTTTGAACCCGCTTTGATGAATCGTCTTCGCGATTCTCTTCTACTGCTTCTGACATAAGTTCTGCTACTTAGACCCCTACTGCCTAAAGCCCTTCACCCAGGGTAATCAAACCGGCTTCAGCCAGTGCAGTTTCCCTTGCGACCAACCAGGCTTGCTCGAACTCGACGTAGTCTTCAGGCGCGCCGGGCACAAAAGCGTCCCAGGCGGATTTAAGCACTGATTGTCGCTGCAGGTTTTTCTGATTGTTCGCTTCTGCTTCTTCGGTCCAGGCACCTATTTCTCGATAATAGCGAATCGCACCGGGATGAAAGGGAATAAAGGCCTGTTCGAATTTCTGCCTGTCCATGCGCCATCCAGAGGCGCCAGGTGCATTATCTTTATAAGTCTCATAATTCTCGTGCATGATTTTTACAGTGCTATACACGAGGGTGTCATCCGAGGTATCCATTCCCACCAATAATGGATAGGCCGAAGTAAACACCTCGATACCTTCAGTCGGAATGGTGGGGCCTTCGATAGCGATGTGAGGCACGTACCAGGGTAAGCGATCCCTGACTCTTTTTACGGCCTCTTCATCATCATGGGGGAATTCTGGAAAAGTCAGTCCTCGCGGTGATGCTTCGAGGCGTAGAAAAGGCGGCGAATTACATGCTCCACCAACGACATCGGCGCGGTTGTTCACAACGGCATCGGCGGACGCGTTATAGCCACCCACTTCCACTCGCTCCACATCATCCCAGGTGAGATTGGCGAAAGACAACAACGCCGCCATGGCATTGTTTAAAGAAGGCGCACCCTGCACAAAAGTAACCCGTTTGCCTTTTACATCGGCAATAGTACGAATATTGGCGTCGGTTGCCGTAACCATGGTGTAGGAACAGCTATCGGAATAGTTGGACATCAAGGCACGAATTGGCTGCGGCCCCCAGATTCTTGAAGCGAAATTCAAAATTCCTTCCTGGGCATAAACTGCTTCTGAGCCACCGGCAGAGAAGTGCACGCGCCCGGCCCGCAATGTGGCCAGGCGAGAAACATCATTTCTACCGGGAATTACTCGTAAGTTGGTTCCGTATTGCCGCTGTAGAATGTTGCCTATGGCCACAGCCTGACTGTAACCACCGGTGCCGGTTTGATAGGCAGACCAGGCAATGGTTTTTGGGAATTGCACATCGTCTGCCGCAAACAGGGAAAACGGAGCCAATAAAAGAAGGAAGAAGAATAAATTTCTCACGTTGCCCCGAGTTTTTACAGGAACAGATATAAAGGAAGAAAGACCAGTTAGATACGACGCCATAAACAACTCGCTGGTTTTATTATTCTCAGACAGACTGGCAAGAATAGCGCAGCTCCCGGGACAATACTACGTAATCCCTCCCTTCTGCAGGCATAAAAAAAGCACCTCAGCAAAACTGAAGTGCTTTTTCTGAACCAGCTATTTAGCGAGTTACAGTGACGTTGATATTCTGGTAAGTGAACATCGAACCGTCACTGGCAACGCCTCTTAATACGTATTCTCCCGGAGTATCGAAAGTAACTGTTGAAGTCCAGCGATTACCCTCTGGCGGCTCAGGAATAAAATAGGGCGGAGACCAGGGAGAGTTTGCCCACACACGAGTATCGGTATAGGTCTTCATTTGCACCGGCTCGAACGACGCCCGGTGGGCAGGCCCGCGATACACAATCCAGGAGAAGCGTTCACCTGGCCCGGATGATGCAACAATGGATTGCGGTTGACGATAGATCTGCGCCGGTGTACTCGGAAGTGGCCGGTTAATGCGAGCAGGCAGGTTATCCGGGTCTTTCACAGTCACTGCCAGATCCAAAGACTGCCCAACTCTAACGGTTCGAAAAGCCTCACCTTCCAGGTTTAAATCCGGTGGAATATTGGTTCTGAGACGATCATCCAGACTACCAAACGCGCCTCCCACTTCGGTGGAAATTACCTGGGGATCGATGCGGTAATCAGATTTCAGCGTGGCATAGGCACGACCCGTGTAATTAGAGCGACTCTGAAGTGTCCAAACCAATTCTTTTTCGCCAAAATCTGCTGGCACATCGACGGTAAACAGAAACGGGTTTCGACGCGGCTGAAAATGCGTTGGTTGACCCTGATCTGCCTGACCGAAGTCATAGCCATCTACGGTTAAATCATCTAAAGCGCCTGGCTCTTCAACAACCGTGAAATAATTTTCCGGGCCGACTTCGATATCGAAAGTTTCTTCCCAGTTAGAGTTCATGTAGCCGAAGAACAATTTGTAACCACCATCTTCATTTGGCCACCAGCCTTCGTAAGCGGGAGAAAGAAGCTCACCCGAAAGAGTCATGCGCCGCCCCTGGGCGGTCGCAAAAGCCGCAACCGCTAGAGACAGGAACAATACTGAGATCAGGCGCGTACTGCGATACATCATCTTAGTCCTCGCTACCACCTGCTGTGTTTTCATATTCTGGAACTGGCGACCAACAGAGTGGACAGCCCACATCGTACTCATTACGGTCCGCCAGAGTTGCACGACGTGCCGCCATTTCTTCCTGGAATTGTTCTTCGGTCATAGTGACTGAATAACCCAGGTCGATGAACATGTTTGATACAGAGCGACGACCGCCACCGGCCCAGTTGCGTGGATCAGCCAGGTTTGGATTCGCTGCAGATGTATCCATGTAAGCTATGGTCTGAAGAATTGTGCCCTTTGGAAGTAGCGGGGCTTTATCTTCTTTGTAGATGTACTGTTTCACCCAATTGTGGTCGTAACCCACGCAGTTAAGCGTGAATATGTTATGACCCCAGATCGCCTCCAGGCACATGCGTACACCCGGTGCATGCAGATGAGGCTCGAAAGCCATAATCTTGGTGTGCTCCTGCAGAATGACCGAGTTACGTAATTCCTGGTTGGGTCTGCCCGGTAACACATCAAGGTCGATGCCGTTTCCGGTGCGGGGTCCGCGAGTCGTGTACTTGGGCTCGTATCCCCGTGGGAAGAACTTGATACCAAACTCCAGGTGACCGGTTGTTTCACGACCATTGGAGTGAAGATGGGCAGCACCCAGGTGAAGCGCGGAGTTTGCCTGCAACAAACGACCGGCACTGTCAGGAAACACGTCTGCATTTCGGCCCACTTCGTGAATCGGCCAGCCCACCCTGGTATCAGGAAGAACATAGGTTCCGTCTTCGCTCAGGACTCCACTGCTGTAAGTCATATGATGGAAAATATAGCGCCCACCGACGGTACTGGTCCCTGCATCCGCTGGAATGTCGTTGAATTCTTTTACTTCAATAGACTGAACATAGCGATCCTCGGTCAGTCCGGTTGGAACCAGGCCGATATCACCCCACCAATCGGGCCCAATGGCCGGGCGCGTCTGATCGGGACCTACCAGAATCAGATCTGGCTCGCCCAGGGTCCATTCATCGCTTGGTGTGAAGACCATGGGAGGTGGCTCATTGGCAGGATTCCCGCGAGGCGCACCGTTTTGTGCCCAGGCCTGAATCATGGCCAGGTCTAAATCGGACAGGGAATAGTCAGATTCGAAACCGTCGGTAATGCCAATATCTTTCTCGATATACCAGGGAGGCATTGCACCCATGCGATCCCGTATCGCAGTGCGGTACATGATCACTGGCGCCCAGGGACGCACTTCATCATAGGACATAAAAGTCATTGGTCCGCCGCCACCGGGTCGGTGACATTGCACACAGCTGCGCTGCAGAATCGGTGCGATATGATCAGCGTAGGTAATATCTTCCGGCTGTATCTCCCAATCGGCAATATCATAGTAGTGAGGTTGATGCGAACCGACACTGGCATCATGGGGTTGAGCCATGGCAGAGCCAGATAGGAACAGCGTAGGAATAGTCAGTAAAGCGAGAAATTTTCTGAAGGTCATTGCAGGTTTCCTCATAGTGGTTTTCTCGTTATGTCGATAGTGAAATCGACGAAAACTTCTAGTACTGCAGAATTCAACCAGTTTAATTGAAATCAAGGGCTTAGGTCGCCCTCGGGTAACAATTAGTTGCATTCTACAGCGCTAATTTTGCCTGATTACGAGGATAGTTTTCCGGGGCTTTTTTGTCCACCCATGATAAGCCCCAATTGGATGGAACGAAATTCTTGAGAGCCCCGAATTACGGAGCTCTCAGGGCGAAGGCGGTGAGCGTGGTACCGGCAGGAATCATGACGTATTGCTGGCCATCCAGCATATAAGTTATGGCAGCCGCTCCCCAGATGCGAGATCCAGTCTGGTAATGCCACAGGTTCTCACCGGATTCCGCATTAAATGCCATGAAATTTCCCTCATGATCACCGGCAAAAACCAGGCCCGAAGCGGTAGACATCACCCCACCAAAGGTTGGCGAGGGATAGGTAAATTCCCATTCCAGGTCACCGGTATGAATATCCAGGGCGCGCAATGCCCCGTAGCCAGCTTCCGCATCGATAAAGACCGTACCGCCGAAATTGGACTGTCCCGGTGTATTAGCCGGTTCCTCCGGCACATAAGTAGCGCAGGTTTCCCTGGCATTGAGAATGAATATATCCAGACCAGGAAAGAATGTTGGGGGATAAAAATTAGTCGAACCCCATGGATCCGGCAAACAACCCTGGCTGCCATCATTCAAAATTATGGGGCGACCATCGGGACCAATTTCCCTGGCCCAGGTCGTAGCAGTAAACGGTTCACCCAGTAACAGTTCGCCGGTGACCCGATCCAATACATAAAAGAAGCCGTTACGATTGCCCACCATAACAACCCTTCTTGGTTCACCCTGCCATTCGATGTCTGCCAGCACTGGCATGTGGTTGGCGTCCCAATCGTTTACATCGTGAGGAGTAAATTGATAATGCCAGCGTAATTCACCGCTATCGGCATCGAGGGCAACGATGGAATCGGTATAAAGATTGTCTCCGGGACGATTCTCATCGTAGTAGTCCGGATTGGGATTACCTACACCCCAGTAAATAAGATTTAAGTCAGGATCGTAAGAACCGTTCATCCAGGTGCCACCGCCACCCTGGGCAAGAATGACCGGATCATCCGGCCAGGTTTCGCTGCCAGCTTCACCAGGACCAGGTATGGTATTAAAGCGCCAGAGTCTTTCTCCCGATGCAGGATCAAAAGCATCGATGAAACCCCGCGTCTGATACTCACCGCCGGATATTCCGACAATTACCTTGTTACCAACTATGAGGGGAGCGAGAGTTGCTGCATAACCAACACGATAATCTGCTAATTCACGGTCCCACAAAATTTCACCGGTGCGACGATCGAATGACATTAAATGCGCGTCGAGGGTCACCATAAACAATTGATTACCCAGCATGCCAAAACCACGATTAACTGGCGCCGAGGCACCGTAGGTTAAATCGTCCGGCAAGTTACGCCGATACTGCCAGAAGGCTCGACCAGTGCGAGCATCCAGTGCCCAGGCATAATTATTCGAACCGGTAACATAGAGTACGCCGTCATCAAGCAGTGGTGTTGTTTCCCAACCACGCCCACGGGTGGTCGTTCCCGATTGGAAGGTCCAGACCGGACGCAGGTCCGCAACATTATCCGGCCTAATCTGGGTCAATGGGCTGTGACGGGTACCTGAATAGTCTCCGGAATATGTAAGCCAACGGGTCGGATCGTTAAAGCCATTAAGAATGTCTTCGTAAGTTGGCCCGTTACCACTTTGCGCCATTGCTGTAGAAGCAAAAAGAGCTAATAAACCAGCTTGCAGTAATTTTGATAACTTAAAAAACTTCATGGAATACTCACTCGCCGCGCTTCTACTAAATTGACTATTAATTGGATTGCAAGAAACTAAGCAGATCATTGATGTCACTGTCGCTTAAGGCCGTAGCCGCAAAGCCTGGCATTAAGGAGACTCCTTCATGGATTACTTCCCGCAGAGAAGATTTTCTGAAGCCACGAAGAATTTGATTGCTGTCCATTATCTGAATGGAAAAAGCATCTTCACTCTTTATAGTTCCGTGAATAGTTTCATTGCTCGGTAGCACCAGGGTAACTGGCTTGTAGCGTCGCCCGATTGAAGCACTGGGATTTCTGATTGAGTTAATCAGGGCATCCTGGGTGCGTCGATTGGTAATAGCTGACAAATCCGGACCCAGGCTACCACCCCTGCCATTAACACGATGACATTGGGCACAATTTTCATTAAACAGAGCAAGTCCTCGCGAGCTGTTTCCTTCTATGGGGGTGGAGGTTCCGGCTACCGCCGCACTGCGTAAATAAGAAACCAGTGTCCACACTTCCGTGTCGGTAAAAGTATGGGGCGGCATGATGCTGCCGGGTATTCCTTCGCGAATGATTTGAAACACGGAGCCATCGCTAACGCCATCGCGGAGATACATCAGGGTTAAATCCGGCGCATCGATGGATTCGATGCCTTTGGCGTCGGCACCATGACAGGTAGCGCATTGTGCACGAAACAGCGATCCACCCACCCTGGCGGCACGGGGATCTGCTGACAAAGGATTTACTTCCTGTGCAAAGCCAGCCTGTCCGAGCAACATGCCAACGCAAAGAACAAGAATTGCGCTGAGTCTTTTTTTAATTGCTTGAAACATCATTGCTATTGTTTTTCTGGAAGATTCAGGATTGGGCAGGATAGCAAAGAATCTCTCTGGAGACAGCACAAAGTCTGCCCTCAATCGATAGCCAGCAGCATCACATATTGCTTTGAGCTTAATTAACGCTATACTCCACTGCATTAAACCAACAATAATCGGAGGGAGTGATGAGTCAAGGTCCGAAGAAAACCGTAGAAATGATTACTTCTGTGTGCGCCGCACTGGCGCTGGGTGCAGTAGTATTGATTACCCAAACTGATGTTATTTCTGCCCAGTCCAGCAACTTCCAGGGCGGCTCCCCTGAGGTAAGCCAAACCCCGGATATGGCAAATATCCGCATCCTGTTCCCTGCTGGCGTTCGCTCTTCCTGGCACACTCATACCTGGGGTCAATTATTAATGATCGAAGAAGGTATCGGCCTGCATCAGATCCGGGGTCGAGCTATCGAAGAATTCCATGTAGGTGAACCTTACTGGACACCGGCCGGAGTGGAACACTGGCATGGCGCCCATGCCGACGTAGACGCCCTGCAGCTGACTATCTACGAAGGATCTGTTGAGTGGCTGGATCCTGTTACTGACGAGCAATACAACGGCGTTCGTATTCGCCCGCAGTTTCGCTCAGTAGACTAAAGCACTTAAATTAGAAAATAGCCGTGTCGGGCACGCCCGGCACGGCTATTTTTTTGCCCCTAAACTTTATTCAGCAAACAAAAGTACCGGTTTACTCATCCAGACAATCAAATTTATACTCCACCCCTGAAAAATGCACTTTTCAATGATGGGGGAATCAAGAATAGTCATGCACCAATCAGCAATAAAAATAACGGGTCTTTTCTGCGCTTCTGCCTTGCTCGTTGCTTGCGGGCCAGATGAGCCTGCCGCACCGGAACTAAGTTTCGAAGAATCCTTGCAACAACAGCTAATCCAGGCTCAGCCCGGTGACATAATCGAGATTCCTGCCGGCACCCACGAATTAACGAGAAGCCTCTCCTTAAACGTATCAGGTGTCACTATTAGAGGCGCTGGCATCGATAGTTCAGTCCTATCTTTCGCAAACCAGATTCAGGGCGCCGAAGGTTTACTGGTTAATGCTGATGATTTCACCATCGAAGACCTGGCCATCGAAGACACCGTTGGTGACGCATTGAAGATAAATGAAAGTAATAACGTCATCGTTCGCAATGTGCGCACCGAATGGACTGGCGGTGCCTTAACCAGTAACGGCGCCTACGGTATTTATCCTGTGCAGTCTTCCAATATCCTGATTGAAGGCGCGGTAGCAATCGGCGCCTCTGATGCTGGAATCTATGTTGGCCAGTCTAACCAAATCATCGTCAGGAATTCCCGCGCAGAATCGAATGTCGCCGGAATCGAAATCGAAAACTCTACCTTTGCCGATGTTTACGACAATGTTGCTACGAACAATACCGGCGGCATCCTCGTTTTCGATCTGCCTGACTTACCGGTACAGGGTGGTCGCAACACTCGCGTGTTTAACAACGAGATTATTAATAACAATACCGGCAATTTTGCCCCGGAAGGAAACATCGTCGGTACTGTTCCGGCAGGCACCGGCATGATGGTGCTCGCCAACGACAGCATCGAGGTGTTCGGCAATACTTTTACCGACAATAACACCGCCAATGTTTTAATCCTGAGTTACCATATTACCGGACGCCCCATTGATGATGAGAACTACGACCCCTTCCCGGAAGAGATCAATATTCATAATAATGAGTTTGTTGGCGGCGGTACGGTGCCTGACTCCGAACCACTAATAGCCCTGCAAGCCGCAACGGGCCAACGAATTCCCGATATAGTCTGGGACGGCACCATGATCCCAGGGCGCCAGGCCAATGAAATTCTCTGCATGCGTCAAAATGGCGATATCAGCTTTGTAAACCTCGATGCAACTAATGGCTTTACGACTCCTGATTTTAATTCTGAAGTACACAATTGTGAGCTTCCCAGATTATCGGAGATTTCCCTTTCATCGGGAGCAGAATGATTAAACTATTATCGCGCTGCAGCATTATCGCAGCCAGCCTCTCGGTTCTACTGAGCTGTTCTGAATCTCAACCAGTCTTTCACTCAACGGACAATCCCCAGCGATTGTCCGAGTGGAACCTGTTTGCCTTAAGTGCGGCTGCATTGACGCCCCACAGCGACACCATGGTGTTCAGGCCGGCTAATCAACTGTTTACCGATTACGCACACAAACTGCGCACTTTATGGATTCCAGAAGGCGCCCAGGCGCAGTTAGTTGGCGGAGACATTGACTATCCAGTGGGCACTGTACTTAGCAAGACCTTCTATTATCCCATCGATAATGTAGGCGGCTTCTTAAACCAGCCGGATAACGGAGAACAATCCGTAAGTTTGAACTCTCACAAATTAATAGAAACACGCTTACTGGTTAGACGCGAAAACGCCTGGGAAGCATTTCCATACGTCTGGAACGATGAACAAACCGAAGCATTTCTTCGGGTAGCTGGCACCAGCACCAACATCGATTTAAAGAGTGACACCGGAAACCTTGAATTTGTCTATTTCGTGCCAAACGAAAATCAGTGTACCGGTTGTCATGTTACGGAACATCCCGATGGGGATATGCAACCATTGGGAGCAGTAGCCTCACAATTGAGTGCCGGCTTTCTGGATAATCAATCCCAAACTGCTGCCCTGGCAGCCCGTGGCTGGCTCGATCAGGATCCAGCTATAGCTGAATCAGTCTCCTGGTTGGACGAAACGGCGAGTATCGACCAGCGAGCACAGGCCTACCTCAATATTAATTGCGGTCATTGTCATAACCCCTATGGCGCCGCCGACACTTCTGCCCTGCTCCTGGATGGATCCCATGAACTGGCGGTTCATCTTGGTGTGTGCAAAACCCCCGTAGCAGCCGGCGGCGGGGCTGGAGATATGCTCTATAGTATTGTGCCGGGCAATCCCGACCGCTCTATCCTGCTCTATCGCATGGAATCCGCTGAACCGGACGAGATGATGCCGGAATTAGGTAGATCCCTGATTCACCAGGAAGGGATAGCCCTCATCGAGCAATGGATAGCGGAAATGCCCGGCAACTGCCCGCAATAGCCCTGCCTGAAAATGCAATGTAGACTAGCGCCATCTCGCAATAACGAGGTGTAACTTTGTTGCGCATTATTGCCCTGGCTTCGCTTAGCCTGGTTCTTCTCGCATGCAGCGATCAGGCGGGGGAACGTCACACTTATGTTCTTACTACCGGAACCACCGGTGGTACTTTCTATCCCGTTGGAGTTGCTCTTTCTACCCTCGTATCTGCCCAGGAAGATGCGGGCTTCTCTCTTTCTTCCATCAGTTCAGCCGGCTCCATGGAAAACATCAAGCTGATGCGGGATAACCAGGCACAGTTTGCCATCCTCCTTGGTATTTTTGGTGCCTGGGCCTATGAAGGTTCGGGTCCGATTCGCAACCCTTACAAAAATTTCAGATCCATTAGCGCCATGTGGCCAAACGTCGAGCATTTTGTGCTGCGCTCCGACCTGGTGCAGGACGGTGACGTTATGGACATTAACAGCCTGGATGGAGAACGTTTCTCAATAGGTATGCGCAATTCCGGCGCCGAGTACACCGGTATCTACATTTTCGACGCACTGGGTATCGACTACGATAATGAACTTTCCATTGCTTACATGGGCTACGGTCCGTCAGCTAACGCTTTGCAGGATGGCAATATCGTTGGCATGAATATTCCCGCGGGCCCTCCCGTTACTGCAATTACCCGGGCCTTTGCCTTGTTAGGCGATGGCATGAGGGTACTGGAATTCACAGAAGATGATGTGGTCAGCATGAATCACGAATTTCCTTTATGGGAGCTATACCAGATTCCAGCAGGAACCTATCCCACGCAAGATGCCCCCATTCACACCGCAGCGAGCCCAAACATTTTTGTTGTCAGGGATGATGTATCGGAGGAAATTGTTTACAACATGACCAAGATGCTTTGGGAAAACCTGGCCACATTACAGGAGATTCACGGTGCCACCCGATCCATGGCAATTGAGATTGCCTTAAGCGGTATTCCTGTTCCACTGCATCCAGGCGCTTTGCGCTACTACCAGGAGCAAGGCGTAACCATCCCAGAACACTTGTTAGGCGGTTAAGTAGATCCAGTTAAGGACCTAATTAATCGGATAGTCGAAATAAGTATCGGGAAAAGGCTCTTCTTGCAGTGAAAAATGCCACCATTCGGTTTGTACTGGCATAAAGCCATGCTTTAGCATTAGCTCGCGCAGAATTTCCCGGTTGGTTTTTTGCGGCAGGGAAACTTCCAGGCTGGTGGGCCATGAAATGACATCAAAAAAATCCCAGGGCGACCCCATGTCCAGCTCTTCTCCACTTTCAAGATCCACCAGGGTGAGATCGACTGCCGATCCCCGGGTGTGACCAGATCGCGCCGAAATATAGCCGCGCTCGAATAACTCATCTTTTGGCACGTCCGGGTAGTACTGTTGCTTCATTTCAGTAGCACTGAGCTCAGAAGCCCAACGCACAAAATGATCCACAGCACGTTGCGGCCGGTAAGCATCAAAGACTTTTAAACCCATCCCCCGATCTGACAGATCAATTTGTACCGCTGCCAGTGCCAAAGCTGTTCTCAGGGTGGCGAGCATTTTGTTCGCGTTGTAGCCATCGATTGGCTCGCCGACAAAATTATCGCTGGTGAAATAGCGCAGTTCTGTTTGAATTGGCGCTACGCTCGCCGGGATAAAGGAATTGATTTCATAGAAACCGTTTGCATTGGAAGCCCCTTCATCAGTCTGTACTTCAGTACAGGTCTGCAATAACACCAGCAATCCGATACAATTAATCGCTTTCAGAAAATGACTCATAGGAATACCGTTAGAGTTAATTGATTCACAATTATAAGGAAGAAGAAAGATAGAATGAAAACTATTGGCATGCTGGGAGGCATGAGTTGGGAATCAAGCGTTTCCTATTACCAGGCACTTAACCAGGGAGTGAAACACGCACTGGGTGGCCTGCATTCCGCAAAAATAGTCATGAACAGCGTGGATTTCGAAGAGATCGAAAAACTGCAGCATGCCGATGACTGGGAAGCCACCGCAGAAATACTCAAGCAATGCGCCCAATCTGTAGAAGCCGCTGGTGCGGATTTTCTGATTATCTGCACCAACACCATGCACATTGTTGCTCCAGAAATCGAAGCTGCTATTAACATACCAGTTCTGCATATCGCCGATGCCACGGCAGAAAAACTTGTCGAAAACGGCGTCTCTAAGGTCGGCTTGCTGGGGACCGGTTTCACCATGGAAAAAGATTTCTATAAAGGCCGACTCACGGAAAAATTCGGCATCGAGGTTTTAGTACCCGATGAGGAACAGCGCGTCCTGGTACACAAAGTCATTTATGACGAACTCTGTCACGGAAAAATAAATGGCGAATCGCGGAAGTCCTATTTGGCAATTATTAATCATTTACGGGATCAGGGTGCCCAGGCGGTCATTCTGGGTTGCACCGAAATCGCCCTGCTGGTTGCTCAAGACGACACCGATGTACCGCTGTATGACACCACCAGCATTCATGCCGAACAGGCGCTAAGCTTTGCCCTCGCCCAAGACTAGTTACTTTGATTACACGCCGAAAAGTTCTGTCATCGATTAGCCTGGGTTCCCTGGCACTATCCAGCGGAATTAGTTCTTATTTATTCGGCGCCGAACAAAACCTGAACCAACTTCGAATTCCTGAACTTGATCCGGGCTCTCAGGTCGACAATAGCCGGTCGTTTCAACTCACCCTGCAACAGGGCATTAGCAATTTTTTACCGGGACTGGAAACTCCAACATTTGGCATAAATGGCGCTTACCTTGGCCCGACTCTGCGCTTCAAGCGCGGCGAGCGAGTATCGATCGAGGTAAATAACCAGATTGGCGAATCCGCTTCGCTGCATTGGCATGGATTTCACTTAGCTGCCACGGAAGATGGCGGACCTCACCAGCAGATCTTAAACGGTGATACCTGGAATCCTTCCTTCGATGTAGTCCAGTTTGCAGGTACGTTCTGGTATCACTCTCACATGGAGCACAGGTCTGGCGAACAGGTTTATAAGGGCCTGGCAGGAATGATAATCATCGATGATGACTATGAAGACCTGGAGTTACCGAATACCTATGGGATCGACGATATTCCCCTGATAATCCAGGACCGCCGTTTCAATGAGGATGGCAGCTTCAGCTACATGGACCGTTACGATGATCTGGTGATTGGCGTCCATGGCACCGATGTCCTGGTAAACGGCACATTGAATCCGGCATTTACGCCCGGCACTCGCCTGGTTCGTTTTCGCATCCTCAATGGGTGTAACGCACGAACGCTGAATCTGGCCCTGAGCAATGGACAGGCATTCCAACAAATTGCCAGCGATGGTGGTTTGCTGGAAGAACCGGTCACCCTCACCAGCGTGGAATTAGCCCCGGCAGAACGAGCTGAGATACTGGTGGATTTCAGCGCGCAGGAAACGATCAATTTAGTAAGTCTTGGCCGGGAACCCAACTTTCAGATTTTCCCCGGTGCTCTCAGCGACCTGATGCGCTCATTGAATACTCAAGCCTTAAACATTCTTTCTCTACAACCAGAAGGCACCCTTGAATCCAGCCCCGCCGTTCCACCGAAGTTGGCTTCGATTTATCGACTACCAATTGGCGCCGCAGAAAACACACGGCAATTCCAGCTTTCAATGGGAGCCGACATGCGTAGCGGCAACGATGCCGGACCCGGTACCGGAACCAGGAGTGGTCTCGGGGGTGGTCACGGTGGCGGCAACTATTTCATTAATGGTCGCCGCATGGATATGGACTACATAAACGAACGCATTACTTTAAACACTACGGAGGTCTGGGAACTCAGCAACAATTCGCCGATGATGCACCCCTTTCATGTGCACAATGGCCAGTTCCAGATTCTGGATCGCAGTGGCAATCCTCCTCCCGCCAATGAAACAGGGTGGAAAGATACGGTAAGAGTTGAATCCGGAGAATTGGTGAGAATAATCATGCGCTTTACGGATTTTGTCGACGAAGAAAACCCCTACATGTATCACTGCCATATTCTGGAACACGAAGACCGGGGCATGATGGGCCAATTTGTCGTGGTCTGAGTGGCTGTGTGATTGTTGGAGAAACCCCGCACAAACGAGTATGCTTGATCCTTCATTAATAAGAATTCCAATGGGAGCGTTACAATGACCAAATCATCCATGTCCCGGCGTCGCTTCCTTCAATCAACTGGCGCTGCAGCACTCTGGCTTCCTACTACTGTGAAAGGATATACCGCTAAGGAAATTCAGGCTCTCTATGTCGACGGCGAAATGCAGGAAGACGTGGAAATGTGGGAATTAGACACTCCCTGTCTCTGTGTCGATCTGGATTTGTTAGAAGCAAACATCGCGATTATGGAATCCACCGTGGATCGTAATGGCATTGCCAGCAGGCCCCACGCCAAGACTCATAAAACGCCAGTGATTGCCCAGATGCAGTTGGACAATGGTTCCGTTGGTATTTGTACCGCCAAGGTTAGCGAAGCAGAAGCCATGTACCAGAATGGCATCGACGAAATCCTGATGACCACCACCAATGTCACCCCAACCAAGATTCGTCGCGCCATGAATTTACGTCAGGCCAATTCGCGCTTTATCCAGGCTACCGATTCCCCGGAGAATGCACGGCTGTTATCGGAAGCTGCAACTGCCATGGGCTTTGTGGCTGACGTAGTGGTTGACGTCGACCCCGGCGGACACCGCACCGGCATAACACCAGGCCAACCTGCCCTGCAGTTGGCACAGTTAATCGACCAATTACCCGGTCTTAATTTACGCGGCCTGCTTTGTTACGACGGCGGCTCGCAACATGTTATTGGTTTCGAAGAAAGGAAAAACCAAACCCTGGAAAGACTGGTTGCTGCCACTGAAACCTATGACCTGTTTAACCAGAGCGGATTAAGCACGGATATTTTTTCCGGCGGTGGAACCGGCACTTACAACATCGATCATGAAACCCGCGGTCTTACGGATGTACAAGTGGGCAGTTATGTCTTCATGGATGCGCAGTACATCGACATCGGTGGCGAAAGCGATAACGAAATCTACTCAGACTTTGCCGCGTCTCTGACAATTCTCACTACCGTATTAAACGATCAATACGAAGGCCGGGTAACCACCGATGCCGGCGCCAAGGCCTGTACCATTAATCGACCCTGGGCGCGGGTAAAAGGCGAAACCGGCATGAGTTACACCTCCGGCTCTGATGAATTTGGCACGCTGCGTTATGAAGACAGTGCATCCCGTTCGTACAAAGTTGGCGACAAGCTGGAATTGATCGTCTCTCACTGCGATCCCGTGGTGAACCTGTACAACCAGATGTATGCAATACGCAACAATCGTGTCGAAGCAGTCTGGCAAATTGCGGCCCGGGGCCTATCTGCCTGATTAAGCCCTAGCCGCTCATGATTTCGATTGCCTACTGGGGCAGTATTTATACTGATCTGGTATTACATCTTCCGCACGGCGACCCGTTACGGAAACAAGATTCCTGTCATTCTTGCGGTAATCTGGCTCATTGGATTTATGAGTAACACCCTGCTCGGCATTGTGGGTCCGGTTTTGTTCACGTCTTTTGAAGCCGTTCGTACTTTTTTCTGATTAGTTATGATTTCTATAAGAAGAATCAATCCACACAAACAAATCCCTTGCATGAATCATTAGAGTGCCAGGCTACAACCTTATGGAAGTAAAACAAGTAACAAGCGAAAGTGAGTTAACGCGCGTTGCACCAGCATTGCTGGAATTGCGCACCCATTTTCCAGATGAAGCTGCAATAATCGAACAGATAAAACAGCAACAGACTGACGGTTATCAAATAGCGCACGTCGAATCGGAAGGGGAAGTTCTCTGCATTGCCGGATTTGTTATAGAGCAGAAACTAGCCTGGGGAAAACACATCTATGTCGATGATCTTATTACATCCTCGCAAAAACGGTCGACCGGTGCAGGAAAAGCCATCATGGATTGGCTAAAGCAGTTCGGTTGGGACAATGATTGTAGCCAACTTCATATTGATTCTGGCGTACAACGTTTCGCTGCCCACAAATTTTATTTGCGGGAAGGATTCTCCATAAAACAGCCATCACTTTGCCATAACTGACCTCAATGAAAATTAGAACAGAATCAAAAGAAGACGTAGAACAAATCTTCGCACTCAATGCCAGGGCTTTTCCCAGTGAAGAAGAAACGCGACTTGTAGATCGCTTGAGAGACGCTGCAAATCCATTTGTATCGCTGATAGCAGAAGAAGACGGGCAGATCATTGGGCATATTCTTTTTACACCAGTTACCCTGGATTCGGATTCCGGGCTATCGATGCTGGGGCTCGCACCCATGGCAGTTGCACCGGAGTATCAAAACAGCGGTATAGGCTCACAACTGGTGGAAGCCGGACTCGAACAATGCCGAAAAATAAATACTGACGCAGTAGTCGTGCTCGGCCATTCTGAGTATTACCCTCGATTTGGTTTTGTTTCCTCGGTTAACTACGGTATTAAATCGGAGTACGAGGTTCCCGATGAGGTCTTCATGGCACTTGAACTGGTTCCCGGCTCCCTCAAAGACAAGCAAGGCATCATTTCTTACCATCCAGCCTTCGCCGGGCTGTGAAACTTTCCTGTGTTTTAGCAGTACGTCGGTTGTGCTTTCGGAAAAGCTGGCATAAAGTTCCACATTCCCTGAGGTGAACACCGGCAAGTTAGAAAAAATAGTAAAGGAAGCTAGACGTGATATTTGAAAACAACATCCCTGAAGTAAGCGTACCCAATCTGGACTTAAGCTCTGTAGTCCTCGGCAGAGTCGATGAGTTTGCCGATAAGCCTGCACTAATCGATGGCCCCAGTGGCAGGACACTGACTTTCTCTCAACTGCGAACCCAGATAAACCATCTTGCCGCCGGTTTGCACCAGCGTGGCTTTAAGAAAGGCGATGTGTGTGCAGTGTTCTGCCCAAACGTTCCCGAATACGCCACGATTTTTCTCGGAGTGGCAGCGGCCGGAGGGATCAACACTACAGTTAACTCTCTTTATTCAACCAATGACCTGATTCACCAGTTCAAAGACTCTGGCGCCAGGATCTTGATCACTATTCCACAATTCATGGATCGAGCGGCACCGGCAGCAGAAGAATGCGGCATCGAAGAAATTTTCGTTTTAGGTGAAGCCGAAGGTGCAACATCCTTCGCAGAACTGTTAAACAATGACGGTAATCCGCCTGAAGTAAACATAGATCCGAAGACGGACCTGGTTGCACTTCCCTATTCCAGTGGCACCACAGGATTAGCCAAGGGGGTTATGCTAACCCATGAAAACCTGACTTCTAATATGGTGCTTACCGAATCGATTAATTCCATAACCGATGAAGACAGATTGATCGGCGTACTGCCCTTCTTTCATATCTACGGCATGGTATTGATTCTCAACCTGGCTATTTATCGCGGCGTTACCCTGGTGACAATACCGCGTTTTGATCTCGAGCAGTTTCTGCAGATCGTGCAAGACTACAAGATCACCTGCCTCAATCTGGTTCCACCGCTGATTCTGGCCCTGGCCAAGCATCCCCTGGTGGATGAGTATGATATTTCCAGCATAAGATTGATCAGCTCCGGTGCCGCACCGCTGGGCGCCGACCTGGAAGATGCCTGTGCAAAACGAGTCGACTGCGGCGTATACCAGGGCTATGGGCTGACTGAAGTGGCCGGCGCCTGTCATGTAAACACTATGCCGGTACCACCAAACAAAACCGGCTCTGTCGGCCGGGTCATTCCAAATACCTATTCCAAGGTTATCGACACTGAAACCGGAGAAGATCTCGGCATTAACGAACGCGGCGAAGTCTTGATTAAAGGCCAGCACGTCATGGTGGGTTATCTGAACAATGAGGAAGCCACCAAAGGCTGTATCGACGAAGATGACTGGTTTCACACCGGTGACATTGGTTATGCCGATGAAGACGGATACTTTTACATCGTCGACAGGGTTAAGGAATTAATCAAGTACAAGGGCTACCAGGTAGCGCCAGCGGAATTGGAAGCGCTGCTATTAACTCATCCGTCAATTGCAGATGCTGCGGTTATTCCGAGCCCGGATGAAGAAGCCGGCGAAATTCCCAAGGCCTTTGTTGTATTAAAAGAAGAAATATCAGGGGAAGACATCATGAGCTGGGTGGCGGAGCAAGTCGCACCCCACAAGAAGATTCGCAAACTGGATATTGTCGAGGAGATTCCCAAATCTGCATCGGGCAAAATTCTCAGGCGCGTATTGGTGGAGCAGGAAAGAGCCAGTCTGCAAACTTAGTCCGCAATCTTTAGCTCCAGGAGCGCCTTGATCTTCGAAAAGCGAAAGGCGCCTGGTGCATCTCCCTTTTTAAGTCCAATCCCCGCTATAATCGCGACCCAGCAATATTGGCGGAGTCTCCCAACTTCTCGTTTTACACCCAGACTATTAACTGCACCGAATTATGACTGATAATTTTTCAGAAACCGAAAAAAAAGTAGGTTTTGTGTCACTGGGCTGTCCAAAAGCTTTAGTGGATTCAGAACGCATACTGACCCAACTGAGAATGGACGGTTACTCAATCGTGCCCAGTTACAACGATGCTGACATCGTCGTGGTTAACACCTGCGGATTTATCGATAGCGCCAAGGAAGAATCCCTGCAGGCAATCGGCGAAGCGCTGGATGATAATGGCAAGGTCATTGTTACGGGATGCCTGGGCAAGCAGGCGGATCTTATTACCAGCACTCACCCCAAGGTGTTAGGCGTTACCGGCCCGCAGGCCTATGAAGAAGTAGTAAGCCAGGTGCGGGAATATGTTCCACCTCCTGAGATGGAACACGATCCCTATGTTGACCTGGTTCCTCCCCAGGGCATCAAGTTAACACCCCGACATTATGCCTATTTGAAAATCTCCGAAGGCTGCAACCACCGCTGTAGTTTCTGCATTATCCCTTCCATGAGGGGGGATCTGGTGAGCCGACCCATAGGGGATGTGTTAGACGAAGCAGAGCGCTTGGTTAACTCCGGCGTGAAAGAACTGCTGGTTATCTCTCAAGACACCAGTGCCTACGGAGTAGACACGAAATACCAAACCGGTTTCTGGCAAGGCCAACCAGTAAAAGCCAATATGCAGGGACTTTGTGAAGCGCTCGGGGATCTCGGCGTATGGGTGCGATTGCATTATGTTTATCCCTACCCTCATGTAGACAAGATCATGCCGCTGATGGCTGAAGAAAAGATTCTTCCCTACCTCGATATTCCTTTCCAGCACGCCAGTCTCGATGTGCTAAAAGCCATGCGCCGCCCTGCAGCCACGGAAAAAACATTAAAGCGTATCGAACAGTGGCGTGGTGAATTACCGCATCTCGCGATACGCAGCACATTTATCGTTGGCTTCCCCGGGGAGACCGATAATGATTTCGAAGAATTACTGGATTTCTTGCGCGCAGCAAAGCTGGATCGTGTAGGTTGTTTTCAATATTCGCCGGTAGACGGCGCGAAAGCCAACGAACTGCCAGACCACGTTCCAGATGAACTCAAAGAAGAACGCTGGAATCGCTTCATGGCCTTACAGCAGGAAATTTCCACGGGCAGACTCGCAGAAAAAGTTGGCACCACTATCGATGTCATTATCGATGAAGTTAGTGAAGAAGGAATCATTGGCAGATCCACTGCCGATGCACCGGAGATTGATGGTCTCGTTTATATAGAATCTTCAGAGCCACTCCAGGCAGGCGACATTGTGAACGTTCAGGTTAGTAATTCAGACGAATACGACTTGTACGCCACTTTCTAGCGGTCAAAAAAAAAGGCCGGCAAATAGCCAGCCTAAAGGGAATAGCTGAGTAAAACTCAGTTGCTAAGGAGTGCTTTACTAATTAGGCAATACAACCTGCTCAATAACGCGGTCTACACCATTACTTCATTCGTAACAAAAATAAAAATTAATAAGCAATAGCACTAGGAGCAACGCTTACGGGTAACTCCCGGATCACTTTTTTTCAGAATCTGAAAAATAATTTTTGCTGATGATCTATTCCGGCCGTGATTGCGTAATAAGTTAGTTGAATAAATTCAGGCAGAAATACAATGTCAGACACGACTTTAATCTTGATAGGCGCGATGGTTGTGCTATTCAGCGCTAACGCTTCCGCCCTGGAAAAGCCGGAGTACCAGGTACTTTATGAAGACGGGCGAATCGAATATCGGCTTTATGCTCCTTATATCGTCGCCGAAACTGCGGTGGAGATGGAACGTAGTTACAACCGCGCATCAAACGAAGGCTTTCGTCGCTTATTGGGATACATCACCGGCGACAATGTTTCCAGCGCAAAAATCGACATGACCGCCCCGGTGCAAATGAGCATGGAGTTTAAAAGCGAAGAAATCGCGATGACTGCACCGGTGCAAGCAAAGGAAAATACAGACGGATTACAAATAGCCTTCATGCTGCCTTCCAGGTTTTCGCTGATTGACGCACCTGTTCCAACAGACGAGCGAGTTTCATTGCGGGAAATACCAGGCAGATTAATGGCGGTTATCCGTTACTCGGGACGCTGGACAGATAGAAATCGCCAGCGCTATGAAATGGAATTGAGAGAAAGTGTTGAAACAGCCGGGATTGAAATATTGTCCAGCGCTGAGTCTGCGGCCTACAATCCACCCTTCACGCCCCCATTCCTGCGCCGTAATGAGATAATGGTGGAAGTAGCCGATTATCCAAAAGCTGAAACCTGACCGAAAGCTCGCTCCGATGACCCCAGAACCAGAAATCCCCCAGAAAAACATACTGGTTACCGGGGCCAGCGGCATGATTGGCAGTGCTCTTTCTGCAGCACTCACCCAAAATGGATATTCTGTTTATCCCCTGATACGAAATAAAAGCGATGGGCCACACTATTACCTGCAGGAATCAGATTACATGCACCTGGATTCTTCGATCCCATTGCATGGAATCGTAAATCTCGCCGGACAAAACATCTCGAAAAAACGCTGGACCCAAAAAGTCAAAAACGACATTGTCGACAGTCGAGTTAAATTGACGCGCTCACTGAGCGAAGCCATATCCCAACTCCCTACTAAGCCTGAAATATTTTTGTCCGCTTCGGCTATTGGTTATTACGGAACCCATGGATCAAAATCATTCGATGAGAACGATCGAGCAGGAACCGACTTTCTTGCAACACTGGCAAGTGTTTGGGAAGACGCAACCAAAGCTGCCAGGCAATCGGAAATTCCCACGGTTTGCCTTCGCTTCGGCTTGGTGCTACATCCAAACGATGGCATTTTGAAGAACCTGTTATTGCCGTTTCGACTGGCCTGCGTCGGACCAATAGGCAGTGGCGAACAAATAATGAGCTGGATATCACTGAGGGACGCAGTAACTATCCTGATTGAACTCATATCACAAAACAATTTTACCGGACCACTCAATGTGGTTTCGAATCAACCGGTTTCAAACAGGGATTTTTCCAAAGCCCTGGCCCGGTCAATTCACAGGCTCAGCTTACCCAGAATCCCAAGCCCGATAGTTAGAATAATGTTCGGCGAAATGGCAGACGCTGCGCTGCTTCCCAGCGCAAGCATCAAGTCCACCCGCATGCAAGAACTCGGCATCGAGTTAGAAGATCTCGACTTAAGCTCTGCTCTAAACAAAATGTTCAGTTAGAGTTTATTGAAAATTAATCGTTTTTCTTAATACCAGTGGCGAATAAGCAATCCCGTCTGGTGACGCACCGGTTTCGTATTGACCCAGGATTTCCCGGCTTTCGATATCGATAACCATGACGCGATCCTGACCCGCCAGGGACAGGAACAGGGTTCTGTCATCACTGTAAAGGGTAACTCCCTGGGGGCGTGTGCCAGCCAGATCTATCGAACCAAGTTCTGCACGGGTTTGGGCATTAAAAAATCGAATATTGTCATTGTTTAAATCCGGCATGATGGCGAAACGCTCATCATCGCTAAGCAGTATGCGATAAGGCCAATCGAAACCACCCCATTGGGCCACAGTTTCATCATGGGAATCGATTACCGTTACTACTCCATCGTCGTTGCTGCCAACCCAGATTTCAGTTCCGGCTTTATTGGTGGTAATGGCTTCTGGTCGATCAGGTACCGGTATGGATCGTACGAAGCGACCATTTATCAGATCGATAATAGAAACGCTGTCGTCACCACCGTTACTGGTATAGGCAACGGATCCATCTGCAGAGACAGCAACCATATGTGAGCCGTTCTGATTAGTATTAACGGATCGCACTATTTCACCAGAATGAAAGTTCACAATGACCACGGTACGACTGGCTTCGGAAGAGATAATCACTTCTTCCTGGCCGGGCATAAACAGGATGCCATGGGGTCGTGGATAATCACTGAGGTCGATGGTGCGAGCAACCCGCAAATTTTCCACATCAAAAACGGTAAGACTATTACCGCCGGCGTAGTCTGTCCCAATTGCCCATTTTCCATCGTCCGTAACAACCAGTTCGTGGGGCCCTCTGCCGGTTGGCAGAGTGGCAATAATTTCTCCCGATCCGAGGTCGATAAAGCTGGCGTCATGCCCCTGCTTGTTGAGGACGATTAAAGTTCCTTGCAAGTCATCCGGAATATCCGGCTGCGAATACGCAGGCGTAATCATTGTTACACCCAGAGCTATCACGAGAAAAAACTTCTTCATTCTGCCACCTCCTGCAATGGACAAACCACAGAACTCATTAGGAGCACTGTAATGCCAATTGCAAAATTATGTCACATGGTTTTGCGATAGGCCTACATCTAACAAGATAGAACCGGCATTACGCTATATTCTTGCAAAGAAATTTTATCAATAGCCCGTATAAGTAGTTATCATTGAGATAGCATTGGATTCTGGAGAATTTCCAGGAAGGAACGGGAATGAATAAATTATTACTGAGCATTGAGGCATTCTTACTAATCGGATTATTACTATTAAGCCCAAAGAGCTCGGCAGATACCCTGCAAAACGCCATCGACCTGTTTGATTTCGCCGAAGCGAATTATCCGGAATTATTACAGCCCCTGGCGCCGGAGGTGCAGGAGATTCAGGGCTTTTACGTACGTCACTATACAGATACCGGTGTATTTCTCGGTGTTCAGGGTGACAACATCTGGGCCTTTGGTGAAATTCTCGGGCCTGACATCATCTATGTGGGAAAATTGAGTGAAGTTATTACTGTCAACGACGTAGATATCACCAATCTCAACTTTTCCAGCCATAGGGGATCTTGCACCTATTACGCAGAAAATCTTTTTTCTTCGGTACGGGATATCAAACGCAACATGAACTTTTCCGGTTCCGTCAGCATTGCTGTTGAGGGCGAAGAATGCATTATGACCACTAACAACATTCCTAACCACGACTTCAATGACAATTCCGCCGGTTTTGCCACCGATGTAAGCGAAGTACAAACAGAACTACGCATTCCCATAAACCCGGTATTCGCTTCCTCGGCGACACCGATTTCATTAACGACTGACAATGCAGTTTTACTTAACGGTGTAAAAGTAGATCTGTTAGCGGCTGCCTATTACAACGTCGGCGATGAAAGAATCGGTTGCAGTAATATCGATCAGGCCTGGCGTTTCGATCCGATGCATGCGGACAACAATTTTGGTACCGACCAACACAACGCCCATACCCAACCCGATGGCAGCTACCATTACCACGGCAATCCCCAGGCCCTATTTGAACAGGCTCCGCTTAACTAATCACCATTAGTGGGATTTGCCGCCGACGGTTTTCCCATCTTCGGTTCCTATATCGATGATGGTGGCACTATTCGTGCTGTCACCAGCAGCTATCAATTAAGAGATGGCAACAGGCCCAGCGGCCCTGATGATCCTGGCGGAACTTACGACGGCACCTATATCGATGATTATGAATACGTGGAAGGCAGTGGCGATTTAGACGAATGCAATGGCATGATGCGGGATGGCGTTTACGGCTACTACATCATCGACGAATTCCCTTGGGTATTACGCTGCTACCAGGGCGAAACCGATTCTTCCTTCGATAAAGGCGGCCAGGGCGGCATGGGATCGCCACCGATGTAAATCGAGCTCTGAAAATAAAAAAAGGTGGAAGCCTAAACACTTCCACCCTTTTTGTTTATACCGGATTTACAAAAACAGATTACACACCACCATGATTACCGCCATGGTGAGGACAAACGCTCCTTCCACAACCGATGCATACACAGTGTGTTCGGCAAAAAGATTTGCCGCGATCAATAAAAAGAAGAAAGTAATACTGATTAGCACGGCTGATGCGATCGATCCATTCGTTACTGCCAATGCAACTACCCAGGCAAACATCAAGGTACCAAGAAATTGGGTGACCAATGCAGGTACCGATTGCTTGGCGTTGTCGTCGATTTTTATACCGACGCCCTGCGCCCATTTCACACCAAACATCTTTGGCGAATACCACAGCGCGCCCAACATAAAACAGATAATGGTACTGGCACCCACGGCCAGCCAGTTCACATTTGCAAATAGAGCTTCCATCGGTATCTCCTGTTTACCGTTTACTTATAAAGCGGCTGCCAGTTTAATCTCTTAACATCTTCACTGCTCCCTGCCCGGCCGCCTGCGCTGGTCTGGAGCAGGAAAACAGCGTACTCTAGCCTTCTTAGCTGAGAACGGAACAAAACGAATACTGGCAGGGAGAGGTGTGAAATGACTCCAAGAAAAATACTGATCAGCTGTTTGATGGCCAGCCTGATCCCTACGGGATCGATCCTGGCACAGGAAGAAGGCTTTACTGGCTTAAAGGCCGAAGCAGTTGCCTCCATCGAATCCAAACAGAAACTCACCCAGGAAATAGTCGACAGCCTGTTTTCTTTCTCTGAATTGGGCTTTCAGGAATTTGAAACCCAGCGCTACCTGACGGAAATACTGCGGGACAACGGATTCGACGTTGAACTGGGTGTTTCAGGCATTCCTTCTGCCTGGTGGGCAAGCTGGGGCAGCGGCGAACCGGTAATCGCACTGGGTTCGGATGTGGACGGGATTCCACGGGCGTCACAATTACCCGGTGTTGCTTATCGCCAACCCATGATTGAAGGCGCCCCGGGACACGGTGAAGGCCATAATTCTGGACAGGCGGTTAACATCGTCGCAGCACTGGCAGTAAAAGAACTCATGGAGCAGGAGAATTTACCCGGAACCATCGTTATCTGGCCTGGCATCGCGGAAGAATTGCTGGGCACCAAAGCCTGGTTTGCCCGAGACGGCATGTTTGAAGGAGTAAACGCTGTTCTCTTCACCCACGTTTCCAGTAACCTGGGCGTGAGCTGGGGTCGAGCACGGGGCACCGGTCTGGTTTCTGTGGAATACCTGTTTGATGGGGAAGCGGCACACGGCGCCGGCGATCCCTGGGAAGGACGCAGCGCCCTCGATGCAGTTGAGCTGATGAATATTGCCTGGAACTTTCGCCGGGAACACTTGCATCCCTTGCAGCGATCCCACTACGTCATCAGCAACGGCGGCGACCAACCCAATGTTGTGCCGTCATCAGCCAGTGTCTGGTATTTCATCCGCGAAGTAAGTGCCGATGGTATTCGGGAAAATTTTAATACCCTGCACCAGATTGCTGAAGGCGCTGCATTGATGTCCGATACTCAAATGTCACGACGCATTATCGGTGCCGCCTATCCACGACACTTTAATCAGCCTATTGCCATTGCCATGGACGAAAACATTCAAAAAATCGGACTGCCACAGTGGTCTGAGGATGATCAGCAATTCGCCCGGGCATTGCAGGAATTAATGGGCTCTGACGATCCCCAGGGATTGGCCACCGAACTCACCGGCATTACACCCGACCTGGTTCAACCCATTTCCGGCGGCTCGGACGATATCGGTGATGTTTCCTGGAATGTGCCAACTGTCACCTTGCGCTTTCCTTCAAATGTAAGAGGACTACAGGGACACCATTGGTCCAGCGCTATGGCCATGGCCACGCCTATTGCCCATAAAGGTGCTGTCGCTGGCGCCAAAGTCATCGCCACCACCATGTTGGATTTACTGCAATCGGATAGTCTGGTCGAAGATGCCCAGGCCTATTTCGACGACGTACAAACTGCCGAAGAGGTGTATACGCCTTTCATAGGACCCGACGATCCGCCAGCGATTGAAAAGAACGAAGACATCATGGCTGAATTTCGGCCATTGCTGGAAGAGTTGTATTACGACCCGAGTCGTTACGATACATATCTCGATCAGTTAGGAATCGACTATCCTCAACTTGAGCCCACAGAAATTCGTCGAGATCAGTAACTTCTTCCATAAGCTTTTTCGTATGTTCAAATCTTCAATCCAGAGTGTGTTACTGCTAAGTATCAGCACACTTGCGCTTGCCCAAGACGAATTGCAAACGACTGTCGACGAAGGTCTGAATCCACGTAGTCGGCTCGAAGAAATTCGCGCCCTGGATAACGAACAACCCCGCGAGCTGAATGTACTGGTTCCCACCATTGCGCCGGAAGAAATCGATCGCGCTGTCCTCAACCGTTTAATGCAGGACATCGCCAACCGTCCGGAAGAAACCAAATCAGTACTTTCTGTAAACGATGCTCAGATGCAAGATATTTTTATCACCATCTCCAATGCCCGCAGTTTTATTAACAATAGCGAAATGGCAAACGTAAGAACCATGTGCAATGCCTGGAATAATTCAGAACTGGAAGGTGATCCCCGTTACCAGGAAGCACTCGATGCTTACAATTGGCGCGCCCAATTCACCAGGGACTTTATTGCCAGATACTACCGGATCGTCTTAATGGACATCGAAGCAATTTTGGAAGGCCCAAGCCAGGTAAGATTCGCATCCTACATGGAAGATCGCCGAAGACGCATGGCAAACTCTGGCGCAACCAGCTGGGGAACCGTTGCCGAAAATGTTACCAGTGGTCGTGAAGCGGTGGATTTTCACTGCAGGCGAAATTGATTTCGATTACCGCCAGTGCAGCACTGAATTAGCGGCTTTTTAGCTGCGCCAAAAATGCCGTTTGTGGTCGTGAAGCGGTGGATTTTCACTGCAGACGCAATTAACAGCAGGAGTTAAGAATGGAATCAAAATGTTTCGATGTATCTATTGAAAATAATATTGCCCATATCGTTTTAAGCCGTCCGGAAAAACGCAACGCCATGGTCCCGGAATTCTGGGATGACCTGCCCCGTATCGTAAGACAGATCGATGACGAGTCACTGGCCCGGGTAATTGTCGTGTCTTCAACCGGCCCACACTTCTCTGCCGGAATGGACACTTCTGTTTTTGGCAGCAATGTTTCCACCGCCGAAGATCCGGAAATCAGGGCGCGAGAGAATCGACTTCATGGCGCAAAGTTTCTTGATACAGTAAAACACCTGCAAGAAACATTTAGTTGTCTGGACAATTGTCGCATTCCAGTACTGGCTGCCATCCAGGGTGGTGCTATCGGTGGTGCAGTGGACCTGATAACCGCCTGCGACATGCGTTACATGACTGAAGATGCGTTTCTGACTATCTTCGAAATCAACATTGGTATGACTGCCGATGTCGGCACTTTCCCCCGCATTACCAGGCTACTCCCGGAAGGAGTAGTCAAGGAACTTGCCTACACCGGCCGACGCATGGGCGCACAGGAAGCCAAGGCGCTGGGCTTTGTTAACGAGGTGTATCCCAACCAGGAATCCATGCTGCAGGCAGCAATGGCGACAGCCAGGGAAATTGCCAGCAAGGCACCACTGGCCGTTTACGGCAGCAAGCGAATTATCAATTATGCCCGGGACCACAGCACGGCAGATACGCTTGATTATATCGGCATCTGGAATGCCAGCATGTTGCAGCAGGATGAAATTAAAGAAGCAATAGTAGCGGCAAGTGAAAAGCGCGATGGCGATTTTGTCGACCTGCCACCATCGCGAAAAAAGATGAGTTCAGGCTTGACCGACCAATAACAGTCCTTACGGATCAATAAGCTAGATAAATCGATCCAGGTACACTTCCATTAATGCCGCCCCGGCCCAGGCCAGTGGCGGTATAAACACATAGAGGGCGAAGCGGGAAACAATGGTCAAGCCCATGGGCCAGTTACGCAATTTTTGAATCTGTTCACACCTTTGCAGTAAAGCATTAAGTTTCTGCAACTCATCCCCACTAATAATCTTCGACGCATTTCTTATTTCTTCGTCTATCTCCGTGATTAAATTTCGCTTCGCGGTTCTAATTCGACGGTGCAGGGACCAGATTGGCAAAGGCACAAGAATCAATATTGCCGGCATGGTGATTAGAAAGGCATTAAAATAATTTTCCATTCGAAAAGCCTGGTCAATGGATTGCAAGGTAATAATTGCCAGCATTAAAAAAGCCCGGTCATTTCCAAAGGATTTTGGTCCCAGGGTTTAATAGTCGACGGATACATCGCACCGCTAAGAAAATAAAACAGGAATGACGGAATAAATATGGCCAGCCCGGTGACGATCACCGGATAGGAAAAGTGCTTAATGATTTTGTTTACCAGGATTATCGGAACAGGCTCAGATATCACTTTCTCTGGCACTCCCTAAACCATTCATTGCTAATCTTAACCTATATCGGCCTCACGCCAGAACCGCCCAGCGGTAGACATTTTGGGTCTCCCCTCTTACTCTTAGCCCAACAATAATAATGTCACGAGAAATCCCATGCTTGCCAAGTCCCGCTTACTAACCAGGTCTTTCTTCTTATTCATTGCCTGCCTGCTCAGCATCTCAATCAGCAACGCGCAGAATCCCGACTTGAGCTCGGTTAAAGTTACCCGATTATTTGACCAGCCCATCATAGGCCCGGAACTACACCCCAGCATCGGGGTAAATATTCAGGGGCCTTCCTTAATCAGGGTACCGGACTGGGTGGAAAACCCACTGGGAAAATACTATCTCTATTTCGCCGATCATAAAGGACTCTATATACGCCTGGCCTATGCCGATGAGTTGACCGGCCCATGGAACATCTATGTACCAGGCAGCCTCAAGATTGAGCACTCTTATTTTGCACCTGTGCCACCGCCGATTAGTAACGAGCTACTGGCAGAACTGACTGCAAACCGGCGTGGCGCGTCTGCATTGGGCTCCCCGGTTTCCCATGATCTCGCCCTTGAATTTACCCTGCCACATATTGCTTCACCGGATGTCCATGTGGATGACGAAAGCCAGACCATAATCATGTACTACCATGGCCTGGAAGGACCGGCCTTCCAGCACTCACGGGTAGCCACCTCGAAAGACGGTATCGAATTTTTTGCCATGGAAGAAAACCTGGGGCGCACTTATATGCGCGCCTTTGAGCATGCAGACATGACTTATATCCTGGCCATGCCCGGCCAGTTTTATCGCTCTGCAGATGGCTTTACTGATTTCGAGGAAGGGCCGCGCCTGTTCGTGCCGACCATGCGCCATTCCGCAGTGATGAAGCGCGGTGATCATCTCTATGTATTCTGGACCCGGGTGGGTGACACACCGGAAAGCATCTTGTTAAGCACTATCGACATTAGCGGCGACTGGACGGAATGGGAAGAATCCGAAGAAGTCATGGTCTTACAGCCCGAATTCGACTGGGAAGGTGCTAATGCGCCGAATGAACCATCGGTACGTAGTACAGCGTATGGAACTGTAAACCAATTACGTGATCCTGCCCTGTACATCGAAGACGGCGTCGTTTACCTGCTCTACGCCGTGGCTGGAGAAAGCGGTATAGCGCTGGCTCGCGTCGACTTTTGATAACTTAAGGAGCTTAACGTGCTAAGACCAATAATAGGGATTGTGGTAATCCTGCTAATCAGTGGCGGTCTCGCCTGGGCCGGCAGCCAGGGAAGCGTTTACGTACCGAGGGTACCGCTGTTTGCGATTTGCGCCAGTATCGGTTTCACCCTGCACTGGTTGCTTTTTGTTCCCAGCTTTATTTTCCAGACAGAACATTACTTCGATCTTACCGGATCGATTTCCTATATCGCCTCGGTAACAGTTGCCGCCCTTATGCATCCTTTACTGGATCTTCGTGGACTGATCATTTGCGTTTTGATCGCGATCTGGGCCGCACGCCTGGGCAGCTTCTTATTTATGAGAGTGAAGAAGGCAGGGCAGGATCGTCGCTTTAATGAGATCAAGACGCGATTCTGGCGTTACCTGTTCACCTGGACTCTCGGCGGTGCCTGGGTGTTTATCACCATGGCAGCAGGACTGGCTGCAATCACCTCCATGACTCAACGCCCGTTAGGGGTATTCCTGATACTTGGCGTTGCACTGTGGATTATCGGCTTCGCCGTCGAAGTAATCGCCGACCGACAGAAAACGAATTTCCGCAAGAACCCGGAAAATTCGGAAAAGTTTATAACAACTGGCTTATGGGCCTACTCGAGACATCCCAATTATTTCGGCGAGATTGTCTTGTGGCTGGGAATCGCGGTAATAGCTTTACCAACTTTAGTGGGCTGGCAGTATGTAACTCTCATTTCACCCATCTTCGTAATCTTTTTATTGGTAAAAATAAGTGGTGTTAAGTTACTGGAAGAAGGCGGGCAAAAAAGATGGGGATCTGACCCCGACTACCAACACTATCTCGCCACCACTTCGGTGTTAATCCCATTACCTAAAAAATCAAAATAATTAGCGGGTACTAATAATGAAAAAGACTAGCCAATTACTTTCGACTTTATTCATCACATTAGCAGTAAGCGGTTTCTCCAATTCATTGTTAGCACAGCAAGCTAACAATCTTCGACAATCATGCTCACTGTTAACCAACACTTCCCTGGCTGACACGACTATTTCTTCTGCCGAAGTGGTGGAAGCCGACAGCTTTACCCCACCCCGCACCGATAATGCACTGGGTACTCCAGCTTTCTGTCGCGTTACAGGCGTTGGCTCTCCTCAGGTGAATTTTGAAGTCTGGTTACCACTGGACAACTGGAATGGTAAGTACAACGGCGTTGGCAATGGCGGCATGGCTGGTGTAATTAGTTACGCCGCAATGGCTGGCGCACTCAACAGAGGCTATGCCACCGCCAGTACCGATACGGGTCATGATCAATCCGGTGGCTTGTTCGATGCTTCATGGGCTTCCGGCCGGCCAGACTTAATCGAAGACTTTGGTCATCGCGGTTTGCATGTTACTACGGTCAATGCCAAGGCCATCACCGAAGCTTTTTACAACGCGGCACCCGCCTATTCTTATTACACCGGCTGTTCCAAGGGCGGACAGATGGGCTTAATGGAAGCACAGCGTTATCCTGATGACTTCGATGGCATTATCGCTGGCAATCCGGCCAACGACTGGACTCGTTTCTACGCCGGCGCCCACCTCTGGTACTCACTGGCCATGCTGGACAATAACAATGAAGGCTGGATTCCCAGATCAAAACTTCCGGCTTTTGGCAATGCAGTAAACGCAGCCTGCGATACCCTGGACGGAATCGAAGATGGCATTCTGCAAAATCCCCTGGCCTGTAATTTTGAGCCGGCATCGATTCAGTGCCCTGCCGGTGTAGACAACGATTCCTGTTTGACGCCACAGCAAGTTACTGCGGTTGAGAAAATCTGGTCTGGCGTGACTACCAGTTCCGGTGAACTGGTTTATCCTGGCCTGGTGCCCGGCGGCGAAGTGGATCCAGGCGGCTGGGGATTATGGGTAACCGGTGCAGAACCATTTACCTCATTACACTGGTTAGGCGGCGAAGGTTTTTTCCGCTGGTTTGTCTTCGACGATGCGGAATGGGATTTCACTTCTTTCAACTTCGATAGCGACCTGGACTACGCCCTGAACAAAGTTGGACCGGCAGTGGATTCCAACAACCCTGATCTTCGCCCTCTGCGAGACAACGGATCGAAGTTAATCGTCTACCACGGCTGGAGCGATGCAGACATCTCCCCTGTTGCTTCTATTAATTACTTTGAAGAAGCAGTTGAAATCATTGGCGATGACATGCGCGCACCAAATTACGACACTGCACTGCGTAGCACGCAAAACTTTTTCCGCTTGTTCATGGTGCCCGGTATGGGCCATTGTTCCGGCGGCCCCGGCCCTGATCGCTTCGATGCGCTTTCTGCCCTGGAAAACTGGGTGGAAAACGGCATTGCACCGGATTCAATCCAGGCCTCAAAAATACAGGGTGGCGAAGTCACCAGAACTCGCCCCTTATGCGTTTACCCGGAAGTGGCGACTTATTCCGGTGTTGGCAACACCGATGAGGCAGAAAATTTTTACTGTGCGGCGCCAGCAAGCAACTGAATTTTTACTTTGAGACCAACGCGTAAGTTAATTCGACGAAACGAATTTTCATTGTTCATTATTTAGTCACTCACGCGAAATATTTAACAGTGGACATATGGGAATTCCTCATATGCCTGAACAATGATTCAGAATTGACTCAACTGTTCCAAAACAAATAGTTGAAGCATAAACTTAACAAAAAATATGAACGAGATATCGAGAATTGGCAAAGCGAGATTCGCGGTATAAGAATGTTATGTGTTTCATAGCTTCCAATGAATTCGTAAGCTCCATCTATATAAAAATGCTCGAAAATCCTGATCTACTGGAGATTTGAACGCGAGGAGACCGTGAAGAGGAGTTGGATAAGAAAGAAAGTGCTATTTACAGTCTCTTGTTGCGTATGGCATTCGAAGGGCATCAAACCTACTTTATTCAGCAATTACGAAGGCTGGTTGGAACTGAGATCTGGCAATACTGGAGCCGCGACATGGATTCTTTTTTCAAGCATCAGGGTGTCATAAACTGGTGGTCAAGGAACGGCGAGCGATTTGATCCAGCGTTTCAGGAATACATTAATAAGAAAATTCCGGCAAACATCCCGGGTGATGATTGAACTTCAAAGCAATAGAGAACTTATAGCTCACTCGTCGGACGATACACCAGAATCTTCGATTGAGATCTAAACTTCATGATCTTGAGCAAACAAAAAACCTTAGTGATCTATCTATTCGCACTGTTTGCAACTGTATCGCTTTCGCCTGTTATTTATTCCCAACAAACCGAACCGGTTACTGACAGCGCCCTCGAGTTGAGCATTGCTCTCGAAACCCAGGCTCTGAATATCTCTGAACACAAGAATCAATATGGCGTAACCGATCCGGAGCTGGTTGGCCTGTTGACGCAATTGTCTGATACCCAGAGCCTGCTCGGCGAATACTCAGCCGCTATTCGCAGCCTGGAAGAAGCATTCGAGATTAGCCGGATAAACCTCGGGCTTTATCATGCAGCACAAATAGATATCGTGGACAAATTAATTGCCAATGAAACTTTTCTTGAGAACTGGATCGCAGTGACTAATTACTATGGCTGGCAAGAACACCTGCATTTCCAACTATATGACATGGATGATCCGCGACTGGAGCTCGGTCTGGATAAAGTCACAAGCTGGCATATGAGCGCCTTTAGCGAAAACATCGACAATGAATCCCAGAAACATCTGCAAAAAGCCAGAGACTTGTTAATCGTAAGACTAGAAGTTATCGACAATGTAGTCGGTAATACGAATCCCCGTTATGTTTATTTAAGCGGAGTATTGGAATCTATTCAGGAAATTCTCCGCAGCCGCAATTACGATTGGGTCCGCGGGCCCAGGAATACTGGACTACCAGCGGTTAACCGAGTCGAAACAATGTGAAGGCTCGTTAAATTCCAGCGCTTACGAACCCACCACACCACCATCTTTTCGCGTGATTACAATAGTCGCGTCCCGGGGAATGTCACCGCTGCCATAGGGAGAAGGAAAAGAAGTCACTGCCGGATTTCCCCTGCCGGGATGTTGCACGTTTATAAACATCGTCTTGCGATTTGGCGTCACGGCAAAACCAGTAATTTCACATTCCGGTACGCCGGTAAACAATCGTTTAATTTCCCGAGTGGCCGGATCAGCTACCAAAAGCTGGTTTTGCAGGCCATCCTTCTGGCCACCATCGGTTTCAATGAACAGGCGACCATCCGGGTCGGCATACAAGCCATCAGGATCAGAAAAACTCTCTTCAGTGCCGTGGGTATCCTGGGCAGTTAAAAAAGTTTCCCACTCGAATTTAGTACCACTGTGACCATAGGTTTCAACCCAGCGAATGATGTGGCCATCAGGATTCGGCGTTAATGGATTGGCTGCATTAGGGCCGGTGTCGACAGCCCGACCAGACCGTCGCTGGAATCCTTCATTGTTGCGACCGGCATTGTTCGTGCAGGTAACATAGACCCGACCATCTGGCGCAACCGCAAGCCATTCCGGTCGATCCATTGGGGTGGCGCCAGCCAGGTCAGCCGCTTTGCGTGTCATTACCAGCATCTGACCTAAATCACTAAAGGCTGAGGCAATAACAGGATTGGCCATAGACAGTTCTAACCAATCACCAGTGCCATCATCATTGAAACGCGCACAATAAAGCGTGCCACGATCTAATGGACTTTCACCGTTATCCATCATTTCACGCCAGGGTTCTGCGGAAACATATTTGTACACATAATCGAAAATCGTATCGTCTCCGATATACACAACCGCATGACCGTCAGTAGCCACATGGAAAGCGGCGCATTCGTTCTTCTTTCGACCCAGGGCGGTGCGCTTGATCGGTTTGGCATCGGGATTGAATGGATCGATCTCTACGATCCAGCCAAATCGATTGATTTCGCCGGCGTAATCAGGATTAGCGAGATCAAAGCGCTCATCGAACAAATGCCAGTTGTAACTGAAACCCTGCCTGCGTATGCCGTAACGGCGCTGATCAGAACTGGGCACATAGGATTCATCTTCGGTACCAAAATAGAATTGAAAGTTTTCTTCGCAGGTTAAGTAGGTTCCCCAGGGGGTATAGCCGTTGGCGCAATTGTTTACTGTTCCTCTCGGCTCATTCATCGCGGCATTGTGTAATGCCGGATGGTCTGCAGCGGGCCCACTGAATTCAACCGGTGTATTCACATGGATACGACGAGCGTAAGAACTGTGCACAGTCGCCCAATTACCATCCTGGTTTGCAAGCTGCACGATAGTGACACCGTGGGCATGTTGCGATATGCGAACATCATCGAGAGATTCCGGGCTTGGTTTGCGCAACACATGGGAATTTCCTCCAAACTCGTTGTTTAAACACAAGACGCCATTGAAATCGCCGTAAGAATCTTCACCGTACTCGGACAGCTTAGCGTAGAGCCAGGGATTGGAATCACTCAGCTCATCCCAGCCAGCTCGAGGTGCGTCTGGATCCAGAATCGGGAAATAGCACATTCCATCGTGACCAATTCCGATTTGTTGAGTCTGATCGTCAGGATCCACAGGTATTTTAAAAGCCGGACCGCCCGGCACAATGGGATCACCCCAGGGAAGAATTACTGAGAACTGGTAGTCAGGAGCGATTGCAGGGTCGGGACCAGCCCCATCTGCCAGGGATAAGGGCGTAAATCCTATTAATGAATCACCGGGATTCTGAGTTTGCGCACTGGCAGTTGTGGGGAAAGCACTTAATACACCGGAGCCAAACACAGCGCTCCCGGCCGCCAGGCTGGCACTGGATTTCAAAAACTTGCGACGCTCCAGGTTTACCCGGAGAACATCTGCGAAGGGACGATTTCCGGAGGGGTTACTCGGAATATTATCCGTATCGTCATGCTCATCCATCGTTCGGTCGATCCTCTTTTTGGATTATTTCAGCAAAGTGGCTAATCTATAGGAGAAAAATGACAGCGCTATTTCAAATCATTAGCTTGTTGTCAAACTTTTAGCTGGCAGTGAAAGATCGATTATAAGAACATTTCAGATTGATTGATATTCTTTAGAAAATGGATTGAAGTACAGGCCTATGAAAGCAAAAGCCATTCTGCTAATAGTCGCGTGGATTTCCTGGGCTGCGGTAGCCCAGGAGAAAACTATCAAAGACGGCGTTTTTACCGCCGCCCAGGCAGAAAAAGGGCAGATTGTGTATGGGGCGTTTTGTGAGGCCTGCCATAACGTCAGGGACTATCGCGCCATTATGCATGCCCGTGCCGACCAATCTTTAATCGACTTCTGGTACCAGATCGTCGCGGAAATGCCATCAGACAATCCCGGTTTCCTATCGGACCAGGAATACACAGATGTTGTGGCCTACATTCTGTCAGAAATCGGCTTCGAAGCTGGCGACAGTGCACTGGACCCAAATAACGGGATGGATAGCATCCAGATCGTATCGCCCTACGATTGAAAAATAGGGACGGGTTTTTTCAATATATTTCACTGCCTGCTTGTTCAGAAATTGCATTTGCATGATGCTCAAGCGCGGTGTGCACAACTAAAACTAAATCCACCCCCATGTCAGCCAGCTTGCGCCACAACCGGGATTCCATTACCTTTGGCGCTCCCCGAAATGGAGCTGTTTATGTCCTGGCAAGACGAAATCGATGAACTGAAACGCCGCGAAGAGCTGGCCCAGAAAATGGGCGGCGAAGAGCGTATTCAACGCCAGCACGACAATGGTCGCCTAACCGTGCGCGAACGAATCGAGAAACTTGTCGACAAAGACAGCTTCCATGAAATCGGCGCCCTGGCTGGCAAGGCCGAATACGATACTGAAGGCAATCTGCAGGATTTCACTCCTTCCAATTTTGTTCTGGGTACGGCAGACATAAATGGCCGACGTGTTGTCCTGGGCGGTGACGACTTTACCGTGCGCGGTGGCGCCGCCGATGCCAAGGTTGGTGACAAATCCGGCTACGGCGAACAGTACGCGCTGGAAATGCGGCTGCCCTTAGTTCGCCTGGTTGATGGCAGCGGTGGTGGCGGCAGCGTCAAAACACTGGAGATGGTTGGCCACTCCTATGTGCCAGCACTAAAAGGTTTTGAGAAAACCATGCAGCTTATGGGTGTGGTGCCCGTAGTCTGTGCCTGCATGGGATCTGTTGCCGGACTAGGAGCAGTTCGCGTAACCATCTCTCACTTCTCTCTAATGATCAAGGAAACCAGCCAGTTATTCGTGGCAGGCCCACCGGTAGTTGAGCGAGGCTTTGGCAAACCGGTTGAGAAAAATGAATTAGGTGGTTCGCAAATTCACGCCAACTTGAGCGGTGCAGTGGATAATGAAGTCGAAACTGAAGAAGAAGCCTTCGAAGTAATCAAACAGTTTCTTTCTTACCTGCCTCAGAATGTCTGGCAGGCACCTCCCCGTATCGAATGCAGTGATCCGGTGGATCGTCGCGACGAATCCCTCTTATCAGTCATTCCTCGCGACCGCAGGCAAATGTATGAGATAAGAGATGTTATCAATTCGATTGTCGATCAAGATTCGTTTTTCGAAATCAATCCTAGTTATGGAAAGTCTCTAGTGGTTGGACTTGCCCGACTCGATGGTTATGCCGTGGGCATCATGGCCAACGACACCCGTTTCGATGGCGGTGCGGTTACTGCAACAGCCTCTGAAAAGATGATGCGTTTCGTCGATCTTTGCGACACCTTTCATCTACCCATGGTCAACCTGGTTGATAATCCGGGCTTTCTGATCGGTGTCAAAGCTGAGGAAGAAGGCACGGTAAGATTAGGCAGCCGTGCCTTGATGGCGGTTTATCAATCCACTATTCCCTGGGTGTCATTCATAATTCGCCGTTGTTACGGCGTCGCCGGTGGCGGTCACGGCCGAGACGGATTAAACCTGCGTTATGCCTGGCCGTCGGCAGATTGGGGATCTTTACCCATCGAAGGCGGTGTCCAGGCTGCCTATCGCCGCGATATCGAAGCCGCCGACAACCCCGATGAAAGGCGCCGGGAACTGGAAGGCATGCTGGAACAGTTTCGCTCTCCCCTGCGCACCGCAGAAGCATTCGGCATTGAAGAGGTGGTCGATCCAAGAGATACCCGGCCTATTCTCTGTGATTGGGTAAAGCTGGCCTATGAAATAATCCCTACCCAACTGGGACCAAAATCCCGCACACCACGACCTTAATTTCCTTCCAACCGTATATAAGCTCGCCTTAACCAGAAAGCTGGCAAACTAAACATTTTCTGGACCTTTTCATCACTGCCTGCACCTTAAGCTTTCGCCCACTGTAGACGTCTAGCTGAATAACAAAGCCAAGTTTGGAGACAGCTATGAAAGCAACTACAAGATCAATCTGTTTGATTTTCTATTTATTACTGTTCCACCAACAAGCACAGGGACTCATCCCCGATACCTATGCCTCATCCTGGCAAGCGGCGGAAGCGGCTACCAATTTATTCAATCCCATCTCCATAACAGAAGACCGCGAATACATGGGAACTATTCACAAAACGAGCAATGGCTATCGCTTCACCGCTGAGGCCGGCCGAAGCGGCGCCAACGAGATAAGCATTCGGGTTCCGGCGCAGAACTGGGACAAAGTGGTGGCGTTCTGGCATACCCACGGCGGCATGAATCGCGCTCATCAGTATTTTTCCAACGTGGATACCCACATGGCCAATCGATTCGGCAAGCCACTCTATCTGGCCGACTACAAAGGCTTGTTAAAACTTTTTAATCCAGGCGATCCCACTATATCGCCCATTTCTGCAGGGAGACTGGGCCTGCCTCCGGAAAGAGGATTTGCGACGGGCTCAGTCGTTCGTGACGCTAATAACAGGATGGTGCGGATTAACACCCGCGCAGACTCTACCACTAGCTAAGCGAAACTGGATCCACCTGAGAGAATCCGCTAGAGTGCGGACTCTATCCTTTTTCCCAGGATTCAAGGCAATGAAAAAATTTCCAGCACTTCTACTGCTTTCAGGATTTGTGTTTTCTTGTCAGACCGGTCCCAATTTTCGAAACATGACCGCCCAGGAGTTGGGTCAGTACAATTTGAACAGGCCTGTTGAAGAACGGGTTCACTGTTATATGCAGGAACACACGCGCAGTCGAATTCCTCGAGTCACGTGTCAAACCCTGGGAGAAATTTACGGTTCGAATGGTGACAATGCCATGACCATAAACAACGCCATTCCTAACGGGCAAATCTTCGATATCAATTAAGCTGACGCTTTCAGTTTTTCTTCTAACAATTCCAGGCCTGAATCACGAGCAACATCGACGGCAGCCTGTTGGTTAGGCTGTAGTTCCTGCCATTGGTTTTCATAGCGTGAGAAAGGATCAATAACACCACTGTCTTCGCCACTTAATGCTTCCATGATGGCGATTCCACAAAACGGCACATACCCCGCCGAATAACCGCCTTCATGACAGACTAATAAACGACCATCACACAGTGACTCTGCCGCGCTCACTAACGCTGCCGCCATTTGTCGAAAATGTTTAGAGAGCAGCATCATGTGACCCAGTGGATCCCAGGTGGATGCATCCAGTCCATTGGCTACCAGGATCATGTCCGGCTGATACAGGTTTAGGGCAGGTATGACGATGGATTCAAATGCCTGTTGGTAAGCACCACCGCCGCAGCCGGGGGGCAAGGGAATATTAATATTAAAGCCTTCGCCATCGCCTGCACCGCGATCATCAATGGTTCCGCTGTTATGGGGATAGAGGGAATCCTCATGCAATGAGATCGTCAGCACCGAAGCATCATCATAAAAAACTGACTCTGTTCCGTTGCCATGGTGTACATCCCAATCCACCACCACGATCTTGTTTATATTGTCCCGCAGTAAAAATTCTTTGGCGGCGACCGCCACATTAGAAAATATGCAAAACCCCCTGCCCCGATCTGCTTCCGCATGATGACCGCAGGGTCTGATCAGGGCATAGGCGTTTTTTATCTCGCCATCGAGAATGGCATTACCGGCAGCGATGGCTCCGCCCGCTGCTAATAGCGCAATCTCATAACTGCCGGGGCCAAAAGGAGTGGATTCACCGGCATTGCCACCCTTGTCTGCACTCAGTGCTTTAATCTGCTCCACGTACTCAGGAGTGTGTACGCGACAGATCTGGTCCACCGTGGCATAGAACGGCTCGATGGGTTTGAGTTTCTGGGTAAAACCGTAGGCATCCATTAAATTTTTCAGACGTCTTTTAGTTTCGGCGTTTTCGAAGTGCGTCCAGGGTTGAAAATCACCGGAGACAGGCAAAACACCCAATGCATTACCTGTGTCATGCCACATGTATTTCTCGTGCCAAACGAATCCAGTCGACTTCACTAAACTAATTTCCTGCCATCAATTCAACTAGCGGCATTCCAGGAAGATTCGCTCCATGCGATCCAGTTCCGCCTTGCGTGGGTGTACTGCTGTTCTCACATCTGCATCGAGAATCTGTACCGTGTCATTATCGGGATCGTAAGTCGGCCATTCTGGGAGACCTGGCCCGTTAGGATTGCCACTGCGGGCAAAGTTAACCCAGTAGTCGGCTACAGTATCTGACAATTGATGATCCGCCGTATCCCAACCAAGACCTACCAGATCAAGATTGTTAAACACGTAGGCAAGCTCACCAGAATGATAAGCGCCCAGGCTGCGCTGACCACCATCGTTGTTTAGATCGGTCATTTCCGGAACATACAGTCGAAATACCGGGGGCTGACGTGAAAAATAATAGACGTAGGCATCGTCACCCCGTTCTTCCACCAGCCGACCCCATAAGCGGGAAGAAAGAATAAAGCCGTTATCACCGGTGATTATCTTGCGGGCATCCAGTGGTGAATCGGCAATGTCATCGGCATAAGCGGCCTTTATCTCAGAGGCGTGGTCACCGAAAGCTCTTTCAAGATAGTTATCTAAATCTGTTTCGGATATCTCAGGGCTTAAATGCTGTAGACCAAAATACTCGTCTGCCAGCCCACCTACCATAACCGGTATTCGATTCTGCGTACCTGACTCCAGCATGTCATAGGGGCGATCGGGCAGGACATAACCATCTATAACCGGTCCCCCACCAGATCCTGCCGTACTCATGGCAGAAATAATTTGTTGCGGCGGCATATCCCGCATTGCTTCCAGCGCGTCGGCATCGGTACCGGTAATTCCCAGCGCACCGGCGAAGCGCTCACCGGCAAGATGGCCGTTATCTGCCAATGTGTTAGAAGATTGCACACAACCCGGGGATTGTCCGATCACGCCATGCACCTTGCCCTGACTTAAGGGTGAGGACATCAGGATGCACACATCGGTACCACCGGCCGACTGACCAAAGATGGTTACCCGATTCGGATCACCACCAAAGCCTTCGATATTGTTTTGCACCCAGTCCAGCACTTCCAGCTGGTCCATGATGCCGTACATGCCGGAGGTATTTTGTTCCGACTCACTGGTTAAGGCAGGATGGGCAAGAAAACCGAAGGCACCCAGGCGATAGTTTGCGGTAACGATTACCGCGCCACGCTCGGCAAGATTGGAGCCATCAAAGATTAACGGACCACCATGACCCGCGGTGTTACCGCCACCGTGAAACCAGACCATAACAGGTAAATCGTCACCCGGGTTTGCTGCACCAGTAAAGACATTCAGATAAAGACAATCTTCGGAACGATTGAGATTACCCCGGGCATAGAGCGACGCATCGGAATTGCGCGCCTGCCAGCAGGCCGGTCCAACCCGATCCGCCTGCCTGACTCCGGCAAAAGGCATGGCCGGTTCCGGTGCTTTCCAGCGCAGGTCCCTCACCGGTGGTGCCGCAAAGGCAACCCCCTGGAATACGGTTACACCTGTCGCATATTGGGATGAATGTCCCTGGTAAATGCCTGCTTCGGTGCTGACCCGAGAGACTTCACCGGAAACAAAATGAAAAGGCAATAAAACCAGGACTGCGGTTAAAGCAATTCTCTTGAGCTTGGCCATGGATAATTCCTGAATTATTTTTTAGTTCGCGGCTTCCAGTCGTAACAAGGCACCGTCTTCTTCGTCTACCAGGACATAAAGATTGCCATCGGGGCCTTGTTTAAGCCCGGTGATTCGCGATTTAAGTTCCCGCAGAATTCCTTCACGCCGAATCTCTTCACCGCGACTGTTAAATACGACGCGTTCAATATGACCAGTACCAGGAATACGTCCTTCCATCATGGAGCCTACAAACAAATTGTTCTGCCACTCTGGAAACACTTCTCCGGAATAAAAAGCGATGCCCGCAGGCGCTATAGATGGCCACCAGATAACCGAGGGCTGGATAAACTCCTCGGACCATTGCTCGTTACTCACCCAGTCGCCACGGTACTGCCTGCTATAAGACACGGTGGGCCAGCCGTAATTACTGCCCGCCTGGATGATGTTGGCTTCATCACCACCCTGCGGGCCGTTTTCTGTCGCCCACAGCTCACCGGTTTCCGGGTGATAATCCATACCGATGATGTTTCTGTGCCCCACCGTATACACTTCCGGCAGGAACTCACCACTATCGACAAAAGGATTATCTTCCACTGGCGAACCATCATCGTTTAAGCGCAGTAGCTTGCCGTAATGATTGCTAGGGTCCTGGGCGTAATCCCCATAACCGGCATACATATAAGCACCACCGATAGACATTAGTAATTTGCCATCGGGCTCGAACAACAGCTTGGTGGCTGCGATTCCGCGGTCCAGTCCTTCTGCCTGGAAAATTTCGGTGACATCGACCAACTGGTCTTCCTGCAGCCTTGCGCGAACAAGTGTTACTGCCCGCTCCTCCTCGCCATCCACCGTAATTGCTTTGTGATAGGAAAGGTAAACGACATTGTCATCTTCGGGATGCAAGGCGACTGACAATAAGCCGGAACGAAATTCACCGCTTAGCACTTCAGGAACACCGGAGATGTCTGCTTCCACCAACCCACCATCGCGAATCAATCGCAACTTGCCGGTGTATCTTTCGGTGACCAGGATGTCGCCGTTTTCTCTAAAGGCAAAATCGAAAGGATTGGCCAGACCCCTGCCAAGGGGAACGACTCGCACTTCGTCCACTTCAAAAGTATTGATAGTAAATGGCTGCCCTCTTTCATAGAGCGCCAGGATGTCATCTCCACTTTGTGCGTAAGCTAAGTTAGCCAGACCTGCAACAACGAGAAGTGCGATTGCTTTAACTGTTTTATCCAAGCGCTCCATAAATAACTCCTGTTAGTGCTGATGTCCGGGGCCAAACTCAGAAGCCACCGCCTGGTAATGCATGCGGATCAAATCGCGACCAAAGTCTCCGGCAAAATCTCGCCACACCAGGTGTATGTGATTGGCATTGTTCTGGGTATTGTCATATTCAATCAAAAAGCTCGGCCCCTGTACGCGATAGTAGTGCGCATCGCCGCGCTCCCTGCTACCTATCCAGAGAAATTTGATGTTGTCGAGACCTTCACTGCGAATCTTCTCCATTCTTGCCGCAGCAATAGCATCGGGCTGGGTCGATGCCAGTTCTTCTATCAGCGCAATCAGGATCAGCTGCTGCTGCGAAGTTAGCTGTGAATAGCTAACTCCGACATCATCCAGAGGGCCAATCTCCTGCTCTGCTGCTGTGTATATGTCACGGGGTACGTCAATATCGAGATAGGCATCTGACATTTGAATTGAATCGAGAGAAGTTACCAGGTCACGCGCAATATCTTCTTCCGCTGCCAACACCCGGGTTCCAATCTGGCTACCGGTTCTTACTTCTGCCGGATTGGTGCCAAAGAATTGCGGCGAACTCGCTATACCCATGCCCCGGACAAAGGTCCAGTTATAGGCAAGATGATGGCCTTCGTAACGAAGCGCCCAATCGGAATCCATACCTGGCGTACCGAACACGGTGATGTAATACAGCTCCGGATCACGATCGAAACGACCGTTGACTTCTATTTCCGCCAGCACGGCTTCCAGACCTCTGACTGCCTCGGCTTTCTGGTAGCCCTTGGCGCTAAAGAAAACTTGCAACAAATCCTGTGCAGCTTCCCGTTGCGCAGCATTCATGGATCTGAAAGGAACTCCGTTGCGGTCGCGGGGAATAAAGTGCCAGTTGAAGCGCTCTTCATCATCAAAATCATAAGTGCCGTTGTTTCTCTGTTGCACAGTCAGACTGCCGAGAAAGGCATTGGTGGCATCCACCATGTCCTGGGTCAGATTGATTCGAGCCTGCTGGGCATTTGCCATGAATGATATTGGCAAAATTACGAGCAGTAATACCGATTGCATAAGTCGGCGAAGGGTTTGGGGTATCACGGCATGGTCCTCCTTTATTATTAGCGCCTTTAATAAGCACCATGTAAGCGAGCTATTTTTCGAGGAATTTCAGAGCATAAACCCGTGCCAGATGCGCGTCCAGCGCATTTATCGCTTCTATCCCCCCGCTGTCCTGTCGATAATTTGCAGCGAATTGTCAGGACTGCAAATTTCTGCCATAAATAGCACTTTTTCGCCCAGCCAGTGCGGGTAGTAGGGATAAAAGGAAACGGTATGAAAGCGGTGAGAGTCAGCGAATACGGTGGTCCCGAGGTCATGACTTACCAAAACATCGATATGCCGGGAGTCGGAGAATCCGAAGTGCTGGTAAAAATCGCAGCCTCGGGCATTAACTACATCGACACTTACCAACGCTCTGGCCTCTATCAGATTCCCCTCCCCGCCACATTAGGGCTGGAAGCGGCGGGAACCGTGGAAGAAGTTGGCTCTGCTGTCAGCGGCTTCAAAGCAGGCGATCGAGTTGCCTATACCTCGGTACCCGGTGCCTATGCAGACTACGCTGCAGTGCCTGAAGACAAGTTGGTAGCACTGCCTGATTCGGTCACTTTCGAACAGGGCGCGGCTGCCATGTTGCAGGGATGTACCGCCCACTACCTGTGTAAATCCACCTACCTGGTTAAAGCAGGCGATCGTTGCCTGATTCATGCCGCGGCCGGTGGTGTTGGCTTATTACTTATTCAGATGGTTAAGAATGCCGGCGGTTTTGTTATCGGTACCGTTTCTACCGAAGAAAAAGCCGAGCTTGCCAAAGCAGCAGGCGCAGACGAGGTGGTGCTTTATTCAGAACAGAATTTCGAGGCCGAGGTAAAGCGCATTACCGACGGAGCCGGCGTTAATGTCGTCTACGATTCGGTGGGTAAGTCTACATTCGAAAAGAGTATTGATTGCCTGGCCAAGCTTGGTTACATGGTTCTGTATGGCAATGCCAGCGGGCCGGTAACAGAATTCAATCCTGCCACCCTGGGACCTAAAGGTTCTCTGTTTCTCACCAGGCCAACACTTTTTGATTACACGGCAGACCGGGAATCGCTGGATTGGCGCAGCGGCGATGTGTTTAACTGGGTCGCCGATGGCAGTCTGAAACTGAGAATCGAACACTTTTATCCACTAGCCGATGCACAACAAGCGCATATCGATCTCGAAGGTCGAAAAACTACCGGCAAAGTTATACTCACACCTTAACAATTTAATCGGATGTACTCATGAAGAAACTTTATTCCCTCTTTTTGCTTTTCGTGCTGTTGGTTCCAAACCAATTGCTGGCACAATCAATCGATTTCGGTCGCGGTGAATTAGCGGTTACCGTTCCCGCAAACTATTCCGCAGATACCCCGGCGCCACTTATCGTCTTACTGCATGGTTACACCAGTAGCGGACAGGGTCAGGATATGTATCTTGGTTTTAGTCGCGTTGCTGATCGCTACGGCTTTCTCTTTGTTGCACCTGATGGCACCCAGGAAACCAGTGATCGCCAGAACCGATTCTGGAATGCTACCGATGCCTGCTGCAACTTTTTCAACTCGGAAGTGGATGACAGCGGCTACATCATTGGCATCATTAATAGAATGAAGGAAGAGTACAACGTGGATGCAAACCGGGTTTACCTGGTTGGCCACTCCAACGGTGGCTTCATGTCATACCAGATGGCCTATCGCCATTCCGATTCCATAGCCGCCATCGCCAGCCTCGCCGGTGCCAGCCACCTGGAAGAGCGGGATGCGCCTCCCAACCCGGTTCACGTATTACAGATTCACGGTACCGATGACACCACGATCGAATACGATGGCGGAGACATCCAGGGCAATATTTATCCCAGCGCCATGGAAACCGTAACCCAATGGGCTGACTATAACGGTTGTTCCTCGGAAGGCGCCGAAAGGGAACTGCGAGACCTGGAATCCAATCTTGAAGGTCACGAATCTTCCGTCCTTTTGTTCGAAGCAGGATGCAATACTGGCGGTTCCAGTGAGTTATGGACTATTCAGAACGGCTCCCATGTTCCCCGAGTTGCGGAGTCATTCAGCTCACAAGTAGTGGAATGGTTGTACGCCCACCCGAAACAATACGAGTCATTCTCCGATTAAATGCGTACTGTCTTATTAATCTTTGTCCTGGGAGCGTTCGCAAGCTCCCATGCACAACCGGACCGTGAATGGATCCAGTTATTCAATGGTACTGATCTTGATAACTGGCGAGTCAAATTTACTGGTGAGCCCCTGGGTGTAAATCTTAACGATACATTCCGTGTGGAAGACGGCTTGCTCACTGTCTCCTATGAGAACTGGAATGATTTCAACGGCGAATTCGGCCACCTGTTTTACGATGAAGTCTTTTCCCACTACATCTTGCGGGTTGAGTATCGATTCATCGGCGATCAGGTGGCGAACGGACCGGGCTGGGCCTTTCGTAACAACGGCATGATGCTTCACAGCCAGGACCCCAGAACCATGACCCTCGACCAGGAATTTCCGGTGAGTATCGAGTCACAAATGCTGGGCGGGAATGGCAGCGATCCCCGCAATACTGCCAACGTATGTACACCGGGCACCAATATGGTTTTGGATGGCGAACTTATTACCCGGCATTGCACAAACTCCAATTCCGCTACTTTTCATGGCGATCAATGGGTAACCATGGAGATGGAAGTGAGAGGTAGCGAAATATTGGTTCACAAAATCAATGACAGAATTGTATTTGAGCTCCATGATATTCAACTCGACCCAACCGATCCCGATGCCCAGGCATTGATTGCTGATGGCGCGGAGATTGAACTAAAAGAGGGATACGTGGCACTTCAGGCTGAAAGCCACCCAACCCAGTTCAGGGTAATCGAGTTACTGCCGCTTCCTTCAGATTAGATACAAAATTGTGCATAAACAAAAAGAGGCTCAATTGAGCCTCTCTTTGTTTATGCCTGTTTCATGCTTATCGAAGCAGTGACTGAATTTCGGAAGGCGGCTCAAACGCTTCCTCTGCCACATTATCAAACTCCACACTATCAACCTGTATGGAAAATTCCTGACCCGCCTGACTGAAAGTCATTAAAGTTGGCTGCAGGTAACCATCGAAGCTCTGGTAGTTATCGAGGTAAGTAGTGACAGGTAGCTCACCCAACGGCGTCGATGCTGTGGCATCAGATCGAACCAGCAAACTGGTCTCCACGTCGAAATAAAGAAAAGTTTCCTTACCGCGCTCATCGGTTAAACGAATCTTATAGGCATCGCTTGACATAATGTCGACGATTTCTTCAGTGACCAGACCCGGACTCAGGGCAAGATTCAATGGCAGGTAATAATCGGAATTCTGTTGTAGATCCGTAAGCATGTCGCCCTCTAAAAGAGAGTTGCCTTGCAAGGGATCAACCGACCAACCAATATCGCCATTATATCCACTCCTTATCGCGCCCAATCCTCCCAGTGAGATAATTTGCGACACATGGTTTGGTGCCCGGGAGTAGATAGTAGCGTCACCGTCAATACCGAAGGCTGCCAGGCTGAAAGTCCCATTTATCGTGGTCGAGGAATAGGAGCGAATCAATTCTTCGCCACCCAATGCCTCGACATAGCGAGCGAAGATTGCCCGCGGCGTAAGCAGCCCGTTGGCACCCACTTCATTTCGAAAATCCGGACCACTTGCGGTCTGGGTGCAGCTCGCAATGAATAGCAGGATGCTTACTATGCTAAAAGTGCGTATTAATATCTTCATAGTATTTCCAATTCCCTAATCGTAATTGAATATGATGTTTCTCTTATTGAGATGCGTCTTCGCCTGCTTTGGATGCATCTTCAGCCTTATTTATACGCTCGGTAATTTCATGTAATCGGGTCAGGCTTTGCAAAGTCCAGGGCAGCACAATGGCAGCCTCTACGTATGACCAGCTATAACTAATAATGGAATAAATCGTACCAGTGGTGATTGCTGGCAGACTGGTTCCAAACCAGAGGTTATAAAGTATAAAGACCACCACCATCAGGAATATCACGCCATAGAGGATGGCTTCAGAATCGGAAATTTTAACCTCCCACTTACGCAGCAGTTTCAAATGATTAAATATATTGAGCGGATTTCCGCCACCCAGTAGCCCTACTTGCTGTTCCATTTGCCCATTTAATGCTGCATTTAAGCGGTAGAATCGGCCATGAAAAAAACTGTAAAGAATTATCATAGCCAGGGTAACCAAAAATGCAGATACGGCGAGATAAACATGAAACAAAGCTAATACAACCAGGGCCACTATAATCTGGATTACACCGGTAAGAACTTCCGGTACTTGCTGTTCGAGAAAATCCACCAGTTCACGGGACATATCCAGCCTTGCGTTTCGCGCCGATACTTCCAGGTCAGCGTGTCGTTCACACACTTCCTTGCCCAGCTCTACTCGAATACTGCCGTAAGCGCGAGTGTCATAGATTCTTCTCAAGACCGCGACAATGGTCAGTACTACCATAACCACCCCTAGAGAGGTTAAAGCATTGAACTGACCTGCCAACAAGTCATCGATTGCCAATCCAATAAGCAAAGGAATCAATGCCAGCAGCACATTTTCCAGTGCAACCAGAATCCAGGTTACGCCAATTTTCAATTTGAAGGATTTCAGGATTTCCTGAAGGGTGAGCTTTTTATTAGACAGCATGGTGCGTTCCCGGGAGAGATCTTTCTATTTATATGGACCTGATACAGCTAAATTCAACTATTCCCAGTGATACGCTATTCTTGCCCCCAGGAATTAAAGGAAACGATTATGTTAAACAGACGCCAGGTCCTGCAGTCGATGGCTACCCTGCCACTGCTTTCCGCATGCGCTATACCCAGCCAGGGAAGCGCCCGCAATTACACCCCATCGGGAATACCCATTCGGCGTGTCGATGTTTCCGATGACCGGGTAATCCGTACTATCGCTGGCCTGCGGCCTTACCGCCCATCCGGTTTCGTCGTTAAAGCAGAGCGCATGAATGACAAAGTGGTGATTCACAATTACGGACACGGCGGCGGTGGCATAACACTTTCCTGGGGCACCTCTCACCTGGCAATGGAACTTGCCACCCAGACTCAACACCGACGTTGCGCTATTCTGGGCGCTGGCGCAGCCGGGCTGTCCGCTGCACGACTCATGCAAAACGCAGGCTGGGAAGTGACGATTTATTCCAAGGACCTGCCTCCCAATACAACATCTAACGTTGCCGGCGGACAGTGGTCTCCAACCTCGGTGTATGCCCAGGACTCAGTAAGCCCAGCATTCCTCGATCAGTTTGAATCTGCCATGCGCCATGCCTATCGTTATTACCAGAACCTGGTCGGCCCGAAGTACGGGGTACGCTGGATTAGTAATTACATGGTTCTGGGCGATGCCGAATCTGATGATTCGCTGTCGGCGACCTATCCGGACATGTACCCACAGCGCCTGCGTTTATCACGAAATGAACACCCCTTCGACGCGGATCATGCCCTGCACATCGACACCATGCTGGTAGAGCCGGCGGTTTATCTGCCGGAAATGATGAATGATTTCCAGATTGCGGGGGGCAAGATTATCGTCAAGGATTTCCGCGATCGCAGCGAGGTTCTGCAACTGGATGAGCCGGTAATTATCAACTGCACCGGTCTGGGCTCCCGCGATCTGTTCGATGACCGCGAATTAATCCCGATAAAAGGGCAACTCACGTTTTTGTTGCCCCAGGCCGAAGTAGATTACATCATCATAGGCAATAGCGGTCTTTATATGTTCCCCCGCAGTGATGGCATCTTGCTTGGCGGCACTTACGAACGAAATAACTGGGACACCACGCCGGACCCGGAAGCAACCCGCCGAATCATAGATGGTCATCGGGCATTCTTTAATGCAATGGAGGATCCCTGGGCATGAAAGCAACTTTCGGAGTTGCTCTCATCCTGATGATGGCAGTTTCGAAGTTTGCAATTGCACAGGACGAAGAGCAGTCACAAAACACAGCAGAAAGCACAGCAGAAAACACACGACCGATTGAGCAGATTGATGTAGTCACCCAACGCTCACTCCTGTCCATGCGCGTACAGATCAGGGATGCAGAAAACGCGCTTTACTCGCTTTTTAACGATTTGAACAGCGTAGAGAAATACCAGATCCGCTGTCGCAATGTGAAACGACTCGGAACTTATTTCTCTTCCCGTTCCTGCGAACCCAAATTCTTAAAGGACTTTCGACAAGGTATGGGCCGCGATGTCATGATGGAATTGCGCAATGCGTACGGACCCTCAGGCATGGATATTTATGGAGTGAAAAGAGCCATTGAGCGCCTTGAACCGGATAGTGCAATTCGTCAAATGTTGTCTCAAGATTACGAAGCCATGAAACAGGAAATGCTTCGAATCGCTATGGAAAATAGTGACTATCGAAATCTGCTATCACGAATAGGTGAACTCAAAGGGCGGTACGAAAGCGCCTGGGAAAAACGTTTTGGCAGGAAGAAAGGTTCATAGAATTGTCAGCACTCCGCCACCTACTTACTCCTAAAAGCGGATCGTCAGGTATAAAATTCAAAATCAGTACTGCATTCATCCTCATGATGGCAGTTTCGAAGTTTGCATTTGCACAGGACGAAGAGCAGCAAGAAATCGCAGAAGAAGATGATCGGCCCATCGAGCAAATCGATATCGTGGGTGAACGCTCCTTACAATCGATGCGTTTTCAGCTGCGTAGCGCCGAAGAATCTTTCTACGACATGTTCAATGATTTAACTGAGATTGATAAGTACAAAATCCGTTGCCGTATAGAGCGTCGCACCAGCTCCCACATCCGGGTCAGGAACTGCGAACCCAGGTTCTTTATCGTTTTACGCCAGGATATAAATCGCAATGCCATGGCGGAGATTCGATTTGCATTTGGGGACGAAGGTATGGATCCCTTTGCCCTGCGCCGTGGCATCGACCGCCTGGAACCTGACAGCGAAATTCGCGAATTCTTGTCACAGGACTATGAAGGCTTTCGACAGGAAATGTTTCGCATTGCCAATGAAAATGAAGATTATCTCAATCAACTCATGCGTATCGGCGAATTGAGAGCAGCCTACGAAGCGGCCAGGCAGAGACGCTTCGGTGACGATGAAGAAGAGCAACAATAGAAGAATAAAAAAACGGCGGCAGGGGAACTACCGCCCTAAAGTATGCAAGGCTGGGCTTAATTAAGCAGCCTGCGTTTGGAGAGCTTGTCTGGACTCCAGGTAATTCAGTATCGTATCAGCATCACTTAGCTCAAATGGATCCGTTGCACAGTTGTCAGACTTGCCTGGCTCGGCAAACAGTTTTACAACTTCACCATTCTCAACCAGCATCGAATAGCGCCAGGAACGATCGCCAAATCCGAGGTTTTCTTTCTTCACCAGCATACCCATGCCACGGGTGAAATCGCCGTTACCGTCTGGCAACATTTTTACTTTGCTAATGCCTAGTTGTTTCGCCCACTGAAACATGGAGAAGGCGTCGTTTACGCTAAGACAATAAATTTCATCGATACCTTTTGTACGTAGCTCGTCGTATTTCCCTTCGAATCCTGGCAGATGTGTACTGGAGCAAGTTGGCGTAAAGGCACCGGGTAGCGCTACCACGATGACGCGCTTGCCCTTGAAAATCTCCTCGCTGCTCAGATCCTGCCAGCGAAATGGATTTTCTCCCTCGATTGACTCATCCCGCACTCGGGTTTTGAAAACTACATTTGGTACAGATTGTTCCACGCTAATCCCCTTTTCTTAAAATCAGTTTTGCTTCAATTGGATAACAATAGCGCCTGTTCTTTAATCGGTAAAATGATTTATTACGATTGAATTAATCGCAAAAACCGATGCATCAGATGGATTTTCCTATGGGGATATTGCAGGAATTCTTGTTACAGAAAGGCACAATTTTCGCCCGAAATTCGGGGCCTCTAGCCCTGTTAACTGTAGACAAATCAGGGAATTAGGATTAGAGTCTGGTGGATTCAAAACAATAACCAGGAAGAACTATGAAGCTCCCTACTTTTCTTGTTCCCAAGCCCCTCTTTACAAGTCTTTTAGGCCTATTCGCAGCTGGTGCGTTTTCAGTAGCAAATGCCCAGGGCGATGCCCCTACTTTCTATGCCGATGCCCTGCCGATTTTCCAGAAAAACTGTGTAGCCTGCCATCAGGATAATCCACCTGATGTGGGCGGGATTTTCGCGCCAATGGCATTGGATAATTTTGAGCAGGCCAAGACCTGGGCGCCTGTGATCAGAAACGCTGTAGCCACGAAGTACATGCCACCCTGGGGTGCTCACGAGCGCCATCGCGGGGAATTTAAAGGCGAGCGCTACATGGACCAAAAAGAAAGAGAACTCTTGATTGCCTGGGTAGACAGTGGAGCCCTGGAAGGAAATCCAGCGGACACGGCAAGTTCCAGCGCATTAGTTGCAGATGGTGCTGGAACCACTCTGCCAGAATCAGGATGGTGGATTGGCGATCCAGACCTGGTAGTTCAGTTCGAAGAAGCAGTCTATGTACCCGATGAAGTGGAAGACTGGCAGCCAACTATTCAAATGCCTGTTCCGGAAGGCGCCCATGAAAACCCTGCCTGGATCTCAATGGCCGAACTCGATCCCGGTGGTCCCCATGTACACCATATCGTTTCCAGTCATATGGGAGTTGGCGTTCCGGGTCGCGGACCTTTCACCTATCCGGAAGGCTGGGGAGTCCTACTACCGGAAGATCCGTTTATCACAGTAAACATGCATTACCACAAGGATACCGGTGAAGGCACAGCGGTAAATGACATGACCCGCGCTGGCTTCAAGTTCTATGAAGAAGGCGATGTGATTAACCATGTGGTTGAAACCAACCTGCTACCTCATCGTGGCTGGACAATTCCTGCCGGACACCCGAATTACGAAGTCAACAACACTTACGCCATTGAAGAAGATATCTATCTTCTTTCAATGGGCCCTCACATGCACTACCGCGGTAAAGCGATGCGTTACGAACTGGAATATCCAGACGGTGAGCGCGAAGTGTTGTTGTGGGTACCTGATTACGACTTCAATTGGCAGTTCCTCTACGAATACGAAGTGCCAAAGTTCGTTCCTGCAGGTTCGACCATGCACATGAGCTGGTGGTTCGATAATTCAGAGGCTAACCGGTTTAATCCTGACCCGACCCAGGACGTGGTATACGGCCCGGCGACTACCGATGAAATGGCGAATGCACGAATCTACTATGCACCTACAACACCGCGCGGCATCGTAGTGGGCGAACCCATTCCTGAAGACGTTATCCAGACTGCCCAGGAAGAAGACGCTCGTCGTCGTGAGTTCTCCCAGCTGTTCGATCCAACTGCTGACGACTTTTCCTGGTTGGAAGAGGACAGCCGTTAATTCAAAACTTTCACAAGTAAACAGGTGAGGAGACTCCCATGGAAATAATAAAAAGATCACTAACTGGCGTTCTCCTCACTACCGCATTCCTGGGCACGACTATCGCGTCGGCCCAGGATTACATCGTTCCCCGCACGGTAGATGGTCAGCCTGACTTTTCCGGCGTGTGGACCAACGACACTATTACACCGATGGAACGCCCCGCATCTCTGCAGGGTCGCGCCTTTCTTAGCGAAGATGAAATAGCCGCCATGGAGCGCAATGTTGCCGAGCGTCGTGAGTTTGCAGACAACAACATCGTAGTGGAAGTTGGCGGCAATATCGGCGGTTACAACCAGGTTTGGTTGGATTCCGGTGATACGGTTCTTTCTACCGGGCAGACTTCTCTAATCGTCGATCCACCAAATGGCCGAGCCCCCTTACGAGAATCAGCGGCGGCGGTGCGGGACTATTACTTTGCCCATGTGGAAGATCACTACATTTATCACACAGTTTGGGATCGTTGTTTAACCCGTGGCGTACCTGGTTCCATGTTGCCGGCCGGTTATAACAATGCTTATCGTTTTATTCAGACTCCTGACACCTTCACCATCGTCTACGAAATGATTCATGACGTACGCACGATCCATCTCAACAAGGACAAGCCGATCGATGACAAGGTGAAGCTTTACATGGGTGACTCAGTCGCTCACTGGGAAGATGACACGCTGGTGGTTGAAACAACCAATTTCAACGATCGCGGTATGATCGCCAGTAGCAGTGCCGGCGCCCGCTTAAAAGGGGTACCGGTGACCGAAGACCTGCATGTAGTCGAACGCTTCACCAGAGTCAGTGAAGGCACCATCATCTGGTCAGCGACGATTACTGATCCTGAAATCTACACCCAGCCCTTTACCATCTCTATGCCGCTAACAAATGAACCGGATTACGTCATGTACGAATACGCCTGCCACGAAGGCAACTACGCGATTCCCAATATCCTGAGCGCAGGCCGGGCCAAAGAACAGCAGGCCAGCAACTAACTGCTGCTTTTTTCTTCGCTTTAATCGAACCCGTACCCAAACCGGTACGGGTTTTTTGTGCCCGTGATAAAGCAATCTCTATCTTAAACTCGACAAGGAGTAGGAGATGGCTGAGCAAGCAACCATATCCAGAGAAGAATGGCTGGAAGCCAGTCGTGTATTCCTGGAGAAGGAAAAAGAATTTACTCGCCTCAGAGTTGAATTGGCTGCATAGCGACGCGCCCTGCCCCGGGTAAAAATAGAAAGGAATATCGCTTTATTGGCAATGAGGGCGAGTTAGGATTGGCGGAAATATTCGGCAAGCATTCGCAACTTGCCGTGTATCACTTCATGCTGGGCCCGGTTTGGGAAGAAGGCTGCCCAGCTGTTCATTTTGGGCAGACAACTATAACGGCATGGATATCCATCTCGCCCATAGAGATATAAGGCTTATTGCCATCAGCCGTGCGCCAATTGAAAACATCAATGCTTATAAAGAACGCATGGGCTGGAGTTTCGACTGGTACTCTTCACTCAATAACGACTTCAATTTCGATTATCGGGTTTCCTTTACCAAAGCACAGAGAGAATCAGGGGAAGCGGCTTACAACTTCGATACCTTAGCGTTTCAGATGAAAGAAGCACCGGGTTTTAGTGTGTTTCAGAAAGACGAAAACGGCGATATCTACCACACCTACTCCACCTTCACCCGCAGCCTGGATATATTCAACATGGCCTACCACATCATGGACATGACACCGAAAGGCAGAGACGAAGATAGCCTATCTTTCACCATGGCTTGGGTAAGGCGTCACGATCAGTACAAAGATTAGAGATAAATGAGTCTAGTTAGTTGCGCCCACCGCATCCCAGTGCTTGATGCGCACCTTAACGGTTTCCATGTCGTGCTGACACACACCAGAACGAGCAATTAACTTGCTTTCGCAAATATCACAGCGCACACATTCCTTGAAGTCAATTTCTGGACCACGAATAGCACCGGTGGGACAGGAATGCTCACACACTTTACATACATCACACTGCGGTACTCGCTTAATGCGCCAGGGCGAGACAAAAGCCATAACACCCAAAGCTGCGCCGAGTGGACAGGCATAACGACAGTAGAATCTTGAGATGAAGATCGACGCCAGAATAAACGCCGCCAGTATTCCCCACAACAAATAAGACTGACTGAAGTAGAAGATTGTTCCGAAAGGTTCGAAGTACTGGAACAAACTCAGATTGGTAAAGGAAATCGCCATGATGATCAGGAAAGCAAGAATGGAATACTTGATGTAAATCGCCTTGTCATGAATAGCGGCCGGCAATTCTTTCTGGAAGTGCCTTGGCATAAAGAGAGCGATGAAATCCTGCAGTGCGCCAAACGGACATAGGGATGAACAAAACACCCGACCCCAGAACAGAGTAGTTACAACAGTAAAGGCGATAATCAATAGTTGCGGCAGATCACTTCTAAACATGGATGGCCCGATCTTCACAAAGTTGGTTATATGAGAGACGGACACAAAGCCACCATCCATAAAACCCAAATACACCAGTGTAAAAACCAGCGTCGCCCAACGGATTGCTGCACTCTTTCTCAAAAACGCAGTCATTACCATGGCTAGCAGCACTAATAAAATTGCCACGTCCATCCAGGGTGCATCGTTAATCAGGCTGGCATAAAGCCCTTCATTCTGAAAAGCCGTTAAGTCATCTTCGTATTCAGGCAGGAGCTCTGGTGGAATAGGTTGGCCAGTTGCCAGGGCCAGAGGCAGTTGCGGAACCTGGTAAGAGGTGCGTGCAATGGAGCCAAACTCGCCTACGCGACCGCCGGTGTTATACAACACATCGAAAGGCTGATTCAGATCGATTTCTGGATCCAGCACCATGGCACCGGCAAAACGAACCTGGTCGGCAATCTTGCCGTAGTCGGCGCTGCCCACATAAACGAAACGGCGCCTTTCGATTGGAAATACTACTTCGCCCTGCTGTACCGCCAGCCTTTCCTGCCTGAAGGGCTGCGAAGAATTACCATCGATCCCAACCAGCAGCATATTACCGTCGCGAACCCTTGCGCTGGCTTCACGATCGGCGCGGGAGTAATCGACGTCTCCCACCAATAACTCGCCCAAACCATCGTGACCCATAAAGGCCAATGAAAGGTGTAGCTCAGTTCCATCCGGCTGGGGGATTGCCCAGTTAACCACCAATCCGTTTTCTTCCATGTCTTCCCAGCTTTGCCCGGCAAGAACTTGCAAAGCAACAGCATCAGTAGTGGTTAGTGCTACAAATTCTGAATCACTTAGATAAGACTCGGCGATTCTTCTTGCCGCATTACGTACTCCTCGCGCTACTGCCCAGGCAGTAATGGTCGCCCGGGAAATTCCATCCACATCGCGACCGATACGAAAGCCCTCGACAATATTCTTGTCTTCGAATTGATCGGGAAAATATTCGCTATTGATGAAGTCCCCGCGAATAGATCGATAGGATTCGATGTAATGCAACACCTTAATGCCGGTAATGGTTCCTCTTAAATCCATACCCACCAGTACGTCTATCGGTGCCGAGTAGCCGATCTCTTCCGGCGGTAAATCCGGTGTCTCAAACAGATAACCGGTGGTTTCCATTTCACTGGTTTCAGAATTTGCTCGCAGCGCTCTGTAAACCGGCGGCTCTCCCTCTTTTGGAGAAAATTGATCCGCGTCTGGAAACACCTCACGCAGTATCTCTTCAGTCACTTCGATCGGTGGCTGGGCGGACACTTGAGTTGCTGAGATCAGCGTAAGAAAGGAGAAAATCAGCGTCGATACAGAGATGAAGTAGTGCTGGGAAAATCGCTTCATAGTGCTTGAAAACGGCATTCTTATTTTTCGTAAAACAGCTGGTGCGCCTATGCTACACAGATTGGGGTGGGGATAACACATTTGATCAGGCTTCGAATGAAACAAAATGTGTCAAAGCCGCGGAATTCCTGGCCTGGCGGCCTTTTTCTACGACCCAGATCAACCTGCGAAAACTCCCTGATTCTCCTGCTTAAATCCGAAATTCAGAACTACGCTTTTCAGAGCGCGATTTATAACAAACAAGGACGAAAAGTCTTCCGACGAAATTCATAAAGCTACTACCGATAATAGTCCTACCATTGTCAAGATAATGGACCTGGATCATAAGGTCCGTTTCGTTAACAAGACTCTGAGCGCTATAACGCCCGAAGCATTAATCGGTCGACCGGTCCACGACTTCATCACCAAATAACAGAGCAGAAGGCATGGCTTCCATCCCTTCAGACACCACTATTCTCTCCAAGTCTTATCGCCGCGACGTATTGCTGCGAAACATTCGTCGGTTCATCGACTCTGGAAAAAGTAAACAGGCATCAGCCTGAACCTGCCCGTCCTTCCAGGGCTTATATTCATTGCCTATAGCTGGACTGTAATCCCGTGAGTGTTTATGCTGCCCTCTCCTCGTGGATAAAGCTTGATCACAAAAATGACAAAAAAGATAACCCATCTCATCGCCTTGTTGCTCAGTCTGGCAGCTTCACCGAGCATTTCACAAATACTCGAATACCAACCGGTCACCGATGACATGCTGCAAAACCCTCCTACCGAGGAATGGCTCAGTTGGCGGGGAACACCGCGCAGTTGGGGCTATAGTCCCCTGGATCAAATCAATGCTGACAATGTCGATCAATTGCAACTGGTCTGGTCAATGGCCCTGGATGACACCGGCGCAGGACAGGCTGCTCCCCTGGTACACGATGGGCTAATGTTTGTTCCAGGTCCAAGGGGTGTGGTGCAAGCCATTAATGCAGCCAGTGGCGATTTAATCTGGGAGTATCGACCAGGAATAACTCCATCTATCGATGAGACAGAACGGGAAATTACTGCTGAACAATTAGGTGACGCAGCCATGGCAGCAACTGCCTTCGCAGGTGTTGGCCGTGGTGTGCAGAAAAATCTGGCGATTTACGGGGACATGGTTTACTACGCTACAGAAAATGCCAGTATCCGTGGTTTGGATGCCCGCACAGGACGCCTGGTCTGGGAAACTCAAACCGCCGATCCCGCCATGGGTTACTTCTACACGGCAGGTCCAATTGTTGCCAATGGAGTATTGGTTACCGGAATCACCGGTTGTGAACGCTACAAAGAAGGAAATTGCTATTTCACCGGGCACGATCCGCAGACCGGAGAAGAGCTGTGGCGTTTCGAAACTGTTGCCGCACCAGGCACACCCGGTGGTGATACCTGGAGTGATTTGCCTTTACGATTTCGTGCCGGTGGTGATTCATGGCAGGCAGGCAGTTACGATCCTGCACGTAATCTTGTTTTTATGGGTACCTCACAGGCAAAACCCTGGGCCAGAGCAGTACGGGGTACCGATGGGGATGCGCTTTATACCAACTCAACCATCGCGCTAAATCCAAACACAGGTGAGATGAACTGGTATTACCAACACTTGCCCGGTGAAACCCATGATATGGATGAAAATTTTGAATCCGTATTAATCGATATCGATGGCCGTGATTCGCTTTTCAAGATGGGGAAGCTGGGAATTCTCTGGCAACTGGATCGCGAAACTGGAGGCATAGTTCGGGCCACTGACGTGGGTTATCAAACTATCGTCAACGTAAATCCAGTCAATGGCAATATTGCTTATCGCGATGGCATGATTCCTCGCATCGGCCAACAGATCGATATGTGCCCAAGTACTTCCGGTTTTAAAAGCTGGCGTGCCATGGCCTACTCACCACAAACAGAAGCAATGTACATTCCCATCACACTTAACTGCGAACTGGCAACTTTTGGACCCACGGAACAAGTGTTAGGTGGTGGTGGAGCTGGACCAGTTCGTCGAATCAACTACCCTCATCATGACGCCGAAGAAAACCTCGGCGAACTTCTGGTGATGAATATTCCCGAGGGTGATATCAAGTGGCGCTATCGACAAAGAGCGCCTATAAACACAGCCGCGCTTACCACTGCTGGTGGATTGGTTTTCGTTGGTGACTGGAATCGGTACTACTATGCCTTCGATGCGGAGACAGGCGAAAAACTATGGCAGACTCGAGTAACAACCTCCGCCCAGGGCTTTCCCATGTCATACATGATTGATGGCAAACAGTACATTGCAATGCCGGTTGGAGTTGGCGGTGCCAGCTGGTCCGGCATGTTACCCAGGGACCTGGCACCGGAATTAACCCGACCGCGAAATGGAAACTCGATACATGTATTCGCACTTCCAGGCAATTAGTAGAAGATTTACAAAATTTGCAGTTTGTGCGCTGTGCTTACTGAGTGCACCGGTTGTTCTCAGCCAATCCCTACAGGACGGCGTGTATACCGAGGCCCAGGCAGAAAGAGGCGCCGAAGAATACGCCGCCCGCTGCGCTTCCTGCCATTCCACCGACCTCCGTGGCAATAGTAACTCCCCTAGCCTGATCGGGCTCAGCTTCATGTTCATCTGGGAAGGTCGGACGCTGGGAGAACTGCTTGAGAAGATGAGCACGGAAATGCCAACGGAAGATCCCGGCAGCTTATCGCAACAAAGTTATGCCGCCATTCTAGCTTTTATTCTTCAATCCAATGAATTCCCAGACGGTGATACTGAGCTGGCATCAAGCGCAGATGCATTAACAGGAATTCAAATCAGCTCGCAGTAATCATGAATTGGGGTCAACTGGCAGCTATAGCTGAACTACTGGGCGCCCTGGGTGTAATTGCATCCTTGGTATACGTTGCATCGCAAGTTAGATCCAGCGTCATGGCATCTCGCATCGAATCGAAACTGCGCGTAACCCAAATGATGTCAGACTTTGGCGACAAATTACTGAGCGAACCTCACCTGAACAATGTCATGATTGAAGGTCGCAAAGGAATTGACGACATATTAAGTAAATGAAAATCACCAAACTCAAGATCGCATTCTCACTGCTGGCTTTCCCGCTAATTTCTTTTTTGTTGTTCTTTAACTGGGCACAGACCGTTGTCAGTGATCCAAACAATGTGAGCGGCGGTTTCGCCATCGTACAGTATGGAGTAATTTATGGGAGTGTACTGGCTTGCAACTCTCCCACTCTCTGGATGATTGCTTTCAGCATGGCGGGGATAGCAGTTATCTATGGCATGTTTAGACGAAACCCTGGAACTTACCTACTTTTGAATGGCTCGCTGTTTGTCATTTTTCTTATTCCCATGCTTCTCGCCGTGACCGGCACCTCCCGATTCTGCATGAGCTTTCTTGGCTTTGGCGCCTGAAATCAGCGTCTGATCGCAAGATGGCAAGGATTCTGGCTCATTTTTAGGCTAAGAGATTTGTACTGGCTGCCCCGCCACTTTACTATCTAGCCCCTGAATAATGGTTTTGAAGACGGGGGAACTATGGGTCGTATTACCGCCTTACTGATAATTCTTTGTTCTTTTAATTTCTTAAAACAATCAATCTATGTTTAATAAAATAATTCAACTCTTTCTATTCTTCACTATTTGCTCGCATTCAATCTTGTTGACAGCTCAAACTGATGATCGTCCCCGGGCACGGGATATCGGTTTGCAGGTGGGTATCTTTCCAACCGGTATCCATAATGCGATTACCGACGTGGAAGGAGTACTGGTCGGTCACGCTACAAAGATAGAAAGCGACGATATTCGCACCGGCGTTACCGCAATTATTCCTGCACCCGGTAATCTTTATACTCATCCCGTACCCGCCTGGATTCATACCGGCAACGGCTATGGGAAACTTATCGGCGAAACCCAGGTACGGGAGTTTGGCGAGATTGAAACACCCATTCTCTTAACCTGCACGCTGTGCGTATGGAGTGCAGCCAATGCCTTGAAGGAATGGGTCTATACCCAACCAGGTATGGGGGAACACACGGTTAATCCTGTCGTCGGTGAAACCAACGATTCCGTGGTTAACAATATGTGGGCTGATCCTGTGCAGAGAGAAGAAGTCTTCGCTGCACTAAATAGTGCCAGCAGCGGCCCGGTTGCTGAAGGCAGCATTGGTGCCGGAACCGGTACCCAGGCCTTTGCCTGGAAAGGTGGCATAGGAACCAGTTCGCGGGTGCTACCGGATGAACTCGGCGGCTATACCGTTGGCGTACTGGTACAAACCAATTACGGCGGCATCATGAGTATTAATGGCGCCCCGGTTGGCCGTGAGCTCGGCACTTATCCCTACCGCGATTTAGTACAAAATCAGCAGGATGAAGATCGGGAAGACGGCTCTATCATGATAGTAGTTGCCACCGATGCACCGCTAAACGCCCGCAGCCTGGATCGACTTGGACTTAGAGCCATTATGGGACTTGGAAGAACCGGCTCCTACGCCAGCAACGGATCGGGAGATTATGTGATTTCTTTCTCTACCAATCCCGCGGCGCGCAAACCAAGAACCAGTGAAGCTCCGATTGCAATCGAAGAGCTGGTGAATGCGTCAATGTCTCCGCTTTTTGCAGCTACTGCGGAAGCTACGGAAGAAGCGATTTACAACGCCATTTTGAAGGCAAGCACCGTGAGCAGTAGTCGCGGCGAATTGCGAGCGGTTCCGATCGATGAAGTGCTGGAAATCCTGGAGAAATACAACGCCCTGAACTGGCAGGATAACCTTTCTAACTAATCAAGATATCGCTTCCACAAACCCCAGGGCATTAGCACCGGCTATAGCCAGAGCAACCAGTTTCCGTTTGATAACGTCGAAGAATTCGGCTTTTTCAACAGCTGAGCCCAAATTCCCGATACTGCCAAGCTCCCTGTCGATGCGATACACTTAGGCCTCATACCGATTGAGGTCATTCCTCAGTAGGTCTCCAATAGCAAGAGTTGTTAAAACAAATAAGAGAGGCCAGCCCATGTCAAAACCAATTAGCTTTATTTCAATATTCGTTGTCGCGTTTTCAGCGACTTTTAGCGCCACAGCACAAGATTCGGATTCAGCCGCCTGGGCAGCTACGGTCCAGAATGAGTTTCGCGTAATCCCGGATATCACCTATCGCCGCGCCAATGGCGTGGAATTAAAGATCGACGTATATCAATCCCGTAACGGTGACGGACCCGCTCCAACCTTTATTTATTACCACGGTGGTGGCTGGGTTGCTGGCGCCAAAGAAGGCAATGTATTACGGCTTTTACCTTACCTTGAACAGGGCTGGGCTGCAGTGAATGTACAATACCGACTCGGCAATGTATCTCTTGCACCGGCAGCAGTGGAAGACAGCCTTTGCGCTTTACGCTGGGTTGCGCGTAATGCCGAACAATACGGATTCGATACTGACCGACTGGTTGTTTCCGGAAATTCAGCCGGCGGACACCTGGCACTGACCACAGGCATGATTCCCTCGGAAGCGGGTCTGGATCGTCAATGCCTGGGTGACGAAACTCCCGAAGTAGCAGCCATAGTTAACTGGTACGGCATTACCGATGTAGGTGATCTGTTAGACGGCATTAATCAAAAGAGTTATGCCGTTCGTTGGCTTGGCGCCCAAGCTGATATGTACGAAATTGCCGAACGAGTTTCACCGCTTAAATACATTCGTCCCGACCTGCCACCGGTTATTACTATTCATGGCGATGCCGATCCGGTCGTACCCTATGATCACGCGCTGCAGCTACATGATGGCTTGAGTCGAGCCGAAGTAATCAACGAACTGGTTACCGTGCCCAACGGTCTCCACGGTGGATTTCCAGCGGATGAAATGTTGAGAGTTTATGGTTCTATCTTTTCTTTCCTGGATGAGAACGTTTTAGAATAGAAGAGCAGTCTAAACGCAAATGGAAGATTTGTTTTACCAGGAATTTCTATCGCAGTTTTTCGTTTGCGTTCTGATTCTCGCCCTGGCAACGGGCTTCTGGGTTAGTTATTTAAATAAGCGCAAACCCTATTTTAAGATTGTTGCCTTTGCCGCAATCTTCGAAGCGTTGCGTGTAATCCCCGATTCCTTTCTTATAATTGCACCAGAAAACCTTATTGCGCTCTCCGCTAACATACTGCTGCAATTTCTGGGTACGGCCATATTGTTGTTTGCCCTCTATGAAGCCAATAACAGAACCCAGAACTACAAACGAAATGCAGCCGTAATTCTCGGGGTTGGTTTTTTCGCGGTTGCTGCCTATGTATTTGCTTTACCAACATATGAACAACCCTCGCTTGATGCCTATATCGCTCTGGCTCCGGTACTACTGGTTACAATTTTACTTATCTGGGAAGGCTGGCAGTTCATAGAAAACATTAGTGCCAGCCGCATTCTGTTTTCCCTGTCGGCAATGGGCCTGCTAATGCTGCGGGGAGTGCAGCCTTCGCTGGCGCTGGACGAACTTTATCTGGCAATTTATTACATGGAGTTAGTAACCTACCCCATTATCATCGTCTCTCTAATGCTGGCTGAAGTTGAGAATACGAACAAGAGAATCAGTGAACTACTCACTGACAAAGAGCAGTCAGAAGCGAATTTGCAGTTCATCGTAAACAATACACTGGATATTATCCTGGTGGCCGATGAGGTTGGACTGCTTAGCTCCTGGAGCAAAAAAGCGCAGGAAAAGTTTGGCTATACGGCAGAACAAGCAATCGGCAAAATTCATATGGATGAGCTTTTCGTAGGCAACCCCAGCAGCCAGGCAGGAGGGGACACAGAAGAATTTGAGGGAATAATGGAAAGCATGAATGGCTCCCAGCTTGAGGTTGAAGTTCGCATGCAAACCGTGTCTCATAAAGAAAATATGCACAGCATATACGTCCTGAGGGATACCACGACTATACCAACCGAGGGCGTATTGCAAAGCTTGTTGGAAGCAGACGAAGAAGAAATAATCAAACAGTAGGAATGCTCTATGAAAACAATGAGTAACTCAGCCCTGACTATCCTGCTAGTCTCATTACTCGCAGCTTGCAGCGATTCCCCTGGGGATCCGGAAGCCGCATCAGTTAACGCCCAATGGCTGCACCACGGAGGCGATCATTTCTCCTCCAAGTACGCGCCATTTGACCAGATTAATGGCAGCAACTTCGAACAACTGGAAGTCACCTGGCGCTGGCAATCTGCTGATCTGCGCATTCCGGAAGATCTGCTCTACCCTACTGGTGACTATCGGGCTACGCCTCTTTATATAGACGGCATCATGTACACCAATACCAACCATGGACAGGTGGTGGCACTGGATCCAGCTTCCGGTGAAGAATTATGGGTCTTCGACCCGGAAAGTTACCGACTGGGACCACCCAATTTTTCGCCGGTACAGACTCGCGGTATCGAATACTGGACCGATGGCGAAGTTGAGCGAATCTTTCTGGCTACGCTCGGCAAACAATTAGTCTCTATCGATATCACCACAGGAGAACCCGATCCCGAATTCGGTGAAGATGGGTTTGTCGATTTAAAACAGAATCTCGGTCGACTCGAATTCGAAATGAATAATATTACCCACGGTGCGCCACCAATTGCTGTCGGCAATTCTGTCATCATTGGTTCGAAGATATTCGACTACAGCATGAACAACCGCAGTCCTCCCGGACACGTTCGTGCCTATGACACCCGCAGCGGCGAATTCAAATGGCGCTTTAACACCATCCCTCAACCTGGCGAGGAGTTTAACGACACCTGGGAAAACGGCTCATGGGCTGTCGCTGGCAATACCAATGTGTGGACTTACATGTCTGCCGATGACGAACTGGGAATTGTTTACCTGCCTACGTCTACACCTACTAACGATTACTGGGGAGGTTATCGGTTAGGTGAGAATCTTTATGCAGAGAGCATTGTTGCGCTGAATGCAGAAACCGGCGAACGTATCTGGCACTTTCAGACAGTGCATCACGGTTTGTGGGATTACGATATCGCTTCCGCGCCAAACCTGGTGGACATCGTTGTCGATGGCGAACCGATTAAGGCAATCGCACAGGTTTCAAAAACTGGATTCACCTATGTCTTCGATCGCGCTACCGGTGAACCGGTTTGGCCAATCGAAGAAGTGCCGGTTCCACCTTCCACCGTACCAGGCGAACGGGCACATCCAACGCAACCCATTCCGACTCGACCCGCACCCTTTGAACAAATCGGTGCGACTGAAGATGATTTAATCGATTTCACACCAGAGTTGAGAGCCGAGGCGCTGGAGATTGCCGAGAATTTTGTCTTGGGAGACATTTTTACTCCGCCCATCGTCCAGGGAACCGATGGCAAGTCCTCCACCTATGTCGTTCCGGGAGCCGGAGGTGGCGCCAACTTTCCTGGGGCTTCCATGGATCCGGAAACACAAATTATTTACATCCCTTCAGTAACACGACCAACGGGCATGGCACTGGTGGAGCCTCCGGAAGGAACTTCCGACTGGCCCTATGTCATCCGTTATGATCGCAGCGGCGGCCCGCAAGGCCTGCCCTTATTGAAACCACCTTATCGCCGCATTACCGCTATCGATTTAAATACTGGCGAACACGTGTGGCAGATACCTCTTGGTAAGGGACCCACCGATCATCCAGCAATCGCCCACCTGAATCTGGGTGATCTTGGCTCAGTGTTTAACGATGTAGTTGCTGAAGGCGGCGTACTGGTAACTGGTTCCCTGGTTATTTCCTATCTCGCTTCCAAAGATGAAATTGACCCGGAAGAAACCGGCTCTATCCTGGTCGCATTCGATAAGGCCACCGGCGTGAAGCGTGGTCAGGTCATCGTAGATCAACGTTTACATGGTCCGATCATGAGTTATCAGCATGAAGACAGACAATACATCGCCGTAGCCGGCGGTGGTCGTGATAAGGATGACGAATTATTGGTGTTTGCCCTGCCTGGTTCATCTGGCGATTAAACATCTGAAACAAATTTACAAATGGAGCAATTTATGAAAATTCACCGACTGAGCAGGAAAGTAATTGCTTGTGTGTTTTTAGTGACAGGCGTAACTGTTGTGGCGCAACAAACGGATTTCTCCGATGAAAAAGTCGTGCACTTGTTGGACGAACCCCGTCACCGCACCGTGCACAATGAAGGCAATATGTACCTGCTGGATGTACAGGTAAACCCTGGAGACATTTCTTTTGCCCATGTACACGATCAACCAATCTTGTTGACGACTATTCGCACCGGGGCAGGCCCTTCCACCGCCCCGGTCAGAGCGATTCCTGAATACTACAGCGAACCCCTAACTCACAAGGTTTCCAATGACGGCCCTGGATTACTTCGCATTATTGCCTTTGTAAACGGCGGCGATGGCGTCGAAGGTAACCAGGATGCTCCCGGGGGAATTTCATCTGAGCCTGATCTGATAAACCCCTGGTTTCGGTCCTATCAACTGGAACTGGGCCCCGGCGAGCAGTCAGAAGTAGGAACCCACAATAACCATACGGTAGTAGTACAACGCACTGAAGGAGTTGTACACATTACTCGCGAAGATGGCCTAAGCCGCGAACTGGATGCCGCCGGAAAGTGGGAATGGCGCACCCCTGGCTCTTCCTTCATGGTGCGCAATATGGGTAACACCCCGGTTATCGTTGCCATTAACGAAGCCAGGGAATAACAACTTTGGAAAAAAATGCCCGATCATAGTGATATGGTCGGGCATTTTTTTGCGTATAGAATATAAAGACCAGAGGTCCAGACTATCGATTCCTTCCTGTTCGATTGGGTTGATGCAAACCTGCGTTATGCAGTTTTCCTCATTCCTTTATTTGCTTTTGCCGAAGCATGCATAGGCATTGGCTTATTCATATCGGGCGTGTTCCTGGTAGCCATTGCATCAATTGTATTGGATCAGCAATTGGCTGGATTGCCACTTATTGCAATCCTGGCATTTTGTGGTGCCCTGCTTGGCGACCACGTTGGTTATTACGCAGGCAGATGGATTGGCCCACGCTTTCATCACCTCGAGTTCGTAGAGAAACGGAAAGACTCTTTCGCTAAAGCCGAAGCAGTTATTCGTCGCTATGGCTACTTCGCCGTCTTCGTCGGCCGGTTCATACCGGCGATACGCAGCATTATCCCGGCACTGCTCGGAATTACCGATTTCGACAAGCTCAGGTTCTCTATCCTGGATGGCCTGGCTTGCGCTTTATGGGCTACCGCCCTGGCTGCCATTGTGTTCGGTATCGACAATATCTTTTAGACAAAGCCTCTTTCTCTCACACCGAAAACCCTGACTTTCATTGCACTTGGATGAGCCCTTGCATATGCTATGAACCGGATTACAAAAATGAGGGTTAGCAATGGCTTATTCATTGATTGGCAAAGACTTTACCCCACCTGATGTACACGGCAAGGTCACCGGCAAAGCCAGGTATGCCGAGGACTTCAAGGTAGACGGCATGCTCTATGCCCGCCTGCTCACCAGCCCCATACCCCATGCAAGGGTAGTAAGTCTCGATGTGTCCGCCGCCCTGCAAATGGAAGGTGTTGTGGCCATCCTCACCGCCGACGATGTCCCGCAAATGCCAAACCTGGGCAATCCGATCCTCACCAATGAACCTGCCTATGTGGGTGATCCCATTCTGGCGGTTGCCGCTGTAGATGAGCGCACCGCAGAAGATGCGATTCAGGCCATTAATTTCGATTTCGAACCCCTGCCCTTTGTTACCGACCCATTGGACAGCCTACAACCTGGTGGCCCTCACGCTCGCACCCAGGGCAATGTTGGCAATGCCACCATGCAGGACGATTTCCGTTCCATTCATTGGAGCGATGACGAATTTGCTTCACTGGATAATCACGAACTGCCCCAGGGTGAAGCGGCAAGGGAATGGACCGTGGGTGATCTGGATGCCGGTTTTGCAGCGGCGGATTACATTCTCGATGAGAGTTTCGTAACCGCCAGTTATTCCCATAACTCTATGGAACCAAGATCGGCAATGGCCTATTGGGAAAACGGCAAATGTTTCGTCTATGGATCAAGCCAGAGCCAAAGCTTTCCCGTACCGGGACTGGCTGGCTATATCGGCATCGATCCAGCCGACCTGGTTTTTGTTGCCGAATATTGCGGCGGCGGCTTTGGTTCCAAGGGCGGGCCCTATCCTGCCATGTCCATTCCCGCACACATGTCACGTCTGACAGGTCGACCGGTGATGTTGCGCATTAGCCGGGAAGAAGAATATTACATTGGCTCGGCCCGTCATGGATTCCAGGGCCGGGCAAAAATTGGCTTTCGAAACGATGGTCGAATTACCGCGGTAGATCTCTATGTTATCCAGGACAATGGTGCCAACTCTGGCTTTTCTGACTGGACCTCAGCAGGAGATGCCGTTTCACTGGTGTATCAACCGGAAGCCATGCGTTTTCGTGGCATACCGGTATTTACCAACACACCGTTAAAAGGTCCGCAGCGTGGCCCTGGCCAGAACCAGATTCATTCCGCCATAGAACCACTGTTAGACAAGGCGGCGCGGGAATTAGGACTGGATCCATTAACCATCAGGCAGGTAAATGCTCCTCTAGGTGATGACACTTACGGGGCCAATGCCAGCACGCTTACTTCGTCTCACTTATCCGAAGCCCTGGCGATCGGTGCCGAGCAATTCGACTGGGAAACAAAGCGCGCCCAGAGCGGGCAGCGCAATGGCAGCAAGGTAATCGGTGTTGGCGTTGGACAGGCTTACCATTCCGCCGGCAGTAATGGTTTCGACGGCCTGGTACGAATTACTCCCGACGGCAAATTACATATACACACCGGAGTCGGCAATCTGGGTACTTATTCTCATACTGGTACTTCGCGCGTGGCGGCAGAAATACTGAAATGCAATTGGGATAATTGTGTTATTGAGCGCGGGGATAGCCGTCGTCATCTGCCGTGGAACCTGGGACAGTTTGGCTCCAACACTTCCTTTACCATGACCCGCACTAATTATGTGGCGGCCATGGATGCACTGGAAAAACTACTGGAAATTGCTGCCATCGAGTTGGGCGGCTCACCGGAAGATTATGGTATTGGTGATGAGCGAGTGTTTCGCAAAGAAGACCCGTCTACATTCATCAGCTATGCCGATGCAGCGACCAGAGCTATTGAACTGGGCGGAAAGTATTCCGGGCAAATTGCGCCGGAAGATATTAACTCCATGACCAGCCGTTCCGTAGCCGGATTGGCCGGAACCGGACTGATCGGTGTCGCTCGCGACAACCTGGACAAAGATGGCACAGTACCCGCGCTGGCTGCCGGCTTTATTCAGATCGAACTGGATACCGAAACCGGCAAATATGAAATCCTGGATTACCTCGGCGTTGCCGACTGCGGCACCGTACTCCATCCCCGCGGATTGGAGATCCAGGTTAAGAGTGCTGCAGTAATGGGTTTTGGTATGGCGGGATACGAACGACATGCTTACGATCCCCAGAATGGCCTACCTGCAGCAACCGGAATTCATAATTGCAAACTACCAACTTACCTTGATTCCCCTTCACCCATGGACTGGGCGGCGACAGATATTCCTGATCCGCAAAATCCGGTTGGCGTAAAAGGCGTTGGCGAACCCATCCAGGGTTGCGCTACGGCAGCCCTTCTCTGCGCAATATCCGATGCGCTAGATGGTCATGAGTTTAATCGGGTACCAGTTACTGCCGACATGATTGTTAATGCAGCCAGTGGCAGAGAACAATCGCAGAAGCCGCTAAGCACCAACACTACTTAGTTCACATTATTTAGCTCAAGTAGGCTCGCCGCTCAAGGAAGTTGCGTTTACGTCTACGACACGCTGTTAATACATCCATGTAGGCTCGGCGCCCGCTTGCCCGGCATCCAATCACAGATTGGATGCGTTCATCTGCGCAGTATGCTCACGCATACTCTACGCTTGCTTCACCCCTACAGGCGACGGTCGCATCCGCAAACGCAACTTCCTTGAGCTTGCTATGTGCTATTCCTCAGGAACGTTAAAAACTTCTACCATGTAGTTCTGGTAGGGTCCTTCCATCAGAAAATTGTTGAAGATCTCATGTAGCATATTGATTGAAGTTTTTGCTGCATCCCCGGCATCATCAGAATTGAATCCGATGACAATGGAAACTGTGTCCGCGCGATTCTTGCATTGAAAGCTGAAGCGATCGCCATCGAGGCGCCGATGTTCTGGTATGGCTTTATCACAGCGAGAACTTAAAAACTCTCGCAAGGCTTTATCCATATCTGAACGATAGGGTACGGCAGGAAGTACATCCCTGACTTCCAGTTCACTCTTGTTCAGGTTGAGGTTAATCTGAAAAGGATTTTCAGCCAGCCAGCTGAATTTAAACTCCGCCCGGCCGGCACTGGGGTCCCGCACGCTAAAGTTCTGGAAAATCCCGCGATCTGCATAATTTTGCAGCTCGGATTTAACAGCTGTGAACACAGTACTCACTACCAGGCCTTAGTTACTATCAGTCTATTTGTAGTAAGCGAGTGCGCCCGGCGCAAAATGCCGCGGCATTGAAGGCGGATACTGGTTAGTCCAGAATTCTTTCTTGCCCTGACAATTAATCAGGGTTGAAATGCCTTCATCAGAAGCCAGTTTGTAGGCACGCTCTAATGCCGGTGTCATCTGCTCCGGGCTGGTTACGTACTCACCATTACAACCCAGTGCTTCGGCAATTTTTTCGTAACGCAGGTTCTCCTGGAACAGGTACATGTGTTGGGCCCGCACAGCACCGCGACCGGCACCGGAAGTCCAGACACCCCAGGCATTGTTGTTATAGACAATCATGATCGCCGGTATACGATATTTGCCGAGAGTTTCGAATTCCATAATAGAGTATGCAGCACCGGCATCACCGGTTATTCCTACAATGGGCGCACCTTTATAAGGGGCCTGAGGTCCCACGCCATTCTGTACTGCCGCCCCAACTCCCACGGTATAACCAATATCAGGACCGATTGCGCCATACTGGTAAGCGCCATTACAGATTTGCCCGGGTCGATAAGCACGCAAGTAGCGTCGCGTGTAGCGGCCAATACCGTAACCACCAGAAACCACCGTAGTCTGATCCGGTGCTATATCACCATGGTAAAGAAAATCCTGAAGATGCTTGCCGATTACTGCCGGATGAATTGATTCCGTGTCGGCACTGTACTGCAATCCAAGATTGTAATATTCCTCACTCTGATCATCGAAGGCCTTGCGGGCAGCGGCTATTTCATCACGCCAGCCCTGGCGATTCCGCGCAGGCAGGGCGTCTGCCAATGCTTCCAGGGCAGCCTGTTCTGAACTCACAATACCGAGATCAATCGGTACGTTTCTGCCAATATCCGTTGCATCCGGATCGATTCTTATCCACTTCGCATCAGGGCCAAAAGCAAACTCACCGATCGATGGCATGCAATACTGTCCCACCAGGATCACCAGGTCAGCACTACGTACCGCATCCAGGGCGGTACTGGCAGAAAGTTCATGGCCATCGGAAAAATGCCCTCGCATCGGCGCCGATTCAGTTACCGCGATATCATTCTTTTCGGCTACCTCAAGCAGCGCATCCCATGCCTTGTCATAGAATACGCCGGTGCTGGCAACAATCATTGGTCGCTCTGCCCGTTGAATCATTTCCACGGCCTTACTTATGTCCGCAGGATTCGGATGGGCTTTCGATTCTGTTCGATAGCGTGTCTTATCGTAGTAGTACTGAAGTTCACCCGGCTCTTCGAAGCGGGCTCGGGAAATCTCTCCAGGGAAATCCAAATGAACCGGTTTTGGAACCCCGGTTTTCAATTGTCTGAAGGCGTAGGCGGAATACTCATAAATACGATTCGGCGTAATGAGTCGCTTACCCCACTTCTTTAGACCATCGGTTTGCGGTTGTTGATAGGCTGTTTGAATACCGTGCTCGGTATCGTCCTCGCCAATAGTTTTATTACTGGCAATAACCAACAAGGGAGTACGTGAAGAATTAGCCGCGCCAATATTCATAATCATATTGGTAAAGCCGGGCCCTTCCGTGCCCGAGGTGGCCGCAATTTCACCGGTCACTCGAGTAAAGGCATCGGCTGCTGCAGTCATATTGCCTTCACAACGACCACCATAGGAGGGAATGCCCTCTGCCGCGATGGCATTAATCATGTTGTAGTTACCTGGACAACAGAAGAAACCAGCCACGCCTTCGTCGCTCATGAACTTGGCGAATACTTCCGCACCGCTCATGGGAAAATTCGCAGGCTTGGCAGCTTCTGCCAGGGTGCGGGGAATTTCATCAGGGATTTTAATATCCATCGCATCAGCCTCATGCGCTTCACTGCTTTCGGATTGCAACATGGCTGCTGCTCCGGCACCGGCCAGGGCAGTACCTTTGATAAAATTGCGACGGGAAACCATTTTCTCCGAATCTTTATTCCCTTCAGTTGATTTTTCTACAACTTCTTCTTCAATTTTTTTCGTTTGCTTAGTCATAAGCTAATCCTCGACAAATTAGTCTTGTGAAGGCCGGGACTCTTCAGGACCAATGTTTAATACATGCGCTACGATCTGCCAGATGGTTTCGTCTTCCAGCGAATCTTTAAATGGAGGCATTTCCAGGCCAGCGCCAAATTTAATACTGCGAAAAATATGTAAGGCGGATGTTCCGTAATACCAGGTATCCGGTGCAGTTAAATCCGCCGCAATGAAATCTATATTAGCCAGCGCCCTGCCATCCGCATCATGACACTGCTGGCAGTTTATTAAATAGAAACTCTTACCGCGTTCGGCCGCTGATTTAGAAAAGGCAATAGAATCTGGCTCAGTTGGCATTTCATCCTGAGCATAAGTTGCCGTAGTGAAAATAACACTTAAAAGGAGCACTAATACTGTGGCTAATTGAGCTATATGCAGTTTCATTCTTATTGGATGTTCTGTTCAGTGAAACAGGAAACTCACAGGCACTAGTGTATGAGGAATTCAGGCAGTAAACCAGCTTCCAGGCCTAACTGCCAGGCTCCAGATCAATTCAGTCTCAATGCAATTGCCCACAGCCCACAAGCTATGCTCCAGGCAGTCCGATAATTTATAAAAGCTGACGGCAATTAGCTTATTGGCGCTGGACAATAGATGTTACACTGAGCGCCAGATTAGAACTATACCCACAAAAACAAGGACTTGGGCGAAATCTCCCCGCACTTATGAAAATCCTGATGATATACCCACAGATCGATGCTCCATTGGGCACAAACCATGGCATCGCTTCCCTGGCCGGCGTACTTCATGCCAACCAACATGAACTCGACTTGATGCACGTATCCGAGAAATACCGCCCGGTTCCTTCCAGCGCAGAAATTATCGACTACATCCGGGAAACAAAGCCTGGCCTGGTGGGATTCTCGGTAATGTCACAACAATACGAGTGGGTAGAAGAAATCAGCAAAGACCTCCGCAAGGAAATGCCTGATCTGGTCCAGGTCATTGGGGGTGTGCATTGCACCATGGTTCCGGATGAAGTGCATAAATCGAAACTCTTCGATTACGTCTGTGTGGGCGAAGGTGATTGGGCGCTACTGGAGTTAATGGATGCACTGGAGAAAGGTGAGACTCCTCATACCCTGGCAAATTTCAGATCCTGGATGGGTGATGTACCTGTTTCTAATCCCGTAGCCCCTTTTCCTGATCTCGATACACTACCCCCTCTCGACTACGACGTATTCGATATGAAAGCGGTAATGGATGAGACCCGTGGCTGGATGGGTATTCTGACTTCCCGTGGTTGTCCTTACAAATGCACCTATTGTTTTAACATCGAAATCGTAGACCAGTACATCGAAGATGGTGCCGCCAAGAGCGTCAAAGATTTTCTGCGACACTTTCCTGTTGATGTAATGATGGCTGATCTTAAAAAGCTGTTAAAAGAAAATCCCCAGATTAATACGTTTATTTTTGATGATGATTTATTCACACTTAACACGGATTACGTAGTCGAGTTTTGCGAAGCCTACAAGCAGCACAAAGTCGGCGTACCCTTTGTCGTGAATGGCCACGTAAACTGTTTCGATGAGCGCGCAGCCAAGGCACTGAAGGAAGCCGGCTGTATTATTGTCAAGTTTGGCCTGGAATCCGGTTCTCCTCGCGTGCGTCGCGAAGTGCTTAAGCGCTACATGAAGAATGAACAAATAGAGCATTCTTTTTATTCAGCCCACACTTACGATTTACACAGTTCCGCATTCATTATGTTCGGACTTCCTTACGAATCCCGCGAAGAGATCATGGAAACTATTCGTCTCTGCGCCAAAGTAAAAATGGGTCGATTCCGCTGGGCATTATTCTTTCCATTTAAAGGTACTGCAGGCTATGAAATTGCCAAACCACTGATCGATGAATCGAAGATGGCAGGCAAAGGCAATTACTTCGATGGCTCCTGTTTGAATTTTGGTGAAGACCACGATTTGTTCCTGGATAAGCTCTCCAAACTTTGTAACTGGTATGTAAACGCCGAAACCGATTGGGAATGCGCTCCGATTTATCGAAAGCTAGTGGAAAAAGTCGAAGCAATGGATCGCGATACCTGGCTCCAGGAATACGAAGATCTGGTAGCGTATGATCGCGATCTTTCCGAACAATTAATGGCGGAAGACAAGATCCATTACACTATTCGCTATTCCAATGTCATGGGTGTGCGTTCTGATTACATCAAACAAGAACGCGAACAGATGGCTGCAGGCCAGAAACAAGAAGCCGTCGCCTACACTCTCGATCAAAGTTAGTCCTGAACAGAAAGATCTAGCGTCATGCTACCCGCACTGCAGTCTGTTAATAGCCTGGTAGTTCGCTGCCCCAACTGGGTCGGCGATATCGTCATGGCAACTCCCATATTCGACTGTTTGCGCGAGAATTTCCCACAAGCAACAATTACTGCACTCATTCGCCCCTACGCCAAAGGCATTGTGGAAGACAGCCCCTGGTTCGATCACATCGTGGATTGCCAGGATAAAAACCTTAAAGGGCTTTCTGCGATTCGGCAGGCATTTACCACTTCAAAGCCACAGATGGGATTGCTGCTACCCAATACAACCCACTCCTGGCTAACATTTAAGTATGCCGGAGTTCCCCTCATCTACGGTTACCGCAGGAACATCAGGAAACATTTTCTCCAGGGCCCCGACCCAATCAGGGAAGGTGGGAAATACAAACCCATGCCTATGCAGGACTATTACCTGGAGCTGTGCCGGTTTATGGAGCTGGAATTACCAGCAAACCCGAAACCAACTTTGCACATTTCGGAGTCTTTGCAACAACGCGGGAATGAACGTCTAAAGCATTACGGCATTCAAGAAGATGATCTGGTAATCGGATTAAATCCAGGTGCCAGCTTTGGTTCCTCCAAATGCTGGCCTGCGGAACACTTCAGCGAACTAGCTGAATTACTGCACCAGGAATACAACTGCAAAATTCTTTTGTTAGTGGGTCCCGGTGAAGAAGAGATCGCCAGGGCAGTCGTCGCATCCTCTGCAGCGGACATTATCAATACTGCCGAGGATAAAATTGGTCTGGCCGAATTGAAACCACTGCTTAAACGCTGTAATTTATTGATAACAAACGATACGGGACCGCGACACTATGCTGTGGCCTTCGATGTGCCACATATTGTTTTAATGGGCCCGACAAATCCCCTATATACTCAAAGCAATCTGGAACATTCTGTTGTGCTGCAAAAGGATCTGCCATGCATTCCCTGTCACAAGAAAACCTGCCCCCTGGGCCACCATGCCTGTATGCGCGAGCTTATGCCGGCGGATGTTTTCGCTGCCTGCAGGAAGCAATTAGCTGAGGCCACGCAGTGAGATCTAATTACTATCAGGAGCAATGGCAGGACATCAAGGAACAGGCGAATCCTGATCAGATCAGATCGCTTGCCAGGCGGGTTGCTTCCAGTTTTATCGATCGCTATTACTACAGTGACGAATACAATCGTGAACATGTGCATCTGCTTTGCGAAATGGCCACAAACTTCGATGACGATGGGCTAAACCAGATAGCAGCAAGCGCCCTCTTCGGCATTATTATCGAACGGCTCTGTGACGATTTCGAAGAATTACAAACCGAAACCTATAATCGCCTTATCTGCCAGGTTGTAAATTTTTTATGCCAGCAAGAGCAAGGCAGTGAAATTCAATCTGAGCTTTACTCATTTCATTTACGCACCGAAGAACAGCTCTACCAGCGAATCGAAGCCATACGTTTAACGCCAGATCGTCGACTGCCAGGAAACGTAAGACCGAAGAAGATAATCATTCTTTCCCGGGTGACTATAGGCGCCGACGTAGCAATTACTTCAGTGATCTGTCAAAGGGTGGCGCGTTACTATCCCGATGCCCAGATAGTCGTCGTGGGTAATGACAAGCTAAAGCAGATCTTCTCCGAAGACTCCAATATCGAAGTCCACGAACTGAATTACGCACGCCGCGGCGGCTTGCTGGAAAAATTTCAGGTGTGGCTTCAGTTGTTAAAGGAAGTTCGCAGGCTAATTGCCGACCTTTCTCCTGCCGAGTTCCTGATTCTCGACCCTGATTCACGTCTGACACAATTAGGTGTTCTTCCCCTGGTACCGCTACAGAATTATCGCTTTTTCAATTCCAGGGGAAAGAAAGGCTCTTCCAAGCGAGCCTCCATGGCGCAACTCACCAATCAGTGGCTTAATAATATTCTTGGCGACGAGGAATTCTGTTATCCAAAAGTATGGTCGTCAGAATCAAACTTACAGCGTGCCGAACAATTTCGATTTAAAATTGATCCTAACAAGAATTCTACTGTCATCACTATCAACCTCGGTGTCGGCGGTAACGAGCGCAAAAGATTGCCCGGTGATTTCGAGAAAGAACTCATTTCCTCCTTACTACAGGAGAAAAATACAATTGTTGCACTCGATCTCGGCATGGGTGAAGAAGAGCGGCAACAAAGTTCCGCCATACTAGATGCCGCGAAACAGGCTGGAATCGCTACTACGGAAACCAGCTTTACTCAATTACATGCAGTTGATTCAAGCGTGAAACTAATCGGCGTCGAATGCTCGATCGGGGAAATAAGCGCACTCATTAGCCAGAGTGATGAGTTTATCGGTTACGACTCTGCCTGCCAGCACATAGCGGCAGCCGAAGGAATCCGAACCTTTACCGTCTTTGCTGGCATTAACAATGTCCGATTTATCCGACGCTGGCAGGCCTGTGGTACCAATACCAGCGAGATTATCTACGTGGATACGCTTTCAAAAGACGGTCATATCGATAACGAAGACATTATCGCCACCCTGATGGACTTTAGAGCCGCAGAAGACTGAAGCAAAAGTCGAGACACAAAAAAACCCGGCCACTTTTCAGTAGCCGGGTTTTTATTTTCAGCCTTTTAGTAGCCTGAACTTGCAGCCTGGGCTGCTGGCAGTGCTATTGCAGTCAAACTGGAAGAAGTCTGCAACATGATGTACTGATGCCCATCATGGGTCCAGGAGCTCATGCCATAACTACTACGAGAAGGTGCTTCAATCTCTCCAATGATCTCACCAGTGTCTTTGTCGATTGCCCAAAGCATTGGCGTACCGTCCGAAGCAGTGTCGGAATAGATCAGCATGTTTGCAGTAGCAACCATTGGCACCAGCGCACCGGTTCCGGTGTTACCGTATTCACTTTCGGGAACCCCATAACGCTCGAATACATCTTTGTAGCGTTGCGGTGTTTCACCGGTAGGAATAGTGAACTTTTTCTCACCGGTATTCATGTCATAAGCAACGATAGTGCTATAGGGCGGCTTCCAGATCGGAAGGCCCGACGGGTGACGCGGAGGTCTTGCCGTCGCACCAGGTACCCCATTAGCATATTGTGCCGTAGTTGATCCGGTTGAATTCGGGAACAATAAGTCTGCTTCTTCACCTGGAATCAAACGTAACGCAAAACACGCGGTGTGCTCATTCACATAAAGCGTTCCAGTATTGGGGTCGGCAACTGGAGGACTTGTTATGTTTACACCACCTGCTCCACCTGGACAGTTCATCGCTGCGTACTTACCGTCTGGATTGTCTGCATGAATTGGCGGATTGAATAGTCCACCCATCACATAATCTTCCATTGCAACCAGTGCTTCCGCCTTCAGCTCGGGAGTGAAATCGATCAAGTCGTCTTCACCGATGCCCTGCATGGAATAAGGCTCAGGCCAGGTTACGTGGGGTTGTGTTGGTGACAATACCTCACCGGGAACGATTGATGCTGGCACTGGTCGTTCGACTATCGGCCATACCGGCTCTCCGGTAATGCGATCAAAGGTATACAACCAGCCTTGCTTGGTGGCCTGCACTACCGCCGGAATGTCCCGACCATCAACATTAATGTCCAGCGCTATCGGTGCAGTAGGTGTATCAAAGTTCCAGATTTCATGATGCACAAACTGGAAGTGCCATGCCCTTTCACCGGTGCTGGCATTCAGCGCGATGATACTCGCCCCATAGAGATTGTCCCCCGGTCTAAAACCGCCATAGTAATCGATGGTGGCGCTATTAGTCGGGATGTAAACAAGGTCATTTTCCGGATCGGCAGAAAGCGGTGCCCAGGAAGAAACATCTCCGGTCCATTCCCAGGCGTCGTTTTCCCAGGTCTCATGACCGTACTCACCAGGCTGTGGAATCACATTGAACTTCCACTTGAACTGCCCGGTGCGGGCATCGTAGCCGAGAATATCACCCGGTACATTTTCGATTCGCGCCTGGTGATAACCCTGCTCGGCGGAGTTACCTACCACGATAGTGTCGTTTACTACGATTGGCGGAGAAGACGAAGTAATGTAGCCAACTTCTAAAGGAATACCTTCATAAGGATCAAAGGGATGACCGAGATCTTTTAGCAGATCAACAACACCCGACTGAGGAAAGCCATCTATTCCTACAGGTGCGCCCCAATCCTCTAATGGAATACCAGTATCAGCATCCAGCGCGGTCAGAAAGAAGCCGGGCGAGATTATATACACCACACCGCGACCATCGATTTCGGTATAGGCAACACCCTTACCGTAATCGGCTCGCATGGAGTATTCCGCCCGCGGCGTATTTGGCTCACGGTAAGACCAGATGGTTTCACCAGTCTTTGGGTCGATGGCGATAACGTGGCGGTTATAACCGGCGACCGTGAACAACTTGCCATCGATATAGGACGGTGTGGAACGACCACTTACTGCACCAAAGCTGGCGCCATCCCACTCCCAGGCTACTTCAAGCTCACTGAAGTTTTCAGCGGTAATCTCAGCAGATGGAGTAAAGCGAGTGTGTGCGTAGTCATTTCCCAGTGTGTACCATTCGATGGAATCTTGCGCATTTACCAGGCCTGGCAGGGCAAATAGACCAGCCAACAATCCCAGTAAACTTCTTCTTAGAATATGATTTTTCAAAATATCCTCTCCTACTTACCTGTGGCTTCCCGGGTGTCCGAAAAACCCCAAAGAATCTGGATTTTCAAGCGCTACATAATTCCGCGCCTGAACTCCGTATCCTGCCATAAATCGGGCCCTGAGCGTGAATGAAATAGTGACAAAATGTGGCTTTTTTGCCGCAATTATTTGTAACTAATCTCAATCTTGAATGGTGGGTGGCTTTGAAAAGAATGAACGTTCCGTCAAAACAGAATCCTTCCAACAAGTCCGAAAAGACATGTACCAGGGCAGCTCCAAGGCTTGGGAACCTTACCGCCCTCACCTGGGCAAACTCATTGAAATTGTCGGTGAATAGAATCGACGTCTTCTGCTAGAAAGTGCCTGTTACTCGCAGGGAAACCGATGGACCCGAGGAACTACACTGATCTTCGATCTCTTCCAGGATGCCACTGGATATACGCCCGGCAAAGCGCTGGCGTTCGCGACAAAATTCGCCGTCATTAATAATACGATTCGCGTCCAGGCGGAAGGTAACATTCCGGGGGCTTACCCACTCAACGAAGGCAGACCAGTACGGATCGCCTGCGGAGAGTTCAATATCAATCAGGTCGTAAGTCTTGCGATTTCCATCGAAGGAATTGCTCCAGCGCATTCCCCAGTTTAGATTCTGCTCTGGAATGTCATGGCGGAAACTCAAGGTAGTTCTGCCCCGCCAGCTATATTGCATTCTTCGTTCTATACCCAGGAACGGATCTTCAATCTTGGAGTCTTCAACATTTACCGAGCCAGTTACCAGCAAGTTTGGCATGCCAATCATGCGCATCCTGGTACTGCTGTTTAAATCGATACCGTATTTTTCTCCGTCACCGATATTACCATTTGCACCTTGCAAATTATCATCCGAGGGGGACACATCGATTCGCTCGATGCGATCGTGCCAGTCTTCGTAATAAAGCCTGCTACTAATTACGCCGATGTCGTTTGGTAACCTGTATTCGGCATTGAATTCATAGTTCCAGTACCATTCCTGTCTCAGGTTCTCATTACCAAACTGCACATTGGAATCTTCATCATCATTGTCTGTGGCAGCAACGAAATCATTAAAAGTTAACTGTTCTACTATTTTTTCAATAGTGCCGCGCAATTGAATCGTAGGAGTTAGATCGTAGCGGAAATCCATTTTTGGTTTGACGAAATCGAAATCACGGGACTTTGAGACGTCACCACGCTGAGTGATTTCTGAATCCTCATAAAGCACTGAAGTTTCCAAAGACATGCGCGGACTAAAAACCCAGTTGTGAATTATAAAAGGTTCATAGCGCATTTCTTCGACGCTTGAATTGGAATTTGCAACGGATACCGGGACGAGGCCGCCGAAATCTGGCGAAGACGTTCCAGGAATTCCACCTACTCCCAGGGCTAGATTGGAATCGAGAATAGTTTGAGCGCGCTCTGCACCCAATTCGATGTCTTGTGAACCACCGAACAGATCAAAGGTATAGGAACCACGAACAATTCTCTCCCGGGTAGTGCTGCCGGAATCTAGAAACAGATTTTTAAACTCGCTGTCCGGCCCGGTTAAATCATAGCGCTCCCTTTGACGATCCTGGGTAAACGCATTGCTGATAGCCAATACCTTAAAGCGATCCCCTCTTGCTGTATTAAATTCGTAATCCGTACCAATCTCCCAGTTTTCTATGGAACTGGGGCTTTCTTCTCGCTGATAGAAATCGACGTTGGGGAGTACTTTTAGATCTGTTGTTCGACGAACCGTATCACTCTCGCCAGCCCCTTCAGTAAATTGCGCATTAAATCTTGCACTACTGTTGGTGCTGATTTCATAACCAACATTGGCACTAATGGTGCTGTTATCGCCATCTGTTTGCCTTATTTCCCTGATGCGGTCATTGGGTGAGAAATCACCCAGTACGGAATTTTCCTTGCTGATGCTTCTGAAATAGACTTCGCTGGCGCGCGCTTCAATCTGGTAATCGATGGCACCGGTCTGCCCGCTAAACGATAAACTGCCGGAAGGTGTTACGGTATTGTTATCTGATTGGTCTGCGCTCAACTCGTACTGCATGGACATATCGGAAAAGGTATCATAGAGCACCACATTGATTACCTGCCCACTACCCCGCACATCCAGTTCGCCGGAAGTGCCTCGAATAATCTCGATGTAGTCAACCTGGTCAGAGGTTATTCTGGTTAACTGGCCACCGGTACTATTATTCTTACCGGCCGTACGCTTCCCGTTGATCAAAATTTCGGTACCGCGGCTACCACCACCAAAACCGCGACCACCACCGCCACCACCGCGAAAACCACCCGGGGGACCACCTCTGAAACTGCCGCCGCCGCGAAAGCTGCCGCCGCCGAAACCACCGCGACTGTCACTCAGACCAGGTATGCGATCCAGCATATCCTGGGCGGTGACTGGCGACCATTCATTAAAATAATCCGCTGGATAAACTACAGTGGAGTCGTCACCCACATTGTCCTGGGCGAAGCCCAGCTGGGCGCTCAAACCTAGCAGGCAGGGAAGTATTATTCGGGCAGGGCCGCGAAACATCTGGCATTCCTCGTTGTTCTCAAGTTCGAATCTATCCAGATTCGATGCTTACTACTGAATTAGCGACCGCAAGTATTGCACAGGTCAGCCGCCGATTTGGTTACAAATTGTATATGCAGCTATCGGGCGGAAACCCAGAATTAGCAAGGTTTTGAGGTGAGTCAGCGCCAACCTGAGACAAGTAACGATTTGGAGTGGATTCTACCTAGAAAGTACCGGTTACCCGGAGGGAGACTGTCGGCCCCGAAGTAGTGCATTGATCCTCGATCTCTTCCAGTATCCCGGAGGAAATGCGCCCGGCGAAGCGTTGCCTTTCCCGGCAAAATTCGCCGTTATTGATGATACGCATCGCATCGAGTCGAAAAGTAATGTTCTGCGGACTGACCCATTCCACAAAAGCAGACCAGAACGGATCACCAGAGGAAAGCTCGATATCAATAAGGTCGTAAATTTTACGGTTTCCATCCCACAGATTATTCCAGTTAATGCCGTAATTCAGGTTGATATTCGGCAGGTCATGGCGAAAACCCAGATTGTTGCGTCCACGGAAACTCCCTAGCATGCGCCTCTCTATTTGCAGGAATGGATCAGTGATCTTCGAATCTTCAGCGGTGAAACTTGCATTGATTAACAAGTTAGGCATGTTAATCATGCGCATGCGAATACTGCTATTAACGTCAATTCCGTAACTTTCTCCGTCACCTATGTTGCCGTTAGCACTTTGTAGATCATTTTCATCGACAGTTACATCAAGGCGTTCGATTGTGTCGTGCCAATCTTCATAAAAAAGTCGACCACTGATAACGCCAATATCGTTTGGTAATCTGTATTCACTACTAATCTCGTAATTCCAAAACCATTCCTGCCTCAGGTTTTCGTTTCCTGCCAATACATTCGAGTCTTCATCGGACTCATCAGTAGCTGCAACGAAATCATTAAAAGTTAATTGATTGACAATTTTTTCAATAGTTCCACGCACCTGCCAGGCAGGAGTTAGGTCATAGCGGAAATCGATTTTGGGCTTAACAAAATCGAAATCCCGCTGCTTATAAACATCACCACGCTGGGTGATTTCTGAATCTTCATAAAGTATCGAAGTTTCCAGAGACATTTGGGGACTAATAATCCAGTTATGAATCAGAAAAGGTTCGTAGCGTATTTCTTCAACGGTTGAGTTGGCATTGGAAACATCTACGGGAATCAAGCCGCCATGGGCTGCCGAAGGTGTACCGGGAATTCCGGAAATACCAAGTGCAAGGTTTGAATCCAAAATCGTCTGAGCCCGTTCCGCACCGATTTCTAAATCCTGGGATCCACCAAACATATCGAACGTGTATGACCCTCTGACGATGCGCTCTCTCGTGGTGCTTCCCGCATCGAGAAACAGGCTTTTATCCTCCATTCCTCCGCCGAGCAAATCAAAGCGCTCTCGAGTAGTTGAGTTAGTAAAGGCATTACTAATAAAGAGTATTTTGTACCTGTTGCCTGAGTCAGTCAGGTACTCGTAGTCGCCACCAATCTCCCAGTTATCATTTTCTGATGGTGCGTCTTCACGCTGATAGGCAGTTGTATTTGGCAAAACCTTAAGATCGATCGTACGACGCACCAATTCACTGGGTCGATCACCATCAGAGAAGAGCGCGTTAAACCTGGCGCTGCTACTGGCATTTATTTCGTAATCGAGATTCGTACTCAGGGTAGAATTACTTCCATCTGATTCTCGAATTTCTCGAATAATATCGTTGGGAGAAAAATCTCCCAGCACAGAATTTTCTTTGCTGATACTTTTCGAATAGTTATCGGAATGGGATGCACTGACTAAATAATTCAATCCTTCAATCTGACCACTGTAAGAAAGGGTTCCTGAAGGAGAAATGGTGTTGTTATCTGACTGGGTCGCCTGGGCCTGGTACTGCAAGGACGAATCGGTAAAAGTGTCATACAACACTACGTTGACTACTTGCCCACTACCCCGCACGTCCAGTTCACCGGAAGTACCACGAACAATTTCAATGTAGTTAACCTGATCTGCAGTAATACGAGTTAACTGACCACCGGTACTATTGTTTTTCCCGGCGGTACGTTTGCCGTTAATCAATATTTCAGTGCCTCGATTGCCACCACCGAGACCACGACCGCCACCGCCGCCACCGCCGCGCCCGAAGAATCCTGGAGGCGGGCCTCCACCGAATCCGCCGCCACCTGGTGGGCCACCACTGAAACCACCCGGGGGGCCAAAACCTCCCGAGGCATCGAGACCGGGAATGCGGTCCATCATGTCCTGGGCGGTAACCGGTGCCCATTCGGCAAAATAGGATGCCGGGTAACGAACGGTGGATTCTTCGCCCACATTATCCTGGGCAATACTTAGCTGGCTTGTTGTCGCAATGGACAGGGCTAACAGGCAGGGCTTGAATAGTTTGCGCGGGCTCATAAATTTATTCAAAACTACTCAGTATTGACGGCGAGTATGGCACAGGCTTCACAGTCCAACTGTCATAAATTGTATTTAGCCAGGTCAATTTTGGTAACTGAGTTTAGGCGAGAATGGGCGGAAACAAGACTAATTGATAGAAAAAAATTGGAGAGAGATACACCGCCCATTCCACAGGGCCATTTGTAACAACCCTTTACTTCAGTACGTATTTGCGCAGTGCCATCCCGCCGGTCAGGGAACCGTAGATGTTTCCCTGTTTATCCACTACCACCCCTTCCTGGGTACCATCTTCATGGGGATCATCGAGAAACAAAGTCACCACACCATCACTCACACTGGCAACACGTATTCCTTCGCCATAACCGGGATTGCTGCGTGGCGTTGACGAAGAATCCGTGACATACAGCATGTCATTGTCATCAATAAAAATACCGCTGGGCCTGCCAAACTGTTCCCACTCCAGAATAAAGTTGCCTTCCTGATCAAACACCTGGACCCGATTGTTACCGCGATCGCCGACGAATAATCTTCCTTGAGAATCCATGGCCAGATCGTGGGGAACGGCAAATTCACCGGGCGCCGAACCAGCCGACCCCCAACTCATGATGAATTCACCGTCTGCGTTGTATTTCATGATACGGCTATTGGAACGACCGCCATGACCATCACCGACAAAGATGTCCCCATTAGGCGCAACCAGCACCGCCGATGGCTGATTAAACTCGTAAGGGCCATCACCAGCGATTCCTGGCTTGCCCAGCTCCATTAACACTTCACCAGTGGGGCTGAATTTAAAGACCTGGTGGCCCTTTCCATCCCGTCGCGGATCTTCTCCATCGGGACCTTCGCCATCAGTCACCCACACGTTTCCGTCCTCATCTACAAACACGCCATGAGGGCGAACAAACATGTTGGCACCAAAGCTGATGATGTGATTCCCTTCCAGATCGAACTGCATGATGGGATCGAGATCCGAACCAACACAATTGTTCGCTCCACAGCGATCGAAAATCCAGAAGCTGCTGCCATCAGGGTTCATACTCATTCCTGCTGTGGAACCAATAGTTCTCCCTTCCGGCATCTTGAAAAAGCTGTAGTCGATATTGAAGTCATTACTGGGAGCAAATCTTTTATCATCCGCCTGGGCAAAAGCCCCGCTAGCTAACAAAAATACAATGCCCCCAATAATCTCTTTCATAATGTTATACCTGTCCCTTACTAATCGCGCAGGGCAAAAGTCGACAGACTGTTACCAGATATCACAGAAATATACTGCACGCCATCTACCATGTAAGTTACTGGCGCCATCACGATTTGACCACCGAGACCCACATTCCAGATTAACTCACCGGTCTCAGCATCGATTGCATGGAAATAGCCTTCGCGACCACCGGTAAACAATAAGTTGGTGGTGGTAGTAAGCATCCCGCTATCGCTCACGTCGAACTGGTTGTAAGACCAGACTTCTTCCCCGGTTTGCGGGTCCATTGCTTTGAGCGAGGCATAGCCAACCTCGTCGGTCCAGTTATTAATAGGATTGGTGCGTCCAATGCCAATAGTTGGAGCTCCCGGTGAAGGTGCTAACACCGAGAAACCACCCCCGAGGAATGCCCGACCTGGCACGTATTCGGATTCTTCAGCCCGGTAAATGGTGGCGTAGTTTTCCCAGGCACTGAAATAGAAAAGTTCAGTATTGGGATTAAATGAAGGTGGATACCAGTTAGTACCCCCCTGGTTACCCGGATAAGTAGGCATACCTTCCGGCTGCGGTGTTGGAATAGGTCGGCCGTTTTCATCCAAACCACTGGACCAGTTCACACGAACATAGGGTTTTCCTTCGAGAAATTCACCATCTGTCCTGTCCAATACATAAAAGTAGCCATTGCGGTTTGCCCACAACATCAGCTTACGCGCCTCGCCCCGCCAGTCCATATCCGCTAATACCGGCACCTGCACCGCATCATAGTCATAGCCGTCGTTGGGTGTGAACTGGAAATGCCACTCCAGTTCACCAGTATCTGCATTTAGGGCGATAACAGAGTCGGAATAAAGATTATCACCAGGGCGCTGCCCGGCGTTCCAATCCGGGCCCGGGTTTCCTACGCCCCAATAGGTGAGATTTAACTCCGGGTCGAATGAACCGGTAATCCACACCGGTGCACCACCGTGCTCCCAATCATCCCCTTCCCAGGAATCATGACCAGGTTCGCCCGGCCCGGGAATAGTGTAAGTCTTCCAGGCTTCTTCACCGGTTTCCGCATCATAGGCAGCGACGTAACCGCGAATACCAAATTCACCGCCACCGACACCCAGCATGATCTTGTCCTTCACTGCCAGTGGCGCCATGGTTACGGAATAGGCTCGATCAACATCGCCGACTTCGGTCTTCCAGAGTAGCTGACCATTAATGCGATCCAGTGCCAGCAGGTTTGCATCAAGGGTTCCCATGTAGACCTTGTCATTGAGAACGGCCACGCCGCGATTGTTAGCACCGCAACATACGAGTGCGTTGTCCGCATTCTGATGACGGTATTTCCAGAACACGCGACCGGTTACTGCATCAACCGCCATTACACTGTTGGGGCGCTCTGTCACATACATGATGCCGTCGACGATAATAGGATTGGATTGCCAGGCACCAAACACCTGGTTCTGTAACACCCATTTGAGTTCCAGGTTTTCTACATTATCTTTCGTAATCTGGTCTAACAAGCTATGACGCTGACTCAAGTATCCACCGTTATAGGTTAACCAGTTATGGGGTTCGTCATGGGCGTTAAGAATTCTTTCATAAGGTACCTGCCCATAGAGATTTATTGTTGCTGCAAGGCAGGCAGTTAAAACCAGAATCTTCGCTTTAATATTTAAACCTTTCATTACTGACCTCGCAGAGTTAATAAGTAACCAATGACATCGGCGACTTCATCACTGGACAAAGTTGTCGGTGTTTTACTGGGTTGCATGCTTATCTCGTAGGTAACGAGATCGGATTTTCTGAACGAACGAAGCTGTTCGTTGGAGTCGATAAGCTGAACTGTATAAGTATCTTCATTCAAGCGTCGCCCGATTACCGTCTCTTCATCTCGAGTCACGATTCGAATAGGACGGTTAATGGGCAGAATTGCCGCTGCTGGATCAAGCAAGTTTCTTTGCAGGGACGCTGGTGTTCGAATTGCGCCGATTTCGGAAAGATCCGGCGCCGTGCGCGGACCATTGCCATTTACGCGATGACAATCTGCGCACTGGCCTTCACCCTGGAACAATTCCTGACCACGGACAGGATCTCCGATTCGTACTGCCACCCCTTCCGGATCGAAGCCTGCTCTTATATAGGCAATGATTCCATCCAGTTCGTTAGTGCTCAGGCCAAAGCCAGGCATTAGCCCCTGCCCGGCGCCCTGGGTAACAACCCGGCGAATATCATCGTCCGATTGCACCGTTTTAAATATGCCGGCCCGAAGATTTACGCCATCGACGATATCTCCCTGGGGGCCATGACATAAAGCGCACTCCCGGGAATAGAGGCGGCTGCCACGTTCTATCGCTTCCGTGGTGTAAGTGTGGTCACCAAGCTCCTGGGCGGAAGCCAGCGAGCTAATAAATAGAATGACGAGCGCCAGGGCACTCCCCAGCAAATCAGGCAACTTTGATGAATAAGACAATGAATAAGACTTCGAAAATTTCATAGAAACTGATCAAACCTGTAGTTTTCGGGAAGGCTGAGAATAATAGGAATTAGATTGCAGGTCCATTGCTGCCGAGCCCGGAGCTAATTACGACCCAGAAGCCCGTACCAACTCTGTTTCTATGCCCGGAAGTCTTTGCTATATTTGATTGCTCTGCGGGTCCCAGGACCCAGGATTGAAAAAACCAAGATTAACCACGCAGCTACTCGAGAGGTTAACTGTAATGAATTTACTGAGAATCAGATCCCTAATTACCTACCTGACGGGGATTGCGTTAATCGCGAGCTCCTTCGCTGTATTCACGGCTTCGGCCCAGGATAATAGTGCCGGTCGTTATCGCCCGGAGGGTCGTACCTTTGCTCGCAATGCGGCTAATTTCTTTGATGATCGCTTATTCGAAGCCCGCACCTACGAAGCCGGTGCGGATGTCGATGAATTTGCCAGTGTGACCATCTTCTACCCGTTGACACTCAGCTTTGATCGGCCAAATGGTGCCGTTGTCATGTCTCCGGGTTATCGTGGCACCCCTGAAGTTTACGACTGGTGGGGGCCAATGTTGGCATCCGTTGGGATCATCACGGCGATAATCGAGACCAACACCACCGAAGACAATCTCGAGCAGCGCAAGAATGCCCTGATCGCCGGTGTCGAATTACTCAAGCGTGAAAACGCCAGCGAAGCCAGCCCCCTAACCAACAAAATAGACGAAAGTCAGATGGCAATCATGGGTCATTCACTAGGTGGTGGAGCATCACTGCGAGCCGCCGAAGAATTGGGTGACGAAATCAAAGCTGTAGTGCCATTAACCCCTTACTGTTGCGAGTTGGGTCAGTCTTTTGAGGGTGACTTGAATGGCGTAAGCACTCCCACGCTTATTATAGCGACAGCAGACGATACTATTGCCCCGCCTGATGCCCATGCCCGATTACTTTTTGATTCGATCAACGCATCGACGCCGAAAGTGTACATGGAATTCGCAGAAGGGGGTCACATGATTCCTGCCAATCAGGGTTCTGAACTGGAGGCACAAGGCAAGTATGTGTACGCCTTCCTGAAGTCTCACTTTACCGGTGATGCCAAGTATTCAGACTTTATTGGTGGTGAAGGCGAAGACAGCTTTTCCAGCTACGAAACTAACTAGTATCCGGATCTCTCAAAAAATCCCGATCGGCTCTGCCTGTCGGGATTTTTTTGTGCCTTAAAAAAAATAGCGCTTAAAACAAATCGCACTTAGCAAAGAAAGAGAGTGTGAACTCGATTCATTCTTAAGCCCAGCCAATTGCTTATTGTTAAATTCATCATTTCAAGAAACAGGTGTGAACCATGTTTATGCCAATTACGATACAAACTCCTCCTCCGGCAATTCGTAGCGAATTAAATGACATCCAGCGTGCTACCAATGGGATGAATCAAGCTTCTCATAACATAGTCAATAAAACGTTTAAGGATGGACATACCAACGGTTTAATCGAAGATTTTGTCGAGCTAAAGAAGAATCAGACACTGTTTAATGCATCTGGAAAAGTTGCCCAGATTGCGAGTCGGCAAACCGGCAGCCTGATTGATATTCTTGTTTAAATAAGGCTTGAGTAGCACAAGGAAGTATGAAGATTCATACCTCCTTTTTTTATGCCCTCAATTTATGAACGTATTAGCGCAAGTGCTTTTGCAGAAAATCCACCATCGCTTTTACTGTTGCAATCGACTCTTCTGAATTATCCAGCGCATCGAAGGAATGCTCGCCATTTTCGTAGTGGATAAATTCCAGGGGTGTTCCTCGCTCTTTCGCCAGCGCGACGAAAGCGTCGATTCCTTCATTGATACCGGGAAAAGCGTCCTGTCCCGCCTTGCTAACAAACAAGGGTACTTCGGCCATGCTGTTTGCACCCTCGTTCGGATTGGCAAAATGAAGCTGATCTGCCATTGCCTGCACCGTGCTCGAGCCATCAAGATCCAGCATGTAGCCATAATTAAGGGAGGCGCACTTTATACCTTTCACCTTATTAAGCACGTTGATTGCGTTGGGTACGTTTGCCGAACACGACCAGATCCCAATTCGGACTGTATCCAGATTCAGTTTATTACCATTGGATTTAAGATGATCGAATAACCGCAGCGTGTCGGGTTCTGCATCATCCGCCGAATACAAGACAGCTGCCATGCCACTGGCGGCAATCAACTCGCCCCAGGATTTATAAAATTCACAATCTTTTAGCTTGAAGCCAAATCCACCGGAAAACCCTGGCGCAGGAAAGCCCAGCACAAATACCACCACCGGAAAAGTTTCATCTCCTGTGGCTGGATAATAAATGTCGAACAGTTGGGAATCGGATCCATAGCATTGATTCAGCAAATTTGTGCCTTCAAAAGGCAGCTTATAAACAACCTCGCTTAGGAAGGCCGGTGGAATTTTTGATTCAGTGTTAGTCATGATTTATCTCCAATATTGTGTAACTGACGGAGACAAAATAAAAAGCCCCTGCGCGGTTCCGGGATTGCTCACGGTGAACCTGTCGCAAGGGCTTGCTGTCCAATTAAGTAATGTCATGCTAATTGAGGGAAGACAGGGTCGTCAAGTCGTGCGAATTCGCCCAAATGTGGCACAAGTGTCAGAATTCCTTCATTATTTCCTACAAATTGTCACAGACAATTCGGGCTGGAGCCGGTAAAATTCGTATCCAGTTCTGGTAGCTCCAAAAGGCCACCAAGGAAAACGGCGACGGTCCAAAAGATCAGAGAGCCAAATGATCAGAGAACCAAAAGATCCAAGAGATAGAATCACCGTTCCCCATGACAGATCGCAGCTCGACTAGCTTTAGTGTCATAGTCACGGCCATCTTGTTGTTTCTGACAACACCGAGCGCCCTGGCGCAATTAGTTGAGCCCGAGTTTCCCAATGACGACTCAACCGTTGTCTATCCTGCCAGTTATTTTGCCGAATTCTTTCCCGTCTCTGCCAATGACATGCTTAACCGCATACCCGGCATTGGGCTGGCGCTGCGTGGTGGTGGCGGTGGCCGTGGATTAGGCTCTGGGGAAGGTGAAGTACTGATTAATGGCCAGCGCATTACTGGCAAGAACAATGAAGGCCGCGATCAGCTCAATCGTATTTCTGCAGATCAGGTGGAATACATCGAGATTATTCGGGGCACTTCAGAGGAACTGGACATTCGCGGCGGCGGACAAATCGTAAACGTCGTGCTCGTAGATACTCCTTCCCGCTCCAGCACTTCTGTTGAATTGCGAACCGATCGTAAACAGGATGGCACCCTGGATCCTGGTGGTCAGGTGTCTTACAGCGGCCAGTCTGGCGATTTGAACTACCTCTTCTCTCTCGAAGCGGATCCTGGTTATCGCCATAGTCGCGCCAGGGAATTCAGCACCGATGCTGATGGCAATCTTATTGAGACCCGGAAAGAAACCAGCACCCGGGATGAAACCGAATACTCCACCAGCCTGAATCTCGGTTATAACTTTGAACGAAGCGTAGTCCAGTTCAACGCCATGTATGAATACCGCGATGACACTCCCACAATCCGCGACCGTATCATCCAGGACTTAGTCGACAACGAGGCCCTGACCCAGAGCGACGAGAATGTTTCCAATCGCACTAATTGGGAAATCGGCGGGGATTATGAATACGAATTCCTGAATGGCGCCAAGTATCGCTTTTTATTCATAGTGAATGATCGCCAGTTCGAGTATGACCGCACCCGCTTCAATCTAATCGACCAGCAAGAACAGCCCAATCTGTTTCTTGCCGGGACCGGTCGAGACCGGGAACGAATTTTTCGCACCTCCTATACCTGGGACCTGGACAACACCCAGGGAGTAGAAGTCGGCCTGGAAGGCGCACAAACTATTCGCGACTCCACCCTGCGCATGGGGCTGGATATTCCCGGAACACCTTCACCGGATTTCGCTAACCTGGTGCCGGTGGCAATCGATAATAGCTCTTCCACCGTGGAAGAACTTCGTTACGAACCTTTTGCGGTACATAACTGGCAGATAAACGATCGCATGTCCCTGGAAAGCTCATTAATCTATGAAACTTCCACCATTGAACAATCTGGCGATGTCAGCAGGGAGCGGGATTTTGATTTTGTAAAACCCAAGATCGATTACCGCTTCGATATCACACCCTCGCTACAATTACGGGCGGGCATAGAAAAAGACGTGAACCAGCTTAGCTTTTCCGACTTCAGCGCATCCACTGACAATTCTGACGAAGACAAAAACACCCAGGCAGGAAACCCGGAAATCGTCCAGGAACAATCCTGGCGTTATGAATTGAATCTGGAATTACGCTTACCCAATGACGCCGGCGTGGTTAATTCGCAATTCTGGTATCGGGACGTCAAAGACCATATCGACAAAATCGATGTATCCCCGTCTCCAGATAATTTGCAATCCGCCAGAGGTAATATCGGCGATGGACACCGTTACGGGTTGAATCTCGATTTGAGCACCAAGCTGGATCGATTCAGTATTCCAAACGCATTACTGACAACCGGCATTCGATTGCGTGACTCAGAATTTACCGATCCCTTTTTAGGGATAAAAAGAAGGCAACGAAACAATGGTCGCTGGTCACTCAACATGGGATTCCGCCACGACATTACCAATCAGCAGTTAACCTACGGCGTTAACTATGGCAATAACTCGAATGGAAGTACGGGCCGAAAGTCTTTTGACATCGATGACATCGAAGAACAAACAAATTCGCCCTATCTCTCTGCCTACGTGGAAAAAGTCGCTTTTGGCAATGTTACCTTCCGCTTCGAATCCAGGAACATTACCGAAAACGAATTTTGCAGAAAACGTACCCGCTACCAGGGGCGAACGGTTGATGGCATTGTTCAGGAAATCGAGGATTACTGTAACGGCAACGGGATGGAACTGGCACTGAGAGTGAGAACAACTTTTTAAAACCTTATAAATTAGACAAAAAGGCCATGGTTAAACCCAACCACACAAAATGGCAGCGGATTAAGTATTACCTCAACCATTCACTGTTACTAGCAAGCTTAATCTTGCTAGGTAGCTGTGTTGCGATCGATGAAGGCACTCGAACTGTTTCCAGCAGCAGCTCCCCGGAACTCACTCCTCCACCTAACTTTACCCGCGGCCTGATTACCCGACGGGTGGCAGAACCTCTTTACCCACTGCGCGCACAGAATCTCGGAATCGAAGGCTGGGTTATGGTGGAGTTTTCTGTCGATCAGAATGGCGAAGTCATCGGAAATACGATCCGCACTATCGAAGAACAGCCACAAGGCTACTTTCAACAGTCAGCCCTGAATGCTGCGCGACGAATGCTTTTCGACAACACTCGCGGCGAAACCCTGGATGATATTCGCTATGTGTTTCGCTACGAACTGGAAGAGCGCAGCTCTGTCCTGGTTGAACCGCCATCTGAAGAGGTTGAATTTCGAGAATTGATTCCAATGCGTTATATCACACCGAGCTACCCTGATATCGCACTGGAACTGGAAATTGAAGGCTACGTCATCGTTAACTTTTCGGTGACCCGGGACGGTACGGTAGAAAACGTTTCAATTGTAGAAAGTGAACCGCCAGGTGTATTTAACGAAGAAGCCATTAACTCTGCCCTTCGCCTGCGTTTCGAACCACGCATTATTTATGATGGCCCGGTGCAGGTAGACAATGTACAGTATCGGTTCGACTGGCAACTTCCCGACTAGATAGGCCTCCAATGAACCGATTTCTCCGTAGCATTCTTAGCTTTGCAGTCTGCTTACCCGCATTTGTATTCGCTGCCGAAATTTCTCAACAGGGTTTCAGTGCCAGCGATGGCTTTGATCTGGAAACCAGGGATGACGGCCTGATTGTAAGCTGGAATGCCCCAGAAGGGCGCGCCTATATTGACCTGCAATTTATTCCACGCCAGGGAAACAATGCCGCTGCACCACTAATAAGGGAGTTCGGCATTAATAATGAAAGCGTTATTGAGGGAGTCGATCCTAATTATCTATTCTGGGTCGGTGAGCGAGACCTGGAACTCAGGGACGGCTGGGAAATCTTTTTCGACCGCGTGCCCACCCGACCCTATGCTGTGGAAAAAGGCTACCTGATCCCAGAGAACGTAAATGTATCCAGCTCGGGAAGTCGCGCTACCATAGAAATCGATGGGCTCAACAGCAGCAACTTTTCCGGCTCCCTGGCCTTTATTCTTTACCACGACAGTCCCTTCGTGCACATGGAAGCGCGAGTTGCCACAGAAAGACCCGCGACTGCATTTCTGTATCACGTCGGTTTAGCCAAGCCGGACACCGAAGGTCATCATATCGAATGGATTGACGCTTACGAAAAGCCCCACATCGATCCGATTACCAATGACACTGCCAGTGTTTATAAAACCCGTTATCGCAGTATGGCTTTGTCTAATACTGATGGCTCTTTAGTAATATCGCCGTTCCCTCATCAATACCTGTACCCGTTGGATTTCGCCGACAACTTTGGCTACAACTGGGCGGGCATCGAATACCTGGACATGATCGATGGATTTGCCTTCGGTGTGCGGCAGCCACCAATGGGTGATCGCCGTTTCGTACCCTGGGTTAACGCACAACCTGGCACCGTACAAAAACTCGGTGTCTTACTCTTTCCTTCACAGTCATCCGGACTGGAAAATCTGGAAATAGTTAAAGCCTATACCCGCAACGATTCTTTCAAACCTTTGCCCGGCTATAAGACGCTTTCCAGCCATTACCACCACGAACATTCCATGGACTTCATTAATATGCAGCGGGAACAAAACACCACTGGCATCCCCGAAGGCCTGGAAGATCCGGACTTTGTAAACTTTTTCAAGCGCATGGGTGTGGACATGGTGCACATGGCCGAATTTCATTTTGGTCGCACGCCACGTACGGAAACCACGCAAAGACTGGCAGAGCTCAAAGTCATGCACGACGAATTTGCGCGCCTGTCTGACGAAAATTTTCTACTAATCCCCGGCGAAGAACCCAACGTGCATTTCGGCAGCCATTGGTTAAGCCTGTTTCCCAAGCCGGTGTACTGGGTGCTCAACCAGAACCAGGGCCAACCCTTCGTGCAGGAAACGGATGAATACGGCACTGTTTATCATGTTGGCAGCGCCGACGATGTCCTGAACCTGCTGGAGCTTGAAAACGGTCTGGCCTGGACCGCACACCCGCGGGTAAAAGGTTCAACTGGCTTTCCGGACGGCTACAGAGACCAGGAATTTTTCCTTAGCGAACATTTTCTCGGAGGAGCATGGAAAGCCATGCCTGCAGATTACTCACGAGAAATGATTGGCTGGCGCGTTCTGGATCTGGAAGATGACATGGCCAATTGGGGATCCAGAAAATATATTCTCGGCGAAGTAGATATCTTCAAGATCTACGAAGACTACGAGCTCTTCGGCACCATGAATATCAATTATCTCAAGCTTGATGAGATTCCGGATTACGAAGATGGCTGGCAACCGGTTGTCGATGCGCTGGCTAATGGCGATTTTTTTGTAACAACAGGTGAAGTTTTAATTACAGACTTTACGGTGGCCGGCACTGAAAGCGGCGACTCTATGAATCGCAGCGAAGCAGCAGAACTTGTTGCCGACCTGGAATGGACTTACCCCCTGTCCTACATGGAAATTGTCAGCGGCGATGGCAACACAATCTATCGCGACCGTATCGATCTTTCCCATACTACTGAATTCGAATCGGAAACAATCGAGCAGACAATTGATCTTTCTGAGCGTCGCTGGGTTCGCATCGAAGTCTGGGATATCGCCCGCAATGGTGCCTTTACCCAACCGGTCTGGATCGAAAACTAGCCAGGCAAAACTCCTTTTATTGAGACAGCCCCAAGCGCTCTATATAATCGCGGCTGATTAGCCTGCAGCCCACTGTTTTAGGAGTGTTTAGCCTCATGTCGTCCCTGTCTGGAGAACCATCAAAATCACCCCAGCACGATCCGTCTGCCGAATCTGCCGCCGAGATGTTGAAACGCATCGAAGCGAGCAAACTGTTTCAGTCAGCGGTGATATTTATCATTGTACTTTCGGCGATTTCGATCGGCGCCAAGACTTATGAAATGCCACCCTTGTTTGAGAGCATTCTCGCCGCGCTCGACAACGGCATAACCTATTTTTTCCTTGCCGAAATATTATTGCGCTTCGCTGTTTGCGAAGACAAAAGACTTTTCTTCAAAGACGGCTGGAATTTATTCGACACCATTATCGTAATCGGCAGCCTGGTACCAGTTAACAACGCCGACGCGGTGTTGATTGGCAGATTGCTCAGGGTATTCAGGGTATTACGACTCGTTTCTGTCGTGCCGGAATTACGCTCCCTGATAAACGCATTGCTAAAAGCCATCCCGCGCATGGGCTACATAGCGCTTCTAATGTTTATTATTTTCTATATTTATGGCGCCATCGGCTCTCTTTTCTTCAGCAACATCGACGAAGTGTTGTGGGGTGATGTGTCTATCGCCATGCTTACCTTGTTTCGGGTGGCAACTTTCGAAGACTGGACTGACGTCATGTACGGCACCATGGAAGTATTCCCATTAAGCTGGATCTTCTATCTTTCCTTTATATTCTTAACTGCATTTGTATTCCTGAACATGATGGTTGGCGCCATATTGGAAGTCATGACGGCGGAGCACAATAAAGAGACGGAAGAACTGATACATCAGAAAAGACTGGACATGGTGGAGCAACTCAAGCAGATGCAACAAAAGATGGACGAGATGCACAGCATGCTCAGTACTAAATCAGGCTAGGCACTTTTACAGATAACCACAGACGCATTAACGAGATCGTTTATTTCATCGCTTGAGTAACCTACTTCCAACAAGACTTTTTCCGTGGACTCGCCGATGAGCTGGGTAGCTTTATCTGCGGATTGTTCGATGCCTTCCATGCTGTAATGGGATCGCACCTGGCGCATCTGGCCTTCACTGGGATGCTCATACTCTTCGAACAGGCCAACCTGTTTCAGGTGCTCGTTTTCCAACAGGTCATCCAGGCGATTGACCTTGGTATGAGGGATATTGGCGTGGCGCAGTAATTCATCCCACTCTTCAGTCGTTTTTTCCGGGGCTATTTCATACAACTTCTCGTACAGGGTGTTTATGTTCTCGCTTCTTTTTATAGGATCCCGAACAATCTCCCAGTTGGCCCATTCCGGTCGCCCCACCATGGTAAAAAAGTCCACCCAGTTTTTAGTGCTATAGGGCAGAATTGCCATGTAACCGTCTTTGGTTGGGTAAGGTCTGCGATAGGGCGCGGTCAAGCGATCGTAGCCCGTACTGCCGGTGCTTGGCACATAACTGTGGCCGGCAAGCTGTTCCGCCATTAAAAAGGCAACTAAACCTTCGAACATGGGTGATTCGATAAAGCAGCCCTCACCGGTTCTTAATTTATTTACAAGTCCACCCAGTACTGCCACGGTTAACTGCAAACCCGAAACCTTGTCCGCCACAATAGTTGGCAGGTAACGTGGTCTGCCCTGCTCGTCTGAATTCAGGTAAGACAATCCGCTGGCGGCCTGGATAATGTCGTCGTAGGCAGGAATGTCCGAACTGGGGCCCTTCTCACCAAAGCCTTGCGCCCCACAATAAACGATGTCCGGTTTTAAGGCCTTCAGGTCTTCATAGCCAATACCAAGATTAACCGCCGTTTTATTACGCATATTATGAACGACGGCATCGACAGTCTTCACCAGGCGATAGAAGATTTCTTTTCCTTCTTCCGTCTTTAGATTTATCGCCACACAGTCTTTGTTGCGATTGCAGTTAACGAAACCGGCTCCCATTTCATCAGACTTGCCCGGGCGCACTGCACGCATCATGTCGCCCCCGAGATTTTCGATCTTGATCACCTCGGCGCCAAAGTCACCGAGCATCTGGGTCGAAAAAGGCCCGAGCACTACCGTGGTTAAATCGAGAACACGAAATCCATTCAAAATGTTAAACATTCTTATTCCTTAAACTTTACTCTTAGCTTAATTACTTCTAATGGCAACACCCGCGCGAATTGCCGGGTTCAATGTTCCACCATCTAAAACTACCGCACCGTTCACCAATACATATTCGATTCCCTGGCTTGGCAAGGTAGGCTCAGTATAGGTTGCGCGATCAATGATTGTAGCCGGGTCGAAAACCGTTATGTCGGCGTCAGCCCCGATTCTTATACGCCCTTTATTTCTCATGGCCGGAACAAATGCTTCCAGCCGACTGGCTGGCTCAATTGTCATACGACGCAAGGCATCCATAAGATCGATTATTTGTTCATCGCGAACATACTGGCCTAAAACCTTGGCATAAGTACCGGAACTGCGGGGATGTCCCCTGCCATCGAGAATCCTGCCGTCACTGGCAATCATCGTTAATGGATGCCGTAATGCGGTGCGGGTTTGGTCTTCGGTGCGACTGAAGGTAATTACGCCACCTCCGATCTGTCGATAACGGCCAAAGCTTTCCCGGGTTAAGCGCTCTCCTGTGGCTACCCACATATTGCGCTGAAAGCGATCTTCTTCCCAATCCTGCCAGTTATCAAACAGGGCCGACGCAATATCTGAATAACTCGCGCCATAAGGATACATTTCCGTTGTGACATCCTGCCCCGAGTCTCGCGCACTCTGAATAATGCCAAGAAAATCACTGATAGAAGATCCGCCACTGGAATTGGCGTGAACGATATGAAGTGGAGTCTCTGCCTCGCGGGCACTATCGATAATTTGTTGTAAACCGGTCAGGCCACCCCGGGTGTGGATATGGGCAGTAGCCCCAGCTTCCGTAGCTATATCCAGCATGGCTTCAAATTCAGTTTCCGTTGCAGCCGGCGTATAGGCAAGTCCGAATCCAACGGCCACAGCACCTTCGGCAATCCCCTGTCGCATCATCTCTGCCATACGATCCATGATTTCAGGACCAGCAATACCACTGCCACCGGCAGCCATGGGCAAAAATCGTCCGGGGTCATCAAACAAGACCATGCGAATCGGAATATGGCCAATGCTTATGCCGTAATTGAGAACCTGGCCTCCCGCTCTTTCCCCATACCACTCGCCTACATGGGCGGTGCCAATTTCCAGCTCGAAACCCGAGGTCACGCCATCCTGTACCATGAGCCGATAAGCTTCTTCAGTCTGGCCGTGGGCATGAATATCGACAAAGCCCGGCGCCACCACCAAACCATCGGCATTGATTTCTCTGCTTCCTGACAATGGCGAATCAGAAATGACCACAATGCGTCCGGCATTGATACCCAGGTGGCGAATCCCATCCAGACCCGATTCCGGATCCATCACGCGGCCATTGCTGATGACGAGCTCGTAATCCTGAGCCTGAGCGAGGCCAAGCAGGGAGAGACAAAGGGTAAACAGGCTACCCAGAAGATATTTCGATGATTTGCACACAGACCTGACTCCTTCGGCAAACAGAGAGACTGTTTTACCGAAGCGCCAGGGCTTTGTCTATGCAGGAGCCGAGCTGGCTAGCTCCCTTTCAGGAATCCACCCCCTTATTCACCACCGCCTGTGACAACGCCGTTTCCACCTCCAGAACTGTTACGGACGCCTTAATTTTCATCCTTTTGTAGCAGTAATTCCTGCGCTGATGGGTCCGCTTGTCCATTGCCCGTCTCATCACCAGCCATAGCGCCAGAAGCCAGGTAGCCGCTTAAGGTCAGGATTAGCAGGGTTAGTTTCAATGTTGTTGATTTCATTAGTTTTATCCTTGGGCAATCGAGTCGTTGCGCAAAAACTTTTTCGACGCTGCCATGATTCAGCAACTGTCATTAGGAAAAAAGCAGGTAAAATGAAGGGATTGCTTGCCAGGATAAAGATTTCCTTATAACTGACTAAAGCCATAAGAATTCACTCGAATGGAGCTGTTGATAAGGAAATCCTTAATTCTCAAGGAAAGAAAGCTAATCCGGTGAGGTTTAATCTCACCATCATTATGAGAGTGGGTACCGGCATGATTCATATTGCTATTGTTGAAGACTCTGAGGATGAGAGCGATCAGTATCGTGATCTTCTCGAGGCTGCCTGGGACGATGTTGCCGTCGATCAGTTGTTTAATGAAGATCAGGCGCGCACCATGTTCGACCGCAAGCAGGCCGCCGGCGAGACATACGATCTCATCACTCTGGATCTCGACTTGAGCGGTGGTGATCCCGAGCTGGATAAAGATGGTGGTATCAGGTTGCTAACGGAAATGAGCCCGGATTTGCGCTCGACTGTGATCGTAGTGTCGGGTCGCGAATTAAGCTCAGAAGTTGAGGGCTTTATGAAAGCGCTGAAAGTGGTAGATACGCTTTCCAAGCCTCATTCACCGGCGGATTACCTCCGCGCCGTTAGACTGGGACTGCAACTGCAAGCAAAGTCACCCAGTAATCCGATTCTGGATGGCATGACCACAGAAATTGGTTCGTTGCGACTCTCCCCATTAACTGGAAGCTCTACCTGGAAGGGAAATGCGATTAAGTGCACCTTAACGCAGATGCGCCTGTTGGTAATTCTCGCGCAGAATTCTCCCAATCCAGTCGCGATAGGAAAACTGAAAGAAGCACTGCCAACACTGAAACCGACAACAGAGGCAGTTGCCGTACATATCGCCGAGCTTAGAAAAGAATTCCGTCAATTCGTCACAAACGACGCCGCATTGCCGATCAAGACCAGGCCCGGCGGCGGTGGGTATAGTTGGCTGGAAGAATAAGAGCAATATATTAACCAGTCGCCGCCTCAAGCATTTCGAGACTGCGAGAACTAAACAGGATCGCTATGAGAAGCTATCTACTTGGTCGTTTTCCTCGCCTCCGTGGAGTCATCATACTCCTCTTTATTCTGTCTATTACGCCAGCCTTCTTCGCCGCCTGGATGGCATTTCAGCAAACTGAAACGGAAGACCGCGATGCCAAGATCGCCGACATCCAGCAATTACTGTTTGACGAAGCAAACCCAATCGACATTGTAGATTTAAATTTACACAGCGGCCGTATTCGTGCCGCAAGAGTTAGGCAACAGGACATTATTCAACCCACCATCAACGACAATGTGCAACCACCGGAAGACTGCTTTCAGCAATTTGGCGAGCTACAAAATCCAAAGCGATTTGAAATTTGCGTTGCTTACTTTATTTCTCAGCAGCGTAATGTGGATCACCTGTATTTTTACATCGACTACTGCACCCAGGGGTTACAGGGCAAAGACCCGGACGATGTATTTACCCTGGCTTTAACTACACCAGGTGGTAACAAGAGCTGGAGCATCGATGTCGACCATCTGGGTAAAGCAGACATCAAGCGAATTGGAACACGAGACAATTCCAGGGAAGACAGCATCTATGCGGAATTCTGGGAACCGGTTAATCCCAGCCAGCGTTGTCTCGACAGCAAGCCGAAACAACGCCTGCGTTTACGCATGGATGCCTGTGCAACTTTCCCCAGTCGCGAACAATGCCCACGCCCTATTAGCAGCGAGGGGTTTGAGGATTGGATTCACGCGGTACTGATTAATTTTTCCCGCAGCTCCAGCTTCGGCGATGAAGGCATCAGCACCCAGAATACTGCCGGCAGCAGCCGCGGCCCCAACGTCAATGCATTACACAGCGTGCTGGATAGCGGTGAATCAGTGTATTTCGGTCGCTGCCCGGTAGACGGGGCCTGTGATTGTTTCAGTGGAACCACGTCCTTTATCGATTCCGAACCGCTGTCGATTGAAACGGTTTCAGGCATTCAAAACACGGTGGCCCGTGCCGTGTTTGGCTTTCAACCCAGCAGTTACTGCTCAACGCCGGATAACGACATCTGGCTCAGTTATGAGCGCAGCGCCGAACTCAACCTGGTCACACCAGTAAACTACCTGAATACCATGTTGCCAATTGTCGGGTATAGCATACTGGCCCTGCTCGCTGCAGTGCTGGTTGTCTATTTATTACTGGGCCGCCCCCTGGTGCATCTCACGGCGGGATTAATCAAGACCCGCAACTGGGATCCCGATACGCCCATCGATATTCCCTACGTAAAAGCCAAACATGAAATTGGCACCGTGGCCAAAGCATTCCGCTACGTACTTCTTAAAATGCGCAAGCAACTCAATCGGGAACGGCAACTGGCGAGCGAATTAAAACTCAAATCCGAACGTGACAGGGACATTAACTCTATCATTGCCCATGAAATTAAATCACCCTTTCACAACCTGAAGAACAAATATTCGGACAATATCGATATCGCTCGGATCGATACGGCACTGGAAGCAATATTGCGCATCGATCAAGCGGTACAGAGTTCTTCAGATGAAGTTTTCGTGGTCAATATCAGCCAATACCTGAGGGAATACATCGGCAACAAAGAGGACGTTGGCAATATCACCCTGGAAACCAGCGTCGATGTCGACATCGAAATCCGCGGCCTCCTGCTCTGGCTGGTGCTGGACAATATCATCGCCAATGCTGACCGCTTCCGGAGTAGCAAAGACTCCCCTATCGAATTGGAAGTACAGGAAACTGAAAACGGCTGCCGTATCCTCATTTCCAATGATGGGCCCGCCATTCCCAAGGACAAAATGGAGACGGTATTCAATCTCCGCTACACCAATAGTCTCATGGCCAACAAGAATGAGGGATCGAATCAGGGCATTGGCCTGTTTATTTCTCGCCATTATATGCGCATGCTGGGTGGCGACCTTAAATTGCTGGAACGCGGCGATGGCGTCACCTTCGAACTGGGTTTAAAACGGGCCAACTAAGCAGAATTTCTACATTTTCTTAAGTATGTGACACTTTAATATAAAGCGTCACGTATCTTTCTTTGCTCTACTTTCCCTCTAACTTCTTCTATTCGCCAAGTCTGCATTCAGGCTTGGGCAATTAACTTTAGCCTCGAAGTAATTTATTTCTCCTATTCATAACTAACAGCATAGAGGTCCTGCTCAAATGATACGCAAACTACTGTATTTGCTTTTGTACTTTGCCTGGAGTCACCGTGATGGATGGGGCGCAAAAGCGCGGCACCATAGAGAGATGGAAGATAATGCAGAAGTTGACGAGGAAGCAGGCGTTATGATCGCTTTTTATCCAATCATCGAAGAATAGCGGACACAAAAAAGCCAGAGCCAATACCACAATTGCGAATTGAAACTCTGGCTTTTCTAATCTAGAACTTTTTACTGACCTTCAGCTGCCATCCTCTCCTGGGCACGATGCCCAGACAAAATGTTATACATGCCGTAGTTACCTTCATGGCAGGCATACTCATATATCTTGTCAGTGGTGTAATCGAGAATAATTTCTCGCGTATAGGGTGCGGTATAAGTACCGGGATCATCCACGGTAATTATGTATTCCATGGCGTCTGGACTTATTCTGGTCAGGCGTTCTACATTGACCTTTCTGGAAGCATCTGGCGTTTCGCTACTCTTGTCGGAGTAATTACTGGTTTCGACAACCAGAGTATCCCCATCCCAATAACCACGAGAATCCCCGTGCCATAACTTGATGTCTTCATCCGCATGGGGCATTGGCACGATTGGAATAATGCGCACGTCGTGGGCCATTTCCTGAATAATGGCGACGGTCTCTTTAGTCTGCACGATCTGCCAATAGCTGTTGTAACCAGAGTGTAAAGTTGGCGCACCAAAACTTACGCAGCGCTCTCCCAGTGGTCGATCGGTCCAGGTATCGGCCGGATGATCTTCCCGATGCTGTCTTAGTTCATTAGCCGCGGCGATCGCACGCTCGGTGCGTGGGGGAAATTTGCCATTGGGCGGATCGATAATCTGGGAAGTACGGCGATGAATTGTTCGCTCTGCCATCCACTGGGAATCGTAGTTTCCTGTCGATGGGTCATAGGAAACGATCTCGCCACTGAAAGCCGCCTGCAATACACCATCGCCGAATAAGGCATCGGCCCCAGCCGCTTCAATTTCAGCGATACGATTATGCAGGAATTCCACATCTTCGTCAGTGAGAAATTCCTTGTCGCCGAAAACATCGGGCCGCTCCACAGGCGTAATCGTGTTGTTTTCCCAGACGCCCTGCAGATCAGGATGGCCGTCGATGGTCCGCGGCATTTGCCATTCGTCGTCAGACTGGGCGAATAGTGAGCTGCTAAAAAGCGCAGCGGATAAAGCGAAGGTACAAATTCGTGAAACTGTTTTCATGGTGCAGTTCCTCTGAATATTTGATCGAAAATTCATTATTGTTCTGAATTCGAATCTAATCCTTTATCCAGCCAGCTTCAATAGTTAAATAGATAGAATTCAGCAATTTAGGACCAACGCCAACTATGGAAGTCGGAGCTCTTAGATTTCCGAATTTAGCCTGATATAGTAGATTCACGCTCTATTCTGCCGCAATTCAAGGCCGCCGGCATGCATCCAGATGAAATAGAAGAGCTGCTCGAGGCAACTCGAGATGGCAATCTAAAAATTCGTAAATCAGCATTGTTGAAGCTATGTCCCTGCCGCGTAAAGGCTAACAATTCAGAGATTTGGGATCGCCTGCTGTCAATGCGTAGTGATAAAGATTCGGGGGTGCGCAGTATCGTGCTACATAACCTGTGTGATGGCTCACCGAAAAATCGTCATGAGGAGATTGTGAGTGCGGTTGAAGAATTTGCCCAGGATGAGGATCGAAAAATCAGGCGCAGAGCGAGGAATACATTAGCGGTTTATCGGAAGACTGGGGTGATTAATACGGTATGATGACTAGAGTTGGAGAGTAAACACTGGCCGGAGAGTTTGATTCGAAATTCAGCTTAGCTAAATTCTTCGGCCCTTCGGACTCGCACTTCGCGTGCTCTGCGCAGCTGTCGAACTGAGGAATTCGAACCAAATTCTCCAAGCATTCGATAAAAACCAAAAAGCCCTCACAAGGAGGGCTTTTTAATTTTTATGGCACGCCCGGAGTGGGTTAATTACCTACTTTAGGAGCTAACAACTTTCCAGA
>CAZTTE010000005.1:0-190895 GCA_964616225.1 uncultured Pseudohongiella sp.
AGCTGAGGTTTATATCCTGAGCAAAGATGAAGGTGGTCGTCATACGCCATTCTTCAAAGGTTACCGTCCACAGTTTTACTTCCGTACTACTGACGTAACTGGAAATGTTGAACTTCCGGAAGGTGTTGAGATGGTGATGCCCGGAGACAACATCAAAATGGAAGTGTCACTTATTGCACCTATAGCCATGGACGAAGGGCTTCGCTTTGCTATTCGCGAAGGCGGTAGAACCGTCGGCGCCGGAGTTGTTTCTAAGATTATCGAGTAGTTTTCGATAGTGTTTCGAAAAAACCGGGGTATTGGTTTCCAATATCCCGGTTTTTTCTTTTGGGGACGCAGCGGCTGCGAAACGCTGAAACTTCGTTAAAAGGAAATCCCGAGTGGCTCCCGTACTGGTTGTACTTTTCGCCACATCTGAATTTCCTTTTGCCTCGTTTCCACGGTTCTTATGTCCAAGGATGGAAGGTATGCCGACAATGCAGGAGCAATTGTCGGCCGCTCGCTGCTCGAGATAGCCACCTCGACAAGATTCCTAAAATAGGAAGAGTACAGCGGACACGAGCCGTCCAGCGGACGGCTGACCCTCTATCCCTCGGTCGTGACCGAGCAAGGGGCAGCAGCCAGTACGCCCACAATAAAGAGCCAGCACCGAACGCAGAAAACAGACCGAAGGGCTGCTTTTCTGAGTGAGAGGACCGCGGAGCGGTGCGGCTCGTGGGAGTACTGGCTGGAGGCGCTTGCAGGACTATACAATATGAAATTGCCATCGATTGCTAAATTTTCGACCCAAAAACCCACCAATGTGATGGGAAAAACGAACCAAAAATTAAATACGGCAAAACCTACTCAAAGCCAGCAATTATGCGGCTTTCAGGGACCTAAATAGCTTGACTTGCAAGGGCACGAAGCTTAAAATTCGCATCCTTTTTTGGCGTTCTGAAACAGAGCGCCAATTTTTTAAGCAGTAACTTGTTCTTTTATAATGATTTTTTGGAGTTTTACGTAGATGCAGAATCAGCGCATCAGAATCAGGCTGAAGGCTTTCGATCACCGATTAATTGATCAATCTACGCAAGAAATCGTGGAGACTGCTAAGCGCACCGGAGCACAGGTTAAAGGGCCTATCCCGCTGCCAACGAATAAAGAAAGATTTACTGTATTGATCTCACCACACGTCAACAAGGACGCGCGAGATCAGTATGAGATTCGAACCCATAAGCGGCTACTGGACATTGTCGAGCCGACTGAAAAGACAGTCGATGCCTTGATGAAGCTGGATCTGGCAGCAGGCGTAGAAGTTCAGATCAGTCTGCAGTAGATCAAGAATAAATAGCCAGGCAATAGAGCATTTCAGTCCTCATTGCCCTTTTATTAACAAAGTTTTGGAGTACTGGAAATTCCAATTTCCCCATAGCGGGAAAAGCATGAGTGCAACGCGTCAGCGGCCATAGCGGGTTTCAGCCCCTTGCACGATGAGGTTTATAAAAAATGTCTATAGGATTAGTCGGTCGAAAGAGCGGCATGACCCGCGTTTTCACTGAAGAAGGCAACTCTGTCCCTGTGACAGTTGTCGAAGTTCAGCCAAACCGCGTAACTCAGATCAAAACAGCTGAATCAGATGGATACAGTGCAATCCAGGTAACTACTGGTGCGCGCAAAGCATCGCGTGTGAGCAAAGCGGCTGCAGGCCATTTTGCCAAAGCGAACACTGAAGCAGGTGATGGTCTTTGGGAAATTCGTACTTCTGAACTGGAAGAAATTGAACTGGGAAGCGAGATCAAGGTTGATCAATTCGAAGCTGGCCAGAAAGTTGACGTAACTGGCACCTCAAAAGGTAAAGGCTTCCAGGGTGGTGTTAAGCGACATAACTTTCGCATGCAAGACGCCACTCACGGTAACTCCATTTCTCACCGTGCACCTGGATCCATCGGTCAATGTCAGACCCCAGGTAAAGTTTGGAAAGGAAAGAAAATGGCAGGGCAAATGGGAAATGTCCGCAATACAGTTCAATCACTAGAAGTAGTTAAAGTAGACGAAGAAAACAATCTCCTCCTCATTAAAGGCGCAGTACCAGGAGCAACTGGATCAAGCGTCATCGTTAAACCGGCAATCAAAGTGAGAGGTAACTAAGCATGGAATTAGCTTTAGCCTTACCCGGAAAAAAGAAAGCCGGCAAAGAAAAAATCTCCCTCTCAGACGAATCATTTGGTCGTGAGTACAACGAGCCTCTGGTACATCAGACTGTTGTTACCTATTTGGCTGGTGCACGTCAGGGATCTGTAAAGCAAAAGAATCGTTCTGAAGTTCGCGGTGGTGGTCGTAAACCATGGCGCCAAAAGGGAACAGGCCGCGCTCGCGCCGGTACTATTCGTAGCCCAATCTGGCGTTCCGGTGGTGTGACTTTCGCAGCTCGTCCACAGGATCACAGCAAAAAGCTGAATAAGAAGATGTATCGCGGAGCAATGCAATGCATTCTCTCCGAACTGATCCGCCAGGATCGACTGATTGCCGTAAATGATTTCACAGTTGAATCCCACAAAACAAAAGACTTGGTTAACAAGCTCAAAGAATTCGATCTAGACAACGTACTCATCGTTTCAGATCAAGTAGAAAAAAATCTCTATCTCGCCGCAAGAAACCTTCACAAAGTAGATGCACTGGATGTCTCCGGACTGGATCCAGTAAGTCTTATTGGTTTCGAGAAGGTGTTGATTACTGTGCCCGCGCTTAAGAAAGTAGAGGAGATGCTGTCATGAATACAGATCGCATGTACACCATCGTCTTAGCGCCGCATGTTTCAGAGAAATCAACGATTCAGGGCGAGCTGAACAATCAATACACGTTTAAAGTAGCTCGTGATGCTACCAAACCTGAAATCAAGACGGCCATTGAAGGGCTTTTCAATGTCGTGGTTTCCGATGTCCAGGTGCTAAACGTGAAAGGCAAAACCAAGCGGAACTTTAGAGGCCAAACAAGAAGGCGGCCGAGCTGGAAAAAAGCGTATGTTCGCCTCGAGGATGGTCATGAAATCGATTTCGCGGATATCGCAGGGTAGAGGGTTAAATCATGCCAGTAGTTAAGTGTAAACCTACATCGCCAGGACGCCGTTTCGTCGTCAAGGTCGTGCACCCTGATCTGCATAAAGGTGAGCCATATGCACCTTTAACTGCAGCAAAGTCCAAGTCAGGTGGCCGCAATAATAAAGGGCGTATTACTCGACGTCATCAGGGCGGTGGTCATAAGCAGAAGTATCGCATTATCGATTTCCGTCGTAACAAAGATGGAATCGAAGCAAAGGTTGAGCGATTGGAATACGATCCGAATCGCTCTGCAAACATTGCTCTTTTACTTTACGCCGACGGTGAGCGTCGTTACATCATCGCCCCTAACAAGGTTGGTAAAGGTGATGTATTAATGTCCGGTGAAGATGCGCCAATCAAAGTGGGTAACTGCTTACCGCTGCGCAATATTCCACTGGGTAGCACAGTGCACTGCGTGGAAATGAAGCCAGGCAAAGGTGCACAAATAGCTCGTAGCGCGGGCACTTCATTGCAGTTAGTAGCACGTGAAGGTGACTACGCAACATTGAGATTGCGCTCCGGAGAGATGCGAAAAGTGCTGAGTGACTGCAGAGCAACACTCGGTGAAGTTTCTAATTCAGAGCATTCACTGCGCTCTCTTGGAAAAGCTGGCGCCAAGCGTTGGCGCGGAGTTCGTCCAACTGTACGTGGTGTTGCCATGAACCCCGTGGATCATCCCCACGGTGGTGGTGAGGGCAGAACATCCGGTGGTCGTCACCCGGTTTCACCCTGGGGCGTTAAAACCAAGGGTTACAAAACCAGAACTAACAAGCGAACTGACAATATGATCGTTCGACGTCGAAATGCCAGTCGCAAGTAGCGGCAAGTGATAGAGGAAAATATACGTGCCACGTTCACTTAAAAAAGGTCCATTCATCGATCTTCATCTGTTGAAGAAGGTGCAGACCGCAAAAGAAAACAACGATAAGCGCCCAATTAAAACCTGGTCGCGTCGATCTATGGTTTCCCCGGATATGCTTGGTTTAACCATTGCTGTCCATAATGGACGTCAGCATGTACCAGTGTTTGTCACTGAAGACATGGTGGGCCATAAGCTGGGCGAGTTCGCGCAGACTCGTACTTATCGTGGCCATGCCGCTGATAAAAAGGTGCGCTAGGAGTAAGTAATGGAAGTTCAAGCAAGATTAAAAGGCGCTCGTCTTTCTGCACAGAAAGCGCGACTCGTTGCTGACCAGATTCGAGGTAAAGGTGTGGAAGAAGCCCTTGAGCTTTTAACTTTTAGCTCGAAAAAAGGCGCTGCCATTATTAAGAAAGTATTAAATTCCGCGATTGCCAACGCCGAGCATAACGAAGGGGCAGACGTGGACGAACTGAAGATATCAACGATTTGTGTTGATGAAGGGATGACAATGAAACGCATTATGCCGAGAGCTAAGGGTCGTGCAGATCGTATTCTCAAGCGTAGTTGTCACATAACAATTACAGTCGCTGATAGCTAGGAGATTCGGATGGGTCAAAAAGTACATCCAACTGGTATTCGTCTTGGAATCGTGAAGAAGCACACTTCGGTGTGGTTTGCCGAAGGCCAGGAATATGCAGACAACCTGTTGGTTGATTTGCAGGTTCGTGACTTCGTAAAGAAGCGATTGGCGAGTGCGTCTGTATCTCGAGTTGATATAGAAAGACCTGCTCAAACTGCAAAAGTAACGATTTATACAGCCAGACCTGGAATCGTTATTGGTAAGAAAGGTGAAGATGTTGAGAAGTTACGTGGAATTCTTACTGAGAAAATGGGAATCCCGGTACAAATCAATATCGAAGAGATTCGAAAGCCTGATCTCGATGCGCAACTAGTTGCTGATAGCGTGGCGCAGCAGCTTGAGCGTCGTGTGATGTTTCGTAGAGCCATGAAGCGTGCGGTTCAAAACGCTATGCGACAGGGCGCTGAAGGAATCAAAGTACAAGTGGGTGGTCGTTTAGGTGGAGCAGAGATCGCGAGATCTGAATGGTATCGCGAAGGCCGCGTGCCTTTGCACACATTACGTGCAGACATTGATTATGCAACTGCAGAAGCCAGCACTACTTACGGAATTATTGGTGTGAAAGTCTGGATCTTTAAAGGCGAAATCCTGGATCTTGACGAAGCCATTGTTCCAAAGCAGCAGCCAGTTAAGCGCAGGCATAGTAGAAAAGAATAGAGGAATAACGGCGTGTTACAACCGAAGCGTACAAAATTTCGCAAAATGATGAAGGGTCGCAACCGTGGGCTATCTCATCGTGGTAGCAAAGTGGATTTTGGTGAATACGGATTAAAAGCTATCTCGCGTGGACGATTGACAGCTCGTCAGATTGAAGCTGCTCGTCGAGCCATGACTCGTCGCATTAAGCGAGGCGGAAAAATCTGGATTCGGGTTTTCCCGGACAAGCCTATTACTCAAAAGCCTTTGGAAGTTCGACAGGGTAAAGGTAAGGGTAATGTTGAATACTGGGTTGCCCAGATTCAGCCGGGCCGCATCATGTTTGAAATTGAAGGTGTAGACGAAGATCTGGCACGAGAAGCGTTTGATTTAGCTTCTGCGAAGTTGCCATTCGAAACATCCTTCGTGAAACGGACAGTAATGTAATGAAAGCTGAAGAACTTAGAGAAAAATCTGTAGATGAGTTGCAGCAACAACTGCAAGAACTCTACAAAGATCAATTTAACTACCGTATGCAGAACAGCACAGGTCAGCTGGGGCAAGTACATCTGGTAAAAGAAGTGCGTAAAGATATTGCCAGGGTAAAAACAATACTTTCTGAAAAAGCTGGTGAAGGTGCTGGTTCAGAAACTCAAGAAGAGAAGAGTGAAGCTTAATTATGTCGGACACTGAAAATCAAGAGAGCCAGGCAAGCGCAGAAGGCCAGGAAAAGATGGCCCGGACTGCGGTGGGTCGAGTGGTCAGCAACAAGATGGATAAGTCTATCGTGGTGTTGGTCGAGCGACGTGTTAAGCACCCGGTATACGGCAAGATTATTAAGCGCTCAACCAAAATCCACGCACATGATGCAAACAATGAGTGTGGTTTGGGTGACGCAGTAACAATTAAAGAAGTTCGCCCAATCTCTAAAACCAAGAGCTGGTCTCTGGTTTCAATAGATGAGCGAGCTACTCAGGTATAAAGAACAAGTTTAATTTGGTAGTGGGTTTGTATTTGCGAAGCGAATACGAGTTGGAGTGAATCGATGATTCAAGTGCAGTCTTACTTAGATGTCGCCGACAATAGCGGCGCGAGACGCGTAATGTGTATCAAGGTACTCGGTGGATCTCACCGTCGATACGCGCGCATTGGTGACGTTATTAAGGTTACCGTTAAGGAAGCTATTCCTCGCGGTAAAGTGAAAAAAGGTCAAGTTCTGACTGCCTTGGTAGTGCGTACTAAAAAAGGTGTTCGACGTGGCGATGGGTCACTTATCAAGTTTGATGACAATGCAGCAATTTTGTTGAATGCCCAGCAAGCCCCTATCGGAACCCGAGTATTTGGACCAGTTACTCGTGAACTACGTAATGAGAAGTTCATGCGAATTATCTCACTGGCGCCAGAAGTTTTATAAAGAATCGATTAGAGAAATAGCAAGCGCAAGCTTAATAGATAGAGACGGTTAGAGACGGAAAGATGAACAAGTTTAAGCGTGATGATGAAGTGATTGTGATCACCGGCAAAGATAAAGGTAAGCGTGGAACTATTTCTCAGATAGCCGGAGATAGAGTGTTTGTTGCAGGCGTAAACATGGTTAAACGCCACACCAAAGCAAATCCTAATGCTGGACAACCCGGTGGGATTATCGAAAAAGAGGCTGCGCTTCATATATCGAATGTAGCAATTTTTAATCCTGAAACTAACGCCGCAGATCGCGTTGGTATTCAGGTAGACGAAGATGGTAATAAACAGCGCATCTTCAAGTCTAACGGACAGGTTATAGATTAAGAGACGATCATGGCTCAGTTAAGAGAGTATTATCAAAAAGAAGTAGTACCTGCATTGGCCCAACAGTTTGGGTTCTCCAACACAATGCGCGTGCCCAAAATCACCAAGGTTGTTTTAAACATGGGATTGGGCGAAGCCGTTGCTGACAAAAAGATCCTGGAAAATGCTACCAGCGACTTGGAGCAGATAAGTGGTCAAAAGGTAGTAGTCACAAAGGCGCGGAAAAGTATTGCTGGATTCAAGATTCGCGAGGGCTGGCCTATCGGATGTAAGGTCACACTTCGCGGTGAGCGCATGTACGAATTCCTGGAAAGATTGGTAAGCATTGCTATTCCACGAATCAGGGACTTTCGTGGGTTAAGCCCCAAGTCATTCGATGGTCGTGGAAATTTCGCCATGGGTGTCAATGAGCAAATCATTTTTCCTGAAATTGATTATGACAAGATCGATACCTTGCGCGGATTAGATATCACTATCACTACTACAGCTCAGAACGACGATGAAGGCCGTGCTTTGCTAACTGCGCTTCGTTTTCCTTTCCGCGGAATGGCGCCGGCTTCTGAAGAAAAAGCTGAAGCTAAAGAAGAAGCTCCCGCTGAAGAAGCTAAAGAAGAAGCTCCCGCTGAAGAAGTTGTTGAAGAAGCGGCTGCCGAGGAAGCACCTGCAGAAGAAGCAGTAGTTGAAGAAGCTCCTGCAGAAGAAACTGAACAAACTGAAGAAGCGCCAGCTGAAGACAGCAGTGAAGACGCTTCAGAAGAAGATAAAGAGGAATCTTAATATGGCTAAAGCATCGATGATAGCCAGAGAGAATAAGCGCGCAAGAACCGTTGCCAAGTACGCAGAAAAGCGTGCCGCATTACGCGCAATTCTTCGGGACCCAAAAGCGTCTGATGATGACAAGTGGGAAGCACAAGTGAAGTTGCAGAAACTGCCACGTGATGCAAGTCCAAGTCGCCAGCAACGCCGATGTCGAATCACCGGCCGTCCCCATGGTGTCTATCGAAAATTTGGTCTGTGTAGAAACAAATTACGCGAAGCAGCCATGCGTGGAGACGTGCCTGGTTTAACTAAGGCAAGCTGGTAAGCGGGAGAAGAAAGATGAGTATGTCAGATCCAATTGCAGATTTCTTAACTCGTATTCGCAATGCGCAAATGGCTCAAATGCCAAGTGTTAGTAGCCCGTCATCCAAGATCAAGGTGGCGATTAGTAAAGTGCTGCAGGATGAAGGGTTTATAAACGGTTTTGATGTTAATGATGAAGATGGAAAGGCGGTAATCAACGTCGACCTGAAATACTTCAACGGAAAGGCTGTTATTGAAGAAATTCAAAGAGTCAGCAGACCTGGTCTTCGTGATTATAAAGGTAAAGAAAACCTGCCAAAGAACCGTGCGGGATTAGGTATTGCCATACTGTCAACCAATCAGGGATTAATGACAGACAAGCAAGCAGAAGCTGCTGGTATTGGTGGTGAGGTACTTTGTACTGTTTTCTAAACAGTGCGGATTAAGTAAAGAGAAACGAGAAGATGTCTAGAATAGCAAATGCACCAGTAACACTTCCCAAAGGTGTTGAAGCATCTTTGAGTGGTGATGCAATTTCAGTAAAAGGATCGAAAGGCAACTTAAACCTCTCGCTTCATGATCTGGTTGCAGTCGCTCAGGACGGAGAAGATTTAAAAGTCTCCGCAAAAGATGGTTCGCGTCAGGCAGGAGCCCTCGCTGGAACATTTCGTTCATTGATCCAAAACATGGTTGTGGGAGTCAGTGAAGGATTCCAAAAGAAGTTAGAGCTTCAGGGCGTGGGTTATCGAGCAAAAGCTTCGGGCAAATCTGTCAATCTGACCGTCGGATATTCCCATCCGATTGATTATAAGTTGCCGGAAGGAGTAACAGCAGAGACGCCTTCTCAGACTGAAATTGTTATCTCCGGAGCAGATAAGCAGCTGGTTGGACAGGTTGCTGCCGAGCTAAGAAAGTTTCGTCCACCTGAGCCATATAAAGGAAAAGGTATTCGCTACGCAGATGAGCGTGTGTACAGAAAAGAAGCGAAGAAGAAATAGGGCATAGACAATGAGTGTTAAGAAAACAGCTCGTTTGCGCAGAGCAAAAAGAGCAAGAGCAAAGATAAGTGAACTGCGAATGAATCGCCTATGTGTCTATCGTTCGCCACAACACATATATGCACAAATTATTTCACCAACTGGCAATGAAATCGTTGCGAGCGCCTCGACTGTTGAAAAGAAAAACAGGAAGGGAGTTACAGGCAACATCGAAGCTGCTGGAAAGGTTGGAACATTAATCGCAGAGCGCGCGAAGAAGGCCGGTATCGAAGAAGTGGCTTTTGATCGTTCTGGTTATGCCTATCACGGTCGTATTAAAGCCTTGGCGGATGCGGCACGTGAAGGTGGATTGAAATTCTAAGGGATACGAGACGGATTCTGACTTTGGACTGGTCGTTAATAAACACCAGCCAATAATTAAAAGGTTTGTAAGTTATGGCATTTAAAGACGAGCCAGGTAAGAACGAAGAAGGTTTACAGGAAAAACTTATTCAAGTTAATCGTGTAGCCAAAGTGGTTAAGGGCGGTCGTATTTTTGGCTTTACCGCGCTAACTGCAGTGGGCGATGGCAATGGCCGTGTGGGATTTGGCCGAGGTAAAGCTCGTGAAGTTCCATTGGCAATTCAAAAGGCTATGGAATCTGCGCGACGTAATATGATCACTGTTTCCCTGGATGGTCACACATTGCAATACCCAATCAAGTCTCGTCACGGCGCGTCAAAGGTTTATATGCAACCAGCGTCAGAAGGTACTGGTGTTATTGCTGGTGGTGCGATGCGTGCAATTCTCGAATTGGCTGGAGTGCAAAACGTATTGGCGAAATGCTATGGCTCAACCAACCCGGTGAATGTGGTTCAGGCTACATTCAAGGGATTGAGAGACATGCGTTCTCCCGATGACATTGCGGTCAAGCGCGGTAAGTCTGTCGAAGAGATCGTGGGCTAAGGTAGATAAGGAATTAAACGGTGGCAAAGAAAAAAACTGTCAAAGTTACTCTGGTAAAGAGCCCAATTGGAACATTGCCGAAGCATAAGCTTTGTTTGCAGGGGCTTGGACTACGGCGTATGCATCAATCTGTTGAAGTAGAAGACACTCCAGCGGTGCGCGGTATGATCAATAAGGTTAACTATATGTTAGCCATTGAAGGTGAGAGTTAGTCATGCAACTAAATAATTTAAGCCCCGCTCCAGGCAGCACCAAGGCGAAAAAGCGCGTTGGCCGCGGCATTGGTAGCGGATGGGGAAAAACCTGTGGAACTGGACATAAAGGCCAGAAGTCACGCAGTGGCGGCACTATTAAACCAGGATTTGAAGGCGGTCAGATGCCTTTGCAAATGCGCCTGCCAAAGTATGGTTTTAGCTCGCGTGTTGGTCGTATTACCGCAGAAGTTCGTACGGCAGAGTTGAATAAAGTCGAGGGTGACTCAATAACTCTTGAAAGCCTGCGCAAAGCCGGTGTGATTACGGCCAATATCAAGCGGGTAAAGATTATGCTTTCCGGTGAAGTTAGCAAAAAGGTGACTGTTGAAGGCCTTGGAGTAACCAAAGGTGCACGAGAGGCCATCGAAAAAGCTGGTGGCAAGGTAGTTGAAGTAGCTGACACGGAAGCGGCAAAGCCAAGCAAGAAAGCAAAAGCTGCTCCTAAGAAAGAAGAAAAAGTCGAAGCGAAGGTAGAAGAAGCTCCTGCGGAAGAAGTAGTAGAAGAAACTAAAGCTGATGATGCTGCTGACGCGGAAGAATAGACCTTAGCTATTGAAAATTTAGCAACATATATAAAGAAGCAATAGACAGAAATGGCAAACAAACCAAACATTAATCCAGAGAACATAGGCGCCGGCCTTGGTGAGCTGAAAGCACGCCTGTTGTTCCTGCTGTTTGCTATCTTCGTTTATCGAGTTGGCACGCACATTCCTGTGCCTGGCATAGACCCGTTGCAGCTGCAGGCGTTCTTTGCCCAGAACGAAGGTACCTTTGCCGGCCTGTTTAATATGTTTTCCGGTGGTGCCCTGGAACGTATGAGTATTGTGGCGCTTGGCATCATGCCTTACATCTCAGCTTCGATCATTATGCAATTGCTGACTGCAGTAAGTCCGCAATTGGACCAGTTAAAGAAGGAAGGTGAGTCAGGCCGACGCAAGATTACCCAGTACACACGCTATGGTGCATTGGTACTGGCGACTGTGCAGGGAACAGGTATGACCGTCGGGCTGTTGTCGCCAATGGCCTATAATCCGGGTCTGGCTTTCAATCTGACTGCGATTATCTCGTTGGTTACCGGAGCTATGTTCCTGATGTGGTTGGGGGAACAAATTACAGAAAAAGGAATCGGCAACGGAATTTCGATGCTGATCTTCGCCGGAATCGTTGCATTATTCCCGGCGGCAGTCGGTACATCTTTGACTCAGGCCTATGAAGGTCAGATTAGCGGCGTGTTACTTCTGGTAGTTGCCCTAGTTGCAGTTGGCGTAGTAGCCGGCATCGTATACGTAGAGCGGGCGCAGCGTCGTATCACTGTTAACTATGCCAAGCGTCAGCAAGGTCGCAAGATGTACCAGGCCCAGGCGAGCCACCTGCCATTAAAGATCAATATGGCCGGTGTGATTCCAGCCATTTTCGCCAGCTCAATCTTGCTGTTCCCGGCTTCTTTGGGTCAGTGGTTCGGGCAATCGGAAGGTGCCGAGTGGCTGCAGGATCTGGCCTTGTTAATTGGACCAGGTCAGCCCTTATACATCATTATTTTTAGCGCCATGATTATTTTCTTCTGTTTTTTCTATACCGCGTTGGTATTTAACCCGCGTGATGTAGCAGAAAATCTGAAGAGATCAGGTGCCTTTATTCCAGGCATACGTCCTGGCGAACAAACAGCAAAGTATATCGATGGAGTAATTACGCGCCTAACCATGTTTGGTGCAATCTATATTACCCTGGTTTGTTTGTTACCAAATTTCATGCAGATGATGGCAAACGTGCCGTTCAACCTGGGTGGAACCGCATTACTTATTTCTGTCGTTGTAACCATGGATTTCTGGTCGCAGGTGCAATCACATTTGATGTCACATCAATACGATTCACTCATGAAGAAATCAAAGCTTGGGAATTACGGCAGGAGTGGAATCTAGCTATAAGCTAGAGGAGAAGGAAGATGAAAGTAAGAACATCAGTAAAAAAGATTTGCCGAAACTGTAAGGTCATTCGCCGTAACGGTTCGGTACGAGTAATTTGCAGCGCTGAACCCAGACACAAACAGCGTCAGGGTTAAGGCGAGAGAAAACGGAGTAAATCTATGGCACGTATTGCCGGGGTTAACATACCAGACAATAAGCACATCGTAATTTCACTAAGTTACGTGTATGGCATTGGTCCAACCACTGCCAAAAGCATTTGCGAAGCAACTGGTATCGAACCATCAACTAAAGTTTCAGATTTGAGTCCGGAACAGCTCGATGGCATTCGTGCTGAAGTGGCCAAAGTCCCAACTGAGGGTGATCTGCGCCGTGAAGTCTCAATGAACATTAAACGATTGATGGATCTGGGTTGTAACCGGGGAATCCGTCATCGACGTTCTTTGCCCGTGCGTGGACAGAGAACTAAAACTAATGCGCGAACTCGCAAGGGCCCTCGCAAACCAATCAGGAAGTAAAAGATGGCTACTCCCAATCCAACAACCAAGAAGAAAGCGCGCAGCACTGTAATAGACGGTATCGCATTCATTCACGCTTCTTTCAACAACACCATCATTACCATTACCGATCGTCAGGGTAATGCTCTGGCCTGGGCTACAGCCGGTGGTTCCGGATTCCGAGGCTCAAGAAAGAGTACTCCTTTCGCTGCACAGGTTGCAGCTGAGAAGGCAGGCAAGCAGGCAATTGAATCATACGGCCTGAAGAATTTAGATGTAAAAGTAAACGGACCTGGTCCGGGTCGCGAGTCAGCAGTTCGCGCACTAAACAATTGTGGATTGAAAGTGGGCAACATCACCGACGTTACCCCGATTCCACACAATGGTTGCCGTCCGCCTAAAAAGCGACGTGTGTAAACTAGGAGAGAAAGTATGGCCCGTTATTTAGGCCCTAAGTGCAAGCTATCTCGTCGTGAAGGAACGGACCTGTTCTTAAAGAGCGGTGTTCGTCCAATTGACAGCAAGTGCAAGACCGACACAATTCCTGGCCAGCATGGTCAGCGTCGTGGCCGCCTATCGGACTACGGTGTACAGCTTCGCGAGAAACAAAAAGTACGACGTACTTATGGCGTCTTGGAGAAGCAGTTCCGTGGCTACTACAAAGAGGCTGCCCGATTAAAAGGTGCTACCGGTGAAAACCTGTTGCAGCTATTAGAGTGTCGTTTGGATAATGTTGTTTACCGCATGGGCTTTGGTTCAACTCGTGCCGAAGCGCGACAGCTTGTCTCACACAAATCTATTTGCGTTAACGGAGACGTAGTAAATATCCCTTCTTACCAGATAGCGGAAGGTGATGTGGTCTCTATAAGACAAAAATCCAAGGAACAGCTAAGAATTAAATCTGCATTGGAATTAGCAGCTCAACGTTCTGAAGTAGATTGGGTATCGGTTGATTCTTCCAAGATGGAAGGTCAGTTCACTCGTAAGCCAGATCGAGCGGACTTGCCTCCTGAAATCAACGAAAACCTGATCGTCGAGCTTTATTCCAAGTAGTGACTTAATCACACAGAGGGTGGATTACATGCAAATTTCTTTATCAGACTTCTTAACACCACAAGTGATACAGGTTGATGAATTCGACAAGTGTCATTCCAAAGTGGTTCTTGAGCCGCTCGAGCGTGGCTTTGGGCACACTTTAGGAAATGCACTACGGCGCATACTGCTTTCATCAATGCCAGGATGCGCTGTGGAAGAAGTTGAAATCGATGGTGTTGTTCATGAATACAGCACGATCGAAGGTGTTCGAGAAGACGTTATCGAGATCTTGTTAAACCTGAAAGGGATAGCAGTAGTCTTGAATAACAATGATGAGGCGGTATTGACTCTTTCCAAGAAAGGCGCAGGCACTGTCACGGCAGGTGATATCGCGGAAGATCATGATGTGGAAATTGTGAATCCTGATCATGTAATCGCAAACCTGAACAGCAATGGTGAGCTAAACATGCGTTTAACAGTTCGCAAGGGTCGAGGATACTCTCCCGCGGATAGTCGAGTTGGCGAAGACGATGAAACCCGTTCGGTTGGCAAACTTTTGTTAGATGCTTCATACAGCCCGGTAGTACGAGTTTCTTACTCAGTCGAGAACGCGCGTGTAGAACAACGTACTGACCTGGATAAACTCATTATTGATCTTGAAACTAACGGAACTATTGATCCTGAGGAAGCAATCCGCAGAGCGGCTACTATCCTGCAGCATCAGTTGAGTGTATTTGTTGATCTTCAGAGCGAGATTATTGCTGAACCTGAAGAGCACGAAGATGAAATTGATCCTATCCTGTTACGACCAGTTGACGATTTGGAGCTTACTGTTCGATCTGCCAACTGTCTTAAAGCGGAAGACATCTACTACATTGGGGATTTGATTCAGCGCACTGAAGTTGAATTACTTAAGACTCCAAACCTTGGTAAGAAGTCTCTGACTGAGATCAAAGATGTACTGGCTACTCGCGGCCTCTCTCTGGGATTACGCCTTGAGAACTGGCCTCCATCTAGCCTTAAATCTGACGATCGAGCAGCTTAGGAAGAGATAAAGGGTATAGGACTATGCGTCATCGACATAGCGGTCGCCAACTTAATCGGAACAGTCCGCACCGCACAGCAATGTTTCGCAACATGACATCGTCACTGGTGGAACATGAAATTATTAAAACCACTTTGGTGAAAGCGAAGGAGCTACGTTCTGTTGCAGAACCTCTGATTACGCTTGCCAAGAAAGACTCCGTGGCGAATCGTCGCCTGGCTTTCGATCGCACTCGCAATAAGGCCACAGTCGGGAAGTTGTTTACCGAACTTGGTCCTCGCTATGCAGATCGTCCCGGTGGCTATATTCGTATTCTAAAATGTGGCGAAAGGCCAGGTGATAAAGCACCAATGGCTTACGTCGAGTTAGTCGATCGTCCAATTCGCAGTGAAGAGGATTTTGACGACGAAGTGGAAGCAGCAGAAGAAGAGGAATAATCGATTTATTCCGATTAGATTGAAAAAACCCGACCACTCCTGGTCGGGTTTTTTGTTTCTGCAATCTGGAAAATCTTAGTAACAATGCAACAGGCAACTCTCAGGGATTTCATAGAACTACTGATTCTCTCAGCGATATGGGGGTCGTCCTTTTTGTTTTTGCGAATTGCTTCGCCTGAATTCGGCCCGGTTTTTCTAATCGAAATACGTGTGGCGAGCGGACTAATCGTCTTGTTGCCCATGTGCCTGCTTATGGGCAAGTTTGCAGAATTGAAACAACATTGGAAGGTTATCTTTATAGTGAGTCTATTCAATATGGCTGTGCCGTTCTGCTTTTTTGCGTATTCTTCACTAAACATGGGGGCAGGTGTCTTATCTATTATGAATGCCACGGTACCGTTCTTTACCGCAATTATTGCGTTCCTGGTTTTCCAACAACGGATGACTCGCCTTGGGTTGGTCGGATTATTGGTAGGATTTCTCGGGGTAGTTGTACTGGTCTTCGATCCTTCCGAAGCATCCGGAGTAACCAATCAACTAGCGATTCCCTCGGCTTTGATCGCCTGTGTTTTGTACGGAATTGCCTTGAATATCGTATCGCACAAACTCCAAGGTGTTTCAGGTATATCGATTACCACGGGTGGATTATTCTTCTCAACAATCGTCCTGCTGCCTTTCGCTCTAGCAAATCAACCTGAGGTTATGCCACGGGGTAGTGTATGGCTCAGCGTTCTAGCCCTGGGGGTGGTTTGCACCGGATTCGGCTACATACTTTTCTATCGCCTGATCGCCAGAATTGGCTCTCAACAGGCCATCATGACCACCTATTTAATCCCAATTTTCAGTATCTTATGGGGAAATCTCTTTCTTGCGGAGAGCATCACATTATTCATGGTATTTGGCGGTATGCTGGTACTAATGGGGGTAGGCATGACCACCGGAAGATTCCCGGGAATTGCTATACTTTCCAGATAGATTTAGTGAAAGTGACACTGAGCCTCGCTACCAGGTGGGGCTACAAAATTAGAGAAGTCTTGACATTGTGGGGTCTGCAAGCACTCTATAGCACCCCCGAAAAGACGTATAAATTTTACCGGTTTCTGTAAGCTGCTAAAGTAGCATGTCGATAGAAGCCTGTAATGACGCGGCTTTGCGGCTCATTGTACTGCTTAAGCCGGTTCAGATAGATTGGCCCATATCAGGTATAGAGCCAGAGGCTATGCATGCAAGCAGAAACCGCAGAAGAAATTGAAACGGTAGAATTTGAATCCGAATCTGATTTCGGAGAGAGTGACTCTTCGAGTGCCGTTACGATTGATTTACAAGCACCCCCCTTCTCAGAAGTTCACAGTGGACCTGATTACGACAAAACATCAGTCACTATAGAGCTCACGAATAATACTCGCGTAAAAGGCAAACTCCTGACCTTTAGTGCTGCAAACGAAGAGATCACCATTCTGGAACCTCGTGCTGTAGTGCCTACTGAAGTTGATATGGGCACATTAAAATACATGCGTCTGGAGAAACCCTATCAGTTGATGCTGAGTAGCACGGGTAATCCCGGAATTAGTGTTGATTCCGAAGCCAGAAGCTTCGAAGTTTATTTCAAAGATCGGACAGAATTGACAGGTAAGACTTTTGGAACCCGTACAGATAAGAATGGAATCCATCTGTATGAACAAACAAAAGTCGGTCGCAAATGGCGTTACTGTACACATCTGTTTGTGACGAAAGCAGCTATTGAAGATCACATCATCGGTGGCCAGATTGGCGAAATGCTGGTTGAAGAGAACATCGTAACCCAGGAAGTTGTAGATACGGCTTTGCAGGACCAGCAGGAAGAACGCTCAAGACTACTCGGTGAATACCTGGTAACTCAGAAGATCGTAGATGCCAGGGAGCTGGAATCTGCGCTTGCTCGTCAGAAGAACATGCCGAATCTGAAACTCGGTGAAATTCTAATTGGCGAAGACCTGGTTTCTGAAGCACAACTGAATGAAGCATTAAAAGAACAAAAGAAAAAGTGTAAGGGTGCTTTGGGTGAAATCCTGGTTGATCGAGGAGTTATTCACAAGGATGAAATTCAACAAGCCCTGGCGAAGAAACTTGGTATCCCATTCATAAACCTGCGTGAATTCATCGTAGAGCCAGAAGTCATTCGCATGCTGACAGCGGCCATTGCCTTTAAACACAAAGTAGTTCCTCTCTACGTTTATGAAGGCAAGATCGTAGTTGCTATTGAAAATCCAATGGACTGGCAGATTACAGATGCCCTGAGTTTCAATATTAATAAATATGTTGAGCCGGTAATGGCTTCGCCTGAAGACATTAATTGGGCGCTACAGTTTTATTACTCTTCTGAAGACATCGAATCTTCCATGGAGGACATGGAAGATGAGTTTGACTCAGATGATGAAGATGAAGGTTACGATCCGACGATATTTTCTGCTGTTGAAACGCAGCAGGTCACGGACAATATCGTTGTTAAAGTTGTTAATAAAATTATCGAAGATGGCCATCGTCAAAAGGTTTCAGATATTCATATCGAACCTGGAATGGGTAAACAAAAGGTTCTGGTAAGGTTTAGAAAAGACGGGGTGATGTCCGTTTATTATAAATTTCCAGCGAAGTACCGCAGTGCGCTGGTTTCCCGTATCAAGGTTATGGCTCACCTGGATATTTCGAACAAAAATAAACCCCAGGACGGAAAGATCAATTTTCGCCATTTTGCTCCCATTGATGTTGAATTGCGTGTCGCCACAATTCCTACATCCGGCGGCCTTGAAGATGTAGTTATTCGTATTCTTTCAAGCGGCAAGTGCATGCCGGTTAACGCCATCGGACTGAGTACCAGGAACCTCGATAACTTGCTCGCCGGGGTTAGCAAACCTTATGGGCTGTTCCTGGTTTGCGGGCCAACGGGTTCCGGTAAGAGTACAACACTGCATTCAATCCTGAATTATCTTAACTCTTCAGAAAGAAAGATCTGGACTGCAGAAGATCCGGTGGAAATCACCCAGGCAGGATTGAGACAGGTAGAAGTAAACGAAAAAATAGGAATGACTTTCGCTGGCGCCATGCGAGCTTTCCTTCGTGCAGACCCCGATATCATCATGATTGGTGAGATGCGAGATGGTGAAACTGCAGGTACGGCTATTGAGGCTTCATTGACCGGTCACTTAGTGTTATCAACTCTGCACACCAACAGCGCCGCTGAAACGATTATTCGATTGTTGGATATGGACATGGATCCGTTTAATTTTGCGGATGCAATGATTGGCGTTTTATCGCAACGATTGACCAAGACCCTCTGTACCTCTTGTAAGAAGCCATATGTTCCGGAAAAAGACGAACTGGAATTCCTGGCGACAGAGTATGTTCGTGAGAGCATTGAAGACGCAGCAAGAGCGGCTCCCAATAAAGAAGAAATTGAAACTCAATTAGAGGAATGGGAAAAGGAATTTACCCAGAAAGGGGAATTTACTCTCTACAAAGCTCCGGGCTGCATGGATTGTCTAGAATCCGGTTACCGCGGTCGAATGGGTGTGCATGAGTTATTGATGAGCACGCCAGAGATTAAGAAGATGATTCTTAGAAAGGCACCAGCAGCGGAGATACACAGGGAAGCAGTTAAGTCAGGGATGAGAACTCGAAAACAGGACGGCATCGAGAAGATACTCGTCGGATATACAGACTATACTCAGATTCGTACTATCTAACGTGCCAGCTGCGGGCACGATTACCTTCGTTAAATGAAAATCCCGAGTAGCTCACGTACTGTTTGTACTGTTCGCCACATCTGAATTTTCATTTGCCTCGCTACTCGCACCCTCGCTCGCCACTCAAATTTGCCAGGAGCAAATTTGCACAGCGCTTGCGCTGCCCGAAGGGTGAAGGGCAGGATGTCCTTCATGACATATTGCATATATGCTTCTGGCTCAAAAAATTACTTTGCCGCGATCTTCGCACCCTCGCGTGCCACTCTAGTCCGTTAATACTATTTGTTTTCTAAATTCTCGAACTCTTCGTACTTGGAGTCTTACTATTACGAAGCCAGCTGGCGAATCGAAGTCTCTCTAGTCGAACTGGAACGAGGCAACCGATCCAGTTTGATGCAAATTGCGAGCGAACAGCTACCCAGTGCCTAGCGATTCGAAGAGAGGGAAGAGTTCAGGCAATAAAAAACCCGACTACTGAAAAGCAGTCGGGTTTTTGTTTTGCGATTAGGTTTTAGTAACCAGTGCTCGCTGGTGCGGCAGCTGGTAATGCCATCGCTGTGAGCTTGGAACCAGTTTGCAGCATGATGTACTGATGACCATCATGAGTCCATGAGCTCATACCGTAGCGGCTGCGATCAGGTACCTCGACCGCTCCCAAGGTTTCACCGGTAGCCTTATCGATTCCATAAAGCATTGGTGTGCCATCGCTTGCTGTGTCTGAATAAACCAGCATGTTTGACGTAACTACCATTGGCACGAGGGCGCCGGTTCCGGTATTGCCAACATCGAGATTGTTGTCATTAATGACTTCCTGAACTCTTGTCGGTGTTTCGCCGGTAGGAATAACCCAGGCATATTCGCCAGTATTCATATCGATTGCAGAAATACGGCTGAATGGTGGCTTGAATAATGGAATACCCAGTGGGTGACGAGGGGCGCCGGCTCCAGGTCCGCTTGCATACTGCGCAAAGGTTGTTCCAGTTGGTTTCTCATACTGTAGATCAGCTTCTTCACCAGGTACCAGTACTACCGGGCTACAGGCCGAGCGAGAGGAAATAAACAGATAACCGGAATTAGGATCAGCTACCGAAGGCGAAGTGATATTCGCACCACCACCACCACCTGGGCAGAACATCGCCGCACGTTTACCAGATTCGTGTCCACGCTGAATCGGTGGATTAAAAAGTGGTCCCATCTGATAATCAGCGAAAGCATTTATTGCTTGCTGTCTGATTTCAGGGGTCCAGTCGATCAAATTATCGATCGAGACACCCTGAATATCAAATGGTGCCGGTCTGGTAGGGAATGGCTGGGTTGCTGAAAGTACTTCACCAGGAACCGTTGATTGTGGCACTGGTCTTTCTACGATTGGCCAGATTGGTTCGCCGGTAAGACGATTAAAGGCATAAACAAAGCTTTGCTTCGTTACCTGCATTACTGCAGGAACTTCACCCTGACCAGGAACATTCAGGTCCAATAACACCGGAGCCATTGGGTTGTCATAATTCCAGATGTCGTGATGCACCATCTGGAAATGCCAGGCTCGTTCACCAGTACTGGCGTTCAAAGCGATCAAGCTGGTTCCAAACAGGTTATCACCAGGGCGGAAGCCACCGTAGTAATCGATGGTTGCACCATTGGTTGGAATGTAAACCATGTCATTATCTACGTCGGCGGAAATTGGCGCCCAGGATGAAACGTCGCCGGTCCATTGCCAGGCATCGTTTTCCCAGGTTTCGTGACCATACTCACCAGGACGTGGAATAACGTTAAACTTCCACTTGAATTCACCGGTGCGCTTGTCATAACCAAGTATGTCGCCAGGTACGTTTTCGATTCGTGCCTGGTTGTAGCCTTGCTCTGCAGAGTTTCCAATTACGATAGTATCGTTTACAACAATTGGAGGTGATGAAGCGGTAATGTATCCCGTCTCTAATGGGATACCTTCATAAGGGTCATAGGGGTGACCAAGGTCCGCTAATAAATCAACGACACCAGTTTCAGGAAATCCGTCGATTGGAACAGGCTGGCCGAATCCTTCTAATGGAGCACCAGTTTCTGCATCCAAAGCGGTTAGAAAGAAACCAGGAGTGATCATGTAGATAACACCTTTGCCATCTATTTCCGCATAGCCGATACCTTTACCGTAGTCGGCACGCATGGAGTATTCCCAGCGACCCGTATTCGGTAAGCGATAACTCCAAAGCTGTTCGCCAGTCTTTGGATCGATGGCTACAACGTGGCGACGTGCGCCCGCGACTGTGTATAAGGTGCCATTAATATAGCTGGGAGTAGAGCGACCACTGGCAGCGCCAAGGCTGGCACCATCCCATTCCCAAACTACTTCAAGTTCACCAAAGTTATCAGACGTAATTTCGCTGGATGTTGTATAGCGGGTATTGCCAAAGTCATTACCCAGAGAGAACCATTCAACATCATCTTGTTGAGCAAAAAGACTGCCCGATCCGCCTAGCAACAAAGCGCTTAAAGCAAATATTTGCCAGCGTTTTAAGATGTCTACTTTTCTTATCATTTTTCGCCTCGTAGATAAAAATGAGTACTAAATTTCTGCAGGCATTATTCCTCAAATTCAGGCCGGATTAAACGAATCGGAGCTTCTATTTAATCCAGTAAAAACAATTAGTTACGCAGCCTAGCAAAATGAGTAACTGGAATAAGCACTAGTTTGAGGCTACCGGAAGCCAGGGATGATGTCCACGTGGAAAAAGTTACGAGATTTGTCTGAATCAGCTACAGTGCGGGCATCTCAAAACCGGCTTTTTTCAGCTCCTCTGACAGGGCGGCATACTGCTCGTCAGTCAGTTGAGTGAGCGGTGGCCTCACTCGCAGCCACTCTGAGTCTTTGCCGTAGATCGCTGTTGCAGCTTTTAATGCGGGGATCATAGGGAAGGATTGAAAAATCCCTCGGATCTTATTTAACTCAGCTTGCTTTCTGTCCGACCCTTCCTCGTTCCAATGGGAATACAGGTCAAAAATTGCTCCGGGATTAACATTTGCTGTGGCTGAAATACAACCGGCGCCACCGGCCTGCATGTTTTGTAACAAAAAACTTTCAGAGCCACAAAACACCGCGAAGTTGTCGATCTGCAAATCATTGAAAGCCTGGGTCTGATTCCAGTCGCCGGAGCTGTCTTTAATTCCAGCAATATTGTTCGGGTATTTTGCCGCCAGCTGCTCGATAAGATTGAGAGAAAGTGGAATCTGGGAAATAGGTGGAATGTGATAGAGGTAAATATTTAAATTGTCATCAGCGACTGCCTCGATAACGTTTGCATAAAAATCGAATAGTCCCTGGTCAGACACACCCTTGTAGTAGAAAGGTGGAAGCATGAGCACTCCAGCACAACCAAGATCGACAGCTTTTTTCGTTAAGCGAATGCTATCACTGAGCGCACAGCAGCCGGTGCCGGGCATTAATTTGGCAGTATCGATACCTGCGTTAACGAGTTCTTCCAGTAAACTGGATTTCTCATCGGCGCTTAAGGAGTTCGCTTCACTATTGGTGCCGAATACGGCCAGACTCGCTCCCTGAGAAACAATCCATTTGCAGTGCTCGCTGAGGCGGCTGGCATCTGGTGACAGGTCTGCATTAAAAGCTGTTATGACGGGAGCCAATACTCCGCTAAATCGATATTGCGACACACCATTCCTCGTATTCTTTGTATTGACCATATTTAAAGGCTTGTGGTTCGGTATAGGATTATTGGTTATAGTCCCCGTCCTGGCAAGTTAGACTTCAAATCCCGTGACGGAGTATCAAAATTGAAATTGGTTATAGGGAATAAGAACTATTCTTCCTGGTCGATGCGCCCCTGGATCCTACTCCAGCACATTGGGATCGAGTTTGAAGAGCTTCGTATACCCCTTTTCGTCGAAGGCTATCAGGAAGAGTTAGCGAAATACTCGCCAACACTTAGAGTGCCGGTATTGGTGGTAACGCAAACGGCCGTTTACAAATTAATACCAATGCTACTTTTAATGGTGCGGGCGAGAGCCGAACTTTCTGGCGTCAGTTAAAGGCTGCGGGATTCATCGCGGGTGATCCAGCGGACACTGGTATTGCTGCGCTACCTACTAACTCATGGGGCGGACTGGTTAGTGTAACTACTGCGAACATGGGTGGTAACCTTGGCGGCAATAAAGTTTGCTTGAGCCAGGTGCCAGGTGCCAGGTGCCAGATTCCGCTGCAATTGCTATCGACGGTGAATCGGATGATGGTTCTGGTGCAACTGGTCGCGTTCGCGCAACCCAGGACACTAGTGGTGTAAACACTAATCCATCTAACGCAGTTCTTGGTGGCGGCGGTGTGTACTCAGAAGATAACGTGTACACAGTTTGCTATCGCATGTTAAACATAAGCACCTGCTAAAAACCCGATCACTTTAAAGTGGTCGGGTTTTTTATGGGTAAGCCAATATTTCCTATTTTGTTTCTTGTGATGCTTCGTGAAAGAAAATACTGAGTATTAGCATTGGCCAGATACCTACGTGAACCATGACGTCGGCTGTATTGAATACGTAGTTCCAGTAGGGGATATGTTGGATATCGATAAAGTCGATAACGCTGCCATAAATCAACCGGTCGAGAATATTGCTTGCTCCACCACCGACGATAAATCCAAAACATATGAACTCATAACGCCTTACTTCTTTAGCAAACCAGAGATAAGCAGTTACTGCAGCGAGTAAACTAATAGAGATTAGTCCAAACAACCACCCCATACCCTGGGCGAGCCCAAATATGCCGCCGTAGTTTCGAATGTGGGTGAAGTGGATTAGACTATTTATTTCCCAGGTAGTGTTTAAGGCAATATTGTTATTAACCCAATAACCTATAAATTGCGAAATCACCAATACTGCAAGGGCAATTCCCAGATAAAGGCTAATATTAATAGATTTTTCACTCATTGCTTTTGTGCTTAATTTAGATCAGCAACTTGGTTCATTCCAAGGATATCATAATCGATTAGAGCTTCTTTCCCGGGTATATTTCTATGAGTCGGCTGGAAAGACAAAGTGCTAAATCGAATTCTGGTAATTCACGAACCAGGTTGCTGGTACTTAATGCCTACATATGGTCCAAAAAAGCCAAGCGCTATCTGCCGCCAGTGGTGCGGGCGTTGCTGGGATTACTCCTTATATTCCTTGGTTTTCTGGGTTTTCTCCCGATTTTGGGATTTTGGATGATCCCCCTGGGAATAGGCGTGTTGGCTACAGACATTCCACCTGTGGCGCGCTGGTTTCGACGGAAACTTCAACAATTCCGAGAGCGCAATAAGCACTAGTCAGTTAGCGTTCAAGCTCTGCAAAGGCAACGTCAGCGTATTGAATAATTTTTCTCTGCCCTTGTTCGTCTATCTTGATAATACTATGGGCGCAATTATGCATATGGGGAGGAGTCCATAGCTCGTGCATTGGTCTGCCTTCCACATGACAGAGAATAGTCTTGATGAGCGCGCCATGACTTACCAGTGCGATACATTGGTTTAGATGTCTTTCGGCTATTTTTTCAATTGTCGTCATCGCTCTTGCTTGTAAGTCAAAGAATGATTCCGCGCCAACTACGTCGAACAGGTGTGGCTCTTCCCAGAAATGTCGAAAGGAATCTGGCTCTTCTTGTTCGATTTCGTCATAGAGAGTACCTTCCCAGGGGCCCAGGAATATTTCCCGCAGGGAATCAAGATATTCAATTTCCAATTCGGTTTCTGCAAAGAGATTGGCGGCGGTTTGTCGCGTTCGCAATGAGCTACTGCAAAAGGCCTTGTCGAATTTGACTGGTCTAAGGCGTTGCCCGAGTGAAGAAGCTTGTTGTTCACCGAGCTCAGTAAGACGGGAATCGCTCTGTCCCTGTGCTCGCCTTTCTTCGTTCCAGTCAGTCTGACCGTGACGAATAAGATGTAATTCCATGGTATCTACTGCTCTCGAGTTCGAGTTCTCTCTATTGCTGTTTTCCAGCCTGCATACTGTTTGTCGCGCCAACTATCATCTTTTGCTGGTTTAAAAGCCTGGTCCAGTTGCCACTTCTGGGTTATTTCATCGATGGAAGAAAATACGCCAGCGTGGAGGCCTGCAATATAAGCAGCACCCAGGGCTGTGGTTTCGGTAATAACCGGGCGTTGCACTTCACAGTTTAAAAGATCGGCCAGTTTTTGCGTGACATAGTTGTTGTTTGCCATGCCACCGTCGACTTTGAGAGAAGACAGGCTTGCACCATCTGCGGCAATTGCTTCAACCAGGTCTTTGGTTTGATAACACACCGACATCAGGCCAGCAGTAACTATCTCCTTGATACCTGTATCTCTTGTCATGCCATAGATCGAACCTCGAGCATGGGGGTCCCAGTAAGGTGCGCCCAATCCGGTAAAAGCAGGCACCAGGTAGACATTCAAATCATCGCTAGTTTCTCTTGCGAGCTGTTCTGATTCATCCGCACTGGCTATGAGTTTCAATTTATCTCGAATCCATTGCATGGTTGCGCCAGCCATGAAAATACTGCCTTCCATCGCATAGGCTGTTTCGCCTCCGATGCGGTATGCCACGGTGGAGAGTAGACGATTTGAAGACTTAACGAACTCATTGCCGGTGTTGAGTAGCAGAAAACAGCCGGTACCGTAGGTGCTTTTAGCCGACCCAGGAGCAAAACATCCCTGGCCGAAAGCGGCAGATTGCTGGTCCCCAATCATGCCGGTAATTGGTATAGCGGCTCCCAAGATTTCAGGATTACATTCGCCAAAGTCTGCGGCACAGTCTTTGACTTCCGGCAACACTGATTCTGGAATATTAAACTGGGCCAGAAGATCTTCATCCCATTGCTGTTCTTCGATGTTGAATAACATCGTGCGTGAGGCATTTGTTGCATCGGTACAGTGACTCTTGCCGCTGGTCAGCCTCCACAACAAGAAGCTGTCTATGGTACCAAAGGCCAATTCACCTTTTTCAGCCCGGGCCCTGGCACCAGGAACATTGTCCAAGAGCCAGCGTAGTTTAGTGGCGGAGAAGTAGGGGTCGAGAAGTAAACCTGTTTTATTCTGAATAGAATCAGAAATTCCCTGTTGCCTGAGTTCATCGCAGTAATCACTGGTGCGTCGATCCTGCCAGACGATCGCATTGGCTATTGGTTCGCCGCTGCTACTGTCCCATACAACGGTAGTCTCTCTCTGATTGGTTATACCTATACAGACTATGTCACCGGCGTCGGCACGGGCTTCTGCTAATGCACTTTGGCAGCTACTCAGAGTCGTTTGCCAAATTTCTTCTGCATCATGTTCTACCCAGCCATCCGCTGGAAAGTGTTGGCTAAATTCTTGTTGCCCGACGGCGACAGGAGTTCCTTCTGTATCAAATAAGAGCGCACGACTACTGGTGGTGCCCTGATCAATCGCGAGTATATATTTGCTCATGGAATTATTGCTCTACATCACATTTTTATTGTTTAGACTTATATATGGTTTGAAACCTTTTCCTCTAGGAATCAATTGTAGGAGATTGATAAGGCAGCCATGTTACACTATGTTTTGCTTTGAATGGCATGTTTTATCCTCATAAGAATTCCCTGTGAATCAATCAAATTCTGCGCAAGATCTTCTGGTAATCGGAGGCGGTATAAATGGGGTCGGCATTGCCGCTGATGCTGCCAGTCGAGGCTTAAGTGTGGTTCTTTGCGAGAAAGGTGATCTTGCCGGGGCAACTTCGAGCAATAGCAGTAAGCTGATTCATGGTGGTCTTCGATATCTTGAGCATTATGAATTCGGGTTGGTAAGGAAATCACTCCAAGAGCGAGAAATTCTCGCTTCTATAGCACCTCACATAGTCAGGCCCCTGGCTTTTCAGATTCCTCAGCTTTCCAATTCAAGAAGATCGTGGATGATAAAAGCAGGCTTGTTTCTTTATGACAATCTGGCCAAAAGAGATCGTTTCAAGAACTCTTCGTCGGTTCGTTATTCTTCGGACAGTCCTCTTAATGAAAACATTAAACATGGATTCGAATACTGGGATGCGCAGGTAGATGATGCGCGATTGGTTGTCATTAATGCATTGCAAGCTCGTCGTCATGGCGCAACTATTCATACGCGAACAGAATGTATCGGCCTGAATCCGACTGACCTGGGTTGGTCAGCAACTTTTCAAAATCATTTAAACAACGAATCCACAAGTCAGGTATTTAAAGCCGTTGTAAATGCAAGCGGGCCCTGGGTTTCGTCATTACTGGACAAACTTACTGAACAAAAAGAACCACACCAGTTACGGATGGTAAAGGGCAGTCATATCGTAGTGCCAAAGATTCACCCCGGAGAAGAAGCGTACCTGCTGCAACATCATGATGGCCGCGTCGTTTTTGTAATACCTTACCAGTCAGACTTTTCCCTAATTGGCACTACTGAGGAAGAGTACGCAGGTGATCTGGATAATGTTGAAATATCGAAGGATGAAATTGAATACCTGATTTCAATAGTAAATTTATATTTCAAAAAAGGAGTGCATCGCTCCGACATTGTCCATACTTATTCCGGAATTCGGCCTCTAATCGATCAGTCAGGTAAATCTGCCAGTAGTGTTTCGCGAGACTATCGACTCGAATTGGAAACCGATCCGTATCCGCTATTAAGTGTTTACGGAGGAAAGGTTACCACTTACAGAGTGTTAGCAGAGCAGGCCGTTAGCAGCCTGGTTCGCTTCTTCCCTCGTATGCCCAGTTCGAATACCAGCAGAGCACCATTACCCGGTGCTGATTTCGACATATCGGAAAACCTGTTCCAGGACCTGGCTACTAAATTTGGCTGGTTAGGGCCAGATATGCTAAATCGCTGGTTAGCTAACTATGGAAGCCTGAGTTTTGAAATTTTAGGCAAAGCCCGGGGCCTGGGCGATCTGGGCGTGAAATTTGGTGCCAATCTGTATCAGCGGGAAGTTGATTATCTCTGTACTGAAGAATGGGCACGCACGGCGGAAGACGTGCTGTGGCGCAGAACGAAATTGGGTTATGTATTCAGTGAGAAAGAAAAACAATCTCTGGCTAACTATATCAATCAGTCTTATCCGAATTAGCGCTGCAGTCATCGTAAACCCTTTGCATCTCCCTTGAATCATTTAGTAGATTCACTGCTGAGAAGCTTAAGTGCCTGTTAATCGCCAACTAATCGCTGTATTTCTCAAATCCCAGGATTCTTGGTTTATATGTCAGTCGCGTACAGCATTGCCAGATCAGCGATGACAAAGGTGTATAACACATTTGTCAAAACACCCCCCGTGCTCGATCGGCAGCTCTATTTTCCCCAGGCCCAGCAATTCATAGACAAGTGGCAAGATATTCGCGCAGAAGCTATCGGCTTAACCGGTGATCTGAAAGGAATTCCCCAGTTCCATGAGTTAATGCCGGAGCAATACAAATTGTCTGCTCATGGAAATAAAGAATGGCGCATGTTTGTTGTTCGTGCCTACGGATTAGATATTGAAGAAAACATGAAACGATGCCCCGTATTGGCTTCATTGGTTCGCGCCAATCCCAACGTAAAATCTGCTTCATTATCTTATCTGGCTCCAGGAAAGCAGGTGCCTACCCACAGGGGACCATTTAGAGGTATTACAAGATTTTCTCCTGGTATTGAAGTTCCCCTGGCAGAAGATGGAAAACCGGGAGTAATTCTTACTGTGGATGGCAAGGATTACCGAATCTGCAATGGTGATGCCTTATTGTGGGATGACACCTACCCTCATAGTGCTATTAATTCTACGGAACACTGGCGCTGTGCACTCTTACTGGATGTTTATCGGGTAAATATGTCTACACCTCTCCGGGCCTTTACCAACAGCATTATTGGTCTGGCACGCTTATCCATAAAATGGCGCGGTATTTTCCCCGAAGAGTTTGCCTGATCACCGAGAAGAAAATTGATTCAGGAAGATGGGTTTTTGCTGCGCAGCAAGCCGATTCCCAATGCCGCCATGCTTATCGAAACGAAAGCATTTAAATAGTTAAAGAATGCATAAGGGACGTAGTCAATAACCGATACGCCCAGGGTGGCAGAATAGAATGCGCCTGCGGTGGTCCAGGGAATGAGGCCAGTGGTCAGGGTTGAGCCTTCTTCCACAGAGCGCGACAGGACTGCCTTATCCAGTTCCTTGTTCTTGTACTTGTCCCTGAATAACTGGCAATTAAGAATAATCGAAATATATGCCTCGCCCATCGCCATGTTGCCAACCAGTCCGGAACAGATAGTGGTTGCAATAAGGCTTGCTACTCTCTGTACTCGCGCAATTAATCCGCTTAGCAGGGCAGACAAAATTCCAGAGCCATGGAGAATGCCTCCCAGAGCGAGCGCCATGAGGGCAAGAATTAGTGTCCAGGCCATGCTCAAAATGCCGCCTCTGCCCAGAAGTTCATCCAGACTCTGTATAGATGTTTCACCCGGCGTATTAGCCCATAAGGCGTTCATTACCTGCACAAGAGAATGTTGCTGATAAACAACGGCGATTAACACAGCAACCAAGACGCTTATTGACATGGTCACTTCTGCCGGCACCCGTTTAATGCTCAGAGTAGCCAATACAATAATTGGCAAAAGAGTAATTAGAGGATTTAATTCATAAGTTATTGCCAGTGCATTTCTGATATTCGCTATTTCACCTTCTGCCAAAACACCATCGCCAAATCCAAAACCAATAAATAAAAATATTACAAAGGCGAGCAAAAAACTTGGCGCGGTGGTGAAAAACATGGAGTAAATGTGCCGATACAAATTTGTTTCTGCGCTCATAGCGGCAAGGTTGGTGGTATCGGATATGGGTGACATCTTGTCACCAAAAGTAGCCCCGCACACCACCATGCCGGCAACAATGGGTAGGGGAATTTGCAGGGCGCCGCCAATGCCAATAAATACAACGCCCAAGGTTCCCACTGTACCCCATGATGTGCCAGTCGCCACCGACATAAGAGCACAGAGAAGCAATCCGATGGCAAGAAACAGGGAAGGGGTAATCCAGTTCAAGCCATAATACATAAGCGCAGCGATTGTGCCGCTATGCATAAAACTGGCGATTACCATACCTATCAGGACAAAAATGTAGATAGCTGGCAAGGCGCGAGTAATGGCAGAGCCCATAAACTCTCGTATCTGGCTGTATGAAAATCCCAGGCGATAAGCATTGGCGCCAGTCCATAACAGACAGATAAACATCAGGCTATGAAGATCAATCGCCAGGAAGAATAGGCCCGAAGCAATAATCAGAATAACAATGACGAAACAGATCAATGCTTCGATAAAGCGCGGCGCTCGCGGTGTTGCCTGTGATCCTGTATTCATGGGCATCGAGCATATAAACAATTGGGAGCAGAGTAAAATTTTGCTAAGCTGAATGTTCAGCTAAGTAGTAAATAATCTTAATTACAATCTCGGTGGACAGGTTCATGAATAGAATAAGAGTTCTGACTATTTTGGTTTTTGCGGGCTTATTTACTACGGGCGCGTTTGCCGTTGTTCCTCCAGCCGAAATTGTCGGCCCCATTGAAGCTGATCCTCCCGGTCATCCTTCCCGAAATTCCATTTATGCAGCTTCGGCGATCGAGCTAACCGCCAATGGCTATGTGGAAGAAGAGTATTTTATTGAAGGTACGGCGAATCAATACAGCAATCCTGAACTGGCAAACGGGGAGATAGTTGACAGTGGCCACCGTTATCGAACCCGGTTGATTGTTCGTCGACCTCAAGCTGCAGATTTCAACGGTATTGTAATCGTGGAATGGATCAATGTAACTGGTGGTCCTGATAAAGATATCGATTGGTGGTTCTCCGGTACTCACTTCGTGCGCAACGGATATGCTTACGTTGCTGTGTCAGCTCAGCAAATGGGTATCGACACCATGAAAGAATGGAGTCCGGAAAGATACGGCAGCCTAGATACAACCCATGATGGCATGGTGGCAGGTGATGGGCTCTCTTATGATGTTTTCTCCGCCGTAGGCAGGGCAATAAACAGGGTTGGTGAATCTTCGCCTCAGGGCCAGGTCGATATTCTCGATGGGCTAAAGGCCGACCTGATAATCGCTACTGGCCATTCCCAATCGGCAAGTCGACTGGCAGTTTATCTGAATAATATTCACCCGCTGGAACCAATTTATGATGGCGTTATGGTCCATGGCGGAGGAGGTCGAATCCGGGACGACCAGGAAACCAAGATTTTCAAGATCATGGCGGAAACCGACATGGCGCGCCGAGCAGCCAATCCCCAGCCAGACTCTGATACTTTTGTTCAATGGGAGGTCGCAGGTACATCCCATGCCGATTACGATTTTGAGATTGAGTATTCGAAGCTCCGCTTATTGCGAGATGGGCTTGATGTTTCCCAGGCGGAAGCGAGAGATGTTGGTTGTGAACTCCCGTCCCATAGCAGAATTCCTTTTCGCGATCCTTTCAATGCTGCCTTTGAGCACCTGGTTAAATGGATAAAGGAAGATGTACGACCACCCAGTGCTGAGCCACTGCGGGTAGCCCGCATGATGCCGGAACTGGAATTTGCGCGGGATGAATATGGCAATATTCTCGGAGGTATACAATTAGCTGAGCACGCAATTGCTACGGCGAAGAACACGGGAATGAATACCGGGGTTACCAATCGCTTTTGTTTTCTTTATGGATCCCATGAGCCATTTGACGAAGAAACCCTAGATCGTTTGTATCCCAGCCACGAAGCTTATGTGGAGTCTGTCAGGGAAGTGGTTCGGCAGAATCTGGAAGATGGTTATATTCTTCCCTTCGCGGCAGAACGTACAATCAGGGAAGCGGAAGCTTCAAACATAGGCCGGCGCTAGCTTCTTATTATCTGCTTATTTAAACTTGCTGGCTAAGCTTGCGAGTCGTTTAGTCCAGAGTTTCTTCGTGCTTTCTTTGTGAGCACTTAGTTCAGCCGGCAGTTTGATATTCAGTTTCAATTTGGTTTTGTCATTGAGTGAATTGAATTGAACGCTGACCTGGCTTTCTGTATCCGGGTGCATACTCTCGATCCAGCTTAGTGTTAGCCTGCTCGGAATGTCGAGTTCCTTGATCACACCAGTTATCTGGTGCTCTTGCCCTTGACGATCGATGAGAAATTCATACTCACCGCCCTTACATACTTTATTTTCGAGAGAGATTACCGATTCTCTCTGAATTTTCGGGCCGAACATCCAGTCGCCTATAAACACCGGAATTAACCAATGGTCAAAAACTTTTTGTGCCGGAGCGTTTATAGTCTTGCTTATGGAAAAGTTTGCTGGCTTTGATTCTGAAGCTTTGGGTTCAAACAAGCTGCGCTCACGATCATTTTTGTCAAAGAATGAAAGCTGGTCAGTACTCATCGATTATCATTCTCATAGGGATTTGCTGGAAGTAAGTTTTGTGCCAGGGGTGACCTGCGCGATGAGTCTTTTTGTCCGTAGTTAGCCGCCAGATAATTAAGAATCGATTCTTCCAGCTCGGAATCTAACTCATGCATTCCCTGGGTTTCCTGCATCCAGCGAATGCGGCTTTCCCATACGGCCTTACTACCGGAGTTTTGAATTATCAATTGAGTCGAATGACATTCGGTGCAATTCGCCTGCACGCCTTGCCAGCCCTCGGCTACAACCAGTCCCGAAACTCTTTCAATCTCCTGGGCGCGAAGACTAGAATCAGTCACCAGGAACGAAGTACAACTAACTAAAAGCAATAAGAAGTAGGAACTATGCTTCATTAAACCGCCTGTACTGCGATGCGATGACAGGCATTATTCAAATAACCTCGCGGATTCCAGCCAGGTACTACCATTGGTTGCGAACGCCCCTGATTATCCATGGCTCTTGCCCAGACTTCATAGTAACCAGGTTCCGGAAACTGCACCCATGATTGAAAAGTCTGCCAGGACAGTCTATTGGCCGGTGGGCTAACGGCTGTTGGTAGCCAGGTCGCACCAAAATCAACCGACAAAAAAACTCCGCTTACCTGGTTATCTCCCGCCCAGGCATGACCTCTAACAGTCATCCGCTGTCTAAAATCATGGCTAATTCCCGATTGGGGGGAGGTGATTAAAGACTTTACTGGCATGGATTCGATGATACGCATGTCTTCAGCAGGCACGCGGCTACCAGGCGCTACCGGAACTGCAGGAACGGTATAAGAGGGCGCTGCCATTTTTTCGCCATCGTGTACCCGGTCCCGTACAACGATGCGGTCAATCCATTTGCCGGAAACAGAGCCAGGCCAGCCGGCACATACCATGCGTAAAGGAAAGCCGTTTTGTATTGGAATATCTTCGCCATTCATGGCCCAGGCGATTAATGATTCCCGTTCCATGGCCTTGGTAATTGGCACGCCGCGGGAGATTGGATCCAGGTCTGGGTTGCCGCTGGTGTGGGTGTCGGCTCCGTAATAGCCAACATAAACTGCATCTCTGGCAACTCCGCAATAGTTCAATACATCACGCAAGCGTACTCCAGTGAAAGAGGGGCAGCCGATGGCTCCGGTAGTCCATTGGTTACCGCTGGCGGCCGGAACGAATTCACTGCGACCGTTGCCGCCACATTCCAGTTGCAACTGAAGTGTAACTTCTTCAAAGCGCGCTTTTAAATCGGCTATAGAAAAGGTAGTTGGTGTGACACAGGATTCGCCACTAATTTCTAAGTTCCAGTTATCCGGATTGACATTTTCGGGTGGCAGACCGTTATTGCGGATAAACATGTAGCGATTGGGTGTAACATCGTCGTTCAACAAGTGTGCCGGAGTTTCGGCATTAACCGGTCGATCATTTAAAATAACCAGTCCTTCTTTGCCTTCGATCTGATCCGGAGCATTCTCTGCGGCGAAGGCTGCTGGAACGAGTCCTGCCGGCATAAAGCGTGCAAATGGAATTGTCATGCCCAGTGCAGTGGAAAGCGTTAACAGGCCAGAGCGTTTCAGGAAGCCTCTTCTTGAAACGGCAGGGGATTCACGATTCCATAAAAGTTTGTCTGCTGCGACGGGATCTTTAGCGTATATTTTATTGAGATACAGAGGTTTGTGCTTGCTCATTATGTCTATTCTGGAGTGCCTGATTAATAGCGATGAGGTTATCAGAATAGTTGCGAATCGTTAAGGATTAGGGCTTGCTGAGTTTTAGTAGGAATCGATCCGTGTTTCTGGCCAGACGCGGATCAAAAATGCTGCGTCGGTAGTCATCCCCGGGATTGCGCAAAAGATCACTGCTTTCCACCACGAATCCTGCTGCTTCAGAGAGTTCAATGGCCTGGCTTATTTCCATTCTATGTAGGTCACGATTATCATTTCCTGCCAATCCGACATGATCTGTAACGATTATTATCCCGCCGGTTTTAAGTAAGTCCTTGAGTTGCAGAAGCATGCTCAGGGCTCGGTCTGGATTCGAGTTAAATGAGTCGTGAAGGGTTTGCGCCAGCATGATGGCGTCGAGGGAATCACTGCTGAGTCCGATTTCCGACAAGGGCCGAATTATCTGGATAACGTTGTTCAAGTTGCCCTGAGCGATTTTCGCAGCCAGTGCTTCACCCTGGGTTCGATTTTGCCGGTCCTCTACAAAACGCAACCCTCTTTCCGTGTTCTGCGCATAGACTATCCCAGTATCGCCAACGGCTTTCGCCAGGACAAAGGTGTAATAACCCCCGGCGGCATAGAGATCCAATACCGTCATGCCGACATCTATTCCGGCAAATTCCAGCACCTCGATGGGTTTACGGGCAGCGTCACGCATGAAATCTGAAACATCCCGGTCAGGTCCCGAGAGGGCAACCTGCAGGGCTTCCCTGTCCAGGTCGGCATAGGCCCAGGACCCGATTAAAGAGCAGCTGAACAGGACCCAGGTCAGAAAAGTCGATATGGATTTGCTTTTAGTCGCCATAGTAAAGAGGGTACTTAGTGGATTCAGGATTGAATACCGATGCCTCTGGCCATCAGGTAGGCGAGAATTGGCATTACTAACAAAAGAGCCGCTTCAATTTTTAATAACACAGGAATCAGTCCCGGAACTGTAATCGCATCTGCCTGTGATTTCCTGTTTTTAAGAAAAAATAGCGTGGGGTAAATCGATATGAGCGCAACCGCGAAGAACAAGGCAACTTTGACCCAGAATAAGGGATTGCTGTTATAAAAATCACTGGGCTTTCCGACCCATAACCACAGCACTAATCCAATCAGAAATACAAAAGCTGCGCAGATACCGTATACCGCATCCACCTTGGCCAGGTTTCTGGCATCCTCCCCATTAATCGTGGGTTTGATTGCCATATTTTCGATAACCAACGCACCTGCAAGGCCGAAAATTGCCAGAAAATGAAGATATCTAAAAACCACGTAAAGCATTGTCAGATAATAATAGAGGATACTATGCCTGTTCCAGAGGTCGTTATGAATAGCAAATAGGATCGCTAAAATAGATGCTGAATCTGCCAGATTCTTGTTATGCTTCGAGCACCTGAAAACTACAACCACAACACAGGTAAATGGGGGAATAATGTCCGAAACAACAGCTAAGCAAACGACTGATGAAGCGCATCTAAAATCAAGTATGCGCAAGGTTGCACTGACTGCCCTGGCGGGCACCAGTATCGAGTGGTATGACTTCTTTCTTTATGCCACTGCCGCCGCCCTGGTTTTTCCGGCAGCATTCTTTCCTGAATCTACCCCCACCATGGGATTGATTCTTTCGTTTGGTACTTTTGCCTTTGGATTCATTGCCCGCCCGGTAGGGGGAATATTATTCGGACATTTTGGTGATCGGATTGGTCGTAAACGCACCCTGGTAATTGCATTAATGCTGATGGGTGTGGCATCTACCTTAATTGGCTTGCTGCCAACCTATGCCACTATAGGTATCGCAGCGCCAATTCTCCTGACTCTGCTGCGATTTGCCCAGGGGTTAGCTATTGGTGGTCAGTGGGGTGGAGCGATGTTGCTGGTAACCGAGAGCGCACCAGCAGATCAACGCGGTTATTATGGTGCCTACGCTCAGGCTGGCGCGCCGGTCGGAGTGATTCTTGCAAACCTGGCTTTTATCGTTATCAGTGCATCGGTTTCTGAAGAGTTCTTTCAGGCCTGGGGATGGAGAATTCCATTCCTGGCCAGTGTGCTCTTAATTGGAATTTCCATGTATGTGCAATTGCACATGGAAGACACTGAAGCATTCAAAGAATTGGAAGCGTTAAAAGAGAAGCGACTTGAGGAAGCAGAAGGAACTCATGAGCCGGTTAGAAGATCACCGGTACTGGAAGCAATTGTTAAATATCCCAAACGAATTACATTGGCTGCCGGTGCGTTTATATCGGTCCAGGTAAATTTTTATATTTTGATAGGATTCATACTCGCTTATGGAAGCGACCCGAATGGCGCGGCCATGAGTCGTGATACGGTGTTATTGGCGGTGTTGGTCGCCTCCGCCTTACAAATACCAGCCCAGTTCTGGTCATCGTCATATTCAGATCGTCACGGGCGGAAAGGCATTTTTATGCTCGGGGCGGCTTTGACAGGCCTGGCGGCTTTTGCCTTATTCCCGCTAGTGGATACTGGCAATTTCTGGTTAAGCGTTTTGGGTATTACTGCCGGACTCTGTTTCCTCGGCATGATGTATGGACCCCAGGCGGCATTCTTTACTGAACTATTCTCGACCGAAGTCAGGTACTCAGGTGCATCTCTGGGGTATCAACTGGGAGCTATTGTTGGCGGCGCCTTTGCACCAACTATCGCAACAATTCTATGGACTGAGTATTCGATCATCTGGGTATCAGCTTACATGGCTTTAGCATCGGTGGTTTCGATAATTTCCGTTGCAATGCTCACGGAGACTTATAAAACAAGCTTGTCCGCAACGGATTAGTCTTTTTGCACCCAGTTAGGAAGAAAGTCGGCACCCACGACTTGCTTTTCAGTATCAAACTGAACCGCGGCTCACTCAAGCAACTGTTTGAGTGAGCCGTCATCGTTCGCTGCAAACAATTCCGTGCATCCCCCAATTACTTCCCCGGCAATAAAAATTTGCGGAATAGTTGGAGTGCTCAGCTTATCCAGCCGTGCACCTCGAAGTTTTGCGCCCATACCGTTTTCTGCAAGGGGGGCTACTTCTGCGAGCATTCAGATGCAGCAGATTGTAGCGCTAATTGCGGAGTTGAAAAAAATTAGCTCTTCATGGGATTTCTAGCGCTGATAGGTAGTCCTCACTTCAGATTAGAGGCAATAGCCTTGGCCTTTATAGGGTTGTAGTGCGGTTCTTAACTGATCTTCCATTGGCCTTAAAGCTCCGGCCATCCTGGATAACAAGTATTAAAGGTCAAAAAAAAGCCCGCCGAAGCGGGCTTTTTTGTAGCTCTAGCTCTTACAGTCTGTAAGTTCCACCAAGGAAGAACATACGACCACGAGGATTGACTGGAAATGCTCTTTCCGTCATGAACGGGTCTTCTTCGCTGATGTTTCTGATACCACCATAGATGGTGATTTCATCGTTATAGTTATAGCTTGCACTGATATCGTGGATCCAGGTTTCGTCCATGATTACTGCATTACCATATAGCGTGTCAGCTGTTTCGATTTCTACAGTACCCAGCAACATTTCATCAAGATACTGAGACTGGAAGGAGACATTCAGATCACCCCAGCCCCAATTCAGGAAAACGTTACCAGCGCGTTCTGGTTTAAGAATCTCTCCAAGTTCTGGATTTACTTCGCTCAGATCTGATGGGTTGGTAAAGAAATCAAGTTCATTTACGTCGGTGCCCTGAACAGTAATACCCAGATTGTGAGCGCCAATGTTGAAGTCATAACCGATCGCTACGTCGATGCCACTTGTTTCCAGGTTGGCAAAGTTAATTTGGGTAGAACGCAGGAAATTGAATCCACCGTGCTGGGCTGAAGCTGGATCTGGATTTCGCGTGAACAGGTTACAGAAGTTGTTGTTTAGAGCAGCGCCCTGGTAACAACCGTCTACGATGTCCTGGGAAGTTACTGATGAAATCGCATCTTCGATTTCAATTTCCCAATAGTCGATAGTAAGGCTCAGCCCTTCCAGGAAGTTGGGCTGGAACACTAGACCGTAGGTAGTAGTGTCAGCGGTTTCTTCTGTCAGGTTGCGGTTACCACCGGAAACACCACCGAATGATGCTGAAAGTGGATCGGCAAACACATAGTTGCCATTACTATCGAATGGATTTACGCCGATGGATTGAAGATCGGCCACACAGTTTGCCTGGTAGTTCGCAGCAAGGCCAGGTTGGCCTCCTGCAAGGGCATTAATCTGAGCCGCGTCACAAGGATCCGCAGGTCGGAAAGTAGTACCAATTTCCGGTCCAAACAGTTCAGTAATGTTTGGTGCCCGTACTGCCTGGGAAACACCGCCACGGAATGCCAGATCATCGATCGGCGCCCATACCAGGTTGGTCTTCCAGGATGTTGTGCTACCAATTGTTGAGTAATCTGCCCAACGGCCTGCGCCATCAAGCGTTAACTCGCGGGCAAAAGGTACATCGGCAAGAAGTGGTAATGATACTTCCAGATATACATCGGTAGTATCGTAGTCACCGGACTCATTCTTGTTAGATAACTGAGGTCGGAATATCAGGTTAGAGTTCGCCGAATGATCTTCCAGCAATGTGCCCGCCGGGAATGGAGAGCCAGCCGGAATAACACCAAGCTGCCATGGATCGAATCTGGCCGTTGATTCTTCTTCACGCCATTCGATACCTGTTGCAAAACCGATGGGTCCACCAGGAAGGTTTACCCATTCCTCGGTGTCACCAACCAATGAAGCGGCAATTACAGTTTGTTCCAGTTCCAGCTCATCCCAGGTAGGTGCAGTCACCCAGGCGGCCGCTTCAGGAGAAATGGCTCCCTGGCCAGCCCAGATGTTTAAAGGCACACATTGGCCAGCACCTGGAGTGAAGGAGAAGTAACCTGCTTCATAAGATGGAATCTGGAAAGGTGTATTCATCGCAGGTGCGCTTGGATCAACATCCGCGCGACAAGCTGGTTGACCAGTTGCCGGATCTACCACTGCATCGACAGCTGCGAACCAGCGGTCGTTTATCACTTGTTCCGTGCGATTAACTTCTCGCTCATGTCGACCATAGTTGGCGCTGACTTCCCAGTTCCAGCCATTGTCCAATTCACCTTCCAGACCTACAACTACGCGATAAGTATCTCGCTCCGTGGTATTGCGGTTATTGAAGAAGATCGGGTCAACTGTTGAGGCGATACCCCCGGTGGCATTCGCTACGTCTTGTAGAAATGTTGGTATATAAGGATTGTCCGCTGCACCAAACATTAAATCCCAGAAGGAATTGGGACGAGAATCGGTGTCAGTTTCCTGGGTCACGTACTTGAACTCACCGAAAAGAGTAGTCTGGTCGGTTAGGTCGTAGTGTGATAACAGGTTAAGAGTTAATTTTTCGTCAGGTAATAACAGATCGAAATCATCATTGCCGTATACATTCCAGGAATCACCACCAAAACCCTGGAAGTTTCCTGAAACCAGGCCATCCTGAATTGGTGAATAAGAGCCATCAGGGCCAACATTCCAACATCCACCTACAACACCGAATGAAGCGGCGCCGAATACAGAGTTGTAACCGGTAAAGGAATCCAGACAATCTGGGTTACCATTGCCATTCAGATCTATTGGCGTTTCAGGATCGAAACCGGCAAAGGTAAAGGGGTTGCCAGGAATGAGGTAACCGTAGCCAGATGTAAATGGAAAAGTACGCTCTGGTAACACTGCTCGCTGAGGCGCGTTAGCCGCGCGGGCAATTAAAGCGTTCTCTGCAGCTGTCAATGAAGGAGCAGAACCGAATGCGGCAGCGTAATCAGCAGCAAAATCATCGGCAGATGGAATTTGCAAACCAAAGTTCGTTAAGCCGGTATTAGAGTAATTATAATATTGGGCAAAGTTCGGAGTGGCTGAGCCAATGTCACCTTGTTGGAAACGCAGGCTTGGATTTACCCAGTTGTTAGCTGAACCAATCTGGTGGCCATTGGAGCGATCGCCCATCTTCAGGCCATCGTCATTTCTGATGTCCACCGCAACAGTTACGTTACCGCGGCCATTGTCGAAGTTTTCACCGAATACAACAGACAGGGAACTTTGTTCACCGTCGCCGTATTCAGAAAGTCCGTAGTTCGCGTCAACTTCGATACCTTCGAAGTCATCTTTAAGAATGAAGTTAACCACACCGCTTACCGCGTCGGCACCGTATACCGCCGAAGCACCACCGCTAAGAACTTCTACGCGCTCGATTAATGGCATTGGAATCGATCCAACGTCCACCGAAGAAGATCCCTGCTGTCCACCAACGTGACGTCGGCCATCAACAAGTACCAATGTTCTTGCGCTACCTAATCCGCGAAGATTAAGCACGTTGGCACCATCAGCAAAACCCGCAGTATCGATTGACTGTTCCTGTGAGACCGAAGTCAAAAGGGCAGGTACGTCGTTTACTACGTCTGTGATGGAGAATTCACCGGACATGCGAATGTCGTCGGCGTTAACAGATTGAACGGGTAAAGCTCCGGTTAAATTAGAATCCCTTGATATTCTCGAACCAGTAACTACTACCTCTTCAATCAAGTCGTCTTGAGCAACGACCTGGCCACTGAATGGAAGCGTAGTCGCTGCCAACAGGGCTACAGCGCCACCGTTTACTTGGTGACGGAGGTTTTTAGTCTTCATGTGGGTCCCCATAAGATAGGTTGTTGTGAATTAATCACGAGCAATTTCTTGACTTAAGCCGCATCAAGCAATTTCTTGACTTAAGCCGTATTAAGCAATTTCGTGACTTAAGCCGCATCAAGCAATTTCTTGGCTTAAGCCGTATCAAGCAATTTCGTGACTTAAGCCGTATTATAAGTGTAACGATATTGGTTGAAAACTCGCTAGCAACCGAAAAATGCTGAAAATTCAGGCTTTTTGGACCATTTTGCGTGAATTTCTTCCAGGAATAGTGATCCCGGAACAATGCAATTCATTGCTTGAAAGCCGTAATTGGCTAAATTTCAATGTTTAGCGCGGAATGGAGCCGCGGAAATGGCAGAAAATTCGTGGGATTTAGCCGATTTATCGAGACTCCTTTGGCTTGGCTGGCTGTCGAAATAAGGCTCTTTTATACTTCCCATGGCTTTGAAATACTGGAAATTCACTAAAAAATCGAACGCCTACCGAGCTAAGAGGACTCAATATGAAGTTAGCGAAATTTTCCTTTTTATTAGTTAGTTGCTCATTGGTTGGACCCTTAGCGGCTCAGGAATCCTTGTCAGATCTTTCTTATATCTCTCCTGAAAATGAGTCCGTGGTCGTGGGTCAGGCCGGAGACGATCCCGCGGATATTGGCCGCTACCTTCTAGCTCGAGGTGCGTCGGCGGCTCAAGTGTCACCCGATGGCAGCAAGATCGCTTTTCGCTATTCGGTCACAGGTGCACCGCAACTTTGGGTCGTTTCGACTCAAGGAGGCCAGATGCAACAATTAACATTTGGTAATGGCATAACATTTTTCCGATGGGCTCCCGATAGCGATCAGATTCTTTACGGCGCGGATAATGATGGTAACGAACAGGAATCTTATGCGCTTATCAATGCAGATGGCAGTAATGAAAAAGTAGTATTGCCACCGGTGTCTGGAGGATTCAGATCCTTTGGCGACTTTTCTGTTGACGGCCACACTATCTACTTCGCTTCTACGGAAAGAAACGGCCTGGATTTTGATATCTATCGAGCCGATGTTGGAAGCGGTATTAGCGAACTTATTTACGAAGGCACCTATGGCTATTTCGCCCGTTCACTTTCACCTGACGGCAAGCATTTGCTTGTCAGTGAAACTGTCGGTGAAGATTCCGATAATCTTTTCATTCTCGATACAGAATCCGGTGATTTAGAAACAATTTCAGCACCAGAGCCACGAGCCAATCATACCGATGGCGGTTTTGCCTGGTCGCCGGACAGCTCTGGTTTTTATCTGGCAACGAATCTCCACGGTGAATTTACTGCCGTTAATTTCTACGACCTCAGCACAAAGCGATTCACTGCGATCGCGGAAACGAATTACGACATGGGGCAGGTAGAACTTTGTGGAGTAGAACGTGAGTATCTTGCCTGGACCGAAAATGTTGATGGCTTTCATCGGCTGGTCGTACGTAACCTGGCGAATGGCAAAAATCTGCAAACACCTTCAATACCGGAGGGCGTATACACAATCAGTTGTGCTACCAACAGCGATCAACTGGTGCTTACTACTAATGGGTGGCGTACACCTGGAGACATTCACACCTGGAATCTGGATTCGGGCACACTGGAACAAAACTTCAAATCCAATCTTGCAGGCCTGGATGCCGGTCGCCTGATACGACCTGAAAGTATTCGTATCACAGCAAGAGATGGTGTTGAGCTGCAGGGCTTGCTCTATCTGCCAGATGAAGAATCCAGAATCAATGATGGTGCACCTTCGGTATTGTTCGAAGTGCATGGTGGCCCAACTGGTCAATCTATGGCTACTTTTGATGCAGTGGTGCAATACCATGTTGATCGAGGCATTGCCGTGTTCGAACCCAATGTAAGGGGTTCCACAGGATTCGGCCGCACCTATGCCACCCTGGACGATCGAACCAATCGACTTGATAGCGTGCGTGACCTGATCGATATGTTGGATTTTTTTCGTAGCGATGGGCGGGTCGATGTAGATCGTGCCGCGGTCTCCGGAGGTTCTTACGGAGGCTATATGGTTAATGCGGTGTTAGCTGCCTACCCGGGTTATTTTAAAATAGGCGTTTCTCGTTATGGGGTGGCGGATTGGATTACAGGATTGGAAATAGCATCGCCGGCTTTAAAAGCTTCAGATCGAATCGAATACGGTGATATCAGATTGCCTGAATGGCGCAGTTTTTACGAAGTTAATTCACCTATCAGGCAGGCCGATCGAATCGATGTGCCGGTTCTCTATTCTCATGGAGTAATGGACCCGCGTATCGACATCGCTGAAACAGAAACGATGGTAAGTGCGCTACGAAATAACGGGATTGAGGCACCATTCATCCTAATACCAGATGAAGGTCATGGCTGGCGCAAGATGTCCAACCGACTTTTCTACTATCGTCGCCAGGTGGAATTCCTGGAATCCCAACTCGCTCCCGATTAGGATAAGTTCCGTTATCACTCAGACAGTTGAAGTAGATCGTACCACCTGGACCATTCTATAAGTGGGCTTTATAGCTAGTTCGTCGGGGGAGGGGCGTTACTGCGAAGCGTGTTTAGTTCTACAGCTTCGAAGGCTTTGTTTTCTTTCATCACCACATAGGAATTTATCGTTACCTGGTAACTACTGGATCCCACTAGTTGATTATTGATTTCCAGATAGCGATTCATGTCTGCGCAAATTATTCTAGTCAGAAAATCTGATTCACCACTTACCGTATAACATTCAACAATTTCCGGGATTGATTCAATCAGGCCTTCGAAAGCTTTGAATTCCTGCTGAGTATGGTTTTTTAGCGACACCGTTGCGATACACATTATGTGCCGGGTAATGCGGGAGAGATCAATTCTTGCATGATAAGATTGAATAACCTGCTCATTTTCCAGGCGGCGAACTCGTTGCAAACAGGAGCTCGGAGAGAGACAGACTTTCTCGGCCAGATCCTGATTGGTAATGCGACCGTTTTTCTGCAGAGTTTGCAAAATCTTCATGTCGATCTTATCGATTTTCAGGTCTGCCATAGAATCACTGCCCGTGATTTATTGCCCAAAATGAGCGAAAGCGAATTCTACCGAATTTTATTCGGATTCGTATACAAATAAAAACAGCTTATTTATCAAATAGAAAAAGATACATAAGTCCTTTGGTGCCGATCTTGGTAAGCTATTACTAAATATTATTCGTTGGAGGAAACAGTGTCTGAGAACGCAGTAAATACCGGACAACAGGGAGATCCAAGGGCTGCTTTATGGCCAAATTACAGCCCTCCTGAGGGACTGATATTCAGTCATGGAAAAGGTAGTGAGCTATTCACTGAGTCAGGTGATGCCTATCTAGACTGTCTTTCTGGAATTGCAGTTACCAGTTTTGGGCATTCTCATCCCCATCTGGTGAATGCGTTGACAGAACAGGCTTCGAAACTCTGGCACTTATCCAATGTATTCAGAATACCCGCGGCCGAAGAACTGGCTCGCAGACTCGCAGCAAACAGTTTTGCCGACAGTGTGTTCTTTGCTAACTCAGGAACCGAAGCGATTGAAGCCGGATTGAAAGTCATTCGGGGATTTCATGCGGCCCAAGGGAATACAGAAAGGTTTCGAATCATAGGATTCTCTGAAAGTTTTCATGGCCGCACCATTGCTGCATTGGCAGCGGCAGGAAACAAGTCCCATATGCAGAACTTCGTGCCTACGGATTACGGGTTCGACCAAGTGGAATGGGAAAACCTCGATGCCTTGCAAGCGGCCATCGGTACAAGCACGGCGGGAATAATTCTGGAACCGATCCAGGGGGAAGGTGGGATACGTCCGGTTAGCCAGTCATTCTTGCAGGCGGTAAGAAATCTTTGTGACGAGCACGGTTTGTTACTGATGTTCGATGAAGTGCAGTGCGGTATCGGTCGTTCAGGCAATTTGTTTGCTTATGAGGCTTATGGCATCAATCCGGACGTCATGGCATTGGCCAAAGGTCTGGGCGGGGGTTTCCCTATAGGTGTCTGTCTCACAACCCGGGCGATTGGAGCAACCATGGTAGTTGGTACCCATGGCAGTACCTTTGGTGGCAATCCACTTGCGGCAGCAGTAGGTAACGCAGTTCTCGACCTGGTACTGGAAGAGGGGCTGCTGAAATCAGTCCGATCAAAAGGACAAATCTTTCGTGACCAGATAGAGCAACTGGCCAGCAAGTACCCAGATGCGATTGAATCGGTGCATGGTGAAGGATTGATGATTGGTATCAAATGCAAAGTACCTAACAGCGATGTGCTGCTAAAACTGAGGGAAAACAAATTACTGGTAGGCAAATCCGGCGCTAATATGATTCGACTATTGCCTCCTCTTAATATCTCGCAGGAGCACATCGAGAAATCGCTATCTATCATTGAAGCGGTACTCGCAGGCTTTCAGGAATAATCATGAGCTTTACTGAGAGTTGCAATTGGATTGATGCGCAGCAAGAGGACTTGTTGAGCAATCTTATGCAACTGTCAGAAATTAATTCAGGCACGAGCAACCCGGATGGTGTTAATCGGGTCGCACAGTATTTCAACTCTTACTTTGCTGCAACAGCGGAAAGCGTTGAAGAATTTGAGTCGAAGCCAAGACAACACACAGATATTGAAGGTAATAAAGTTACTGAAGAGTTTGGCAATATCCTGAGATTTCGTGTAAGGGCAGATGCTCCATTGCAGGTTTTACTGGTGGGGCATATGGACACGGTGTTTCCAAAAAATCACAGTTTCCAGTCTCCAGAAAAGCTTGATGAGAACACACTGCACGGGCCAGGTGTTGCTGACATGAAAGGCGGAATCCTGGTAATGCTCACGGCATTACAGGCCTTCGAAGCCAGCAATCATTCCGGACAATTAGGATGGCAAGTCATCCTTAATGCCGACGAAGAAACCGGCTCCCATGGCTCTGTTGATACTCTGGTAGAAGCCGCACAGGGTGCCGATGTGGGGCTTATTTATGAGCCGGCCCTGGCTGATGGAACCCTATCGAGAGCGCGCAAGGGCTCGGGTAATTTCACCATTGTTGCCATGGGTAAAGCGGCCCATGCCGGGAGGGAGTTTGCACTGGGCAAGAATGCCATCATGGCCCTGTATAAGGCTGCTAATAAATTGGAGCAGTTAACTGATTTAAGGAATGGTGTGACGGTAAACATTGCTCGAATTTCAGGTGGTACGGCTTTTAATGTGGTTCCGGCAACTGCTGTTTTGCAATTAAACATTCGTTGCCTGACTGTCGAGCAACAACAATCGCTCGAAGCTGAAATGAAAGAAATTCTGCATGAGGTTTCATCTCAAGAGGAAGTCCTGCTAGAACTGAGTGGTGGATTCACCCGCCCACCAAAAACTATTTCCCCTGCGAATCAATTGTTAATGGATTGGGTTGCGGATTGTGGGAGCCAGTTAAATATCGATGTGCAGTTCAAAGACACCGGTGGATGTTGTGACGGCAATAATCTCGCGGCAGCAGGACTACCTAATGTTGATACCCTGGGAGTATTGGGCGGTCAGATTCACACTGCGAATGAGTTCATGATTATTCCAAGCCTGGGCGAGCGCGCAAAATTAAGCCTGAGCATCTTGCAAAAAATTGCCAGTGAAGGTGAGCGCATCAAAGCGCTAAATGAAAAGGGAAAGGTGAGCTAGTGTTAATCCGAACTGCTAACAAGAACGATTTATCCAGCTTGCTAAAATTGTCTGCCATGCTTCCACCAGGCATGACCTCCATGCCTTTTGACAAAAGCACCTGGGAGAAAAAACTCGACCTGCTGGAAGATAGTCTAAAAAATGAAAAAAGCACCGATTCAGAGTCAGTGTATCTTCTGGTGCTGGAAGATCCGGAAACGAAGGCAATCGTGGGGACAGCTGGCATAGTCGCTGGAGTTGGATTAACGCGACCATTTTATAATTATAAACTTTCCAAGGAATCCAAGTTTTCAGAGGCGCTCGACATTAGAGTGACCAGCAATTTGCTCAACCTGGTGAATGACTTTACCGGTGAAACTGAGCTCATCTCCCTGTTCCTAATGCCTGACTATCGTCGTGATGGCATTGGCCAGTTTCTCTCCCGTTGTCGCTACCTTTTTATGAGCGATTTTCCCGGGCGCTTTAGTGATATTGTGTTTGCCGAGATTCGAGGCTGGTTAAATGAAAGCGAAAAGTCTCCATTCTGGCAACACCTCGGCAAGAAATTCTTTAATCTTCCATTTGCGCGGGCAGATTTTATTAGCGCCGTAAACGGCTCTCAGTTTATTTCTGATCTTATGCCACGCTTCCCGGTTTACTTGGAGCTGCTGCCAGAACAGGCAGTAGAAGTAATTGGCAAACCTCATGAAGACTCAGTTCCGGCAAAAAAATTGCTAGAGCGGGAAGGGTTCAGTTACCAGGGCACAGTAGATATTTTCGATGCCGGGCCGGTAATGGAATGCGAACGGGCCAATATCGAATCCATTAAAAATTCCAAAACCCTCACTATCCAATCCCTGGTAAAGGAAGTGAAAGAATCTGACGCGTCATCGAAGTGTATTGTGAGCAATCGGCAGCTCCCTGACTACAGATTGATAATGGCGCCAATTCAGCAGTTAGCGGATGATGAAGTTGTAATTTCAGAGAAAGATGCAGAACTTCTTGCTGTCAATGTAGGCTCGCAGGTACAGGCGTTGGCAATGCGGTAAAGCTATGACTGAACTTAGACAGCAAAATTTTATTGGTGGTGTTTGGCTTGCTGGGAACGGCAATGAGTTTAACTCTGAAAATCCTGCCAATGGAAAAGTTATCTGGTGTGCAAAGAGTGCAGATAGCAACGATGTTGCAGCCGCTGTTTCTGCCGCGAAGAAAGCATTTGGAAGCTGGAAGTTACTCAGCTTCGATGAGCGCAATGCATACGTTGATAAATTCATAGAACGAATTAAAGAACGAACCGAAGAACTGGCGGAAACGATTCACACTGAAACCGGCAAGCCACTCTGGGAAAGTAAAACCGAAATCGCCACAATGATTGGCAAGGCGGCAATTTCAGTAAACGCTTATCGGGAACGCACTGGGACTACTGATAAGGAAGCGAATAATGTTTCTATCCAGTTGGCTCATCGCCCGATTGGCGTCTTTGCCGTCCTGGGCCCTTATAATTTTCCAGGGCATCTGCCGAATGGACACATCATTCCTGCACTACTCGCAGGCAACGCAATAGTATTCAAGCCTTCCGAACTGACCCCGATGTTTGGTGAGTTAATGCTGCAGTGCTGGGAAGAAGCAGGAATTCCAGCGGGCGTGATCAATCTTGTTCAGGGTGCGCGAGAAACTGGTGAGGCATTGGTGAACGCTTCGGAGATAGACGGTGTGCTATTTACCGGAAGCTCGAAAACCGGGCACGCTATCCACGCAGCGCTGGCAGGAAAGCCTCACAAGATGCTTGCACTGGAGATGGGTGGCAATAATCCACTGGTTGTGGATGAAGTCAATGATATCGATGCTGCGGTCTATACCATCATTCAATCTGCTTTCATTTCTGCCGGACAGCGCTGTACCTGTGCCAGGCGGCTGATACTTGTAGAGAGCGAATCCAATAAGGCATTACTGAAAAAACTCATTGCGGCTAGCGAACAGATTAAAGTGGGTAGTGACGATGATTGCTTTATCGGTCCGGTTATTTCAAACGCTGCGGCTGATAATGTTCAGACTTTCGAGCAAGGACTTTTGGAGAAAGGCGCCACAACACTTTTACCCGTTGTGAGGCGAGATGAGAATCTGCCTTTCCTGCAACCCGCCCTAATTGACGTAAGCAATGCAAACAATGTGCAGGATGAAGAATGTTTTGGTCCACTACTGCAAGTAAAGTGGGTTGACGATCTCGAATCCGCGATCGATGAGGCGAATAACACCTGTTACGGACTATCAGCAGGGTTGCTAAGCGACCATGTGGCATCCTGGGACATGTTTTCTACCAGGATTCGAGCTGGCATCGTGAATTTTAATCGACAGATAACGGGTGCCAGTGGTGCAGCGCCATTCGGTGGAGTAGGGGCGAGCGGAAACTATCGTCCCGGCGCTTATTACGCGGCAGACTACAGTGCCTATCCGATAGCCAGCATGGCTAGCGATGTGGTTGAGCTGCCTGAGAACCTGGCTCCTGGCATTTCCCTGTGAGTAATTCTAGCTGCTATGAAGTCAACTTCGATGGACTGGTTGGCCAGACTCATAACTATGCCGGTTTATCCTTCGGTAATGTCGCTTCTTCTGCTCATGGCGGACTCACATCATCCCCCCGCGTTGCAGCATTGCAGGGATTGGAGAAGATGATGGCCTTGCACAAGCTGGGCTTGAAGCAGGCAGTTTTACCACCCCAGGAGCGCCCCCATATTCCTACGCTAAAAAAGTTGGGATTTGGAGGAAACACTGACAGTGAAACTATTGCCAAAGTGGCTAATACTGCGCCACATTTACTGACAGCTGTTTGTTCTGCTTCTTCAATGTGGGTTGCAAACGCCGCCACCATCAGTCCGTTTCCCGATTCTGCAGATGGGAAGACCCATGTAACTCCCGCAAATCTGAACAACATGTTCCACCGGTCAATTGAAATTGAAATAACCGCCAGAGTACTTGGGTCAATCTTCAGTAGCGATGATTTTGTGCACCATGAGCCATTGCCCGCCGGAGCCACATTTTCTGATGAAGGGGCCGCAAATCACACCAGGTTCTGTGAAGAGTACGGCGATGCGGGTGTCGAACTGTTTGTCTTCGGTAGCAGCAATGTAAATCCAGCTATAAGACCGAAAAAGTTTCCTGCGCGGCAGACCCTGGAATCCTGTCAGGCAATTTCCCGCTGCCATGAATTAAGTGACAACAAAACAGTGTTTGCTCAACAAAATCCTGCCGCCATCGATGCCGGGGTTTTCCATAATGACGTTATTGCTGTTGGTAACCGCAATTTATTGTTTTATCACCAGTTGGCGTTCCTGGATAATGATGAAGTATGTAAGCAGCTGGATGTTGCCTATGGTGGTGAAGGTCTTAGCTTTATTGAAGTTCCGACAAACAAGGTCAGCCTGGAAGATGCAGTCGCTTCTTACTTGTTCAATTCGCAGTTGCTAAGTGTTCCCGACACTGCGGGTGCAAGCATCATAGTACCTACAGAGTGTAAGGAAAATTCTGCGGTGCATGATTACCTGAATCAACTGGAAGCCGAACACCCAGCTATTTACCAGGTTAAGTATTTCGATTTAAGACAAAGTATGCATAACGGAGGTGGTCCGGCCTGTTTACGCTTGCGCGTAGTAATGAGTGAAGAACAGATCTCGCAATGCGATGCCAATGTCTTTCTTGACGACGAATTATACAAGGACTTAAAGCAGTGGATTGAAACCCATTATCGGGAAAGTCTCGCGCCTGAGGACCTTGCAGACCCGGCCTTATTGGATGAATGCCGTAATGCCCTGGATGAGTTATCTACGTTGTTACGCTTGGGTTCAGTCTACGATTTTCAATTGAGCTAACAGAATCCCTTGCGCTCAACTTCAGCTTTGCAAAGCTTTAGTGGCTAAGGTCTAATGCCTGGAGAAAAATCTGTGAGAGAAGATCCGATGGAAATCGAAATCACTTATTGCATGGCTTGAAACTATCAACCGGACGCTGACCGTGTGTCGGCTGAAATCAATGAAGCCCTTGAGGTAGATGTGATCTTAATACCGGGAGGCGGTGGCATCTTCGACGTGAAGGCGGATGGCAATCTGCTTTTTTCCAAACACAAGCTCGGCAGATTTCCCAATGAGGGGGAAATTGCCGAACTACTTAAAGCTAATTGATTTAGTTTTCGATCAGATGATGCTTGGGGTCCACTGGTCGCATCAGTGCGTTGCTTACCAGGGCAATAGCAAGCAGTGCCGCCATTAACACCATTGTTGAGTTGTAAAGACTGCTGGTTGGGTCAGTGGTACCGGCAGGGGCAATCTCCATTAAGCGCGAAATAGTAACCGTATTGGAAGCAACTAATGCTTCCAGTTGATCTATTCCTGCCCCAAATTGCGCCTGAAATGCCGCCGGATCGATTGCTGAAACCAGGTCATCGATTGCATTGTTGACAGAATTCTGTCGCAATGAAGTAATCGCAAGCGGGCCTAATACTCCAGCAGTACTCCATGCAGTTAGCAAGCGCCCGTGTATACCGCCCACATATTTTGTGCCGAAAATATCAGCCAGGTAGGCAGGTATGGTGGCAAAGCCTCCTCCATACATTGTAAAGATGATCATGGTAGCTGCGTAAAAGTAAATCAGCCATACCACCGAAGGGCTCACACTTACCTGTTGTGCGGCAAGCGGAACCGATAAGTACAGGACAATTCCCAGTGCGAAAAATATCCAATAGGTATTACGCCTGCCTATGTAATCCGAAGCGCTGGCCCAAATAAAGCGGCCCACCATATTGAATGCGCTAATCATTACTACATAAGTGGCCGCAAAGGCTGTGTCCACCACCTGGGGCAGGGACGAGCCGAAGATTTCAGTAATCATCGTTCTTGCTACGCCTAAAACTCCTATGCCAGCGGTAACGTTAAAACAGAGTACTATCCAGAGCTGATAAAATTGCCTGGTTTTAAGTGCTTCATCTATATGTACGTTATGGCTGGAGATGAGCTCGCCACGTTCTTCTTCGCCGGGCTCTTCCCAGCCACCTGGTTTCCAACCTTCTGCTGGAATTCGATAGGAAAAAGCAGCCAGTAACATCACCACAAGGTATATCAGGCCTATGACAAGAAAGGCTTCGGCAACACCGGCCGCTCCGGTTTCTACTACGTAAACACCTTCCGGTCCCGGAACGGTCATGTCCCTGACTTCCGCCGCTCCCACTACAACGACTTCTCTTAAGCTGCCACCGATGTCCGCGAATCGGCGCCCAGCTTCGGTTACGAGATTAACCTCAGCAACTGTGCCGAGGTATTCGGGGGCGCGATAGAAAGTACGAATAAAGAATTCTTTCATGGGTGTGCCGATCATGGCGCCACCACCGAATCCCATAATAGCCATGCCCGTTGCCATTCCGCGGCGATCGGGAAACCAGCGAATAAGTGTGCTCACCGGAGAAACATAGCCCATGCCAAGTCCGATGCCGCCAATCACCCCATAACCTAGATACAGTAGCCAGAGTTGGTGGGTTAATATGCCAACGGCGCCTACGATGTAGCCTCCACCCCAGCAACAGGCCGCTACCACACCCACTTTGCGTGGGCCGGCTTCTTCCAACCATTTCCCTGCAAAGGCTGCCGCCAGTCCCAGCGAAACGATGGCAACGGTAAATACCCACACTACGGCGCTAAGGCTCCAGTCATCGGCGGCACTGGTAACGACACCAAAGACTCGAGTTAAGGGAGGATTGTAGATGCTCCAGGCATAGACGGATCCAATACAGAGATGGATAGCAACTGAGGCGACAGGAACGCGCCAACGATTGTAATCAGCAGGCGCAATAATGCGTTCTTTGGAGAGAAGTCCAGCCATATGGGAATCCCTTCTGCCATCCTTAGTGAAACGGCAGGATTATTGTTCTTATCAATGTTCTGCTGATCGTAAAACTAACCCATTACACGGAATCTGTAAAAGGTGAGTGCTTGCAAAGATTGGTTAGCAGCAGCGAAATGCAATAGGATGTCTGCTAGATATTAATTAGAAGGGGATAGGCATGGCAGATTCTTATACTCGTGGTCAAAAAGTTCTCCACTGGTTGTTAGCGGTTCTGGTTTCTTTCTGGCTTCTGGTTTCCGGTCAGATCGCGCAATCATCGGAAGGCGAGCAGAAAGGCATGATTCTCATGTTTCATTCAGGTGGGGCCTTGATCATATTTGCCCTGATGATGTGGCGATATTCGAAACGGCGAAAAAATCCGGTGCAACCATTGTCTGGATTGAAAGCTTGGGAGCAAACCTGGAGCGTACGCATCCATATCGCTTTTTATATTCTGGTGGCAATCATGGCCATAAGCGGAATTCTACAAGCTGTGTTTTTCGAACAAGATGTGAGAGTGCTTGGAGTAGTAAATATCACCGCGGGTCACAATGAATCAATGATGGCCTTGTTTAACTTGATTCATAATGCTGCTTCGAAGATATTTCTGGCGCTGATTGCGCTACACATTTTGGCAGCTATCAAGCATCAGTTTATCGATAAACTGCCGTTCCTGAAGCGTATGGCATAGATTCAGCCCTGTGGGCTCTCTGTCATTTGCTGGCAGTACTTTTCCATGTTTTCCGGAAGATCGCTTGGGCATTCTCCGCAGAGTCGATTGCCGTGTACGGCGTACTCAATAAAATTCGGGTGAGGGAGCTTTAATTCAGACATGGTTTTAATGAATTGCGTTTCGGGCGTGCCAATTGCAATACGAGAGTTTCTCGCTTTTTCCTGGGCAATACTTGATACCCATCTATCGTTGTAGTCATGACCTGGATAGACCAGGGTTTCATCGGGAAGGCTGAACAGCTTTTCCGTAATACTTCTATAGAGTGTTGCTGCGTTGCCATTCTGGAAATCTGTTCGACCACAGCCATCTATTAGCAAGCTGTCTCCACTTAGTAACTTTTCGTTGACCAGGAAGCTAAAATGGTCATCCGTATGTCCTGGAGTAAAAATAGGATTTATTGCTATCGAACCGAATCGAAGCGGTTCTTCGTCTTTAATGTGGATGTCAGCGCAGGGAAGATTGTCCATTGCAGGAAAACCAATCTTGCAATTGACGGCTTCTCTTAGATGTAAGGCTGCCGTGATGTGGTCTGCATGGATATGGGTTTCCAGTGTACAGACTAACGTCATGTCCAGATTGCTAATGGCTTCGAGGTCTCTTTCCATAGTAGGTACTACCGGATCTACTAAAACTGCCTTGCCGGTTTCTTCGCAGCCAAAGAGATAGGTATAAGTATTGGAAAGGGGTTCAAACAACTGCTGGAAGATCATGGTTAAGAGCTGCCAAAAGAATTGCGACTGACGAATTCTAACCCATTAGATGATTGGAATTCCTGTTGGCGAGTTAGATTTAGTGCGAAGATTGATTTATCGCAATCGATTCAGTGTAGAGCAGCGGATTGCTGATCAGAAGATTCTATGATGCTTTGCAGCTCAAGCAGTAATTCTTCATAATGAAACGGCTTGCTGATAAATCCGTCCATACCCGCAAGCATTGCTTTTGTCTTTTCTTCTTTGCTGCTATTTGCAGAAATAGCAATAATTGGAAGTTGGGCTCTGTCTAATTCCATATCGCGGATTTTCTGCGCGGCCGCTATTCCATCCATTTCCGGCATTTGAATATCCATTAGCACCACATCCAGCTTATGCCCTTCAATATAGTCTATTGCCTCTTTACCATTGGTAACTGAGACCACATCGTGATGATCTCTTTCCAATAAACGCGACAGAACCATACGATTTACAGCATTATCATCGACGATGAGTGCCTTGAGCTTCGGCAAGGCATTATTGCCGTTCAGTTCCTGTACCAGACATTCTTTTTTGGCGGCGTGTAGAGGTAGAAAGATGGAGAATTTCGATCCTTCCCCAACAGAAGATTCCAGTGTGATTTTACCGTCCATGGCGGCAACAAGTTTCTTAACGATGGCCAGCCCCAAACCTGAGCCGCCAAACTTTCTGGTCGTGTCCACTTCTGCCTGTACATAGGGTTCGAACAAGGTGGTCTGGGATTCCGGTGGTATACCGATGCCGGTATCTATCACTCGAAAACATAGCTTGTCGTAGCTGCGACAGGCCACCACTGTTACACCGCCAGTCTCGGTAAACTTAATGGCGTTGCCAGTCAGGTTGATCAGAATCTGCCGCAGTCGGGTGGGATCTCCCATGATGTATTCTGGCGTGTCGGGAGTGATATCGAAATCGAGAGTTATACCCTTACTCTTTGCCTGAAAACTTAATGGTGCAAGGGTTTGTTCAAGTAACTTCATTGTCTCGATGGCGGTATGCTCCAACTCGACCTTGCCTGACTCGAGGTATGATAAGTCCATGACATTATTAATTAGTTCAAGCAAAGTTTCGCTGCTCTGCATAATGACGTCTGTGTATTCTTTTCTTTCTGACTCGTTAACAGTTTCTTTTAACAGTCTGGAAGCTCCCAATACTCCATTGAGCGGTGTTCTTAATTCGTGTCCCATTGCCGCCAGAAAAGCAGACTTTGCTTCTTCAGATAAACGTGCTTCTTCTTCTGCCAGAGTACGGGTATGCACTTCATTTTTTAATGAGTGAACAGTCTCGTATAGCTTGTCTTCTGCTTTGATCACGGCCGTGCGAAATACGATTGTTGCGCCTGTCAGAATTGCCAGAATAAGTGCGCCTTCAAAGGCGAAGATTTCAAATGCTCTCGCACCGTATTCTTCTCTTGCGAGGATTGCCGCTTCCGACAGGTCTGTAGATATGCCGAAAAGAAATAGAAGGTAATAGGTAAAAATAGTAACCAGGCAGGCGATTCCCCAGAACACTCCTTCACGACGGCCGGCGACTAATATTGCGATGGGAGGAATTGCCAGCATCCATAACATTGGAGTGCCAATAATGCCATGTTGGCCCATGAGAATAGTTACGGTAGCCCAGAATGCGAATATTGTGATATTGGAAGCAATCCGCGGTTTGCCTGTAAAAGCCTGAACATAGAGACTTAGAAAAACGCAGCTTACACCGAATGCGATTGCAGAATTATCGGATTTCGCTTCATAGAACAGGTTAGACACCATTAACATTATTGGAAATGGCAAGAGTGTCATCACCGAGATGGCAAAGGTTCGGCGCTGCCTTAGTTCTTCCGGATCGGCTGTATCGGGATCCAGGCCACCGTTATAAAGAAATTTAAAGTGATTACGTAATGGCACAAGTGGCTCACTTACCAAGGGTCAGTTAATAAAGTTTAGCCTAAGACCTATTAATATTCCTTAGTAAAACTGTGAGTTTAGGGCTATCAGCTTAAGAGCATAGCAAATGCAGTGAATTCATCACCAATTGCGTGGGAAACTAACGGGAGAATGGCGAGGAATTGTTCGTTAAATGAAGATTTTCGAGACAGTCTCCTGATAACTACTGACGCTTTTTGTAAGAATATTCTCACTTGCTGATTATTCAGACTATAAAAAAGGGCACTGCAGTGCCCTAACTCATCTTGGCTATTCGTTTGAGAGAATATGGCTGCGATCGATAAAGCCATCGGCATTTGGCATTTCGATGTTAATCAGGGTGTTGGCATTCAGCTCGGTATCTTCACCAATAATTCCGTTCATAAAGAGAACGTAGGCGGTTACCTGGTACACCTGCTCATTGCTGAGTGACTTGGGCGCTGTTGCCGGCATGGCACGACGAATAAAATCAAACACCGTGCTTGCATAGGGCCAATAAGATCCTACTGTGCGCAGGGGAGGGCCTTCTGATTGCATGTCGCCACCAACAATAATGGTGTTGCCTGAAGTTCCTTCACCGTTAGCGCCGTGGCAGACGGCACAATTAACGTCATAGACTTCTTTTCCCTGGCGTGCAGTGCCACCACCAGCAGGAAAGCCGGTACCGTCGGGTTCGGCAATCAGGTCGAATCCTTCCAGCTCCGCTTCTGTCACAGGCGTGCCAAGTCGCACTCTTTCCTGTGCGTAAGAAGCGAGTGAACTCAGTACGATACTGATAGCCAGAAATGGGAAAACTACTTTCTTATACATATACGTTTGTCACCTCGCCGGAATTACTTACACCCCAACTCTGAATACAATGATTGTGGTAAAAACTTAGATTGCCTCGGTCCGCGAGAATCATGTCGCGAGTAGGTTGAACATTGCCCCGACTGTCCGTCGCTCGACTCTGCAGTACCGCTGATCCGCCATTCCATTCCCAGGGAATTGAGAAACGGGTCAGCGCCTTATCGAGTTGCAGTCCCTGTATGGCAGCGTCGGCCCAGCTTCGACCTCCATCGGCGCTTACTTCTACTCTGCGTATGCTACCGCTACCGCTCCAGGCAATTCCGCTAACTTGATAAATGCCTGGAGTGTCCAGGGTCATTTGCCCTGAAGGAGAGCTAATCAAGGATTTCGTTCCCATGGGAAAAGTGAACTGGTAACTGGAGCGATCCGGCAAAGTGTCCGAGTATTTGCTGGTTTCATCTCTGAACTGTGCAGGTTCCCGCGTTAGTTTTATCTGAGTTAACCATTTAACGCTGATATTGCCTTCCCAACCGGGAACAAATAATCGCATGGGATAACCCTGGCCCGGCATTACCGGTTCGCCGTTCTGGAAAAGAGCGACCATTACATCGTCCAGTGCTTTTTCTATAGGTACTGAACGACCCATACTGGCGGCATCGGCACCGACGGCGGCTATCCATCTGGCTTCCGGTAATACACCGGCTTCATAAAGCAGGGTCGATAATGGAATGCCGGTCCATTCTGCGCAGGATACCAGGCCATGAATACTCTGGGCGGTGCCGTCTTCATTGCCACCCCGTAGCAATCCGCCACTATTTCCCGAGCATTCGAGAAAATACACGCGACTTTGCATCTGGTAGCGCAATAGATCTTCGTAATTAAAGACCAGGGGCTGTCTAACTAGCCCATTAATCACCAGCTTGTGTCTAGCGGGATCGATATCAGGAATACCTGCATGGTGTCTTTCGAAGTGGAGGGCGTTTGGTGTGATGGTCCCCTGTAAATACTGCAATGGCGATCGGGACGCGCCACCGCCAGGATAAGTAGGATTCTGAAACGCGGTAGAACGCTGAAATTGTTCGGCATAGCGGGAGGCACTGCCGTAGGTGCTCGGCCCGGGACCAGGAGTTCGTGACCAGCCTGGTATCTCAAAGTTGATACCGGAATCCTGGCCCAGAACATTATTGGCCGCCACCATACCAACACCAGCAGCGCCAATTCCCAATAGATGTCGTCGACTAATTAGTCCGTTGCCGGCGACTTTCTCAAGCGTTTCCTTTGTCATGAAGTTCAGCTCAGTTAGTTATAAGAAAGATACTTCTTCGCTTCTTGTACAGCGGGATGGCTGTCATCATTCCATACAGCTAACAACGCGATATACATTTCCGAAGCTTTCGAAATATTATTCAGTTGGTCATAGGCGCGGGCGGCACCGATAAGGGAATGGGGGCGATTAGGAGTACGTAGCAACGATTGCTCAAAAAGCGCCGCGGCTTTCTCCGCATTGCCAGCAAGCAAATAAGCGTCGCCGGCGACTTCATGGGCTGGTTTAAGTGGCGTCGCTGCGCCCCGAGGCAGGGGGCCTGCATTAGCAAGTTCCACCGCTTCGTCCAGTAAGGCAATACCTTCTTCCTGCATTTGCATAGCGACAGCACCGCTAGCATCATGTGAACTCAGCAAAGTAGCCAATCCTGCAACCTCCAGCTGCCCAACTTTCAAAGCGCTGTTATTAGGATTTTCTTCAATCATTGCTGCCATGCGATCGGCAACTTGTTGTGCCAGTTCAGCATTACCCAGATTGATTGCACTAAGTCCCATGGCCAGCAATTGGTCGCCGGACAGTTCATCATTCAGTTCTTCTATTTCCCACTGTTCTGTTTCAATAATGTGTCGAGCTTTTACAGTTTTGAGAGTGTTGATCGAGCGTGTATCGCCAGGATTTTCACTCAGGGTTTCTTCAGCTCTTTCTATCCAGAGTTCGGATCGAGACACATCACCCATTTGTAAATCACCATACTGTCCCCAATCGGTTGCATGGTTCTGTTCGCCAACCGCGTCGCCGGGCTGCCAGAGTTCCCGCGCAACCTGGTAAGCAGATTCATTCCACAGGGCTACTTCATTCCATTTGCCGTGTTGAATAAAGATGTGAGTGGGCATGTGGCGGGCATGGGATACCGCCGGGGCAATATCGGCATACTTGAACGCAGCTTCCAATGCGATGGGAGCATGCTCCGGATCATCAAATGCATGAATCACGTAGTGGGCGGCGCCTGGATGATTGTCATTACTCTTAAAGAGTTCCATAGCCAGTGCCCCTGCCTTCATTCGCATCCGAGCTGCCATGTCACCGGAGGCCCCGGCAGCAGACAGAATGGAAACAGCATAGAAGGCTTTGACTTCATCATCTTCGGGATACTTCTCATATAGCTCAGCCATGGCTTCCATCCAGGCCCTGCGTCGCTCTGGCATATCGCCAACAGTAAGTGCGTATGCTTCGGCGGCTTTCAGAAAACCCAGCTCTTTATCATTTCTTGCCTTGGCATGGCGCTCTTCACTGGTTGCGCCGAGACGCATAAGAGTCTCGCCGGGTCCATCATGTTTGGGTCCAAAAAACGGGTGTTGGTAGGTGAATGCTTCACCCCAATAGCCCAGCACGAAATCTGGATCCAGTTCCTGAACCAGACGAAATTCCCGTTGCGCCTGGGTGCTGCCAAAGCTATGGAGATAGCCGACCCCCAGCAGGAAATGTTCCTGTGCTTCCGGTGCTAATGTAGTTGGGAAATCATAGGTGCCAACGCGCTCTATCTCCGCGCCGTTCAGGGCAAGTGGCAGGCTGGCGCAAAGCATAAACAAGAGTGTTAATGAGCTGCGGTTTTTCATGATTAATCCTCGAATTTTTGTAATTGACGCAGTAAGGTTGCCAAGTCCCTCCAAGCATTGCAAATTCTTCTTTGCAGTCATTGGCCCTCAGGCCATGGGCGCTGTAATATTTTGATTCTAAAGAATTAATTTCTTTGCTATTTGAGATTCTCGTGATGAAAAAACTCCAAGGTCTGCTCCTGATACTTTTATGTCCTCTGCTTGGACACAATGCTTATCCCCAGGAAACAGGCTGCGACTCGCTCCGTGGCTTTGACCAGTTCGATTTCTGGGTTGGCGAATGGGAAATTTTTGACAGTACGGGAAGCACAAAGGTAGGTGAAAACAGTATCCGGAAAATGGAAGCTGGCTGCATGATTATGGAAAACTGGACCAGCGCCCAGGGTGGTACAGGTACCAGCCTGAATTACTTCAATCCAGTAACAAACGAATGGCGCCAGGTGTGGGTGTCTGCAGGTCGCTATGCGATCGATATCGTCGGTGGCATCAGGGCAGGGGCTATGGTGCTCGAAGGCAGCATTTATAATTTTGCCGGTGCAGTGTGGGATTTTCGCGGCACCTGGGCACCCAATGCCGATGGCTCAGTGCGTCAATTTTTCGAGCAGTACAATCACGACAGCGAGCAATGGGATCCCTGGTTTAATGGACTCTATAGAAAGAAGGAAGATTAGAGTTTATGGATCGCCATGACTTTTTGTACGCTGGGTCGTTCCCGCATGCGAAAATGATGTTCATGGATTTTTGGAAAGTCTTTTATGTCGACCTGATCACCTGCTAACCAGTTCGAAATACAAAACACATAGCAATCACTCACACTGAAATTTTCACCCAGTACCCAGGGGCCAATGAACATTTCATTTTCCACCAGGCCGAATGATTCCTGCATCGTCTTGGGTACTTTTGCCGTCATCGCCGCCTTTGATTCTTCGTCATCATCTTCAACCCAGCGACTACCTCTCATCTTGTGAGCATGATTTACATGAACAGTTGAGCAGAGGTAATTGTTAATTTCCTGTAGCTTGGCAAACTGAAATGGATCATCCAGGGGTGCAAGATTCGCTTCCGGAAATGATTGTGCGATATAAGCCAGGATAGCGGGAGTTTCTGTAATAATCCCTCGGTCGGTAACCAGGGCCGGTACCCGGCCTTTTGGATTAACCTTCAGATACTCGTCCGATCGCTGCTCTGTTGTACGAAAATCTATTAAACGCTCTTCATAGTCAGCACCTGCTTCTTCCAGGGCAATCTGCGGAGCAACTGATACAGTTTGTATTGCATAGTAGAAAATCACGATCGGTTTTCTCCCTTCAAAATAAATTCCGCACCTTTCTCGGCAATCATCACAGTCGGTGCATTGGTATTACCGGAAGTAATACGTGGCATGATGGAGGCGTCGATGATCCGTAATTTATCTACTCCATGGACTTTGAGTCTAGCATCAACGACCGAGTTGTCATCGTTACCCATTTTGCAGGTTCCCACCGGGTGGAAAATTGTAGTTCCCAGGTTTCTGGCTGCATCCAGTAGCTGTACGTCGGTCTGAATTTCAGGTCCGGGTTTAAGCTCAATGGGATTAAACTTTTCTAATGCCTTCGCTGCCATAATTCTGCGGGTGAATTTCAAGCCGTTAACCGCAACTTCTTCATCTTCCGCTGCAGAAAGATAGTTTAAGGTGATCGCTGGATAATCATTTGGATCTTTAGATTTAATTTGCACATGACCTCGGCTGGCAGGTCTTAGATTACAAACAGAGGGGGTAATGGCGTTGTAAGCGTGCAATGGGTCGCCAAACTTGTCCAGTGACAAGGGTTGCACGTGCCATTCGATATTAGCCGATGCTTGCCCATCATCACTTTTAGCAAAAGCACCCAGTTGAGACGGAGGCATTGTTAAGGGTCCGGTCTTGAACAGGAAATATTCCAGTCCCATTGCGAATTTGCCAAAGAGTGAGTTTGCTCGCTGGTTTAGGGTGATCGTATTATCCACCTTGTAAATGCTGCGCACCTGGAGATGGTCGTGCAGGTTTGCACCAACTCCTTCCAAATCAAGCCTGGTGCTGATTCCTATTTCGCTAAGCAACTCTCCGGCACCTATTCCAGAGAGCTGTAATAGCTGCGGTGAACCAATCGAGCCTGCGGCCAATAAAACTTCTTTTCTTGCCTTAAATAATTGGGAAGGCTCATTATTGATGCGGGCATATATACCTTCGGCAGTTAGCTTGCTGGCAGCCTCGTCGAAGGCAATTTTGTCAACATGTGCATTGGTGAGCACTGTCAGATTGGGGCGAGATGCAATCGGACGAAGATAGGCCTTGGTGGCACTCCAGCGTGAACCACGTTTCTGGTTCATCTGGAAATAGGCGTTGCCGAAGTTGTCGCCTCGATTGAATTCTTCAATCTTGGGAATGCCGCACTCTTCGGCTGCGTTGCGCCAGGCGTCCAGGATTTCCCAGTTTACCCGTCGTTCTTCTACCCTGAGTTCGCCGCCGCTGCCATGGAAGTCGTCTGCGCCATGCTGGTAGTCTTCGGACTTTTTGAAAACCGGTAAGACCTCATCCCAGCTCCAACCGTCATTGCCGAGTGATGCCCAGTAGTCGTAGTCACTCTTCTGGCCGCGCATGTATATCATCGCGTTAATAGAAGAACATCCGCCTAACACTTTTCCTCTGGCATATCCAATAGCCCTGCCATTGAGTCCGGGGTCTGGTTCAATTTCATAACACCAATCGGTCTTGGGGTTCGCTATCGTGTAGAGGTAACCAACAGGAATATCGATCCAGAAATAATTGTCCTTGCCGCCGGCTTCCAATAATAAAACTTCGTTATCTGGATCCGCAGACAAACGATTTGCCAGTACGCAACCTGCGGTACCTGCACCGACGATGATGTAGTCGTATTGTTTTGGCATTCTTGTTCGCTGGTGTAATCTTTCCGTTAACAGAAACTTACCCTCACTGGGCGAATAGTGAAAGTAAAGAATTAAATAAATCGAGCAAAGAGAATAAACATGACTGAGTCGACGGTGCTAATTGAAAAGGATGGTCCAGTAACAACGGTAATAATCAATCGTGAGGAAGTTAGAAACGCTTGCAACATTCCAACCGTGCAGGGATTGCATGATGCATTTGTAGAATTTGAGCAAGACGAAGAGGCAAGAGTTGCAATTCTTACGGGAGCTGGCGGTAGTTTTTGCGCAGGTGCCGATTTGAATGAGCTGGCATCGGGTGCGTCTGTTGGATTTTGTTGGGCCGGCGAAGACAAGGGTGTTACCCGTCAACGCACAAGTAAGCCGGTACTTGCCGCCGTCGAAGGTCATGCCGTTGCAGCAGGATTGGGATTGGCAGTCTGGTGCGATATGCGTATTGCCAGTGAAACAGCAGTCTTTGGTGTTTTTTGTCGACGCTTCGGCGGACCCATGCCCAATGGTGCGACGGTACGCTTACCTCGCCTGATCGGGGAAGGTCGGGCCCTGGATATGATGATGACAGGAAGAGCTGTTGCCGCCGAAGAGGCCTATCGTATTGGCCTGGCTGATCGGCTTGTGCCTGCGGGTAATGCTCTTCCTGAGGCGCAGAAAATTGCCTTACAACTCGCAAATTTTCCGCAGGTTGCACTCTTGTCTGATCGGGCATCCACCATCGCCCAATGGGATTACTCTGAAGCTGACGCAATCGATAATGAAATTGCCGGTTCAATGCCAGCCTTTGAGCAACAATTTCAAGCTGGTGCAAAGCGATTCGTAGGTGGAGTTGGCAGACACGGTTCTTTTGATAAGCAGTCTTAGCAGAATTGCCTGGGCCCTCCAAATGGCAATTTGGCGCTCTCTTTGGGCCAGCAATAGTCGGATTTCAACTTGCGTTAGTGTACAGCTGGAGCGGGGTTGAGTGATTAGACTCTGTAGTCTGACTATGCCAAACTCCCGTTTCTTTTTTGCGAGCTAAAGCTCGCTATTTCATTGTAATTGTATTGATAAAACTGGATTCAGTAATGAAGGAAGTTTCCATGATGTTTCGTTTACTTGGTCTTGCTGCTTTGGCACTGGCCATGAGTTTACCGGTTGCAGCACAGCAGGCTGATTACGCCGCTGCAATTGACGGAGAACGTTTGCAGGCAGCGAGCAGTGAGAATGAATCCTGGCTAAGTTATGGCAGGACCTATGATGAACAGCGGTATAGCCCCTTGGACCAGATTAATCGGGATACTGTTAATCAGCTTGGATTGAGCTGGTATGCGGATATGACAACTAGCCGCGGGCAGGAAGCTACGCCGATAGTAGTGGATGGCGCCCTATATATTTCGACGGCCTGGAGCCTGGTTCATGCCTTCGATGTTCGCAGTGGAGAACGTTTGTGGACTTACGATCCGCAGGTAGATCGAGAAAAAGGTCGGGATGCCTGCTGTGATGTAGTCAATCGCGGAGTCGCTGCCTGGGATGGCAAAATCTTTGTCGGCACTCTCGATGGCCGATTGGTTGCATTGGACTCGGCAAGTGGAGTAGTCCTGTGGGAAGTAATAACAGTTGATGAAACCCTCCCATACACCATTACCGGCGCACCTCGCGTAGTAAAAGGCATGGTGATGATCGGAAACGGTGGCGCCGAATACGGGGTAAGAGGATACGTTACCGCCTATGACGCTGCCACGGGCGATCAAGCCTGGCGTTTTTATACGGTACCCGGGAATCCAGCGGACGGTTATGAAAACGACATCATGTCAGCAGCAGCCGATACCTGGACTGGTGCGTGGTGGAATCTTGGTGGCGGTGGCACTGTTTGGGATGCCATGGCTTATGATGCTGATCTGGACCTGCTTTATATCGGCGTAGGTAATGGTTCGCCCTGGAACCAGGCGCTACGTAGCCCTGGTGGTGGGGACAATCTTTTCCTGACTTCTATAGTTGCCCTGGATCCGAACGATGGCACTTATCGCTGGCACTACCAGACTGTTCCCGGCGAGACCTGGGATTACACGGCAACTCAACACATTATGCTGGCGGATCTGGAAATCGAAGGTGAAACTCGTCGCGTCGTGATGCAGGCACCGAAGAACGGCTTCTTTTATGTATTGGATGCCGCAACTGGCGAATTAATCTCAGCGGAAAATTACACCCCGGTAAACTGGGCATCGGAAATCGATATTGAAACCGGGCGACCCATAGAAGTCGCGGATGCCCGCTATGAAAAATCTAATAATCCCGCAATTGTGTTGCCTGGGCCGTTAGGTGGTCATAACTGGTATCCTATGGCGTATAGTCAGGATACTGGCCTGGTCTATATCCCGGTAACGGAAAACTTCATGGGATATGTTGCAGATAATGAATTCGTACCTGATCCGGATGGGTGGAATACCGGTGTGGACTTTGGTCGTGGATTTCAGTTGGTGATGAGTCAGCCTGATATTCCTGCCAACGCGGCCTTGCTCAAGGCCTGGGATCCAGTAAATCAGGAAGAAGTCTGGCGAATCGAGCATTCAATTGGAGTAGGCAATGCCGGAGTGTTAGCCACAGCTGGTGGATTGGTGTTTCAGGGAACCCGTTCTGGAGAGTTTGTTGCTTACAACGATGAAACAGGGGAAGCTCTGTGGAGCGATCTGGTTCAGGCAGGAGTGATGGCGGCACCGGCTACATTTAGCGTAGATGGCCAACAGCACGTGGCCTTGCTGGTAGGTTCGCCTGCATTACCAAGTGAAGGACCGGGTGCTGCGGAATCAACCACAGTAGCATCGAGAAATAATTCCCGACTGTTGGTGTATCGTATTGGAGGCGACATAAGCTTGCCTGGGAGTCCTATAACTACCGATGCTGATGGTGCATTCGAGATTCCGCAAGTCGAGGCGACCAACGAACTGATTTCCCAGGGAGAGACAGCCTATAACCGCAATTGCGCGGTATGCCACGGGCCAATGGGTGTGTCCACGCGACCGGATATCTATCCTGATTTGCGCTTGAGTCGCCGCATGGCAACGGAAGACTCCTGGAATGATGTGGTATTGGATGGTGAATTGTCCGATGCGGGTATGGTGTCATTCGCCAGCGAACTGGGTGACGGTGACGCGGAAGCCATTCGTATTTACATAATCAACCAGGCGAATCTGACGCTTCAGTAAATCTACTATTTAAGTAGGTAGAGTATTGAGAGAAGGGGCCAGCGGCCCCTTTTTTCATGTATCTTGATAGAGTAATTTAGAAGAAACTTGCTTTAACCACACTAGATTCCATGCCAGCTCCAGTAAATGCCGCACTTCTTTCATTTTTTGCAAGCGAACAAGCAGAATCGCGTCGAATTTTCCACGGGCGAGGAAAATTGTTTCCGGGTTTTGAGCATATTTGTATCGATTGGTATGCGCCATCCTTGTTGATTACTGCTTATGAGCCAATCGCTGAAGTTGATGCACTCCTGTCCACGATAGAGCAGGCAGACAAACACTCTCAGATTCAGTCAATTCTCTTGCAAAAGCGCTATGAAACCGGTTCGCCCGCAAATGTACTGCAAGGTGTAGTGCCTGAAACGAATCTTGTATTGGAAGACGGTCTCAACTTTGAAGTGCGCCTGGGAAAACAGCAGAACAGTGGTTTGTTTTTGGATATGCGACCGCTGAGAAACTGGGTCAAAGCTAATAGCAAAGGACGCAATGTATTAAATTTGTTTGCATATACCTGTTCGTTTTCCGTGGCTGCCCTGGCAGGTGGGGCGCGATCAGTTACCAATGTGGATATGTCAAAGACCAGCATGCGCTGGGGATTGGAAAACCATGTATATAATCAGCAAGACCTTAGATCGGTGCACCATACCTTACAACGTGTTTACCTCCTGGGGTCGAATCAAACAGTTCGGTCGCTATGATCTGGTAATCATCGATCCGCCAACCCGGCAACGACGCAGTTTCGATGCCGAAAAGAACTACGGTTCGGTAATCAAACGTTTGGGCCAGTTGTGTAATGATGATGCCGATGTAATCGCCACACTAAATAGCCCCTTTCTCGACCAACAATTCTTGCTGGACAAATTTGCGCAGTACGCACCTGCAGCAGAATTCCTTGAAACAATTCCAGCGGCGGAAGAATTTAAAGACAAGTATCCGGAGAAGGGATTGAAGATTTTGAGATTTAACTACAAATCTCCGTAGGCAATGCAATCATAGCGACTTTCAAATTCCGAGGGCCTATTGTTTTGGCGCAATACCTTCTTGTCAGGATTTCTGCTAAGTTGTGACTATGAATGACGAAAACCAACATTCAGAAGCTGATTCGAAACAAGCTGATACCCAAGCCTCTCAGGATGAAAAAGGGGCGGCGGTCAGGTTTCCGCCTCCTTTAATATTCGTCCTGTTAATTTTCATTGGGGGAGGTCTGGATTACCTGTGGCCCCTGGGCATGGGAGTGCCTGATTCTTTCCAGCCTGTTGGCATCGCCATTACCCTGTTCGGAGTAGCCGTGGCGATACTGGTAAATGCGGTCTTCAAGCGGGTAGGTACTGCTATCGAGCCCTGGAAGCCTACTACCCAGCTGATCACCACCGGTTTGTATCGCTGGTCGCGCAATCCCATCTACGCAGGATTCTGTCTCTTCAATATCGGTATTGGCATCGCAGTAAATAGTTTGTGGATAGTCCTGACAGCAATTCCAGGCGCAATACTGGTGTATCACATAGCGATAAAGAAAGAAGAAAGCTATCTGGAAGAGAAATTTGGTAAGGAATACCTCGACTACAAACGCCGGGTAAGACGCTGGCTCTAAATCACTTGATGTTGTTCTGTCAGGTCGCTGTCGTTCCCCTGTCAGGTTCGTGTCGTGTTGTTTCTGAGTGTGCATTTCCATAATTCAGCCCACTCATCGCCAAGAGAAAACACATGATTGTTAGAAAGCTCAGGTTACAAAGAGGTTGGTCTCAAGAGCAACTGGCTGAAATGACTGGTTTAAGTGTGCGTACAATTCAGCGTATCGAGCGCGGTCATAATGCCGGACTCGAATCAATCAATGCTCTCGCAGCGGTGTTCGAAGTGGACTTGTCTGAACTACAGCAGGAGAGTGAAATGCCAATTGAAGAAACCAATATGACGTTTGAAGAGATGCAAGCAATCGAGCAAGTAAGAGATATAAAGGGTTTTTATATGCACCTTTTATCTTTTGTTATCGTAGCTCCAATACTGGTCGCTGTGAATATCTATACATCACCAGAATATATGTGGTTCTGGTGGGCCGTGCTCGGCTGGGGCCTCGGTGTTCTTTCTCATGGCTTAGCAGTATTCGAAGTATTTAATCTATTTGGTCCAAGCTGGGAGCGACGCCAAGTGGAAAAACGATTAGGGCGAAGACTTTAGTCGTCGATCTCAAATGTAAGGGTTCCGCGCCGGGATTGCCCGAACTCATCTTCACTATTCACTACAATATTGTGTAGACCGGCGCCCAAATTATCCGGCAACGGCATCTCCCAAATATGCGCCGACCGGTCTGGAGTCGGATAGGCATCGTCGGTATTGAGAAACTCTTCGTAGAGGGACTCGACTAAAGGGTCGGTGCGTACCCTATAGGACATTGCCTGTTGCGGTCTGCCATCGACAGAAGCCCAGACTTTATCCCGAATTCCGCCATCGAATAGATTCACAACGATTATTGTATCTTCCTGCAAATTCCCTCGCTGAACGCTGCCGGATTCGCTTTGGGTAAGCGGGGGATCCAACATGACTCTCATTCTGTTTGAGCCGTCAGCGCTCGACGGGAAGGGAATAAAGTCGGGAGTCAGTGTTACATTATCAAAACGCAAAACATAAAAACCATTGGGGTTGCCGTCTTCCATCATGGCGTCGCGCACACCGCGAAAATCCCTGGGCCCCCTGGTCCAACCACTGCCTCTAATTTCTCCTAGCGTGTGGGCTATCCATGGAGTACCGTTCCAGCCATGCCGGTGGTTAACTTCTACTTTGAAGCTATTGCTGGTGTCATGACCAGCCAGGCCGTAAATATGATCAAAGGGCTCAAGAATCTCCAGCAATTCGGAAAAGTTTTCTATACCAGGACCGGTAAGAACTGGAGAGACTCCGTCACTTGCCTCTGCAATCAAAGGTATATGACTGGCAATGACGATGAGCTTGTCTGGAGAAACATGAGCCAAATCATTTCGTAGCCACTGTAATTGCACATCACTGATAAAGCCGCGATAAACACCTCTATCGAATTCCCTGCCATCACCGGCGTATTCAACATTGTTGAGCGCTACGAAATGCACGTTGCCATAGTTAAAGGAATAGTAAGTAGGTCCAAAGTGTTTTATGTAAGTTTCATTGGCGTATCTTGCATTGGGAGATTCGAAATTCATGTCGTGATTGCCTGGCAGATACCATTGAGGAATATCCATCAGCCCCATCATTGCTTTGTGCCGGTCGTAGAGTGCCAGGTTATCAAACACCACATCGCCCACTGTGAGTCCAAATTCGACTCCAAACGGATTGCCAATCAGGGGATTCACCAACTCTTCACGAATCATGTCCTGTCCGGTTTCATACCGTGCCTGGGTATCGGCAAATCCATGTGCCAGAAAGTTTTGCTTGGAAGCAGCGATGGGAATAAGCGGAAAATCAACGGAGTCAGGCAAAGGTCCGGATGATTCCGATACCGGCCATAACCATTCCACGGAAGTTCCGGCTATTTGTGCAGGAACTCCATCCGGATAATGTCGATAGAAGAATTGTGGAACATTGTATTCATCAACCGGAACCTGGTAGTCAGCAGGTTTGGTGATAAAGAGTAGTTCTGTTGGTGCCACGGACAAAGTGTAGCTGCCATCCCCATTGCTCAGGATAACATCGCAGCCATTGGACACCGGAACACCAGCGATGCCGGGTTCCATTGCATCTTTGATTCCATTCTCATTAATGTCGGCAAAGACATACCCCCGCGCGGTCTCCACCTCAACGCGGTCCGGATCGCATTGCGCAATCACGTTATGAGTAAAAAATAGCGCAGTGCTTAGAAAAATTGGTTTGAATTTATGGAACATGAATATTTCTAGTCAGAATGCCTTGAGTAAGTGTGGAGTCAGTTAGTGACAGTTTTGTTTCAGTCATTGTTGAATGCGCCACGCAATTCTTTTGCGCATTCACTAATCCCTTCTCTTGCTTTATCCAACGCACCGGGCATGGTCAGGAATCCGTGAATCATGCCGGCATAGTGTGAATGTTTAACCGCTACCCCGGCATTTTTCAGCTTTTCTGCGTAGGCCCTGTTCTCGTCCTGCAGCGGATCGAAACCAGCGCTAAGTACAAATGCCGGCGGCAGACCGCTTAAATCACTTGCATTAAGCGGCGATGCTTTCCAGTGAGTAATGTCATCGTCGTCTGTAAAGTAATGACTATAGAACCATTCTATAAGTTCCTTGGTAAGACGGTAGCCCTTGCCAAACTTTCTGTGAGAATCGAATGAACAGCTCATATCGGTACCTGGATACACAAGCAGTTGGAAGATAAAGCCTGGGCCGCTCGATTCTTTCGCCATTAATGACACGACTGCAGTCAGGTTGCCACCGGCACTGTCTCCACCGATTGCAACTTTGTTGGGATCACCGCCAAGTGTTGTAGCATTTTCTGCAACCCATTTCGCTGCATCCCATGCATCAATCACTGCCGCTGGATATTTATTTTCAGGAGCCAGTCGGTAGTCTACTGAGACTACGATGCATTCTGCTTCAACACACAAACCGCGGCAAACGCAGTCGTGGCTCTTGAGTGAGCCGATGGTGTAACCGCCACCGTGGAAGTAAACCAATAGCGGTAAATCCTGTTGTTCAGAAGCTCTGTAAACCCAGGCTGGAATAGATCCGTTGCTTCCTGGAATTTCAATTTGCTCGATACTGAAAGGCTCAGGTGGATTACCTCTGACCAGTTCGCTGGCCTGGTCATAAATCAACCGTGCTTCTTGCACCGAATAGGCGTTAAAGGGTGGGACGCCCGATTGTTCGACACTGTCCAGGAGTGCTTTGGCCTGTGGATCGAGTGACATAAGAATTCCGTTCGAATAAGTATTGATTCTCAGTCTAACACTGCAGCTCAATCTCTCGCCATTGGGTACCTGTACATGCCTGGCGTATTCCGGCATTCTCAGCAGTATGAGATTAAAAAAGTTAACTCGACTGTTTCTGCTAGGTGCTTCTATTGTTGTTGGGCATGCCCCATTTGCTGCAGAACCCCAGGACTTTACAGCCGCTTCCAGTTGGGAAGAAGTGCAGCAGCGGCAGCGCTTACTGCCAACTGATGATATCTGGTGGACGGTCACCGGCGAGCAGATGGCCTGGATGCATAAAAATGTTCATCAGCTTTTCCCCACCGTCAATGTCTACCGTTCAGGTCAGGTAAGAGAACTGAGTGAGGCAATAAATCCGGCGATTGCGCAATTTCCCATAGAAACTTCCGGGGGAGAGTTGCCGTTTGCTGAATTTCTTGCGAGCGAGTTAAGCACTACCCTCGGTATGCTGATTCTTCATCAGGGAGAAATCGTATATGAGTCCTACCCTCGCATGGAGCCTTACGAAAAACCAATCTACTGGTCAGTCGCGAAAGTCATGCCAGCACTTCTGGTCAGGATTTTCGAAGAGCGCGGCCTTGTCGATACTGAAAAACCCATAGAGCAGTACATTCCTGAACTTTCGACTTCGGCATTTGCGGGAGTAAGCGTTAGAAACGTTCTGGACATGGCCAGTGGTTTGGATTGCCAGGATGAGTATGAAGATAAGCAATCCTGTTACTACCTGTATTCCATGGCAATTGGAGACGGTCACCGGGATGAGAATGCACCGGATAATCCCTATGATTTCCTGTCGACTTTGAAAGTTAGCCAGCACGGCGAGCAGGGACAGGTATTTTCCTATTCCGGCGTCAACACATTCTTGCTGGCCTGGCTGTTAGAAAAAATAAGCGGAGAACCATTTCAGGATACCTTCAGTCGGGAAGTCTGGAGAAAAATTGGGGCGGAGTCAGATGCATCATTTCTTGCCTACCGCTATGGAATCCCGGTTTCCCATGGTGGAATCCTGTCCAATATGCGAGATATGGCACGGTTCGGTTTATTGTTCACACCTTCCTATGCAGCCGTCAGCGACGAAAGAATTGCTTCCCGGGAATTTATTGAACTCTTATTGAATGAGCCAAACCCGAATTTAGTTAGAGATGATGGCAGCCACAATAGTTATCAATGGGACTATATAGACGCAGATGGATTCATGATAAAAGGTGGTTGGGGTGGTCAGGCGCTGGTGGTCAATCCGAGACATGACCTGGTGGCTGTGTACACCAGTTATTATAAAGACGATTACAGCCAGCGAAATCTGCGACAGCCTTTACTGAACTTGTTACAAACCTTATACATCGATAAATAAGGATCGCTGAAAATGAAAATACTACGCTCGATTCTTTTTATGTTGCTTGTGTTTCTGCCTGCTCAGCAATCAATGGCCCAGGATTATTCTGACGCCATTGCAGAGGCGAGAGCTTCATTAGACCGATTTATTGAAAAATGGAATAGTGGAAGCGATGCAGCGGTTAGGGAAGAATTGAGCTTTCCTCATATCAGTCAAGGTCCGGGAATTTTTGCGGTGATAGAAGAGCCGGAAGACTGGTTTGTGGGCTATGACAACCTGCGTAACCAGGGTTGGGGGAGTAGCAGCTTTAATAATGTAACTGCTCACCAGGCTTCAGAAAACAAAGTCAATTTTTCGGTACAGTTCAGCCGTTTACGCCCAAACGGTGAAGTCTATATGGAAGGCCTGGTGTACTACGTATGGAGCAAGCAAGACGGCGAATGGGGCATGCAATACCGTAGCGGCGACCCACAACATGGTCAGCATGATGACGCCGAAGTAAATACGGCTATAGCAGAGGCCGCAGCAACCGTGGAAAGATTCTTTACGGCTTTCAACAATGGCGACAATGAAGCTCTCAGGGAAGTAACCCACTTACCGCAAATAATGTTGAATCAGGACATGTTCATTTATGCGCAAGATGAAAATTCCCCGCTGCGCAACGTGAACTTTAATGGAATGCGCGAGCAAGAAAACTGGTTACGTAGTAGCAGAACCGAATTAGGCGTTACCTATGCCACACCTACTCGCGTATTTTTCGAGTTCGCCTTCGAACGTCATGATCAGAATAATGAAAAGTATCGCACCGTACCGGCGTTATGGGTGCTAAGTAAAAAGGACGATCGCTGGGGCGTAGATTTTCGCTCACTCATGGCGCCGAGTTTTCAACGCTAAACTTCTTTAATTAACGCATCAGGAAAGAATAGTGGAAGATTCAACACCAATCGTGGTCGGTGGAGGCCAGTTCACGGAAAAAGATTTTGCTCCGGAGCAGGCGCAGCCACCCATGGGAATAGCCGGCGAAGCGGCAAAAGCGGCAGTAGCTGATACAGGCATCGGTGATTCCATTGCTGCTCATATCGATACCATAGTTTCGATCCGGATATTTCCCGATTCCACCAATCGACCTCGCTTACAAATTCCTTTCGGCCGTGCAGAAAATCCGCCCCGTGCTGTGGCTGCTCGCATCGGTGCGAATCCCACAAATGCAATTTATGGCAATGTTGGCGGCAATACACCCCAGAAGCACATTAACGAGCTGGCCGAACAAATCACCGAGGGCGAAGTGGGTGTGGCGCTGATTGCCGGATCAGAGGCGATCAAAACCGCCCAGACTGCAATGCGCAATAACATCATGCTCGACTGGCAGGAAGAGTATGAAGGTTCGCTCGATGATAGGGGGCTGGGTGCAAAACTATTTACTCCCCACGAGTTTGCCCATGGAGTCGGTATACCGATTCAGACTTATCCTCTATTTGAAAACGCTCTGCGTCACCATAAAGCCTTGAGCATCGAAGACCACATGCAGCTAATGGGATCTTTGTTTGAAAAATTTTCACGGGTCGCTGCCAGTAATCCATATTCCTTCTACGGCACATTTCGAAGCGCAGAAGAACTGACCACAATCACAGCGGAAAATCGCTGGATTGGTTTCCCCTATCCCAAATGGGTAAATGCCATGGACGGTGTTAATCAGGGTGCCGCGGTAATCCTGACGTCTGTTGGCAAGGCGAAGGAACTTGGAATCGACCCTGCCAAATGGGTATTTCTCCATGGCTGTGCCGAAGCCAATGAAAAGATTAATGTCACGGATCGGGTGAACTACCATTCAGCTCCTGCGATAGGAGTAAATACCCGGCATGCACTGAACATGGCCGGGATTTCCGTAGACGAGATTAACTACTTCGATTTCTATTCCTGTTTTCCTTCGGCTGTTGAGCTTGCCTGTGAGGAATTAGGATTGGATTACGGTGATCCCCGGGGTTTTACTGTTACCGGGGGGCTGCCTTTCTTTGGCGGCCCTGGAAACAACTATTCTACTCACGGTCTTGCTTCGATATTGCCAATGTTGCGTGCTAATCCTGATAACTATGGCATGGTTACGGCGAACGGAGGTTATCTGTCCAAACATGCCACTGGAATTTATTCGGCGAGACCCTATGAAGGTAAATGGCAGCGGGAAAATCCAGCCAACTATCAACATGAGGTGGATGACCTGGTCAGTCCTGAAGTTACCCAAACACCAAATGGTTCCGCCGTGATTGAAACTTACACCGTGTGTTTTGCCAGGGGGCAGGCAGAAAAAGGCATAGTAATTGGCAGGCTAACGGAGACAGATCAACGTTTCGTTGCCAATACACCTGCCGATGCAGATTTACTTATGTCTATGACCGAGTCCGAACAAATTGGCAGGACCGGTACGGTTAGTAATAAAGAAGGAATGAATTTGTTTGTTCCATCATAAAGATTTCGAGAAACAGGATTTATCAATGACACGCCGAGAGCAAAAGAAAATTGAACCTGGATTTCCACCTAAATCTGAACCCGGGAATATCCTCGAAGGTATCGACCTTGCTGGAAAAACCGCTGTAGTAACCGGTGGTTATTCTGGAATCGGCCTGGAAACCACCCGCGCTCTGGCAGACAGGGGCGTTAAAGTTTACGTGCCAGTGCGGGATCCAGCCAAGGCAGAGGAAAACCTGAAGACCATGAACGGTGAAGTCATAGTCGGGCAGATGGATCTTGCGGATCTGGATAGCGTTAAAACATATGCTCAAACTGTGGCTGCGCTAGAGCCAAACCTGGAATTGCTGATTAACAACGCCGGAATCATGGCCTGTCCGGAAACCCGTGTTGGCAATAACTGGGAAGCGCAATTCGCGGTGAACCATCTGGGTCATTTCGTGCTTACAGCTTCCTTGTTACCGCAACTCTTAGCTGGCAAAGGGGCGCGAGTAGTGTGTTTATCATCCATAGGACATAGACGCTCAGACATTCGCTGGGACGATATTCACTTCACCAAAGAACCCTATGAAAAATGGACGGCCTATGCCCAATCAAAAACTGCAAATGCTCTCTTTGCTCTGGGATTGGATATGAAATGCCAGGATCAGGGAGTGCGGGCATTCTCGGTTCATCCGGGTGGCATCATGACGCCCCTGCAAAGACATTTGGACAATGAAGAAATGCATGCCCTGGGCTGGACCGATGCGGATGGCAATCTTAGCGAACAGGCACAGGCTTTATTTAAGACGCTTTCACAGGGTTGCACAACTACCCTGTGGGCAGCTACTAGTCCGGCACTGGCAGACACCGGCGGACTTTATTGCGAAGACTGTGATGTGGCAAATCTTGCTACCGAAGAATCGCCACGGTACTTTGATGTGGCCTCGTGGGCTGCGAATGAAGAAAGCGCAATTCGCCTGTGGGAAGTAACCGAGCAAGTGTTGAGGGAATAATCTAAACGTTTCACACAAGCAAATATTTAGACAGGGCATTCAGTAAATAAGGAGCGCATATGGCTAATTATATCGACGGATTCGCTTTTCCTGTTCCGCGGGACCGATTGGATAACTACAAGCGCGTTGTCGAAGTAGCGGTAGAGGTGTGGAAGGACCACGGCGCCCTCAGTTATCAGGAGTATGTTGGTGACGATTTGAATCTGGAAGGCACGAGCTCATTCGTAAATTTGCTTGGGGCACATGAAGACAAAGTAATCCTGTTTGGTTGGGTGGCATTTGAATCCAAAGAAGCGCGTGATAGTGCGAATGAGAAAGTCGCCTCGGATCCAAGAATGGCTGAGATCATGACTTCTGTTGATTCTGGATTCGATCCCAGTCGCATGGCCTATGGTGGATTTCGATTATTCGTCTGATTCCTGGGCGAATAAGGAAGCATTAGTCGGATTAATGGACTTTAGCAATAAGTCAGTATTGGTAACTGGTGGATCTCGTGGCATCGGCCAGGCGATAGCCGTAGCCTTCGCGAATAATGGCGCTCGTGTTGCAATCGTTTATCGTTCCAATAGCGAGGCAGCCCAAACCACATTAAATCAGTTAAGTGGCAGTGGTCATTGTCTGATTCAGGGAGATGTAAGTATTGCTGATGACGATGCGGGTTTCATGATGAATTCCCAGGAAATAGAAACTGCTTTGCGACATAACATTGCCATGATCGTCATGATCTGGAATGACAGTAAACACGGATTGATCAAGTGACATCAGGATCGCCATTTCGGCAGGGATTCGAATATAGACTTTAATAATCCTGATTTCGTGAAGTATGTGGAGAGTTTTGGCGCCAGGGGCTATAGGGTTAGCTCCGCAGAAGAGTAGTTACCTACAATAAAACAGGCGATCGCTGACGATACAGTGGTAATCAGCGACGTGCCGGTGGATTATTCTGAAAACATGCAGCTTACGGAAAAGCTTGGAAACTTAGTCTGTCCCATATAAAAAGGTTTATAGAGATGCACAATTTCACAGTCATGGTTCCGGGAGCGAAAGCTGTAGACAGCGCAGAAGTGACTTCGCCCTATGATGGCGCAGTAGTTGGAACTGTTGAACGTATTGATGACAGGGGCGCGGAACAGGCGCTTGCTAATGCAGACAAGTTATTTAAAGACCGTTCCCGCTGGTTACCGGTACATGAGCGGGTTGCGGTGTTGGAGAAAACCGCCGAGCTTATGCAGGCTCAATTTGATGATCTGGTAAAACTGGCACTCAGCGAGGGCGGTAAACCCTATACCGATTCCCAGATAGAGGTCGCTCGTGCTATCGACGGCGTAAAGAATTGCATCGAGTGTGTCCGTTCTGAGCATGGCACGGAAATCCCCATGGGAATAAATCCGGCATCCATGAACCGTCTTGCCATGACTTCGAAAGAACCCATTGGGCCGGTGATGGCCGTCAGTGCCTTTAATCATCCTCTGAACCTAATCGTGCACCAAGTAGGCCCGGCAGTGGCATCGGGTTGCCCGGTTATTATTAAACCGGCCAGTGATACGGCACTATCCTGTTTCAAATTTGTTGAGCTGTTAAGAGAAGCCGGGCTTCCCGCTGAATACGCCCAGGCTGTGGTGCTTACCAGTAACGATATCGCTACCGACATGGTTACCGATTCCCGTATTGCCTTCTTCAGTTTTATTGGCAGTGGCGCCGTAGGCTGGATGTTAAAGAGTAAACTGGCGCCTGGAACACGCTGTGCTCTGGAGCATGGCGGTGCAGCACCAGTAATCCTCGCAGAAGATGCCGATCTCGATGCCATGCTTCCTCTTTTGGCCAAGGGAGGTTTCTATCATGCCGGGCAGGTATGTGTTTCTGTGCAACGAATCTTTGCCCATCATTCGATCGCGGAAGAAATTGCCAACCGACTCGGTGAGATGGCCAATGCTTTAACGGTTGGAGATCCGGCAGATCCGAAGACAGAAGTAGGTCCAATAATTCGCCACAAAGAAACCGATCGAGTTGCAGAATGGGTCGATGAAGCGGTAGCAGCAGGGGCGCAACTTGTTTGCGGCGGGAAGAAAATATCCGATGCGTTTTACCAACCGACAGTGTTACTAAACCCGCCAGAGGAAGTCACTTTGCGCAAACATGAAATTTTTGGGCCTGTGATTAGTGTAAACGCATACCAGGATTTGGAGGAAGCAATCGCCATGGCCAATGACGTTCCCTATTCTTTCCAGGCTTCTGTAATGTCTCAAGATATTGATAAGGCAATGTATGCTTATCGCAGACTAAATGCGTCGGCGGTAATGGTGAATGACCACACGGCATTTCGCGTCGACTGGATGCCCTTTGCTGGCTTAAAGGAATCGGGCTACGGCACTGGTGGCATACCCTATACCTATGAAGATATGCAGATCGAAAAGTTGTTGGTGGTTAAGTCGAAGAACCTTTAGCTAGTCGATCGGCCCTAATGGGCTTTCCGGGCAATTCTCGGTTTCAAGAGTCCAGCTCGAGTTACTGATAAGCCACTGTCCATCCTGCTTAATCAGCTGAAAAGAATCTACGCCGCAATGGGAAAACTCCCCATCAATATGGAAATCATAGGGAGTCCACACAACTGCAATATTGCCCTGAATTAGCACAGTCTCGTCCCAGGATCTTTCCAGGGCTTGTTTTCCCGGTCGGGTCAGGGCAGAAACCACATCGTCGTAGCTCATGACATTGAAATTTGCTTCACCGTTACCAAGATCTCGCACGGATATGTTGAGTGAGTCGGGAACCAGTATCGACTCCAGTAATTCTCTGTCCCTGGTTTCGATAGAATCGAAAAACTTCTGCACCGTTTCCAGTATCGCGCTGCGCTCAGATTCCTGGGCAAACGTTGAAAAGCCGATCATGGCCAATGTGATGACTAGTGCTTGTTTAATTTCATAAGTCATATGCTCACCCGACTTTTAGTAAAGAGACTCGATAGTTTCCGCGCTTATTAGTTCGCCTTCATTACCGAAGGAATTACGCACGTAGTTAATGATAGAAGCCATGTCTTCATTAGTAATGGCGCCGCTGAAGGAGGGCATCTCTCCTCGGCCGATTATAAGTACCAGGGCTACATCCACGCCGCTTCCCAGTACCAGTTCATTACCGGCAAGGGCTGGATAGATGTTCGGAATCCCCATGCCATCACTCTGATGGCATTCAGCGCAGTTTTCGTTAAACAATCGCTCGCCTTCGTTCTCCGCAGCCTGTATCTGCAATCCATTCAGGCAAAAACAAAGGGCAGCAATCACATATTTTCTAAACTTCAATTATTAATCTCGAGAATAAATTATCGCCAACTATACCACGAGCTTGTTCACAGCGTAGCGGGAGAACTGCCTTCTAAAAAGTGTTATAAATCGTGTCTGGTATTTTCTCGGCGAATGAACCATGAAGTCATTCTTCTTAAAGCGGGTAATGCTCGTGCTGCTTGTTATTGGTGGCTCAGTTGCCCAGGCCCAAAATGCACAACCAGTAGCTGCGCCCCGGCCACCGGGAATGGAAACAGTGGAGTTCTACAGTCCTGCGGTGGAGCGCATGATGAAGTTCGATATAGTTTTACCCAGTGACTACTGGGAAACCGAGAATCGATACCCGGTGCTCTATTTGCTCCATGGCTTTATGCAGAACTACACAGTTTGGGGACGCAATCTTGCTGCCGGCTTTTACGCACGAAATCTCGACGACCTGATCCTGGTGCTGCCGGATGGTGGTAATAGCTGGTATGTAAATTATGCAGTCAGTGAAGATGGACAATCCAATAACTGGGAAGATCATATCGTCGAAGATGTGATTGCTTATGTTGATAATAATTTTCGTACCGAAGCATGCCGAGAAGGGCGGGCAATTTCCGGATTGTCCATGGGTGGATTCGGGGCGTTCGCTTTGGGTTTACGGCATCCGGAAATGTTTGTCACAATCGGTTCAACTAGCGGTGCGCTGAGTTACGCCCGCAACAGCGCGGCATCTATTGCAGCGGGAATTGAACCGCAAACTCGCCAGCGTAGCCCGCAGGAAGAAGCGCAATTCTCAGAAGCCGATGCATTTATAGCGGAAATCATTGCCATACCCGGGTTTTCAAGCCAGGAAGAGCGTACGCCAAAAGGCACTCGCTTCGAGACTGAAGAACAGGCCAGGGCCTATGATCCATTCGAAATCATTTACAACGTGCCGACAAGCCAGATGCCGCACATTTACATCGATTCAGGAACCGAAGACACTCTCATTGCGGAAGCCCGTGAACTCGCTCAATTGCTTATGGTGAATAACGTCCCCTTTGACTATATGCAGTCTCGAGGAGGTCACAATTCAGAATACTGGCGCCGGTCTGTCGGCCACATGATGACGATTCAGCACGAAGTAATGCGCCGGGCATTAGGTGATCGGCCCTAGTTGCAAGTTCAAACTAACTTATTCATTTCTATCTTATGAGTGCCTTGTTAAACATCGATAACGCATTGTGCCGCATTGGTCGCCACCAGCTGCTGCGCGTTGATAGCTTGCAAATCGAACAGGGCCAACACTGGTGCTTTTTTGGTCCCAATGGTAGTGGCAAATCACTATTGGCTAACTTGATTGCGGGTAAACGTCTCGAATCAGGAAAGTATGTAGGTTATGCCGATGGTTTCGATGTTAGCCGGGATATTCATATCATATCTTTTGAAGAACAACAAAAATTGTGGCAGCGGGATAATCGCCTGGATATTAGCGAATACAATGAGGATGCTCAAGATGTAGGCACCCGGGTTAGAGAGTTGATCCAGAGTTCCAGAACGTATGCTCATCATGATACAGAGTTGCTTGATCGGCTCATCGCCGATCTTGCTATTGAAAGTATTGTTAACAAAGGTATTCGCTTTCTGTCATCCGGCCAGATCCGGAAAGTATTAATCGCCCGGGCGCTCTATGCATACCGCCCGGAATCCGCCCAGCTGCTTATTCTTGATGATCCTCTGGAAAGTATCGACCTCGATTCACAGGAAAGGATCAGGAATTGTATAAACAAATTTCTACATTCAGGATTTTCCAGCATTCAACTGTCACGCCGCCCGACGGATATTCTAGCCGGTGTAACTCATGTCGCTGTTATGGAGGCGCTCACGCTGGTGGATAAGGGGAGCCGTAGTGAAGTTGAGAGCCGCGCGGGATTTAATGCAGTAATCAATCCAAGCCCGGTTATTCCCCAAACAATTCCTGTGAATTCGCTTAGCCCTGAATTTGTTGAATTAAATGATGATGTACCTCTTATTCAATTGAACAAGGTCAATGCAGCTTACGGCGAATTACAGGTGTTAAATGATTTTAGCTGGGTTATGGAGCAAGACCAGCACGTACTGATCGAAGGTCCTAATGGTTGTGGTAAGTCTACTTTACTTGGTCTGATCGATGGGGAAAACCATAAGGCCTATGGGCAGGATGTCACACTCTTTGGAATCAAAAGAGGCAGTGGAGAAACTGTGTGGGATATCAAGGCCAGGTTTGGCGTGGTTTCAAATGAACTCCACAATAAATATGTTAAAGGCTGGAAAGTTCTGGACGTAGTAGTGTCCGGATTTTTCGATTCGGTAGGACTTTATGATGATAGCGGCACACAGGAAGTTGAAATAGCCCGTGACTGGCTTGCTGCTTTGGGCATTTCTTCACTGGAAAAGCATTTTTACCACGAAATATCCTTCGGCCAGCAACGCCTGGTGTTGTTAGCAAGAGCAATGGTTAAACAACCGAGGATCCTGATACTGGACGAGCCCTGCGTGGGGCTCGATGATTATCATCGAACACTAATTCTCGGTGTGCTGGATAAAATTGCCGAACAAACTGATACCAGCTTGATATACGTAAGTCACGTAAAAGACGAGAAGCCGCACTGCATTAATAAAAGACTTAGCTTTGAGTCTGATAATACAGGTGGTTTTCAGCTTGCAGAGTATTCGAGTTAGCCGCGAATATAACTTTCTAACTGTTCTATAGTCGATTGCTGGTCACTAATAATGTCTTTTACCAAATCCCCGATTGAAAGCACTCCAGCCACACGGCCATTGTCTACTACGGGTAGATGTCGTATGTGATTATCTGTCATTAGCGCCAGGGAAGCCTGCACGCTTTCGGTGGAAGGTACCGTGAGTACCTTGGCGCTCATGATTTCTTCGACTATGGTTTCCCGCGATTGCCTGCCTTTAAGAATCACTTCCCTTGCATAGTCCCGCTCAGAGATTATGCCTACCAGGTCAGGACCGTTCATTACAACCAATGCGCCACAGCGTTTGTCCGCCATCTTTTGAATGGCATCGAACACACTGGCGTCCGGATCGATAGACCAGATCTCGTTCATATGCTTTCGATTTAGTATCTGATGTACTGTATGCATCGTTCGCCCCTTTTCACGAATTCTCGCAGAGGGTGACGGCAATCAGTTTACTCGCGACAGTGCAATATTAGCGTAACCTACATTGTTGCTATAAAAACCACGACTGTCGTTAACAAACAGGGTTAGTTCGCCGTCGCATGCTGCGACGAAGTTGTAACTACCACTTTCATCAACTTCGAGTTCTGTTACCCCGCGCAGGCTTTCGCGACTGCAGCGAGACTGGTACAACATAAGTTCAAACCAGCGACTTCCATTGACGCGTTTAGTAGCGGCTAGAAATTCAAACGGCATGACACTGTTTGCAAATCCGCGTTCGTCTAATGGTTCCTGATTTTCGTTTTCTTCGATGTAACTGTCTATCCAATAGCTAAGTATCGCAATGTCCATCACATAGCGCGCACCGGATTGTAAATTAATCCCGGTCTCGAAATTGGGATCTTTAGTAAAGAAATGAACATTCTTTGCTTCACCAACATTTAGTGACTCACCCTGGTCTGAGCTTTCATAAAGTCGAATGCCGGGAAAGGTACAACTGGCAAGAGTAAGTACGAGTACGCTGCCTAACAGAATGGATCTTGTGATTTTTTTGATTACTACCACGTGAAAAACTCCAATCAAAAAAGAAATCAGGGCCTGATGGAATTCAGACTGGTTACTCAGACTAGTCTACTCCTGCCATAGGAATAGCTCAATTCAGAAAAATTTAACAGAAATTCAAGTACCTAGATCGAAATTGGCTAATTATCGACCAGTCCAGACCGGCTTTCTTTTCTCGATATAGGCTCTTCTTGCCTCGCGGCTATCTTCACTGTCAAAGGCAGAAGACAGGGCTTCAACAGCAGTTTCCGGCACTTGTTGAAAGTCCATATCTTCCATCTGGTAGAGCAGGTCCCGAGTTCGTTTTAAGGCGAGTGGAGACATTTCGCCAATTTTTCCGGCTATCTTTTCTGCTTCGTACATGAGGCTCCCGGCACCAACAACCTTGGTAATCAATCCCATGCGTTCCGCCTGGGCAGCACCCAGTGATTTTCCGGTAAAGATAAGTTCTGCAGCTTTCATGCGACCAATCAGTCGTTGCAGAATCCAAACATGCATACCGGGAGGTGCAGCCAGATTAGGCACTCCCGGATAGCCAAAGTCGGCATCATCGGCGGCAATAATCATGTCGCAGGCAAAGGCCAGGGTGCAGGCACCTTCACGGGCATAGCCATGAACAGCGGCAATAATAGGCTTGGATAATCCTCTTACGATCTCCATGGTGTCAACATAGAAGAGACGTAAAAATTCTTTCATTTCGTTGGAATCGAAATCTTTAACAAACTTCAAATCGACACCACCTGACAGGCCGTCACCTTTCCCTCCCACTACAATGACGCGGACTTCAGAATCGGCATCGGCTCGTCGCAGGGCGGCATGGTACTCCAGCGTCATCTCTTTATTGATCAGGTTGGCGGGAGGGCGGTCCAGTAATATCTTGGCGGTTTGATCTTCGATTTCGTAATGAAGCGTGGAAAAACTAGAGTCAGACATCAAATTGGTAATCTCTTATAAATTTATTCAATCATTCCTATTCAGTAGCGCTTTATCTTGTATTATTGGGGCGCGATATTATTTTGCTACATCGAAACGATTGGCATTCACTGCTTGTTAAAGGACTCAGGGCCCGGATTAGACTGTAAACCTGATTCCAGTGGCTAATTTAGCAAACGGAACAAAATCATGAAAACAACTCTTGCTACTTTATTTATCGGACTAGTATTTAGTTTACCTCTTCTCGCTGCGGAATCCCGACCTGAACCCCTTGCCGATCCTATTCCCGAGAAGATCCAGAAGGGCTCGATTTCAGTTGCGTTGGAGAACTTCGTGCAGATACCGGAGTCGGCAGAATCTGCTGCTCCTGCCAGAACCAATGCGGCCCATGCGCGCATTCAATTCATGACGCCACTACCGGATGGATCGGGCCGGCTGGTAGTTAATGACCTGCGCGGAATGCTTTACCTGGTGCCTGAATCTGGTGGCGAGCCATCTCTTTATCTGGACGTGCGTGAATACGACATCGATTTTGATGATTCTATGTTTCCCAATGAAACTGGACTGGCCGGTGTTGCCTTCCATCCCGACTTCGCCAGGGAAGGAGCAGCTGGCTATGGGAAATTTTACACTGCCATAAGCGTCGCTTCGGAAAGCGGTGTTGCGGATTACCTGGATGATAATGCCGAAAATCATGAGAGTGTCATCAGGGAATGGACGACCACAGATCCTGCCGCCAATGCTTTTGCTGGTTCCACGCGCGAAATTTTTCGCATCGGTCAATTTGATCAAAACCACAATATCGGAACCCTGGCCTTTAATCCTGCGGCTGCAGCTGGTGATGCTGATTACGGCATGCTCTACGGCAGTCTTGGGGATGGCGGTGGCGCCAATGACCCAATGGAATACGGGCAATCTGCCACTGAGCCTATGGCGGGTATATTCAGAATCGATCCGCTGGGAGGGGAGAATAACGCTGCCTATGGTATACCCGCTGATAACCCGTTCGTAGGCAATCCAGATTTCGCTCCGGAAACCTGGGCCTATGGTTTGCGCCATGCTCAGGCATTCTCATTTGATCGCGATGGCACCATGTATATATGTGACATCGGGCAAACCCAGATCGAAGAAGTAAATATTGGAGTGGCCGGGGCCAATTACGGTTGGCGGGTGAGGGAAGGAACCTTTGCAACGGCATTCGGCATTGGTGGAGTGCGACCTAATCCTGTTTACCCAAGACCAGAGGATGAAGAGGAGTATACCTATCCGGTTGCCCAATTCGATCACGATGAAGGTAATGCCATTAGTAGCGGTTTTGTTTATCGCGGTTCTGCCATTCCCGAGTTACGGGGAAAATTTGTTTTTACCGATATGGTGACTGGCAGAGTGTTCTATATTGATACGGATAATCTCGAGCCTGGCAATCCGGCAACGATTCTGGAATTACGCGTGGAATTTTTTGGTGTCGAACGAAATGTAGCCGATGCGCTGGGTTTTCCTAACACCTATTCTAGAGGCAACCGTGCGGGATTAAGGCTCGGTATCGATTCCCAGGGTGAACTGTATTTTCTCACTAAGGGCGACGGTAAAATTAGAAAGATGGTACCGGCCTCGTAGGTAAACGTTCTTGTATATTTATGTGGGATTAAGACTCGGAATTGACTCGGATGGCGAGTTATATTTTTTAACCAAAGGTGACGGTAAAATTGGAAAGATGATACCGGCGACATAATTAACACAGGACTGCTAAATCAAATTTGTTCTGCCAATATACAATGCATGAATAAAATCCTTGCCAGTTTAGTTTTAGTCTTCTGTTTTATTCCTTTTCTCAATTATGCCCAGGAAGCTGGTGAACCTGCAGCTCGGGTAGTGGCTTTGCAAGGTGTGGTCTATGCCCATGGCCTTGATGGCGATCGGCGTACACTTTCTCGTAGAGACGAGGTTCGAGTCGGTGACATTTTGGAAACAGCCAACAATGCCTGGTTGCAGTTACGCTTTTCCGATAATGCGCGACTGACCCTGAATTGTGAGTCTGAACTGCAACTTAGCGACTATCAGTATCTTGATAGAAAGTCCGATCGGGTCACCTTGCATCTGATCTCCGGTCGCATGCGATCAATTACCGGTGCAATTCAACGCAGCAATTACGTCTTCACAACAGATATCGCTGAAGTGGTCGTAAGTGGCACTGACTATGAGGTGGAAATCGTTTCAGAATCCGAAAACATTTTCGGTGTGTACGATGGGGCTATTACTGTAAGAAATGAAATCGATTCAGCATTCATCGGTCTGGAACGTGCATTCGATTTTGCTCGAGTTGTGTCAGGTGAACCGCCCGAACGTCTGCCAAATTCTCCCTTCCGCATTTCCAATACGCTACTTTCCGGTACCCAGGGACTGTGTTAAGCATTGCCTTTTATCAGTAGTCCTGTTCGCCTGCTTTCTGGTATCGTCTGAGTACTACATTCGCGAGGAAGAAAAATGGACCGCAGAAAGTTCATCCGCAACAGTGGGCTCCTGACAAGTTCCCTGGTCTGGCCGTCTTTTAGTAACGGGCAAGATAACTGGTCTGGTGGCCAGATTCAGCACCTTATTCCCCTGGCGAATCATGATTCCATAATGCTGAAGGTATCCTTCGTCGAACCACAACGAAACCCGGTATTAAGGGTAGGGTCACGGGCTATCGAAGGATTGCAGACTGACAGTCTCGGTCGCTTCTGGACATTTATTGCCGATGGATTGGAAAGTTCCCAGGAGTACGAGCTTAGCCTGCAACAGCAAGGTAATCGTTATGCAGAATCCTGGCCCTTAAGCACAACACCCGCTGCGAACGCTGAGGCCGAGTCCATGCGCTTACTGGTTTTCACTTGCGCGGGTGGTCCCGACAATGCACAAACCGAAAACGGAAACTGGCGCTATCTTCCGGTATCGACTCGGCAAAGACTATTCGATCGAGCTTTGTCCTTTGCTCCTGATCTCGCCATCGGCATCGGTGATCAGGTTTATTGGGATCAAAACATTGCCCGTCGCTGGCGTGGTAATGCCAGGGCCCAGGCCAACAGGGAAAGAATCTGGGGCCGCTATGGTAGTTTTGATGAAGATTTACCTGTATTTGGTTCTTCTAATGAAGCAGCTCTTACCACTTGTCTTGACGAACAAATCGCATCGCTCTACAGCACTAACTTTCGCTCTACGCCATTAATCCTTACTCAAGATGACCATGACTATTTTGAGAATGACGAAGGCACCGACGATATTATTACTTTTCCGCCGCGAAATTTTACTGCCCAGCTAGGCAGGGCCTCGCAACAACTCTATTTTCCCGAATATTTACCGGAGCTCAATCGTCCCGCCCACCTGGCAGGATCTGCAGCAAATGGTTTTAGCGAATCCTATGGTTCATATCGCTGGGGCTCTCTGCTGGAGTTGTTGCTCTATGATTGCCGCCGCTTTATTACATTGGCTGGCCCTACAGCTGTATTTATAGAAGAGCAAACCGAACGCTGGATGGCGAGCCGAACAGCTGATGAGTCCAGTACCCGCCATTTAATTCACATTCCTTCGACGCCATTCGGATGGACCGCAGGAAAGTGGGGTGAATGGTATCCCGATTTCCTGCAGCCCGGTGGCAACCTTGGAATTGAAAATCCAAAATCCTATTGGCAGCCAGGTTGGTTTCAGCAACATCAGCGTATCCTGTCCAGCATCGCTAACCAGGATGAGCGCATACCCATAATGGTATCAGGAGATCTCCATGCCATTGGTTCTGGAATGATTACTCGAAGCGGTCCGCTCATCTTAGATAATCCTGTTCATTCCATATTGGCTGGCCCCATAAGTACCGGAACCGGCTGGCCCAGTGGTGTGCGTGGCATCGGTGCACAGGTGCCTACGGACCTGGAAGTAGAAGAAAGAGTGCATCCGCTTGAGAACAATGGATTTTCGATTTTTGATGTAAACACAGACAGCATCGAGGTAAGACAGTTTGCCTGGTTACCAGAATTAGGATTAGATGCTATCGATAGCCTGGAACCGTTCTCTACCTTTACGATTAGTCGATAGCTGAAAAGGGGGTCATGATGGAAAGTATTGCTCGCAACATTGCTGCGATTCTAATCGGTGCCATCGTTGGCAGCCTGGTAAATATCGGCTTAATCCTGGTTGGTTCTTCTATCATTCCGGCACCGGCTGGCGTCGATGTAACCAATGCGGAAAGCATTGCCGCGGCAATGGATCAGTTCCAGGTTCAACATTTTATCTTTCCATTTCTTGCGCACTCATTAGGAACCTTGGTAGGAGCGGTAATCGCATACCTTGTTGCAGCGCGTAACAAAAAAATCTTTGCCTATGCCATCGGTGTGCTATTTTTGATCGGTGGGATTGCAAACTCGGTTATGATTCCAGCACCTACCTGGTTTATTGTGCTGGATATTCTTGCGGCTTATCTGCCAATGGCCTGGCTAGGTATTCAGATCGCGTCCATGATTAACTTCGGCGGTGCAGCAGACTCGGACTCGGCGCAAAGTTAGTCTTAACTCAACGAATCTTTGTGGGTGCCGTATGGACGCACAATGTGTCTGCCCTTCCTGTGGTGCAATTACTGCAGAAAGCTCAGGACCAGTACATCGTTATCTGGAGTCGTCGCCCGGATGTTGGGCGGCGTTTGGTCAGGTACTGGAAAAAGAATACTCGGATTGCACTTATGCAAAGAATCACAAATTGAGTGTCGATGCCTATGCCTTGCAGCATCCCGGCAATCCTTCTTCCCAAACCATTTCATCCGCGGCAGTACATCTTGCTCGTTTATGTCAGATCATCGAACATGGAATGACAACCCAGGACGCTACAGAATTCATGCAAAGGTTTACGCGGCACAAGGCGAATTTTATCTGGCTGAAACCGCCGGAAGACTTCGGCAATATCACAGTCGTTGATATGCTTGTGGCAAAGAATGGCGATGAGCACACGGAGCAGGTTGCACAATGGGCGAACGAAACCTGGTTAGCCTGGAGTGCACATCATGATCAAATCAATTCTTGGACAAAACAGTACGGGAGTAGGCAATGAAGAACTGGATATTTCTTTTTGTGGCAATTGTTTCAGAAGTGATTGCTACATCCGCATTAAAAGCGAGTGAAGGATTTACGGTATTGTTGCCTTCCCTAATTGTTGCTGTAGGCTACAGTTCGGCTTTCTATTTTCTTTCCCTGACCTTGAAGACGATTCCTGTCGGTATGGCCTACGCAATCTGGTCTGGTGTTGGCATTGCGCTAATCACGTTAATTGGTTGGGTTGTCTTTAAGCAAAATTTGGATATGCCAGCAATCTTCGGAATACTTTTAATCGTAGCTGGTGTTATTGTTATGTACAGTTTTTCAGAATCCATTGCGCATTGAGGGGGGCAATGAGCGATATGCAGTTTTACACGAATCCACAATCCCGAGGTGGCATAGTCCACTGGATGCTGGAGGAACTTGGCGAGCCTTACGACACTCATTGGATTAACTATGGTGAGCAGATGAAAGGCCCCGAGTACCTGGCTGTTAATCCTATGGGTAAAGTTCCGGCGCTAGTACATCGCGGTAACACGATTACCGAGTGTCCCGCGATTATCTCCTATCTGGCGGCAAGTTATCCGGAAAAGTCACTTATTCCCGGGTCCGGTACCGAGCAATTGGCTAACTATTATCGTTGGCTGCATTTCGCTTCCGGTCCTCTGGAATTGTTAATGACAGTTAAAGGATTCGAATGGCAAGTACCGCCGGAGCGGCAAGCTACAATCGGCTATGGCAAAGAGGAAGACGTACACAGTGCGCTGGAGCTGGCACTGTCTAATAGCACCTATATCTGTGGTGATGAATTTATGGCAGCCGATGTCTACGTCGGGTCAGCATTACATTGAGCCATGATGTTTGGCGCAGTAGAAAAACGGCAGAGATTCGAAGACTACGTTGGAAACTTGATGCAACGACCGGCGGCTGTTCGTTCCCAACAGCTATATAGAAGCAAGACAGAAAGTAATGGAGGCTTCTGCCTGAGAGCCCATAATGTCGAACTTTCATATCGCCCAATTAAACATTGCCAGAATGCTTGCAGCTATGGACTCGCCTGTGTTGGCAGATTTTGTGGACAACCTCGACCTGGTAAATGCTGCAGCGGAAGCAGCTCCTGGATATGTCTGGCGATTACAATCCGATGACGGTGATGCAACAGCCTTCAGGCCGTTTGGCGATGATATCCTGGTTAATCTGATGGTGTGGGAATCGATTGAAGATTTAAAGAACTTCGTCTATGCCGGAAATCATGCTGGCTTTATGAGTCGTCGCAAGGAATGGTTTGAAATGCCAAAGCAAGCCACGGTGGTCTTATGGTGGATTCAAGCTGGAGAATTACCAACTCTTGAGCAAGCTCAGGAAAAGCTTGGCTCGCTGCGGGATAATGGACCTTCGGAATCCGCTTTCACATTCAAGCAGGCGTTTCCAGCTCCGTCCTGAATTTAATTGCATGGATGATTTCAATGGTGTACTTATGTGAATCCACCAATTCATAAAAGCACTCATATAACGGTGATAACAATGAATAAACAAATTGTAGAGACTCGTAAGAAATTCATTTTCTCGATTTCCCTGCTGTGCCTGTTTTTTGCTTCTACCCAACTCGCAGCACAAAGTCGTTTGGCGATAGAAGAAGTCAAGCCCGGTTTGCATATGATTACCGGGCCCGGTGGCAACATCGGAGTGAGAATAACTTCGGAAGGAGTAATTTTGATAGATGACAAGTTTCCCCAGGATTTTGATGAAATTCAGTCTCTGGTTGCTTCCGTAAGCAATTTACCGGTTCGCTATGTAATTAATACTCATCATCATGGCGATCACTCGGGAAGTAATCCTGGCTTTTTGCCAATCGCTGAAGTTATTGCTCATAAGAATGCCCGAGAGAACATGATTCGCGGTAATCAGGATGGGCTGCCGCGGGTAGTTTACAGCGATGAAACGTCGGTGTTTTTAGGTGGAGTAGAAGTACGTGTCTTTCATATGGGCAGAGGGCATACCAACGGTGATTCCGTAGTGTATTTTCCCGATCTTAAAACTGTGCATGGTGGCGATTTGCTACATGGAACGGCTCCGTTTATTGATTATGGTAATGGAGGAACCAGTCGCGGTTGGGTGGGAACCATGAATAATATCCTCTCCCTGGATTTTGACACCGCGATTCCCGGTCATGGAGTCGTAATGAATCGCAGAGATGTGCTTAGTTTTCGTAATCAGATGGAAGCAGTTCGGGATCGTATGGCTGATCTGATTCGAAATGGTTTAGAGCCAGGGGATGCTCTGACTGAAATAGAAGACGGTAATCTAAGTTGGACCCAGGCAGAGAACGGCTTGTTCATGCAGCGCAGCATTCCTGGTTTCTATGCGGAGATGTCTGCTGAAATAGAATAGTAGTTTGCAACATTGATAAATAGGAATTAATTGTGGCTGGGGAAATTGATTTAGATAAGCTGCTGGCTTTAATGCAACCAAAGTTGCTCGATGGTGAATTTGTTTTTTGTACTGTCAAAGACAAGAACTACGGAGATTATGCGGAGCTTAATCCGCTAAGTAGCTATCTGGAAGCAGAGGGTCTAAGTCTTCTGCTTGCTAAAGATCAGGCTGACGCTGCGAAATTAGACTACGATTCTGTTTTCCGTGGAATAACCCTAGCCGTGCATTCAAGTCTCGATGCAGTAGGATTTACAGCGGCGGTTTCCAATAAACTTGCCAGTAATGGCATTGCTTCCAATGTTATCGCCGCGCATTATCACGACCATGTATTTGTGCCGGCAGCAAAAGCCAAGCTTGCCCTAAAGCTGCTCACCGAATTGGAGGAGTGAGCCATAGCTCGATTCGACTCTTCTGGGGTATAGTTGGAATCCTTTTCTCGTTAATGAGTGGAACCCGGTGAAAACCACTGGAAGCCCCGTGATTTGGGGCTTTGGTTCTAAGGAATAACAATGATATAGAAGGGGTCGAATAATGATCGTAGTCCTCCGTAAGACTATTAGTGGAATACTCGCACTTTTACTGGTCAATATCGCCGTTGCCCAGTCAACTTCCCGAGTTAGTGTGCCAGGTCTGGAACAGCCTGTTGAAATCCTGAAAGACCGTTGGGGCATATCCCATATTTATGCCGAAACCGAGCATGACCTGTTCTTCGCCCAGGGATACAGCGCAGCCAGGGATCGTCTGTTTCAATTTGAGATCTGGCGTGCCCAGGCAACCGGTACTACCGCAGAAATTTTGGGTCCCAGGGCAATCGATCGTGATCATGGCACGCGACTATTCAAGTTTCGCGGTGATATGACCCAGGAAATGAATCACTATCACCCCCGCGGTGTAGAAATCATTACGGCTTTTGTCGATGGTGTTAATGCCTATATCGATGAAGCGCTTGAAGCGCCACAAGACTTACCCTTGCCATTTCAATTACTTGGCATTCAACCAAAACACTGGACGCCGGAAGTCGTTATCTCCAGGCACCAGGGTTTGTTAGGTAATATCGGCTTGGAGCTTGCTACTGGCAGAGCAGTGTGTGCCATCGGTGAGGATAAGGTGAGAGAGTTGCGCTACTTTCATCCCCACGATCCGATTCTTACGCTAGATGAAAAGATTAATTGTGGTTCCTTAATAAATAACGACATTCTGCATTTGTATAACAGTTATCGCAGAGGAATTCGTTTTCAACCTGACGATATCGTGCTTGCCCAATATCGCAACGATGATTCTGCCTTCGAGAGTATCGCCGCCGTCTTGAATGAAGAAGAACAGGAACTACAAAAGCGCAGCATCGATGACATTGGCAGCAACAACTGGGTTGTAAGCGGTGATCTAACCCAGGATGGCTGGCCGATGATGATTAATGACCCCCATCGCAGCCAGGCGGTGCCATCATTGCGTTACTGGGCGCACCTGGTTGGTCCCGGCTGGAATGTAATCGGTGGTGGAGAACCCGAAATTCCAGGCATATCGATTGGACACAATGAGTACGGTGCCTGGGGTCTAACGGTGTTTAACACCGACGGGGAAGATCTCTATGTCTATGAAACCAATCCTGCGAACCCCAATCAGTACCTGTATAACGGGCAGTGGGAAGAGATGCGCATTATTACCGAGACTTTTAATGTTAAAGGTGCCGATCCCGTAACAGTTGAGCTGAAATACACTCGCCATGGTCCTGTTGCCTTCGAGGATGGGGCAAACGACCTGGCCTATGCGGTAAGACCAGCATGGATGGAAGTAGGCGGCGCACCTTATCTTGCTTCTCTGCGAATGGACCAGGCTAAAACCTGGGAAGAGTTTCGTGAAGCCTCCAACTACAGCAATATTCCCGGTGAAAACATGATCTGGGCAGATCGCAATGGCAACATCGGTTGGCAGGCGGTTGGTATTGCGCCAATTCGCAGAAACTTTAGCGGAATGGTTCCGGTTTCCGGCGATGGTCGCTATGAATGGGATGGTTACCTGCCTATTAAGGCGAAGCCCCATGAATACAATCCGGCCCGTGGCTACATAGAAACATCGAACAGTAATTACACGCCACCGGATTTTCCCTATCTCGATGCGATCGGTTACACCTGGACAGATCCTTTCCGCTGGGCGCGGGGAAGTGAGGTATTAGGTTCCGGGCGCAAATTCAATATGACTGACATGATCGAATTACAACACGATTATCTTTCAATACCCGCCCGCACCCTGATTCCTTTCTTTCGTGATCTGGAAGCAGACAATCCCCAGGTGGAACAGGCGCGCCAGATGTTGATGAACTGGGATTTCGTGCTGGATAAGAATTCTATCGAAGCCGGGATTTACGTTGCATTTGAACGGCAACTTCTGGATAACATCGAATTGTTAAAAGTTCCAGAAAATGCGCAGAGTTATCTCTCAGTGGGAATGAAAACCACTATCGACATGCTATTAGCACCCGATGGGGATTTTGGAGAAGACCCGATTCAGGGGCGCGATCAATTTTTGTTGCGAACCCTGGCTGAAGGAATCGCCAATTTGCGGGAGAAGCTAGGGCCGAATGTAGAAGATTGGGTGTACGGCCAGGAAGATTACAAGCATGCAATTATTCGCCATCCCTTAGGACCGGCTGTGAATGAAGAGTTGCGTGGGAGACTGGACGTTGGGCCCGCACCAAGAGGCGGTAACGGTTTTACCCTCGGTAACACCGGTAGCGGTGATAACCAGACTTCAGGTGCATCATTTCGTATTTTTGTAGACACCCGTGATTGGGATAATACCCTTGGCATGAACACACCTGGCCAGGTGGGTGATCCCGATAGCCCGCTGTATGACAATCTTTTCGAGTTATGGGCTAACGACAAGGTATTCCCAGCTTTTTATTCACGGAATAAGATAGAGTCCGTGCTCTTTGAAAGGCTGGAGTTAAACCCGACAAACTAAAAAATAAGAGGCAATAACAATGGCAAAAGTAGATTTACTCGACAAAGAAGGCCTCAGGCTTCCTATTAAAATCGATAGTACTTCCAATGGTGAGTACGAACCGCTTCCAATATCGGAATGCAATGAGCAGGGCAATAGCCTTGCGATGGAGTGGGCCACCGATAACGCTAAACGTAAAGGCCAGTCCCGGCGTGAATTTCTTGTTTCCAGTTGTGGTGCGGCCAGTACCTTATTGGCGATGAATCACGCCAATGCCTATCACGGTAAAAGTGGTGGCTTTTTCGATATTACCCAGGAGAGCGCATTGGATAATGATTCTGCTAATGCCGAAGTTGGTGGGGGAGAATTTATCTTTGATGTTCAGGGGCACTATGTAAATCCGGAAGGGGATTGGCTCAGCCGAATTCCTCCGGATGCAAGACCCTATGCCGGTATGGAGAAAGCACAATGTGAAGCTGCAAATTCCGGCGGTGATCGAGGCTATATGAGTTGTCTTTCTGAAAGTGAATTCATCAAAGACATATTTATGGATAGTGACACCGATATCATGGTCTTGTCTTTCGTTCCTTCAACTCGAGAGACCGAGCCGGTAACAATCGAAGATGCTGCAAAAACTCGAGAAATCGTTGCCGAGTTAGAAGGTAGCAAACGCCTGATGATTCACGGTCGCGTTAATCCGAATCAGGATGGTGATCTTGAGGCCATGGACGAGTTGGCGGAAAACTGGGATATCTCGGCATTTAAAACTTATACACAGTATGGGCCAGGCGGCATTGGCTACTTTCTACATGACGATGTAGGTGTCGCTATGATTGAAAGAGCGCAACGCCTGGGGGTACGTAATATCTGTATCCATAAAGGCCTGCCTTTCGGTCCCCGTTCCTATGAGCACAGCCAATCCAGTGATGTCGGAATAGTGGCGAAGATGTTTCCGGAAATGAATTTCCTCATTTACCACTCAAGCTTTGTGAGTAGTAATACAGAACAGGCTTTTGAAGACGGAGCAGGGCGTGACGGTATCGATACCTTGATTCAGTCTCTGGTAGATAATGATGTTGGGCCCGGCTCAAATATTTATGCGGAATTAGGCAGCACCTGGCGCCTGTTAATGCGTGATCCCGATAATGCAGCACATGCATTGGGTAAGTTGTTAACTTATTGCGGCGAAGACAATGTGCTGTGGGGTACGGACTCCATCTGGTATGGTTCGCCCCAGGATCAGATTCAGGCGTTCAGGACATTCCAGATCTCTGAAGAATTCCAGGAGCGTTTCGGGTATCCGGAAATTACTCCGGAGATTCGCAGAAAAGTGTTTGGCTTGAATGCAACGGTTCCTTATGGCATCAATGAGGCTGAAGTCAGGGCGTTAACTTCAAATGATATTGTGACTACAGAGAAGTTGGCTTATCAGGAAGATCCTCAACCGAACTTCCTTACCTACGGCCCGAAAAATCGACGGGAATTCTTGAACTTCCTTAAATGGGGTGGGTGACTTGGAGAAGCCGCTGGATTGAACGTTAATCTCATTTGTTGAGAATTACTATGGTTCAGTAAGGAGTAGGCATTAGACTTAACGCTTATCTCATTAGCCAAAAAGCACCAAAAAAACGGCAAACAGGCAATTAAGCCTGTTCGCCGTTTTTTCTGCCCGCAAATTCCTGAGAACAGTCAGGAATGGCAACTAGTGTAGTATCTTGAGGGGTGTCGGTGGCGTGTCAGGAAGTAACCCACAAAGCCTGAGAGAAATCCGCATCCACATGCTGGGCATATCCATGCTAAACGGTGATTTTAGAAGCCGTATCGTCGTTCTGCTTTACTAAGCAAGGTTCGTGATCTGTTCGATCAGTGATTCTCTTCGTAAGCATGCACTTCAATGCTTACATGATGAAGCTTAAGCTGTTCTTCTATCAATAGTTTGTAATGATCCGGTTGTTGTGGATTTCGTGACACTATTGAAATGATTGCGGAGAAGACTCCCGGACCTACGGTCCAGAGATGCAAATCCACCACCCGATTGTTTTCGTTAGCTTCTATCACTTCCTTTATATGGGCACGATGGTCTGCCGAGCCCTGTTCATCCAGCAGTATCGCACTGGTTGTCTTGAGTAATCCGATAGACCACCTGGCTACCAATATTGCGCCGACGATTCCCATAATTGGATCCATCCATATCGCGCCAAAATATTTTCCGATAAGCAGTGCAAAAATTGCCAGGAGAGATGTGAGTGCATCTGCCAGAACATGTAGGTAGGCAGATTTCAGATTGTGATCATGATGGTGGTGATCGTGACTATGCCCATGATGGTGATTGTGATCATGACCAACGTCTAGAATAAATACCGAGGCGCCGTTGACTATCAGGCCTAACACTGCAACAAAAATCGCCTGATTGAATGCAATTTCTACCGGATTGATGAGGCGAACTACACTTTCGAATGCCATCATCGTAGCAAAGACGGCCAGTAAAATTGCGCCTGTATAGCCACCCAATGTATTCACTTTACCGGTGCCGAAGCTATAGCGCTCGTTGTGGGCATGACGACGCGCATAAACATAGGCAAAGGCGCTGATTCCCAGTGCTACCGCATGGCTGCCCATGTGAAGCCCATCCGCCAATAGCGCCATTGAGCCAAAAGCAATTCCGGCAGCGATTTCCACCACCATCATGGTGGCAGTAATGACAATAACCACGAATGTGCGAAATTCACCTGGCCGCTTTTCGTCCTGGCCAAATGAATGCTTATGGCGCTTGTTTTCCAGTACTTCTTCCTTCATATCCTTGCGACAGCGGGTCGCACCTCTTCTGGGGGTTCTAACTTGATATGTTTGTTATAGTATCTATGTATCTAGTTAACGAATAAACGATTTTGCACAATTTGGAGCAATAATGAAAAAATTAGTACTGGGGATTATATCCCTTTCCCTGTTTTCTTCCGTTTCATTTGCAGTAGAAGAGCCTGCGCCTGAGTTGGCGGAAATTATAAACTTCCGGCAGTACAGTGAAAGATTTGCCAGTGCAGGACAGCCTACCCGAGAGCAATTCCAGGCAATTGCAGATCAAGGATTTGAGCGAGTTGTCTATATCGCATTTACCAATAATCCGAATGCTTTAGCTGATGCGGATCAGGTCGTTAAAGAATTGGGTATGGAATACATGCAGGTGCCAGTAGATTTTTCCAATCCCTTACCGGATGAGTTCTATGCATTCGCCGATTCCATGGAACGCAATCGAGGCAAGAAAACACTGCTGCATTGCCAGGTAAACGCCAGGGCTACGGCTTTTAGTTTTCTTTACCGCGTAATTTATGATGATGTGTCGGTGGCGGAGGCCAAGGCGGACATGAATACCGTTTGGCAGCCCAATGAGACATGGCGCGACTTTATATTTGAGGTGTTAAGTCAAAATAATGTGGATCCTAATTGTGCATCTTGCGATTGGACTCCACCCCCACCCAGGGGTCAGTAATTAGTTTTTCTGATGCCCAAAAAAAAGAGGGATCTAAACGATCCCTCTTTCTTCTTACTAGCGATTAGCTATGAGATATTTTCTAATCCTCACCGCCTTGGTCGACGTTCTTCCAAGAATAGAATCCCATAAACATCTCTTCCCAGCTCTGCTCACCCCACTTAACTTCAATCGAAGGATCTGGATTAGCAGGATTCTGCTCAGAGTTGTCGAAAGCACCTACTGCAATGATTTGAGTACCTGCTGGTACACGGTAAGGTTCAGCAAATTCGTGTGCTAGCTGCCAGTTGAAATCATAATCAGGCACAGAGAGTAATAGCTCTTCGCTGCCATCCGGGTACTTGGCAATAAATTTCATGCGCTTGCCGCGGAAATGCATGTGAGGCATCAAGCTGTAAAGCTCTGCGTCTTCAGTAACATGAGTCACTAACTGCATTTCGTGGTCTTTAGCCTGTGGTGGTATCGCAATAGTGAATGCATTGCCAACACCGCCAGACATGCGCTGTTCAGGAACCACTCCTTCAGGGTAGAACCAGATACCGATTTCAGTTTCATCGGTAACTTCTTTACCAGAAGTGGTGTAGTGCATCTGCAGGCTTAAGGTAGTACCAGCTTTAAGCAGGCCACCTACGCCTTCTTCGCTAAGAGCGACGCTGTTTCCTGGTGCGTAACCAGCAATCGAACCCAGATCCGGGTCACCACCACCAAGTAGTGAGCCTACATCGATGTCTGGATTTTCCTGGAAGATCTTGTCGATATTTGGAGGTTCGCCAGCTGCTATCGCTGCAAACATTTCAGCGCGGATTGCTGCAGCTCGCTCTTCTGGAAGGCTGTTGATTGCATTGATGAATGCGGTTTGAGCATCTTCAGCACCGCCAGGAGGAATTACAGTAGTGATGATGTGGTGAAGCACTTCTTTCTGGTCAGGAGCAACTTCTGAGCCACGCACCCAGCGATCTTCGGTAAGGCCAAGATCGATTGGGAGGTCCATGTAATCAACTACGCCAGTGGCAGGAATAGACTGAGGAGGAATCTTTATAACCAGATCAGGCTCACCCAGTTCCGCTGCGATAGTCCACTTGGTTTCAGGCCACTCAAGTCCAACAAGTGGGTCAGCGTCGCCATCTAGTGGAGAGCCAGCATTTACCCAACGAACCAGGGTTTGCATTTCTGCATCTGAAAGGTTCATTTCGTTCTTCATGCGATGGCTGACTTTGTTGTCAATCTGACCAGGAGGCATACGCTTGGTCATAACCACTTCACGAATCATTGGAGACCAGCCCTGCATAGCGAGCTTGCTGTCCATGGCGAATGGCGCGATACCACCTTCACGGTGACAATTTGCACAATTTTCCTGGATGATTGGGGCAACATCAGCTACGTATGAAGGCGCAGCATCGGTGCCTGGTCCGGTGTATTGAATTGCAGCTCCGTCTGTGGCTACCGCAACTAGCGAATCGTCGCCACCATCTAATAGTCTCTGTACTGCAGCTGTTAACTCTGCATCAGTGGGACCACGATAAACCATTTCAAAAGAAGAAGGATCGTAAACCACCGCTTCGTCCAGGCGAGTAATGCCAAGCGCTTCTGTTGCGAGTTGCGCATCATCCATAAGCACTGGATATTCGATGCCCAGAGCGGCGATATCGGCAGATACTGCTTCACGGTCAGTTTGAACACCCGGATTCATTAAGAAGAAAACAACACCTTGCTCTGCATAACTTGCTTCCAGATCCTGGAAAGCAGCCAGAGCATCAGCGTCAGTTGCACCTACGGCTTGAGGTAGAATAACTATCGCATTCTGATCGTCATACCAGGCCATATGGTGATAAGCGCCTTGATTGTCGATTAGCGCGAAATCGCCAATTCTTTCGCCAGCTGAAACAGCCGTTGAAAAGGCGGTGATAAGCGCGACTAACAGGAAATGCAGTGATTTTTTCACGAATCGATCCTCACAGTTATATTGGTTTCAAACAGGATTAAATGTTTCTGAATGCCCTAAGTTTACTCATTTTCCAGCCGATTGCAGCAGATTTTTCCACTTTTTGTTACCAACGGAAACAAGTTGCCTGGAACCCAGTAAATATGGGGCCTTCCATAAAACAGTAGCTGTAAACTGGCTCTCCCATTAATTGTAGGGCATTTAAGAGTAGTTACTAGTTATTCAAATTGATTAATAACTCAGCAAGCTTCGTTGGAATTAGTTTGAGAATATTGAGGAAAAGTTATCAATAGGGCGATGGTGTTCTCTTTTCAGATCGGCTAAATTCCGCCTCTTGGTTCTCAAACCGGCTTATTCACCGCAAGTTATGACTAAAGCAGTCCTATTACTCAATCTTGGAACTCCAGCTGAGCCCACTCCGAAAGGATTGCGTAGATTCTATAAGTATTTCTTTTCCGATCCCTATGTATTCGATTTCAATGGGATCGGACGCTGGCTGCTGCGCAATCTGATCATTTTACCTTTTCGTGCACCCCGGGTAGCCAGGGACTATGCCAGTATTTGGATGGAAGAGGGATCGCCGCTGAAAGTCTATGCTGACCGCATGCAGCTTAGCGTACAGGAATTATTCGACCAGTCTGGTGAAGAAGTCATTGTGGTTAATGGAATGGCATACAGCGAACCTTTTATCTGGGACGTAATGCAGGAACTGGAGCGGCGCCAGGTAAATGATCTGTTAATACTGCCAATGTTTCCACAATACTCCACGGCAACAACTGCATCGGCCTTTAATCAGGTGAAAATCGCGGTTGCTAAATGGCAGAAAAAACCGAATCTGGTTTTTATCGATGATCTATTCCAGGAGCCTGCATTCATTCGAGCTTGGTCAATTGTAATCACTAAATATCTGCAGCTGGATCAAATCGATCATGTAATCTTCAGTTATCACGGAGTACCAGAAAAGACTATTAAGAAATCTGACGACGACAACGTGTGTGAGTTTGGTGATTGCTGCAAAACCATTAGCCCGGCAAATCGTTATTGTTATCGCGCTCAATGCGTGCAGACTACCGAGGCTATAGTGCAAGCATTGGGCTGGGATGAAGGGCAGTACTCCCTGGCCTTTCAGTCCAGGTTTGGGCCGCTTCCCTGGCTACAACCTTATCTGGATGAGCACCTGAAATCCTTGCTGGATGATGGCAAAAAGCGTGTTGCCGTAGTCACTCCTTCCTTTATCTCAGACTGTCTTGAAACTCTTTTTGAGATCGGTAAAGAGTATCGCGAAGAATTCATCGAAGCCGGTGGTGAGTCTTTCGAATTGGTGCCCAATCTTAATGACGAACAGGCCTGGTTTAATTCGGTATTTGAGGTTGCCAGTGAGTACTTGCCAAATAATGCCGCAAACTCAACCGCTGATTGAGCTAAATCCAATAAATGCCCTGGATTTGCACTACACTTCAGCAGAAGTGCTGTCCATAATGCCCTAAATCGCATGGTGTTATCCCGCATGCTGGAAAAAGACGGGCACCGGGTTGTTACCATGTCTAATGGCAAGGAAATCCTGGAATATGTTCCCGACCATGATGTGAATCTGGTACTCATGGACTTACAGATGCCGGTAATGGATGGTGTCGCCGCAATGCGCAAGATTCGCCAGTTACGGGGAAGAAAAGCTTTTACGCCAATAATTGCCGTAACAGCCAATGTGATTGGTGAAACTCCAGAAGATGTGTAGAAACAGGGGATGGATGCATTTCTGAGTAAACCATTTCGCCAGGCTGAATTGCGTGAAGCCATGCAAGAGGCGACTTCCAAACGCTATGTGGCGCCTGTTCCTCATCGAAAAGCCCTGGGTGCCGAGCGTTAGTACTCAAGCTCCTTAATCCTGATTTGAATCAAAAACCCTTATATCCGTAAGGGCTAAACTTTGCTCCAGTGTTATTGATTGGGGCTGAATAATGACGGATGTTATTGAAGACAATGAAGCTGAAAGAGAAAACTTATTGCCAGTAGTGCTGTGCTGTTTCGCAGGCTATGTGACTATCATGCTAATCGGCCGCTTCGTTGGTGGTGCAATTTTCTAGCATAGGTCTTCAGCCAAAATTGAACCCGACATAGTTTTCCGCAAGGCTGCGGGAGGCCGATGTCGACCGGCACAGATATTCCAATTCAGCATTTTGCAGTCTTTCCTGAAAAGGGCTGCTCTGCGGAAACTTGTGCAATAAAGAGGTCATGTGCCAGGAGAAATGTTCTCCGCGCCACACGTGCCGTAAACAACTAGCGGCATAACTCTCCAGCAGCAACTCTGAGCCGGATTCATAGCGCTCAATGAGTGCTGTGCTGAGATAGCTTACATCGGATATTGCCAGGTTCATTCCCTTGGCCCCGGTTGGTGGCACGATGTGTGCGGCATCTCCAGCCAGGAACATCCGTCCATACTTCATGGTTTCGCAAACATAACTACGCATTGGGGTAATACCCTTTTCCAGGATAGCGCCTTCTTGCAGCTTCCAATCGGAGACTGTTTCCAATCGATCATGTAAGGCTTGCCAGATACGATCGTCTGACCAGTCTTCAATCGAATCCTCTGGATTGCATTGGATATAGTTCCGAGTTATCGAAGGAGAACGCATGCTGTGCAAGGCAAATCCATCAGGACTGTTTGCATAGATTAGTTCATCAGCTGAAGGTGGGGCATCGACTAAAATACCTAGCCACGCAAATGGGTATTCGCGGCTGAATTCCAGTCGTTGCTTTTGTGGAATAGATTCTCTGCTTACGCCATGGAATCCATCACAGCCGGCTACATAATCGCAATGTAATTCCAGCTCATTGCCGTCGTGATGGAACTTTAGCTTCAGGTTTTCACTATCAGGATTATCGATGCTGACACTGCTCACATCGAATAGAATTTTCCCGTTGTCTTTTAAGCGTGCGGCAATTAGATCTTTTACAACTTCCTGTTGACCATAAATGGTAATTCCATTGCCATCAGTAAGCTCATCAAAATCGATTCGGTGAGATTTCTTGTTAAAACGTATCTCAATTCCGTGATGCGCCATGCCTTCAACATGCAAGCGCTCCCCCAGTCCAACTTCGGTTAACAGGTTTACCGTACCTTGCTCCAGAACTCCGGCTCGCAGTCTATTCTCGACGTACTCACGGCTGCGGTTTTCCAGCACAATGGATTCTATGCCGGCGCGGGCGAGAAGGTGGGAAAGCAGGAGTCCTGCGGGTCCAGCACCAATTATTCCGATCTGAGTCTGCATCATTCTTATTCTGTGTAGGCAGGCGGAACAGTCCGTAGATTGAGGCATTAAAGCCTGAATAGTAAAAATATTGAACTACTTTTTGCAGCTACAGGATTCAGCTTGTGTGTTCGTTGGGGGCGCCAGCTGTTACCATCAAGGCATTTCTGTAAGCGCAAACTCGAAGTGTGCAAATATTAATTGGGGAACTGCCTGTGCCAGAAAAAGAACCAGATAAAGAGCTGTTTGAACTTGGAATGCAAGTCAGAAGAGAAGTGTTAGGCGATGACTATGTAGACACAGCCATGGCAAATGCCACCGATCTCGATGAGGAATTTCAGCGCTTGATTACTGCAAGTGCCTGGGGATCGGTCTGGGGGAGAGATACTCTGTCCAGAAGAGATCGAAGCTTAATTACCATCACTGCCCTCGCCAGTCTGGGACATCACGAGGAGCTGGCCCTGCATTTAAGAGCGACAGTAAATACTGGTCTGAGTCGGGAAGATATTAGAGAGGCTTTGATGCAAGTGGGAGTCTATTCCGGTGTACCAGCAGCAAACAGTGCCTTTAGAGTTGCGAAAAAAGTTTTTGCCGAACTGGATGCGGAAGCTAAAAGTTAGGGTGGTTTCTTAATATGTCCCATATCGACTTATCTCAACATCCACCCTTTATCTATCCTGCATACAAATCTTCGGTAAGCCGGGGGCCCACGCAGGCACCAATCAAATTACTTGAGTTAAGCGGTCAGCGGGAAATTGGAGAATGCAGTGGCAATCTCATTAATCGTTATTCCGTGGGGGAACTGGACCACGATTTGATTCGCAACGGTCAGCAAGGCGGTATGCCTCTCGGAGAGCGTATCGTAGTTTCTGGTCGCGTGTTGAACCAGTGGGGGAAACCGGAACCGGGTGTGTTAGTCGAGGCCTGGCAGGCAAATGCCAGCGGCCGTTATGCCCATCGAGTCGATCAACAGGAAGCACCTATCGACCCAAATTTTCTCGGTGTAGGACGCTGTATTACCGATCGCGACGGACATTACCGTTTCTACACGATTAAGCCCGGTGCCTATCCATGGAAAAATCATCCCAATGCCTGGCGGCCCCGGCATATTCATTTTTCTTTAATAGGCAAAACCATTGCCGATCGCCTGGTTACCCAGATGTATTTTCCCGGAGATCCTCTTCTGGAATACGATCCAATATTTTCTGCCGTTCCCAGTAATGCTAGGGAGCGTTTAATTTCGACCTTCGATCTGGGTACAACGGAAGCAGATTTTGCCCTGGGTTATCGCTTCGATATTGTGCTTGCGGGCGTTAATGCTACCCCGGCTGAGGAAGAATAAAGTGGAGTTTCAATCATCAATATGAAAGCCCGCCACCCCCTGACCCCATCGCAAACGGTTGGACCTTTTTTCACTATAGGAATGAGTAATTGTGAAAATGAAGGTCGACTGGCCAGTCCGGTCAGTAATGAAATTACGGGCGAAGGGGAGCCAATTATTCTAATTGGCAAGGTATTCGACGGTGAGCAAAACATGGTACCGGATGCACTGATTGAGATATTTCAGGCCGATGTCGCCGGCAGTTTCTCCAATCCGAATTTTTCAGGATTCGCCCGCAGTCATACCGGCATTAACGGTGAGGGTAATTATCTGCTGAAGACGATTAAACCAGGTGCCAGCGACGATGCAACAGCACCTTATATAAGTGTTATTGTTTATATGCGTGGCCTTTTAACCCATGTCTATACCCGTATCTATTTTTCAGATGAAACTGATGCGAATGGAAAAGATGGGTTGTTGGAACAGATCGATACCAGTCGAAGAGATACGCTCATAGCTCAACGGGATGACTCAGATGGAGTCATAATCTATGAATTCAACATCCACATGCAAGGTGAAAAAGAAACTGTTTTCTTTTCCGTTTAAGAGATAAAAAATGGTTAGTGCTATTGATTCAGTAATCACTGCTACAGCGTTTTCCCATTCGGAGGTCGCTGCGTTGTTTAGTGATGAAGCTGAAGTTAGGGCGCTGATTAAAGTTGAGCAGGAATTGGTTCGTGTCCAGAGCGCGCTGGGTATTATCCCCGATGAGCTGGGGCAAGAAATTTTCTCGAAGTTGGAAGTCGTCAACGTAAATCCGGAAGCCCTGACTGCTGGTTTTGACAAAGATGGCATAGTCATTCCCGGTTTATTGGGGAAACTACGTGAGCACATTGGGCATCCGGCAGCAGATTACTTGCATTTTGGCGCCACTAGCCACGATATTCTCGACACTGCATTAATTATTCGTACCAGGGCAGCCATTGCGATCATCGAAAGAGATCTGGCGCTACTCAACGCAGAGCTTGCTGCACTGGCTTCAGAACATAGATCGAGTCTCATGCTTGGGCGCACTCGCAATCAAAACGCTGCACCTATTGTCTTTGGATTAAAAGTGACCAGTTGGCTGACGCCATTGCAGCGCCAGCGCCAGAGACTGCAGGAACTAACGCCACGCCTGCTGGCAATCCAGTTCGGTGGCGCAGTGGGAACCAACGCCGCATTGGGGGATGAGGGTGATAAAGTTAGCCGGGCGCTGGCAGAAGCATTAGAACTAAATTCAGCAGTTACTCCCTGGCATGTGCAACGGGATTCAATCGTTGAATTTGGAAACTGGCTAAGCCTGACAGCTAACTCAATAGGCAAGATTGCCCAGGATATCTTGCTCATGGCTCAGAGCGAGGTGAGGGAGATCAGCTTTGTCGGTACTGGCAAGTCTTCTACCATGCCTAATAAGTCGAATCCTGTGCTCGCCGAAACATTAATCAGCCTTGCCACATTTTGTCGCAGCAACGCGGACTTGCTGTCACAAAGTCTTGCGGCGTCCCATGAGCGCGACGGTGTGAGCATGAATATCGAGCGCCTCGCGTTTCCGCAATTGATTTGCGCCGCTTCTGCAGCGATTGCTAATGGAATTCGCTGTATCAGCAGTATGCAAGTCAATAAGCAGGCCATGCTTGATAACCTGGAGGCAGACAATGGTCGCGTATTGGCGGAAGCGGCGGTGTTTGCTCTGAGTAAGTTATTATCAAAAGCAGAGGCTTCAAAACTGGTGGCAGAGGCTTGCAATACGAGTTTGATCAACAACAAACATATGATTGATGAACTGCAAAAGATTTGCTCTGTGGAGACAGACTGGGAAAGGCTAAGAAAACCTGAAAACTATTTGGGATCTGCAACAGAAATTATTGACAGTATTTTGCAAAAAAATAATTGAAACCAGAAAAGTCAATTAGCTTGCCTGGCCACATTAGTTAGCGCTCAGGAAAAAATGTAAATTGTGCACTAAACTAAGCATTAGGAGAGATTGGCAAAGTGGCCGGAATAGTTTTTTAGTTTCCGCGTTAGAATTGCAAATACCTTTTATCTGGCTACTTCCATCAGTCCGAATCTCGCAATTCGAAGCGTATGTTCAAGTAGACAATTGATTCTGTTTCCTTAATGCCATGGGGAACGCCCGTAGGAATAAACACCAGATCGCCGGCTTTGATAACTCTTTCATCTCCACCTTCAATAGCCCTGCCACGAAAATCACCAGGTCCGGCACCCGGTTCGGGGTCAATTATCGTTCCGCCGGTGACTACCGTGCCAATTCCCTCTCGAACCACCCAGATTTCAGTAATGCTTCCGTGTTGTAGGATTGTTTCAGCGCCCTGAATGTGACGTACATTAATGCTGAAGATTCCGCCTTCAAGGACTCGATTGGTTGCCAGGCCGTTATCCCTTAGTTGGCTGGTAGCCATTAAGATTTCTTCCAGCGAAATATCGATAGATCGATCTTCTGGGGCGGGGGGCGCATTCTCTACCTGTGCCACCGACGCGCTGGCGAACAATCCGCAAAGCAGGAGTAGCTGGATTCTTCCCATTTCATTATTCCTTCTCTAATTATTGCTACACGGGATTTTAGCGCTGGACAAAGTACTTTCTATAACGCTACCTTTATATCGAGTTTCACATTCTATACAGGTGAAATCCATGAATGCCAGATGTCTGATGGTGCTGTTCCTGTTTGCCAGCGGTGTTGCCAATGCTCACCATTCAAGAGCCGCCTTCAATCTCGACTCGAACATAGAAATTGAAGGAACTCTGGTCGAGCTGGCCTGGCGCAATCCACATGCCTTTGTTGTCGTCGAATCCATCGATGAGGAAGGGAATAGGGTGGAATGGACATTCGAAGGCCACTCGATTGCGGGATTAATGCGCAATGGCTGGTCTCCAAATTCCTTTGAAATTGGAGAGAGGGTAGTGGTTGATGCCCGCCCCAATCGTGATCCGCAGCGAACTTTTGGACTGCTTAACCATGTCACCCGTGCTAACGGTGAAACTTTGTACGCATTCAGTCGGCCGCCAGATGATGCGCCGCCTCCACGTCGCCCAATCGCACCTTCCTCAGATTTTTCCGGCACATGGAGGCCAATACTGAATTTGCGCCAGACCCTTGTGGGTGGTTTCGAGCCTCCTGCCGATTGGCCCTATACAGAAAAAGGTCTGGCCGAAGTCGCAATTTTTGATCTCAACGATGACCCGGGGCTTGATTGTGAGTCTTATCCCATGCCACGAATCACGCGCTTTCCCTACAACCAGCTGTGGGAAGTTGTCGATGGCAATCTTGTCATTACCCACGAACAGGCGACGACGGTACGCACACTAAATATGAATGCAGGGGATGCTGTACCTGCGAGTCATCTGCCCGACCAGAACGGCTATTCCACGGCGCGAATAGCAGAAGATGGCAGTCTGGTGGTAACTACCAGGGGATTCGCCGATACCAAGTGGGGCAGCGAAAGAGGCGTTTCCTCCAGTGACCAGAAGGTCGTGGTTGAAACTTATCGACTGACCGACGGTGGATACGGACTGGAGTTAACTTACGCGATTACTGATCCGGAATACCTCACCGAATCAGTTCAGCTGGGGCGAAATTTTCGATTGGTTCCCGATTATGATTTTACTGACGAACCCTGTGACCCGGTAGCCGCTCGCCGGCATTTACAATTCGATTAGCGTGTCATTTCTTCAGCAGACCTGAGGGCCGGGCTGAAATCAATTTCATTCAGAAAGATTGGAAGGTAACGCAATGCAGGATTGTTGATAATAAATGTTTCCTGCCATTGAACTTCAACCTCTTGTGCGGAAATTTCTCGAACAGAAATTATCCGCAGTCCGCGCATAAAGCCCCAATCGATATCTATTGCTACCCGTTCATTCTCAACACTCTCGACTATTTCGCCGTAGCCAGAAGTAAGGGAAGAAAAGAAATCAACTACCGAGTCATTCTTTAAATCGCCAGGGCAAAAGCAAAAGCGAGTGCCAAGTCCAGAATCTGGTCCATCCAGACTGGTAAAGCTCATAGGGGTAGATCCACTGCGCTCCGCTGTACGGGTCCACATTTCTTTGTGGTCGTCATGGCTGTTGAAAATTTCGAAGAGGGGTCTGCAGGAGATCTAACAGTCAAAAGGTATTGGGTACAAGGCTTTCACTGGGAAGCAAAAAGCCACCAATTGCAATTGCGCCCAGTAGTCCGAGTAGCGGACTTATTACGACAGTAATGCGTTTGGTTTTTGTGTTGCTCATGCAATTACAGATGGGGTCGACTCAGTTTGAATCAACTCCCATCTGTGCAGATTCAGGATAGATCAGCCAATCTTCCGGTTTAACCAATCGATCATAACTCGATTAACTTCTTCCGGTTTTTCCTGTTGGGTCCAGTGCCCGCTATCCATCACCGTGTATTTTTCCAAATCGGGTATGAAGTCTTCCATGCCGTCGGCAGACGAGGGCGGAAGAATCACATCGTTCTCTGCACCAATATAGAAGCTGGGAACTTCGATACGTGCCTGTGCATTTGCCATTATGGATCCGATTCGACGCGCTGCGCGATACCAATTGAGTCCGCCAGTAAAGCCGGTGGCCTCGTAAGTTTCAGTAAAATAGGCCATGACTTCTTCCGACATGAAAGGTTCGCCAGGAGGGTCCTCTCTTTGCAACATAGAGAGTAAGTCCATGCGTCTCTCATCAGAATCTTCCGGCAGCTGGGCAAAGGCTTCCGCATCCCAGATTCCTCCCCGGGACAAAATAAAATCAAAAGTCTTACGCACATCGGCACTGAGTATTTCTTCGGCATAGCCAGGTTGCTGGAATGTGGCCTGGTAGAAGCGCGGCGATTGGACAATTAGTGAAGCTTCTCTGTCTTCTACCGGTGGCAGATTTGGTGGGCGGGATGCCGATGTATTCAAGCCAATAACACCGAGACAACGATCCGGATGCAGTCTGGGCATTGCCCATACCACAGCGCCACCCCAGTCGTGACCCACAAACACAGCCCTGTCGATACCTCTCGCATCCATGATGCCTAAGAGGTCATCGCAGAAAAAATCGAGGCCATACTGCATTGGATCTTCAGGTCCGCCGGTCAGGCCGAATCCGCGCTGGTCAGGTGCGATGGCGTGATAGCCGGCTGCGGCAACGGCTTCAATCTGGCTACGCCAGCTAAACGCTAGTTCGGGCCAGCCGTGACTAAAAATCACTGCCGGGCCTTCACCTTTTTCGTAGACGGCCATGTTTATGCTGTTACTCTCAATAAAGTTTGGCTCCGGCATTAATGGTGCAGGCCTTACACCACTGCTTTGACCAAAAGTGCTCAATGGAAGCAGTGTGCTGCCCATTCCTGCAATCGCTGAACGTTTAATAAATGATCTTCGTGTACTACTCATGTTGTTCTCTCTGCTTACTTCTTTGAATTTGGAATCTTTTTCATGGCAATGCTAGTCCCATTAATTGCTCGGGTTCGCCACGGGCGCCTCCGCCTAATGCAAGCACGATATATTGTTTGCCGTCCGCCATAAAGGTAATTGGTGCCGCGTGGAAACGCGAAGGTAATTGCATCCACCAGAGTTCTTCGCCGGAATCTTTGTCGTAGACACCGAGTCTATTGGTTTCAAATCCCTGGCCAATAAAAAGCAGCGACCTGGTTAACAGTGGACCTCCGAGTTTTTCGAAATTCCCCATGGGCGGTAACTCCAAGCCCTGTAAGTCAGCATGTCCGCTCGGGCCTTCACCAACAGGAACATGCCACAGCTTTTCTCCTTCATTCATATCGAAGGCAACCAATTGTGAGTAAGGCGGTTTAAACAGGGGTAATCCGCGAGGTCCGCTGAGGTCGCGCACCCTGGGCCTGATAGTAAGATCAGAATCGTTCGCATCCGGCGGGCTTATATTTACCGTGGAAAAGTGCGCCCAGGAGGGAACAAACAAGCGCTGGGTTTCGGGATCAAAGGCAGCTCCCCACCAATTGGCGCCGCCACTCCATCCCGGTCTAATAATGTTATCGCCAGGAGCAGGAGGCGTGTACAGGGGTCCGCTGTTGTACTCTTGAAAAATCTCCAGTGCTTCCGCTCTGAGTTCTGGTGTGAAATCGATCAGGTCATCCTCGGTTGCACCATTAGTCAGGAACAGGGGTGGCCTGGTAGGAAAGGGTTGTGTAGGAGAAGTCACTTCGCCTAACACTCGTGATTGGGGAACCACTCGTTCTTCAATCGGCCAAACCGGTTCGCCAGTTGTCCTGTCAAAGACAAAAGTAAATCCCTGTTTGGTAATTTGTGCGACAGCTTTGATAGTTTCGCCATCGACTTCTATATCGATCAAGTTGGGCGCGGCTGGCGGGTCATAATCCCACACCGAATGATGGACCATCTGGTAATGCCAGACCCGCTCGCCAGTTTCGGCATTTAATGCTACCAGTGAATTGGAAAACAAATTGTCTCCAATGCGATGACCACCGTAATAATCGGGAACGGTAGTGCCAACAGGTAAGTAAACTATGCCCAGTTCTTCATCTGCACTCATCATGGTCCAGACATTGGCGCCACCGGTAAATTCCCAGGCATCTTCCGGCCAGGTATCTGCACCAAATTCACCGGGCTGAGGAATAGTGTGGAAAATCCACTGCATTTCTCCGCTGCGAACATTGAAGCCACGGACATGACCCGGTGGTGCTTCCCGGAAATCCGTGCCTTCGGTCATAGCTGAGCCGACCACCACTACATCGCCAACTACGATGGGCGGTGAACTTACCGCATACAGTGAAGGATCAATGGTGCGACCCAGTCCGCGTTTTAAATCGACACGTCCACCGCGACCAAATTCAGGATCCAGTCGGCCAGTTGCAGGATCGACCGACAATAAATAAGTTCGGCCACCGGCATACAAAAGTCGTTCCTGCTCGCCATCGGTCCAATAGGCCAATCCCCGGGTCATAAAGCCGTGTACTGCTGGTCGTCCGTCTACATAGAGAACCGGGTCGAAGCTCCACAAAGTTTCACCACTGGTTGGATCGATAGCTGTGATCTGACCGAGGGAAGTTGTTGTATAGAGTACGCCGTCAACGACCAGTGGCGTGACTTCATAGGCATAACTGCGAAAGGAGCCGCGCTCCCGAATAATTTCGTTGCTTTCACGAATTGCCTGATCGACCGAATCCCAAACCCAGGCAACTTCCAGGCGTTGTACATTGTCAGCATTAATCTGGTCGAGGGGTGAATACTTGCTGTGACCACTATCGCCACCGTAGCTAAGCCATTCCGTGCCACTAGTCCCTTGTTGCGCGTTTGCAGTGGAAACAAGCGAACAGCTTAAAGCCAACAAAGCTGAGAGTAGACCTAAGCGAGTTTTCATGGCGCAGCCTGGATAAATTGAAACAAGGAGTAAAACAACAACACAGTATTTATACGCTGACCCTAATTTTTATTCGAAGTTTCTGCCTGTTTCAGAGCCATAACAGCAAATGCTGTGGCTGCATCGGACATGAGCAGGCCTCGTTCAGTTGTAGGATCCCGTTCTTTGTTGAGTGAATAGGCGGGCCAGTTGCCATTGATAGGATTCTGATTACGTACTAACCACTCAATGGCCCGGTCGAGCTTTGCCTGTTTGGGCGAAACACCGGCTTTCTGGAGGGCAAAGGCAATTAGTCCTGTAGCGTAGCCATCGCTGTCAGGTTCGGGAAGGTATCCGTCTTCTCCCTCTCCCCATGAATCCAGTAAGGCCAGACCCCAACCGCCGTCACTATTCTGCAGTCCCAGGATTTCTTCGGTGACAGAGCTGCTTTGCTCTTCAGTTAGAAGACCCGGCAACTCGGCAGAGGCCCACAGCAACATGGCTTTATCGAAGGCTGATCGCTCTGCATAGTCCTGCAGTAGATATTCCCGGAGCGACTCAAGCTGTTTTTCGATTTCGGTGGAGCCGGCGTAGTTTTCTGGCGCAATTCCGACGGCTACTGCGGCTAATGTAGCGCCAAAGTATCCGGCATCTTCTGATTCCCAGGGCGCCAGATCGAAATACAGCCAGGCCCAGCCGCCAGTCAGATCACCTCGTGTGAACTGCAATTTCCACATGTTCTCAAACGCCTGTCGCGTATCGGAGCTCAGTTGCCCATCAGTAGCATCACGGCTGGAAAGAACCAGGGCATTCAGAATTGACTCGACCCCTCGTGATTCGCTTGTCTTGGGAAGGCCAACTCGCTGATCCGGATAGTAAGGACCGATCTCCTTCCATAAATTCACTCGTTTAACAACATCTCCCAGTAGCGCTGCTTCTGGCAGGGATGGGCCGGTTTCGCCGAGAGTTGCGCGTAGCGTAGAGCGAGCCAGCGCGTAAGGTACCGTCGAATGACAGGATGCACAGGAAGTATCGTGATCCCGTTTCGCCAGCGGCCAGATCCGCCACCATTCTGCCCGTGCGTCAAGAAACTCCGCGGCACGCTCCTGATTCCAGGCTTCTGACAGTGAGGCAGGTGTCTGGGATGCAAGCTGTGATGGGCCGAAAATCAAGCAAACCAAAAAAACACTTGCTATAGCGCTTCTATTCACAAATTCTCTCCGGTTGTTGGAATCCAATCTGAGCATGCCTCCTGGCCAATATTTTTACAATAGCTGATTGGGTGAATTACAAAGCCTGCCTGCTTTCCGGGAATTCAAACTACTCCGGGGTGATTTCCTTTGGCTATAATGCCAGACAAAAGAATAATCAGGGAGACATCGAATGAGTGAAGAAGCTCCAGTAAAAAGCGCGCGACTAAAGAAGTGGATTGGAGGAGGCTTGTTAACAGTCGCCTTATTGGCAGTGGGTGGTTTTATTGTTTTCTCCACTATCTGCCCCTGTACCACCATGCCCGGCGGTTACCTTTTCGGCGAAACAGTGCAGGAACCTGTAGCAAACTGGAATGACACCACTGCTAATCAGGAAAATTTGTGTCAGTTACAAATCTGGGCGGGTATTCGACCCCATTCAATTAATTTGAATTGCATGGCCACACCGGAAGGGGAATTGTTTCTTAGTTGCTCCGTGTGCGATCGCAAATACTGGGCAGCAAGAGTGGAAACAGACGAAGAAGCTTTATTGCGCCTGGGTAATCTTGTATACTCGGTACACATAAACAGGGAAACCGATCCGGCAACCATGGACAGGGCGTTCAGGGCGCGAGTGCAAAAACTTCAGTACACCGATATCGAAACTATGGTGACACCAAGACCACCATTGGATCAGGAGCGTTTCGATCACTGGTGGACTTTTCGGGTGACTTCAAGAAGCTGAATTCAATTCAAGAAGTACCAGAAGGTTTCTCATGGCTTTCCGAACCAAGGCAGTAAAGTCTATTTGCTCTGTACCTTCGCACAAACTTCTTGCCAAAGGAATTTTTTGGAGCCTTTCTTGTAGTTTTGTATATAGTTCTCTTGTCTATTCGGGAAATTCTTTTGCCCAACATGACGAAGAATTAGAAGAAATACTCGTCACTTCTACCCGTACCCGCCGCAGTTTTGAAAACCAGCCGACTCGCGTTGAGATATTGGGTGGCGAAGAGATTAATGAAAAAGCCAACATGAAACCCGGGGATATTCGTATGCTGCTTAATGAGAGCACGGGTATCTATGTACAACAAACATCGGCGACAAGTTTTAATTCGAGTATTCGTATTCAGGGGCTCGACGGTAAGTACACTCAATTATTGAGAGATGGTATGCCCCTCTATGGTGGTTATTCTGGCGGCTTAAGCCTGTTGCAGATCGCACCGCTGGACCTGCAACAGGTGGAAGTTATTAAAGGTTCCAATTCAACGTTGTTTGGAGGAGGGGCAATTGCCGGATTGGTAAACCTGGTTACCCGTGGTCCAGGCACCGAGCCCGAGAATTCCTTGATGCTCAATGCAACATCTGCTGACGGAGTAGATGCCAGTGGATTTTTTTCCAGAAACTCAGGCGATGTAGGTGCCACCCTCTTTACTTCCTTTAATACAAGTGATGCCTACGATCCGGCAGACAACGGCTTTAGTGCGATACCCGAGTTTGAGCGCTGGACGATAAAACCCAGGATATTTATAGAAGGTGATAACAGCGAAACCACTCTAGGGCTCAGTCTGGTTAACGAAGATCGACTCGGTGGCAGCATGAACTACATAAAAGGAAGCCGGGTAGCGCCAAATTATTTTGAAGACAGTGATACCTCACGCCTTTCTACACAGTTCGGACATACAAGACAGCTAAATTCCGGCAATGAACTGGTTATACGAAACAGTGTCAGCCGATTTGAGAGGGAATTAACTATTCCGGATTTCGAATTTTCCGGTACGCAATTATCCAGCTTTAGTGAAGCTCATGTATTGGGAACAGGCGAATCCATGGACTGGGTGTTAGGAGTTAATCTGTGGACAGAAGATTTCGAGCAAGATAAGCCTCTGCCTGGTTTTGGTCAGGACTTTAATAGCCACACCGTCGGTGCCTTTGCCCAGACTACCATGCCACTTGCCGATAACTGGATGTTGGAAGCCGGATTACGAGTGGACCACCATTCCGAGTATGGCAGCTTCGTGCTTCCCAGAGTTTCGCTACTTCACAATATTAATGAAGAGACAACTCTTCGTATTGGTGGAGGGCTTGGGTACAAGGAACCCACTCTGTTTACCGAGGAATCAGAATCTCGGCAATTCCTGAATATTCTTCCTCTTAATGAAGACCAGCTTGACGCCGAGGAATCTGCTGGCATGAATATCGATATCAATCGTTCCTTCGACTTTGATAATGGAATATCACTGAATCTTAACGCACTGGTTTTTTACACAAGAGTCGATGATCCTCTACATCTGCTTGCCCAGGGTTCGGGGCAATTTGTGTTTAGCCAGCCACAGGATTACCTGGATACCAAAGGTACAGAGATAAATGCCGCCTGGTTCTGGAACGATTTCAAATTATTCATGGGCTATACCCACACCGATGTCGAAGAACATGGGCCTTCAGGAGTAAGTGAAAGCACTTTGATTCCTGAAGATCGGGTGAATACCGTTTTTGTTTACGAGCGGGAAGATGATTTCCGCATTGGCCTGGAAGCCTATTACTTCGGGCAGCAGGCTCTGAATGATGGAAGTCGAGGTAGAGATTACTGGATCTTTGGCTTAATGATGGAAAAGATTTTTGCCGACGAGTACTCACTCTTTCTAAACTTCGAAAACTTTACCGATACGCGCCAGACTCGCTACGAAGACATCTATACAGGCTCTTTGTTGAATCCAATGTTTAACGACATCTTCGCACCATTAGATGGATTTGTTATTAACGGTGGAATTAAACTTCGGCTATGATTGATTGATGGGGACTGACTTAATTTTCGACAATAAAACAAAACTAAAATTGAATCTGATCCAATATTTTTAAGAATAGATATGTTCCTACCTGTTCTTTAATTCCAGTGGTACCCGTGTACCGTATTCAGTGATTCCAGACAGTCTGCTGAAATAGTCATAGGTGAGTGCCGTTATTTTCTCGATTACCTCGCCGCCATTACCACCGTAGTTGGACATAACCGCCAACACATAAGGCCGATCCGGCACGTCTATAATTCCCCACACAGTACTAACGCCGGTAATGCCTCCAGGTTTAAAGGCAATTGCTACATCCCGTGGCACTGGGTTTCTAATGGGCCCGCCCTTGTATAATTCGAGAATTTCGCGCACACGATTACAACTCTGTGGGCTCATGGGTAAATCGCAGTTGGCAATTTTTTCCATGATTAATACTGCGTCTCTCGGTGTGGATAGATTTTCATTACCGATCAAGGATTGCTGTGGTCGAATCATCTTGCGTTGTAACAAAGTCTGATTGGCACCCAATGAAGCTGACAGGCGATTGATTGCTTCCATGCCGAGTTCATCGATTAAGACATTGGTTGCCGTATTGTCGGAATGCAAGATCATGTAGATGGCATAATCTTCCAGCGACAAGGCTGAGCCGCCATCGGTCAGTACCGCCAACACGCCGCTGCCACCGGTACGGACTTCGTCAGTCATCTCTACCCGACGACCCAGCAGTTCCGGGTCTGACTCGGCTCGTCTGAATAGTTCCAGCAATATCGGAATCTTGATGGCGCTGGCCTGTGGAAAAACCAGCTCGTCCCGATAGGTCCAGCGATCACCGCTTGATAGATCCAGCACGTGCACGCCGGCAACACCTTCATAATCATTAACAACTGATTCAATATCTGCCTGTAGTTTGTCGCGGATTATTTGTAGATGCTGATCCTGTGCAAGTACCAGGCTTGAGGCTGTTAAAAATAGAAAAGTTAGTGTCTTGCAAATTAGTTTTGGCATTGTTGTCTCTAGTTATTAAAGATATCCAATGGAAGAACGGCGGTTACGCCAACGTTTGGTGAATCCACCAGCTGACTGATTCGCAGGTCTACCGCTACGCTGGCGATGACATAGGCCTGGTTGCGATTGTAATCGTAAGCAGAAACGATGTAATCGATGATGCCGTCGATTGCGTTTCTTGCAGCCAGGTTAATGTCGTTTGACAGGTTGCTTAATCCGGCTACTACATCGGAATTCAAATACTGCATGTCCGGAGGGACGTCGCCAGGTTCTTTAACAGGAATTCCCGTTACTGCATAAAAGCGCCGTGAAGGAATTTCCAGTAGTCGGGAAGAGCCTTCGTAATGCGGCCCGCGAGATAAGTCCGGTCCGTCTTTTATTACCTCGGTCGTTGCCCAGACATTGGCAGACATTTCAATGGCGGTTCCCGAAACCTCTCCGTCACCCTGGGCGTAATGCAGGTCACCGATAGTCAGTCCGCAGCCTTCCACAAAACAGGGAAGGTAAATGGAAACACCGGCCTGCAAATAACGTATATCCATGTTGCCGCCATGTTCTCTTGGCGGGATAGTACGTAAGCATTCGTCCCGTGCGGAACCATCGGGCCCACAGATTTCGACAGGAGAGGCACCACCCGGGGAGGGTAGATAAACAGAGCCACCGGCGTCTGCTAGTTCCTGTTCCCGTTCCAACATGATTCGTAATTGATTAGGACCAGGCAAGGTTGATACCACTCCGGGGAAACTGGAATTGGGAATGCGTACACCAGGAATGTCATCGCTCTCGGCGTAATCACGATTGAGACGCCAGACGGTTAGAAATTCTCCGTCCACAAGGTCCGGAACAAAGCCGCCGCTGCCACCGTAGGTGTAGGCATATTTACCCGGATCGATGTTAAGCAGGGTAACTTTTAGTACGTCACCGATTTCTGCGCCTTCTATATGCACCGGTCCGGCCATGGGATGCACAGCGCCAAAGTTATCACTTGAGGTTTCCGGCTCGGTAGTTTGTGCAGAAACAGTCCCGAGCCAATCACCGCTATCCCGAGTGCGAAACAGAATCGTTTGTCCAGGTTGTGCGCGAGCCGCCATGGGAATGTCAGGGTGTAACCTGTTAATGCAGCCCGGATCTTCCACGCAGTTATCGCCTGTCCCGCCCACGATGATTACATCATCGTCTTGTGCATTAGCAATGCCTAAAAAGCATAAGCTAATTAATACCGTACTTAGGTTTTTCATAAAACTACTCCGAACTGAATTAGCTGTCTAACAAATGTTCTGGGATTTCCAGACCTATTTCCTGATAATAGCGTAAAGCGCCTTTATGTAATGGTACCGGAACTCCCTGTAGCGCCTTTTCAATTTCCATTGATTTCGTTGCGTTATGGATTTCCTGCAATACTGCCAGGTTTTCCCAGAGTAATTTCGTCAGCTGGTAGACAATTTCTTCCGGTACATCATCTCTGGCAACCAGTACGTTGGCACTGGCAGCGGTTCTGACGGTTTCATCCTGGCTGGGGTAAGTACCCGGAGCCAGGTCATAAAAGTTCCAGATTGGATATTCCCAGTTAATTGCGTCTAACTCTTCCTGGTTAATGCTTAGTATCGTCAGATCATCACCCAGTAAGGCATGGGCTCTGGTTAGGGCTGCCATGGGTGGGCCGCCTGGTGCATTCAGGCCTACGATGTTGCCATCCTGTAAGGCATCCGCCGAAGGTCCATAGCCCAGGTATGCAACGGAAAGATCTTGTTGGTAATCGATTCCCAGGGCATCGAAAATGTAAAACCCGGTAATCTCGGCGCCAGAGTTGCGCATTCCAATGGATACCCGTTCGCCATTGAGGCGAGAATAATCGGTGAAGGTTCCTTCGGTGACCAGTTCGGAATGCAATAGCAAGTGTTCTACATTGGGCCATAGCGCAGTAACGCCACGAATATGTTCTTGCGGATTCTGAATAGGGCCTTCGCCGGCATAGGACCAGGCAGCAAATATAGAAAGCATGGTCGCGAACTGCGCCTGGTTATCCCTCAGCAGTTTTACATTTTCCAATGAGCCGGCAGAGCTGATTGCATTCAGGGAAAAGTTGGCTTCTTCTTGTGCGGAAACCAGAGTGGCCAGGGCAACACCAACGGGGTAATAGGTGGCGCTGGTAGTTCCTGTTGTCAGCATATAGGTCTGACGTTGGCCAAGCTGATCAGTACAGGAGGCCAATAAGAAAATAGTCAGAAGAGTAGAAAGTCGAGTCACGTTTTTGTTTTTGTTAAAACTCAGACTTGGTGCTAACTGGTATTGCGCATCGAAGGGGCTGTTAGTTGCGCCTGCGCGTCCGGTCTTTCTTCCACCATATTGGGAATGACTACAGCAGCAAGAAAGATTATTAGCAGAATAATTGCCAGCGCCGTCAGGCTGATTTTTGCTATGAGGTTGGGGGTTTTCATTTCGCCTCCTCAAGTAACTAGTCTTACTCAAGTATAGCAGTGCCTTTGCCGTCAAACCTACGGTTCATTACGCCTTTTTATTCTTCTGTTTTTGCTTTTTGCAAGAATCTATCGAGCTTGTCGGCGAAGGCTTTCCTGTCGTTCTGACTCAGGGGTGGCGGCCCACCTGTGTGCTCACCACTGCTGCGCATGGTATCCAGAAAGTCGCGCATATTCAGCCGGGCACCAATTGTTCCTTTGTTGAACATCTCGCCCCTCGGACTTAATGCGTGCCCATTTTTCTCCAGGGCTTCAGCGGCTAGTGGTATATCTGCTGTTATTACCAGATCACCTGCAGACATGCGCTTTACTATTTCATCGTCGGCTTTGTCGAAGCCACTTTGTACCTGCAAAAAACTTATAAAAGAAGAAGGTGGAGTTTGTAGTGATTGGTTGGCAACCAATACCAGGGAAATTTTCTTGCGCTCAGCAGCCCGATAAAGAATTTCTTTAATGACTACCGGGCAGGCATCGGCATCTACCCAAATTTTCATATGCTAGTTAGTAAAAGAGGAAAGAATCGAGAGCCGCAATTAATTTGTTGGGCTCTCGATTTTCAGATTGATTAATCGATCAGTGCGCCGTACACCAGGGAGTGAAGTTCTCCCCGTAGGGCGCCGGTACCGCGTACACCCATGTGCTGGGTCATCGCCACTACCACAATGTTTTCAGTGGGATCGATCCAGAAATTTGTCGCGGCTGCACCAGCCCAGTAAAAATTGCCTTTAGAGGTGGTATAGCTCACACCCGCCGGAATTTCGATTGTGGCAAAACCTAATCCGAAACCAAGTGCCGGACTGAAGCTTTCATGCTGCCGTGGCGTTAAGTGATTCTGCGCCATGTATTCCACGGTCTTGCGTCCAATAATGCGTTCGCCGTCCAATTGGCCGCCGTTCAACATCGCCTGGGCGAAACGCCAGTAGTCTTCAGCAGTAGAAACGAGGCCAATGCTGCCACCTTTATAGTCATGGTCGATGGTGTAATTATTAACTGACCAGTCTTCCACCAGTACTCCACCGAGCGGGCTGCCGTTTTCATCGTTGATTGCCACTAACTCACCATCCTTCATCCAGTGAATGGGAGCCAGGCGATGGGCATTATCGGAAGTCACCACGTAACCGGTGTCATCCATAGCCAGTGGATCAAACATGCGTTGTTCCAGGTAATCATCTGCTTCCATGCCAGAAATTATTTCCACCAGGCGCAGGGCAACATCCGGGCCGATGCTATAGCGGTAAGTTGTTCCGGGCTGGTTCATTAATGGCACCGTGGAGAGGGCGGTCATCATTTCTTCCAGGGAAGTTTCCGGGCGAAAGATGCCGGTACCAACAAAGCGCTCGTCATATTCACTTCGACCCAACCCATGAGAAAAGCCAGCAGTGTGCCGCAACACATCCTGAATCGTCGGTTCTCTCTCCATGGCCACGGTTTCATCTAATGGGCCATTTGGATCCCTGAGTACGCGCAGGTCGGCAAACTCCGGAATAAATTTGGAAAGAGGATCATTCAGTTGAAACAATCCATCCTGGTACAACATCATCAGTGCCGTGGACGCGATTGGCTTGGTCATGGAATAAATACGAAACAGCGAATCGGCTTCCATGGGGATGCGTTGTTCCGCATCCTGGTATCCAACAGCACTGAGATGGGCGATTTTGCCATCCCGAGCAACCAGGGTAACGATGCCGGCAATTTCGCCGCGATCCACTCGTCCCTGGAAATAACTTTCAATCTTTCCGAGTTGTTCTGACGAAAAGCCGACCTCTTCCGGATCAACAAAGGTCAATCCACTCTGTGCTGTCGCCGGTGATAGCCAGAGGATAGAGACAATGCTCAATAAGACACTTACAAATTTCTTGCTCATTACAATTACCTCTTTAGTACTAATTCTTTTCAATAGGCCAATGAGTAGGCTTCACGACGAGGATCTGCTGCTGCAGTTATGACGCCGGTATCTGGATTGTGATGAATCATTTGCGCGCCACCGAATGTGGCAGTCCAGCCATCGATTAAATTCAGTTCGTGTCCCATAGCTTCGAGTCCTTCCAATGCATCGGCCCTTACCCGATTTTCGATGGCGACATTCAACCCCCCCAGGGAGCGAAAGCGGGGTGCTTCGATCGCCTGTTGAGGGGTCATTTCGAATAGCAGCATGTTGTGCACGATCTGCAGCAGGGATTGAGTCTGGCTGTCACCGCCCGGTGTGCCTAATGCAAAAGCGAATTCGCCATCAGGGTATAAAGCCATCATCGGCGATAAGGTGTGGTAGGGCCGTTTGCCCGGTGCCACTTCGTTAGGGTGCCCGGTTTCCAGAGAAAACAGCGCGCCGCGATTGTGCAAGAGTATGCCTGTTTCTGATTCCAATAAGCCGGAACCAAAACCGGCAAAGTTACTCTGAATCCAGCTGACAGCATTACCCCACTGGTCGATGGCGGTGATGTAAACCGTATCCCCTGAATCTTCGCGTTCCTTATCAGACTCAGAATAGATTTCGTCCCCGAAGCCAGGTTCCACATCTGTTGCAGCCATGCCGGGGTCGACCAGGCCGGCGCGTTCCTGCAGATAGTCCGGATCCAGTAGGGCATCAACTGGTACATCGGCCATATCCATGTCTGCCACCCAGCGATTGCGATCGGCAAAGGCCAGTTTTTTTAATTCAATAAGCGTATGCAAATATTCTGCGCTGTTATGGCCCATGGCTTGAACAGGATGAGATTTCGACATTTCCATTAGGGCAAGTTGGGTAACACCCTGGGTATTGGGTGGCATAACAAGCATCGTATGGTTAAGGTAATCACCACGTACCACATCGACCCAGGTGGAAGTGTGATTTGAAAAATCATTCTCTCTCAAATGCCCGTCCAGTTCGGTTATATAGGCTGCAAGTTGTTTAGCAATAGACCCCTGGTAGAAACCTTCTTTACCTTCGTTCGCCACAACTTCCAATGAGTCGGCCAGGGGTTCGTTGATTAGCAAGCTCCCAACTGGTGGTGCGGAACCATTGGGCAGGTAAAGGTTTTGTCCATCCTCATTCAGGTTGCTTCCCTGTTCTTCAAAATCCATGGCCAGGCGAGTAGAAACGGCGAAGCCGCCCCGGGCATATTCGATTGCCGGCTCCAGCAAGTAAGCAAAATCCATGGTGCCGAAGCGTTCATGGGCATCCACCCAACCAGCTACAGCGCCGGGCACACTTACCGAGAGTGGCCCGCTGCCTGGAACCCGTTCTACTCCTGCTGCTGCAAAGAATTCCGGTGTTGCCACAGAGCCGGCGCGCCCGCTGGCGTTGAGTGCGGTTATTTCCCGGGTCTCGCCGTCATAGAAAATGCCAAAGGCGTCACCACCAATGCCATTCATGTGGGGGCGCACTACGGCAAGCACACCGGCCATAGCAATAATGGCGTCGGTGGCGTTTCCACCTTCCTGCAATATGCGTAAACCGGCCTGGGCTGCCAGGGGATGGCCGGCAGAAACAGCGCCGTTTAAGCCGCGTACATCCGGTCGATTCTGGGGTGCGTAGCTCGTGATATTAAATGCAGGTGTTGCAACAACCGGTTCCGATATTGCTTCAACAACTTCAGATGATTGGGGCGTGCAGGACGCAAAAACAAAGGCAACAAGTGTAATCAGGATTCTGGTTTTCATTGTTCTTCAGTTCACTAATTTACTCGAGGGGCCATTGTAACCCTTCTATTTTCGCCGCTGTGGGAAAATTTTGTCCTTTTGGCCTCTATTTTTGTTTATTCTCCTTATAAATAAGAAGAAATTGAGGAAGTTATGGGTAGGTTTCAACAGCGGTTTTTATATCTTTGCGCACTGCTGAGTCTCCAGTCCTGCGTGGCTCCGACAGCGAATCAGGCCGGGATAATTAATTCTGGATTTCTGTTTGAATCAGCGCCATTTCCCAGCGTGCATGCCTCCACCCTGGTAGAAGCAGATTCCGGACTGCTTGTCGCCTGGTTTGGCGGAACAGCTGAGGGTAATGATGATGTTGGTATCTGGCTTTCTCGACAGCAGGGCAGCAGTTGGACTGCACCAGTGGAAGTAGCAACTGGGGTGCAGGCGGACGGCACCCGCTACCCAACCTGGAATCCAGTGCTCTTTAATGGAAGCGAAGGGGAATTATTACTGTTCTATAAAGTAGGCCCCAGTCCCAGAGAATGGTGGGGATCGGTGTTGAAATCGAGGGATGGCGGGCGCAGCTGGAGCGATCCTGAAAGACTACCCGATGGTGTGTTGGGGCCAATCAAGAACAAACCGGTTCGACTGCAGGACGGCACTATTATTAGTTCCAGCAGCACCGAAACCAACACCCGCCCCAGCACCTGGCGTGTTCACTTCGAGCGCTCGACGGACAATGGCATGAACTGGGAAATTATCCATCCAGCGCCAGCTGATAGCGGAGAGGAGATACATGCCATTCAACCGAGCATATTGATTCACACTGATGGTCGCTTGCAGGCAGTGGGTCGATCCCGCTCCGATTACGTTTTTCAAACCTGGTCTGATGACAATGGCCTGAGTTGGAGCCCGGTGAGCTTAACGTCATTACCCAATCCAAGTTCCGGTACCGATGCCCTGACATTGCAAGACGGTCGCCATCTAATCGTTTACAACCACACGCCCAGTGGTCGATCACCCTTAAACGTCGCGATTTCTGAAGACGGAGAGATCTGGCAGGCAGCCCTGGTGCTGGAAAACGAGAGAGGGGAGTACAGTTACCCGGCAGTAATTCAAACCAGCGATGGCCTGGTGCATATTACTTACACCTGGCGCCGCGATCTTATTAAACACGTAGTAATCGATCCCGATGATATGCAACTCATGCCTATATCTGTGTGGGAGTGATTCGGTTATGCATGCTTTAAGGGACTAACAATAACGAATTAGGGTTTTTTGGAGATGGTTGCTAAAGCGGGCAAGAATCCATTTCTGCAAAGAGAATTCAGAGCGGCACTTTATATGGTTGGAAAATAGTAATCGTGGTCGAACAAGAAGTATCAATCAGGTCGGGTGATATCGAGCTTAAAGGGGTTTTGACTCTGCCTGAAGCTGAGGGTCCCTTCCCGGTGCTTCTATTTATTAGTGGCAGCGGCCCGATTGATCGAGATGACAATGTCGGTGGTCAGGAGTTAAACAATTCCAGGATTATCGTTGACCATCTCGTCCAGCAGGGAATAGCCGGCCTGCGATTTGACAAGCGCGGTGTGGGGGAAAGCGATGGGGACTTTGATTTAGCCACTCATACTGATTTGGTCAATGATGCAGTCGCCTGTGTTGAGTTTCTAATGCGGCAAGCGTCAATCAGCGGCGACAAAGTGTTCATTGCTGGGCACAGCGAAGGATCCATAATCGCGCCTCAAGTGGCGAATAGAATAAATGGGATAGCCGGGATCATTTTGCTGTCACCTTTCTGTGAAAACATGGAATCGGTGTTAATTGCACAGGCCCATTCCCTAAAGGAAATGTTGCGTAAGAGTAAAGGTATCAAATCTATATTCTTCAAAACCATGGCATTCATATGGAATCCTGTTAAATCCCAAAAAAAGATCATTAATAGGATCAAAACAACTGATAAGAAAGTTATACGTGCGGGTTTGGCGGGAAAGGTTTCTGTAATGTGGTTTAGAGAATTGTTCGAACTGGACCCGGCAGACGTTTATAGAAACACAACACCACCAGCACTTCTTATAGGCGGTTCAAAAGATTTTCAGTGTGATCCAGCAGATGTAAGAAAGATCGAGAAAATCTACGGTGGTACCGTTGAAGCTCACGTCATAAACAACATGTCTCATCTGTTACGCAATGAGGAAGAAGAGCCAACAATTTTTAATTATGGTAAACAGCTTAAGGAATCCATTAAACCTGAAGTGCTGGAAATAATTGAAACCTGGCTGAAGGCACAATTGGGTCGATGATCGGGAGGCTCCAGCTCAGACTCAGACTGTCCGCGCTGCGGAGGGTACTCTTTAAGGAGATTTGATTATGACAACTAATACTGAAGCACAAACCCAGAGCATCTGGGCGAAGCTGGGATGGGCAGGATGCATCTTTTTTACCGTCAATGGCTTGATCTGGTTAAGCGTGCCGGTAATTCTTGCCTGGTACGTGAGTTAAGAACAGGGACCGGTTTAGATTAACCCGGCTCTTGTTCTTTTGGGTTCTTAATAGATAAATAAAACAGAATAGGGACTATAAAAACGAATATGAGCTGACCCACCGCTGCAGGAGCTACTCCAGCAGTCTCGATTGTTTTAAAGGTAGCTATCACCATACGTGCAGACCACTCGAAGAAAACAAATATATACATCAGCGGAATAAGGCTTCTATAACGAAATGCCACCAGCAAATAGATAAAACCCATCATTAGCTGCGCTAATCCCCATTGCGCAAACATAAATACCACTGTTTCCCCGCCACTTTGAGTGAAACTATCCAACGGAATCGTGGCAATAGATTGAGCGCCACCATCAGCCGCAAAGATATGAATGCAGCTTCTGGCAATAGTTACAGTAGTGATCAGGAAGAAAAAATACAGGGCGACGGGATTGCCCCTGTAGGTATTATCGACTACTTCCGGAAATATCCTTTTCAACATAAATGGCTATTCAGGTCTAATTGACTCCACGCCGAAAGATAGTGCGTACCCGGTTGTAATTTTCCGGCATATCCCGAACATTGTTCTCTTCAACATAGGCTTCGTAATCAGTCATCATTTCATTAAACAAATCCGGCCTTGCTGCAGCGAGGTCATTGCTTTCGCCGGGATCGATCTTAATGTTAAACAGGTGCCAGTCGGTTTCATTCTGGCTTATCTTGTTGATTACCAGCTTGTAGTCGCCTTTAAACAGGGCGCTGTTTCCTCCGAGTTCATAACCTATTGGCTTGTCGGCGCTGTGAATTTGCCTGGAATCGTTAGCCAAAAAACCAGAAAAGTCGGCCCCAATTATTTGTTCGACTTCGTTCTGGTTCCAGGTGCCGCCGTGATCCTCTATATCAACCAATCCCAGTATGGTTGGAGTTAAATCAGTTACGAAGACGAACTCATCGGTAAACTCATTAACTTTGTCGATTCCTGGTCCGGACATTACTAGAGGTACTCTAAGACCGCCTTCGTTTGCATGAAACTTATAATATGTGAGTGGTGAAGCAGCAATGGTGGCGTTGCTGGCTCCAATAGCGACGAAAGATCCACGCTCACCCAGGGTATCGTAGTCAGCGTTATAGCCAATTACATCAAACCATTGATTTAACATGGAGCCACCCTGAGGGTTAATCAGGTTCGATCCTTCGGCGCCATTGTCGGAAGTAAAAATAAAAATCGTGTTGTCATATTCGTCGATGCTTTCAAGATAGGCCATCAAGCGACCAATATGCATATCCATGTTATCTACCATGCCTGCATAGACTTCCATGCGGCGCGTATGATGACGTTTCTGCTCGGTAGTTAAGCTATCCCAACTTAGAGTACCGGGTGTAACCTGAGCCACCGTCCCTTCCGGAACCACACCGGCTTCAATGGCGGCGATTCTTCTGCGCTCCCGCATTACTTCCCAGCCTTCGTCGTAAACTCCAGCGTATCTATCGGAATATTCTCGCGGTGCCTGTACCGGCATATGCACGGCCTGGAACGGAATGTAAGCAAAGAATGGTTCGTCATCGTCTTCATTGGAAGCGATAAATTCAATGGTCTTGTCTATAAAGTATTTGGAAGAATAGAAATCATCCGGAAGATTGTGTGGGGAGCCATCTGCATACCAGTTGGCCTGATCATAAATTGGCAAATAGGGACGTTGTTCCCAATTGTCAGCACCGGTATCCGCCATGGCGATGGTGCGATCGAATCCTCTCGCTGACGGCAGCAAATCAGGTGTGTGACCTAAATGCCATTTTCCTGTTACGTAGGTATGGTAGCCGCTAGCCTGCAACAGGCTCGCAAGGGTTACAACCTTGTGGTTTAACACCCCCTGGTAGTTTTCATAGACAGTCATTTCCGGAGGAAGTGCTTCAGGAATATTCGGAACGCCATTGCGATGACTATCCACCCCCGTGAGCAACATTGCCCGAGCCGGTGCGCAGCTGCCGGCGGTGTGATAATTCGTAAACGACAGGCCTTCTGTTGCCAGCCTCGCAATATTCGGTGTATTGATTTCGCTACCAAAGGGCGAGATGTCGGTATAACCAAGATCGTCCGCCAGCATAAGCACAATATTGGGTCGCTTGCTAGCTTGTTGGGCGAATACTGATAAGGGTGCTGCTGTGCCCAGGCTGACCAGCAAGAAAACACATAAGACTTGCTTTAATTTCATATAAATTCCCGAAGTTAACTGATACGGTTGTTTGGCCTGACTATTTTTATCATATCCAGGCACAGATTTTCTAAGTATTAATGGGGTCAGAAAATGATTTCTCGTGTAAAAGTTTTTATCACTTTACTGCTTTCTTCCTTTATTGTCAGTCAAAGCCATTCTGCTGATGACAGTAAACAATTAAGTGTAACCGAGGAGACTTTTAGGTGTTTGTCTGAGCTAGCCGCGACGGGTCGGTTTTTCGTCGACAATATTCTCGGCAATCTGGAAGACACGCTTGCGGTGGCAAACTCCGAATCCGGTGGTAACTATCCTCCTGGTTCATTGGTGACACTTGTTCCCATTGAGGCGATGGTCAAGCACGAGGAAGGTTGGAATCCGGCGACCAACGACTGGGAATTTTTCCTGCTGGATGTTTCAGAAGAAGGCACGAGTATTGCCGCCAGGGGTGGTGCAGAAGTGGTAAATCAGGCCGGATCCTGTTTTGGTTGCCATCAACTGGCCCGTCCCGAGTGGGATCTGGTCTGTGGAGAGAATCATGGCTGCGCGCCCCTTCCTTTTACCCTGGAGCAGATTCGAGGCGTGCAAGCCAGTGATCCTCGCTGTGTTAGAGAGGATTAGTAATACTATTCTTCTGATTTAAATCTATTTACGATTTGATTCAATAGCGCTAAGGTCTGGTGTTGAGGGGCCCCGCATGGGGCTTGGAGGAGAATAAGTAGGAGGAGAATAAAATGAAGAAGAAAACTCTACTATCATTGGCGGCGGCCGGTGTGTTTGCGGTGCCTACGCTGACAATTCTTGCCCAACAGGACGATGAACCCCCTGAAATGGGCTTTTTTGTGACCAGTGTGGGACTTGGAGATGGCGGTAACCTGGGTGGATTGGCTGGTGCCGATGCTCATTGTAATGCGCTGGCTTCTGCGGTGGGCTCGTCTCGCACCTGGGCAGCTTATTTAAGTACTCAGGGACCTGGTGCGGTAAATGCCCGGGATCGAATTGGCGCAGGTCCATGGGCAAACGTCAATGGTCTGGTAATGGCCACCAGTGTTGAAAATCTGCACTACGATAACTCAAATTTTAACTGGATCTATTCTCTGGATGAGAATGGTAACCAGTTTGCTTCCCGAATCGATGGTGATCCGGATTTTTCCGAGCACGATGTGCTAACCGGATCGCAGATTGATGGTACTGCGTTTCCAGCCGGACAGGATCGAAGCTGTAATAACTGGACCAGTAATGACGAAGGCAGTGCTCACGTAGGCCATGCTGATCGTTATTCATTTACCACGCCTGGTTCTCCCTGGAATTCATCCCATGGCACGCCAGGATGTACCCAGGCAGACCTGGTACAGGTAGGTGGCGCGGGATTGTTTTACTGCTTCGCTACTGATTAATTCGTTGTTGATGCAACTGTCGGAGCTACTTGCTCCGGCAGTTTTTCCATTCGTTTTCTAAATTAAACTGATAAAGATGCGAAACTTATTAGCTCGTGTCCTTTGTATTCTGCTGCTGTCACTGTCCGTCGTTCCCTATGTGAATGCTGCGGAAGAAATTAATGTGCTAGCACGCATCCATTTCAATACTCAAACAGCAGATTTTGAGCGCACGCGAGAATTTTATCGCATGCTTGGCTATACCCAGGGTGTAAACAATTTTCCTAAAACTAACACCCATGCTATGGCGCGTTCACTCGGAATGTATGATTTATGTTCTTACGAACTAGAAAGCATCCAGGTGATGTCCATACCAAATGCGTTGGGGCCTACCTCTATCGATCTGATTCAATTTAATATTCCTTTTAACGAGGAGCCGCCATATTCCAGCCCAATTCATTTAGGCATGGCCTATGCGGCGCTGGGAACATCGAGTTTCGATGCGGATTACAATTTTTTACGTGCACAGGGAATAAGTTTTCTTTCGCAACCTGTTGGAAATGCAGGTGAGCGCTTCGTCTTTATGCAGGATCCCGATGGCGTGTTTTTGAAGCTAACGGAAAACTCGTCGCAACTAATAGATAACGGATCAACAACAAACATTAATTCCATGCCTCACATTGGCATTAACGTCAGTAACTTTGAAGAATCCTTAAGTTTTTATCAAAGTCTTGGTTATACCGATGTGGAGATGTTGCCGGAGCAGGGATCCGCAGAGGAAGCTGCTGCCTATGGGCTGGATGCGCCTTTTGCCAGGCGGGGTGCCGATATCAGTCTCGCCGGTGGTGATGGCCATACTTTGCGACTGATTCAGTGGCTGGAACCCTTTAATGGGCAACCGCCTTACCCGCCACCCATAAGTCATATCGGTATTCATCGCATTGCATTAGCCGTCGCGAATCTGGACTCAGCTGTTGACGTGCTAACTGAGCAAGGCGTTGAGTTTTTATCTGAGATCGCTCCCTGTTGTTCGGGAACCGGCCTGGATGAAACCGGTATTATTAATGCCATCGATCCTGATGGCATCTTTGTTGAATTGGTAGGGCCGATCGAGCAGCGACCACCCCAAGCAACTCCTGGAGTGTGTAGTGATCAAGAGCAGGGCAACAGCACCGCATTCTTTCGATACACGGTGCCAAACTGACCAATTTATTGCAGTGGGCTGAACCCTGTGGGATCCAGGAATTGTACCGCAACGCCCGTAACTATTGGTCCGTCTTCCAGAGATTTGTTCCACATTTCGGTCCAAACCGGATCAGCGGAAAAATTTGCCCAGGATTCTGCCGCTGCTTCCCGGTCATCGTGGGCTACCATGTATACCAGGGTATTCTGGGAAAGCTCTTCATCATCCGGCACCCAATAACCGACACTGTTCATACCGTGTTTATGGAATAAATCGATCTCACCGCCACCGAAGCGATCTAACAAGGGTGGCAGGCGACCCTCTGCTGTAGTGTAAGTACGTAGTTCATACACTTTCTGGCTTTGGGCAAAGGCATCTTGTTGGTATTGAACAGCCATGCCTGCGCCAAATGCGATGGCAACAATTACTAAACTAGCCAAGTTTCTCTTCATGTGAATCTCCAGTGCGCTGCTTATCTAATCATTAGCCCGCGTAACATAGGAATCGCCAGTTATCATTCGAACTACCTGGCCGTTTTCTTCAATAAAGCGAACTATTTCACCAACAGGCCCGCCACCAGTCGGTGCTTCCATACGAAAGGTATCATTACCTAGAGGTACAAGCTCGACCGGATCGCCAAGGTTTAAGGACCAGGGAGATATTGAAACTAATTTCTCATTCATGACGATTACTTCAGTTGGTCTTGAGTCATAACGACTATAATAGCGTCCAGCAAATCGCTCCCAGGCCGGATCCCATTCAACTTCTTCTTTTTCAGTCGCGGTAGCTTTCGCCACGGCCTCGCCAACGGTATCCATTAGTTCGCGTGCTATCTGTCCTGGATTCGAATCACCGCTGTTGGTTAAAACGACTACACCAACTTTCGAATCTAATTGGATGCTGGTATTGGTCGTATAGCCTGGATATCCTCCACCGTGCCCCGCATAGATTTTTCCGTTGCGGCGTTGTATACCAAATCCAATACCTTGTCCTCTGGTCCAGGTTGTTTCCAGCATGCGTACGCGGTGCATTTCCCGTAAAGAGGCAGTGCTTAACAAGCGGTCTTCTCCGCGACTGCCTTTCCTGAATTGGGCTGAAACAAAGCTGGCCATGTCTTCGACTGTTGAAGTTAAACCTGTGGCAGCCGCCATTCCTCTTGCATCGACAAAGGGCATAATGGCCCGGGTTCCATCTGGCCTGCGTGCGCCGTAACCAACGGCCAGGCCCGGATCGTCGATGTCTACACTGGATGCATTCATAGCTAATGGATTGAAGATATTCGCCTGCAAGTAATCAGCCCAGGACATGCCACTCACTTCTTCGATGATTAATCCCGCAATAGTGTAGGCAAGATTGGAATATTTCCAACGCACTTCCGGCGCAAAGGGAGCGCGCCGGTCAGCCATTAATTCCCGTACTTCACTTTCGCTTGGAAAATCGAAATCGCTCCAGTGCGAACCGGCTTCTCTTGGTAAGCCAGAACTGTGTGTCAACAAATGCTCGATGGTAACTGGCGCGCCATCTTCAGCAGCAGTTTCAAACTCAAACCAGGGTAGATAGTCTGTTACCGGATCATCCAGGCGTAACTTGTTTTGCTCCCGTAACTGCATGATTGCAGTAGCAGTAAACAACTTGCTGTGAGATGCCATGCGAAATCGTGTATCCAATTGCATTGGTCTGCCGGCAGCAACATCTGCATGGCCAAATCCTTTGGCCCATACCAGCTCCTGGTCAGCGACAACACCAACCACCACTCCCGGTAGTCCCCGAATCTCCAATTGTCCATCCATCCAGGCGGAAAATAGATTTATCTGGGCCTGAACTTCCGGATCGGTGGCAAGGTCTTGGGAATGTGCGCCAGTAGCGCTAAAGCAGAAAAGTAATAGGGAACAGCTAACTAGTTTTCGAAGATTCATTTGCAGCTCCTGTTGTTGCTCTTGTTTTAATGCATTGAAACACTTAACAGAAGTTAAGCACAACGTTGATTCCGCAAATTTATGATTTGCCCGATAGGAAGCTAAGTGCTCGGGGATTGGCCTGCAATAATGCCTGCAAAGCAGCTGTATGTCTGCTCTCTGGCCTTTCTTCCCACTAGTGTCGTGTATTGTCCCCAACACTCATGGTTTCGCAGTAAACGCCAATATTGAAGGATTGTGGATGCGCTGATATTCACCCCTCAAACCATTGACATTGTTATGAAAAAGACTATGGTTTCAGGAACGATTCAGATCAATTCTAATCACTGTTCGCAGCAGTTTTCGAACGAGAAAATATGGAGGCACTTATGCCCAATTCTCATCGAGCCACCGCAGGTCTATTCACTGCTATTGCTTCACTTCTGTTTTCTCTCGGCGCGTCGGCCCAGCAAGAAGATCGGGTGCAGGTAACTTTCTCGGATCACGTCGCACCTATTCTCTATGACAATTGTGTCAAGTGTCATCGGGCGGGTGGAGTAGGTCCTATGTCTTTGGTTACTTATGACGAAGTACGACCCTGGGCGCCGGTTATCAAGTACAAAACTGGATTGCGGGACAAGATGGGAGTGATGCCACCTTATTACCTTGAAAAAGGTATTGGCATTCAGAACGTCAAAGATGATGAAAGACTGAGTGAAGAACAAATTGAGATGATTGCACAGTGGGCTGACAGCGGAGCTCCGGAAGGCGATCCAGAAAATATACCTGCGCTACCTGAGTTTGATGATTCTGGTGCCTGGAAATTAGGTGAACCCGATCTGGTGGTTAGATTGAATGATATCTACGTGGAAGGCGGAGAAGCGGACAGCTGGGTATCCGGCGTTCCAATATCAACCGGTTTAACTAAAGATCGTTACGTAAGCGCAGTTGAAATGCGCGAAATTAACGATGCCAAAAATTCATCTATCGCAGGAACCGTCGTTGGTGGTTTATACATCGTCCACCACATGACCTGGCAAACTGGCGCACCCGATGCAGGTATTCAGGAAAGAGAGACCTGGCCGGTGCATGAACTCGGGCGAAATCCGGATATTTTCGATCCCAAAGCCGGGCGACTCTTACCTGCCGGTGCCGATGTAATTCCGGTTACTTACCATTTGCATTCCAATGGCATCGATACCACTGGTCACATGGAATTGGGATTCTATTTTCATCCCGAAGATTATGTGCCCGAACACAGGAAGGCGAATTTTGAACTGGGCGATGGATTAAATATCAGCGTTCATGGCAATCGACCCAACCAGGAATTGCACACTTACTCGGTATTAACTGAACACACCAAGATCAGTTCTTTCGAGCCACACCTGCATGCGCCGGGTGCTCGCATGTGCCTGGAAGCGATCTGGGGTAATCAAATCGAAACCCTTGCCTGTGCCGGTTACGATCATAACTGGGTGAAGCAATACACGTTCGAGGACGATTATGCGCCGCTGCTTCCCAAGGGAACGATTCTTCACATGATCGGCTTCATGGATAACGTAGCAAGCAATCCCAATGTCATCGATCCGAGAAACTGGTCCGGATCAGGTAACCGTTCTATTACCAATATGTTTCTTCATCTTGGCCAATCCGTGGGCTTGACCGATGCCCAGTTTGTGCAGGAGATGAAAGAACGCAGGGAACGACTCGGGCTAACGGTGAACGATCATCTGTTGGGTTGTCCGCTGTGCATGGCAGACCTTCCCTTGCTGGGAGAAGAGGAAATAGTTGAGGAAGTCGTTGAGGAAGTTGGTGCCGAAGACTAGTTGTTCTCACTGAAGAAATAGTCCTGGAGGATTAAGCGATGACTGTCTTGAATCGCGCGCGTACAAAATTTGCAGCAGCTATTTGTTTGCTTTTCTTGATGAGCAATCAAAGCTCAGCGCAATTTCTTCCTTATTATGAATCGGGTCAGGGATTATCTCCCGCCTATGAAGGTTGGGTGGCCAACGAAGATGGTTCTTACACCATGTTGTTTGGCTATATGAATGAGAACTGGGAAGAAGAAGTGGATGTGCCTGTTGGCACCAATAACTTTTTTTCTCCCGGCGAAGCCGATCTTGGCCAGCCAACACACTTCCTGCCGCGTCGAAATCGCAATACCTTTGGGGTTCGGGTTCCGGCAGATTTTGAAGGAGAGTTAGTCTGGACTTTAATTCACGGAGAAGGTGTTACCCAAAAAGCCTACGGCACATTGTTAAAAGACTACGTGCTTGAACCAATCACCATCATGTCGGAAGCGGGAACCGTAGCCGGGGGTTTTAATAACCGCGAAGATGTACAGACCAACACTGCGCCAAGGGTATCACTGCACGGAGACGAAGTTCGCACGGTGAGAGTTGGGGAAACTATCGAACTCGAGGTGGCTATAGAAGACGATGCCAAACCCAATCCCCGTCAGTCTTTCGAATCGCCTGCTCTGGATAACTATGAAATTGCGAGGGAGAAGTTAGAGAAAGCGCTGGAGCCACTAATACGCGGTACTGTGGATCGCGTAGTGGGTATGACTTTCTCCTGGTTTGTGGTGCGAGGTTCAGGTGATGTGAGCTACAGTCCATTGCAGGTTAAAACCTGGGAGGATACCCGTGCCTTTCAAAACTCACCCTGGTCACCTTTCTGGAAGCCGCCGGAAATGCCGGAAGATGGAGTAGTTCGTACGGACGTGACTTTTCACGAAGCAGGGGAATACACCCTCCGTGGCCGCGCTGATGACGGTGGATTGACAGCCGATGTCGATGTAGTTGTGCGAGTTATCGAATAACGCTACCTTTACACGCTCCCATAACAGGAGCACTCATGAAGCAATCTATTCTTGGTACGCTGTTGCTCGTGCTGTTGCCAATGGCGCAGGCACAGCAGGTATTACAAGCAACAGACCATTGTCGCGATTTTCCTTCCTCTGCTATAGCGACTTTTGCTGATCCGGACCTGGAAGAGCTTGTCAGGGATGCATTGTCAGTGGATGCCGAGGCTGATCTGACTTGCGGCCTGTTAGCTGAATTGACCCAGCTCGCCGTTGGATCCGATTCCGAGCGGGTGGTTTACGGTGGCACCCTGCGGCCTTCACCAGAGAAGCCATTCGAAAACCTCGATGGCATCCAGAATCTCACCAATCTCACGCGCCTTTCCTTATTGAATCGACTGCTTACGGATATAAGTCCGATTAAAGAGCTGACCAAATTACAGTTTCTCAGCCTGCATACCAACTGGATCAGCGATATTACGCCTTTAAGCGGATTAACTGAATTAGAGCAATTGATCATCAGTGAAAATCCTATTTCCGATATCAGTGCCCTGAGCGGACTAACAAAATTGCGCCGCCTGCATGTCCATGGTTTGTATCCTTATCAAGAGGAACATTACATGAACATGAATGATGGTCGGGATACCAGTGTCGTCTTTAATGGCATCACCGATGTCAGCCCACTGGCTGATCTGACGGAATTACGATTACTTCGAATTCACCTGAACAGTATTAGCGACATCAGTCCTCTTGCAGATCTAACAAACATGACTCACCTGCGCCTCTACGATAACCAGATAACCGACATGAGTGCGCTCGCCGGTATGGATGACTTGATTCTGCTGTGGATACATAACAATCAGATCGAGGACATCACTGCGTTGCGCAACAAGAATGGCTTGCTGCAATTGGGTTTAAACAACAACGAGATTAATAACATCAATGTGTTAAGTACGATGACAGATCTTGAATACCTGTTTCTCAGCGACAACCAGATTGAAGATGTCTCTGCAGTACGTGACTTAACCAATCTGCAGGTGTTGCGGCTGGAAAATAACAGGATTACTGATGTGCAGGCACTGTCTGGTCTGAGAAATATCAGGGAGCTGAGCCTGGCACAGAATCCCTCCTTGTTTGACGTGCAGCCCCTGCTGGCTAATGAAGGTCTGGGCAGGGGAGATGAACTGGATTTGCGTTTTACCTATGTGCGTTGTTCCGATATGGATGCATTCGCCAATAAAGGGATTAATCTTCTACGTGTGACTTCTTTAAACGGGTCTGCGTGTGCAGGACGCAGGCTGGAAGATCCTTAAGCGGGTGTTTATGAAAGCAAGAAATCTATTTTTATTAGTTCTATTTTCTATATTCAGTGTTCTGGTTCAGGCAGCAGAATCCGCTTCGGTCACCGTAACACGTCTTGGTGGCGGTCCCATTATTACGCCAGCAATGGACCAGCGTATGGGTGTGAATATCCAGGGGCCGTCGCTGATCAAGGTGCCTGATTGGATCGAGAATCCCCTGGGTGAGTACTATCTTTATTTTGCCGATCATCGTGGTGAATACATTCGCATGGCTTACGCGGACTCCCTTACCGGGCCATGGTCCGTCTACACTCCAGGCACACTAAAACTGGAAGATTCCTATTTTCCCACTACCTGTCCTCCCTGTTCACTGGCGCCGGGGCGAAACGCTCCTTTATATGCGCATATCGCCTCACCGGATGTACATGTACGGGAAGATTTGCAGCAGATCGTGATGTATTACCACGGTCGAGGTGTTGGTCGGCAATTTACTCGTCATGCGATATCCAGTGATGGGATTAATTTCGAAGGCAAGGAAGAAGATCTTGGTCGTGCTTACTTTCGCGTAATCCAGCACGATGATTACTACTATGCGATGTCCATGCCGGGTTTCATGTATCGCTCTCGTGATGGCTTGTCTGATTTTGAAGAAGGGCCGAATCTTTTTACGCCAGACATGCGTCATTCCGCTTTGTTGATTCGCGACGATCAACTCTATGTGTTTTTTACCAACAGGGGTGACTCACCAGAGCGTATATTTCTTTCCATCATAGATTTGACTGGCGACTGGATGGATCTGATAGCCAGTGAGCCAGTTGAAGTGCTACGTCCTGAAACCAATTGGGAGGGAGCGGATCTGCCGATTGAAGCATCGCGAGGTGGTTATATCGATGTGCGAGTAAATCAACTCAGGGATCCGGCAATATATCAGGAGGGGGATAAAACTTATTTGCTGTATTCAGTGGCTGGTGAAAGCGGAATCGCTATCGCTGATCTCGAGTTTATAGATTAATAGATAATGTTCGCTGTTTGGATTTGGCGGTTAAGAGGTGAATTAAACATGAATAGAGTTAAAAAGTCATTGTCACTATTGTTAGTTTTGAGCGGCCTTCAGTTTGTTTCGCCAAATTCTTTCTCACAGGGAAACTTTGCGGGAGTCGAGCTCAGCATCCAACATGTTCAGGGTAACGTTTATATGGTTCAACGACCTGGCGGCGGTGGCAATATTGGAGTACAAATCGGGCCAGACGGTGTTCTCCTCGTTGATGCCTTATTCGCCCCGCTTGCTGATCGACTTGTAGCGGCTATTAGAGAAGTAAGCGACGAGGAAATTCGGTTTCTCATCAATACGCACATCCATGGCGATCACGTAGGTGGGAATGAAAATCTGGCTAATCTCGGTGTATTGATTTTTGCCCACGACAATACCCGCACAAGGTTTCTGGAAGAAAGCAGTCATTTTCCCCGGCAGGGAGGTAGTTTTGCACCCCAGCAACCAGTGGGTGCTCGTCCGGTTATTACTTACGACAGCGCCATTGGCTTTCACTTAAATGGTGAAGAAGTGCGTGCATTCCTGGCGCCACCATCTCACACCGACGGCGATACTTTTGTCTATTTTCCCGAGTCCGATGTCTTGCATTTGGGAGATGTTTTCCGAACTACTAGTTATCCCATAGTGGACAAATTTAATGGCGGTACTTTGAGGGGAACCATTGCGGCTTTAGATCTGGCGATTTCAATGGCAGGGCCAAATACCAAAGTAATTCCCGGGCATGGTCTGGAAATAGTCGGGCGGGCAGAGATGGAAGAGTTTCGGGATATGATTCTGGACGTACGGGACCAGGTTTACGCCATGATTCGTGCCGGTAATCATCTTGATGAAGTAATGGCTGCAAATGTAACGGCTCAATATGATGCCAAGTGGGGTCAGGAAGCAGGCTGGACTGCAGTGGACTTCGTGCCTTTGGTGTACTACGAGTTAGGTGGAGCGGGCAGACTGCTCGACCGTCAATAACACGTAATCCAATTGGGAATAATTATGAGAACAACAACTAAACCAAATTCAGCTTTTTCCCTCGGGTTTGTTTTTCTTGTCTTGGTCTTGGCAACTTCGACTGTGCAAAGCCAATCCGATTTGCCACCTCTCAATGAAAGAGACCGGGCAATGACCATGGCTGGAGATTTTACCTTCGCCAGTGTCGGCGACTTGATGATCAGAAGGCCGGCATCGCAACTTGCCGATCCCGAAGTCCAGGAAGTATTCGAGTTAATTCGCAATGCCGATCTGGCCATGGGCAACATGGAAGGGGAGCTGGCAAACCTCCGTGAGTTCGAAGGCCCCATGAATGGTTTTGTGGGCACCCATGAAGTTGCTGCCGATCTCAAGCTAATGGGATTCGACATGGTGAACCGTGCACAAAATCACTTACTGGATTCCGAATTCGCAGGAATGTTTTCCACTAATTCCTTATTGGATGAAGCAGGGATTATTCACGCAGGTTCAGGAAAGAATTTACAGGAAGCGGCGGCACCGGTTTTTTTCGAAACGGCCAAGGGACGTGCAGCACTGGTTGGTACCCATGCACCGATCTGGCCTGAACATAATCGCCTGGCGGCAACACCTCTAATCGGGAATCTCGGAGGAAGACCTGGTCTCAACATGCTGCGCTACAACGAGACGATCCTGGTGTCTCAGGAACAGTTTGACGCGCTGGAACAAGTGCGGGATGAATTCCTGCAGTTTTCAGATAGATATGACAATCCTCGAAGAATGGCGTCATCTTCGGCTTCAGCTGGCATAAATTTTCCAGCATCCAGTTCCGGAAGAAACAATCCAAATTATCGCGTTGCCACAAACGGTGAGATTCCCGGCACCGTTGTTTACGACATGAATGACAATGACCTTGATCGTGTTCTTCGCAATATTCGCAACGCACGACAATTGGGTGATTTCGTCATTGCTGCAGCACATATCCACCAGAGTCGTTCCATTGTAGAAACTCAACATCTAAGTACGAGACCTCCCGCGTTCTATGAAGAACTTGCCCGCAAGGCAATTGATGCTGGTGCCGATGCATTCGTTGGAACTGGAGTGCAAACTTTACGCGGCATTGAAATTTATAATGGCAAACCAATTTTTTACGGGCTGGGTGAATTCTTCCGGGAAGCGCAATGGGAGTTGGAAGTTGCATTGGGTAATGAAACTGCGAGTACAGATCGAAGAATGCAACAGTTCGCGAGAAACTTTGGTGGCAATACCCAATCCCTGGAATCCCTGGTAGCCATCAGCCACTATGAAGATGGTGAACTGACGGAAGTGCGACTCTACCCAACGGAGTTAGGTATTGATGGTCCAGATTCACGACTGGGTATTCCGCGCATGGCTGACTTACAGCGGGCGCAGCAAATTCTGGAGAGAGTAGAACGTTTATCTGATGAGTGGGATACAGAAATTGATATTGAAGGCAGTGTGGGCATTATTCGCGTTAACTAAAAAGAAGTGACCGGCCAGTTATTTAGTTTTTAAAGCTTGAGGAAACCTGTTATGCAAAATCCAATTATAAAAAGTGTATTAGCAGTAGTTTTTAGCGTTATTGTCTCAGTGGTTCTTTTCATGCTGGTGGAAGGTGTGAGCGCACTTATCCATCCTTTCCCTGAAGATTTCGGCGGCACCTTCGAAGAAGTTGCCTACCAGGTTGAGACTTATCCCACCTGGGCCTTAGTGTTTCTTGGTGGAGTAGGATGGGGCGGATTGGTGGTCATATGCACCTGGCTTGCTACTCGCTATGGACACAATCGCAACCCATGGCATGGTTATGGCGTAGGTATATTCCTGGTAGGTATGGCGGCATTTAACATGAGCATGCTGCCTTACCCGACCTGGTTTATCGTGTTTATGTTGGTTTTGCTTCCTGCAGCCACTTACTTTGGAACCAGCTTAGCCAGCACCCAAAAAGCAGCAACCGAGTAATTTCCCGTCAGATTTACCAGGGATGACAGAGCAATTCCCCGGATAATTTCGCGTGGTGGTATGCAAGTAACTTAAAACTTACTAATATGCTTGCTCGCAGTATATGGAACGACTGCGTGCTGAATCCGATCCAATAAAATAAACAAAAGGAAAGGCACCATGCTCAAGCTCCGCTCTAGTCTTGTAACTAAAATTCTTTCACTTGCTGTATTCCTATGCGTCTCGCTTATAGCTTCATTTTCTTTTGCTCAGACACCGGTCAATAACGAGACCATGGGTGACGACAATGCTGGTGAAAACTGGCTTGCTTATGGGAGGACCTATAGTGAGCAACGTTTCAGTCCTCTTGCCCAGATCAATCAATCGAACGTAAGTTCTTTGGAGCTCGATTGGTACATCGATTTACCGAACAGTCGTAGTCTGGTTTCAACACCACTAGTTGTCGATGGCACCATGTACTTTATAAGCAGCATGAATATTGTTCGCGCTGTAGATGCAACATCTGGAGAAGAATTGTGGCGCTTTGATCCGGAAGTGGCCCAATATGCTGCGCGTCGTATGCGCGCCGGCTGGGATAACAGTCGAGGCATTGGTATCTGGGAAGATAAAGTGTTTGTAGCTACCTGGGATGGACGTTTAATCGGTATCGATCGTTCCAATGGTGAACAACTCTGGAGCACTCAAACCATCGATCCTGAACTAGCCATGTACATTACCGGCGCGCCAAAAGTTTTTGATGGCAAAGTGATGATTGGTAATGGTGGCACAGAAAATGGACCTAATCGTGGTTACGTCACCACCTATGATGCTGATACCGGTGAGCAGTTGTGGCGTTTCTACATTGTGCCTGGCAATCCTTCCGATGGATTCGAGAGCGAAGCCATGGAAATGGCAGCGGAAACCTGGACTGGTGATTGGTGGCGGCACGGCGGGGGCGGCAATGCATGGCATGGTTTTACTTATGATGCAGAACTTCATCAAATATATATTGGCACCGGCAATGGCTCTCCCTGGAACAGAAAAATACGCAGTCCTGACGGTGGCGATAACCTGTTTCTCGATTCGATCGTAGCCCTGGATCCCGATACCGGTGACTACCTTTGGCATTATCAGAACACCCCTGGTGAGACTTGGGACTTTAATTCCAACATGGACATCGTATTGGCAGATTTAAACATCGAAGGTGAATCAATCAAAGCACTTATGCAGGCACCAAAGAATGGATTCTTCTATGTCATTAATCGCGAAAATGGAGAATTGATTTCTGCTGAGAATTACACAGAGGTTAGCTGGGCATCCCATGTTGACCTGGAAACCGGTAGACCGGTGGAAATGCCTGGCGCCCGTTATGAATTGGAGCCAGTAGATATTGCGCCAACTCCGATAGGGGGACATAGCTGGCATGCCATGTCTTACAATCCCCAAACAGGTCTGGTCTATATTCCCACCATTCACTGGCAATTTCGTTTTTCCGATGTCGATGTCGATCTGGAAAATTTTCAGGCTCAGGGCTGGCGAATCGAAGTCGGCGTTGGTTACGAATTTGGCGCATCAACTCGCCAAGATGGTGTCATGGGTGCGTTACAGGCATGGGATCCTGCACGTGGCGAGCAGGTGTGGGAAGTCCCAAGCGATGGAGTGTGGGATGCCGGAACACTAACTACTGCGTCAAATCTTGTGTTCCAGGGAAAAGCCAATGGTAACCTTCGTGCATATAACGCAGAAACTGGTGAGCAGCTATGGGAAGAATTTCTCGGTTTAGGAGTTTCGGCACCGCCTATTACCTATTCGGTAGAAGGTAAACAATACCTGGCGATTCTGGTTGGTTGGGGTGGTGCTATGTCGGCTCTCGGCGGACAGGACTTGGCGGATTACGGTTGGGCCTATGGTGAGCAAACTCGCAGATTAATGACTTTCTCTCTCGATGGTTCTCAATCTATATCGATACCGGTGCCACCGCGAGTACCAACCCCATTGGCAAGTTCTGACTTTATCGTAGACGCTGCTATCGCCGACGCTGGAGGTTTTGATTATGAATCGCTGTGTTCAACTTGCCACGGTGCTGCAGCGACTGCTGCAGGAATGGCGCCGGATTTGCGAGCATCTGCAATAGTCTTAACTGAGAGCACGTTCGAGCAAGTAGTAAGAGGAGGGGCACTTTCCAGTAATGGCATGCCGCCGTTTACGGAATTCTCAGATACCGAGTTAGAGCAAATCAGGCATTACATCAGACAGCAGGCAGAGATCGGTCTGGCACAATAGCTGTTAGATAAACAAGCTTCTTATTCGAGGCCAAACACGAAGAGTGTTTGGCCGCCGATAATCACTACCCGTTGATTGTCATCGATAGAAAATCCCATGGGATTGGTGCGTATGTGCGCGCCGGTATTGAAATTCCATAAGGGATTACCGGTCGCTGCATCCAGGGCAAAGAATTGACCTTCATTGCTGGAGCCGAACACCAAACCGCCGCCGGTTGCCATCACACCGGACCAGGGTGGGGTAAGCAATTCGAATTCCCACTGCTGCTCACCTGACATTACATCCAGGGCGAGTATCGCACCTGTAGCCTGGACGCCATCCAATGCCTGTTCTCCACCGCCGAGAAAAGGCTGGCCCGGTTGGTATTCCGCATCGGCTTTAAAATAGATGGCACCCATGCGTCGATTGGCGACAAAGAATTGTTCTGTCTGGGGATTGTAGGAAGGGGAGAACCAGTTGGTTGCTCCCTGCAAGCTTGGCCACACCAGAACGCCTTCCCGACTAGGTTCGGTATTAGGAATAACAATAGGCCGACCAGTTTCATCGATACCTTCGGCCCAGGTTTGATAGGAGTATTCTTCGCCTAACAGAAATTCTCCGGTTTCCCGATCCAGTAAATAGTAAAAAGCATTGCGATTGGCCAGGGCCAGGAGTTTTCTTTGTTGCCCTTCAAATTCACCGTCTACCAATACTGGAATTTGATTAGCATCCCAGTCGTGGGTGTCATGGGGTGTGTATTGAAAATGCCAGCGCATTTCGCCGGTATCAGGATCGAAGGCGATAACGGCACAGGTAAACAGATTATCGCCGGGGCGTAAGTCGCCATTCCAATCCGGTGCAGGATTGCCGGTAGTCCAGTAAAGCAAATCCAGTTCAGGATCGTAGGATCCGGTTAGCCAGGTAGAACCACCACCGGTTTCCCAGTCATCGCCCTGCCAGGTTTCGCTACCAGGCTCACCAGGGGCAGGGACCGTAAACGTGCGCCAGAGTCGTTCGCCGGTTACAGCATCATAGGCATCTAGAAACGCCCGAACACCAGCTTCGGCTCCGCTGACACCGACGATTATTTTGCCATCCAGTGCGAGAGGCGCGAGGGTCAGTGAAAACCCAAGGGAGTTATCTGCAACTTGAGACTCCCAGCGAACCGCACCGGTTCGGGCATCCAATGCGAATATTCGCGCATCTAAGGTAGCCACATAAACATTGTTATCTAACAGGGCAACGCCGCGATTAATGCGTGGAAAACCAATATTCAGTACTTCATTGGAGATGTCTGGCGTCCAATGCCACAGCAGGTTTCCGGAACGTGCGTCCAGGGCAGTAACACTGCTTGGTGATTCCGTGAGGTACATGATGCCATCGGCCACAACAGGTGTTGTTTCCTGTAATCCGGCACCGCTAATGCCCGTGGGTTGCATCTGGTAAGCCCACATTACTTTGAGCTGCTCAATGTTAGCGGTATTTATCTGAGAAAGGGGCGAGAAGCGGTGGGATTTATACCCGCCAGAGTATGATAGCCAGTCGGCACCGCTGGCTTCGTCAGCTAAATGGTCTTCGTAGGTAGTATCCGCAAGAGTAGCGAAGGAATATAGTGTGCAGATTGCCAAAATGAATGAACAGGCAAACTTCACGTTCATTTTGTTAGTTTTTTTCATAGTTTTTCTCTGGAATCAGTCGCGCAGTGTCATCAGGTAGGAAATCACATCGTCGATCTGGGTTTCCGTTAATGCTGCGCTATAACCTGGCATATAGGAGTGGCCGAAGGCTTTTTCATAGCTGATCAAATCAGCTTTTTCGAATGAATAGATGTCGCCGGTGAGATCGCGCATTTGCACGGTAAAGACATCTTCGTTAATGCGCATGCCTTCATAGGTGCCGTATTCGGAAACAATGCGTACTGTCAAAAAAGCATTGAGCGTACCGCGAAAACGATCGACGATTTTCGGCTGTTCTACTTCAGGGCTGGTAACCGACCTCCTCAGGTATTCTGAATTTCTTCTGGCTCCAACTCCATTTAACTGCGGGCCGATGCCCTCACCGACACCGTTCAAAATATGACAACTGGCACAATTACCTGAATTGTTGTAAACGATTTCGCCAGCTGCCGGGTCACCCGGCATTGGTTCATCCGGTAACTGGCCCAGGTTGCGAACATAGGAAACTAACTGGCGCCCATCCTCAGGACTTAGCATCCAGGAGCCTGGCATGCCGGTACCCGGTATGCCTTCTGTAATTACAGAATAGAGCGCATTGTCATCCGGGGCATGGTTGAGCCGTGGTCGTTTCAGGCTGGGGCCTTCGCCACCTTCGCCGAGAATGCCATGGCATCGCGCACAATGGGTCTGGAAGAGTTGCTCGCCTACTTCCGCTTCCTGTGCCAATACGGGCAATGAAAAGCAAATTAGAGCCGTAAATAATGCGGATGGCAGTGCGTCTATTGTTTTTCGGAATGGCCTGAGAATAAAACGAAACGGCATCATAAACTCCTGATAAAAAAAGGGCGGAAGACTCAAAGAAATTTGCGCTTTCTTTATCTTCCGCCCTATTTAATCGTTTTTACAGTCTTACTCTGCTCCGCCGCCTGCATTACCAGCAAGGTAGGAGCGAGCTTCGGCAATAAAGCCTTCGTCGCCTTCCCAGATGTTAACCAGCATCTGGTAGTACTCTCCTGCTGCTGCAGCATTGCCAGTAGCAGCCTGTGCCTGGGCCATGCCTGACAGTGAGCGCGGGCGATTAGGCATACGCTCCAGCGAGATTTCGAATTGCTTGATGGCGGCTTCGTGACGACCGAGGTCGTTCAGCACTTCACCGTACATCTCGAATACAGGTTTAATCGGTTGGGCTGAACCACGGGGTGGTGCCATTGGCGTTATTATCTCAACCGCCTGATTAAAGAAGTTTGCAGCGACATCAGCATGGTCCATGCCAGCGTGAAGTAGCCCGCTCACCTGTTTTGCCATGATGGCAGTAAAGCCATCTTCCCCGTCAGCAACACGTCGATTTAATTCCTGCTCAGCCGCCTGCATGGTGGCTTGATCTTCCATGTGATAGGCAGAAAGTGCAGTAGCTAATACTTCGTGGCCTGGTGAATCTTCAGTAATGTCTTGGATGCGCCACTCTTCAGTTTCTACTATGTAGCGATTTTTGGTTAGCGCAACAGTGTTGTTTGCTCGAGCTGCTCCGGCAGCACCGCGCGCACCGCCTTCAGCAAATCCGCCCTGGGTAGACATGGTTTCGATGCGATTAATCCAGAGGCGTGCTTTTTCGTAATCACCTTTCTGCAGGTCGCCATACTGACCCCAGTCCAGTGCGTGGATGGCATCGCCCATGCTCTGTCCAGGCCGCCAAAGTTCGCGGGCTGCATCGTAGGCATACTGATTGTTGTAGGAAACAAGATCCCACATGCCGTGCTGAATGAAGATGTGCGTAGGCATGTGTCGCGCATGCGATACGGCAGGTGCGATTTCGGCATAGCGATAAGCAGCTTCAAGTGCCAATGGCGCGTGAATCGGATCATCGAATGAGTGAATCGTGTAGTGTGCCGCACCTGGGTGATTCGGTCTTCGAGAGAACATGTCCAGTGCTATAGTGCCGGCTTTAATCGCCATGCGATTATCCAGATCGCGATCCGGTGTTACTGCGCGGGCGCTCAATACAGAAAGAGCGTAGAAAGCTGCTACTTCGTCATCATCAGGATTGCTCTCGTAGAGATCTTCCATGGCTTCCATATAACCCAGCTTGCGCTCCGCTATTTCACCTTCGCCCCAGAGAATTTCAACAGCATTAAGAAATCCTTTCTCGCGATCAGTTAGTGCCTTTGCCCTGCGAATTTCCGCAGTTGGACCGAGGCGTTCCAGCGCAGCTCGAGGTTCGGTGGAATCCATGTTTGAAAACAAGGGATGGTTGTAGGCCAGTGACTCGCCCCAGTAAGCCATAGCAAAATCAGGTGCTATTTCCTGTGCGGCCCGAAACTGCTCCTGGGCCTGCTCCCAGCCAAAGCTGTGCAGAATCGCAACGCCTCGAAGGAAATGCTGTTGTGCTTCGCCTGACTCAGAAGTCGGAAATTCGATTGAGCCGACATTCTCGAATTGGGCTTTCGCAGGTAGTGACATAAGCGTAAAGACTGCGATTAACGCGAATTTCTTTAGATGCTTCATTTACTTTCTCCTGTTCAGACAAATAGGCGTGATTTCGTTAAAGCTACACACCCACCATCTATTGTTTTCTTTCTGGTTCTTTTTTTATAAAAGCGCTTAAACAGCGATATTACTAACTTCGCCCGACGAATTCACTGCCCAGCTTTGAATTCCAGGGTTGTGATAAAAGGCGTTGGTGCCGCGATCGGCAATCACTGCTGCGCGGGTCGGCTGTACATTGCCGGCACTGTCAGTGGCCCGGCTCTGGAGAATCGCCTCTCCGCCATCCCATTCCCAGGGAATGCTGAAGCGGGTCAGGGCCTTATCCCATTGCTCACTCTCGATGAGAGCCTCGCCCCAACTGCGACCGCCGTCTGCACTGACCTCGACGCCAGTTATGTTGCCGCTACCGGACCAGGCGATACCGGTAATCTTGTAAAGCCCGGTGCGTGGCAGTGTCATTTCACCGGAAGGAGAAGTGATGAGTGATTTGGTTTCCATGGGGAACGTAAATTGGCGGCTGCTGCGATCAGGAAGAGTGTCGGTATATTTGCTGGTTTCGTCGCGAAACTGGGCAGGTCCATTGGTTAACTTTATCTGGGTTAGCCATTTCACGCTGATATTGCCCTCCCAGCCGGGGACAAACAGGCGCACTGGATAACCTTGCTCAGGACGAACCGGTTCTCCATTTTGAAACAGAGCGACCATCACATCATCAAGCGCCTTTTCCATTGGAATTGATCGTCCCATACTGGCGGCATCGGCACCGACTGCTGCTATCCATGTTGCTTCAGCTAATACGCCGGCTTCATCCAGCAGAGTAGACAGAGGAATGCCGGTCCATTCGGAACAGGATACCAGGCCATGGAGACTCTGGGCTGTGCCACCTGGTAGTCCCTGGGTATTAGATCTGCCATTGCCAGAGCACTCGATGAAATACACCTTGCTTACCATTGGGTACCTGAGCAGATCTTCGTAGTCAAAGACCAGCGGCTGTCTTACCAGGCCGTTAATTACCAGCTTGTGCCCGGCGGGGTCGATGTCTGGTACACCGGCATGATGGCGCTCAAAGTGCAGGCTATTCGGCGTAATAATGCCCTGTAAATGCTGCAATGGGGTGCGGGAAATACCGCCGCCAGGGTAGGTAGGATTGGGCGGTGCGGCCATCCGCTGCAGTCCGGTATGGCGTGAAGGTTCGCCATAGGCGCTGGGTCCCGGGCCGGGAAACCTGGACCAGTCCGGAATTTCCAATCCGGCATCGGCGCCCAGCACGGAATTGGAAACCGCCATTCCCATGCCGCCTAATCCCATACTGAGCAGATGGCGTCTGTTAATCAGGCCATTAGCGGCGACTTTTTCCAAATCGTTCTTCTTCATTCCTGGCTCCTCTGGCAGGGGAGGTTTTGGCTAGTTTCCCTATTCTATCTAAGGGAACGCTTCCTGCGTAGCAATACCGGCAGTCTCTTTTCGCCGGAATAGGGTGTTTTTCCTGGGCTATATAAGGAAGAAAGAAGCCCTTGTGAATCTGCAGGCGGACAATATTTGCAGTCGTCGATGCTGGCAGCCAATACCTGGAAGCATTTCTCGATATGCCTCTCATTTGATAAAGTCTTCTCCTTCATGAAAAGACTAAACTTCATAGCATTTATCAGCCTGGCACTGTTGTCGTCCCAGGTAACAGCACAATTGGCTGAAGAGCAATTGCAGTTGCTTATGGACGAATACTGGGTTTATCGGTTACAGGAAAGCCCAACCCTGGCGACGCGCACCGGCATAACTGACTATAACCATCTACTACCTCAAGTTTCTCCTGTGGACCAGGCGCGACGACTGCGTGCAGAAGAAGCATTCCAGGAAAGATTGGAGATAATCGATAGAGATATTCTCAATCGTGACGATCAGATCAACTACGATTTATTGGTCTGGGTGTTAGCGCGCTCTATCGATGGTATGCGGCTCAATACTTCCCGTATTCCATTTAATACATTTTCCAGCTTTTTTGCGGGCGCCCTGCGGGCCAGTTTCGGTGTGCCTATGAACACCGAAGAGGATTACCGGGCCTACATCGCGCGTATTGAAGAATTCCCCCGTTACTTCGATGAAAATATTGAAAACATGCGGCAGGGAATTGGCAACGGATTCGTTCTACCGAAAATAATTATCGATGGTGTGTTACCAACTGTGCAGGCACAGGTTTATGACAATCCTGATGACAGTAGTCTTGCTATACCGATACTAAATATTAACGAACGACTGCCTGAATCTGTTCGTACGCAATTAATAGCTGATACACGAGAAGCCATTCGCACTTATGCCATTCCTTCTTTCAGGCGACTGGCCACTTTCCTGGAAGATGAATATTACCCTGCGGCCACTGAAGGTATAGCCGCTTCTGATTTACAAAACGGTGAAGAGTATTACGCCCACCAGATTAGGGTTTACACAACTCGTACCGATTTAAGCGCCGACGAAATACACGAGATTGGTTTAAGTGAAGTGGCAAGAATACGCGGTGAGATGGATGCATTGATTGAAGCGTCTGGTTTCGATGGTAGTTTTGAAGAGTTCACCGAGTTCCTCCGCACCGACCCGCAATTTTATGCGAAAACACCGGAAGAGTTATTGCAGGCTGCTTCATTTGTTGCGAAAAAAATCGATTATCGCATGCCGGAATTTTTCGGACGCTTGCCGCGTATGCCTTATGGTGTTGTCGCAGTGCCCGATGAAATTGCGCCTAACTACACCACTGCTTCTTACAATTTCGGCGTTATCGGTGGCACCAGGGGTGGTGCCTATTGGGTAAATACTTACGCCCTGGACCAGCGGCCTCTCTATGAGTTGCCAGCATTAACGGCACACGAAGCAGTGCCCGGTCATCATCAACAAAATGCAATTGCACAGGAGATGGAAGACTTGCCTGCGTTTCGTACGCAATTGGGTTTTTCAGCTTACGGCGAAGGCTGGGGTCTCTATTCAGAGAAGCTGGCCATAGAAATGGATATTTATGAAAATGAATATGAACATTTCGGTCGCTTAAGCTATGAGATGTGGCGCGCCTGTCGCCTGGTAATTGATACCGGTATTCATGCGAAAGGGTGGAGCAGGCAGGAGGCACTGGATTATCTCGGCGATAATACTTCCTTGTCGCGGGCCAATGTGCGCGCCGAAGTGGATCGTTATATTTCCTGGCCTGGTCAGGCACTGGCTTACAAGTTAGGCGAAATGAAAATACTGGAGTTGCGACAACGAGCCGAAGAAACGCTCGGCAATCGATTCGATATACGTGAATTTCATGACCTGATCCTGGGGCAGGGTGCGTTACCTCTGGATCTGCTCGAGCGGATTGTTGACCAGTATATAGATGATGCTCGTTGAAAATTATACTGGGCTAATATAAAGAACGAAGACGCAAGCAGGCAGTTGCCTGAGCGCAGAGTAAAAATTAGAGATCAAATTTTTACTCTGGCTTAGCTGTTTATCACTAGAAGTACCACATCAGGCGACCGTAAACATTCCGTCCCAGCCCCGGCATTCTTGCGCGCATTGGAATATCAGGGTTAAAGGCGCGGTTGTAAGCAGCCAAATGATCTTCATATTCTTCATCCAGCAAATTTTCGACTCCTATTCCGATTTCCACACCCGATTGCAGGTTTATCCGCGCGCTTAGATTCAGGATCGAATAGCCGTCTGTTTCTTGCTCCAGATTGGTGAAAGAAACACGATCCTGCGCTGCGTAGCTTACAGACTCGAGGGAGCCTATCCAGTTGCTGCCGAGGTAATCCAGGGCCAAAACCAGGTTATCCGGGGAAATTCGATACAAATCGTCATTAATGTCATCGCGTTCGCCCCGAACAATGCTGGCTACTGCACGCAGTACTAACTGATCACTCAATTCATATTCCGCTTCCATGTCAAAACCGTAGAAGTTTGTATCTACATTACTGAATACCAGTGGATCTGGCCTTCCCATTCCCATGTTGGACATCATCTGTGAAAAGTTACGAACCATCATGTTTGTGGAGGGTGTTCCCTGGACAAAATCTGAAACTTCCCTATAGAACAATCGAGGATAGAAACTGAAATTTCCCTGCTCGAAATCGAATCCTAATTCGATCTCATGAGAAACTTCCGGGTCAAGCTCGGGATTGCCAACATAGGTTTTTCCGTCCGCCAGTCCACCGGTTGCTTCGAGTGGTAACCACAAATACCGCTCTTGATAAGAAGGAGATCTGGATTTGAGCGCTGCTCCAACGTACCAGGTAGTGTAGTTACCGCTTTCGAAACTCAAACGAGCAAACCAATCGAAGTTGTTGTCAGTCTGATCAAGATCGCTATTGTTGAAGCGGTTAGCCAGCATAGCGGCCATGTTATTCATCATAAGTGGCATTCCTGCCATCATGTTCATAGGATTGAGATTGGCCGATACCAGTTCTGAATCCATAGCAACACGGTTGTAACGCGCGCCTACTTCAAGGCCTATGCGATCACTTAACAAGGCGCTTCGTTCCACGAAGATCCCCAATACATCCCGTTCTGTATCGTTAAAGTTGGAGATATAGAAGGGTGCTGCATTTGGGTTGCTGATTAGCGAGCGATGCTCGGTGAGGTGACCGTCGATGCCGATTAACCAGCTTCCGTTGTCAACGAATTGCTCGATATCCAGACCAAAGCCGTAGTTCTTGCTAACCGCCCAGTTACGTCGATGACGCATAGTGCCAGGTGACATCATATTATCCTGAGGAGGGCGGCGTAGATGGTAATTTGTCATCCAGTGCTCGTTGTCGCTGAATGATAATCGCGCGTTAATGGTTCGGTCTGCTCCACTCCATGAATATGACGCTCTTGTTAGATCGCTATCTATAGAAAGAATATCCATAGGCAAAGAAGCAGTACCTGCGTCCTTGGTGTTGTTGCGAGCGAAATCAATACTGAATTCGTGATCTCCGCTGCGGAAACTATAGCCCAAATCATAACGCTCTCGATCATACTCTGAAGGAATGATCTTGCCTTCGGCGAAATCCAGATCATCAGCTTTTTCCTGCATGACGAAAGCGCGCAAGATGTGATCTCGATTTGCCAGGGAGAAAAAGCCGCTGCCTACTGCACCCTCATTTACCGATTGAGCGCCAAAATAGGTCCGTCCATTAAACTCAAATTCATTAGAAGTCCCATAATCTCCGGTGTAGGTTTGTGCTTGAACATAACCGCCAATAGTTTCTTGACCTGTACTTACTGGAGCGATACCCCTGTTGATGGTCAATGATTCCAGGATGGCGACCGGCGCATAGTGAAGCGGTGAATCCATGGCGTTGGGTCCGGCGCCGCTAATTTGTGCGCCATTCACTGATACCTTGATACGATCACCGTACATTCCCCGATACTGTGCTATTCCGGTTAGCTCTCCATTTTTGTTTATGTTCGCTCCGGGCATCTTGCGCAATAGCTGTGCTGTATCGGGCGGAGCCACCAGTGTGTCATCGGTAACCACTGTATGAGTATCTTGCACACCGATCACCAGGATTTCTTGTATTCCTTGAGCATCTTGTGCGATGGCAGTATTGCTCATGATAATACTGGCTATGAATAAAACTGGTCCATACTCTTTCATTACTACTCCTCGAAAGTTAAAACTGTTCTGATTAAAAGATATGGGAAGCATGCTAAGTGAATTAAAGGGTGAAACCCTGTGACAAACCGTCGCAGTTTGTTGTCTCAAGTGCTTTATTTAGAGGTGACTTGATTTGGATCAAGTAAAAGATTGGCGTGATTGCGAGTTTGCAATCGATAGTTACTAATTGTTATTGCTTTCTTTGGATTTTGAGAACAGATAGAAGCATTTTGGAAAGGCCGGGTAGGGAGAGTTTCTATTCGCACTTTACGAATAGAAATTGTCGGTTAGTCCGAAGAATCTTCCGCTGATTCCTCATCGAGATCTATATCGGCAAGCAAGTCTTCCTCAGGGTCGTAGGTTTCACCCTTGAAGAAGGCGACCAGTTTATACCAGTAGATTTTTACCGTTACTGAAATTACGGCGAATCCGGCTACCAGGGCTTGCAGAATCATGCTGCCAGTACCGGGATTCATATAGGCATGAGCGTCGGCGCTAAACGTAGCAACGCCAAGAATTGCTACCAGGCTTGCAATTGCTTTATAACTTGATGACATTAATCGGGATTCTCTTTTATGAGCTTGCAACTGGATTAGGCTTGTTACAGAATCTTCGAAGACCCATTATACCAGCGACAGTATAGGGGAAGCAGGAGCGCATTACTACTCGGAGATGGATTGATGACAGCATCTGAAGTTTTACCATCTTCTTTTCGAGATCCGGCTGGTTTCTTGTTTAAGAAGGGCGATACCCTTTATCGTCAAGTAAATAAAAGCTATGCAAACGATTATGACGCGCTAATCTCAAGCGGACTCTATGACGCCCTGATCAAGGCAAAGCTGCTCATTCCCCATAAAGAAGTAGAGATAGAGTCTTCCAATACAGAAGATTGCTATAAAACTATTCAACCTGAATTGATTCCATTTATTTCCTATCCCTATGAATGGAGCTTTAGTCAGTTAAAGGATGCTGCGCTGGTAACCATGACGATTCAGCGGCTGGCACTGAAACACGGAATGTGCCTAAAGGATGCTTCCGCCTACAATATCCAGTTTTACAATGGCCGTGCAGTACTGATCGATTCTCTTTCTTTTATGCAATATGAAGAAGGCAAACCCTGGCAGGGCTATAAACAATATTGTCAGCACTTTCTTGCGCCACTCGCGTTAATGAGCCACACAGATGTTCGATTGGTACAATTACTGCGGGTTCATATCGATGGTGTTCCATTAGATTTGGCCAGCAAGCTGCTGCCGGGTAAAACTAGGCTTTCACCTTTTCTACTTTCTCATATCCATGCCCATGCTAAAGCGCAGCAGCGATTCGGTGAAACAGCTGAAGATGGCTCTTCTTTAGAAGTTAAATCCATAAGTCGCAAGGCCATGGAAGCGATGATGCAGGCACTCCACGAAGGAACGCGCAAACTGCAATGGAAAGTTCCCAAAACTGAGTGGGGGGAATACTACTCTGCCACCAATTACGAAAATGAAGCTCTGCAAAACAAAGAGAAACTAGTCAGGGAGTATTTGTCAGAAATAAATGAACAAATATTAGCTGTTCATGATTTGGGTGCGAACAACGGGCATTTTAGTCGTATCGCCTGTGAGTTGGGTTATACCGCAGTTGCCTGGGATATCGATCCAGTGGCGGTGGAGAAGAATTACTTGCAGCTTAAGCAGGACAAACAGCCTAACTTGCTGCCATTGCTCCAAGACCTGACCAATCCCAGTGGCGCCATCGGTTGGTCGCTGGCGGAAAGGGATTCGTTTAGTGAACGCATTAATAATGGGGTAGTGCTGGCATTAGCCCTTATTCACCACCTTGCTATTTCCAATAACGTACCGCTAACCATGATCTCAGCTTTTTTGAAAGGTATAGCTCAGCATGTAGTGATTGAATTCATTCCCAAATCAGACTCCCAGGTAAAAAGGCTATTAGCCAATCGCACCGACATTTTTACTGAATATTCCCAGCAAGGCTTCGAACAGGCTTTTGCAAAAGATTTCGATTTGTTGAGAATTGAACAGATAGAGGGAAGTGAGCGCAGTTTGTATTTGTTGCAGCGAATAGGTTAATAAAGATATCTATTCTGGGAAGTTCAATTTATTTATAACTTGCTTCACAGGTTCAAGTTCCAATAGTTCTTTAGTAATCATTCCTGAATGGCAAAAATAGGGCAGAGCCGGGCCCGAAATTTCGAAGGCTTTCTCGACAAAATTTCCCGCCAGCTCTAGTTCGCCGTATCCTTATATAGCCGCGTCGAGGTTCGGGAAAAAACATTGAGTGTACTGATCTTCGATAAGCTGGTTATGAGTACCGCATGCATGCCATCGACGAAATATTCATAGCCTTCCTGGGCGCAAATATTTTCCAGTGGCAATACCGCTACCCCATTCGCCTGCACAGTAACTTCGGCGGCAGCGGTTTCTTGTGCATCGACCGGATCGGCTACGATCCTTTCGGGGCTAAGGTCGTACGCCCAGGACAGGATTAGTGCCAGTGGAAATCCCAGCACTAGAACAATTACAAATGCCTGGCTAATCCAGATTGGTGCTTCAAAGGTTGAGAGAAGAGTTGTTGCAACCTGCACTAATACCCAGGCAACGACGATATAGGCCGTTGCTACTCTAATCACCTTAGGGCGTTTTAGTTCCTGGAATAGATTGCTCATGATTTGAAATAATGAGTAGTTGAAGGGTGAATGATCATTCTATTTAATCTTATTAGTACTCTATATACAGTTAATTAGACGGTTCAGGCCAAGCTTTCCCGCTGTTCTTCCTTGCCAGCAACCCAATCCTTATCCGCCACATTCCATTCCCTCGCGATATAGATGAAAGGCGTGTCGATAATCGCAATGAACACTTTGAAAAAATATTTTGCCAAAGCCAATTGCATTGCTGTCACGAAATCCACCACTCCCCACCACACCACGATACCGTAAATGACAGTATCCAATGCCTGGGAACACATGGTGGAAACATTATTCCGCAACCACAGGTGCCGCCCCCGGGTTTTGTTTTTGATGACATGGAACATCCACACATCGAAACGCTGGCTGATCAGGTAAGCCAACAAGGATCCCAATACAAAGCGCGGCGTAAAATCGAAGAGCGTAGCGGTTGCTGCGTGCATGCTCTGGGCGAGGCCTGCTGTTTCCGGATCGGTTGCCGGAAGGTAGAACAGGCTCATGCTAATCATTACGATGATGATTACGCTAACGGTAAAACCAATCATGACTGCCCGGGTTGCCTCGGCCTTGCCATAGCGTTCGCTTAATAAATCAGTGGCGAAATAGATGCTGGAGTAGAGGATTACTCCCATGCTGGTTTGTAAGCCAAATATTTCCGTGAGTTTCGGGCCCTGCAGGTTGGCCAGCAGCAGGCTGATTACGATTGAGGCATAAAGTCCCTGACGGCCAAAGCTGCGAAACAGGAGAATGGCAAAGGTCAGATCAACAGCGATGGTGGTAAACCAGAGTAGCTCCTGGTTCACACCAAACCACTCGGAAAGGGTCGACATAATCATGGTTTAGGGCCTGCTTCGTTGTGATTTCAATCCTGTGAGCCGGCCTATCTGGCCAATCGAACAATAGTTTAACAAGAATCAAAGTACTCAGGCTGTCCTGATTTGGTAAACTCTGGGGCATAGTAGTAAATGAGAGTGAGTTATGAAGCGTTTTTACGAGCTTGGCCAATCTGTGTATTTCTGGTTAGCGGGTATTGCCTACCTGGTGGTCATGGAAGGCATTGCTTTGTATTACCAATATGTTCTGCAGTTTTTCCCCTGTGCCCTCTGTGTGCAGGTAAGGGCCTGGGTAGTCGGGGCGATAGTCAGCGCCGCTGTAAGTTTGTACTTCAAGGCAACTTTCTGGATTCGTTTCGTGGGACTCTCGGCCACTATTTTCTTCATGGGTGGCGGGCTCTATACCAGCTGGTATGCCTGGGGCGTTGAAAACGGAACTGTCATTTCCAGCTGCACTATTGGTGCCGGCTTTCCAACATTTATGCCGTTGGATCAATGGATTCCTTTCTTCTTTGGTGCCAACGGACCCTGTGGTCAGTCGCCGGAGATGTGGTTCGGCCTTTCCATGGTTGAGACCTTGCTCATTACGCTTGGAATTCCACTCGTCGTGTTAGTTGCCCAGTGGCTTCTGCATCTTCCACATGCAATTGTTTCGACTTACCGCTTTGCCGTGTCTTAATCCGTCAGGAGCAAGCTCGATAACTACTTCCTGGGATTGGATATCTATGCCTGTAACTTAATTTGGTCGAATTCGTCTTTATTAAGGAATTAGGCTCAAGTTGAGGGATATTCTGTGCTCGCACATTTCACCAAAATGGCGCTCAAGGCGCTGTTGCGATTCAAACTTCACTCCACTATTAATTTCCTCAGCCTGGGATTCGGCTTTATCTGCTTCATCTCTGCCTTACTGCTGGCCAACTACATGGATAGCTATGACCAGCACTGGCCGAATGCAGATAGAATTTATAACCTGGTAATTCGCAATACCGGCGAAGCAAATGGGCCGGATAAGTTTCCTATTGTTAATGAGCCCGCGGCGCGCTACCTGCGCACTTACTTTCCTGATATTCCCGATATTGTAAAAGCCTCGATAGGGGATATCGCAGACATCTCCATTGATGGGGAGGCCCATACCGTCACTGCACGGTATGTGGAAGATCGATTCTTTAATATTTTCCCTGTGGAATTCAGTCATGGATTACAAACGGGAGAACCGTTACTACCGAATACAGTAGCCATTACCGAGGAAGCAGCAACACGGCTCTTTAGTCGAGTCGATGTAATTGGTGAACGGATTCTCATCGGCAATGAGCACGATGCAGTAATCGGTGCCGTGGCAAGAGGCCTGGAAAGTCCTTCCCACCTGGATTCCGGTGTAACTCTATTCAGCTCCGATTTTTATATTCCCATGGCGATTCGCGATGAATCGCGACGACTCAGTCGTATTGCGGCAGGTATCGATCCCAATGCCGATCAGTGGCAGAACCAGAGCGAATATGTTTATTTGAAGATTCCGCAAGACAGGGATTTCGACCTGGAGTCTTTTCACCAGGAATTGGATGAATTTGTGCAGGCAACTTTGCCGGAAGATCTGCGGGATGACATGACCTATGAGTTGATTCCGGTGAACCAGTTGTTAATGACGACCCTCGCGTTCGTCACGGCTGGTTTTAATATTTCGACTATCTTGATTGTGGCAGGGGTACTGGTACTTCTTATCGGTTGCCTGAATTATTCGAATCTTGTAATCGCACAACTTTCTTTGCGAAGCCAGGAAATTGCCGTAGAAAAAATTCTTGGTTCCAAGCGCAGCATGTTGATATTTCAGTACTGCTTCGAAAGTTTGTTGTTCGTTTTAATTTCCCTGTCAGTAGTCTTTGCCGTAACAGCCATCGTATTAAGTGTGCTGGGATCATTTGGTCTCATAGGTGTTGGTCCGGCGATGCTGCTAAATCCGCGGCTCTTGTTCTGGTTAGCGCTCATAATCGCAATGATCGTGCTGATTGCCGGTTGTTATCCAGCCCTGCGCACGGTAACAGTTCCTTTAATTTCAATGTTGCGCCCGAAGGGCTCTGCCGGTTACTCCGGACGACTACGCGCAGCAATGGTTGGCGTCCAGTTTTTTATCTCAGGGACGTTAATGATTCTGGCCTTTGTCATGTTCGCCCAGAATTCCACTATGACTCAGCAGCTGGATGGCGAAGTCGCCGACCCGAAAATCGTAATAACTACTGGAATCGATACGCTGACAGTAGATTATGAATTGCTTAAAAATGAGCTGACCAGTCATCCGGGAGTTCATAGCGTCAGTAGAGTCGATATAACACCCTGGTCCATTAGTAGTTCGCCGGTCGATCTCTCGAGGAGCAGTGATCTGAATGAAGCGGTGGTGCTAATCGGTAATCGTGATGTGGGTTATGACTATGCCGAAACTATGGAAGTCTCTTTTCTTGCCGGCAGAGATTTTAGTCAGGATCGCGCTAATGATCGGTCTCCCTCTTTTGCAGATGTCACGCCCAACGGTGGTCCCTATTCAATTCTGCTGGATAATTCTGCTGCCCAGGCGCTCGGTTTTACCGATGCGCCGTCGGCGGTCGGAGAAACAATATACCGCCACCTGGGGCCACCAACCGTCGAGCGGGAAATGGTAGTGGAAATGATGGTTATCGGTGCCATCGATGACCTGAAGTATCAATTCGTCGATTTCGGCACCTTTGGTATTAGTGGCGATGCGCTGATCCTGACTCCTGAATACGCCAATCTAATGGTAATCAAGATTGCCAAAGAAAATGTAAACGATGCCCTCAGCCATGTCGACGAAACCTGGGCCCGCTTAATGCCGGAAACTCCAATGCAACGCTTGTTTGTCGATGACCTTTTTTACATGGGCTACAACCTGTTTCTCAGCGTGAGCGTGGCTATCGCGGTGTTATCTACCCTGGGTTTCCTGATTGCCAGTATTGGCTTATTGGGTAATGCGACATTTATTACCAATATCCGGCAGAAAGAGGTAGGCATTCGCAAGGTCATGGGTGCCAGCAGCAGCAGGTTATTGCGCATGCTCTTGTTGGACTTTGCCAAACCCATTTTAATTGCCAATGCCATCGCCTGGCCTATTGGTTACCTGGTTGGCAATGTTTATGTCAGTCTGTTCGCAACCAGGGCAGAGCTTACCCTGTTTCCTTTTATAGTGAGTTTTGCCCTGTCGGCACTAATCGCATTTATCGCGGTGGCTTCTCAATCCTGGAAGAGCGCCAGGGTCAGGCCAGCAATGGTGCTACGCTACGAGTAGTTCTGGCAACTGAATTACTCAATTAATCTCAACCGCTAATTTCTTCTTTTATTTTCCAGTCTACTTGGACCATAATTCGTTTGCGCGTCGAATTGGGTTTATGGAAAAGGAAGCAATGAAGATACGCGGTATATTTCGGGTTACATTGGCTGTAAGCATTCTCGCTAATGCGTCTTTCAGTATCGCTCAACTTCAATACCAGGACCGCTTACCCCAGGAAGTGTTCGATGTTGTCGCTCCTTCAACCCGGGTAGCCGGGGCGCCCGGTGATATGGCGTTTCTGGAACGGGATTGCCGCGCTATCTCCGCGAACAATCTGCGCACCCGCATCGTCAACACGGCAGTGCAGGAGTGGGCCTATTTTGGGCATGCCGTTTACGACCTGACTCACGCCCGCGATGATAATCCTGAATACCAGAGAAGGCCCTGGACGCGTCCGCGCATCGATTCCAGCGAGGCGATTCGTGTCGCCGACTCTATAGCAGGTTACTGGTCTTCTACGCCGGACAGTGCCTGGATTCTCGAGAGTCAGAATCAATCCTGGGACTCCCGTGGTGCAGGTTCACGCTGGCGAAATCCCTGGTCGGCGGCATTTATATCCTGGGTTATGTGTGAGAGTGGTCTGGGAGATAACCGCAGATTCCGCCGCGCCATTGCTCACCACAGTTACATCGATCAGGCCATCAGGGCCCGAGACGATAATGAATCCCTCTCTGCCTACGTAGCACACGATACGGGAGATCTGGCGATCGAACCGGGAGATATGCTCTGTCGTGGAATGCGTCCTAACTATCGCTCACTGGAGGCACGACGCTCCCAGATGGGAGTAGGGGCCAGGACTCATTGCGACATCGTGGTAAAGCTTGATGCCGACAATAATCGCATTATGGTTATTGGTGGCAATGTTCGAGGTTGGGTAAGGCTTAAACTTTTGCCGGCTGATATCAATGCAGAAGGATTGCTGGCTCCGGTACCCTATAGCGGCCGTCAGATATTCGCCCACCTGAAGTTACGGGCCGAAACCATTCCCAATAATGCCCTGGAGCAATCGCCTTCCGTGCAATCCCTCACTTGCATAGAACAGAGCGACCTCACTCATGTTGTCGATAGTCCTCACTGTTCCTGATTCTATTTAGGTTTATTCGCTTATAATCCCTGTGTATATGAATCAAAGGGAGCCAGTAATGTCTGACCTCATTTCTTCCGATCACTCGAATTTGGATTTCAAGGAAATCGTTAATTCACTTAACCAGTTGTTGCGCATCAGAACGACGCCAATCGGCATGAAGCTTTTTGAAAAAGTGGATGAGATGGAGGCTGTAGAGCGTATCCGTAGGCCCAGGGCCATACACACCACCGATCAGATTGTCGGCATGGCCGCGCGTAATGGTTGGACAGTTGGCATAACAGCGGATGATTTGGTGGGTGCCCAATGCAAGGCTGTTATTGGCCTGTCACCGCGGGATGAGGATTGGCTCTCAGGAGATCGCATGAGTGGCGTCTGGTATGCGGATCAGGAGAATGCCAGCGCCCATCAGCATGCTATGGATGTCGTGCCTTTTGGTAAATTTGAAGCCATGGCCGTTAGTCCTCTGGTAAGTGGTCGCTTGAATCCACCTGATATTTGTTTAATTTACGCCACGCCGGCCCAGATGATCCTATTTATAAATGGTTTGCAATGGACAGGTTACAAGAAGCTGGAATGGGGTTGTGTTGGAGAATCTTCCTGTGCCGACTCCTGGGGCAGGGCACTTTCCACAGGAGAGCCCAGTCTCTCGATACCCTGCTTTGCGGAGCGCCGTTATGGTGGTGTCATGGAAGATGAGTTGCTAATGGCGATTCCACCAGCTTACCTGCCGAAAGTAATTGAAGGGCTGAAACAGCTTTCCACAAATGGCTTGCGCTATCCGATTGCACAATACGGCGTTAACAATGATGTACGCGCCGGAATGGGAGTGAGCTACAGCAGTTAATCCTTTTGTCGTATCTAAATTGATTTGGGTTCTATTAGCACAGTAGTATGCAGAAAAGCTCTAAAGGAGATAAAAATGAATTTGCGAAATATTTTTGGCATGTTAATGATTGCCCTGGCATTAGTGGCCTGCGCTGCGGCGGCACCAGCAGCGGTTGGAATCTGGGATGTTGAGATGAACACGCCCGTAGGTTCACAGCAGGTAGAGTTAATTATCAATGCAGATGGTAGTGGAAGTTTTGCCGGTCCTCAGGGTGAACAATCTATAGATGGCATAGCATTTGATGGTAATGCGCTGAATTTTTCGATGACTATTGACGCCCAGGGTCAGAGTATAACGCTGGATTTCAGTGGGTCAGTCCAAGGAGACAGCTTAAACGGTGAATTCAATACTCCGTTTGGTGCGCTTGCTATTAGTGGTAGTAGGCAGTAAGTAGTCTGCAAGAAAAAGAAAAGGGTTAAAGCAAAAAGTGCTTTAACCTTTTTTACTCAGGCAGCTGATTCTACGCCATTAAGTGCTTTCTCAACTGCATTCTTGTAACACTCACGATTTTTCATTACTTCGCGAAGTGTCGAAGCCTGGCCAGCAGCAAGTGTGCGGGCCCCGCAAACCTGTTCGGCGGCTTGACGGATTTGTCGTTCCAGTTCTAAGCGACTCGTGTTTGAAGCGAGGTCGGCGGCGTTGAAAGTAATCACAACTTCATTGACTTCGACTTGTTTTGTTTCGACATCCGCGCTCGCAATTGCCGGGGCGGTGAGTGCAAGGGCAAAAAGGGCTGGTTTGAGTAAATTATTCATTTTAAAGCTCTCCAAAAAATATAAACCAATAGCTCGATAACCATCTTCACTGTTATTCGTATTAAATAGACGATACAAATATTCTAATGGTTACATGCTTTGACGATTTAAAAATTAAATAGCCATTGAGGTAACCTTTTTCTTTGTCACTTCGTCAAAGTGATAGTGCGATAGTGCTATTGCAGGCTTTTTTACGCCTGAATTTTGTCTGAAGTTTATGTCCAGAAAACCTTAAGAAAGTTCAGCTTTGGTTAAGCTGATGCTTTTCATGCTGCAGCTTCAAAAATCCAAGTTTACAAACTGCTTTTTTAGGGGTCTGTTATGAGAATAATTCTGATTCTGGCTGTGACATTGTTGACAGCATGTACCAGTTCAACCGTCATTCGATCGTCTGATCCTGATGCCCGAATTTACGTCAATGGCGAATATGTCGGCACGGGTCATGCGCATTATTCTGATGAAAAAGTGGCCTTTTCAAGAAACGATGTTGAGATAAGAAAGGAAGGTTGCCGACCGGAATACTACAGTTTTCGTCGCAGCGAAGAGGCCGACCTTGGCGCGATAATTGGCGGCATCCTCTTCACCGTACCCTACCTGTGGGTAACGGAATACAAGGATTACCACGCCTACGAATACAACTGCGAGCCAGGAAATATCTAGCTAATTAACACTCTGCGCCCGGTGATTTTTTCGCTATTATAGGGCCATGAGTATGAACAAAGCTGCTAAATGGGGATTGCTGGCATTCGGAGTGCTATTTCTGGCCTACGTGGCTCGGGTGGTAGAGTTCGAATACAGCCTGGGCACGAACCAGCCCATGGGCGGAAACTCCATTGTTATCGCCACTTTCAACGAGGATAACGAACGCCATGAGCGGGTGTTAAGCCTGCGCGAGGTAAATGGCAATGACTATGTTGCCGCCAACCACTGGCCGCGAGCCTGGTATCACCAGGCGCTGGATAATCCCAATGTAGAAGTAAAGATGGCTGGCTCTGAGGAGTTTGCACCTTACCTCGCCATACCTCTGGAAGGCGAGGAAGACGCATTGTTGCGGGAGGAGTATGCGCTGAGCTTTAGGGCGCGCGCTCAGATGGGATTTCCACCCCGATACTTTTTGCGCTTAGATCCACGCTAAGACGATGATTCGCACTCTATTCAACTCTTCGTTCTACCTGTTATCACTGCTTGTTGCTTTCGCGTCTTCTTATTCCTTAGCCCAGGACGATGTGGCCAATGTTCTAATGACGACCAGCGAAGGCGAAATAGAAATTGAGTTGTATCTGGACGGGGCGCCAATTACCGCTGCAAATTTTTTAAGACTGGTGGAAGGCGGTTACATGAATGGCAGCACTTTCTATCGAACCGTTACCTATGCAAATGACAATGGATCTCCCAGAATCGAGGTGATTCAGGGTGGACCAAACCAGGGAGATGGGCCATTCCCTCCAATTGCTCACGAAACAACTGAACAAACCGGAATCCTGCACACCGACGGTGCCATATCGATGTCACGGGGAGGGGTCGGTACCGCCAGTACAGAATTCTTTATCTGCATTGGCGACCAGCCAGGATTGGATTATGGCCAACCACGCAACGCCGATATGCAAGGCTTTGCTGCTTTCGGCAAAGTTGTCAGGGGCATGGATGTAGTGAGAGCCATAAACAACAGTCCTACCGATGAGACTTCCTATTCCGAGTATACGCGAGGGCAGCAAATCTCGGAGCCAGTAGTTATTGAATCGGTTGTAAGAATATAAATCCAGAAACAGAAATTATGGCCAGAACTTCTCTCAAATTTCTTTTTCTCGTTCTGGTTTTTCAAGCCAGCAATATTTTGTCGGCCGCAGAAATTTACGAAGTTCCCAGAACACAATGGAACCACCCGGATCTGCAAGGTGTTTGGAACTTTGCTTCTAATGTTCCCATGGAGCGACCCGAAGAATTCGGCGACAGACAATTCCTGACTGAAGAAGAAGTCCTGACAGCGCAGCGAGAACGCTTTTCTATAGGGCGAAGAAGAGAGCCTTCCAGAACCTCAACAGGTATTGAGGCTTTTTATAATGACACCATGTGGATGGAGAGGGCGCGAACAGAAGGAGTGGTGCGCACCTCCCTTTTAGTCTATCCCCTGAACGGTCGACTACCCGAACGCATCGAAGATATTGAGCACCGTCCCGGTGGAGAAAGAGATACACCGGGAGAAAGGCCGGTACGCTTTGTGGTTGGAGGTATTGGGCGTGACGGCCCCGAAGATCGGGGATTATCAGAACGCTGCCTCGTTGGATTCAATGCGGGACCACAGCTAATGCCCAGTGTTTACAACAACAATGTGCAAATCGTGCAGAACAGAGATCATGTAGTAATCTACGCGGAAATGGTCCATGACGCGCGCATGGTCAGGATCACTTCTGGCCCATCAGAAACAGAGCTCGATGAAAAAGTGGAGTTATGGTCTGGTGATTCCAGGGGATACTGGGATGGGGATACCCTGGTTGTAACCACCAGGAACTTCAACGGTCTTACCCAGAGTTTCGAGGGCTACGGGTCTTCCAGGAATAAAACCTTAACAGAACGCTTTACACGCATTGATCCAGAGACCATTAGTTACGAATTTACTATCGAAGATCCTTCCACCTTCAAGGATAAACTGACGGCGATTGTTACTCTCGCCAAAGTCACTTCTCAACTCTACGAATACGCCTGCCATGAGGGAAACTATGGAATGGGTAATATGTTACGGGCAGCGCGTAACCGGGATGCGACTGAGTTTACCGATCGTGTAAGAGATATGTTTCGGGATCGCTAGCTGCACTCCAGGCTGGCGATTATTTTAATTTTCACTCCGGCGCGTTTACACAACCGTTTGCTTCGTTTACGCAGCTAATGTCATCGACTGGCATTCCGTTGATCAGATCAGACACCCAGTCAACAAAGCGTACGCCTTCCACTTCATACTCATAAAAGATTGGCGCGCCCATGATTGTATGGGTAGAACCGCCAGCGGTGTAGTGGGAAAACTGATCCACGTTGTTTTCAATTGTCAGATAGTTATTCAATAGTCGCTGGGGCAGGGTAAAACTTCCTTGTGGATCACCAATCAGGTAGGTGAAGTTGTATTGCACCTGGTCTTCCGCCGTATTGTATTGGGCGATCGTCAGGTTGTCGTTGTGGTTGGCGCTGGCAATATAAAAGTCTTCGAAAGTTAAAGTCTGATTGGTTTCACCTGCGTACTCTGACCAATCGGGTAATATGCTGGCTACATCCCATGCCTCGAGGGTTCGATACAAGTTGGGAGTGCCGTAACCACCTGCGGCATCGGCGATTAATACAACGGGTGTATCTTCATAATGCTCGGCAATCAGCCCGGCATAGAAAGAGCCGCCAATCGCGCCGGCACTGCTGCCGCTAACTACTACACGGCTGGGTGCAGAAAAGTTTTCGTAAACCCATTCCAATGCAGACTGGCTGTTGGCATAGCCATTGTGATGTGCTGTAACGCTTACTTCATCGCCAGTTGCGTTTTCGTAGGTGTATTCTCGTTCGCCACCGCCAATGTGAACGTCACCATTACAATAGGGCATTACCACCATTGAGTAGTTGGCGAAGGGGTTTTCGGAGTTTTCAAAATCGAATATGCCTCGAGCCATGGCCGGATTATTAGCATCCATGTCGGCGAAAGGAGAATGTACATTGGGCTGTGCATTCAGGTCACAGGCCTGACCAAACCAGCAGGCGCCTCCACCATTAAAGAACACCAATACTTCCGAATTGTCCGCAGAAGGTTTGGCGTAGAATTGGTAAGGCGTGCCAGCAGAACATACACCGTCGGTTGCTAAGGTGTTCCAGCCACTATCAAGGCCAGCAAGGTCGGGGAAATCATTCTGGGCCCAAGAAATCCCAAACCCAGAGAGCATAAGGACTATAGCGAATAACTTAATCAGTTGGTTCATTGCTGCTCCATTCACTTAGAAACTACTCAGTTGCAGCAGACTACCAAATTAGCAGAAAGAGTAAAAATGGAAAAAGAAGGGGGCGCTGAATTGTCCGATAACTCTTTTAGTTACCTATCTTTTGTCCAATTTGACGGATCGATCTGGTAATAGTTAGTTAGTTCTTGATAGAGCTCCTGATGATGTCTGTTCATCTCCTCTGGTTTTTCGAAAAACGTTTCAGTTGCTACGGCAAAGAATTCCGCGGGATTGGTGGCGCCGTAATCATCGATCAGGCTCTTATAGTGATTAGCACTGCGCATGTTGAGAGTTTCGTACTCACGATTTAGTACTTGCGCCCAACTTTTGTAAGCTCCACGGGTTTGTAACACTGGCGCTCCATTAACGGCTCCGGATTCACTATCGAGTTGATGCGCAAATTCATGCAGGACCACATTGTGCCCATCATGCAGATTACAAACGCTTTTTTCGACGTTATCCCAGGCCAGTACTACCTTTCCCAGATTCCAGGACTCACCTAACATCGCAGCATGACTGGTTGAAACCAGACCCAGTTCGTCACGTACTTCCCTGTTGGTGACAAATGTAGAAGGATAAACGAGGATCGATTTCAATTTGCGAAAGTGGTATCCACGTTTGTTAAGAATTAATAGGCATGCCTGAGCGGCAATTGTCACTCTTATTTCGTCGTCGATTTCTAATCCGTTACAACCAATGAATTGATGATCATTCAGAAATCGTTTTATCAGGTTTTGTAAGCGAATTTGCTGTGTTTGAGTAAATCCATCATAAAAAGGCAGGCGTCTTTTCAGTGTGGCCAGCCATTGTTCAGAAAACGGCTGCTGTTCCAGGCGTTGCAGTCTGATGCCTGGCCAGAATGCCACATAAAAAATGGTAGCGATCACTACCAGTAACAAAAAGAGCAGGGCAAATGATGACTGAGTGTCCATCTACACTTAGCACGTCAACTATTTTAGAAATGATCTCAATAGTACGCGACAATACACATTGATTGTCTTCGGTAAATATTGAGCAATATCACCATAACTTAGGGCAATAGGCGCATACTGTAAAGCGTGGTGTTGTTCTCGTTTTCTTTCCTTTTTTACGCAGACTCTCTCTTCAATCTGGATTCTATTTGAGGCCCAGCATTCGAATTTTCACTTTTCCTGACATCAACTAACCTGGGTACGCCACTAACTGAGAAGTTGAATATCTGGTAATCCCATTTAAGATTGCTTTTTGATACTCTGTTCATTGTTTTAGCTAGTACAAATCATAGAGAAACTCGAATGATAAAAAAATTGTTCCAATCCGGTGAAACCGTTGTGGCACCGGGTGTCTTCGACGCGCTTTCTGCGTTAGTTGCTTCACAGGTTGGATTTAAAGCAGTCTACCTTACTGGGTTCGGAGTAGCTGGCAGCTTATTAGGAAAACCTGATGTTGGCCTGGTTACTGCCGCTGAAATGGTAGAACGCTTGCATCAGGTGGTAGGTGCCGCTGCCGGTACGCCTGTAATTGCTGATGGGGATAATGGCTACGGTGATGTGCAGGCCGTGGAAAAGTTAGTTATCGCTTATGAGCAAGCCGGAGCACAGTGTATTCAAATAGAAGATCAGGTGATCCCGAAGCGATGTGGTCACATGGATAGTAAAGAAGTTGTGGCTCTCGACGAAGCGGTCGACAAAATTGTTGCGGCAGTTCGAGCGAGGAGCTCTGACGAGTTTCTTATAGTGGCGAGAACCGATAGTCGCGCTACCCATGACTTAGACGAAGCGCTTCGAAGAGGTGAAGCTTTTCTAAATGCCGGAGCAGATGTGCTTTTTGTCGAAGCACCCGCCAGTATTGAGGAAATGGGAAGGATTAAACAAGAATTTCCAGAGACTATACTGGTAGCCAATATGGTCGAAGAAGGTAAGACCCCTCAACTCAGCGTTGAGGAACTTGCCGAGCTTGGTTTTCAGTTAATTTTGCGACCAATCTCATCATTGCTAGCCGTAACAAAGACTTTACAAGAAAGTTACCGTGCATTGGCTAGCAATGATGTTAATAAACAACGAGCTATAGGCAGACTTACGTTTCAGGAATACAACCAGGTAGTTAAGTTAGCGGACTACATATAAACCTGTTACGGTATTGCACAGTTTTTCTGGTCCTTAGTCTTTCCAGGCAGCGCCAGCCCAGTCTGCTACCTCGCCCGATTCAGGAACAGGTACTTCTCTAATTCTTTCTGGCACATCATCGTATTCCAGTCTTAATGCCTTGCAACAAACCGCATGTAAGTTGTAACCCATGACGTGGTAGGTCAATTCCAGGATATCTTCGTCGGACAAGTGGGCATGGAGTGCTTCAAACAGTTCGTCAGATGCGCGACCTCCTTGCAGAATTAGTGCGTCGCTCCAGGCGAGGATGGCGCGGTCTTTTGCGTCATAAACGTCGGACACTTCCCAATGGGGTATGGCCGCAATCTTTTCTTCACTCATGCCGAAGCGACGGGCTGCCTTACAGTGTTGTGAAAAAACAAACTGGCTGCCCTGAACATAGCCAGCGCGCAATATGCCGAGCTCTCTTACTATTGGGTCCAGCTGGCTAATGCTCTTATCTGCAAACATGCCAAACATGCCAAAGTGTTTGGTTGCATGCTCGAATATGTAGGGGACCAGGGCAAATACCGTCCACCAGTTTCCCGGTGTGCCGGTTGCGGTTCCTGGTTCTTCTACCGGATCCCGCTCACCAAATAGCGCTTCATAGTATTTGCTAATGTATTCATTGGCTTCATTCCTTGGAACTTGTTTTAGTCTGGGCATATTGCCTCCTTTGCATGAAAAAGAACTCTTAATCTAATAGACTGGAAGGTATTGACTTTACAGGCAAATTGTCAATCATGTGAAGTCAATTGAATAGGAATACTCAGCTAGGTAAAAAGGGAGGCAGTCATGCCCACTAACGAAAAATTTGAAATCCGGGGAGTAAATCATCTGGCACTGGTGTGCAAAGACATGAAGCGCACAGTGGATTTTTATTCGGGTATTTTGGGTATGCCCCTGACCAAGACTATCGATCTACCCAATGGCATGGGGCAGCATTTCTTTTTCGATATCGGTAAAGGTGATTCCCTGGCATTTTTCTGGTTTCCCGATGCTCCTGAAAGTCAGCCGGGAGTTACTCATCCAGCAGACTTAATAGGCAGGGGTTCGATTACTTCTGCCCATGCGTCCATGAATCACATTGCCTTCGACGTGCCGGAGGACAAGATTGAAGAATATCAGCAGCGACTGGAAGAGGCGGGAGTGGAAGTGACTAAAGTGGTTAATCACGACGACTCGCCAACCCAGGCCAGCCCGACGATCACTGATTCAACCTTTGTGCGCTCTGTTTATTTCCTCGACCCGGACGGCATTATGCTGGAATTTGCCAGCTGGACCCGGGAATTGACTGAAGACGATGTGAGCTGGGATTCCTAGTCGGCTATATTCCTTAGTTGTTAATTGGGCGCCAGAGTATCTGTCCTGCGTGAACTCCAGTTGCTTGTGCATACCGCCAGGCAAATTGCCCATTAACAATGGTATGGATAATTCCCTGTGACATCAGGGTGGGTTGATCATAGGTCGCATGATCAATAATCGTGTCCAGATTGAAAACAGTAATATCTGCTTTCATCCCTGGTTTGATCAGTCCGCGATCTGTCATTCCGATTGTCTTGGCAGGCAATCCAGTCATCTTGTAAATCGCATCTTCCAGGCTTAAGGCCTGCTTGTCCCGTACATACTCGCCAAGTATTTTGGGGTAGCTACCAAAATAGCGCGGATGAATTCGATCCGATGTGGATGCCCCGCAATCACATGCCATCGACGCAGTCGGATGTTGCATAATGGCAATGAGGTCTTCTTCCAGGCCAAAGCGAGCGATAATGCCCTGGCTGCTCTCTTCAATAAGGCGCAACACGGTTTCTCCGGGGGAATCCAGGCCCATTTCTTCCATGGCTTCACTGAGTTCCCGTCCCGATTGCAGCAGGTAAACTCCTTCGTGCCCGCCGAAGCGCAGGTCCATTTGCTGCTCAGCTGCGGCGATGATTTCAGCGCGCGTTGCAGGGTCAGCAAAGCGTTCCAGCATGGCATCCCGCCCGCCAGCCTGAGCCCAGGAAGGAACGGTAAATGCCCGTAAAGCTGTTTGTCCGGCGAGATAAGGATAGACATCGGCCACCGCGCCACCGCTAAAGGAAGTATTGGCCATTCTCATACGATCGAGAATTATGTCTGCCTGACCCTGTTCCCAGCCCTGCACCTTCATATGGGTGATAAGGGGAATGAGACCCGATGCTTCTCCAATTGTGATGGTCTCGGTCATGCCGGCGATTGAACTGAAACCGCTTTCTGGGGTCACCCGGTCATGATTGGCAAACACCACGTTCCAATCGGAGAAGGGGGAGAGCACTTCAACGACTTCTTCTGTAGTAGCGTAATAACCGGGTACATAATCTAAGCCACCCGATACGCCCCATGCGCCAGCTTCAAGTGACGTGCCTACCAGGTTTTGCATGTCAACGATCTGGGATCGGGTTGGTCTAACTTCTTCAGTGCCGACGACTTCGCGCCACACTGAATTGAAACCGATCATGCCACCGAAATTAATCGCGAGACCGCTCTCTGCGGCCGAACTGAATTGTGCGGGCAAATCAATCGGGCCAGCTCCATCGGCGTTAACAATTTCTGTCGTTACACCCTGGGATAACATGTTTATCGCAGTGCCTACGGCATCGGGTTCGGCATGACTGTGAATATTCAGAAAGCCAGGCGCTACGATTAAACCGCTTGCGTCGATTTCTTCTTTAGCGGTGGCCTGGTCAAGATTGCCAATGGCAGCGATAACATCATTACTAACCGCGATATCGCCGATAAAGAAAGCATTGCCACTGCCATCGACAATGGTGCCGCCTCGAATTATCAGGTCATAGCTGGTTTGTTCACTACAGGCAGCAAGTGCCACGGCTGTGGCAATAAGAAGAAAATTGGCTGGCTTAAGGGGCATGAGTGCTTTTCAAAACGTAGTGATTGAGAAGTGAGTCTATTCTCAATCTGCTTATCTCGCCATTTACGTCTTCATCAAAATAGAAAAGATTGTTTCCAGAATAAAAAGTGTTTCCTTCCAGATATGAAATAACTTGAGGGTCACGAGTATTTGAAGTCGTTGATTGAGTAGCCTGCAAGTTGTCACCTTCAAGCTCTATTATTACCCTGAGTGTTGTTCCCCGGGCCGCACCCCGATACTCCCCTGCAAATCTGGACAGGTCTCCTGCATAACTATTTTCTTCGGGTAAGAATGGTGTGCCAAACAAATTTTCGCCTATATCGTTCGCAATTGACGCTGGGCCAGTAGGTCCGGCGGTATTCAAAAGAACGACAACGGTGACATCTTCATCAGGATAATAGCGCGAATGAGAGAGGAAGCCATCGATCGCTCCTCCGTGTTCAATCACTCGACCTGTCGGATGAGTGTAACTCACCATGCCCGATGCATAGCGCACTGGCGAACCATCATTTAAAGGGATAGGCGTAACCAATAACTCGTACAGGTTCGGTGAGAGTATTTCGCCGGTGTGTAAGGCTCGATTCCAGGCAAGCAAATCAGAAACAGTAGAGCACACCGAGCCGGCAGCGTATGGCCAAACATGATCGTGGTATCGGGCCATAACGAATTCGCCATCGCTGAGTGAATAACCAGAGGCTCTTTGTTCAACAACTGTTCGGTTACTGCAGTAAGAGCTATTTGCCATATTAGCCAAGGGAAAGACATTTTCTTCCAGATATTCTTCGTAAGATTGTCCTGTAACAGTTTCAATGATTAAGCCCATTAGCATGTAAGCTGAATTGTTGTAAATCAGCGCTTCGCCCGGTTCAAAATCAAACGGGTATTGCTCGATAAGTTCTAACAATTCTTCTCTGGGTCTATTGAGTAGCGAGAGTTCACGAAATTCTTCCATTTCCGTAAACCCCTTGATTCCTGATGTATGGTTCATCAGGCGGCGCACGGATACGCTTCGCTCTTGCAAGTCGAGCTCCGGGAGATAAGCAGTTACATCAGCATCGAGATCCAGTCGTTCTTGTCCATAGAGTTGCAGTATCGAAAAGGTGGTAAATTGTTTTGTTACTGAGCCTACTTCGTGAATGGCGTCCATAGGCATAGGGACTTGCCATTCCAGGCTTGCGAGACCATAGCTTTTCTTCAGGAGTATCTGGTCCCCGCGCATCACTCCCACGCTCATACCTGCTAGCGTGGCACCAATGTGTTCATCTGCCAGTGAATCAACGAAGGATTCAAGCTCCGACGATTGAGAGTATCCCTTGTTGACTAATACCAGGCAGGAAGCCAAGATCGTCAGCGAGGCCCATTTTCTTGTCATTGTTGTTGCTCGCACTGAAAAGAGTTGGTTGGCAAATAGGATTTCTAGATTATCGCCATGTCAGTGGTTTTGCCAGTAAAAGGCTTATATGGGCATTCTGAATTGAAGAACTTGGGCGTCAGTAGAGGTAGAATAGCTGGCACATAAAGCGATGATCGAAAAGACTACTATGAGAAATTGCGTTTCTTATTGCCTGCTGCTTGCGGCACTGGTTTCTTTGCCATTGTCAGCTCAGGACAGTTCGCCTTATGAGCGTGAATACCCGGTAATGAACTACGGGGCAGCGCAGCTTCAGGACGTAGTAACGGAGTTACAAGCCCGCATCGATAACGGCGAGTTTACCCTCGAGCACAATTCCAGTCGCGGCTATCTGGATGCGACCCTGGCGGCTTTAAACATTAACCTTGCCTCACAGCTCCTGGTTTTTTCCAGAACCAGTTTGCAGCAACATCTAATTTCACCGCAGGTGCCTCGAGCGATCTATTTTAACGATGATGTGTATGTGGCCTGGGTGCAGGAATCGGGTTTATTGGAAATTGCAGCCATGGATCCAAACATTGGTCCGGTATTTTTTACTTTAAGCCAATTCGAAACCGAGCGACCACAATTCAATCGTGAGTTTCGTACCTGCCTGCGCTGTCACGACAGCCTGTCATTAACCGGGGGTGGTACCCCGCGCTTTATGATGAGTTCAAACTATACCGGTGTGGCGGGTCAGCTGGTTTCCCATGAAGGTAGTATCATGACTACAAGTCGCACGCCTATAAGTAGTCGATGGGGTGGTTGGTATGTTTCCGGCTTTCATGGAGAGCAGCGCCATCTTGGCAACGTATTGGTTCGTAAGGCTGAAGATATAGCGGATGAGAATCTGGCAGAAACGGGGAACAGGGAAGATATATCAGAACTGACGGACACCAGTCCCTACCTTACACCTTATAGCGACATCGTTGCTCTTCTTGTTATCGAGCACCAGGTAGAAGTTCAGAACCTGATAGCGCGCACAAATTTCTACGCAAGAACATTACTCGACGAGTCTGACGAGCTGGATGCCAGTGAAGTAAATGAAGACTTGCAGGAGTTAAGTGAAGAGCTATTGCAATCCTTGTTTATGGTTGGTCAGCCTTCGCTGCTAGATGCAATCGAAGGCACGTCGGGTTTTGCTGACGCATTCGTGGCAACGGGACGCAAGGATGAGCAGGGGAGATCATTGAAAGATCTGGACCTGCAACAACGTTTGTTCAAGTACCCGCTAAGTTATCAGATCTATTCAGCGGCCTACGCAGGACTTCCCGATCAAATTAAAACAATCATTGCGGCCCGCATGGAAGCAATTCTGTCCGGCGAATCCAACGAAGCAACTTACGCTCACCTTGGCGCTGAAGACAAACAGGCTATCACCGAGATACTGGCAGCCACTGACTGGCAATACTAGCTAAAGAACCCTTTCAACGTCTCACTCATTTGCTGCCGCGTCTCTTCGCTGGTGGCGATCGCATCCACGGCCGTCAATGAAGTATGTATCTGGCCTGGTGCTTGTTCGTGTTTCACAGCTACGCCGTCCTCACTCATCGCTTTTGCGTAGGCATTGCCTTCATCGCGGAGTGGATCGAGTTCGGCGGTTACCACCATCGCCGACGGTAATCCCTCCAGCGATTCAGCCCGCAGTGGAGATGCTCGAGGGTCATTGCGTTCACTGGCGTCGCAGTAATGATCCCAGAACCATTCCATTAGTGAGGAAGTAAGGACGTAACCCTCGGCATTGTCTGAATAAGAGTCACGTGAGAAGTCTGCATCGGTTACCGGTGTGACCAGTAATTGGCCTCGAATAGTCGGACCACCCTGACTCTGTGCCATCTGGCACATGACCGTCGCCAGGTTTCCGCCGGCGCTCCATCCGGCAACTGCCAGTTGATCTGCTTGTCCGCCCAATGATTCGGCATTGTCGGCAATCCAGTTCAAAGCCGCGTAGGCATCGTCTACTGCTGCTGGAAATTTTGCTTCCGGTGCATGGCGATAGTTCACGGAAACAATGATTGCGTTTGAATTAACACAGAGATAGCGGCAGAAAGGATCATCGGAACTGGCATGGCCCAGTACCCAGCCACCACCATGGTAATAAACTACTACAGGATGGGGGCCTTCCGTCCCGGGGCGATAGAGCCTGTAGTCAATGTCTCCATCCGGGCCAGGCAATGCTGCATCAACTATTTCCCCTACCTCTGGCCCCGGCGGTCTTTGCGCCGTGGCTGCTTCCATCTGGGTGCGAGCATCTTCCGGTGAGAGACTGTCCAGGGGCGGCTGATCGAGGCTCGCCAGCAATTCCAGCAGCAACTGCACGTCGGGTTTAACGAACCGAATGCGTCCTTCATTGCAGTGAGAGCCATTACTGCCAGACTGCTCGAAGCCGAGATAATCTCTTTGCACAACCTCATTGCAAGCCTGACGATAACGATCCACACCGCCTATATAAGGAAGAAAGACGCGAGGCTTACCCGGTACGTTGGCACCCATATACCAACTGTTAGCCTGTGGATACAAGGTCAGGTTTCCGTAGTCGTTGACATGAGTTACCCAGGCTTCCTGAGCCGGTTCCGTAGCTTCAAGAGTTTGTAAATCTTCGTCCCGCAGATGTTCCAATGCTGCGGTAATCCAATCCACATGCTGTTCGATGGAAACTACCATGTTGGATAAAACAGAAGGGCTGCCAGGGCCAGTTATAGTGAAGAAGTTTGGAAAACCGTGAACATTTAAGCCGAGATAGGTCTTGGGCCCGTCTGCCCACACATCTTTTAACTCGACACCATCACGTCCGCGAATATCTACGGCTACGATGGCGCCGGTCATGGCATCGAAGCCCGTGGCGAAGACAATGGCATCAACCTCCACAGATTTTCCACCGAAATCGATACCGGACTCGGTAATTGTTTCGATAGGTGTGCGATGGAGATTAACGAGTTTTACATGGGGCTTGTTAAAGGTTTCAAAGTAATTGCTTTCCAGGCAGAGCCGCTTGGTAAACAGTGGGAATTCTTTTGCGCATAAATCTTCGGCGGTTTGTTGGTCTTCGACTTTTTCCCTTACCTTGTTGCGGAAAAATTCCTGGACCTCGTAGTTTGCATCCGGGCTAGTTACCAGATCGGCAAAGGAAGAGTTAATTGTCAGCAAATCCCCCTGATCCCAACCAGCTTCCATACGACGTAGCCTTTCTTCTGGCTCCACGGTAAAAAATGGCTCCTCCGTTGGAGGAATGGGAACGCCAACCCGGGACCAGCGTGCGTTCTCGCGATAGGCAATACGATCGGCTTCCAACTTATCCAGATGTTCCTTGCGCACCGGACCGTTATTGGCCGGCGCCGCATAATTTGCCGTACGCTGGAATACAGTGAGTTGACTCGCTTCTTCAGCTATTAAGGGAATGGATTGAATACCCGATGAACCAGTACCAATTACCGCTACCCGCTGACCACTAAAGTCTACGCCTTCATGGGGCCAGCGAGTGGTGGAGTATGTTGGGCCGCTGAATCTATCGACTCCGGGCACATCGATCTCTTTCGGCATCGACAGGCAGCCAGTGGCCATTACATAGAACTGGCTGGTGAGGGTCGCACCCTCTTCAGTCGTTACATTCCAACGTTGGGCACTTTCATTCCAGGCCGCTTGTTTTACCCGCGTGGAGAAGCGAATGTCTTTGCGCAGATCATAACGATCTGCGACAAATTGAAGATAACGCAGGATTTCCGGCTGGGTGGCATAACGTTCAGACCATTGCCATTCCTTTTCCAGTTCGGGATCAAAGCTATAGGAGTAATCGAGGCTTTCGATATCACATCGAGCTCCGGGATAACGATTCCAGTACCAGGTGCCGCCAACGTCGTCAGCAGCTTCCAGCGCAATTGCTGAAAATCCGGCCTGGCGTAATTTATGCAGCAGGTAAAGGCCAGCCATGCCAGCGCCAACGGCGATGACATCGTAGTGTTGGTTGTTGGAATCGTTATTGGTCATTCTTATTTTCTCCATGTAAAGCCTGTAATCAGCGCCTTAGCGCGAAACCGTAAGGTAATGGGTATAGGAGAAAGAATCAAAGTCGATTTCCTAAAAATACTTTTAGTCTCTCTGTAGTGAATTCTCTATAGTGACTGCTCTGATCATTCTCCAGGATTGATAAAAATGATTTCTACAGATTACGTCAAGCTTATGGCTTCCTATACCAACTGGCAGAACCAGCGTATTTACTCTGCCGCTGATTCCATTTCTGAGGAGGAAAGAAAGTTGGCCCGTGGTGCTTTCTTCGGATCGATTTATTCCACCCTGAATCATCTGCTGTGGGGAGATCAGATCTGGCTGCATCGATTGGTAGGACTGCCAAAACCTGATTTTCTGGCCGAGCTGCAAAATCCGGATATCACCAGCATCGCTGAATCACAGAACCTGTGCGCTGATTGGCAAACACTAAAAGAATTAAGAACGGCGACGGATAAGGCAATACTGGATTGGTCAGAACAGATAAGGGAGAGTGAGCTGCGAGGAGAATTGAGTTGGTTCTCCGGTGCCATGCAGGCTGATATAACGCGACCACGCTGGGCGCTGATAATTCAGATGTTTAATCATGGCACCCACCACCGCGGTCAGGTGCATGCCATGTTAACTGCGGCGGGTGCCAAGCCGGACGACACCGATGTGCCGTTTATGCCCACAGAATTTTATCAATGGTAAGAATTTAATCGCCTGGCAGTAATTCTAAAGGCCGTAAGGTTCCATAATCGATTGATACAGATAGCGGTGTGAAATACTACGCACGTTTGGCGTAAACGCGCCGGCCGCCTGAATCATGCCCACAAACACGATGTCTTCAATCGGGTCGATCCAGAACCAGGTACCGGCAGCGCCTCCCCAGGAGTATTCCCCCTTCGAATAACTCTCGGCTTCAACTGGATCAGTAATTACTGAGAAATCCAGGCCAAAGGAAGTGCCGCCGCGACCGAACACAGATATTTCTACTCCTTCGGGAGACTGGTCACGACTCATAAGCGATACAGTGAGTGGTGCAAGAATACGGGTACCGTCTAATTCGCCACCGTTTATCAGCATCTGACTAAAGCGCATGTAATCGGAAGCGGTAGAAACCAATCCAGAACCGCCAGCCTCAAAGTCCGGGTAAGCTGTGTAGTCGGTGCCGGGAAACATCTCGCCTGGTGTTAGTTCGCCATTCTCGTCATATCCATACATTTGCGCGAAGCGATCTCTTTTTTCCGGTGGTGCATAGAAGTGAGTATCAACCATACCTAAAGGTCTGAAAATTCTATCCTCCATGAATTCACCCAAGCTTTGCCCCGATAAGACTTCAACCAGGTAGCCCTGAACATCCACGGCAACGGAATATTCCCAGCGAGTACCTGGCTGGTGTTTAAGTGGGATCTCGCCGAGTTTGCGTACAAAGTCCTGTCCTGTTTCGCCGGCCTGGAGAACACCTGCGGCAGCGGCAAGACCGAGATCGGCATCAAGATATGCAGCATCGACAGGTGATTGTGCGAAGATGCCATAGGTCAAGCCGCCGGTATGGCTCATGAGTTCACGAATCGTCATGGGGTGGTCGGCGGCTTCCGTTAGCATATTGCCACTGGAATCGGTTCCCGCATAAACCCGCAGATCTTTTAGCTCAGGTACATATTGTTCCACCGGATCGGACAGGTTGAACTTTCCTTCCTCGTACAAAATCATCAGGGCAACACCGGTAACCGGCTTGGTCATGGAGTAAATTCGGAAAAGGGTGTCGTTGGTCATCGGATCCCGGCTCTCAAGATCGCGGTAGCCGACCGATTCAAAATGCACAACACGGTTGTCTCGGGAAGCCATAGTGACCGCGCCTGACAGTAAACCCTCATCCACCAAGCCCTGCATTGCTGCAGTGATGTTATCGAGTCTGTCGGAACTCATGCCGACGGATTCCGGTGATGCAGTGCGTAATTCGCCACTGGCGGCATCGCCAAAATCGGCGTCTATATTGTAAGAAACACTGCAGGCAACAAATGTTGAGGCAGCAAGAAGGGCGAACAAGAATTTTGGACTTAAGCGCATAACATTGAGCATTAATTTAATCCTTTTCGGAAAATCTCATGGTAAGTAGTGAAATCCAATCTGAGGCGCTCAATTCTTCCATCTTGGCCAGAATTCCACAAGTCAGGTCGCAGTAGCGCTAATCAGTGCGATTGATATGTGATATGCGTCAACTATCCCACTACCGGGGCTTGATAGTCTGATATCTGTACCACCACAAATGAGAACTTTGTTATTCATGAGAGTGAGTTATGACTGAAATCAAGCTAGGAAGAATGATTCGATTACCGTTGGCGTTGCTTTTATCCGGGCTTTTATTTGCCTGCGCAGGAGGAGCTGGTTTTCCACAAATTGCCAGCCCGCCACCATTCGATTATGCAGATGGAGAGGAATTACGATCCCGCATGCATCAGTTAGCCTTCGAGTTACAGGAACTCGATCTGGTAATGATTTCCGATGACAATCGAGACGCGCGCTTTCAGCAGGATGTTGTTAATAGCCTGCGCGACATCGAGCGCATTGGAGGTATGCTCAGGGAAACTGACTTGAGTTCGAGGCATCGGTTTCTACTGGACGACATGGGCCGCTTTCTCAACACTGTTTCCCGTGCACGGCAAAGCGCTGAAAGAGCTGTTCCTGACTACTACTCGGCGGGAAGAGTTTCAGGTGCCTGTGTAAACTGCCATCGTACTGCAATCTAAGTAGTCAATTCTCTTAGCGGTATTCTAATTAGCCCTTAATCGGGCTAATTAGTGTCCCTATGCCTGGCAGATTCTGTTATCTTGCAGTGAACCTTGAAATAAAAGCATAAGAAGGTGAATTATGAGATCGCTGTTAGTCCTGTTTACACTATTCGCTGCCTTTAGCGCACAGGCGGCAACCGACTGTATCCTGGAAATGAACGGTCGTTGGGCATTAAATCCTGAGAAGAGTCTGGATCCGGAAGAGTTGCAATACGAGATCCTGATTTTCACCAACACTGAAACCGAACAGCGTTACGCTATGGAATTTTCCAATGGGCCGAACGATAACGGCACACTGGAATGGTCGGCACCCTGTGATGGCAGAGATCATCCTTCTCCGGACTTTCCCTGGAGTACGGCTGAAAACGCCACCGTTGCTATTTCGAGACTGGGTGAGAAATCTGAGTACGTGGTGCAGAAGGAAGATGGTGTACTAACGACTACCTATACCCGCGTGTTAGCCGATGACGACCAGACCATGATCTCGGTAGGTCGGGATGCGGCAGGAAAGATTGTGTGGGTCAGGGTGTTCGATCGCGAAGACTAACTCTTACTAGGGTTTAGCCACACTCCAGTAAACACCGGCACCGCCTAAGGCATTACCGACTTCTGCCAGTAACTTGGTGCGAGCGATTACGGCTTCGTCACCGTCTACATCAGCGATATCGTAGATACTGTGACCATGCATCTGGCCGGGTGCCTCGTCTTCGCTATTGGTGTACAGGGCGAAGCCTTTGTAGGCCCACTGCCTGTTGCCATCGCGGCGGCTTATCACTTCCCAGAAACCGTTGGCTACAGCATCGTCCGCCGCAACAAAAGGTCGCCAGGTCTGCAGGCATTCCTCGCTTACGCAGGCATCACCGCCCAGGCGTTTACCCTTGAAGTAAGCAATTTCGAAACTGCCCCTGAGATTTCTGCCACCCCAATATTTTTCGAAGGCGGAGCCGAAATAAAGCGTCTTGCCATTGAGCGTGTAAATATCGCCATAGCCTGATTGCGCGACTACCTCCACGCCATCGGGACGAAAGTTTTCTTTGAGCAGTGCGAGTTGAAAAGCGTCATGGACATTTCTGCCATGAACATCGCCCTGCAATAAATCACCTTTAAAACGAAATAGAGGCTGGCCACGGAATGCCCACTGACGGGTGCCATCTACTCGATCAATAATTGAAAATTCTCCCAAGCCAATAGCAAGAGCAGGTGCTGAAACAGGTGTCCATTTTTCATAACAATCATCATCGGTGCAGGTGCTGACTGGATCTTCGTTCGCGCTATAGCTATAGAGTGAGTAGCCTTCATAATTGGTTAAGATGACTCCCTGGCTGGAATCGATCTGCTGCAGATTAAAACCATCAGGAATAACCGCCGTTTCAACCGGAGTAAATCGTGCTACCTGCCATTCTGGCGGTGGCAGCAGGGCGCCACGTCTGTTTTCTGCAAGCGGTGCTTCGCCATTAGGGCCAGGGCCGTACAGGGCGAAGTTAGTAGCAACCTGCCCAGCTTCTTCCTCGAGTGCCCAGCTAAACAAAGGATGAGACTGGTAAGCCCATTGGTTTACGTTGCCATGAGGAACAATAGTCCAGTCGTCGAAAGGAACTGCTCCGTCTGCAGCTACTACTGGTTCGAAGTTTTCCAGGGAGACTTTCCGATCCGCAGTGTTATAGAAGAGAGTGTTTCCGTTAGCATCGCCGAGCCGGGTAAAGAAATACTGATCAGAAGAAAATCCTTCTTCCCGATGCACTTCCACCAACATAATTCCCGGAGGAGTAGATGCCGGTGTAGCGAACTGTTGTGCGAATACAGTAGAAGAAAGCGCAATGCTGCTAACTGCAAATGAGAAAAACACATTGCGGATGCTTAAGTGTTTCTTCACGCGAGCACCTCATTAAAAGGAGTGCTTACTTCGTTTGACTCGGTTCCCCAGCGGTCAGTAACAACTCCCAGGGCTTTCTGCAAGGTGAATCCAACACGAGTAGCGGCATCGCCTTCGGCATTAATGTGGAGTCCAGTCTTGATACGACCGCCGGCACTACCTGCGGTAAACACTGGCATGTTTTTCATGGAATGTAAGCGGGCTTCTCCGTGATCAGTGAATGCATAAACCACGCTGCGATCGAGCAGGGTGCCATCGCCTTCCTGAATGCCGTCCATTGCCGTTAATAAATCGACGAAGAATCCCATGCACTGTTCCCCCAGCACTTTACATTTAGGCTGAAAACCCAGATCAGGATCGATTGGTTCTTCGTGAGTCAGGGCATGATAGGCGCTGGGTTCTCCTGGTAAGCGTAAAGTCGAGAAGGCATTACCCAGAGTTACGTGGAATATCCGTGTCTGCCCACAGGCCAATGCGTGAGCTAGTAAAGTTGCGAACTGTTTATGGGTGTTCTGAACCTGCGCCACCATGGTGCCGATTTCTTCATCCTGAATATCCGGAATTGAGCAGGCGGGTAAAGGGGCAGGACGTTCCAGTTCGAAAGCAAGCTTCTGTTCCACATCTCTCAAGGAGCTAAAGTATTCGTCCAGCCGGGAGCGGTCATCGGCGGAAACAGAATTCATAAGCTGCTGCCGTTGTTCAGTCACCGCAGACAATACACTGTGGCGCACCATGACTTCGGGGTCCGGAGTAAACTCGGCTTGATTCGGATCGATAAAGCCTTCGCCATAAATTCGTTGATAAAGTTCCAGTGGTGAAATCTGGCAAGGCGTCTTGCCGTTCTTGCCCCGCGCTGTCCAACCAGAGCTGGCATTGCCATCGCAGGCTACTTCTAATGTGCGAAAGCGAACATTGGCACCAAACTGTTGATCGATAATGGCATCGAAACTCTCGTCATAGTCGGCGGCACTCCTGGTTACAATACCGGTCATTTGTCCCTGGGCGCCGGAGATGTGATTCTGATTTACCTTGCCATCGAGGAATACTTGCAGTCCGCTAAACACGTTTAGTTTTTCTCTAACCGGGTTTAGTGCGGCGATATGGCCAGGGAGTTCATACCCTTCTCCAACGGTTGTCGGTTCCCAACGTCCCGGTGTCAGGCCGAGTCCGAAAAACCAGCTGCCAAAACAGGGAGGCAGATCAACGCCGTCGGCAAAGGCAGTACCATTGTCATTGAGGAAAGATTCGAGAATAGGGAGCCCCATTACTACTGCAGAACCGTGAATGGCCCCCCTCAATAAACTACGTCGATTAAACTTTCGGTTTTTGCTAATCATTAGTTCAGACCTTTAGTTTGTTGCCGCGTCCGGCACGGTATAGAAATCAGGATTCTTTGAAATGCGCAGCATTAATTCACGCCAGCGCACGCCTTCATTGCGTAATTGCGAGTGAGTTGCGTTAAGCCATTGTACTTCGGCGCGATTTGGTTCCCGCGCTGTGCCGTAATTGTAGGCTCGCTGCACCAGGCAGGAAGTCAGGGTTGGATCATCTTTTAACAGGGTCGCCAACTCCCTGACGTCGGTGTACTCCTGGCCAGCCCATTGACCGGTGGTATCGATCTCCACATCATTCTCCATGGTGCGATATACCCCGGATGCGTCGAATATTTCCAGGGCCAGGCCGATGGGGTCCATGAGCATATGACAACCGGCACATGTTGGGTTTTCTCGATGCAGGCGCAGGCGATCACGCACGGTTCTTAAATCTGGATGATTACCATCCCGCACTAAACTGAAATCTACATCGCCAGGTGGTGGTGGAATCGTCTGGCACAATAAATGTTCCCGTACTGCCTTGCCTCTAAGAGTAGGCGACGATGCGCCAGGATGGGAAAACAGGGAAAGAAAGGTGGCCTGACCCAGCAGCCCAACGCGCACATGATCTTCCGGATAAGTGTATGCCACCCAGGGCACCCGGCCGCCCAGCTCCTGTCGAATTGGAATGGGTACACCATAGAGCGCAGCCAGTGCCGGTGTTAAGAAGGTTTCTCTTGAATCAAACAATTCGCGATAGTCCGCATTATTGTTTAGCAGGTGATGGGAAATCGTGCGCAGTGTTTGTTCCCGTGCTTCGTCCTCAACGTTCTTCGTAAATTTGGGAAAGAGGTTGGTATCGATATCCAGGGTATCGAAACGATCGAAGGCGAGCATGTCGGCAAAAAAAGCCCGCAGACCATCTTCGATTCGGGATGATGCCATCATCTGATCGACTTGTTGATTGAGTCCATCTTCAAACATCAAGTCGCCATTCCGTGCTGCTTCCAGTAATGCGGGATTCGGTGTGGTATCCCACAGGAAGAAGCTCAGGCGGGAGGCACGGGACCATGCATCCAGTCTGCGGGTGCCAGGTTGTTCCGGATTCGGCACGCTACGCTCGATGCGAAACAGGAAATCCGGTGAGACCATCATGCCCACCAGTGCAGACTGCAGGCCTACATAAAAATCCCCCAGTGATTCCGTTGCAGATTGTGCCATTGCTGCGTAGGTATCTACTTCTTCTTGAGATAATGGGCGACGAAATAGGTGCAGGCCAACCCTGGAAATAAATTCGCTGGCGCAGGCGTTATCCACGGCGTCTTCGTTCTGTGGAGTGCAGGGTAATAAAGTTGCCCTTCGGCTCGGGCTTAAAACCTGGCTGGAAATGTCCAGTGCCAGCACTTCATAGGATTCAACCTCCGCGGCGCTCAGGGTCAGGCGTCGTCCACCAACCGCCATCAAGCCAGCTTCACGCACACCGGTACTTGCGGCGTTACCACTTACCTCAATACTTTCGCCAAAGATATCCCGTATTGAGTTACGGTACTGATCGGAAGTGAGCCTGACAAAAGTAATCTGTTCGTCAGCAGAATTTTCAGCCGCCAATAAAGTGTGAGGAGCGACGCTTAGTAAAAGCGCGGCAAATACTATTTTCGACAGACTGGTAGCTCGAAATTTCATTTTCTTATTGCTCACTATTGGAGTATTGACTAACAGCCGGGCCACTGAACTTTGGTCCCGGTCCAACGGAATCCGCCAATAGATTTCCGGCATCGTCTACATGAAAGGCGGGCACGGCTTCGAAAAAGTAAGCGGAAGAGATGGCGGTGTTTTCGCCGGTTTGCGGATCGGGTAGTGCGTCGGCATATTTCTTCAAATCATAGAAAATGCCAATTAGGTCGATCATGCCATCGGTTTCACCACGCACGGAAAGGTAATGGTAATAATCACGCCAGGGCTGGTAGCCGCCGATGTGGCCTTCCATGCTGCCGTCTTCTTTCAATTCGAAACGCAGCTGTGTGCCGCTGAATTGCAGATGGGGATAAAACTGTGACTCACCCTGCATGTAAAAATCACCCGGCTCGATCGTCAAAATACGATCCTTGATTTGGCCTTTAAACTCACTGTGTGAACGTGGATTGGGGTCGACCGCAAAGCTGGCACCGGTCATGATGCTGCCGTAGGCATCTCTTAATGGGATGTTCAAGGCACGGTCGAATGTAACAGTAACTTCACCATCCTGGCTCAGATCTTCGCCGCTAATGGAGATTAACCAGGCGGGCATGGCATCGATTGCAGTATCCCATGCAATACCTTCGTTATAAGGATTAATCGGTTTGTTAACGTAGTAAACGTCCCAACAACCCAATACGCGCCACATCTCATTATCGATTCCGGTTTCACCGGTAATGGGATGCTCCCAGGAATTTGGTCCTGTTTCTCCATCGAGGTTTAAACCCAGCATGTAACGACCCTGGGCATTGTGCGCATTTGGATCCGGTAGCACACTCGGTACATTGGCAGGGTTAAAGTCGAAATCGTTCCAGCTCTGGTCGCCACTGAAACTTGCGCCGCCACCCAGAACAATTGCAGAACCAACCAGGTTGCCTTCGTCGTCACGGCCACCGTTGGTTCGAATATTACTGACGATGCGAACCGCTTCTTCGCGATCGTAGCCATCTGCCATTACTCGCCGGATCAGCACATCGGGACGGGAACCGTTGGTGCCATCGGGGCAGGTGAGTTCATCGTAATAGGTGGCTGTGTGTACCATGGAAACCACATAGCCCCGGGTTTCCTCTGCAAGCAGCTGAGCAGAGAACAGGGAAATGCTGAAAAATAAAAGGGCAAAGGAAAAAGAGCGCACGATGGGAATCCCTGGCCACATTGCTTTTCTTGTTATGTTCCGGCAATCGGGGTGATGCATGCTAAGTACCTTCTGATACTGATTTGATACTGACAGTTTTTCTTGGTCTACCTTCTTATATATACATGCGATAACACAGGCAAAAGCTTGCCTTTTCCAGCTGATTTCTGCAAGTAGCTATAGCCCGGAAAAAGCGGTTTAAGTGCTGTTTGCCTGCGATTAGTCAAACCAAGCTGTTATTCAGGGTAGCCGGATTTCACTCATTACCGGCAGATGGTCAGATGGATAGGCGCCATTCCATTGGTCGCTAATGGCGCCGTAACGCTGAACTTCTATCCCATCAGACACGAAGACGTAATCAATGCGGCGGTCGTTCTCTATTGCGCCCACCACAAATCCGCCGAATGTGCCTTCAGGGCCATAAGGCGGTGTAATGGATTCGTGGTAACTGTCATTTAGAAACGCAGTCATGGTTTGGTAGGCGGCTACCGTGGGAGGCACGTTAAAATCGCCGGTCACGATAACTGGCAAATCTTCTGCCAGTTCAGAAATTCGCTCGGCGATTAGCAAGGCGCTATTAGTTCTAGCCTGTTCGCCACGATGATCGAAATGAGTATTTAAATAAAGAAATCGTTGCCGGGTTTCCAAGTCTTCCATTACGGCCCAGTTCGCGATTCTGGTAATAGCAGCATCCCAACTCTTGCTGGCGATGACTTCGGGAGTTTCGGACAGCCAGAATGTGCCGTTCTCTAAAACGTCAAATTTGTCGCTGCGATAAAAGATTGGCGAGAACTCTCCGACATTTTCTCCATCATCTCTGCCAACTCCAATCCAGCTATAAGCGGGCAGTAATTGTTGGAGATCATCTATTTGCCCCCGCAGGGCTTCCTGCATGCCAATCAGGTCGGCCTGATGAAATCGAATAAGGTTCGCCACATTTTCTTTTCGATTAGGCCAGGCATGTTCGCCATCGTTTGGATTGTTGTAACGAATGTTAAAGCTCATGACATTTATCGATGACTCTGCCGCATGAAGATTTACAGCGGGAAGAATCAGGAAAAGAATAAATGTAGAGATTATTTTAGTTTTCATTTTTCACAGGCCTGAACGAAGTGGAGGGATTTATGTTTGATCTTGCGATCAACACAAACCCCTCCATTAATGCTTCGATTGGTTAAGCTGTTTAGTGTGCTTCAGCTTCGTCCAATGCAGCGGGTAAGGCCAAAGCAATCAGCTTGGGACCGGCCTGCAACATGATGTATTGATGGCCATCATGCATCCATGAGCTCATGCCGTAACGAACTTCACCAGGAATATCGATGCGACCTAGCTCTTCGCCAGTTTGCTTATCAACGGCGTATAGCAATGGGCTGCCGTCGTGATCGATTGACGCGTAAATCAGCATGTTTGCCGTTGTTACCATTGATGGTGCTCGTCCGCTTCCGGTATCACCGACATCGATACCTTCTAGCGCAGGACTATTGCGCACACGATCAGGTGTTTCACCGGCAGGAATGCGGAAAGCGATCTCGCCGGTATTCATGTCATAAGCAGTAACCGTGCTGTAAGGCGGCTTCACGTAGGGAAGGCCAGACGCCAGGCGCGGTGGTCTGCCACCAGCGCCATTTGCGTATTGTGCGAAAGTAGTTCCGGTGGGTTTGTCGATCCGGGCATCGGCTTCTTCACCAGGAATAACTCGCTGCCAGCTGCAGTTATTGGCAGATGGTACATACAAGAAACCAGTAGTCGGATCCGCTGCTGGTGGTGCATAGATATTGGCACCGCCACCATCACCCGGACACATGGCTGCACTGATTAATCCTTCGACGTTTTCATCGTGAATCGGTGGGTTAAACAATGGACCCATCTTGTAGCTGCTCATTACTTCCAGCGCTTCTCTTCGCAGCTCCGGCGTAAAATCGATTAAATCGTTTTCACTAATGCCTTGCTGTTCGAAGGGCGGAGGCTTGGTTGGAAAAGGTTGGGTTGTTGCCAACTTCTCACCAGGAACTTCCGATGCCGGAACCGGTCTGTTTTCCATAGGCCAGATTGGTTCACCAGTCATGCGATCGAAGGTATAAACAAATCCCTGTTTGGTTACCTGCATTACTGCAGGAATTGTTCCTCTGCCTGGAACATTCAAATCTAATTGAATCGGAGCCGCTGGATTATCGTAGTTCCACACATCGTGCTTCACCGTCTGGAAATGCCAACGCCGTTCTCCAGTTTCTGTATCCAGTGCGATAACACTGGTACCAAACAAGCCGTCGCCCGGACGAAAACCACCGTAGTAATCGATAGTAGGTGGATTGGTAGGCACATAAACGATGTTGTTTTCCGGATCTGCCGTTAGTGGAGCCCAGGAAGAAACATCACCAGTCCATTGCCAGGCATCGTTTTCCCAGGTCTCGTGACCATACTCACCAGGTCGTGGAATTACGTTGAACTTCCACTTGAATTCACCGGTGAGCTTGTCATAAGCGAGGATATCGCCAGGAATGTTTTCAACCCGTGCCTGCAGATATCCCTGCTCAGCAGAGTTGCCTACGATGATGCTGTCGTTAACCACGATCGGTGGAGAGGAAGTAGTAATATAACCAGTCTCCAGGGGGATGCCGTCATAGGGATCATAGGGATGCCCCAGGTCAGCCAGCATGTCTACAACACCGGTTTCCGGGAAATCAGCAATAGCTAGCTGACCACCAAAGCCTTCTAAAGGGCGACCAGTCTGGGCATCGAGAGCAACGAGGAAGAAACCAGGCGTAGAAATGTAGATAACGCCTCTACCGTCGATGCGGTCATAGGCGATTCCCTTGCCGTAAGAGGCACGCATGGAGTATTCCCAGCGTCCGGTGTTGGGTAAGCGGTAAGCCCACAGGGTTTCACCTGTTTTTGGATCGATTGCGACAACATTACGGCGTGGTCCAGATACGGTGTACAACTTGCCGTCTACATAGGTAGGGGTAGAACGACCGCTGTAGCCATTAAAACTGGAGCCATCCCATTCCCAGGCAACTTCAAGATCTTCGAAGTTGTCTGCCGTGATTTCATCGGCTGGAGTATAACGGGTATGGGCATAGTCACCGCCGAGTGTGAACCACTCTGCTGTGTCGTCGGTTACCAGATTCTGCGCAAAGCTTGCCTGTGCTAAGAGCATCAAGGCAGGCAACAGTAAGAAACGGGAACGCATGATATAAGCCTCTTTATCTAGCTAATTGGTACTGAAATTGACTGCGTAGTTTAGTAGGGAGCACCCATGGAATCAAAGCGAGGCCCCGGTTTTTGGGGCCAGAATGGGCTTTTCAGGCGGAAAATTACGAAATGTCACAATCTGTTCAGTAGAATCCTTCCCAAGCTGCGGTTTTGTCCTGATCCAGAGGAATGCAACTTTCCTTTACTGCCGGATTTCTTGGCTTGTTGCGGCCCGCCAGACCGTTATAATCGAGCAAAAACCACAAGCCTCACTCAAGAATTTGGCAGGAGATTTCAGGTGATAACAACAAGAAAGATAGTCTCGATTCTAAGTGCTGTACTGGCACTAAGCTTTACTTCCGCAGCTTGGAGCCAGCAAGGCCGCACCGTAAATGACGGTGACTGGAACACCTATTACGGTGGTGACTGGGCTCATCGCTATTCACCCCTGGATCAGATCAATGCCGATAACGTGGCAGATCTCGAGCTTGCCTGGAGTTGGTCTACAGAAAACTTCGGCACCACCGTCGATTACGCCAATCCTTCCACGCCCCTGGAAATCAATGGCGTGCTCTATGTAAATATTGCCAATACCCGCAACGTTGCTGCAATCGACGCAACTTCTGGCCAGGTATTGTGGTTATACCGATATGATGAAGGTGCCCGCTTCGATGAAGCACCTCGAAAAGGTCCCGGTCGCGGTGTTGCTTATTACAGCAATGGCGAAAAAGATCGCGTAATCGACGTCTCGCCCGGTTACCAGTTAGTTTCATTGGATGCTGCCACCGGAATTCCGGATCCAGAATTTGGCGACAACGGTAAAGTTGATTTGTACGTGGGTGTTCGTAATGGCGACGATCCGCGCTATCCATTCCCTGACATTGGAATTTCCGCGCCACCGTTTGTTATGAATGATGTCATCGTGGTCGGTGCTGCCCACCGAACCGGAGGCCGACCCCGTTCCAAGTTCAATACCAAGGGTGATATCCGTGGATTTGATGTACACACCGGCGAATTATTATGGACTTTCCATACCATTCCGGCTTTCGGTGAGTACGGTTATGAATCCTGGATAACCGGTAATGACATCACTGGCAACTCCGGTGTGTGGGCACCGATTTCCGGGGATGCCGAAAGAGGTGTGGTGTATCTGCCGGTAGAAGATCCAACCGGAGATTACTACGGCGGTGATCGTCATGGAGATAATCTGTTCTCCAGCGGAATTGTTGCTGTGGACGTGCAAACCGGCGAGCGGCAATGGCATTTTCAATACATTCATCACGACATCTGGGATTGGGATGTTCCAAACGCGCCGGTTATTGCAAATCTGCCCAATGGCAGAGAGATTGTATTTTCCGTTACCAAGCAAGCCTGGATTTACGCCTTTGACAGAGAAACCGGCGAACCAGTTTGGCCAATTGTCGAACAACCGGTACCTGCAGGCGATGTACCCAATGAATGGTATGCGCCGACGCAACCATTCCCGACTCGACCAGAAGCATTCGATCGTCAGGGATTTACCGAAGCTGACTTGATCGATTTCACACCGGAACTGCGTGCATTAGCGCTTGAAGCGATTGAAGGTTTTCGTTTAAGCCCGAATATTTATACACCGCCTTCAGTTCAAGACCATCCTGACGGTACCCGTGGACTCTTGAGTCTCCCTTCCTCAACAGGTGGCGCCAACTGGGAACACTCAGCTTTCGACCCGGAGACAGGTATTATTTACGTGCCTTCCAGAACACAGTTGCAGGTATTGGCACTGGCAAAGAATCCTGAGTCTGATATCGATTTAAGCCAGGGCTTTGGTGTGCGTGCACCTCGTGTGCAAGGTCTGGAAGTGGTTAAACCTCCTTATGGAAGAATTACCGCAATCGACATGAATACTGGTGATCATCTCTGGATGATTGCCAACGCAGATACACCTGAGCGCATTGCTAACCATCCTTTACTGGAAGGTGTTGATTTGCCACGCACAGGTATTCCAACTCGTTCCAGTGTGCTCGCAACCAAGACGCTGCTGTTTATTGGTGAGGGAACCGGTGGTGCCGGTGCCAGTCCGATTTATCGCGCGGTAGACAAGGCAACCGGCGAGATTCTGCATGAGATGGAATTACCGGACAATCAAACTGGTTTACCAATGAGCTATGAGCACGATGGTAAGCAGTACATAGCCATGTGGGTTGGTGGTCGAGGGCAGCCTACGCAGTTGATTGCCTACGCGCTTCCGGACTAAAAAAACAGGGATAGATCTATTTTCAAAATAAATCTATCCCTGTTTCACACACTTCCTTCACCCAGGAGGCTTCGATGAATCTTTTTCAAAAAAGTAGTCATGCAGTAACTGGGATTTTTGCTTCTACAGTTCTCTTGCTTTGCTCCACTGATTCGTTCGCGCAATTCGATACTGCTCCAACTTATTTTGGTGGAGTCAGGGAAGCGCTGGTTCGTAGTTGCGCTGAATGTCATCGCGATGACGCACCTAATCTCGGTGGAATAAGCGCACCGTTTTCGGTTTTATCCTACGAGCAAGCCAAGGTTTGGGCTCCTGTAATTGCGTTACGTTTACAAGATGGCACCATGCCGCCCTGGGGTGCCCATAAGCAGCACCAGGGAACATTTAAAAGGGAGCGCTACATTTCTGATTTTGATAAGGCGCTGATAGTTAACTGGGTAGAGAAAGGAGCGTTAGAGGGAGATGCTTCCAGTCAATCAATGCAGCAGGAAGTGGAAACTGTTGCGACAAACGAACCTTCCGAGGCTCCAGACGGATCACTATGGTGGATGGGCGTGCCGGATGCCAGGGTTGGCTTCATAGAACCCATTGAAGTTTGTGAAGAAGCCAGTGATTGGCAACCGACTATAAGAATGGAGCTTGCGGACGGGGATTTAAGCGAACACCGTTGGGTAAAGGCAACTGAAATACGTCCGGGTAGCTCTACTATGCATCATTCGGTGTCGAATTATCTTGGCGTAGCGGTCCCCGGAAGAGGGCCCCAGGTTTATCCCGATGGCTGGGGCTTTCTATTGCCTGCGGATCCGTTCATTTCAATCAATATGCACTATGCGAAAGACGCCGGACCCGGCACAGCGGTGGAAGATAACACTGCAGGAGGATTTCTATTCTACAAGCCAGGCGATGTTATCGATTACATTGTACAAAACACGATTCCGATGAATACGGATATCGTCATTCCGCCTGGTGATCCAAACTACATGGCGACTCATGAGCATGTCATAGAAGATGACATACTGCTGCTGGCATTAGCTCCCCACGCTCACTATCGGGGTAAAGCAGTAAAGCTCGAACTGGAACTTCCCGGCGTCGATGAGATTGAAACCTTGTTGTGGGTACCGGATTACGATTTTAACTGGCAATTTCATTACGAGTACCATGAACCTAGATTTGTACCCGCTGGTGCCAAGCTTCATGTGACCTGGTGGTTTGATAATTCGACAGAAAATCTCGCCAATCCTGATCCAACTGCTGAGGTGCGCTACGGACCTCGCTCTGTCGATGAAATGATGAATGCTCGCTACTACTTCACCACTGCAGAGCCACAGGGAATTGTAGTAGGCGATTTAGTTCCTGAAAGTCTGCTGGTCAACGCAAGCCGACGAGAGCAGTACGAGCGCAGTATGTTGGATCAATGGGACACGCAGAATCTAAGTCAGCGATGCAGCGCAAACTAGTTTATCGACCATATCTGTTCTAACTTCTGTTTTCGTTCTGCTAACTAGCACCAGAATAGTGAACCCTGTTCCCTGCAAGAAAGAGAGATGAGTTAAAGAGGGACAGATTTATTTCCTAATAAAGATCTGTCTCTATTTCATTTAACTCGCTTCTACTAACATTTCTCCAACAATAATTTGCTCTTCTACAATGACCTAGCCTGAAATTCCTGGTCCAGATCGAAAGTGGTAAAAAGCCAATATAGG
>CAZTTE010000006.1:0-177510 GCA_964616225.1 uncultured Pseudohongiella sp.
TAGCTGCGTAAACTAACTTTAAAACTGGACCAGTTAGGTGAGGCATGTCAATGAGGCCAGAGAAAACCCTTATGCAATATATTTGCTGTTTACATACAGTGTGCCAGTTCTTCTTATCTTTCTATATCCTGTATATTCGCTTTTAATATCTTCAATCGAAAAATTTAGCCCGATTATAATTGATCTCTTTATTTTTACTGGAATCCTTAGTTATTGCGTGACCATTTATTTTGTTTTTGAAGGAGCGCGAAGTGATGCTGAATCGGAAAGTTTGTATTTACCGCTCGCAGGACAAGTAAACTTTCTTTTAGGAATGTATTCAACATTTTCTTATCACACCTCCTACATTACTACCTTGTTAAGAAACGCAGCAATGACATTAGTGCTTACTATTGCATTGTATTACATCGATACTCAATTTTTCTTTTTGAATGGTATTCTAATAGTGCAGGGGGTATTTCTCGGAACAGTAATGAGTTGGATTTTTTATGAAACAATGCGGCAAAGGTTTTATCTTCAGTCAACCGACGCCGACGCTCGTCAACATCTCTACAATCAACTCTCAAAACTTGTCTATCCTCATCAGTTAGAGCGCATCAAGCTTGGAGATGAGCTCGAGAATACAATGCCTCTTAAGGAAGGCAAGGCAATAATAAATGTTTTCGATGTTCAAAAGTCCAGCGAGATACGGCACGAACGAACACAGGAATTTTTTATGGCTGTGTTTCAATCTTTTTTGCAAATTTGTATGAAAGGCTATGAACACAATCCGCTTCGGTCCCGTGCGTTTCGATTAAAGGAAACAGGCGACGGTTTTATCAGCTCTGTGGGTTATCCATTTCTTCCTGTGGATTCCCATTCTTTGGCAGATAGTGCGGTTGCAACTGCTCTGGATATGTTTGAAGCCTTTAATAAAGAGGTAGAGAAGTTCAATTATTCGAGGCCAATCAAGGGTGCGATGGGTCTGGCCTATAACTCCGTGCAAGGTACATTCCAGTCGGGTGGTATACGTTCTTACGACTTGTTTGGCGAAGTACTAATTCAGGCTTCAAAGTATGAAGAACTGCGCAAGCAGTCGGAAGTCTGGGATATGTTTACCGCGAAAGCAAAAGAGCAGGGGCTTGAACATTTTAATATTATCATCGCCCAGGAAGTTGTTTATAACTCCCTGAGTCCGTCATACCGGGATTTATTTGTTGAAGTAGATCTTGCCGAACCGGATATTCCTGCTGCCAATGTCCGGATGATATATGACAAAGAAGCGCGCTATCTTTACTATCATATCTTGGAGTAATTACCCTTCTACTCGTTCTCATTCTGAATCAGTAAATCCACATTCCCATCCTCATCCACACTGGCTTGAATCTGCATTGGTTTGCAACAAATCTGGCAATCCTCAATATACTCTTGAAAGGGTACTGAGCAATCTACCATTAACTGAATCGATTCTCCGCAGTAGGGGCAAGCTGATTCCACAAGCTCTTGTAGATGCATATTCATGGTGTTCAGATTAATCAGGATTACAAGATTTGCCAATAATAGCGCCTTTTAGAGCCACCATTAACAGGCGGCGACCAGATTAGTTTTTGCAATTCCGAGTTGATCATTCCCTGAAAATTCCGTAGATTGCCCTTGCTTGCTCAAAAGCATCTCAATTATAGCCGTGAGCTATGGATCAAAAGTGAACTCTCCGAACGCCGCATTTAAAGCACTGCCCAGTGTAGACAAGGCTTTGCAATCAGAAATTCTAAGCCCTTTGGTGGCTGAGCATGGTCATGAAGCCGTGAAAGTTGCGGTTCGTGCCAAACTTGACGAAGTTAGAAACGAAATAGCTGCCGGAGATAGCGGCTTAACAAATGCCGTTCTCGGAGCAGGCTACTTTGATCGGTTTTGTAGCGAGATTGCCAGCTATGTCCATAATTCGTTCGCCTCTTCTCTGATTCCAGTACTGAATCTTACCGGTACATTAGTCCACACAAACCTGGGTAGAGCGCGCTTGCCGTTAGAAGCATTAAGTGCAATAGAGACCGTAGCAACCCAGGCTACTAATCTTGAATATGACCTCAGTACCGGTAAACGAGGTGACAGGGATTCTCATATCGAGAGGGCTATATGTGAGATAACTGGCGCCGAGGCGGCTACGGTAGTGAATAATAATGCGGCGGCTGTATTGTTGGTGTTGAACACTCTCTCTCGTGGCAAAGAAGTGATTATATCCCGTGGCGAATTGGTGGAGATTGGCGGGGCATTCCGTATACCAGATGTTATGCAAAGTGCGGGGTGTACTTTAAAAGAAATTGGGACAACAAACAGAACTCACCTGAGAGACTATGAAAACGCTATAAACAATAACACAGGCTTGCTCATGAAGGTTCACACGAGCAATTACGAAATTCGGGGATTTACGAATTCAGTGTCGGAGGAAGAGATCAGCAAATTGGCGCTAGAGAAGAAGTTAAACTTCGTCTCAGACCTTGGCAGCGGCACCCTGGTAGATTTAAGTCAATTTGGCTTGCCCCATGAACCTACGGTGTCTGAGACACTTGCTTGTGGTGCCGATGTCGTGACTTTCAGCGGGGATAAGTTGCTAGGTGGCCCTCAGGCTGGAATCATAGTAGGCAAGAAAGAGCTGGTTCAGGCAATAAAAAGCAACCCACTGAAACGTGCATTGCGAGTAGACAAAATAACCATGGCCGCCCTGGCTTCAATCATCAATCTATACCGAGATCCTCAGAGAATAACCCAGCGTATCCCCTTGCTTGGAGACCTGGCTCGACCAGTAGAGGAAATTTTTGCAGTGGCTGAGCGCTTGTTACCTGACTTTATCGAGAAATTAAAGAATCGGGCAAAGGTTTCAATTGAAGATTGCAAGAGCCAGATAGGAAGTGGAGCTCTTCCACTGGATTTGTTGGCAAGCAAGGCCATCGTGCTCGTCCCGCTTGCAGAGAAAGGACAAGCCGATGCAAAGCTACAAGCACTTGCCGATGATTTCCGTAAACTTACCAAACCTGTAATCGGCCGTATCCACGACGGGAAATTAATTTTTGATTTGCGTTGCTTGCGTGATGAAGAAGAGCTTAAGCAATTGCTCGAACAACTATCCGCTTAAGAAATCGCCGCTTCAGGCTTAACTCCCCACTTAAACAAATAGAGAGATAATACTGATGCGAGTAGCATCATGATAAGTAGTGGATAAACCGTGCCGTTAAAGATGAAAGCGACGAGTTGAGCAGCTACCGCTGACACAGCCATTTGTAAAAACCCAGTAAGTCCCGAGGCACTGCCTGCATACTGGGGGAACTCGTTGATTGCTGCTGCCTGGGCATTGGGGAGTGTGATTCCATTTCCAAATACCGCGATCGTCACCGGTACAAATAGCGATAAGGGATGACTTATACCTGCCAGGCTCAAAATTATTGCTATGCCTATCCCCAGGATGGCGATCGTTGCACCGGTTGAGATCATCCTGTCAATGCTCATGCTGTTGCCGAAGTGGCGAGCCACATAATTCCCTGCCATAAAACCAAGGGGGATCATTACAAAATAATATCCGTATTCAGTAGGGGGTCGATTCATTACGGATACCATGATCTCGGGTGCAGCAGAAATAAAGCTGAAAAAAACTACCGACACAAAAGTTACGCAAAAGGAATAGCCACAGAAAGCGCGAGATTCAAACAGGGAAGCAAATGTTCTCAACATGGAACCCATTCCTTCGAATGGTACCGGTGAAACCAGAGTTTCAGGTTGTCCTGCAATCAGGAACGCAAAAATTAGCAAGCTGCCGCTTGCGACTACCAGAAACACTGACTCCCAGCCATAGCGAGCCATGAGTTCACCGCCCAGCGCTGGCGACAGCATGGGTACCACAACCATTACCATAACCAGCGTGGCGATTACCCTTGCGGCTTCTTCCGCGCCATAAACATCACGCACGATTGCTCGAGCCAGCACCAGGCCAACTGCGCCACCAAATGCCTGGATAATACGCCCCATGATTAACAGGAAAATAGAATCTGCTAGATAGCAGAAAATTGAGCCACCGACTGTAATAAGAATGCCAAGCAACATGATTGGCTTGCGCCCATACTTGTCGGAGAGAGGACCATACACCAGAGTGCCGATCGCTATCGAAAACATGGACAGGCTTAATGTGAGCTGGGCAACATCATTGCTCACTGAAAAATCATTCTGGATAACCGGCAGTGCTGGTAGAAGAATCTGCATTCCAGCCGGGCCTAATGCAGAAGCGGCAGCTAACAGCACTATCAATCTTTTAGATAGTGAATCTATCTTCGGCAAAACTTTTCCTGAGTTTTTGTTCGTTTACGTGGCGATACACCACCGGAACTTAGCGAACCAAGAACGCGTCTCGAGAATTACGCAAATTGCTATTGGATTGCGAGCTAAGTATTACGCTTGAACCTAACAGAATAGAGCGTTGAGCCTTGCTGATGTCGTAACCTAATCCAAATGTATTGGTATGAAACAACCGGGTTAACTCTTGAGCATTCCATTTGCTGCTTTGATTGTCAGCGGCAGCCATAGTGTAACACGATAAGACTGTTCCTGTTCTTGTTTTGAGGCAAGTAGCCAGGTCGGGAGAGGTCTCAACTTCGAGTATTAAGCCATTTCTATCTTCGAGAAAGCGTGGAGACCTGGACAAATAAGTCTCGACTAATTGAGCGAACTCGGTTTGATCACCGCTGATCATTATGGGAATCTTAATATCGATTCTACGAAAAATACTCGGGTCCTGTTGATAGGCAAGGGCAAAAAACTCCAGAGCTTCAGCATGACGATCGGATTCCCAGAAAGCTTCTGCCATATTTGCTGCTACTCGCGCCCGCAGAAGTACTTCCTGGTCGGGTAACTGAGAAAGGGCAAGCGCGCCGGCCTCAAGCAGCGCCTCAATATCGTTTTCTATAGCTGCAATCTCTGTCAGGTAGGAATAGTAGTAGCCTTCGTTTAATTGAAATGCGCCATTGGTTCTGGCTTGGTTAAGTATATTCTTCATGACGCCGGTACCGATGAGCTGAATGATTTCAGGTTCCACCCATTCAGGTATGTGCACATCCAATGGAGCGTAGGGTCGCAATCGATTCTGCAATATCTCGAAATCAGCAAACAAAGAGGCTGAGCGCCGCTCTGCACGCCAGGCATCAAGCCGTAATCGGTTGGTCTGAAAGCGAGCAGGAATAGACTCAACAAAATCCAGCGTTGATAAATACTCCAATTGAATCTGGTATTCAGTTCGATTTGCCATCATGTTAAGCAGGGCGGCGAATGAATCTTTCTGCGCATCATCAGCGCTGTAGGAACCATTTCGGTCCGGTTGGTTTAGGGCGGTTTGAGTGAGTTTTACGGCGTCTTCAGCGTAACCGGCAACCATTAGGAAGCTGGCGCTAACCAGGAAGTGTTCTGCTTTGTTCATAACACTTACTATTGGTTCCTGTTGTTCCCGCCAGATTAACATGCGGTCAAGAGCTGAACGGGCGTCGTCGAAACGGCCCTGGTTTAAAGTCAGAAAGAGTTTGTAAATCCAGGGATCCGCAACACTCTGGGGATTGAGATAGCGAGTTGCGCGGTCTAAATATTCCTCCGCCTGGTCCATTTGCAAAAGGCTTAAGGAGACTTCCGAAGCGTTAGTCAAATAGACAGTGTCAAAATCATTTTCACGACTGGCGATGTTTTCATCTTCGTCGATGGCACGATCGCAGGCAGAAGTTGATTCGATTGGTGCCAGGCTTGCTAATTCCACGGCGCAGAGGGTATTCCAGGCCCGCGCTCTTTCTCTTTCACTCGCACTGTTTTGTAGTACGCGATTTGCTGATTCTCTGGCGGCATCGTATTGCTTTAACTTGATTAGTGGCCAGCCGCGAAATGATTCCATGTCCTGGCCGTAAATCGTAGAGATTTTATCCAGGTAATCCAATGACTTAAGTTGATCTCCCATTAACTGGTGGAGATAGGAAAGTTGGCTCAATATCAGGTAGTGCCACTGTACGTTTCCAGAGTTAAATGCTTCTTCCAGTGACGCGTAATTAGTTAATTCTTCCGCTCGATTTAAATGAAACAGGGCGCGAGGCATATTGCCTTCTACACTGAAAAGCACTTCGGCGAAGGCAAATTGGGCGGCAGGTGAATCTGGTTCACCTCTGACCCATTGTTCACTAAGTTCTCGAGCCCTGACGTTCTCATCGAGTTCAAGCGCATCGCAGATTGCCAGTGCATTCGGGTTTGCGATATCGGTAAATCCGAAACACAGGGGCAGTCTCGCCTCGGGAATGTCTACTGTCTCGATATCCAGTTGAGGATCATCTTGAGCGGAAAGAGCCGCAGGAATTGCCAGGCAGATAAACCAGATAATCAGCTTTAGCAAATGAATTTTCTGCAAACCGATGGCATTCATTAGCTCAAGGTGCTTTTTGCCAGCTGTTCCAGGGGAGTTCGCATATTGTCTCGCAATACTTTTTCTACATCGGATACGCCAGGTGCTAACTCAATACGATGACCCAGTACGCGGGGTAGCAATAATTCGATGTCTTCGGCAGATACAAAATCTCTACCCCTTAATGCAGCAGAGACCTGTAATGCGGGAAGCAGTAGGACCATGCTGCGGGTAGAATTACCTTGCAAAACTCGGTCGTCGTCTCGCAGGTTTCTCGATATATCAACCAGTGCTGTCTTTATTCCAGAACTGATAGCGACTTCAACATCAATAGTCTTTCGCGCTCTCAATACCTGGTCTCTTGTCACCGTCTGTAACTGCCCACTTAAATCCCTTCGGTCCTTGTACGTATCGAGCACATCGAGTTCGGAGTCGCGATCGATATGGTCCATAGTGATCTTGAATAAAAACCTGTCTAGCTGCGGAGTGGGAAGAGGGTAGGTGCCTACCAGGTCCAGGGGATTTTGCGTTGCGATTACAAAAAATAAATCATCCAGGGCATAAGTGACGTTATCTACGGTAACTTGTTTTTCACCCATAGCCTCCAGCATTGCCGATTGCACCTTAGGTGATGTGCGATTTATTTCATCTGCAAGTACAACATGAGCGAACAGAGGTCCATGGCGAAAATGAAAGGCATTGCTATTGCTATCAAAAACCGGCACACCAGTTACATCCGAGGGCAGTAGATCTGGCGTAAATTGAATTCTGCGGAATGGAACGATGGATTCGTCGCTGGTGCTGCTGTTGACTATTGCCTCTCCCAGGGCTTTTGCCAGAGTTGTCTTGCCAGAACCTGGGAAGTCTTCTAATAGAATATGACCGTCAGCAATCAGGGCTATTATCGCCAGTTCAATGACGTCATCTCTTCCTAAAACTTGTTTCTTTACGGTAGCCTGCAAAGTGCTGAGTACTTCAAGAGCCTGGTGTAATTCATCACTAGACATTGCAGTTGGCAATTCTTCTACTTCGGCAACATTGTCTGAGCTCATTTAATACTCCAAATGAATAATTGAATGCGAGAGCGCTACTTGGTACGTAACCAGGAGAATGGATTAAATACTGCGAGGAGCTTTCGCCAGCTAACTGTAGTCGAGCTGATTTCATTGCGAACTGCCTGATCAAGTTCATCCCATTCTGAAGCTGAAAGATACTCCTGCTTCTTGCCGCCGAGGGCCAAGGCCAGATGGGTTTGGGTTATGGGCTGGATAGAAGGGACTGTTGCGCTGATACGTTCGGCGAATTTTTCTCGACTCTCGCCAAAATTTCGATGCAAGCCTACGGCGGATAATCTGTCTAATACTGCACGATAACTTAATCGGTATTGAGACTCGCTTGAGCTTACTGCCGGAATCCACAGCCGATAGGCTTTTATCAAATAGGCCACGATCAAAGTTAATCCAACAATTACATACAGAATGTTCAGTAATGTTTGTAACTGAATAAATGAGGACTGTTGTGATTCCAGAAAATCCTCAAAAGACGCATCATCCCTCAACATATCTCCCAGCAACTGCTGTAGATCATTTTGGGGATCTGTCGTCATGTCTACCAGGGTTTGTTGTGGTGCAGGGTCGATAATTACCCAGCCAATATCTTTAAAATAGACTTCTGGCCAGGCATGGCCATGAATTGCCTGTACTAATAGTGCAGAGCCACCGGCACGGTTTGTCGCTGGTACCGAATAGCCAATACCGACTCGAGCGGGTATGCCAAGACTGCGAAACATATAAGTTGCCGCAAATGAAAAATGCATGCAGTAACCGGTTAAATCCCCAAATAAAAAGGAAGCTGCAGGATCGGGCTCATAGGCATGATCATTTTTCAGGCTATAGATACCATTTTCATCCAGGTAGGTTTTTATTGCCCAGGCTTTTGCGAATGGGTCGTCCGCGTACTCGGGGCGAAGATCCTGGATTAGCTCTTCCGCTAAGACCTGGTACCGCGGGTCGTCGGGAAGTGTGAGGTATTCCTGTAATACTTCTTCAGACCAATCGTCCCGGCCAGTTTCTCTTCCTATCAGGTATTCAAAGTCATATTCTGGCGCCATTGAATACGCATCATAGGTTCGCTTGAAGCGCAGATTGTTGGGATTTGCGGTGTTCTCGTAGGCAATGGGGCTTACCAGGCCGAAGGGATTGCGATGGGGTACCAGCATGCCAATGCTTGTGCGAACCAGCTTTCTCTCATTGTTCGCGCCTGGCAACTGCTCTGAATCAGACCTGCTATTAGTGAAATGCTCAATAAGATCCCTGTCCATGTCGTCACGGGTCGTATAGTCGAGCATGGCACCATTAAATTCTGAATAGGCAGATTCTCGAAAATAGTAAGAACCATTCAGTGGTTCGTAGTCATCTCTAAAGACAACAACTGCCACCGGTGCTTCCTTGTCATTATTATCGTTCTCTCCATCGCGAAAGGGATTATCCCGCTGCCCGGAATTACCATTTTGGGCCTGACCGGTTAAGCCCATATCGTCGGTCATCTGGGGAGTGGGTAAGCCAAACATTCTCACGTATATGAGCAAGGAAAAACATAACAAACCTAATAAGGTAAAATGATAGGGCAGGCGCTTTTGGTTGTTTTCCATCATTAGCAGTGCCGAAAGGGCAAGCATCGCACCACAACCAAAGGCCATCAAAATCGAAGAAGGATCGAAGCCCCGGGTCAGGGCGAAATCTCCAATGAAAAATGGCCTGTGAATCATGCCATTGCGGTGAGCTGCAAGAGTTATTACAAAGGCCGATGCTACAAACAAAATTTCAATTACCGCGCCATAACTAACTCTATGGGCCAGAGTTCTGAGACTAAAGGTTATGCTGGCGCTTAGTCCAAACCATTTAATCGATTCTCCCAGGTTGAAAGCCACAATGGGCGACAGTAAGCCAGCTGCTGCGTCAGTATTAACGGCAATGTTTGCAATCAACATCGAGCTTAACCAGGCAATCAAACTAAGCCCAAGAATTGTAGAAGTGCGTAATGTTTTAAGAGGCTGATGATGCAGCCGTAAATCAACCAGGTAACAAGAAAACAAACAGCCAGCGAAAGCCGCAATAGAACCACTCATCACAGTCAGCGCAAGACTAAGTACCCAAAAGCTGCTGGCAATAATGGCTGCCCGCAGGCTTGTTGGCAGGAATTGATGAGCTAAATGTTCGACTCTTACTGTCATAAGATAAAGATTACTAATCGAGTAGCTATACCTTTCTCAGGCTCTTATCAAAGCTGTAGCCAGTTTTCCTGTCCACAACCATGGTCGATTCTACTAGTTGACCCAATTCGGTCAATAACTTGAGCAATTCCTCCCTAGAGCTCCCGGATTCTGTGGCCTTCAGCGACTCTTCGCTTTCTTTGAACAACAGTTTTCGCCACAATTCCTGGTTGCTTGCTTCATTAAATCCATCGGTGGCTAGTACCAGTGAGAACTGACCGGAATAGCGACCAATAGTGTTCTTCAACTGTGCTAACCAGGGAGCCAGTTCCGCCGCTGCAAACACGATGCAATGGGCCCCGGTCTGGCCTACCGCTTTTGCCAGAAACTTATCCAGTCCAAAACTAAATTCCCGATCTATCGCTCGAGATCGGGCAACCGCTTCCAGGGCGCTATTCAGCTCTTCGCAGGGTTCCTCTGTACCATCGGCAGCGAAGGCCCAATCTTCTCCCAGTGCACCAGTTTCCAGTGCCATTCTGGCGATGGCGGCTGCCGCTTCATCGTTTTCACTGCTGAGTAAATAAGCGACAGTTCGCTTGCTATGGAAGACACTCTTTTCAGCAAGGCGAACGTTAAGTTGGCGATTTCTTGCATACACTTTCCACATAATATTGCGCACGGAATCACCCGGCGCATAGGGTCGAATTTCCATGCGATCGCCTTCCGGATCTCCGGAAGGATTGGGGATGCCATCTTCTGCGGTGAGTGATTTAAGTAAAGGCAATGCTTTTACTGTATTAATTCGGGGCAGCGCCATACAGCGAACATCTTGAGTCTGTAACCAGGAATAACGACAGAATCCCAAAACATCGGATACGGTAAATTTCCGACTAACAGAATCAGTAAGGCAACGTTTTTCTGGAATGATTTCTTCCAGTAACTGATTGTTAGCATCGACCCGGGTCCTGGTTTGCATAAAGTCTGGATAAACGAATTCCCAGCTTAGTTTTACCAGTGGGAGCAGGTTCAGCGTTGGGATGGAAAATCCAGTTTCATTGGGAAAACCAGCTTCTACTTTAATGGCTTCGATAGACCCTTTTGTTTCATCTAGTGCCTTCTGGATTTTGCGTTGTATAAATACGCCGCTGATAACAGCACAGAATAAACAAAAAATAAGAATCGCCAGTGCGCAGATCGCCAGGGCGAAAACCACCAGATCCATTGAGCCATATCCAAACACACTCAAACACAGGGCAGTAACGATCAGTGTTATTAATCCCTGCACAGTTAAAGGAAACAATCCAATTGCTGTGTTTAGGGTTTTAACCACTAAAGACCTATTGGTATCAACGAATAACTTATTGAATAGTTTCATGGTTGCGATGGTGCTGATTGAATTAGAAGCTTCAGTTGTTTACTACGACTTCTGTTCGAATTGAGTTGGCAATAAAACATTCTTCATGGGCTTCATGATGAATGGACTTAATGTCACTAGCTTTGGGGAGCTTATCACCTGAGTATTCCACCACGGGATTGAGGTTTACCCTGGACACTATGTATTTTCTTGCTTCATTTTTGCTCATTTCGCCCACTGCCTCGTCGATATAGCTGTCTACCTGAAAGCCGGCCCGGGCAGCTATAAAAAGGAAAAAAAGCATGTGGCAAGACGAGATTGAAGCCACGAAAGCCTCTTCAGGATCCACATGTGCTTCGACAGACCAGGGTAAGGGAACTATATGAGGTGAAGCGGAAGCAAATACTACAGCTCCACCATCAAAAACCCATTCATGGCTTCTGGAATATTTATTCGCAAGAAAGTCATCGCTGTTTCTCTGCCACTTAACTGTTGCTTGATAGTTAGCCATGGCGTTAAACCAGGAAGGTGTTATTTATTGGCTCGATTGTCTATTAGCTGCTCAACCACTGCCGGATCCGCCAATGTGGTAGTGTCTCCAAGATTTTCTAATTCGTTCGCGGCTATTTTTCGCAGTATGCGGCGCATGATCTTGCCGGATCGTGTTTTTGGTAATCCCGGTGCGAACTGAATAATCTCGGGCTTGGCGAAAGCTCCAATTTCCTTGCTGACAAACTGCACGAGTTCTGCGCGTAATTCTTCAGATGCTTCCAGACCTGTCATCAGGGTGACATAGGCATAAATACCCTGACCCTTGATATCGTGCGGATAACCCACCACAGCAGCTTCAGCAACACTATTATGCAGTACCAGTGCACTTTCAATTTCAGCAGTGCCCAGACGATGTCCGGAAACATTGATCACATCATCAACACGGCCGGTTACCCAGTAATAACCATCATCATCACGGCGGGAACTGTCTCCCGTGAAGTAGTAACCGGGGTAGGTTGTGAAGTAGGTGTCGATGCAACGCTGGTGGTCTCCGTAAACAGAGCGTATCTGGCTGGGCCAGCTCTGCGTAATAACCAGGTTGCCTGTGGCGGCCCCCTCAATTTCCTTACCATCGGCATCAAGTAATGCCGGTTTTACACCGAAAAAAGGAAGCGTCGCGGAACCGGGTTTGAGATCAGTTACACCGGGTATCGGAGTAATCATGATGGCGCCAGTCTCCGTTTGCCACCAGGTGTCGACTATTGGGCAACGGCCAGCACCAACTACATGGTAATACCATTCCCATGCCTCTGGGTTTATCGGTTCGCCGACGGAGCCCAGCAGCCTGAGTGAACTCCTCGAGGTACTTTTGACAGGTTCGTCGCCTGAAGACATGAGAGCTCGAATGGCCGTTGGAGCCGTGTAAAAAATGTTTACCTGATGTTTGTCGACTACCTGCCAGAAGCGCGAGGCGTCCGGATAGGTAGGCACACCTTCGAACATTAATGTTATGGCTCCGTTCGCAAGCGGCCCATACACTATATAGGAATGACCGGTAACCCAACCCACGTCGGCAGTACACCAGTAGATGTCACCTTCGTGGTAATCAAAAACGTATTTATGGGTAATGCTCGCACCCAACAGGTAACCGGCTGTTGTGTGCAAGACGCCTTTCGGTTTTCCGGTCGATCCAGATGTATACAGAATGAATAAAGGATCTTCGGATTCCATTAACTCCGGTTCGCATTGTTCGCTGGCTGCCTCGACCGCCTTGTAGTAGCAAACATCCCGCTCTTCATTCCAGCCGACTTCGGCGTTGGTGCGTCTGACGACGAATACGGAATGCACATTTGGGCAATCTTCCAGCGCCGCATCCACATTTGCCTTAAGTGGAATCAAGCGCCCACCTCTTACGCCTTCATCGGCCGTAATCACAGTCTGACAGTCTGAATCCAATATCCTGTCTTTTAATGATTCAGGGGAAAAACCGCCAAAAACTACAGAATGAATAGCTCCGATTCGTGCGCAGGCCAACATTGCATAGGCTGCTTCCGGTACCATGGGCATATAGATGCAAACCCTGTCGCCTTTGTTAACGCCTCTCTCTTTCAGGGCATTGGAAAGCTTACAAACTTGTTTGTGGAGCTCGCGATAAGTAATGTGCTTATCGTCAGTTGGCTCGTCTCCTTCCCAGATGATGGCAGTTTGCTCACCACGTTTGTCCAGATGTCTATCGATGCAGTTGAATGAGACGTTTAGTTTACCGCCGGCAAACCAGTTTGCTTCGGCTTTCTCGAACTCACTTTGTTTAACTGATTGCCAGGGCTCATGCCAATACAGGAGCTCCCCGGCTTGCTCTGCCCAAAATTCTTCCGGAGATTCGATTGAGCTTTGATACAACTCATCATAACGATCTTTGTCCAGGTGACTGCGTCCCGCCGCTTCGGCTGTTACTGGATAAATTTTATCTTCAGACATCACTAAATCCTATTTCAGGTGGCATACATGCTGATTGATGTGGAAAAAGGACCCAGCAGTATGCCTCAAACATTGGGTCTACTCAATGAGGAAGTCCAGGGCTGCAGGGGATTAGAGGCGAATCTGGATATTGTCGATCAGGCGAGTTGGGCCTATATTGGCAGCGGTCAAAATGACCAGATCGGAGTCGTTTTCACGAGCCGGTTCGAGGCTTTGGGCATGACAAATAGTAAAGTAGTCAGGATCGAGTCCGGCCGATTTCATCGCTTGTAATGAATTTTCCTCGATTGATTTGAAATCTTTTTGCCCAGCTAGAATTGATTCTCTCGCTGTACTTAGGCAGCGATAAATGCTGGACGCAGTTTCCAATTCCTCATCAGATAAATAGTTATTGCGCGAACTTAGCGCCAGGCCATTTTCGTCTCGAACTGTTTTGACGCCCTCTAACTGAATAGGGAAATCCAGATCTTTGACAATTTTCTGAATGATCACAAACTGTTGATAGTCCTTCAGGCCAAAATAAGCAGTGGCAGGATTTACAATATTAAAGAGCTTGCTGACTACTGTAGCGACACCATCGAAGTGCCCGGGGCGGGTCTTCCCACAGTGTTTCTCTGATAAATGCGGAACGTGGAGCGTGGTTTGTGATTTGAGCTTGTTATCAAATATTTCTTCGGCAGCTGGTGCGAATAAACAATGACAGCCAGCACTTCTCAGTTTTTCCGCGTCTTTTTCCAGGGTTCTTGGATATGTCTTGAGATCTTCATCGGGACCAAACTGCAAGGGGTTGACGAATATGGTGCCTACCACATAGTTGGAGTTCTCCAGAGCTGTCTCAATTAGACTGAGATGGCCTTGATGAAGGTTTCCCATAGTGGGCACTAAACTAATAGAGAGGCCATTTTGCCTCTGAGCATTCAGTTCCAATCGCAATTCGGCTATGGATTTTATAGATTTCATGGATCAGGGTGGTGCTGCAGTTTAGTTAAACCAGTGTTCTTCGGCGGGAAAGGATTGGTCTTTGACGGCTTTTACATAGGCTTCAATAGCGCCAGGTATACCATTACTTGATTCAAGCAAAAAATTCTTAACAAACTTTGGAGTAATGGGTGAGACGCCAAGTACATCGTGCAAAACCATAATCTGCGCTGTTGTATCAGGTCCGGCTCCGATTCCAATCACCGGTATCTCAAGGGAGTCGGTAATGGTTTTTGCTAGCTCTTTTGGAACACATTCCAGCAATAGAATATTTGCACCAGAATCCTGCAGTAGCAGTGCTTCTTCGATGATTAGCTGAGCCTGGTCCGTATTCCTCCCTTGCACGTGAAAACCCCCAATACGATTTACACTCTGGGGTGTCAGTCCCATATGGGCACAAACCGGAATTCCCCGTTCTGTCAGGAGTTTTGTTGTACTGGCTATCCATGCACCTCCCTCCAGCTTCACTATGTGGGCACCAGCCCGCATTAGGGCGGCAGCATTTTCCAGGGTTTGGGATTCTGATGCATAACTCATGAATGGTAGATCAGCCATTAAAATCGCGCCCTTGTTTCCCCGTTTTACACATTGGGTGTGATAAATCATATCTTCCATGGTAACGGGCAGCGTGCTGTCATGACCCTGTAAAACCATGCCCAGGGAATCTCCCACTAACAAAACCTCAACGCCGGCTTCGCTGAGAATAGAGGCAAAACAGGCATCATAGGCAGTTAGACAAGCGAATTTCTCACCCTTCTGCTTGATGTTTTGCAGAGTGGTTAAGGTCACGTTTTTCGATGGCTTATGGGAACTCATGGGGGGCGAAGTCTAATGGAATTTCTACAAGGAAGAAACAGGAAAGGCGTGCTGTCAGCTTAAACGCTTCTGGCCCTGGTGCGGTCGCTAAAGTAAAGAAGGGCCAGGATTGAAGTAGTTGGTTCCGATTGGATGGGAAAGTATATAGTCCACCAGTAATTGGTAGTCATCTTCGCTATTAACCAGGTCGATCTCTGAACTATTAACGATTAGTAGAGGAGATTTGTCATAGTAATGAAAAAACTCGGTATAGGCGTGGTTCAGATTCTCCAGGTAGCCCAGTTCGATATATTGTTCAGCTTTGATTCCACGTTTTTGTATTCTATCCAGAAGAGTCTGGGTTGGTGCTTGTAAGTAAATAACCAATTCAGGAGTCGGTGCGTCAATAATTAAATGGCGGTAAACATTGAGATATAACTCATACTCATCCGCATCGAGATTCTGTTGCGCAAACAATTGATCTTTTTCGATCAGGAAGTCTGCGACTCTAACAGGTTCAAACAAATCATCCTGACGCAGATCTTCGATCTGTTGTGCTCGCTGAAAGAGGAAGAATAATTGGGTTGAGAGAGCATGCTGCCGTGGATTTTCATAAAAGCGATCTAAAAAAGGATTTTCATCGCTTTTCTCCAGCAGCACTTCGTAATTGAATGATTCCGCAAGTCGTTTCGTGAGGCTGGTCTTCCCAACTCCAATGGGTCCTTCGACTGCTATATACCGGGGAATGTTTTCGCTTTTTCCGATCAGTTGCGTCACTCGCTTACACCTGAAGGTTTGCGTTTATTTCGACGTCTACGACGTTTCTTGGGTTTGGACACCGCAGCAATCAATTCCGTTCGTAACTTTGTATCACCGTTTTGAAAATCCGTCCACCATTGGCCCAGGCCGCCCAGTTCTTCCCCGGCTTCTTCTCTTAGCAATAAGAAATCGTAGGCTGCCCTGAATCTTGGGTGATTAAAAGCGCTCTCAATGGATCTTTTATTGCGCCGCTGAAGCCGATTCTGCAGTTCCCATATATCACGACTGGCAACGGTGAATCGCTTGGGAATTGCTGTGTAGTGAAGCTGTTCCATCAGGGCAGACTGGGCTGCTTGCTGAAACGCTTGCTGGGGATGCATTCCCTGGTTCTTCGATTGGGCGAGATTTAGTTTAAGCACAGGCCAGAGCAGGGCGGCAAACAGAAATGCCGGCGTAACAGATTTGCCCGCGGCCAGGCGTTGATCGGTATTTCTCAGGGCGAGGTCTACTAGTTTGGCAGCGACGGAGTCACCCTGTTCGAGCGCTTCCAGGGTGGGCGCGAATAGATAACTGCCAATTTGGAATTCGCTGAGCAGGGCAAAAGTCCGCTGGGCAAAACCGCCGATCATTAACTTTAAAGTCTCATCGAACAATCGAGCTGAAGAAATCGAATCGAGTAAATAGGAATATTCGTTTATCGGTTCCTTGGTTTTGTTTTCGATTTCGAAATCCAGCTTGGCGGAAAATCGAATTGCCCGAAGCATGCGCACTGGATCTTCCTTGTAGCGTTCAATGGGGTCTCCAATGATTCGTATCTGTCTGTTCTTCAGATCCTGTAAGCCGCCGCAAAAATCAAGAAGTTCGAAATTGCGAGTCGTGTAATAAAGTGCGTTAACAGTAAAATCACGACGCATGGCATCTTCATCGATATTGCCGTACACATTGTCACGTAAAATCATGCCAGATTTGGAATGCGCTGAATCCAGCCCTTTGATCTGGCGCCGCGGAGTATGATCGGCAATTTCGTTCTGGGGATTATGGTTTGCTCGAAATGTTGTAACTTCGATTATTTCCCGTCCAAACCGTATATGCACAATCTTGAATCGTCGACCGATTATCCTGGCATTCTTAAATAACTTTCTAACTTCTTCGGGTGTTGCGTTAGTTGCAACGTCAAAATCTTTAGGTTGATTGTCCAGCAAAATATCCCGCACTCCACCGCCAACAATATAGGCATGGAATCCGGCATCGGAAAGTCGATACAAGACTTTTAGTGCATTTGGTGCAATTTGTTTGCGGGAGATGGAATGACTATCGCGGGATATGACGGTAGCTTTTTCCAGGCCGGGTAACTCGAGATCAGAATTCATTAATACAATAGACTTCTTTTAGGGTGAAAGAGTACCCATGACATGCGTGTAACTGGATATATACTCGAGAAAGAAGGGAAGATGATACAACGACACGGTCTGGATAACACCGTTATCAGCTAGTTGAATTCCGAAGGGACTAAATGCCGGAAATAAAAAAGGGGTGAAATTCACCCCCGTTTCAAAATAATAGTTATTGTTATTATTGCTATTGGTTTATTACTTTTTATTATTGTTATTTATTGGGTGCCAAACGCGGCGCCGCATAAGCAAGAGGCGGTAATTTTTAGGCATAGTAACAACGTGTTACTCGTAAGCCACAAACCCAGCCTTATTATTATTTAATGCACTAACCTTAGTTGTATAACTCAGTAATGCTATTTTTGTTTTTATTAGGACTTATTATTATTATTTATTGTTATTATCAGGACTACTTAAGGCATTTACTGTGCCAAGTTATTAATAATCTTAAAAATCAACAAGTTAGCTTTTTACTAATCAGTAAATAATTCCTCAAATCCCATTTTCTGTTACTAAATTTCACTGAAAAATGTGTAGAAGGGTAGCAGTAACAAATTTCCCATAATCTTTGACCCTCCAGAATTCCCAATATTACTGCCATTGAGCGCGGTTCGCGCTGCTCAGAAACAAGGAAAATATGAGGGTGTTCCGGGTCTATGAGTCTAGACCGCTTGTTTTTTTTTACGTGGTATGCCGAAACGCTGTCTGCGCTCCCAAAGACACTTGCGAGAAATGCCGAGTTTTTTAGCCAGCTGAGTCTCGTTCATAGTGTCCTGATGTTCTAGAACAAATCTTTGGAAGTAGTCTTCAAGGGATAGTTCTTCGATCGGTTCACTAGGAGCCGGTTGCGCTGGTTGGCTCGATTCAAGCGCGGCTTTAGCTGCTTCGTTATCGATAGCCAGGAGTTCTTCGCCAATTTCATTTCCTTCAGCCAGGACTACGGCCCGCTCGATCGCATTTTCCAATTCGCGAACATTGCCAGGCCAGGCATAACTTGCAATAGCGCGGCTGGCGCCGCCACTAAATTGCATCATTGGCGTTTTCAGGCGAGTGCAGGTTCTCTGCAAAATAGCATCGGCCAATTCGAGAATGTCATTGCCTCTATCCCGTAGAGGAGGAATTAGCAGTGTCATGACATTAATACGGTAATAAAGATCCTCGCGGAAATTGCCATCGACTACCAGCTGCTTTAAATCTCTATGAGTTGCGGCAACGAGACGCACATCGACTTTCTTCGATTGTACCGATCCAACTTTTCTTATCTCGTTTTCTTGTAACACCCGCAGTAAGCGAGCCTGTGCCTCAAGAGGTAGCTCCCCGATTTCATCTAAAAACAAAGTGCTGCCATTAGCAGCTTCTACCAACCCGGTTCGGGTTGCAGTAGCGCCCGTAAAAGCTCCTTTCTCATGACCGAATAGTTCTGACTCGATCAGGTTTTCCGGTATCGCGGCGCAGTTGACCGAGATCATTTCCTGACCCTCGCGGGAACTCAAATTATGAATTGCCCGGGTCACCAGTTCTTTGCCGGTACCGGATTCGCCGTTAATTAAAACAGTAGAATTGGTTTGCGCCACTTTTCTGATTCGACGAAACAGTTCCATCATTTGCGGGCAGCTGCCAATCATGCCATGAACCGGTGGTTCATGTTCCTCATCGTTAAAGGCTGGTTTTTCTACCCTGCCGTGTTCTCGAATAATCTTGGCAACGGTTTCGATGATTTCATTGTGTTCGAACGGCTTGGCAATGTAGTCGACAGCGCCCATCTTCATTGAATCGATGGCAGAGCGGATGCTGGAATAGCTGGTCATGATTAAGACAGGTGTCTTAGTGGCTTTGATCAAATCGGTGCCGGGAGCACCTGGAAGGCGTAAATCGCTGATGATGACATCGAAATTATCCATGTCATATTTTTCCAGCGACTCTTTTACAGTGCCTGCTTCAGAAACTTGATAGTCGTGACGTTCGAGAAGGCGTTTTAACGCGTTACGAATAACTTCTTCGTCTTCAACTACTAAAACCTGGTTCATTGCTGTCATAAAACTTCTTAAACAGATTGCTGCAATTTAGCGTCTTGTTCTAATTCTTCGTTTGTCACTAGCGCTTCACCCGAGTATTTGGGGAAACGAATTACAACTCTTGTTCCTGTACCTTTTTCTGCGTCGATAGGGCTAATTATATCAATATCCCCGTTTAAATCCTCTACTATGCTAAAAACCAGGGATAAACCAAGGCCCGTGCCCTCTCCAGCTTCCTTGGTGGTAAAGAAAGGATCGAAAATTCTATCCCTGATAGCGGCTGGAATGCCAAAGCCTTCATCGGTAATTGCAATATGGACAAAGTTCCCTTCTATGGTGCACATTAGGGAAATCTTGCTATTAGCCTGGCTGGCGTCCCGGGCGTTATTAATGAGATTTACCAGTACTTGCAACAGGCGTTGCGAATCTCCAATTATCTTCGCATTAGCGTCACAGCTGATCTCGTAAACTATATCTTTGTGCTTCTTGCCCAATGAGATAAGAGTATTGGCTTCATCCATGCAATCCTTGATTGAAACTATTTCTTTCTCATAATGTGTTTTATTGGTCCCGGCATGGGCGAAATTGACAAGTGATTGCAGTATCTTGGAAGTGCGGTCGGTTTGTTCGATGATTTGCTCGGCCAGGCTATTCAATTCGCCACTATCATATTCATCTCGGATGGTTTGGGCCAGACAGGCAATGCCAGTGATAGGATTTCCTATCTCGTGAGCAACCCCTGCTGCCAGGCGACCGATTGATGCCAGCCGCTCACTATGAGTTAAGCCTGCTTCGAGTATTTCAGTTTCAGTAATATCTTCGATAAGAATGATTATGCCTTCGTGGCTGGTGTCATATTCGCCGGATTCTTCAATGATAGCTTTGTGCAGGTTTACAGATTTTTCTTGCCCTTCCAGTTGAAAGTTTTGTTTAAAAGAATGGTTCGCGTCTTCGTCAAGAAAGTTTCTGAGTAGTGTTTGCCAGGGTTCATCCATGTCTACCAATTGCGATCCAACTACATCGGCGGAATTGATACTGGTAAATTCTTCCAATGAATGATTCCACATAACGACTTCGTTATCGTTGGTAAGAGAACAAACACCCAGTGGTAGATCTAACAATATTTGTCGATGGTAGCGCCGCAGACTGTCCAGATCTGCCGCCATGCCTGACAGATTCGATCGATAAGACTCGATTCTGTTTTCAATAACGTTTAAGTCTGAGCTCCCGTGTTCGGAAACAATGCTGTAAGGCAGGTAGCCATCGATTAATTCTCTTGCAATAGAAGGCCCCAATAATCCAGAAAGGTTTGCCTCTAGCCTGCCTCGAAGTAGTCGCATCGAATAAGGTCTGCGATCATCCATGCTAAGGTTTAGATCCTGCAAGGCCTGATTTACTTCTCTACTTGCAGTCCTTTTGCCAAGTGGCTTACTCAAGCTTCTTATAAATTCTCCAGCTGATTTTGCTATCAGACCGCTGCGTTTTCTGCGTTGAATGGTGTCCAGCGCACAAATATCCGCCGAACTCTTTTCTGCATCGCTGGTAGTGCTATTCAGAGAAACAACTACAAACAGGATTGTATTTATTATCAGTGCAATGGCAGAAATTTCTCGCCAGTTAATAGCAACCAGTGAAAGGGGGGTCGCATCCATTTCCAGGAACAATGGCAGCATTAAAAACAGAAACCAGATGACAAAAGAAGCACTCAGTCCAGTTATAAAGCCAGTCTTGTTTCCTTGCGGCCAATAGAGTATCGCGACTATACCTGGTAGAAATTGCAGCGAGGCAGTAAAGGCAACAGTGCCTATAACCTGAATGCTAATAGTGGTGTCAGGCAGATAGTGAAACAGGAAGCCTGCCCAAATAAGGGCGGTAATCAATACTCTGCGGTGCCAGAGTAGCCAGCGATATATATCCTGTTTAGCGCTTGGCTGGTAAATAGGAAGAATGATGTGATTAAGGCACATATTCGAAAGTGCCAGGGTAATTACGATTATGAGTCCGCTGGCAGCACTGAGGCCGCCAACATATCCGACCAATGTCATTAGCGGCGCGTCGTACGCTGTACCTATTGCCACTGGCAGATACTCTACCTGTACCAGGGATTCCGCTTGCAGCCCAGCCCACAATATTGGCAGTACTGGCAGGCTTATTAAAAGAAAATAGAGTGGTAATGCCCAGCTAGCAAATGAGAGCGAGCGTTGGCCGTTTGCTTCGTTAAATGTGACGTAAAACATATGGGGCATTGCCACGGAGGCAGTAAAGAAAAGCAATGCCATCACATGAAAAGAACTGAAGTAATCAGTTTCGCGCAATATTGCGAGTAATTCTGGTTCTTCGTTTAACCAGTTATTTAATTCTCCAAATCCACCGAAAGCGCCATAAACCGCAAAGGCTCCAACTGCCAGGAATGCCAGCAGTTTAACTAAAGATTCGAAGGCAATGGCCATTACTAATCCATCGTGACGAGTCCTGCCGGCTCGGCGTGAGGTACCAAATAAAATGGAAAACAAGGTAATGAGCACACAAAATCCAATCGCAACGGGGACTTGTGCCGACTCTGCCGAGATGATGTCAGCCGTATCTGCTACAGCTCTTATTTGCAGTGCAATAAGTGGAATTACACCAACCAGGATAACCAGGGTTGTAATAGTTCCTGCCCAGGGAGACCGATAACGAAAAGCCATCAGATCAGCGAGCGAGCTGAGCTGATAAGTTCGTGTTAATTCCAATACTGGCTTTAATAGTAATGGTGAAAAAAGAAAAGCGAGAGATATTCCGATTGAATGTGCCAGATAGCCATATCCGTCACGTAATGCGTTTCCTACTGATGTGTAGTAAGCCCAAACGCTGGCAAAAACCCCCAGAGAAAAAACGTAAACAACAGGGTGCCGGACCAGCCGTTGGGGAACCCAGCCTTTATCTGTAATGAATGCAATGCCGAATAACAAGACCAGGTAGCTGCTACCAAGAAGTAGTAGCGTGGACAACTCATAATTCATCCGAATCTCGCTCCCGATGCGCCCAGCTCGCTACAACGACAATTAAAATGCCCACAAGAAAGGGCCGATACCATGTGCCGTCAACCTGATTTATCCAATCGACGCTGACAAGGAATACTAAATAGATGATTACCAGCAGGATTAAGATGGAACGTGGAATATACACGGAATTACTCCATTTCCAGCGAATTCTCAGGGATATTAGCTAACTTCGGTACAGCCTGTATATCCCACTGTTCTATCCCCCATTGCAGTTGTTCTTTTACAGGAGCAGATCTATTAAGTTCTGGTGGCGAGAGCCCCAGAAATTGCAGCGAATAATGAATTAACCGGGAGCCATTACTCGCATCGATTGGGGTGGCGAAATGCTGTTTGCTGAGTTTTTGACCCTGCTCGTTAACAATGACTGGAATATGTCCATAAATCGGCGTCGGTAAACCTGACAAATGTTGCAAATAAATTTGTCTGGGGGTTGAGTCGATTAAGTCGTAACCGCGAATAATATGGGTAATTTCCTGAAATGCATCGTCTACCACAACCGCTAATTGGTAGGCGAACAACTTATCTTTTCTAAGGATTACGAAGTCTCCCACTTCTGATTCAATGTTTTGCTGGTAGTTTCCCTGTACCAGGTCCTCGAACCCGATAAGCCGCTCTTCAGTCAATATCCTGATTGCAAATTCGTCATCCGGAGGGGCGGTACGTTTCCTGCAATGGCCATCATAAACCGAGCCAAGAGCTTTAATCCGCGATCTTGTGCAATCGCAATAGAAACATAAATCTCGACCCATCAATTCTTCGAGAGATTCTTGATATGCATTGATGCGACTGCTTTGATAAAGGACGTCTCCATCCCAATTCAAGTATAATGCCTGAAGTTGCTCGAGAATTTTTTCCGCCGCACCTTCCGGCTCCCTGGGAGGATCCAGATCTTCCATTCTGACCAACCATAATCCCTGGTTTGCTTTTGCATCCAGATAGCTGGCTACAGCGGCAATTAGAGAGCCGAAATGCAAAGGTCCGGTAGGAGATGGAGCAAATCTCCCAACATAGGGTTGCTCTGAATTTGGATTTTTAAGATTCACTGCCAACGATTACTGCTGGAAGTAGGTGAAGGGGGATTCAATGTTTGAATCAGCTGTTCCGTCTTGTAAATCAAGACTGAACATTGTTTAGCTACCCAATTGCTTCTCTTTGATTTCATCAAGTGTTTTGCAGTCAATACACTTGTTTGCGGTTGGGCGAGCTTCTAATCGACGGATTCCGATTTCGATTCCACAAGATTCACAAAAGCCGTAATCATCTTGTGCAATTGCTTCGATAGTGTTGTCGATTTTCTTGATGAGCTTTCTTTCACGATCTCGGGTACGAAGTTCCAGGCTGAATTCTTCTTCCTGGGTTGCACGGTCCGCCGGGTCAGGATAATTAGCCGCATCGTCTTGCATGTGATGAACAGTTCGATCGACTTCTTGCATTAATTGCTCACGCCAGGCCAGCAAGATTTCTTTAAAATGATCTCGCTGTTTTGCATTCATATACTCTTCGCCCTTCTTCGGTTTGTAAGGGACGAAGTTCTTTAGAACTGGTTGAGATTCAGAGCTAACTGAGCTGGACATAATCGCTAATGCCTCTGTACAACAATGTTCCGCGATGAAGAGCTGACTTTAGTACAAGCAAGCTGCGCGGGCCATTGCCTTCAAATTTATGTGACCCTGGTAACTAAGTAAATAATTCAATAAAAACCGAGATTTACGCTAAAAATTCGGTGTTTAGTTACCCACGATTTTTAGAAAGCGGTGTAAACTACCAGATTCTTTATCGTGATGCTATAAAAATTGTCATCAATTTAATACTCGATTTTTGACAGGGCATTAACACTCTGTGGCGCTACCTTTTTTTAAAAACCATCCTCTATAATGAAGTCTTTATTTCGGTAGTACTTCTGGTTCAAGGTAGATATTGATGTCGAATTCGCGCTCGATGCTTTCCCCGCAAATGAAGCTGGTAAATCCGTTTCGCGTTATGACCGTGATGCATCGCGCGGCTGAATTAGAGCAGCAGGGCCATAAAGTTGTACATATGGAAGTGGGTGAACCGGATTTTTCAACTGCATTGCCGATTGTTAATGCGGCAAAACAGGCATTAGATCAAGGGCTAACACAATACACCTCCGCACCAGGAATTTATGAGCTACGAAATGCCATTGCTAATCGATATAAACAAAAGCACGGAGTAGTCATTTCGCCTGAAAGAGTATTAATTACACCCGGCGCGAGCGGTGGGCTAACCCTATTGGCAAATATGTTGGTTTCCCCAGGTGATGGGGTTTTGTTAACTGATCCTGCATACCCTTGTGTCAGGAACTTCATTTACATGCTGTCAGCGATTCCTCAAATGATTCCCGTTTCCATGGAGCAGAACTTTCAACCAAGCCTGGAACAGCTGCAACAATACAAAACAGAAAACACTGTAGGATTATGGTTGGCTTCTCCCAGCAATCCAACTGGAACGATTCTAGAGAAAGATCGACTCGAAGCGGTCAGGGATTGGGCTAAAGCCAATGAGGTTCATTTGTTGGTGGATGAAATTTATCACGGTCTTCAATATGTCGAAGAATTGCCAAGTGTTTTGGAAGTTGATGAAACGGCTTTTGTTGTAAGCAGCTTTTCCAAGTATTTTGGCATGACTGGTTGGCGGCTTGGCTGGATAGTAGTGCCGGATGAATTCATTGAGACGGCAAATATTCTGGCGCAAAACTTGTTTATTTCCGCACCTTCTATTGCTCAATATGCGGCGCTGGCGGCATTTACTGAAGAAGCAGAGGAAATTTTTGAACAGAGGAGGCAGGCTTTTAGCGAAAGAAAAGCCTTTCTGGGGAAAGAGCTATGTAATCTGGGTTTTAGGATATCGGATAATATCCAGGGGGCATTTTACATCTATGCAGATATTTCCAGCTTTTCCACTGATTCCGAAATGTTTTGCAGGGAGCTGCTGGATAATCACTACGTAGCGATAACGCCAGGTACAGATTTCGGAGAACACAAGGCTAATGAGTTCGTACGCATTGCTTTTACCACCAGCATGGAAGATTTAGAGCTTGGCATTGATAGAATACGTGCGGCACTGGCTTAGAAAAACTATTACCCACCAGCCTAATGGAATTAGAAAGCCCCTTACATTCAGGAATCTTGCTGCAACGTTACAAGCGTTTTCTGGCTGATGTGCAATTACAGTCCGGCGAAATCATAACCATCCACTGTCCAAATACGGGTTCAATGAAGAATTGTAAAGAGCCCGGGAGCAGGGTTTGGTATTCAACTTCGGAGAACAAAAAAAGAAAGTACCCTCACACATGGCAGTTTATTGAGGTAAACGGGAAGGATCTTGTGGGTATTAACACGGGCCTCTCTAATAAGCTGGTAGTCGAAGCCATTGAAAACGGCATGGTGACTGAACTACAAAGCTATCAGAAGTTAAAAACTGAAGTTCCCTATGGTGACCAGAAGAGCAGAATTGATGTGTTGCTCAGCAATGGCGATGAAAGTGAGGATAAAGACCAATGCTTCGTAGAAGTTAAAAATGTAAGCCTCGGACTGGAAGCCGGTTTGGGATTGTTTCCAGATGCAGTTACTACAAGAGGCCAAAAGCATCTGGAAGAATTAATGCTGATGAAAAAATCTGGAGCTAGAGCTGTCCTGTTCTTTTGTGTTCAACATAGCGGAATAGAACGAGTGAGCCCCGCCGATGATATTGATCCAGTATATGGGTCGTTATTACGAGAAGCTATAGATAAAGGGGTTGAGGCAATCGCTTACCGAGCAAAAATAAACCTGGAACAATCTACAGTAATGCTTAACAAATCTATCCCGGTTCTGACGTGACGAATACGGACGATCAGTATTGTGGCGGAGGCGTTAGTTGATCTTCTGCTACCGTTATCATTCCATTCTGAATTTCGCAAGAAATTTTCTGGAGGTTTTTGCCCTTACATGGGCCTACCAGGCAATGACCGTCTTCGATTCGGAATAGAGCGCCATGAGTTGAACACTGGATTAATGCTCCGTCCGCATCGAGGAACTTATCTTCCTGCCATTCCAGCGGCGTGCCTAAATGAGGGCAACGATTCCAATAAAGGTGAATCTGGTCATCCTTTTTAACAACGAACATGTAGTGGTTATCGAGATCGATTCCTTTCGAGGTTCCTTCTTCAATATCTTCAACGGCAATTAAGCTGATCACTACGCCAGCGCCTTTTCGAAGTCGGCTAACAAGTCATCAATTTCTTCGATGCCTACGCTGAATCTAATCATTGAATCGGAAATTCCCATGGATGCCCGGCGCTCAGGTCCCATTTCGTAGTAAATAGTGTGGGCTACCGGAATGGCCAGTGTTCTGTTGTCACCAAGATTGCTGGAGGAAATAATACTGTCCATTGAGTTGAGAAAGTCGAAGCAATCGAGTTCGTCAGCAAGGTCGATGCTAAAAATGGCGCCATACTGCTTAAATAATTGTCCGGCGCGATCGTGTTGCGGGTGTGTCGCTAAACCGGGATAGTAGACCTGCTTTATTTTTGGGTTCTTCTGGCAATATTCGGCCAGCGCTAAGGCGTTATCGCAGGCTTTCGCTATGCGAAGGGATAGCGTTTCTGAGCCTGCAGCCAAATGATGTGCGGCTTCCGGGCCAAGCGATGCGCCCATGTCCCGAAGCCCTTTCTTTTTGACCTGGGTTATCCCCCATAATTCTGGCTTCTCATTTCGATAAGTATCATAAATGTTTCCGAAACTGGTCCAGTCGTAGAGGCCGGTATCGGTAATGGCACCACCAAGGGCATTGCCGTGTCCACCAATGTATTTGGTTAAAGAATTGACGATCAGGCTTGCTCCTACGGACTTTGGTGAAAACAAACAAGGCGACGTCATCGTATTATCTACACAGTAGATTAAGTTTTTAATCTGGCAGAGTTGTCCTATCGCTTTCAAATCTGCAACTTGAGTTACCGGATTGGCAATTGTCTCCACAAAAACCAGTTTTGTATTCTTTTGAATGGCATTTTCAACAAAGCGTGCTTCCGTTGCATCGACAAAAGTCACTTCAATTCCAAGCCGCTGTAATGTGCCAAAGAGGCTGTTTGTATTTCCAAACAGAAACGCACTGGAAACGATGTGATCTCCTTCTTTTAACAGAGACAGCATTGTCGATGATATGGCTGCCATACCGGTGCTGAACGCAACAGTAGCAATACCATCTTCCATTTGCGTAATGCGGTTTTGTAGAGCGGTGACCGTCGGATTTAATTGCCTGCCATAGTTATAGCCTTGCCGTTTACCCTGAAACACTTCAGCCAGGTGGCGGGCATCTTCGTAGCCATAGGCTACGGACGGGTGCACGGGCTTATGGAGTACGCCGTGCTCCGGATTATCTTTACGGTCCGAATGTAAATTCGTTGTATTAAAGCCTTTCTTAGCCATGTTTCGTAACTAATGGATTTGTTGCAAGCTGACTTGCTTGTATGATGCAGGCGGTGTTATACACCAGCCTCATCGATATTAAAAGTTAGTGACTGTGTGAGGGGCACCGTTCCAACTTATAGGGGCAGGACGCGATTATAACCGGTTTATGCCTGCTGGTCTGCCTTGCCCTGACAGTCCAAACAAAGATTCGCCTCAGGTTGTGCATTTAGCCGGGGAAATCCAATGGGCTCATCGCATTGGCGGCAATAGCTGTAACCTCCACTCTCAACGGCAGCCAGCGCCAATTTTACTTTCTGTAATCTAAGTTGTGCTTTCTTGCGGGTAGATACTGCCATGCTTTGCTGTTGCATGGCGTCCATGCGGGAAACTCGGCCTACCAGGGTCTGATCTAACTGCACGACGTCAACAGATTCTTGGTTGATAGATAACTGCTCTTCCAGTTCCTTTTCCAGAGTAACTAAAGACTTATGCAGTGAGTCGAGTTGATCAGAATTTAGTTCTTCCATATGGCAAGCAACAGAGAGAAGGGGATTACTGCAATCCCTGAAACAGTGGTCTTGCGTCTATGATTGCCTGGATTTCATCGAGTCGCTGATTGTACTCAACACTATTCCGGTCAATGTAAAGCGCATTAAAGTCCGACTCAGAAATGCCGTCGCGGTTATTGCCCACCTCTGGCATGTAGTCTGTTTCGGTTTGCAAGTCGGCAAGACGTTGCTGCATCTCCATCGCCATAATCCTGTCTGCAGTTAAGAAGCCAGCCAGGGTGACGCCAACAGTGTTTGCCGTTAAGTCAGAAAAACTGAAGCCAGATCGATAACGCGCATCATAGGCTTCTTTGGTAGTTGATAAGAGTTCAGCAAACTCAGCGCCAGCAGAAGCCGTTATGGCTGCAATCGAAACCACATGTTGAGCCAGATCCTGACGTCTTAATAAACGTACCTCGATAAATTTAGCTGCCGGTATTTCAGCTGCCATTTCTGCGCCAACCAGTTGCTCCAGTTCTTCGTTATTCACGTAAATCGCCAGAGCCTGCAAGAGAGTTCGGTTTTCTGCCACAGGATCGCTGCCACTGATCGAATTCTCCCTGGCTTCTGTAAATAACGGAACCAGAAGTTCATTCAGTGAAATGGCTCGTATGTCAGTGGGAATGGTTGTGGTAATTTCATTAATTGATTCGTAGTAACTAATGATTCTTGTTCGATCGTCTTCGCTTACAAATAAGCGTTGTGTCTCGTCGCTGATTCTTCCAATCAAGACTGGATCCCATAACAACTGTATGTGCATCTGGGAACCAGCAATTTCTACAGTTTCAACGTTTGTTAGCAACTGGTTCACATCGTTAAATACTGGTGTTGCCTGAGTCAGATTGTTGCTTAATCGTTGCATGCCCATTCCAACAAGCCGATCAGGAATTTGGACATTGCCAATGGAGACGCGGTCGAGTCGAAGTCGATTGTTTTCTTCAGTAAATTCTCCAGCCACATTCAGATAGAGAGGTAACCAGCCTGAGAAAATTTCCACGCTCATTTCGGAAGAGAGCGATTCTTCTTCGATAGAAAACTGCGCCGCCCAGGATGGTGATAAATCTAATAGATTAAGCCCATATCCCAATAACAAGTTGAGTTCTTGTACGTCCAGTTCCATGGATTGTCGGCTGCTTACGCCTGGAGTGCCCGGCGCGGCTTCCAGTAGTAATTGCTCAATGCGTGCCATTTCTTCGGCGCTAAGGGAGTCGGTAGAAGAAACAACAGGTTCCGTCTGAACCGCGAGCAGTAAAATTACAATAGGTGCGCTGGCAACTAGAACAATAAACGGTCGTAACAGTAGTCGCAGTATTTTAGGAATGGGCATGCCCAAGAGAACTTAACTTTTATACCAGGTCTTGAGGAAAATGAACTCTATATTGATGTTGCCGATAACGGGCAAATAGCGAGTCTGAAAGGGGATTTTACTGACAAAAAGCCACTTTATCGCTATAAAGTATGATAAAAAGCACATTTTTTTCTATTGCTCGGTAGAAATTATTTATTTATCAAGAGCTTGGCGATAATATCCGCCTACTACGAGTTTGCGGGGAGCTCCCCATCAAGGAGAGGGTTATGAAAATAAACCCGATAACAATTCAACTAGAGCCGGAGCTACAGCGCATTGGCCGCTTATTGGGAGTATCGATCCTGGTTTTAGCTCTGGGTGCCTGCACATCCCAGGCAGCGAGAGAGGTAGAACTGGCAGCTATCGAAGCCGAAAGAGTGGCTGCCGAGCAGGAAGCTGCGCGCATAGTGCAGGAAGAAGAGCGGCAACGTGCCATGGAAGAGCAGCGCAGGCGGGAAGCCGAGGCTGCAGAACGTGCTCGTATTGCGGCTGAACAACAGCGACGGGAAGAAGAAGCTCGGGCCCGGGCTGAAGCAGAACGTCGGCGTATGGAAGAAGAGCGCCGCCGTGAAGAAGAAAGGCTTGCGGCAATAGCTGCCGCAGAGGCAGAGCGCCAGGAAAAGATAGAGCGCATTGCGCAACTGGAAAGGCAGATTGCGGCTATTGAAGCCGATACCGGGCAGGATGAAGCTTCCACGGCAATTCTGCAGGAGGCGATTCTGGCAGCAGAAGAATTGCTGGAAGTGCTGGCTGCTGAACAAGCCAAATATGAGAATACCGACGATCAAGGCAACACCCTTGAACCCCTGGCGAAAGACTTGATCGTAGAGCTGGAAGCGCGCAAAGACAATTTAATCCGCCAGGCCCAATCACAATAGCTGTAGTTTCTAAATTTTCGATTGAAGTTAATTCACCATGACAAAAATCGTAGATTTCGAAAGCCGGCGACAGGAACATCTCTTCAAACAAAAGGAAGCCAAGGTTGACGCCTTGCGTAAAGCCTTCCGCCAGGCCAGGGGCGAACCGGATTCAAATTCTCCCCGCGGCAAACAAAAAAAGCGCAAAAATTCGAAGAAAAAATAGCCTGGAAATTGAGCCAATTTCCGTGGCTTTTCCAATCATTCTAAAAATCCTCTAAAACCACAAAAATACTGGCCCCGAGCCACTCCAGCTGCTTTGTTTGTAGGGCCTCTTGTGGTAAAGTGCGCGCCTTTGAAATCAACAAACCATTTGGGGAGACACACTTAGATGTCGGGGATAACAATTACAGTCACTACGATCTTGTCATTGCTGGGATTGGGGATCGCTTATTTCTACATGAAGCGAGTGACCAGCATACCGATAGACATGGGCCTTGAGGAAAAAGACGGGGAGCGCTTGAAGTTTATTCATGGTGCGATTGCTAACGGTGCCATGGCGTTTCTCAAGCAGGAATACAAGTTTCTAACAATATTTATGGTGGTGTTCGCTGCCATAATCGCAATCTTGATTGATGATTCCCATACTCCCGATACTCGTGAAGGGATCTACACGGCACTGGCATTCCTGTTCGGAGGAGCAATTTCAATCGCTTCCGGATACATCGGAATGATGGTTGCGACCCAGGGTAATGCTCGTACCACAGTGTCAGCCAAAAAAGACATTTCAAATGCCTTTGATGTAGCGATCAACTCTGGTGCAGTTATGGGGTTTGCCCTGGTTGGTCTCGCGACTCTGGGCTTGGTGGTCATCTATGTCGTAATGAGCTGGCTGCTGGCGGATCTGGGGCAGGAAAATAATCACATCTTGATGGAAGTGATTGCTGGCTTCGGCCTCGGCGGATCAACTATTGCACTGTTTGCTCGTGTTGGTGGCGGTATCTTTACCAAGGCTGCCGACGTAGGTGCTGACCTGGTGGGTAAGGTAGAGCAGGGAATCCCGGAAGACGATCCCCGTAACCCGGCGGTTATAGCAGACAACGTGGGCGATAATGTCGGTGATGTGGCAGGTATGGGAGCAGACCTTTTCGGTTCCTGTGCCGAGAGTACTTGTGCGGCAATGGTTATTAGCGCCGTGGTATTTGCGGCCGATCCCAATGCCTTGCTGTATCCGATTCTGATTAGTGCCGTAGGTATTCCAATTAGCCTGATTACCAAGCTATTGATAAACGTTAAAACTGAAGACGATGTTGCACCTGCATTGATGAAATTGCTGATTATTTCCAGTGCGCTGATGGCAGTGGTCATGTTCTTCTTTACCCTGGCCCTGATACCTGAATTCTTCGAACTTAATGGTGAGGAGTACACTAACCTCGGCGTTTACTGGTGTTTCCTCTCTGGTTTAATCGCCGGATTGGCAGTAGGACTGTTAACCGGTTACTACACTTCCGAAAACTACGCGCCGGTTAAGGAAGTATCCAAGTCTTGTGAAACCGGTGTCGCAACTAACATCATTTACGGTCTTGCGCTTGGCTACAAGTCAACTGTCTACCCTTATCTTGCTATTGCAGCGAGTATCTTTATTTCCTGGGGTCTGGCTGGAATGTACGGTGTGGCTATTGCTTCGCTGGGTATGTTGGGCACACTGGTTATTGCATTGATGATCGATGCCTACGGTCCTGTGGCTGACAACGCTGGCGGGATTGCAGAGATGGTAGGTCTAGAGAAAGAAGTACGTCGTCGTACCGATATTCTCGATTCTGCCGGTAATACCACAGCCGCGATTGGTAAAGGTTTTGCCATCGGGGCTGCCATTCTAACTTCACTGGCACTCTTTGCCGCGTTCATTACTGCTGCTGAGACGCTGGCCGGTGGGCCAATCGATATGAGTCTATTGAATCCGCTGGTTTACACCAGTTTATTCATTGGTGCTGTCTTACCATTTCTGTTTACCGCCATGACAATGAAGTCGGTAGGTAAGGCTGCCTTCGACATGATCGAAGAAGTGCGACGCCAATTTAAGGAAATTCCTGGCATCATGGAAGGTAAGGGTCAGCCTGATTATGCGCAGTGTGTTGCTATTTCTACAACGGCCGCACTTCGAGAAATGATTGCGCCGGGTGTTCTCATTATGGGCACTCCACTGGTTGCAGGTTTCTTGTTCGGTGTGCAGGCAGTAGCCGGCATCCTGGCAGGCTCCCTGGTAGCAGGCGGTGTGCTCGCCATCGCATCATCAAACAGTGGTGGTGCCTGGGATAATGCCAAGAAGTATATTGAGGCGGGTCACCATGGCGGTAAAGGTTCGGAAGAACACATGGCCGCGGTAGTAGGTGACACAGTAGGGGATCCTTTAAAAGATACTTCTGGCCCATCACTTAACATTCTGATTAAGCTTTCTGCAATTCTGAGCCTGGTGTTTGCGCCATTCTTTGTTCAGAACGGTGGAATCTTCTTATAGAAATGATTCGCTGATGAAAAGGGGCCATATGGCCCCTTTTTTTGTGACTAGAGGAAACTAATTGTCTCTTCGAGTTTCAAAATGGAATAAGACCCATTCGATCGTTTCTGATTGCATATTGGTGTTCGTATCGGTCCATGTCGTTCTCACATTCTCGATGCACTGATAGATTCGAAAGGAGTCTGTATCTTCAATGATTAAATTACGAACGGATGGATTGAGGGTATAGTTTGAAACTTCCGCAAGTCGCCAGTTCTCTTCCAAAGTTCTTTCGATGCATTCATCTCCCTGCAGTAGTTCGATGTATTCAAATTCTTCTTCAGCAAAACCCATTGGCGGGATATCAAGGTTTGTTGTTACAAGAACAGGATCCGCTTCTTGTTCGTCTTTAAGGAACTCGATTGAGTCCAGGCGTAGGTTCGCTCGAGTCTGGTTAAATACGATTAATCTCATGCCGTCGTCAGTTGGAGCCCCCCAAGCCGAGGAATAGAACGCAAACTTGATATCTGTTTCTTCCTGAAGCTCAGCGGCCATTCCAATTGGGCCGATCAGTGGAATACCTGCCAGAGACAAAAGCAGTTTGTAGAGGCGAACTGAAGAGTAATTAGTGCTCATGCAATAATTCTAGCGATCTTATTATCCTGCTGCCATGCCTATTTTCTTTTTAAGAGGGATACAAGATAATCCTGCACTGTTTGCAAATTGCTCAGGAAATACTTCCAGAAATTGAGGCGCTCAATTGAATCACCCCGATAAATTTAAACATCTCATTTGCATCGCATCCGGTAAGGGTGGCGTTGGGAAATCAACCACGGCTGTAAATCTGGCGCTTGCGCTCTCTGCGGATAATAAAGTCGGCTTACTGGATGCAGATATTTATGGCCCCAGCATTCCATTGATGATGGGAGTTGAGCCAGGCACCAGACCTGAGATCAGGCAGCAAAAATACATGGTTCCTATTGAGGCCCATCGCATAGAGTGTAATTCCATGGGATTTCTTATCGATCAAAATACCGCCATGGTTTGGCGTGCGCCGATGATTATCTCTGCCTTCAACCAAATTTTGAACGACACCGCCTGGGATAGCAGGGATTATCTAGTCGTGGATATGCCGCCAGGAACGGGGGATATCCAGCTAAGTCTTGCGCAATCCGTGCAGGTGTCAGGTGCTGTCATCGTTACAACTCCACAGGACGTGGCTCTACTGGACGCCCGTAAGGGTATCGAGATGTTTCGCAAAGTCGATGTGCCGATCCTCGGTATTGTTGAAAACATGAGCACCCATATTTGCAGCAATTGTGGGCACGAAGAAGCCCTGTTTGGCAGCGGAGGCGGCGATCGATTGGCTGCGGAGTACGGCGTCGACGTTATAGGGCGCTTACCCCTGGAACTGGAAATCAGAGAAAGGACGGATGGGGGCAATCCTGTGGTAGCATCAACACCGGAAACAGGAGCTGCTCAGGCCTATTTCCAGTTAGCAAAGAATGTGCAAAGAAAAATAGAAGAGCTTGGCCAGTCTAAGCAGGGCGGACCAACAATAACAATCGATGATGATTAGCTGCTAGCCGCACAAATTTAGAAGAATAATAATCAGGGGGAAAGACATTGGATGCAGTAAATGATTTTTTGATATTTCTGGATGGCTATTTAGGCTCAGCGATCTGGTTTCCGACCTTGCTCCTCTTCACAGGATTTTTCTTCACTCTCTATCTTGGTTTTCCTCAGATTCGCTATTTCAAACACGCGGTAGGTGTAACTACCGGTAAGTTTGACAAAGAAGGTGCGAAGGGGGATACCACGCACTTTCAGGCGCTTTCTACCGCACTATCCGGTACGGTTGGTACCGGCAACATTGGTGGCGTTGCATTGGCCCTGCATCTGGGTGGTCCGGCAGCATTGTTCTGGATGTGGATGACAGCTTTCTTTGGCATGACCAGTAAGTTTGTCGAGGTAACCCTTTCTCACAAATATCGAAATGAAACTCCAGACGGCACCATGGCCGGGGGTCCCATGTACTACATGGAGAAAGGGCTTAATATGAAGTGGCTGGCGATTATTTTTGCCATCGCCACAGTATTGAGTTCTTTCGGAACTGGAAATCTTCCACAAATTAACAGCATTGCTTCTGGTCTGGAGAGTACTTTTAACCTGGATCCACTGATTACCGCCAGCATACTTTCGGTGTTATTGGCGTTGGTAATTATTGGCGGTATTACGCGTATAGCAAAAGTGGCGGCGGCGATTGTGCCATCAATGGCGATATTCTATTTGATCGGTGCTTTCGCGGTAATCATTCCTAACATCGCCAACATTGTTCCTTCTTTTGTTTCAATTTTCGCCGATGCCTTTACCGGTTCAGCTGCTGTTGGTGGATTTTTGGGAGCATCCTTTGCCTTTGCTTTTGACAGGGGTGTCAATCGAGGTCTCTATTCAAATGAGGCTGGTCAGGGTTCGGCGCCGATTGCTCACGCTGCTGCGAAAACTGACGAACCCGCGGACGAAGGTATGGTCTCTATCCTGGAACCATTTATCGACACTATTGTGATCTGTACGATTACGGGGCTGGTGATTCTTTCTTCCGGCGTGTGGATGGAAAAATTTGAAAACGAGTTTCAGCGGGCTGACATGAATTTTGTAAGTGGTCAATTCAGTGAATCGGAACCTGCTGACATTGAACAGTTGTTTGTCTATTTGAACGGTGATGAATCCAGTGTTAGCGGTTTTAGTGGGAACATTAATGTTGTAAATGGTCAGGCCCAGAATGCAAACGAGTTCACGCTGATTAATGCACGCTCATTTGCAGAAAATATTGTTTACAGCAACGAGCAGGGTCCAATAAGTGGCTCGATTGCTGTTACCGATGGCTCATTGGATGACACCAGCATAATCGTAACTGGTGATTCACTGTTACATTCTGTGCCCTTAACAACCCAGGCTTTCACCCGCGGTTTATTCGGAGATTATGGGCAATACATAGTTTCTCTCGGGTTAATGCTGTTCGCATTTTCAACCGCGATTGCCTGGTCCTATTATGGAGATCGGGCAATGACTTACTTGTTTGGCCCGAAGTCCGTACTGCCTTATCGAGTCGTGTATGTGATGGGTTTCTTTTATGCGGCCCTGGCAGACACAACCATAGTCTGGAATGTTTCGCTTATTACCATCGTATTAATGACGGTGCCCAACCTGGTGGGAATTTTATTAATGCGTCGAGAGATGAAGCAGACTGTTAGCGACTATTGGGAGCGCACCGAGCACGGCAAACACGGCACCTAGATAGACGATCTAAGTGCCGGGTTTGTTGATCTGCTTACTGTGTGACAGCTTCGCCAGGCAGGCGAATATTTTCGACGATTTTCTGAACTTCTTCTGGCGGTTCTGGCGTAAACTGGGCCACTGTCAAAGCTACAAACAAGTTCACCAGGGTGCCAAAGGTTCCGATACCTTCTGGTGAGATCCCAAATAACCAGCCATCCGCATTATCCAGCGCCGGGTTCAGCGTCTTGAAATAAATAATATAAGATGCGGTAAATAGAAAACCTGCCACCATGCCAGCAATGGCGCCTTGCTTGTTCATGCGTTTCTGAAAAATCCCCAGGACTATCGCCGGAAAGAAGGATGCGGCAGCGAGACCAAATGCATAGGCCACGACCTGGGCTACATAGGCAGGCGGATTTATCCCCACGTAACCGGCAATTAATACGGCAACGAAAATGGCAATCCGGGCATAGGTAAGTTCCTGCTTCTCCGTGATATTGGGCATGAAGCTGCGCTTCATAAAATCATGGGCGACCGCCGTTGAGATAACCAGTAACAAACCGGCAGCTGTAGAAAGGGCGGCAGCCAAAGCGCCGGCGGCTACAAGTGCTACTACCCAATTCGGTAGGCCAGCGATCTCCGGATTGGCCAATACCATAATGTCTCGATTTACGTCCAGTTCATTAGTTTCTGGATCGCCAACGTACTGAATACGACCGTCTTCGTTTTTGTCATTGAAGGCAATCAAATTGGTTGCTTCCCATTTGGTAAACCATTCCGGCACTTCATTGTATTCAACATTGTCTACTGTGTTTATCAGGTTGGTACGAGCGAAAGCCGCAACAGCAGGAGCTGTTGTGTAGAGAATCGCGATAAAGATCAAGGCGTAACCGGCGGAGCGGCGTGCGTCGCGAACATTAGGTACCGTAAAGAAGCGAATAATGACGTGAGGAAGACCAGCAGTGCCGAACATTAGCGCTGCGGTAATAAAAAACACATCCTGGGTGCTACGCTGACCTTCAGTGTAAGTAGCGAAACCCAGTTCTTCGCTCATGCCGTCCAGTCGATCCAGTAAGTAGCCGCCGCCAAATGCTTCGGTCAGTTCTGCTCCAAATCCGAGTTGGGGTATAGGAATTCCGGTCATCAGGATCGAGATAAATATGGCCGGCACCATAAATGCGAAGATAAGCACACAGTACTGGGCTACCTGTGTATAGGTAATTCCCTTCATGCCGCCCATAACGGCATAGAAAAATACGATTGCCATCCCGATTACGACGCCGGTGGTAATGTCGACTTCAAGAAAGCGGGAAAACACAATGCCTGCACCTTGCATCTGTCCGCAGACATAGACAAAGGAGATCGTAACAGCGCAAAAAACGGCTATTAAGCGAGCGGTTTTAGAGTAATAACGATCGCCAATGAAATCCGGAACAGTAAATTTTCCGAACTTTCTTAAATAAGGGGCCAATAGCAGCGCCAGGAGAACATAACCTCCGGTCCAGCCCATTAAATAAAAAGTACCGTCTCTGCCGAGAAATGAAATGAGGCCGGCCATAGAAATAAAAGAAGCGGCAGACATCCAGTCTGCAGCGGTGGCCATGCCGTTGGCCAGCGGTGGTACGCCACTACCAGCAACATAAAACTCACTGGTTGAGCCGGCCCGTGACCAGATTGCGATTCCTATATAGAGTCCGAAGGTCAGAAAAATAAAAACAAACGTCCAGAGTTGAACACTCATGTTGCGTCCTCCCCTGAGCCTGCTTGATGGGTAGGCTGATTCTCCTCCGCTTTTTCGAGGTTATACTTATCGTCCAATTTATCCATCAGGTAGATGTAGACAAAAATAAGTATTACAAAAACGAATATTGCGCCTTGCTGAGCGATCCAAAATCCAAGTTTGAACCCACCAATTCGAAAATTATCCAGTACGTCAACGAGCAGGATGCCGCATCCAAATGAAATGAAAAACCAAACGGCTAAAAGCGAAAGTACGATTCGTATATTGGATTTCCAATAGGATTGAGCGCTGTTATCTGACATTGCCACTCCTTTTATTATTGCTTTGTATCACTCCTATTCAGGTCGCGATCAGCACCTTTGTAGGAATTCATTCGACAGAATTTTTCCGCCCTTTTTACGCGCTGGGATGGTATCACTTAATCCAGAACCCGTATAGCTGCCTAAATTCGGGGGCTCTGGGCTTTACGGCTTTTCTTCCCCGGGATTTTCTTGTCGAATCTTTTTCTTGAGCTAAACTTAGTTAATCCATTGTTGTTTAAGCTCTTTTTCGGAATTAAGCGACCCAGTTTGCAATCTGCAACAGGTCAGTGGCATAGGACACCACCACAAGACAGAAAGACTCGTATTCCAAGATCACCAATCTTGCACTAAGAGGCATACTAAAACGGTTTGCCCTGGTATTGGCTGCCCTTATTGTTCTCAAGCTAAGCCTCAATTAGTGGTCAGCTAATGGAGTTTCTCAAGTAGCCTGGTGGCAATCCTTTTTGCTTGTATTTGTCGCTGCTGCTCATCGTTAAAAATATAATGAGCCGATTGCAAGACGTGCTCTCAGTTCAGCAATCGAAGCTCAAGTGATCAAAGCAATTGCTTGAACAAAAGCTTTCTAAAAGAACCCAGGAGCTGGAGTAAACATCGAAAGAGCTGGCGAAGTTTCTCTCTACATATCGTTGCAGGAGAAGGCAAACAGGCAGGGCAGAACCGGAATACTAATCGAAGTGCAGGATAATGGAATTGGTATCAGTGATGAGCAAAGCAAAAAGCTATTTAAGGCTTTTACGCAAACAGATGTGGAAACCGCTCGTAAGTATGGGGTACTGGTTTAGGCCTGGTGATCTGTAAAAATCTGGCTAATTTGATGCAGGGGAAAATTGGTGTAAGCAGCAGATATTAGAGCGTGAAGATTTTGCCGAAGTTAAAGCCTTGATTGCTGAAAACAATGCCGTAAATCAAATGGTGATTACAGGTATTCTGAAGAGATTCAAGATTAAGTCCGTTGTTGTGGAAAACGGAGAAGAAGCTGTAGAGCAAATCAACTCAAGCAAAGAAGCGTTCGATTTGATTCTGATTGATTGTGAGATGCCGGCAATGGATGGTTGGGAGGCAACGGAAAAAATCAGGGAAATTGGAAAACGAAACCGAACTATAAATCCGGTAAAAATCGTCGCCTTAAGTGCTCATGTAATTAGAGAGCAAAGAAATCGAGCGATTGAATCCGGCATGGGTAAATTTGTCCCCAAGCCAGTTGATATAGAATTTGTAGAAGAGCTGCTATTGGAATACTTTCCCAGGCAAGATGCAGATAGCGCTGTTGTAAAAACCCCGCATTAGAGCTCACTCCAACATTGTCGCGATATAAGACTCTACTTTTTCCTGCAGCGCAGACTGTTTGGATTCATCTGCTTTGCGGTATTCCCGATAAAATTGTCGGAGCTTTTGTCGTTCGAAAACGGGATAGTCTGCCAGAATTTTACTAATTCCTTCATCACCTTCCTTTAGTAACAAATTCCTTAACCGAATAGCGAGATCATCCTGGACCGGTTGTGGATTAGCATGGGAGCTAAGCTTGAGAATGGCTTGCTCTATCTCATCTTTGTCGTAATCCCGCATCAACTTGCCAATGTATTGTAGCTGGCGTTTTCGAGCGCCATAGGATTTTGGGAGGCGGTGGAAATCCGTAATTGCCGTTCGAAGTTTGTCCGGGAGGCGGAGCCGTTCCAGATCGGCTGCCTTAAAAGTTGTTAGCCTTTGGCCTAGTTCCTGTAACTCCTGTGCGATTTGCTTGCGACGGGTTTTGCTAGGTATTAATTCTTCTGTTTGTTCTTCTTCGAGCATGGGTAGATTGTCTTAAAGGTAGAACGCCGTAGCCAGGCCCAGGAAGGCAAAGAAGCCAATGGAATCTGTTATCGTCGTAAGGGCGACTGTGCCTGCCAGTGCTGGATCGACATTTATTTTCTTGAGAAACAGGGGTAGATAGGCGCCAGCCAGGGCGGCAGTCACCAGATTTATCATCATCGCAGCAGCAATTATGTAACTGAGTTGGAGATCCCCATACCAGAAATAAGCAATTACCGAGATGACGATTGCCCAAAGCATGCCATTTATAACCGATACTCCGAATTCCCTGATCAGGAGCCAGCGACTATTAGAGGGGCTAATATGACCCAGTGCCATGCTGCGAATAACCAGCGTCAGGGTTTGAGTGCCAGCTACCCCACCCATGTTTGCGACGATGGGCATTAACACCGCGAGATACACGACTTCATCCAATGTGTCCTGGAACAAGTAAATAACTAAAGACGCCAGCACGGCGGTCATCAGGTTTACTCCAAGCCATAACGCTCTTCTGCGGGCAGTTTTTACTACTGGTGCAAACGTATCATCTTCTTCATCCAGCCCGGCCATGCTCATTAGTGAGTGTTCGGTGCTGTCACGGATTACATCGACGACGTCATCAATCGTAATTCGGCCTAATAGTTTGCCATCATTGTCAACCACTGGTGCCGATACCCAGTCATGTTGTTCGAACAGTTGTGCAACTTGCGTTGCTTCCATATCAACTGGAATAGCCTCTATGTCTTCGTGCATGACTTCTCTAACGGAAGTATTGGGGTCGGAAACCAACACTTCTCTTAAGGGAAGAATTCCCAGGAACTGGTCATCGCGGCTTACAACCAGAATATTGTCGGTCATCTCCGGAATACTTTCGTGTCGACGCAAGTACCTCAGAACCAACTCCACAGTGTGATTTCTCCTGACGGTAATCGTGTCCGTGTTCATCAAGCCGCCGGCGGTGTCCTCGTCATAGGAAAGAATCGTTTCGACTCGTTGCCGATCCTGTTGATCCATAGCCTGCAGCACTTTGGCGGCAATCTGTTGCGGTAATTGCTGGAGAATGTCAGCCAGATCATCGGTCTCCAGGCCTTCCGTAAGTTCCACTACCTGTTCGGCATTTAATTCGCTCAGAAATTCGTTCTGCAGATCTTCATTGAGGTATTGAATGACCTCACCTTCAGAATCTTTGTCAATCAACTGCCATAGAACGGTGCGGGTTTTGGGGGGTGAAGACTCAAGTAGATGAGCAATACCGGCGGCAGGCAGGATCTTGATCATCTGTCGGACCATGTACAGGGAACCACTATCAATCGCCTGGATTAATTCCAGTACGCGGTCTTTCTGAAATTGTGATTCTTTAACTTGAGTCATGGCTGCACTCAGACCTCTGGCCAGTTTTTCGGCGTGCAAGCTTTCGCATCGGGATAACAGAGTAAAGTAGGGCTCTGCCTAACTGGGTGGCGCATTTTACCGCCATTTCATGGGCAAACGAAAGTTAAAGCGAGGTGGGTGAGATTATTCGTCTTCGCCGAATCTGTCCTTAATAAGTGCGGTTATGGCAGAAATCGCCTGTTCTTCATCCGGGCCATCTGCCTCGATATTCAGTTCAGTACCCTGTACCGCCGCGAGCATCATTAAGGAGAGAATACTTTTGCCGTCTACCATTTTTTCGTGACCAATTTGAATGTCGGCGCTATAGCCTGATGTCAAATCAACGAGTTTGGATGCTGCTCTTGCATGAAGGCCGGCTTTGTTAATCACTTCTATTTTACTCTTCTGCATGTGACTACTTTTTGATTATTGGCCTAGTTCGCGATGTCTTACTTGAACATTCGGAATTGAGTCGAGAAATAACTGCCCCAGTTTTTCACATAGATATACTGATCTATGCTGTCCTCCGGTGCAACCCAGCGCTACAGTTATATAACTTCTATTGTTGCCTTCGAATCTCGGTAACCATTTCTTCAGGTATTCAGCAATGTCACTTAACATTTCCTGTACTTCAGCCTGAGAATCCAGGAACTGTTCAACCGCCGGATCCAGTCCTGTTAGTGATCTGAGTGAATTATCCCAATAAGGATTCGGCAGACAGCGAACATCGTAAACAATGTCAGCGTCAACTGGTACGCCATTCTTGTAGCCAAATGACTGGAATAGAAGTGCTAACCCTGTTTCCTTGTTTTCAACTAATCTGTTTTTAATTGAGTCCCTCAGTTGGTGAAGAGACATGCTGCTAGTGTCAATTGAAAGACTGGCCATAACAGAGATTGCCTCGAGCAATTCAGATTCCTTGCCAATGGCTTCTTTCAGTCCAATATTTTCATCGGATAGGGGGTGTTTTCTGCGACTCTCGCTAAAGCGTTTGAGCAATGTCTGACTATTTGCATCGAGAAAGATGATTTCAACCGGCAGATTTTTTTCTTTCAGGTCGTTCAGGATATTTGGGACTTGTTCCAGGTCCGCGGAAATATTTCGCGCATCAATACTAACGGCGACGTTAGGGATTCCTGTTTCCCCTGTGAATACACGATTGGCCAGGGAGTGGAGTAAGCTCGCGGGAAGATTGTCGATACAGTAGTAGCCACGATCTTCAAGAATGTGAAGAACAGTACTTTTGCCTGAGCCAGATCTACCACTGATAATTGTCAGTTTCATCTCTTTTGACTCTTAACACGTTTGTTCGCGATATGTCAGAAATTAGAAAGTGATAGCAATGTTATAAAGATCATCACTATCTTGGGTCTGCCTTAATGTGTAACAGAAATCAGGATCGTTGAACAGTTCGGCGAGACCAGCAAGTGTTTTTACGTGTTCATCAGTTTTCTGCTCAGGAACTATGAGGACGAATAATAAATCCACTGGCTTGCTATCGATTGCATCAAATTCAATTGGTTCTTTCAGGGTGATTAAGGCCCCAATAATTCCCTGGCAGTGAGGAACTCGACAATGAGGGATGGCGATTCCATTTCCCAGGCCAGTGCTGCCGAGTTGTTCCCGCGCCATGATTGCGTTGAATACTTCACTCTCATCCAGTGTGGCAAACTGCTTTCCCAGCAATTCACTGATATGCATGAGTACTCTTTTCTTGCTCACACCATCAACCTGGCAAAAACAACGCTCTGGTGTAAGGATTTCTTCCAATTGCATTAACTGTTCTCGTATCAAACTAAGCTGAAAAGTGGTGGTGGTTTTTTGATCCTGCGTGATTACTCTACGAGTCGTTTACGCTCATTTGACGGCGGGATTGAGAGTGATTCACGATACTTGGCGATGGTCCGGCGAGCTACATTAATTCCTTTCTCTTCCAGTAACTGGGTAATCTTGCTATCGCTAAGTGGCTTTTTCACATTTTCTGCGGCAATTAACTTCTTGATAATCGCTCTTATTGCCGTTGACGAGCATTCGCCACCACCTTTTGTGGATACATGGCTGGAGAAAAAGTACTTGAGCTCAAAAATGCCTCGAGGGGTGTGCATGTATTTTTGAGTTGTGACCCTCGATATCGTGGATTCATGCATGTTTACGGCTTCCGCGATATCGTGCAATACCAAAGGCTTCATGGCTTCTTCGCCGTATTCAAGAAATCCTTTCTGATGCTCAACAATTCGTGTGGCTACCTTCATTAGTGTTTCGTTACGACTTTGTAGGCTTTTTAGAAACCAGCGAGCTTCCTGTAAATTGCCTCGCAGATAATTATTTTCATCACTGGAATCTGCACGCTTAACTAAAGAAGCGTAATCGTTATTGATTCGAATCTTGGGTGCTGTATCGGGATTAAGTTCCACCTTCCACTTTCCTGATTCGACTTGTTTGGTAACTATTACATCAGGAACAATATAAGTAGTAGATGGTGGAGAGATGTTGGCACCCGGACGTGGATTCAGTCTTTCGATTAATTCGATAGTTTCCCGCAGCTCTGCTTCTTTTAACTTGGTCTTCCGCATCAGTTGGGCGTAATCACGATGACCGAGCAAGCCGATATGCTCCTCAACGATCAACTTGGCATTTTTGATCAGCTTTGCCTGATCTGAGTCGTCATATTGGTTTAGCTGGATAAGCAGACATTCGGACAAGTCCCTGTAGCCAACACCAATAGGATCGAATTGTTGAATGCGATGTAAGACAGCTAGCACTTCATCCAGTTCAATTTCATTTTCTTCTTCAAATCCTGCATGGATAGATTCAACATCGACAGTGAGCATGCCATTGGCATCAATTGCGTCGATTATTGCTAAACCAATTGCCTTGTCGGTTTCGGACATGGGGGTCAGATTGAGTTGCCACAGTAGATGATCCTGTAATGTATCGACAGCAGTGTTTCTGGATTCGTAATCGAGGGTATCTGCATCGTAAGAGTTGGGTGCGGAGTAGGTGCTGGGATAAATATCATCCCAATTACTGTCTACTGCCAAATCTCCCGGTATCTGTTCCTGCCAGTTACCATCATCACCATTCATAAGCTGCTCATTGGTAGAGGCTTCTGGCGATTGTGTAGGCTCTTTTTCTTCCGCTTGAGTGTTTGAATCTCGAGTCTGGGAAACCTCTTCCTCATCACTATTCTCGATCAATTCCAACATTGGATTGGTTTCCAATGCCTGATGAATTTCTTGTTGCAGGTCCAGGGTAGAAAGCTGTAAGAGACGAATCGCTTGCTGCAGCTGAGGTGTCATTGTCAACTGCTGACCGAGCTTAAGCTGAAGCGATAGTTTCATGGATTAACTACTTAAATAGCGGTCTAGATATTTCTGTGACTAGTGTCAGTATAGATGTGAATTTTCAGAACGCGAGATTATAGCAAGAACCATGCCTGTATTGCATAGTACTTTAGGACTGCGGATTGTAGAGGGTCGGAGGGTGTGGTTGGAGAGTACTTTTTCGCTAAATCTGAAACTGATCACCGAGATAGACTTCACGAACTTTCTCATTGTTCAGTATTTCTTCGGCATTTCCTTTGGCGATGATTTGTCCCTCACTTACGATGTAAGCTTTCTCACAGATATCCAGGGTTTCCCTGACATTATGATCTGTTAACAGGATGCCAATATCCCTCGCCTTTAAATGTTGAATGATTTCTTTGATATCGCTTACAGAAATTGGGTCGACACCGGCAAATGGTTCATCCAGTAATATGAATTTGGGATCGGTTGCCAGTGTTCGAGCGATTTCAGTACGGCGCCTTTCTCCTCCAGACAGACTCATACCTTTGTTATGACGAATGTGTTGAATGTTAAATTCCTCAAGTAATGCTTCCAACTTGCGTTGTTTTTCTGCACCACTTAAATCAAGTCTTGTTTCCAGTATCGCGAGAATATTATTTTCGACTGTAAGCGTTCTAAAAATCGAAGAGTCCTGGGGTAGGTAGGAGAGGCCAAAACTGGCGCGCTTGTGTATGGGCAAGCTCGTTAAAGAATTTTCGTTTATTGAAACATCACCGGAATCTGCCTTGATCAAGCCGACAATCATGTAAAAGCAAGTAGTTTTACCTGCACCATTGGGGCCAAGCAGACCTACGATTTCACCTTGCTCAATGCTAAGAGAAACATCTCGGACTACTTCACGGTCCTTGTAGCTTTTGGCAAGGTTTACGGCTTTTAACATTCTGCTTCTAAGAAGCTCCCTAGTTTTGCTGTGAGCTTAGCGTTCCCTGGCAGGGTCCGGTTGCTTCGCGGATTAAATCTCGATCGGAAATATAAATTATCGCTGCGCAACTCATGGTGGAATCTGGAGACTCTATGTTGGCATTGCCGATGAGTTCTAAAATGGTTTCATCCAGCTCATCAGAGTAAAACATTAAAGTGTCGCTAGTGCCAATTACCAGCGTACCTTCTTCATCCAGCTGTTGTTGATATCGAACAGGGGTCCCATGGACTGTTACCCGGGTAAGTTCATTGGAGGATACCTGGTATTCGAACACGGCTTCGTTTCCGAGAATTTCCAGGCTGCCCTGGGTGACTCTGACATTTTCACTCATTTCCAGAATCCGTGTATCGCCTTCTATATTCATGGTGGAATCGCCATCTGAGCTCCATAACACTTGCTGATCTTTGTCAGACTCCAGTGCGGCAAGCGACAATGGCAGCAGAACCCCCAGACTTAAAGTAATTTTGGCAAGGCTAGTTAGGCGCCTGTTCATAAAACCCTCGTATGTCTCTGTGAAACGTAATTTCATCAAATTTTAAGTCAGCGAACATACCTATAGACGACTGCTGGAGATTGGAAGTTACAAGTGTTACCGCTTGATCGGTTTGCAGGGTCTCATTTTGTGGATCCAGCTCCAGAAATTCTGTAGACATCACCGTTCTGTTTCCGAATTCGTCCAGGCTAAACACTTCGACATTGCCTGTTAGTTCAATCTTTCTATCATCAATCTCATCTTCAGTTAGATCGGCAGAAATTCGCCCGGAGTTAGCCACGATGTTCCAGCGAGATTCTCCTTCCTGAAAAAGTCGAATAAAGGGCTTTTCCAGTTCTGTGTGATCATCATTAAAATGCGTTTGGCTATCGGCGCGGAGGGTGTAATTAATTACTCCGTTGGAATCATAAAGTACGGTATTTATACCTTCCGAATAAGCGTTGTAATCCAATGTGCTCGGCTCGTTGCCTTCTTCTGGGCTCACGCTGACGTTGTCATAGCTGGAAATCGCTATGAACAGCACGATTGCTATAAGCCCCGGAATAAACAGATAGGTAATGCGTTGCATAAGAGTCACCAATTACACGCAGGAAGCTTATCACGAATGATTAAGAATCGAAGAGTTTCCGCCGTACACAGGAAAGATTGGGGCACAGCGCAGACGGTTAGTCCTGCTGGTTCTTGACAATAAAATCGGTGATCTCTCGCACCGCGCCGCTGCCACCCTGGCATGAAGTAATGATGTCGGCAGCTTGCTTAACGTCCCCATGGCCGTTGGGTACCGAGAACCCTATGCCAGCTTCTTGAATGGCTGGTAGATCCGGTAGGTCATCGCCGGCATAAGCTACGTCTTCATGCTTAAGGCCTCGATCCGCTAAAACTTCTTCCATAGCTTGCAACTTGTCTTCCCGACCCTGGAAGAGTAGATCGATCCCCAAATTCTGGGCGCGATGCTGGACAATTTTGGAGGTGCGGCCAGTTATAATGCCGACCTCGACTCCCACAGCTCTTAACATTTTAATTCCGTGCCCATCCAGGGTGTGAAAAGTTTTTAGCTCTTCCCCTGCATTAGAAAAATAGAGCTTGCCATCTGTGAGGACGCCATCAACGTCCAGAAGCAACAACTTGATTTTGCTTGCTGCGCTTTCAAGATGAGATTGATTTTTATTGAAATGCATCGGTGAATTAAACAACATTTGCATCGAGCAGGTCGTGCATTTTAATTATGCCTTCGATGGAATTGTTTTCGTCTGTGACTAACAAAACGTAAACGTTTGATTCCTGCATCAGGTGAGCAGCTTCGGCTGCCAGTGCATTACTCGAGATGTATTTGTAGTTGGTCGACATTACATCTTTGATGGAGGTGTTCTGGATTTCCTTTCCCGAATCCAGTGATCTGCGCAAATCGCCATCGGTAAAGACTCCTCGCATGTCGCCACTTTCATCAACCACGGTAGTCAGGCCAAAGCCTTTTTCGCTCATCTCCAGTAGTGCATTAGTCAGTGGGGTCGATTCGGTTACTCTTGGTATTTCGTCACCGCTATGCATCAGGTCTTTGACTTTTACCAGAAGCTTCCTGCCCAGATTTCCGCCAGGATGAGAAATAGCGAAATCATCGCGAGTAAATCCCCGGGCTTCCAGCAAGGCCATGGCCAGGGCATCTCCAAGCACCAGTGCAGCGGTTGTGCTGGAAGTTGGGGCCAGACCCAATGGGCAGGCTTCTTCTTCTACTTTGCCATCGATGTGTACGGTAGCAGCCGAAGCAAGTTCTGAATTTTTCTCGCCGGTAATGCTAATCAATGGAATGTCTTTACGTTTTAGCACTGGGAGAAGAGAAGTTATTTCTTCCGTAGTGCCTGAATTTGATAGCGCCAGAACAACGTCTTCAGCGGTAATCATACCAATATCACCGTGACTGGCTTCGGCGGGATGTACATACATGGCTGGAGTGCCGGTGCTGGCAAGAGTTGCTGCTATTTTCTTTCCGATATGGCCAGACTTACCCATGCCTGTTACTACGACTCGGCCCTGGCAATTCAGGATTAATTCGCAGGCCTGTTCGAAGTCTGCACCGATTCGAGCCTTTAGGGCAGCTATCGCGCCAGTCTCGATGTCGATAGTTCTTAAAGCGCTGGCAATGAGAGGCTTGTCGTTTTTGTCGGAAGTCATCTGGCAGCAATGCCTTTAGTAGCTTAGCTCTGTACCTGGATTAGCATTAACGTAAACCAGCTCAAATAAATTGACAAGAAAATGAGTCCGTTAGCACGGCCAATCATTTTATGTTTCCTAATGCCACGGTAACAGAAAAATGCGAGTAGTAAGGTAAGAATTAGTACACCCACGTAATCTCTATAGAGCAGATAGGGATCGATTGCACCGGCGGCGAGTAAACCGGGAAAGGGGAGTACAGCGAGGAGGTTTAAGATATTAGAGCCAACGATATTGCCGATGGCGAGATCATGATGGCCTTTCAGTACACAGGTTACTGATGCAGCAAGTTCTGGAAGGCTGGTTCCCAGGGCGACAATGGTTAATCCAATAATTGCCGTAGATACATTCAGATCTTCTGCGATGGCAGTAGCCGCAAGAACTAATGATTCTGCACTTAATAAAAGAAGAGTAAGGCCTAATATTAAATAACCGACAGCCTGAAAACTGTTTATCTCGGCCAGTTCTGATTCTTCTATCTCCGGGATTGCTCCTGATCGAACGCGTTTGCGAAAGAGTTTGTAGCCAAAAAATCCAGTAATACTGATCAACACCAAAGCATCGAAAATTCCCAGGTGCTGGTCTACCAACAAGGCCCCGGTAACCAGGGTTACAAGCAATAGGGCAGGAAGTTCTTTGCTGATTAAAGATTCTGGTGGTTTTAAGGGACTGATTACTGCAGCAATCCCCAACGCGATGCCAACGTTAAACAGGTTTGATCCGAGCGCATTTCCAATTGCCAGCTCTGGCTTACCCTCGTATGCAGCTACTGCAGAAGAAAAAATTTCCGGCGCGGAAGTACCAAAAGCAACTATAGTAAGACCGATCATTAAGGGGGAAACCCCCAAGTTTCGCGCAAGCGCAGAAGCGCCGAACACAAACTTATCCGCCCCCCAGATTAAGCCAATAAACCCGAGGACAATAATGACCGTATCGAGGAACATATATGCTGAATTAAAGTGCTTTAGATGAAGCGCACAATTAGAAGTGTCTTTGCAATGCTTTGCAAGTAATAATTTATTGAAGTGCCCAATTCATGTACACTGGCGACCTCCCTTCCGGGTTCAGTCAGCATTCAGGTCTACATAGGCAATATCATAGTGAAAGCGGAAAGGTATTATTTCCTTCAGCGCCAACTCCGGTGCTACAAGCTTAACTGGGAGATAAGCAAATGAAATCATTGAAGAAATTCCTTATATTCTGGGGCTTCTTGCTCGGCTTCGCAGGGTACGCAAATGCCCAGCAGCTTACTGCTGTGGAAACGGCTGAGCTGGGTGTGGAAACCTTGTTGGAGACTGTGTCGGCCTCCAAGGATTTCTTCCTGTCAGATCGTGATCGCTACTTTACAGAAGTAGAGAACGTGTTGAATACCTTTGTGGATTTTAGCGCAGTAGCAGAAGTGGTCATGAATCGCTATGCCGCTGATGCCAGCGATGCGCAAAAGCAGCGGTTCGCAGATATTCTAAAGAGTACTCTGACTCGTTTCTACGGTGCTTCATTGGTTAATTACAATGGTGAAGAACTGGTTTTCCTGCCGTCGAATAACGCCAATGAAGATCCAAGAGCAGACACGGTTGTTGGTATGGAGCTCAGAGGTTCTGATAGTAATCTTCGTTTGAAATATCAGATGTTTCTCAATGAAAACGATGAATGGAAATTGAAAAACCTAAGCTTGGCCGGAATTAATTTGGGTCGCCAGTACTTCACTCAATTTTCGGCGCTAATGACTCAGCATGGCAATGACATTGATCTGGTTTTAGATAACTGGCAATAAATGGAGTCATCTGTTGCAGACAAGCGAAATTGAACAGCTACTCATAGCTGCATTACCTGGTTGTGAAATAAGAGTCGAAGGTGGAGACGGTAAATATCTTGTTTCCGCCATCGGCGATGTTTTTGAAGGTCTTAACGCAGTCAAAAGACAGCAAACCATTTACAAAATTCTCAATGAGCATATCGCCAGCGGTGCGATTCATGCGGTAAACATGAAATTGCAAACAGTTGCAGAAAGTTCTGCAGCTTAAGCGGCATCTCCCGACATAATTCAGAATGGACAAATTAATCATAAACGGCGGGATTAGTCTCGAAGGCGAAATCCGAATCGCGGGAGCGAAAAACTCCGCTTTACCAATTCTTGCCTCTACGCTACTTACCCACGATACGGTTCAGATTTGCAATCTGCCTCATCTGTATGACATTACCACCATGTTGGAATTGTTGGGGTGCATGGGTGTTCAACCGATCATAGATGAAAAACTGAATGTCGAAGTTAATAGCAGCACTATCGAGCATTTTGCTGCCCCTTACGAGCTGGTAAAAACCATGCGCGCTTCGATTTTGGTGCTAGGACCTTTGCTAACCCACTATGGTCAGGCTGAAGTGGCATTGCCGGGTGGTTGTGCAATAGGCAGCAGGCCTGTGAATTTGCACATTAGTGCTTTGGAGGCTATGGGTGCGAAAGTCGATGTTGAAGATGGTTATATTAAAGCCTCGGTAGACGGTAAGTTAAAAGGTGCCCACATATTCATGGATCTGGTAACCGTTACCGGAACGGAAAACGTAATGATGGCAGCGACCCTGGCAGAAGGGCAGACCGTTATTGAGAATGCCGCAAGAGAGCCTGAAGTGGTCGATCTGGCAAACTGCCTGGTAAAAATGGGGGCGGATATCAGTGGTCAGGGAACCGATACCATTATTATAAACGGCGTCGAAGAACTTAGAGGCTGCAGCTATTCAGTCATGCCGGATCGCATCGAAACCGGCACTTATTTGATTGCTGCCGCAGCAACCCGTGGCCATATAAAGGTAAAAGATACCCGTCCAGATATTTTAGAATCCGTATTGAGCAAGCTTGAGCAAGTGGGTGCGGAAATAAAAGTTGGAGATGACTGGATTGAATTAGATATGTGTGGCAAGCGACCTACGGCGGTGTCTTTGCGTACGGCGCCTTACCCGGCATTCCCAACAGACATGCAGGCGCAGTTCACGGCGCTAAATTCCGTAGCAGACGGCACCGGCTCTATTACTGAAACAGTTTTCGAAAATCGATTCATGCACGTGCATGAAATGAATCGAATGGGTGCTTCCATTCAGGTTGAAGGAAACACAGTTATAGTAGAAGGAGTTAGCGCACTAAAAGGCGCGCCGGTAATGGCAACAGATTTGCGTGCATCTGCAAGCCTGATTATCGCCGGATTGGTGTCGGAAAATGAAACCAGTGTCGATCGGATTTATCATATCGATCGTGGATACGAATGTATCGAAGAGAAACTTCAGTTGCTCGGCGCGCAGATTCGTCGAGTCCCATCCTAAACCTGATCAGAAAGATTAAGCTCTCATGAAATCAGCAAATTTGGTCATTGCCTTAACCAAGGGGAGGATATTGGAAGAAACTCTTCCTTTGTTTGCTGCCGCTGATATCGTCCCAGCAGAAGACATTAGCAAAAGCAGAAAGCTGTTATTCGATACTAATCTCGAAAATGTAAAGCTAATGCTTATGCGCGGATCCGATGTACCCACTTATGTCGAATTTGGTAGTGCCGATATGGGAGTGGCAGGAAAAGACCTGATACTGGAACATGGATGCGATGGATTCTATGAGCCGCTGGATCTCAAGATCGCGAAATGCCGTTTAATGACAGCAGCGCCGGTTGATTACATCGAAGATACCGACACCTTAAAAGTAGCTACCAAATTTACAAGTATTGCCAAGCGCTATTTCGCCGAACAGGGTAAACAGGTAGAACTTATCAAGCTGAATGGTGCGCTGGAATTGGCACCTTCCCTGGGGCTGGCGGATTCAATTGTTGATATTGTGGACACAGGTAAGACGCTGCAAGCCAATGGCCTGGAACCCAGAGACTTGATCGCGGATATTTCCTCAAGAGTAATCGTTAACAAAGCTTCGATGAAAATTAAGAATGGAATTATTCGAGAGATTCTCAGCAAGCTCAGTGCGGCGGTAAAGGCCAGCTAAATAAGCAAACAAGATGACCGAATCAACTTTCAAGATTAGTCGCCTTTCTACCGTTGACTCAGATTTTCAGCAGCAGCTGGATAAATTATTGCAGCGGGAAATGCTGATTGCCGATGAAGTTACTTCCGCAGTGTCATCTATTCTGGAGGATGTGAAGCAGCGAGGAGACCAGGCAGTCATTGACTATACCAATAAGTTCGATGGCTTTAACGCCCAGTCTATTGAAGATCTTGTCATTAGCGCTGAACAGTTAAATGAAGCCTTAGCCAGATTGCCGGATTCTCAACGCCAGGCTCTTACCCATGCCGCCGAGCGAATCAAAAACTATCACGAGAAGCAGAAGCAGGGCTCCTGGCATTATGAGGAAGCAGATGGATCGGTTTACGGTCAGAAAGTAAGCCCGCTGGAAAAGGCGGGGGTATATGTGCCGGGTGGAAAGGCCAATTATCCTTCTTCTGTATTAATGTTGGCCTTGCCTGCGCAAGTTGCTGGTGTAAAAGAAATAGTTGCAACCGTGCCAACGTCCTATGGTGAAGATGGAAATCTGGTATTTGCCGCCGCTGCCCTGGCTGGCGTTAGCAAGCTTTATACTATTGGCGGCGCACAAGCCATAGCGGCTCTCGCCTATGGCACTGAAACGATTCCAAAAGTGGACAAGATTACAGGGCCTGGCAATGTGTACGTTACCGTTGCCAAAAAAATGGTCTTCGGCGAGGTTGGCATAGACATGGTTGCCGGGCCATCTGAATTGACAATTATCTGTGACGGTAAAACCGATCCGGATTGGATTGCCATGGATTTGTTCTCTCAAGCAGAACATGATGAGCAAGCACAATCGATTCTGATCTCCCCCGATACAGATTTTATAAATTCGGTCGAAGCGAGTATTAACAGGCTATTGCCGGAAATGGAGCGCAAAGAAATTATTGCAAGCTCACTAGCTAATCGAGGTATGTTAATTCAGTCAGAGGATTTGAACGATTCAGCCCGGGTTAGTGATTTAATTGCGCCCGAGCATTTGGAAATTTCCGTTGCCGATCCTGATGCACTTCTGTCACAAATAACTAATGCTGGCGCGATATTTCTCGGTAGGCACAGCGCTGAAGCCTTGGGTGACTACTGTGCCGGCCCAAGCCATGTTTTACCAACTTCTGGGACTGCTCGCTTCTTCTCAGCCCTGGGTGTTTATGATTTTCAGAAGCGTAGTTCTATAATCAACTGCTCTGCAGAAGGTGCACACCGCCTGGCAGCTACGGCCGCCGAATTGGCCCGCAATGAGCATTTGCAAGCCCATGCCCTGTCAGCCGAGTACCGCATCGATAAAGAATTGAAAGAATAAGCTTAAAGGCGTTTAGTTTATCGATGCCTGCGGTTCGATAATTCGGGCTTCGCCAAAACCCAGGGTGGTGGGGAGATTAAAGGTCTGGCCATTTCGATAAACCTGGATGTTTATCGTTTCTCCTGGTTTCTTGTTTCTTATTTCCATTAGTATATTTTCTGCGTCTACTACCTGAGTATTTTCTACGCGCGTAATCACATCGCCGGGTCTGATCCCAGCCTGCTCCGCAGCTCCGCCATCGTCTACGCTTTCCACCAGTATGCCGCGAATATGATCGACGCCAAAAAACAATTGGCTGGATTGAGCATCTAATGCCTCTCCGGTTAGCACGCCAAGATAGCCGGAATTCGCATCTATAGCCTGTGCTACCAGTTCTTCCATGGAGCTAATGGCGATGCTGGCGGGTGTGGCAAAACCAATGCCTTCGAAGTTTCCGGATTCTGAGAAAATAGAAGAATTAATGCCGATTAGTCTGCCGCTGGAGTCGATAAGAGCGCCGCCGGAATTTCCAGGATTGATCGCGGCATCTGTTTGCAGGATTGAGACAGATTGATCGGGGTTATTGTTAATGGCACTTATAATTCCCTGGGAGACTGATTGCCCGATGTTTCTCGGGTAGCCAATGGCGAAGACTATGTCGCCAACTTCCAGGCTTTGCACATCGCCTAGCTCGATAGGCGTCAAGTTACCCATATTAATATGTAATACTGCAAGGTCATTGGGTTTATCCCAGGCAACTACCGTGGCAGGAATACGACGACCATCGCTAAGGGTAACCTCGGTATCGAATAAATCGAATAGATTATCTACCACGTGCAGATTGGTTAGAATAAACCCGTCCGGGCTTACAATGACACCGGAGCCCAGGCTATTCTGTTCTTCCAGATAAAGGTTTAGCTGATCGTCTGACAAGCGTTCTACGGATTCAACATCGAATCGCGTGGCGGTTATTCCCACAACTGAAGGAGCGGCCTTGCTGATAGCGTCTGCAAAAGATGTGGTTGATTCATTTACAGGCTGGTTCTGACTTACCTGTTCGACTTGCAGTCTCAATTGATCTAATTGTTGATATTGCAGATACACAATCGCAACCAGTACACCACAAACAACTGGCCAACCTATAAACTGAAGAATCTTAATGGTTCGATTCATAGTCGTTTCCGCAGTAGTGAAAAGCGTTATGCTATTATGACCACTTCTTGCAATATACAGTGCCTAGAGGTTGTTTCCAATGCCCGTTAGCTTGAATGATTTGAATATCGAGCTAAAAAATTTGCTCAAACCCGAACAATTTAGTGACTACTGTCCAAATGGATTACAAGTAGAAGGTCGAAAGGAAGTTGCAAAAATTGTTTCTGGGGTAACCGCATGCAAGGCTTTGATTGATGCGGCAATTGCTGTCGATGCAGATCTAATTCTCGTCCATCATGGTTATTTCTGGCGCGGTGAAGATCAAACCATCACAGGGCTGAAGAGGGCGCGCATTCAGGCTTTACTGGATCATGATATCAGTCTGGCTGCATTCCACTTGCCGTTGGATGCTCATGTTGAGCTTGGAAACAATGCTCAGCTCGCGAAACTTTTGGGATTTGCCGTAGATGAACCATTGGATAGAAATGCCAGCAACCCAATCGTATTTTCCGGTCGGCCATCGATAGCGATGAGCTATGAAGAAATGTGCAAACATCTGGAAGAAAAGCTCGGACGCGAGCCCCTGGGTATTAAAGGTAGCAAAACAAAAATAGCAACCATTGCATGGTGTACTGGCGCTGCACAGAACTTTATTGAATTGGCAGCAAACGCTGGGGTTGATGCCTACCTTACTGGTGAAATATCAGAACAGACTGTTCATATCGCGCGAGAATCAGGGCTGCACTTTTTCTCTGCTGGTCATCACGCAACAGAGCGTTACGGTGTACAAGCAGTTGGCAATTATTTAGCAGACAAATATTCTTTGCAGCACGAATTTATCGATATCGATAATCCCGCCTAATCTGGAAGGCGAGGCCAGCTTTTCGTTTAACTGTAATCTTCGAGGCTGCCCGAAGAAATCATCTGCTATCAGGTCTTAGATAATTTCTTCTTCCTCCATCAGCTTAATGACACGATCCAAACACTCCTCAATGGAAAGAGTGTCAGTATCTAATTCCAGGTGGATAGAATCGGGCGGGGTATAAGGGAATGAAAGCCCCGGAATGTCGGTAGATTCCTTGCCTTCTGCTGCAGCATACAGTCCAGAGGGATCCCGCTGGATGCATACTTCCAAAGGTGGGTTGCAGAACACCAGGTAGCAATTGTCTTTGCCAATTACACTGAGAGCGTGTTCCCTGGAATCGGCATTGGGTGCCACGAATGAAGCGCAGCAGATTACTCCAGAGTCATTAAGAAATTTTGCGATATGAGCGCTGCGGCGTAAATTTTCAGCTCGTCCTTCAGCGTCATGAGGTAAGTCCTTGCTGATTCCCAATCTCATGGTTTTCCCATCGAGCACCGTGCTCACCCGGCCCTTGTCGAACAGCCTGCGCTCTATGCCGTGTGCGAGAGTCGATTTACCAGAGCCTGAAATCCCAATGAACATAATGGTAGCTGGCTTCTGGCCATAACGGGCCGCGCGCTCTTCTTTCGTAACATGAATATTATGGGCTTCGAGTTGTGGTTTGCGCTCCCGTTGTTCGCAATCAATCATGCCTGCTGCAATCGTCACATTGCTCAGGCGATCGATCACAATCAAACTTCCGGTCGCTCGATTTTCTTTGTAGGCATCAAAACTTACATTTTGATCGACTTCGATTTCTGTTAATGCTATTTCATTAAGTTCCAAAGCAGGCGCCGGGTGTTTTTCCAGGCTATTAACATCGATTTTGTGACGAATAGTTTTAATTTGGCCGGTAACGGTTGTTGCGCCCAGTTTAATGTCGTAATCCTTGCCCGATAATAAGGGGGTGTCTGTCATCCAAACCAGGGTTGCATCGAAGCTATTCCGATTTGTTGGCAAATTATTGGAGTGGGTTATGACATTACCCCGGCTGACATCGATTTCGTCTTCCAGGGTAAGAGTAATTGCCATCTCGGCGTGAGCCAGTTCCAATTCTTCATCAAATGTCACGATAGATTTGATTCGGCTTGTTTTCCCGGAAGGAAGTACTGTGACTTCATCACCTTTGCGGACTACACCGGAGGCCACGGTGCCACAAAATCCGCGGAAGTTCAGATTAGGACGGTTTACGTACTGAACAGGAAAGCGAAAATCGGAATAATTCCGATCTGCTGAAATTTCCACAGTTTCCAGTATGGGCATTAAGGGGCTGCCATCATACCAGGGCATGTTTTCACTCAGGTTTACTACGTTATCGCCGTTTAATGCCGACAGCGGAATAAAATGAAAATCCGCTGGATCCAGCTTCTGCGAAAATTCCAGGTAGCCCGCTTTAATTTTTTCAAACACCGATTGCTGATAGTCAACCAGGTCCATTTTGTTGACCGCCACGATTATGTGTTTAATGCCCAACAGAGATGCTATGTAGCTATGCCGTCGGGTTTGGGTTTGCACGCCGTGTCGCGCATCGATCAGGATAATTGCCAGATCACAGGTGGAAGCGCCGGTCGCCATATTACGGGTGTATTGTTCATGGCCAGGGGTATCGGCGATTATGAATTTACGTCTGGCAGTAGAAAAGTAACGGTAGGCCACATCGATGGTAATTCCCTGTTCTCTTTCTGCCTGCAGTCCATCCACCAGTAAGGCTAGATCCAATCCACCGGTGGTGCCAGATTTTACGCTGTCTGCTTCGATCGCAGCTAACTGGTCTTCGTAGATCATTTTCGAATCATGTAATAAGCGACCGATCAGGGTGCTCTTGCCGTCATCGACACTGCCGCAAGTTAGCAGGCGTAATAGTTCCTTGCGTTCATGTTGCGCCAGGTAGGCATTAATATCTGTGCTGATTAATTCAGATTGATGAGACATGATTGCTCAAAAGTAGCCCTTGCGCTTTTTTTCTTCCATCGAACCGGCGCGATCGGTATCGATAAGTCGACCCTGTCGTTCGCTGCTGGTAGTCAGCAACATTTCCTGAATAATTTCCGGTAGCATGGTGGCGGTGGATTCAACAGCGCCGGTAAGAGGATAACAACCGAGTGTGCGAAATCTCACGGTCTTGGTTTCAATCTCCTGGCCATCTTCAATGGGCATGCGATCATCATCTACCAGGATATCCACCCCATCGACGTTTACGATCGGTCGTGGTTTTGCGTAATACAGTGGGACAATATCGATATTGTTCAAATAGATATATTGCCAGATGTCTAACTCGGTCCAATTCGATAGTGGAAATACGCGGATGCTTTCCCCTTTATTAACCCTGCCGTTATAAATATTCCATAATTCTGGTCGCTGGTTCTTGGGATCCCAGACATGATTCTTGTCGCGGAAAGAAAACACTCTTTCTTTAGCCCGGGATTTCTCCTCATCCCGGCGCGCTCCACCAAAAGCAGCATCGAATTTGTGTTTGTCCAATGCTTGTTTTAGTGCCTGGGTCTTCATGATGTCGGTGTGTTTTTCGCTACCGTGCGTAAATGGACCTACACCAGCTTCTACGCCTTCCTGGTTAATGTGCACGATCATGTCGAGGCCCAGCTTTTCGATTTGCTGGTCCCGAAACTCAATCATTTCCCGGAATTTCCAGGTGGTATCGACATGCATTAAGGGGAAAGGTGGTTTGCCTGGATAAAAAGCTTTAAGTGCCAGGTGTAACATGACAGAAGAATCTTTGCCGATTGAATAGAGCATTACAGGCTTGTCAAATTCGGCCGCAACTTCACGAATTATGTGAATGCTTTCAGCCTCAAGCTGTTTTAAATGGGTGAGGTTGTACTCGGCCATGTTTACTTAGTGCTCTAAAGGAATAAGCGGAAATAATCTAATTGGAGAACTATTTTGCGGGCTGTATTGGAACTTCTTCTTCCGCTGCAGGTTTGGGTTTATCAATGCCAAAATCTTCAGATAGCGCGCCAATTTGATCGGGTGATTGCTTCGCGGCGTAATCTTTGGGCGGGATCAGTCCTGTTGACTCCTCATCCTGGTTGCTCGCTTCAAATACTGCATCGGATTCAGCCGGGAGTAATTTGCTGGCAACTTCGTTGCTGCATAAGTCTTGAGCTCCACTGGCCAGGTGCTGGTAGACCTCTCTGTAGCTTTCGGTCATATGCTGCACCAGTTCGGCAGTCATGCCGAAATGGTCGCTTACGCTATCTCGGTATTCATTGTGGGATTCTTTGAGATTTCTGATTTGGTTTTCCAATTCCTGCACGCGCGATGGGCTCGTGTTCAATCGACTAGCGAACACGACACCAATGACGACCCCAATACCTATGCAGCCTATTGCAATAAACCAAATCGACATTATCAATAAAGCCTCTAAATTGATAAGCGCCCTCAGGCTCTGAGAGCAGGGGCGTAAGTATACCTCAAATCGTGATAATCGCTGTAATTACTTTAACTTGGGGGCAGGCAGAGTCTGATTAATTAGCCGTGGAAGCTGGTTAAAGAATGCAAACCCCCCTAGAATCCGATTGCGACTAATTAGACTCGCTTTACCATGATTCCATCGGAAAAATATCAACTTGATCTGACAGAAGAGATCATCAGTGCCGACAGCGATCAGCAAACAGCTATAGCTGAGTTCGATAGATTGTATGGCGACCTGGATACTTCAGACGCAGATTCGAAATCATTTGGGCGGCAGCTCTCGGCGCTGTTTGGAAAATCCGACCCTCATTCAGATGCCGTGAAAGGAATTTATTTATGGGGCGGCGTTGGTCGGGGCAAAACTTACCTCATGGATCTCTTTTTCAATTGCCTGCCAACGGAATACAAGATCCGTACTCACTTTCATCGCTTCATGCAGGATATTCATAAAGAGCTGAAGTCCCTGCAGGGGGAAAAGAATCCATTAGAAAGTGTGGCAGAACGAATTGCAGAAAAAGCAAAAGTGCTCTGTTTCGATGAATTCTTCGTGCTCGACATCGGTGATGCGATGATTCTTGCAGGATTGCTTGAGGCATTGTTCCGTAGAGGGGTTGTATTGGTTTCCACTTCAAATATTCACCCCGATGGCTTGTATGAAAATGGGCTGCAACGGGAAAGATTTTTGCCAGCGATAGAGCTAATTAAAAACCATACAGAGGTTCTGCAATTAGGCGGATCAACGGATTACCGGCTGCGCAGCTTGAGCAAGGCGACTCTCTACCATTGTCCCAATGGTGAAAAAGCAGAAGTAGCCTTGCTAAATAGTTTTCAGGAACTGGTACCCAATCCATCAGAAATAGTCAGAGATGGGAGTTTGACCATTTTAGATCGCGAGATTACTACTCGATATTACGCCGAAGACGTAGCCTGGTTTGATTTTCTCGCACTGTGTGATGGTCCGCGCAGCGCCTTCGATTATGTCGAAATAGCCAAGCTATTCCATGCCCTGATCGTCAGTGGTGTGCCCAAGTTCAACGAAGACATGGACGATAAAGCACGACGATTCGTTAATCTGGTGGACGAGTTATATGATCGTAAGGTGAAGTTAATCGTCTCCGCCGAAGTTCAGATTGCGGAGCTATATCAAGGTCAACGACTCAGCTTTGAATTCGAGCGTACTGTCTCCCGTCTTCTGGAGATGCAATCCCACGAATATCTGAGCTGCGGCCACCTCGCCTAATAGCCACGAAAACTGGCTAAAATTCAGGCAGGAATTCAGCCTGGCAAATGGGGCTGGAGGCAGCGAAAAAGCTGGATTTGGGCGGTAAATTTCCTTGAATAATCTAAGCCGCTCCGTTAGTATTCGCGCTCCTTAAACTAATGCCCATTTTAAGTACCATGAAAACTTACAGTGCCAAGCCCCATGAGGTTGAGCAAAATTGGCTGCTTGTCGATGCGGAAGGTCAAACCCTAGGCCGCATGGCGTCTGCGATTGCAACCCGTTTACGGGGTAAGCATAAAGCCGAATATACCCCTCATGTGGACACCGGAGACTACGTGGTGGTCATCAATGCAGATAAAGTAAAAGTGACCGGAAACAAAACCACGGACAAGATGTACCACTCTCATTCTGGCTATCCGGGTGGGCTGAAATCCATCTCATTCGAGAAGCTGCAGGAACGAGCTCCTGAGAAGGTGGTCAAATTGGCTGTTAAGGGCATGTTGCCACGAACCCCGCTGGGTCGTGCCATGTTTAAGAAACTAAAAGTTTATGCAGGTGCCGAGCATCCTCACGGAGCTCAACAACCACAATCAGTTCAATTGTAGGCGGTAACTTAATGGCAACAACGCAATATTACGGTACTGGTCGACGGAAAACCTCGACAGCTCGAGTCTACTTAACGAGTGGCAGTGGCAATATCACTATCAATCGCCGTCCCCTGGATGGTTATTTTGGCCGTGAAGTAGCGCGCATGATTGTGCGCCAACCACTGGAGCTGGTTGAGATGGCTGAAAAGTTCGACATCAATGTGTCCGTTCGCGGTGGTGGTAGTTTTGGTCAGGCTGGAGCGATTCGTCACGGAATTACTCGTGCGCTCATGGACTATGACAATGAATTAAAACCTACTTTGCGCAAAGCTGGTTTTGTAACCCGTGATGCCCGCGAAGTAGAGCGTAAGAAGGTTGGCTTGAGAAAGGCCCGTAAGAAGCCACAATTTTCGAAGCGCTAGGATAGCGAATAGTATTAAAAAACGTCGATTCCAGGACTGGTTTCGACGTTTTTTTTGGCGATAAAAATAAATTATTTTTTAACTAGATCAGTAAGATACGACGGTTTTGCAGTAGTGTCTCACTTGCGGAAAATCCCAATTTCTACTAAAATTCAGTCGGCTTGCTGGCCCGAAAAGGGCGCATCGCCTTTCACCACATTGGCAGGAATGTCATCCCTCCTAGTGTGACGATTCAATAGTAAAAAGTGTGTTCTCAAGGAGAAAATTACGGTGACTGACGACAGTACTAATACTGGCCGTAGACGGTTTCTTGTGGGTTCAACTTCGGTCGTCGGAGCTGCCGGCGTTGCCGGAGCAGCTGTACCTTTCATTGGTTCCTGGAATCCCAGTGCAAAAGCAAGAGCTGCCGGCGCACCGGTCCGAATCGATATTAGCCGTCTGCAAGATGGCGAAATGTTAGGACCAATTCCAGCATGGCGCGGAAGACCCATCTTTGTAATCAGGCGTAGTGAAGCTGCACTTAGTGCGCTGAACGAAGATCCAGACAGATTAGCGGATCCGGATTCGGAAGATCCGGAGCAACCGGGTTATGCGCAGAACGAATTCCGTTCCCGCACACCCGAAGTATTGGTGCTGGTTGGGCTCTGTCCCCACCTTTTTTGTTCTCCCACTCCACATATAGCGCTTCGACCGGAACCATTTGATACAGAATGGCGTGGTGGATTCTTCTGCCCTTGTCATGGGTCACGGTTTGACCTGGCGGGCAGGGTTTATAGCGGCTCTCCGGCATCGCGCAATATGCAGGTTCCTCCTTATTCGTTCGAAGGAGATGACGTGTTAGTGATAGGGATCGATGAGGAGACAGCAGCATGACCGATATCTCCAACACTGAAAATACACAAGAAACACCGCAAAAAGGACGCTTTATGTCCGCAATGATCGGTCTTAGGGATTGGACCGATGCCAGGCTGCCAATAGTTGCCGCCTGGAAAAAACACATGAGCGAATACTACGCGCCGAAGAATTTTAACTTCTGGTATTTCTTCGGAGTGCTTTCTTTATTGGTTTTGGTTATCCAGCTGCTTACCGGTATCTGGCTGACTATGAATTACACACCAAGCGCTGAAGGCGCGTTTGCCTCCATAGAATACATTATGCGTGATGTAGATTATGGCTGGTTATTGCGCTATCTCCACTCCACCGGTGCCTCTGCGTTCTTCTTCGTGGTCTATATCCACATGTTTCGAGGATTGATGTATGGCTCCTACAAAAAGCCCCGCGAGTTGTTATGGGTTATCGGTATGGCCATATACCTGGTGCTTATGGCGGAAGGCTTTATGGGCTACATCCTGCCCTGGGGTCAGTTATCCTATTGGGGAGCGAATGTAATCGTCTCACTGTTCGGATCAATACCCATCATTGGAGAAGATCTCCTGGTATGGATTCGTGGTGACTATCTAATTTCAGGAGCTACCCTTAACCGTTTCTTCGCGCTGCACGTAGTTGCATTGCCAATCGTGCTTATTGCGCTGGTAGTAATTCACATCCTCGCACTCCATGAAGTGGGTTCTAATAATCCTGATGGAGTTGAAATTAAAGAGAATAAGGGCCCGGATGGAATTCCCGTGGACAGTGTTCCATTCCATCCTTACTACACTCTTTATCATGACCTGGCTGGAGTAATCCTGTTCCTGTTTTTCTTTTGTGCAATCGTATTTTTTGCGCCAGAGATGGGTGGTTACTTTTTGGAGATTCCAAATTTCCAGGAAGCAGATTCATTAAAGACACCTGAACACGTACCGCCAGTCTGGTACTACACACCGTTCTATTCGATGTTGCGGGCGATGACCTTGCCATTGTTTGGTATCGACTCGAACTTCTGGGGAATGTTGGTGATGTTCGGCGCGATCTTTATGCTGTTCTTATTGCCCTGGCTGGACAAGAGCCCGGTTAAATCCATGCGCTATAAGGGTTGGTATAGCCGTATCGCGCTGCTCTTGTTTGTGGTGTCATTCATAGTTCTTGGTTACCTGGGCACGCAAACAGTAAGCCCCGCGAAAACATTATTGGCCCAAATTGGTACCCTGGTGTACTTCGCCTATTTTTTCGCCATGCCCTGGTATACCCGCGCAGAAAAAACCACTGAACCACCGAAGAGACTTACCGGTCGCTGGATTAGCATTCCGCAAATGATAGGAAGCATCCTGCTAATAATCTTCCTGGTAGTCATACCATTAATGCTGGTATCCGGAGAAGCGGAAGCTGCTGCGGCGAGTAATGTTGATCTCGAGCATGTAGAAACAGATTTTGAAGATAAAGATTCCTTACAAAGAGGGTTCAAGTACTACATGAACTACTGCGTTAGCTGCCATTCACTTGGCTACGCGCGCTACGAGAGAACAGCAGACGATTTGGAGATTCCTCACGATCTGGTAATGGCAAACCTGGTTTTCGATGATTCCTTAATTGGTGACCTGATTGAAAACTCCATGTCAAAAGAATACGCAGAAGCCGCATTCGGAGCCGCCCCACCGGATTTAACTCTGGCAGGACGTGTGCATAGCCCAGATTGGTTATATACCTATTTGAAGTCATTTTATAACGACCCATCCCGTCCATTGGGTACCAATAACAAGATTTTTCCGAATGTTGGTATGCCAAACGTTTTATACGACTTACAGGGGGATGTGGCATGTGATGATCACGGAACAGGTGATCCTGCTCAGTGCGATTTGCTTGCAGAAGGAAACGGATCCATGTCTACAGAGGAATTCGATACCGCTGTCGCTGACATGGTGAATTTTCTCTACTACATAGGAGAGCCAGTACGGGACCGAAGACAGCAGATCGGAATTTGGGTGCTGTTGTTCCTGGGTGTCTTGTACATATTAGCCGCACTAATGGGTCGGGAATTTTCCAAAGACTATCATTAGAAAAATACAGCAAAGAAAAATATTTAGGAATTGAGGACTAATTATGGGCGTGGTCGCTAAAAGATCTTCCATGACTTTTTATTCAGATGGAAGTAGCCATTACAGCCATCGAGTAAGGATTGTGCTTGCAGAGAAGGGAGTTACTGTCGAAACTATCGACGTTGATCCAGACAATAAACCTGAAGATTTAGCGACTCTAAATCCCTATAACACTCTACCAACATTGGTGGATAGAGATCTGGTTCTCTATGAAGCTGATATCATGATGGAATATTTGGATGAGCGCTTTCCTCATCCTCCACTTTTCCCTGTCTATCCTGTTGCAAGAGCACAGAGCCGACTCTGGATTTACCGAATCAAGAGAGACTGGTGTAATCTGGTCGATCCCATCATGGCTGGAAGCGGCACTCCGGCTCAATTGGATAAAATGCGCAAAGAACTACGCGAGAGTCTGGTTTCAATCGCGCCTATTTTCGGTGAGAAGCCATATTTCATGAGTGATGAATTTACTATTGTCGACTGTGTGGTGTGTCCAATTCTCTGGCGCCTGCCTGTCATGGGCGTCGACCTTGGAAAATCAAAAGCTGTTAAACCCATGCTGGAGTATCGTGATCGTCTTTTCGAGCGCGAATCAGTCATGGCGAGCCTGTCTGAACAAGAAAAGGAGATGGTTTAACAGGCACACTTCTTCGTAGGGCTGCACTATGACAATGACTTCGAGCAGACCGTACATCATTCGAGCTCTTTATGATTGGATAATAGAGAACGAGTGCACTCCTTATATGCTGGTAAACGCCTATGAAGATGGCGTGGAAGTTCCTCAAGAGCATGTGAAGGACGGGCAGATTATCCTGAATATTTCTCCGTCGGCGGTCCAGTCTTTATCGATTCGAAATCAGGCAGTGGATTTCGAAGGTCGATTCGCCGGCATCCCAAAGCAAGTGTTCGTACCTATAACAGCGGTGATGGGGATCTATGCCAAAGAAAATGGGCAGGGGATGATTTTTGAATCGGATTCGGGCGGCACCGAACCACCGGATCCAACTGGATCAGATGATTCGAGTGGCTCTGCAGGAAGTGATGTGGCAACGCTGGGAGCTAAAAAACCTTCCCTGCGTATTGTTAAATAAGCGCTAGCTTAGATATTCGAAGACTTTAACGACCTTCGTTACGCCCGAAACATTACGCGCAACATTTGCCGCGTTGTCTCCTTCCCCCTGACTGATAATTCCCATCAGGTATACCGCGCCATTTTCAACGATAACTCTTACCTGATCCGATGGTATCTCACCATTGGCGAATAACAGCGTGCGGACTTTTGTGGCTATCCAGGTGTCATTGCCCTGGGAAATTAGCCCGGTGCGCCCTGATACTTCCAGTTCGTTATGTATTCTCTTGATCTTGGCGCTGGCTCTGGAAGCAATTTCCGTCGCCTTTGCCTTAAGTTCATTGGATTCAACCTGGCCGACCAGTAATACCACGCCGTTATGACTAACGACATTGAAGCTGGTTGCCCTGAATGCGGGGTCTTCAGCCTTCATGTTGACAGCAATCTTGGTTTCAATTGAGCGATCTTCAACAATTGCACCTGTAGTGCGTTCAGTCGGATCCTCCACCATGCCATCCCGGTTAGTAGTGTTTACCAAAATTGTTGAACAGGAAGTTAGTGTTATTAAACTCAGGAATGTAAAGAATCTGTACATTTTCATACTTCATCTCCTCCAAATAATTGTGTATCGATAAAATCACATAAGCAGTGAAGAACTACTAAATGGACTTCTTGTATTCGTGCAGTTCTTTCCGACGGGACTCTGATCTCCACATCCTTTTCCTGGAGTAAGCCCGCCATGGTTCCGCCATCCCTGCCGGTCAATGCTACGACTGTCATTTTGCGATCATGAGCCGCTTTGATTGCTGCTGACACATTTCCCGAATTACCGCTCGTGGAAATGGCCAGAAGTACATCATTCGACTGCCCTAATGCGCTAACCTGCTTCGCAAAGATTTCGTTGTAGTCATAATCATTTGCAATGGCGGTGAGCGTTGAGCTGTCAGTAGTCAATGCCACTGCAGGCAGGCCTGGACGTTCTTTCTCGAAACGATTCAATAGCTCGGCCGAGAAATGCTGTGCATCGCCAGCCGAACCACCGTTACCGCAACTTAAAATTTTTCCTTCGTTAAGCAAGCATTGAGTCATGCAATTTCCGGCATGCTGAATAGGAATCACCAGTTCTTCCGCAGACCTTTGCTTGGTCTCGATGCTCTCCCGGAAATGATTTCCTATGCGCTCCTCTAAATTCATGATCAATCTTTAAAACCTAATCTTGGAAAAAATATTCCTATTTATCGGCCGATTTACGGGCATTGTTACTGTAAATATTGGTGTTTTATCGCTCTGTGCAAGGAAATAGACTGTTGTTATAAGTGAAAAGTTTCAATGAAATGCGTTTTTAATCCAGTCTATTTTTTCATCTCCAGAATTATCGCCAGCATAAATAGCGATTACATCGAATCTGCAGGAAAGCATGGAATATTTACGCTTCTGCAAGAGAAAACATGCGGCACTGCGTTTAATCCGTGCCTGTTTCTGCAAGCTTACGGTTTCTGCTGGGTGGCCAAAATCTGCGGAGCGGCGGTAACGCACTTCCACGAAGGCGAGAGTCCTTTTTTCCCGGGTAACAATTAAATCAATCTCGCCATAGCGACAGTGAAAATTGCGCGCTATGCAGCGATATCCTTTTCTTTGCAAGAACCTTAATGCCCTGGATTCCTGGAACAGCCCAGTTCGACGAGTGTTGGTCGTTAGAATCTTCAAATTCAGCGGCTATCCTTGCTTGCTGTTTGATCTGGTGAGTGCGATTCAGTCCGATGCAGAGATTTGTGATCGAAAAGGAATTGCTATGCCGTCCTCAAAGCGGGCTGGCTCCAGGCTGCGATGAATACGCAAGTTCTCAGACATGGTGAGAATTCCAGTAGTACCTCGCAAGGCTGTGATCTGCTTGTCTGCAAGCTGATTCAATCTGGGATAGAGCCTGAAACTGTCGATACCCATTGCTCTTAATCGTTGCTGAGGTCCCTGGGTTTGGCGAAAATTCGCATTCATTTCCTCTCTCAATTCTTCCGCAGGATTTAGCACCCAGGGAGCATCAGTGAAAACTATTCCGTCGAGATCTCGATTCTCTTGCTGATTATCCTGGCCGTCATAAATAGAAGGCATAGAAAATACAGGAATATTCTCAGCAAAGTAAAAGGCCAGGGTTGGTTTAATCTGTCGGCCCTGGCGGGGATTTGCGACTAAAAATATAAAATCGATGTCTGTTCTGCGTCTGGGCGTAAACTCTATGTTACTTCGGGGAAGCAGGTCTAATAATTTCTCCGCTCTTGCTTCGCTGGAGTCGATGGCCATCAATCGTTTGATGACATCTGCGTAGTCAGCGTCTCCAAAAAAGTTTGCGCTCGAAACTACCTGGCCTCCTTTGCTTTGCCAGGCCTCATTGAAAAAGGCTTCCAGTCTTTCATAATCCAGTGTGTCCGGCATGATGACAGCTGCATTGCGGAATCCCGATTCCCAGGCAAGGTTTATGGCCTGGGCAATTTCATCTTCGGGAGCCAACCCAAACTGAAACAAATTCGCAGTCAGTTGTAATTCATCGGCATAGTTAAGCGCCAGGGTAGGCACCGGGAGTTCTTCAAGTGCCTGGATTTGATTTACCAGATTTTTGTTCAGTGGGCCAATAACAAGGTCCGCGCCATTCTCCACAGCCTGATTGTAGAGGCTGTAGATCGAATCGATCCCGGTACTATCAAAAACAGAAATCTGGGGAACTTCTCGGGATACGCTGAGTGCCTGGTAGTAGGCGCTGAGAAACCCTTCCTGGATTGCATTTCCAGCGGGTTCCTGTAGCGGCAAAATTAGCGCAATGTGAGTAGGGCGTTCATCCCAGGTTTCCTGTAATGCATTGAGCGGGGCCGGCAATCGACCGGCAGCAGAATGGCGGGCCCAAATACGCCGCCACTGCACAATTGAATCTAATTGACTTCGAATACTGTACTGATCATCTTGATAAACCCGCGCCAGTTCAATCCAGCCACGTAATTCATAGCTGTCAGCATCGCCTGCCAGGGCGTTTAGTTCTTCACTGTCGAGACTGGTCAGGGCGAACCAAACATCTTCAAACAGTGTAGATTCAACATCGCTCGGCCAGAATTCGGTAAGTTCTACAAAGGCGCTAATCGCCTCAAAGAGTCGACCGGAATCCCTGAGCAGTTGCGCGCGTCGCAAGATGATATCCCTGCCTAATGAACCGCTGGGACTAGCTGTTTCGACTAAGGCGCCAGAAAGCCAACGTAGGGCAGCTTCCTGATTACCTTCTTCAAGAGCTAATTGAGCGCTTAGCCAGGCGAACTGTAATTGCAGATCTGCTCTGAGATCATCGGGTTCTGGAATTCGTTGAATTTCCCGATTGGCACGGGCCGGATAGCCTTCCTCAACCAGGTCAGCGATAGCCTGCAGCCGTAATTGATCCGCACTGGGACCGCTTGCCGAGTCTGCCTGTCGCAATAGCTCGTCAATAGAAGCTGTTGTAGACTCCGTTTGCGGAGGCGCTTCTACCGTTGGTGGCGCAGAACTACAGGAAACCATGAGGATAGCAGCCCATAGGAGAATGCATCGGGTTAATAATCTGGAAGGCTTTAAATTCATAGTGCTCAAAGGAACAATATTCGAATCAGACTAATACAAGACAAGCAAGTCGGCAATTTTAACTAAAAAATAATCAAAGACTCACTATTCAAGATTTAACTTCATCCAATATCTAATGAGTAATTCAGGAATTCTTTACATCGTCGCCACTCCCATTGGGAATGTGGCAGACATCAGTTCCCGTGCGCAGAAAGTATTGCAAACTGTTGACAAGATTGCCGCTGAAGATACACGACACAGTAAGCCTTTAATGCAAAAACTCGGCATCGATACACCACTAATTTCCTACCATGACTTCTCCGGCGAAGAGTCCGCAAAGTCAATTATCAAGGAGCTGCAATCGGGCTTATCCATTGCACTAATCTCTGATGCTGGAACGCCACTGATCTCAGATCCAGGTTATAAATTGGTCAAGCAGGCGCGCAATGCCGGAATTGAGGTCTTTCCTATACCTGGTGCCAGTGCTGTAACCGCTGCATTAAGCGTCTCTGGTCTACCTACGGATCGGTTTTCCTTTGCCGGATTTATCCCAGCGAAACACGGGGCACGAAAAAAATTTTTCCAAGAACTGTTGCAAGAAGAAAGTACATGCGTCGTGTTCGAGTCTACCCATCGCATAGTGGAATGCTTGCGCGATATGTGTTCTGTCCTTGGCAGTGACAGACTAATCTTTATCGCCAGGGAAATAAGCAAGAAATTTGAAACTCATTTTTCCGGTACCCCCGAACAGTGCCTGAGCTTGATCGAGGCGGACAAGGATCAACAAAAAGGCGAGTTTGTTATCGTCATTGCAGGCTGCGAAGAAGCGGCTCTGGAAGAATCGCGGCAGAAGCTCGCCATGGGTATCGTCGAAAGGCTGGGGGATGCGCTCTCTATGAAGGATGCAGTTGCGCTTGCTAGCGAAATAAGCGGAGCTCGCAAAAATCTGCTTTATGAAAAGGTGTTGGCGCTGCAATCTTCCTCTTCTTAATTTTACTTTATCCTATTGTTTTAACAGAAGTTTTCTATTAGTCTGCTGGCGAGTCAGCTGGGCAATTGCTGTTTGTCACTTTGATTTTCGTCTGACGAATCTCGAGGTTGCAGATAGAGGAAAGTCCGGGCTCCATAGAGCAGAGTGCCAGGTAACGCCTGGGGGGTGTGAACCCACGGCTAGTGCAGCAGAAAATATACCGCTATCTGTCTAACAGAAAGTAAGGGTGAAATGGTGCGGTAAGAGCGCACCGCGCGACTGGTAACAGTTCGTGGCTAGGTAAACCCCACTCGGAGCAAGGCCAAATAGGAATCCACTAATGTTGCTCGCATTGGATTCGGGTAGGCCGCTAGAAGCCTGTGGTGACGCAGGTTGCAGATGAATAATTGTCCTCGACAGAACCCGGCTTACAGGCTGGCTCATTTTTTCCCAGGTTTCAGAAAAGCCCTTTAAATTCAATTACTTCTTAAGAATTTACTTTAAATAAGGCTCATAGAGAGTTGTATTTGAAGGGGTTATCGCTTTCTCTATTCTGCAAGATCCCACCAAGATCACTACATTTAGCGGCAAGTTCCCGTTTTTTCTTGAAGAAATTCAACCAAATAGTGCTTGCACACTGGTTTAAGTGCACCTATAGTGTGTCTTTGTGGAGAAAAGTGGATGTTTTTGTCTTAATGTGGGGAAGAGTGGAAAAACCTCTTTAAGGCATATCCGATACAAAATGGGGACAGCGAGTGTTTCGCGGCATTAACACTATCAATCTGGATGCGAAGGGGCGCATGGCAATGCCCGCACGCTATCGGGAGCAATTGATTGATCATTGCTCGGGCCACCTCGTGGTTACGATTGATACCAATCACCGATGTCTTCTCCTCTATCCACTAGCAGAGTGGGAACAAATCGAACGTCAAATCGAATCTTTATCCAGCTTCGATCCCATGTCTCAGCGAGTTAAACATCTTCTCATCGGTCATGCCAATGACCTGGAATTAGACAGCAGCGGAAGGATTTTGTTGCCACAAGAATTAAGACTTTATGCCCAGTTGGAAAAACATGTGTGTTTGATTGGTCAGGGCAAGAAATTAGAGATCTGGAACCAGGATAGCTGGAATGAGCAGCGAGATTCCTGGCTTACTGAATCAACGACGGAAGGAGAGTTACCTGAAAAGCTAAGAACTCTGGCGCTTTAGGATGACGCGATGAGTAGTGATGCATTGCATGAGACTGTACTTCAGGCAGAGGCAATCGCAGCACTGAATATCAAGGCAGAAGGTAATTACATCGACGCAACTTTTGGTCGGGGGGGACACAGCAGGGCGATACTCAGCCTGTTAAATGCTAATAGCAGGCTAATCGCCCTGGACAGGGATCCAGAAGCAATTGCTGTTGCAAAGGATCTGCAGCAGCAGGATCCAAGACTGGTAGTGGTGCAGGCCGCTTTCAGTCAGCTTGGAAAGATTGAAGCAACAGGTTCATTACAGGGGGAGATCGATGGTGTGTTGTTCGATCTCGGCGTTTCTTCCCCGCAATTGGATAATCCTCAGAGAGGATTTAGTTTTATGCACGATGGGCCATTAGACATGCGAATGAATCCGATGGATCAACTTAGTGCAAGACAGTGGATCAACGAAGCCGCTGAAAAAGAAATTGCGAATGTCCTGTTCGAGTATGGAGAGGAAAGGCATTCCCGCCGTATGGCGAAACGAATTGTTGCAGCAAGAGCTGAAAGCCCGATCGAAACAACCGGCCAGCTCGCCGAAATTGTAAAAGCAGCGAATCCTGCCTGGGAAAAGGACAAGCACCCGGCAACCAGAGCATTTCAGGCTATTCGAATTTTTATTAACGATGAGCTTGGACAAATTACACAAGGCCTGGATGCTGCGCTCAATTCGCTTGGAGCCGGTGGAAGATTGGTAGTAATAAGCTTTCACTCCCTGGAAGACAGGATTGTGAAAAAGTTTATTGCTGAAAAAGCCCGGGGAGATAATTTTCCTCGTGACTTACCAGTAAGGAATGAGCAGCTAAGTCCAGAGCTGAAAAAGATTGGAAAACCAGTAAGAGCTAACGAAGCGGAAATACAAAATAATCCAAGAGCAAGGAGTGCGGTCATGAGAGTAGCGGAGAAGCTCACCTGATTCGGAATAAATAGCAATGAGAACTCGAGGCCCTCAGATCAAATCCCGAACTCCTTTAAACAAAGGCAGGCCTCAAACCCCTTCAATAATCCAATGGGCCGGACTTAATCGTCCTGTAACTTTCGGTTTAGTAATTCTACTAGCTTGTGTAGTGAGCGCTGGTTTATCGGTTGTTCGAACTACTCATCAGAATCGGTTCGCCTTTAACGAATTGCAGGAACTCAGGGACCAGGCGAACCAGCTCGAGACCGAATGGGGTCAATTGCTTATCGAGCAAAGCACATTTGGTGTAGAGGGTCGCATCGAGCAGAAGGCCATCGAACAATTGCAAATGGAACTTCCTGAATTATCAAAAATAGTGATGGTGAACCGTGACTGAAGCAAAGCCTAATTCACTGTTTAAATTGTGGCGTCTGTACCTGGTGTTGTTTGCCATGTCGCTCTGCGTAGTCGCGATTGCCTGGAAAGTAAGCGTGCTGCATATCATGGATCGTGATTTTTTGCAGGGGCAGGGCGATGCTCGCACCATTCGCACCGTCCCGCTGGTTGCGAACAGAGGTCTAATAACCGACCGTAACGGAGAACCATTAGCAGTAAGTACACCGGTTCAATCGATCTGGGTTAATCCGGGTGAAATTGTTGGAGAGCAAGATTCCATTGCCATGCTGGCCCGGGAATTGGAACTAAATCCGGAAGCTCTGGCAAGCAATATTAGTAACAACGCCTCCCGAGAGTTTCTTTATGTAAAACGACGTCTGCCTCCCGCCGAGGCGGAACGCGTTCTCAATCTCGATATAGATGGAGTTTATTCGCAACAGGAATACCAGCGTTTTTATCCGCAAGGCGAAGTTACTGCTCATTTAATTGGTTTCAGTAATGTAGACGATATTGGGCAAGAAGGACTAGAGCTCACTTACGACGAGTGGTTACGAGGAATTCCAGGTCGACGCCAGGTAATGAAAGACCGACGTGGTCACATCATCGAAGAGCTGAACACAATTCAAACGGCGCAGCCGGGCAAGAGCCTGGAACTGAGTATCGATTTTCGATTGCAAAACATCGCCTATCGAGAGCTTAAAGAAGAATTTATTACGCGGCGTGCTAAAGCTGCTTCGATTGTTGTTCTCGATGTCGCTACTGGCGAAGTTTTGGCAATGGCAAACCAACCTTCTTATAACCCTCATAACAAAGCCAATATGACCGATTTCAGTGTATTACGAAATCGGGCCATAACCGATGTGCTTGAGCCTGGCTCCACCGTCAAGGCGTTCACCATTGCAGCGGCACTGGAATCTGGTTTGTATACACCGGGAACGATTATCGAAACCAGTCCCGGCTGGATGATGGTGAGTGGGAATGAAGTTAAGGATCTTTTCGATTACGGCACATTAACCACTACTGGAGTAATTACCAAGTCCAGCAATATTGGTTCCAGCAAGATCGCCCTGGACATTGGAGCGGAGCCTATAAGAGATGTGCTCGAAAGAGTTGGCTTCGGAACTGTGCTGGGGACAGGATTTCCAGGCGAAAGGTCCGGCGTGCTACCTAATCCTCGTCGCTGGGGCAGGCACCCAACGGCAACATTTTCATTTGGTTACGGCTTGTCAGCTACAGCACTGCAACTCGCTCAGGCTTATTCAGTGCTGGCAGATGATGGCATCCGCAAACCCGTTTCCTTATTAAAGTTAGATCAGTCCCAGGTTGGCCAGTTATCTCGCGATCAGGTCATTAGTAGCGAAATTGCGAATTCAGTTCGCGATATGTTGGGCTCTGTCGTCGATGCCAGTAGAGGAGGGTCCGCTCTAGAGGCCAATGTGCCTTTCTATTCCGTGGCCGGTAAGACTGGAACTGCACATGTAGTAGGTGAACAGGGTTACGAAGAGAATTTACACAACTCGCTATTTGTAGGCATGGCTCCAGCCTCGGACCCGAAAATTGTAATCGTAGTCGTTATCAATGAGCCAAAAGGTGAAGAGCATTACGGTGGTCAGGTAGCGGCACCGGTGTTTTCTCGGGTGGCTGCAGGAGCGATGAGAATTCTAAATATCTCTCCAGATGATATTCCGGAAGAACAAACAATGGAGCTTTCCTCTTTATAAAATGAATACCGCTGAAAAATTACATTCGGAAGCATCGCTATTGGAACTTGTCGAAGGGATTAAGGAGATAAGTGACGAGGACAAGTCGACACTTCGGGTTGTTGTTACCGGTGTGCAGATGGATAGCCGCTTACTGCGGAAAGGTGATTTATTCATCGCATGTTTTGGTCGTAATCATGACGCCAGAAACTATATCGATGCAGCGATAGAGCAGGGATGCAGTGCAGTGTTGGCTGACTCCGGGGGAGACTGGCAGGGCATTCAGTTGCGAGATCAGGTGCCAATAATCGCCATCGACAATTTGTCAGCAAAAATTAGTGAGATTGCAGGAAGGTTTTACGGTCATCCAAGCACGAAACTATCAGTAATCGGAATCACTGGAACAAATGGTAAAACCAGTTGCAGTCAGTTTATTGCGCAGTCAATGACTTCTTTAGGATGTCGCTGTGGGGTTATCGGGACACTTGGATATGGCATATGCGGAGAACTTAAGGAGACCCAGTTAACCACTCCCGATGCAGTGTTTACTCAGACGGCACTCGCCGAAATGGTGAGCGAGAATGTCGACCCAATTGCAATGGAAGTGTCTTCAGTGGGTCTGCATCAGAAAAGAGTTCGCGCCGTAAAATTTGATACGGCGGTTTTTACTAACCTGACCCGCGACCATCTTGATTACCACGAATCGATGGAGGCTTACGGTGAGAATAAAAAGAAATTGTTCGCCATGCCTGGATTGTCCGCTGCAATCGTAAATTTGGATGATCCCTTTGCGCTTCCGATCATTAACAGTATTTCCTCTGATGTTGAAATTCTTACGTACAGCCTGAAGAACAAAGTGGCAACAGTCTATGCAGAATCCATAGAGCTTACCCGCGGTGGATTTTCAGCTTCAATAGTAACGCCCCTGGGTGAAGGGAAGATCTCTGGAAAACTAATTGGTTATTTTAATTTCAGTAATGTGCTGGCGGTAGTCACTGCTCTGATTAACTATTTGCCACGTAAGGGTGAAACCAGCATCGAAGCAATCTGTCAGGCAATTTCCAAACTGCAGCCAGTGGATGGTCGCATGGAAATTATTGGAGAAAGTGAAGAGATAACTGCGGTTGTAGATTATGCACACACGCCCGATGGGCTCCGCAGTGCACTCACAGCTCTACGAGACCACTTCAAGGGAAGTATCTGGTGTGTGTTTGGTTGTGGTGGGAACAGGGACAAAGGTAAGCGTCCTTTAATGGGAGAAATAGCGGAAAAATTTTCAGACAAATTGGTAATTACCGATGACAACCCGCGCAATGAAGAAGGTGATGAAATCGTTGAGCACATTCTTAGTGGTGTAAACGAGCCGGATAAGGTTGCGGTGGTTAGGGATCGGGCTGCAGCAATTTCCCATGCAATAGCCAATGCAAATTCTGGTGATGTTGTTCTTGTGGCCGGAAAAGGGCATGAGACTTACCAGGATATAGCTGGTACTAGAAATATTTTTAGTGATGCCAAGCAGGTGCGCTTGGCGCTACAGGAAAGAGATAAAAAACGGAGCGATTAGAAGTCTTGATTGGAATGATGATGTTGTCAGCTTTGGCCGAACAACTAGGCGGTGAAAAATCTGGAGATGATGTAGAGGTTGCTGCGTTGTCGACTGACACCCGTTCCCTGAAAAAAGGTGAAACCTACCTGGCATTAGTGGGTGAAAATTTTAATGGCAATGAATTTGTCGAAGAAGCGGCAAGCAGGGGAGCGAATTCGGCTATTGTCTCGGATGTAAATGTTGCTGCTGAATCTGCTATTCCAACTATCACCGTAAAAGATACTCACATCGCTCTCGGAAAAATAGCTTCTTTAAGCAGGCAGCAAAGTTCGGCCAAGGTGTTGGCGCTTACCGGTAGCCAGGGAAAAACTACCGTCAAAGAAATGATTGGCTCGATTTTGAGAAATGAAGGAGAGACCTTAATAACCCAGGCCAATTTGAATAACACCATAGGGGTGCCACTAACCTTATTGCAGCTTAATCAGGAACACGAATTCGCGGTAATTGAAATGGGGGCGGACTGCCATGGTGAAATTGAGTTCAGCGCTACCATAACCAGGCCGGACATAGCACTTTTAACAAATGCCAATGCTGCGCACATTGAAGGGTTCGGAAGTTTGCAGGGAATTGTCCAGGCAAAAGGGGAAATAATCGATCCTACTAACCAGGATGCCACGATTATTCTCAATGGTGACGATCCGAATGTAGAAAACTGGATTAAGCGAGCCGGTGAGAGACAGGTGCTCTTATTTAGTGAAGCGAATAATGATGCAGATGCTCATGCAGAAAATATCGAAATTGGTGCCAAAGGGGTGGTTGGCTTTGACTTGATCACTCCAGTTGGGCAGGAGCGAATTACCCTCAAGCTGTTGGGGCGACATAACGTAATTAATGCGGTTGCCGCAGCTATTGCCGCACTATCAGCCGGTGCCAGTTTACAAGCGATTAAGCAAGGTCTTGAAACATTGTCGCCGGTACAACGACGACTTAATCCTGTTGCAGGTATTGAAGGATGTTGCGTAGTAGATGATTCCTACAACGCAAGCCCAAATTCTTTTATGGCGGCTATCGACGTCTTGATGTCATTTCCCGAGCGAAAAATCCTGGTCACGGGGGATATGCGAGAACTGGGTAGTGAGGCAGCGGATGCACATTTACAGGTTGGTCAATATGCAGTGAACGCCGGCGTAGATGAGCTGTGGGCAGTTGGCGAACTGAGCAAGCTGACTGCGCAGGGATTCGGATCCGGCGCCAGTCATTTTGATTCCAAAGATGAACTAATCGCAGCCTGTAAAGCGGCGGCAAACAAGAATGTCGTTTTTCTTGTTAAGGGATCTCGAGGAGCACATATGGAAGAAGTAGTTGAAGAATTGAGCGCAGTTGGGGGCGACTAATGCTGGTTTGGCTATCAGATTACTTAATACAGTTTGATAATAGTTTTGCAGTTCTGCAATACATAACAGTGCGCGGCATATTCAGCATCTTAACGGCGCTGTTTGTTTCTCTAATTATTGGTCCTTATATGATTCGTCGCTTAAATTACCACCAGATTGGGCAGGTGGTTAGAGACGATGGGCCAGAGACTCATTTCAGCAAGGCTGGAACTCCCACCATGGGTGGCGCATTAATACTGGTGAGTATTGCTGCCAGTACCTTAATCTGGTCTGACCTAAGCAATCATTATGTTTGGATCGTGCTACTGGTCACCATGATGTTTGGAGCTATTGGTTGGGTCGATGATTATCGGAAAGTATTTGAGCAGAATTCCGCCGGCCTGTCAGCTCGATGGAAGTTATTCTGGCAAACTATTATTGGCGTTGCTGCTGCAATCGTATTGTATTACACGGCAATTAGTTCAATTGAAATTGAATACATAATTCCATTTTTTAAAGACGTCGCCATCAATGTCGGCATTCTCTATGTTGTAATCAGTGCTTTCATAATCGTTGGCTTCAGTAACGCGGTTAACCTGACTGATGGCCTTGATGGTCTCGCGATTCTGCCAACGGTAATGGTTGGTGGCGCCCTGGGAATAATCGCTTATCTGGCAGGGCATGCCGAATTCTCGGCCTATCTGAATATTCCAAACGTTACCGGTTCCGGGGAAGTGGTGATTTTTGCTGGCGCCCTGGTAGGTGCTGGTATGGGCTTTCTCTGGTTTAACACTTATCCCGCCCAGATATTTATGGGCGACGTAGGGGCGCTGGCATTGGGCGCTGCCCTTGGTGTGATGGCGATAGTTTCTCGCCATGAAATAGTTTTATTCATTATGGGTGGTGTGTTTGTAATGGAAACAGCATCAGTCATCTTGCAAGTTGCGTCTTTCAAGTTAACTGGAAAGCGAATTTTCAGAATGGCACCACTACACCACCACTTTGAACTTAAAGGATGGCCTGAGCCTCGAGTGATTGTGCGTTTCTGGATAATCACGGTAATGCTGGTGCTGTTCGGATTGGCGACTTTGAAACTCCGTTAAAGGGCAAACAAAGGTTGCGCAACGAAGTGACAAGAGATGAAAAAGTTATCGTAGGACTGGGGGAAACAGGATTATCGGTTGCAAAATATTTGGCTGCTCATAAGCAAAAGTTCAAAGTAATCGACAGCCGTGAAAATCCGCCTGCATTGCAGGCACTAAAAAAACTAATGCCTGATGTTGAGATTGAAGTAGGCCAACTTAACCAGAAAACAATATTAGAAGCGAGTGAACTAGTGGTGAGTCCAGGCTTGAGTTTGAAAACACCTGCTATTGCGGAAGCGGCAGAGCAGGGTGTTCCTATTACTGGGGATATCGACATTTTTTCCAAGTCGGTATCTAAACCCATTATTGCCGTTACTGGTTCTAATGGAAAGAGTACTGTCGTTGCGATTCTTGCAGGTATTTTGAGCAAGGCAGGCAAAAAGTTTGGTTTAGGTGGCAACCTGGATGGGGCAAGTTTTAAGCCGGCTCTGGATTTGCTGGATGAAGAAGAGAAAGATTTTTACATCCTGGAGTTATCCAGTTTCCAACTTGAAACAACTGAAAAACTGGGAGCTGAAGTCGCGGTGATTTTGAATCTCAGTGCTGATCATATGGATCGTTACGAAAATTTGGATGAGTACCACAAGGCAAAGTTAAGGATTTTTAATGGCTGTAAGCAAGTCGTAATTAATCGCGATGATGTCTATTCCTATCCAATTACAGAATTAAACGTGCCGATCTGGGATTTTGGATTCAGCCGCCCGGGAGTTAATGGGCTGGGCTTATTGGAAGAAGACGGAGATCAGTATCTGGCCTTTCAATTTGAAAAGATTGTGTCAGTAAATGAACTCAAAATATTTGGCCAACACAATATTTCGAATGTATTGGCGGCCGTGGGTCTGGCGCTTGCGATAGGAATCGAAATGGACGTTATTCGTGCGGCAATTAAAGGATTCGAAGGCTTGCCACATCGTTGTCAGTGGGTGGCAAACGTCGACGGTGTAGAGTTTTATAACGATTCTAAAGGAACAAATGTTGGGGCAACGATGGCGGCAGTGGAAGGTCTGGGTCAGCGCATTGATGGACATATTATTCTGATCGCGGGCGGTATTGGTAAGGGAGCAGATTTTCGATCCCTGGTGCCGGTAATTAATCGCTGGGGGAAGGAAGTAATCTTGATTGGGCAAGACGCTGTTAAAATAGCTTCGAATTTTGATGCCGAGATAAGCACTTACTTTGCCAATGATATGCGGGATGCAGTTAGCACCGCATTGGAACATGCATCCACTGGAGATGCAGTTCTGCTTTCGCCAGCCTGTGCCAGTTTTGACATGTTCGACAATTTTCAACATCGGGGCAATGCGTTTATTCAATCAGTGGAGCAATTGCGTTGAGTGTAAGCAGAGCAACAATGCCTATGAGGATGAGTAGCGTGGACTCAGTATCGCTGAACCCGGTATTGCTGGTTACTTGTCTGCTATTGGCCACTGGCTTATTGATGATGACGTCGGCATCCGTAGAGATTGCCAGCAGTCAGCACAACGACCCTTTTTATCATTTTAAGCGGCAGGGCATATTCGCCTTGATGGGTTTGTCGGTAATGATAGTTACCTTGCATATACCTGTTATGGCCTGGAAAAGATTTAGCTGGTTTCTGCTAATGGCTTCGTTTGCGTTACTGCTTTTGGTTTTGGTTCCAGGTATCGGAAAAGTAGTGAACGGTAGTGCGCGCTGGATTGATCTTGGCTTTTTTAACTTGCAGCCATCCGAGCTCGCGAAAATTTTCGTCGTTATCTATCTGGCAACTTACCTGGAAAGGCATTTAGAAGAAGTTCGGGAGAAGTGGTCTGGATTCTTGAAACCTCTGTTAGTAATAGGGGCGGCGGCCATACTTCTTCAATTAGAGCCGGATCATGGGGCATTGGTGATTCTCATGCTTACTGGTTTCTGTATGATTTTCCTCGCCGGTGTAAAGCTTCATCGTTTTATCGTCATGCTGGTTTTGTGCGGTGGCGCTGTTACCTTCCTGGCGCTTACCGAGCCTTACGTTATTGTGCGCTTTTCTTCTTATCTTAATCCCTGGGCTGCGGAAAATGTTTATGGAGGAAGTTACCAGTTAACCCAGGCATTAATCGCATTTGGACGCGGCGAATGGTTTGGAGTCGGTCTCGGGAACAGTATTCAGAAACTCTATTTCTTGCCAGAAGCTCATAACGATTTTGTGTTGGCGATTATCGGTGAAGAGCTCGGACTTTTTGGTGTGTCTATTGTTGTAGTTCTTTTTTGTTTATTGGTTTATCTCGCATTTTCAATTGGCAAAGCCGCCGAGAGGAAAGGCTCATTGTTTTCCGCGTTTTTTGCGTATGGTCTGGGTTTGTTGTTTGCAGGACAGGCAATGATAAACATCGGTGTTAATACCGGCTTATTACCCACTAAAGGATTAACGCTGCCATTTCTCAGTTATGGCGGGGCTAGCTTAATCGTCAGCTGCTTCATGATTGCGTTGCTGGTGCGGATTCAATACGAAACCGAATGCTTCGAAGAGATAAATAAAGAACCGGCTTAATCTGGCCGCATTGGAAACAGGACAAGTGCTTAGTACTGGATGTGATGGACAAAAATATAACAGTTCTAATTATGGCAGCCGGTACTGGAGGGCATGTGTTTCCGGCTCTCGCTATTGCAGAGAAATTAGAGCACAAGCGTGTCAATGTTGAATGGTTAGGTACGCCTCAAGGTATGGAAAATAGTTTATTGGCAACCACTGCAATCCCCTTGCATCGAATTTCAGTTAAGGGCTTGCGTGGAACAGGCATCCTCAGGTGGGTGACGGCACCCTTTATGCTACTTATTGCGTTTATCCAGTCGATTAATGTGATTCGACGAGTAAAACCGGATTGCATTCTTGGTATGGGAGGGTTTGTGTGTGGCCCGGCAGGAATAGCAGCAAAGATATTGGGTAGGCCATTGCTAATTCATGAGCAAAATGCCATTCCCGGATTGACTAACAATTACCTGGCAAAGTTTGCAAAGAAAGTGTTTGAGTCCTTTCCCAATACCTTTGCCGAAAACATTGAAGCCGAATTTACCGGGAATCCTTTGAGGTCGGAGATTCAGGCTGCTGCCAGGTCGGGTGCGCGAGAAACTAATACTGATGAATTAAATGTGCTGATTCTCGGTGGCTCCCAGGGAGCGTTAGCGATTAACAATGTAATCCCGGAAATCGCAGTAAACTGGCCTGGCAACTTAAAGCTTGCAATAAGACATCAGAGCGGTAGTGCAAATCTAAAGGAAACTGTCGAACATTATGAAAAGTTAGGTCAAAAAGTTGGCGAGAGTATAGTTGTCGAGCCATTTATAAATGACATGGCTTCCGCTTACCAATGGGCAGATATAGTCATTTGTCGATCCGGGGCCAGTACCGTCAGTGAATTGGCTGCTCTTGGTCTTCCTTCTATATTAATTCCTTACCCTTACCACAAAGATCAACAACAACTATTGAATGCGCAATGGTTGGAAAGCAACGGAGCAGCTTCGATTATTCTGCAGTCAGAATTCTCAGCGAAGAATGTCTTACCAATTTTGTTAGGGCTTGGTGAGAACCGGAAGCAACTTTCTGAAATTGGCAACAAAGCTCGGGAATTAGCGCGTTTGAATGCCGACGATGTCATTAGCAACTTCTGCCTGGAGGTGGCTAATGCCTAACGGAGGACAGGTGTATCAAATTCCTGAGATGCGGCGAATTAAAACGCTGCATTTCGTCGGAATAGGTGGTGCAGGCATGTGCGGAATCGCAGAGGTGTTGTTGAACCAGGGTTATCGGATAACCGGATCTGACTTGCGCAAATCGGCGAATACGGAGCGATTGAAGTCATTGGGTGCCAGGATATTTATAGGTCACGACTCCAAGAATTTAAAAAAAGCAGACGTAGTTGTCTATTCAAGTGCTATTGATCGGAAGAATCCTGAAATCAAGGCGGCGATTAATCAGTCCAAGCCGCTTATTGCCAGGGCTGAAATGCTCGCAGAACTGATGCGTTACAGGCATAGCATCGCTATTGCTGGGACACATGGAAAAACAACCACAACCAGTATTGTTGCTTCTGTTCTTGCGGCGGGTGGAATGGATCCAACCTTTGTTATTGGTGGCTTGCTCAATAGTGCTGGCACCAACGCGCAACTCGGTCAAAGTCGCTACTTGGTGGCCGAGGCCGATGAAAGTGATGCTTCGTTCATGCACTTGCAGCCAATGGTGTCGGTTGTAACCAATATCGAAGCGGACCATATGAGCACCTATGGTGGTGACTTTGAAAACCTGAAGAAATACTTTGTAGATTTTCTTCATAACCTGCCTTTCTATGGTTTGGCAGTTTTATGTATCGATGATGCCGTGGTTAGAGAAATATTACCGCAGGTCTCACGGCCAAAGATTACTTACGGATTTTCAAAGAAGGCAGATTACCGGATATTAAACCTGGTGCAGAAAAAACATATTACGGAATTTGAAATCCAGCGACCTGACAAAAAGAAGAACTTGAAAATAAAACTCAAGATGCCCGGGAATCATAATGCCCTTAATGCCACAGCGGCAGTTGTAATCGCCAGCGATGAAGGAATAAGTGATAGAGATATTCGGACTGGTATTGAGAATTTTGCAGGAGTAGGAAGGCGTTTCGATGTTCAGGGCGAACTCGAACTGGAAGATGGCAGTGCCATGCTAATTGATGACTATGGCCATCACCCAACAGAAGTGGCTGCAACCTTAAAGGCCTTGCGTGCGGGCTGGCCAAAAAATCGATTAGTGATGGTTTATCAACCACACCGTTTTAGCAGAACGAAAGATTTGTATGAAGATTTTGTCGATGTTCTTTCACGGGCAGACGTTCTGTTATTGCTGGAAGTTTATTCGGCGGGAGAGAAGAAAATTGCTGGAGCAGATTCCCGCAGTCTGTGTCGTAGCATTCGTCTTCGAGGAAAAGTTGACCCCGTTTATGTGCAAAAAATAGAGGACGTCCACAAGGTCCTGAAAGGCCTGGTCAGGGCTGGAGACATCGTTTTGACCCAGGGAGCAGGTAGTGTTGGAGCGCTGGCGAAAGAGATCGCTCAAAAAGGCCTAAATTAGGACTAATTTATTGATTTTTATAGAATGGTTTGCCGGAAGATGGTCAAGAAAAGCAGTAATGAAACCGATAAATAAAGAAAAAATACTCGCAAAATTAAGGCACGTAGTAGTGCTGAAAGGAGGCACCTCAGCCGAGCGGGATATTTCTCTTATTAGCGGCTCGGCCGTATTTAATGGATTACAAAGATTGGGAGTGAATGCCTCGGTGATCGATGTGGATAGCGACATTATCGATCAGTTAAAAGCAGCCCAGCCTGACCTGGTGGTGAACATGCTGCATGGTAAGGATGGTGAAGACGGAGTAATCCAGGGAATGTTGGAAATTATGGGCTTTGCTTATACAGGAAGTGGCGTACTTGCATCTGCAATCGCCATGGACAAAGTCAAAAGCAAGTTAATTTGGCAGCAGCTTGGATTAAGTACAGCAGATTTCGAATTTATTTCTGCTGATACAGATTGGCAAGAGCTGATAAGCAGATTCGGCAAGGTGGTAGTAAAGCCCGTTAATGGAGGTTCGAGTTTAGGAATTGCGATCGTAGACAATGCCGCGGGCCTGGAAAAACAGTATCACTCGGCTTTGGGTTTTGATTCGGAAGTAATCGCAGAAAAATTTATTAGTGGCATTGAGTATTCTACTGGTGTTCTGGGAGATGAATTATTTCCAACAGTTCAACTGGAAACCCCGAGAGAATTTTTTGATTACGAAGCAAAGTATGAGGATGAAAATACAAGATTTGTTTGTCCTCCAGAATTGTCGCCAGAAAAGCTGAATGAATTGGAAAAGCTGGTTAAAGATGCTTACGACAGTTTGGGATGCAGTGGTCTGGCAAGAATAGATTTGATGCAAGAAGGCGACGGGGAATTTTATTTATTGGAGTTAAACACAATCCCCGGAATGACAAGTCATAGCTTTGTGCCAATGGCGGCCAAGCAAGTTGGAATTGATTTTGACGAATTAGTATTACGAATATTGGATTACGAGATTGAGCGAAACCAGGTATGAGGCCTGACCCGAGCGATATAGCGGCTAGAAGAATGCGTAATGCAAAACGCAGTTCCAGTGCGCGTCCGCTGCAACCTAAAGAGAGTAAGAAATTCACGCTCTTTCTATGCGGCTTATTTCTCGTGCTTGGTATTGTTCTGCTAATCCAAAACAGGGAAGGCATAGGGGAATACGTAAACAGGCCTATCACCAAGGTACGCATGGACAATCAATGGCAGCAGGTATCAGAAGGCGAAATTGGCCAGATGATTGCGACCTATATGGGCGCAGGATTTTTCAAATTTGATGTGGCTGGCGTGAAGGACAGGCTCGAACAGCACGCCTGGATTGAAGAAGCCTCTATAAAACGTATTTGGCCTGACAGTTTGTCCCTGCAGTTAACCGAACGAGTTGCTATTGCACGCTGGGGCCAGAATCAGTTGCTAAACCAGTACGGAGAAACATTTCAACCTGATAACGCTGCAAGATTTACTGCATTGCCAATACTGGCAGGGCCTGAAGAGCGCCAGGTTGAAGTAATGCAACAGTTTCAGTTTATGAGTCAGTTGTTTTTTTCCTCCGGGTTGCGTTTGAGTGGTTTAACTCTCAGTCCTAGAGGAAGTTGGGAATTGACACTAGATGACTCGCTGCAAATTGCAGTTGGAAAAGAAAAGGTTGCTGAGAGGTTGCAAAGATTTATTGATTTTTATGAGGGCCAACCCGTGGAGCAGACTGCTGATATCACTTCAGTAGATTTGCGCTATGACAATGGCATCGCCATTAGAAATTCTCGCGATGAGCTCGCAGAGGTAGCTGTAAGGTAATGGAGAAAATTAGCAGATTAAATATGCAACGACGGCAAGAAATGCTCGGAGAGAAAATGCAATGAACGAAACAGTCGGTGAAAACATGATTGTTGGCTTGGACATTGGAACCTCCAAGGTTGTTGCAATCGTTGGTGAAATTAATAATGAAGGTGGGTTGGATATAGTCGGTATAGGTAGTCATCGTTCTCGCGGATTAAAGAAAGGAACGGTTGTAAATATTGAATCTACCGTTGAATCTATTCAGCGAGCTATCGAAGAGGCTGAGTTAATGGCCGGTTGCCAGATTCATTCGGTATATGCAGGCATAGCAGGCAGCCATATACGCAGCATGAATTCTCACGGCATTGTTGCAATTCGTGATGGCGAAGTGATGAAGCCAGATATCGAACGCGTAATCGACGCTGCTCAGGCAGTTGCCATACCTGCTGATCAGAAAGTGCTCCATATCTTACCCCAGGAATACATCATTGATTCCCAGGAAGGGGTTAAAGAGCCGCTCGGAATGTCCGGTGTTCGCCTGGAAGCCAAAGTGCATCTTGTGACTTGTGCCATTAATGCGGTGCAGAACATTGAAAAATGTATCAAACGCTGTGGGCTGGAAACAGACGAGATTATTCTTGAGCAGCTGGCTTCGAGTTATTCAGTGCTAACTGAAGATGAAAAGGAGCTGGGAGTTTGCCTTGTCGATATTGGTGGGGGCACTACTGATATAGCCATTTTTACCGATGGTGCGATTCGTCATACGGGAGTCATACCGATTGCCGGTGACCAGGTAACTAATGATATTGCTATGGCCTTACGCACTCCCACCGAAAATGCCGATGAAATCAAGATCAAGTACGCCTGTGCCTTGACCCAATTAGCAAGCCCGGATGAAACAATCAAAGTACCGAGTGTAGGAGATCGTCCACCCAGAGAGCTTTCGCGACAGGCCCTGGCTGAAGTAGTCGAGCCTAGGTACGACGAACTATTCACCCTGGTTCAGGCTGAATTACAGCGCAGCGGATTTGAGAATTTGCTGGCAGCGGGTGTCGTGTTAACCGGTGGCACCAGCAAAATGGAAGGCGTAGTAGATTTAGCTGAAGAAATATTCCATGCGCCAGTGAGAATTGGCGCGCCATACAACATTAACGGATTAGCCGATATCGTGAGAAATCCGATTTATTCAACTGGTGTTGGGTTGTTGCTTTATGGGCTTAAACAGCATCTGGAAAGCGAAGGAACCGATTCAAAACGCGAACCACAAATAGAAATTGTGGATAAGGTTAAGAGTTGGTTTCAGGGACATTTCTAACTTTACAAACCAATAGAATTTTTAATAACGAGGGGGCTCTATGTTTGAGTTAGTCGAAAATATAGCACAAAGCGCTGTGATTAAAGTCATAGGCGTTGGTGGCGGAGGTGGTAATGCCGTCCATCACATGATTAGTAACCAGGTAGATGGCGTGGAATTTATTTGCGCCAACACCGATGCGCAAGCGCTTAATAATTTAAAAGCAAAAACGATTCTGCAAATGGGTAGCAATATCACCAAAGGACTAGGTGCAGGAGCGAATCCTGACATCGGCAGACAGGCTGCGCTTGAAGATCGTGATGAGATAGCGGAGATACTATCTGGCGCTGACATGGTATTTATAACCGCCGGTATGGGTGGCGGCACCGGTACGGGTGCTGCACCAATTGTTGCAGAAGTTGCCAGAGAGATGGGCATTTTGACGGTAGCGGTTGTAACCCGTCCATTTCCATTCGAAGGTAAAAAACGTTCGTCAATTGCGGAACACGGCATCCAGCAATTATCGGAAAATGTCGACTCATTAATCACTATTCCTAATGAGAAACTACTCGATGTACTTGGTAAGGAAGCTTCCCTGTTGGCTGCTTTTAAGGCAGCCAACGATGTACTGCTGGGTGCGGTTAAAGGAATTGCCGATTTAATCATGAATCCTGGAATGATTAATGTGGATTTTGCCGACGTTAAGACAGTGATGTCTGAAATGGGCATGGCAATGATGGGAACAGGATCGGCGCTTGGTGAAGAGCGTGCTCGTGAGGCAGCAGAGTCAGCTATCAGATCACCATTGCTGGAAGACGTAAACCTGCAAGGCGCACGAGGCATTCTGGTTAACATCACTGCAGGTGAAAATTTATCCCTGGGAGAATTTTCCGAAGTGGGAGACACGGTTGAGGAATTCGCATCTGATGATGCGACTGTTGTAGTAGGCACCGTAATAGATCCGACACTGGAAGATGAGATGCGGGTTACAGTCGTAGCGACTGGATTAAGTTCCCAGCATGAGAAGCCAACCAAGGTCATCGACAACACCACGGCAGACGCAGAGACCGATTATCGCCAATTGGATAAGCCGGCCATTATGCGCAATCGGCAGGGTGCTGAACGACCTCCGGCAATGGCCCAGGCGGCTGGAGCTGAAACCGATATAGATTACCTGGATATACCGGCGTTTTTACGTAGACAGGCAGATTAAGGGAACGAAATTGATCCGGGGCCTGTCTAGGTGCTAACAGGGAAGACTCCAGGGGAGCCTTTAGCTACAGCGCTAATTGGCAAGGCAATAAGTCAATATCGATGCTGGAGCTCAAGAATCTCCAGCTCTGAAAGCTATAAATAGAAGTATATACAGAAGATAGAAGAAGGAGCGCAGGAGCAGATAACAATCAGATCACATCAGGTAGAGGTTGATGACCTCTGGGAATCCCATAAATTGGGATTTGCAGCCAATTTTGATAATATGTTTCAGTTTTGCAACGCGGGAGCGCGGAGGCATCTGTAAGCACATTTTAGAGAAGCAATGTGCGCGGTCTGTTGATAGCTGGCGGTATTCTCATCCGCTGACAAATGAAGTACTACAGGGCGAAAAAGATGTCGCGCTATTTCAAGAGCTGGGACAGACGGGAATAGGGAGTTTTCCCCGGAGTAACACAAAAAAAAGGCCTGACTTAATCGATGTTAAACCAACGAACGCTTAAAAATGTAATTCGCGCGACTGGCGTTGGCTTGCATACCGGAGAAAAAGTCTACCTGACTCTCCGTCCAGCCCCTGTAAATACCGGAATTATCTTTACCCGCGCCGACCTTGATCCGGCGGTGCAGATCGAAGCCCGCGCGGCTAATGTGGGCGACACCACGCTTTCCACGACTCTCGTAAAAGACGATGTTCGAATTTCTACGATTGAGCATCTCATGTCAGCCATGTCCGGATTGGGCATCGATAATTGCTATGTGGATGTTAGCGCTCCCGAAGTTCCTATTATGGACGGCAGCGCTGGCCCTTTTGTTTTTCTTATCCAGTCCGCTGGAATTGAAGAGCAATCGGAATTGAAAAAATTTATTAAGATTAAGCGCCCGATCCAGCTTGAGCAGGGCGATAAATCAGTAAGTCTAGAACCATTTGATGGATTCAAAGTTAGTTATACTCTCCTGTATGACCATCCGGTCTACAAGAAATACACGAAAAGTGCCACGATCGACTTTTCCAGCACTTCATTTGTAAAAGAAGTAAGCAGGGCCCGAACTTTTGGATTTATGCACGAGTTTGAAGAACTAAGGAATAGAAATTTGGCACTTGGGGCAAGCATGGATAATGCCATCGCAGTAGGTGACTATAAGGTCCTGAACGAGGATGGATTGCGCTACGAAGACGAGTTCGTAAAGCACAAAATCCTTGATTCTATTGGAGATTTATACCTTTTAGGCAACAGCCTTATCGGGGAATTTAAGGGACATAAATCTGGACATGCTCTCAATAATGCTTTATTAAGAATGCTCGAAGTTAATGAAGACGCTTGGGAAATTGTCAGTTTCGATAACGAAACGAATGTGCCTATTTCCTACATGAAACCAGTGCTAGCGGCCTGATCCGTTTCACTCTCCTAACTGTTTGATCTATAAAGACAAATTGCTTAGGCGTTGAAGTTTCTGCGTAAGCCCCAAGTGTATTAACAGGGTTTCAGAGTAACGCTTAACAGATGAAATTAATTCTTGTTGATCAACGCCATGGTCACACCAAGACCATTGTCCTCAAAGGTTGGCTAAAAGGTCTGCTTTCCCTGATTTTGCTGGTTGCACCGGTGGCCCTTGGCTATTTCGGCTACCAGCTCGCCGTTTCCCAGAATGAACGCATCTTTACCGTTGAAACGGCCCAGAACTGGGATCGTCAGATTCAGTTACAGGCAGAGCAACTGGCGGAAATCAAGGAAGAATCAGAGCAACAACTGGAAGCCCTGACCTTGCGCCTCGCTATGTTACAAGCACGTCTCGTCAGACTGGATGCAGTGGGTGAGCGTATTACTACCATCGCAGATTTAGACAATGGCGAGTTCGATTTCAGCCAGCCCGTAGCAATCGGGGGTCCCGGTACAGGAGCTTCAGAAGCTTATACCACGGCCGGATTTATGAATGCCGTGGACCAGCTGGAACGACAGCTGGAAGATCGAACACAACAATTAGAAATTCTTGAAGGCCTAATGGCCGATCGCAAGATTCAATCCGATGTTTTCATCGCCGGCAGACCTGTAGATCGTGGCTGGATCGCATCCCGTTTTGGGCAGAGACCAGACCCATTTACTGGTAGACTAACTTTTCACGCTGGCGTTGACTTCACTACAGGGAAATCCGGGGCTGATATTAATACGGTAGCCGCTGGGGTAATCACCTGGTCTGGGCCGCGCTCTGGTTATGGACTTATGGTTGAAGTAAATCATGGTAACGGATTTACCACGCGTTATGCTCATGCCGAAAAACTTTTTGTCGAAGTAGGCGAGATTGTTAAAAAAGGGCAAAACATTGCCCTCGTTGGCTCTACCGGAAGATCCACCGGTCCTCACGTCCATTTTGAAGTGTATAAGAATGGTCGTGTAGTTGATCCGGCTGCATACATCCACCGCACCGCCAGATAAATTCCCTCCATACCTGTTTTTTGACGTCCTGGTCGATAGGTTCAGTGCGCTGTGCCGATTTGATCTCAATGAATTAAGTATTTAAGTATTAACTAGTAACGATTTCACATGAACATTCTTAACAAAATATTAGGCAGCAGTAATTCCCGAAAGCTCAAGAAGATGAATCGCGTAGTCGCGACCATCAATGTATTTGAGCCTGCATTTGAAGCATTAAGCGATGATGAACTCAAAAGTAAAACAGAAGAGTTTAGAAATCGCATCGAGCAGGGAGAGACACTGGATGCTATTCTGCCAGAAGCTTTCGCCGCCGTAAGAGAAGCCTCCAAGCGTACCCTTGGTTTGCGCCATTTTGATGTGCAAATGATTGGAGCCATGGTTCTTCATCAAGGCAATATTTCAGAAATGCGTACAGGTGAAGGCAAGACCCTGGTAGCAACTTTGCCGGCTTACCTGAATGGGCTCTCTGGACAGGGAGTCCATATCGTCACTGTTAACGAATACCTGGCCCAACGGGACGCCGATTGGATGCGCCCAATATTTGAAAAGCTTGGCTTCTCAGTGGGTGTCATTAAATCTGGTCAAACTCCAGAAGACAAAAAGGCTGGATATGATTCAGATATAACTTACGGTACCAATAATGAATTTGGCTTCGATTACCTAAGAGACAATATGGCCTTCCGTATGGATCAAAAGATGCAGCGGGAACTTAACTTTGCCATTGTCGACGAAGTTGACTCGATCCTGATCGATGAAGCCCGAACACCTCTGATTATTTCTGGCGCCGCAGAAGATAGCTCTCAACTTTACACGGCAATTAACAAGCTTGTTCCTCGCCTGGAAAAAGGCGAGAAAGTCGAAAAATCCAAGATGGAAATGATGGACAAGAATTTTGTGCCTGAAGATTCCGGACACTTCACCGTTGATGAAAAGAGTCGTCAAGTGGAGCTTACAGAGTCTGGCCATGAATTCGTTGAAGATCTGTTGATCAAGCAAAAACTGTTGGAAGAGGGCGAATCACTGTACGCCGCTACCAACCTTTCCTTGTTACATCATGTCCATGCTGGCCTCAAAGCTCACCACCTGTTCAATAAGGACATCGAGTACATTGTCCAGAACCGGCAGATTGTTCTAATCGATGAGCACACCGGACGAACCATGGAAGGCCGCCGTCTTTCCGATGGCTTACACCAGGCCCTGGAGGCAAAAGAAGCTGTTGATATACAGAGTGAAAGTCAAACTCTGGCTTCCACCACCTTTCAGAATTATTTCCGTATCTACAACAAGCTTGCAGGTATGACTGGTACGGCTGACACAGAAGCCTTCGAGTTTAGCCAGATTTATGGCCTGGACGTAATTGTTATTCCAACCAACGTGCCAATGATCAGGGATGATGCAAACGATCTGATCTACCTCACCCTGGAAGAGAAGTTCGAAGCAATCCTCAAAGACATCATCGAAATCAGGGATTCAGGAGCGCCCATCCTGGTGGGAACGGCATCCATTGACACATCCGAAACGCTTTCCCAGTTTTTGACTAAGAAAAAGATCAATCATGAAGTATTGAATGCCAAGTTTCATGAAAAAGAAGCCCAGATTATCGCGCAGGCAGGTAGACCGGGTGCAGTAACTATTGCTACTAACATGGCCGGTCGAGGAACTGACATTGTGCTGGGAGGGAAATGGGAGGCCGAAGTTGCTGAATTAAATAATCCCAACGAGGCTCAGATAGAAAAAATCAAGGAGGAGTGGCAAAAGTGCCATGATCAAGTCGTAGCAGCTGGTGGTTTACACATTATCGGAACTGAGCGTCATGAATCTCGACGTATCGACAACCAGTTGCGAGGTCGTTCGGGAAGACAGGGGGATCCGGGTTATTCCCGATTCTATTTGTCAGCTGAAGACAACCTGCTTCGCATATTCATGAGCGAAGGAATGAAGAATTTTTTCCGCAAGCTGGGAATGGAGCATGGTGAGGCCATCGAACACGGAATGGTCACCCGTTCTATCGAAAAAGCCCAGCGCAAAGTGGAAGGTAGAAACTTCGACATAAGAAAGCAGTTATTGGAATACGATAACGTTGCCAACGATCAGCGAACCATTGTGTACAGGCAGCGTAATGAACTCATGGCCAGCGATGATATTACTGACTTGCTCGATGGTATGCGGGAAGAAGTAGTTGGTCAGTTAGTAGACGATTTTATTCCGCCCCAGAGTGTGCCCGAGCAATGGGATGTTCCAGGATTGGAACAATCAATTGAAACGGAATTTGGATCTCGCCAAGCTATTCAATCATGGCTGGATGAAGATGATCAGTTGTATGAGGAACAATTAAAGGAAAAGCTTACTTCCCTCTTAAGCGAAGAATATATACAGAAATGTGGCATTGTTGGTGATCGCATGAGAGAGTTTGAGAAACAGATTACTCTGCAAATTCTTGATCGCTTGTGGAAAGAACACCTGGCAACCATGGATCACCTTCGCCAGGGTATTTTCCTTCGCAGTTATGGTGGCAAGAATCCACGGCAAGAATATAAGCGTGAAGCGTTTGCGCAGTTTACCGAACTAATGATGGCACTCCAGCAAGAGGTCATCAAAGTCTTAAGTCACATTCAGATCAAGCAGGATGAAGCGGCAGATTCCATCGAAAGGCAGAGGGAAGAAGAGAATGCCCGGGCCAGAATGAACTATCAGCACCAGGCTGTATCGGCATTATCGAATGCAGAAGCAGAGAATGCCCAGGCCGCAGGTTCGGAGCAAGGGAGCGCTGAGAAACAAACGCCATTTGTGCGTGATGTTCCAAAAGTAGGTCGTAACGACCCTTGCCCGTGCGGCTCCGGTAAGAAATACAAACAATGTCACGGTAAGATTGCTTAACAATGGCCGTTGGACCTGGATGCTCTGGTGATTTTATTCCTGTTGCTGGAGTAAAACTAGCTGCTGCTAAAAGTGAGATCCGCTATCCGGATCGACTCGATCTGGTGCTAATTGAATTGGCAGAAAACTCCAGTGTAGCTGGCGTCTACACTCAGAATGCTTTCTGTGCCGCGCCTGTTTCCGTCACCGTGGCCCATGCACAAAATGCTTATCCCCGCTATTTTCTGATTAATACCGGCAATGCCAATGCTGGAACTGGTGAAGCCGGAAAGCTTAACGCCCTTCGTTGTTGCCAGGCAGTTGCCGATCTTGGAGGGGTTGCCGTTCAGCAGGTGCTTCCTTTTTCTACCGGTGTTATTGGCGAAGAACTGCCTGTTGAAAAAATAGTTGTAGCAGTACCGGATATGTTTACAAGCCTGGATCCAGGAAACTGGGCAGAAGCAGCCCGTGGAATATTAACAACAGATACTCGGCATAAGCTGATTTCTACGCAATTGGAAATCAATGGTGAGCAGATAACGATTACTGGAATCGCCAAAGGGTCCGGCATGATTAAGCCAAACATGGCAACCATGCTGGCATTTATCTTTACCGATGCTGACATAGAAGCCGACTTGCTGGATCAGTTACTGCGTCAGGCCAACAATAAGTCTCTTAATCGCATTACTGTAGATGGAGACACTTCAACCAATGATTGCTGCATGCTTGTTGCTACCGGCAAGGCTAATGTATCTATCGCAGAGCTTGATTCGGAATCACGAGGGAACTTCACAGAAGCATTGGAAGGTGTTTTTGTTGAATTGGCAAAGCAATTGGTAAAGGACGGCGAAGGAGCCAGTAAGTTTGTAAGCGTCCGTGTTGAATCCGGGAAATCGTCGGAAGAATGCCTGCAGCTTGCTTATGGAATTGCTGAATCGCCACTGGTTAAAACAGCCCTCTTTGCATCTGATCCAAATTGGGGGCGGATTCTGGCTGTAGTCGGTCGAGTTGGTCTGGAAGATCTGGATCTTGAAGCGGTAACCATCGATATTGGTGATATGCGTATCGTTTCCAATGGCAGTGTCGATCCTGGCTATAGGGAAGAATTGGGTCAGGCTCAGATGGATGCCGATGAAATCCTGATCAGGGTTTGCCTGCACCGAGGTGAATGTGAAGAAACTGTCTGGACTTCGGATCTTTCACATGACTACGTTAGCATCAATGCAGACTACCGCAGTTAAATCTCTATCTCTTTAGCATCATGACATCTGCAAATGTTACTCATGTGGCGGTCGGCGTTATTCTCAATAAGCACGATCAGGTGCTTGTATCCCGTCGACATCCTGATAGCCACAAAGGCGGGCTCTGGGAATTTCCCGGAGGCAAGAAAGAACCCCTGGAATCGATTGAATCCGCACTACAAAGAGAATTCCAGGAAGAGCTGGGAATTACACCGTTAACTTTCCACCCGTTTACAAAAATCCTTCATCACTATCCTGATAAAACAGTGCTTCTCGATGTATGGATAATTTCCGAATTTGATGGAGTCGCCGAAGGAAAGGAAGGGCAGGCCATAGACTGGAGGAATCTGGCCGCTCTCAAGAACGATGACTTTCCCGAAGCAAATGCGGAAATCATTAAACGTATCCAGTTGCCCAGGGAGATGGCGATAACCCCTGATGTGGCTTCAATAGCCGAAGCAGAAGATTTAATTGAAGCTTATGCGCACCAGGGTATTCGACTCTTACAGTTTCGTCAGACTCAACTTGAAAGTACGGAATACAAAAAATGGTTTGAGCAAGTTAAACCAATTGCCCAGCCATCCCGGATTAAACTTATTGCCAATCAACCAGTGGATGCTTTTCCTTTTGAGTTGGTCGATGGTGTTCACGCTAACTCCAGGGCTTTAATGCAACTAGAGAATCGACCAGTTTCAAAGAGCAAACTGTTTAGTGCATCCTGTCATAATTTGAAAGAATTAACTCATGCCCAGAGAATCGATGCTGACTTCGTTACTCTGTCGCCAGTCTGCCGAACCCGTAAATATGAACCAGGATCTGAGCTCGGTTGGGATTTGTTTTCCCGTTTGGTAGCTCAGGTGAGTTTGCCGGTTTACGCCTTGGGAGGTGTAGGACCTGCTAATTTGGATCAGGCCAGGGCCAAAGGCGCCTACGGAATTGCAGGAATTTCTGCCTACCTGAAGTCAGCTTGATAATCGAAATATTCATAATCGGATACCGGCGCTTACTTACTCAATAAGCCTGAAAAGCTCAGCATGTCATTGATATCAATGGGGTTAATCTTCTTATTTAGAGCAGGTTTCTACGCTATTTGTGATAAAGTATGCGCTAAATTTAATACTGACGGTACCTTGTTAATTGCTGTTGATAACGAACGCCTGTATCTGTTCGACGTGGTAACACACCTGATTCTGGAAGATTATGAGTTGGGATTGCTAGAGGGTGAAGCAGTACGACTGGTGCGACAGTCTCGAGATTAAGACTTTATCTACATATTTTTACAAAACGATCGCTTCGCCGAAAACAGTAAATTCTATTGGATGCCTACGCCGGACATCGAAGGCACGCCACTTCCTTAAAACTGCTTATTGCAGCTTTTCGTCGGGTTTTTCTTCAGTGGGATAGAGGGATTCGCCTTCTATTACATTTTTCTCCGTAGCCCATTCACCAAAATCAATTAGCTTGCAGCGCTCACTGCAGAAAGGTCTGAATTCGCTTTCTTCAGTCCAGGGAACCTGTTTGGCGCAAGTTGGGCAATTGACTTGTTTAATCTGGGTCATGATGTATTCGCCATACCTAAGTATTGCTCATGCAGGTCGAGTATTTGCCTCTTAGCGGTGGCCTGGGATTGTGAATTATCTACGACATCGTCTGCTGCTGCCAGTCGTTCATTTCTCGGCATTTGAGCGGCAATAATTGCCTTAATGGTCTCTTCTGAGCTGCCATCCCGTTCTGTGGTTCTAAGTAGCTGGGTACTCTCATCCAAATCTACTACCAGTACCCGATCAACTAATTCTTTCTGCCTGGTTTCCAAAAGTAATGGAGATTCAAGAATGGCGTAGGGCGACGTTGCGCTTTGTAGCTGCTGGATCAACAATTCACCTATCAGTGGGTGAGTAAGCTGTTCCAGCCATGCTAATTGCTTTTTATCGGCAAAAACAATTTCGCGAAGTTTTCGGCGATCGAGAGAACCATCGTTCGATAAGATGTCATCCCCAAATCGTTCTTTAATAGCATCCAGCGCAGGTTTGCCAGGTTCAACAACATCCCTGGCCAGTTGGTCCGCATTGACCACAGTTATTCCGAGTTCAGAAAAGATTGAAGCGGCTGTGGACTTGCCACTACCGATTCCTCCGGTAAGGCCAATTACATACATTGGGATTAGCCGAGAACGTTGTTGATATAGAAGGTGCTGATTTGTGGGCCCCATATCAGCATGATAAATCCCGCGCCGGTGAGGAAGGGGCCAAAGGGCATGGGTACGGACCTATCTCTGCCCATTGCTACGATCATTAGTATGCCGAATACTGCGCCTACTAATGAAGACAAGATGATTATGGGTAGCAGGCTTTGCCAGCCCATCCATGCCCCGAGGGCTGCCAGCAATTTGAAATCGCCGTATCCCATGCCTTCTTTACCGGTGGCGAGTTTGAATATCCAATAGAAAGTCCAGAGCACCAGGTACCCGGCAATCGCTCCTATAACTGCATCGTAAAGCGAAACACAGAAGCCTAAATCGACAGCATTTACGAATAGGCCAAGCCACAATAGTGGAATTGTAATGTCGTCCGGCAGGAGTTGATGGTCAAAATCAATAAGGGTTAGTGCAAGCAGTGACCAGGCCAAAATTAGCAGGGCCAGTGTGAGCCAGGTAGCGCCGAAGGTATAGGCAACCAATGCCGAGAGTATGCCATTAAAGAATTCGATGCTCGGATAGCGCAGCGAAATTTTCGCCTTGCAATAGGAACACTTACCACCGAGTACTAAATAACTTATTACGGGAACGTTTTCCCAGGGCCTGATCTTGTGATTGCAATAGGGGCAGTGAGATGCAGGAGTGTGAAGATTAAATACGTCGTATTGTCCGGTAGCATCTTTGCTTTCAGTGCTTTCAGCGGCAGGGTCTTCTATTTCAAGGAATTCACAGCACTGCTGTTTCCAGTCACGCTGCAGCATGATTGGCATGCGATAAATCACTACGTTTAGAAAGCTGCCTACAAGGAGGCCAAGCACAAGACTGGCTATTACGAGAAAAGCCTGGCTCGTCTCGAGTAATTCAATGATTGCCATTAAAAGTTAAGTGTAGATTTCCCTGTTGCCCTACATTACAGCGCCGAGCTGGAAGATTGGCAGGTACATCGCGATCATCAGTCCACCGACTAGCACACCCAACCCGGCCATAATCATTGGTTCCATTCTTGTTGAATCTGTTTCATTTGTCTATCTCCAGTTTGGTAATTCAGTTTGTTGACTTAAATGGTTAATAATTTTGTGTCGTTTTCCGCCTATCTGTAACGGTTGCCAGTAAATACACATGGATCGTGCCAACTTTTAAAAAATACATAAACTAATGATAAATATAGGGAATATATTTTAATAGTAGGAATATTCCTATGCTGAATCCAGTTGACTGCCTAATTACGACAAGTTACAGAGTGACACTTTTTGTCAGATATGATCAGAAATTGTTTGATTTCAGCGCAAGCTTTGTATTTTCGCACTGAATTGCCGGATTCAGGCCTGATTTTTCCTTAATTTTTGGCTCAGCAGGGGCAGAATTGGGTTTTTCGCGGGTCAATTCGAAAATTTGGATAAAATAGAATGTCCAGATTCGTCTCGGGATTAAGCTTTTATTCATCCACACAGAGATAAATTTGAAGTTGCCAAACCAGCTCCCTGGACTGTTACTAAAAGATTGATTTTGTTGCAATTTATTCCAGCCCGCTGGCTTGAAAAATAAGGGTTTGTGGTTTATGTTTACGCCAATTCAGGCGGCGAGTTCTCGCGATTGGAACTGTAAACTTAGCCTGACTAATCAACGAATTAGCAATTGAATGCCAGACATTCATTTGCGGAGGAAGAAAGAATGAGAATTGCGGTAAAAATTGCGAGTTGCGTAATTTTACTCCTGAGTATTGCGCTTACAACGACCGTTCGCGCCCAGGACAAGACTGTTAATGATGGAGTGTTTACCGAAGCTCAGGCTACCTCTGGCCAGACGGTTTACGATGCGCAGTGTAAGACTTGTCACAATATGCGTTTTTATCGAGACACTTTGCGTTCCTGGAATAATCAACCGCTGCTCTATCTATGGGAGTCAATTATGGGAACTATGCCGGCGGATAATCCAGGTTCCCTCATGTTCGAGGAATACACCAATGTCATTGCCTATATCCTTCAGGAGCAAGGGTTTCCGGCAGGGGATTCCGAACTGGATCCTGATAATGGAATGGAAAGCATTTCCATCGTTTCACCTTAAGCAGAATCAGAGACAAAAAAATGCCGATCATTGATCGGCATTTTTTTTGCTGCAGATAAATTGCTAATCAGTGACCGATCTTATTGGTTGCTATCGGATTCAGCATTTGGATTGAATTCCGGGCACTCATCCAAAATTCGTGAAATAGTGCTGCTATCCCGCGTGCTCAATTGCAGATCATATTTATCTGAGATCTGCTGCCACATCGCTACGTACTCACATTGAAATTCTTCCCGGGGGAGGTATCGACTTGGACCACGATCCCGTTTACGCCTGACTTCCCTGCGCTCAATGAGCACCATATTTATAGGGTCATTGGAGAACTGCAGTTTTTTCTCCGGCATCCAGCGGTCGCCCCCATGAGTATGGGCATACATTCTGGGAATGACATGATCGATCTCTAACTGAGTTGCCACTTCAAATATCTCGCCGGTGTATTCATCGAGCCATTCTCCGGTGCGAACTACACAATTGCGGGGGTTGGTGTAGCGAACTTCGATGCGGCTCGTAAGAATAAGCATTTCCTGACGAGTCGATTGGCAGTCGTTGTCAAAATCGAGTTCAAAATTCCAGTCATCTTCATTAAAGAATTTTTCGCGAGATCTGTAATCAGTTAAGAGACTGTCTCTACGGCGTCTGGAGAAATCGAACGTGTCCGGCATTTCGCAGTTGGTCATATGGCAATGATAGGACTGACCCCAGTAATGACCGCCATTCTGATCGAGATTACCGGCATGTCCGAATAGCAGGCTGGGCGCTAGCCAGAAGCTAAATACCCCGGAAAGAAGTAGGAATATCTTTTTAATCATGGTCTCTCCCTACGCTTTTGATAATGAAGGGCATTGATGATTATTGCACGAGTAAGGAAAAATCAACCGCCTGACAGTGCTTGGTCAAACCACCAACTGAGATATAGTCTACGCCAGTTTTTGCGATCTTGACCAGTAGCTCCTGGTCGATTCCGCCCGATGCCTCCAATTTGCAGCGTCCATTGTTCAAGGCTACCGCTTCCTCAATGTTCTCCGGTGTAAAGTTATCCAGCATGATAATGTCCGGATCGCACAGCAAGGCTTCATCAAGCTCAACCCTGTCTTGCACTTCGATCTCGAGGATTTTATCAGGATGCAATTCGCGAGCAGCATTTATGGCTGAGCTGATCCCTCCACAGGCCGCGATATGATTCTCTTTAATAAGGAAGGCGTCGAACAAGCCTATTCGGTGATTAGTGCCGCCACCGACCCTGACGGCGTACTTCTGTGCAGCGCGCAATCCTGGAATTGTTTTTCGTGTGTCCAGCAGGCTTGCAGGCGAGTCGGCGATGAGTTCTGCCAGCTTTCGGGTCTGGGTAGCCGTAGCTGATAATGTCTGTAGAAAATTTAGCGCCGTTCGTTCGCCAGTCAGAATTCCCCTCGCAGCCCCGCTGATAATGGCAATATCGGTGTTTGCTGAAACTTGGTTACCTTCGCTGACCAACCATTCTATTTGGATAGCTGGGTTTAATTGAAAAAACACCTCATCAACCCAGGGAGCTCCACAGATTACCGCGTCCTGCCTGCATTGAATTACCGCCCTGACCGAGTTTTCTGAAGGAATGAGGGCGGTGGTTATATCCCCGCTACCAATATCTTCTTGTAAGGCCAGCTCGACACAGTGACTAATATTATCAGGAATGGTAGTCATGAGATGCTAAGGAACTTGCCTCAAGGTTAAAGCCGACCCTCGCTGGGTAAATTCAATCTGTCTCAAAGCGCTCATTCCTAAAAGAATGGTATTTCCAGGCATACTCGGAGTAATACTTGCATCGATGTCGTATAAAACAATGATTCCCAGTTTTAGTTCGCTTACCTGGGTGTCAAAAACAGTTACTACTCCGTTGGCGGTTGAGGCCTGATGCGCCATACCTCTGCGTAGTCCTGTGGCGTCAGCAATTCCTGAAGGTATGGCTACATCGGTAGCGCCGGTGTCTAGCAGGAAGGTAACCGGTGTCCCATTTATTTCGCCATTGGCAACATAGTGACCCAGTCTGTTTCTCTCAAGAACGACTTCACGCACGCCGGAGTTCGTAATAGAAGAGTCTGGGTTTTGATTTGGGTTGGCTTGATTGCCTAGCCAATTATCGAAATATAGCGTAAGCGCGATCAAGCCCAGGGTAAAACTCGTAATCAGCATCCCCTGACCGACATTTTTGCCTGGCGCATGTTTTTCTGGAATAGACATTACGAAGATTATGGCTTATGGGTAACTGAATATAAAGTTGTGACGCAGTTCAAGTTTTAACTGGATTTTCCTCTGCAATTACGTGGGGTTTACCCTTGATTTGATTAGAAAAAATCCTGTCTGTGAACAATTTCAATGTTTGTCATTAAGCCGGATGCTATAAGTTTCCTATCATCCACGCGTAGAAGAATCAGATCAGCTCATGTCGATTGCCCCGGACGTCAACAATGTGACCGCAATTGAAACCGACGACACTGTTTGGCGGGAAAAAATTCGCTGGTCAATCCGACAGCGTTTACGCAAGCAACTACTTCTGCTCAGTTCTGACTTTTTTGATGAAGTAGATGATTTTCTGTTCAGTGGCGGTCAGCAAGGTCAATTTGCTGAGGATTCGATTTATTTGAAATCGATGCGAGAAATTCGTGCCAAGCAAAGCCTGTTCGAAGAAACATTTGTTAAGCACACAATGAATGAGATCAAGGCGTCATACCTGAACAGCGAGGCGCCATTGCAGGAATCTTTTTCAAGTGCTGTAAATTCTCCTGGGAACACGCTTGAAAAGGTTGAAATAGATATTGCCCTGAAGGCAATTATAAGGAAAGCGAATAAAGCCTTTGCTCCTCTTGTAAAACAAATCGATTCCCTGAGCCCCAATCGTCAAAAAAATGCCCGGCATAAACTGATAGACGGCAGTATATTGCTTAAGGCTTCTGTATCGGCATTTTCTCAGTCCCATGTTGTATTTGAGATGCCGCTAGATGTCAGGCTCGTATTTATAAACTATTTGAAAAGCATTTCGTATTGGAGCTTGAAAAATTATTTATGGATATTGTTTCCATCGTCAATGGCGGTGCCCAGAAAGCTGACTTGGTAGAGTCGGCGGTCGCGCAGCTCATCGCTGCACTATGTTTGCAGCAAGATCTACCGGAATTTGTTGACTCGATGATCAGAACCAAATGGCGTGTAGTCATGTTCTTGGTCGGCTTGAACAAAGGCACGGCCAGTATTGAGTGGATTGAGGCGAAGCATACCGCATCAATGTTAACTGCTGCTATTAGTGGAAACATTGCCTTGCGGGATAGAGATAGAAAAGAAATCTTCGACCAACTTCGCCATGGATTTACTATGGTGCAAATGGACCTTAATGAACAAAACGAATTTATGGAGAAATTGGTAAAACAGTTTGATGCCCAGACTGAAAATTTGGAAACCTGTGTATTGATACCTGATTCTTCCAAAGAAGCTTCAAAAGAATCTTCAGATGATAAGCCTCCAGAAGCTTCCATTAGCCCAACCGGAGAGGAGATTATCGATCAGTCTGACCTGGATGAGATAGCCCAGCTTTTGGGTAGTGATGGCTCGGAAGAGGATGGAAAGCTAGATGAAATAGACCTGCTTGAATTGCAAACCGATATTGATCAGTTGGAAAACAACACTGCTGTACAATACCTCATAAATGGCAGCTATGAAGATTGCACTCTTGCTCGCACCTCAGGTGATGCAGAGTTATACAGGATCAGTAATGGGTCTGGTTTTTCTCTTGATCGCTCTCGGCTGGGATTGGCTATTGCCTTGCAAAATGGCGAATTTAAAATCCCGGGCTATGAACTGGCCGCCCTTGCTCGCCAGAAAACCCTCCTGCCAACGTCTATTATCCAGCACTAGATATCCAATCGCCGGGCTAACCCGGGACTACCAGCGGGATGAACTTCCGTGCTGTGTTAGAATTTCATCTTTTCAGGATTGATATTCAGTACCCTTGTCCTATGGATTTTCAAATCAATAATCATCTATTACTCGAGGCCACTCAGCGCACTTCACCAAATTGCAGTGATCGTGCCGAGAATGAAAGCATCGACCTGCTGGTAATACACAATATTAGCTTGCCTCCCGGTGAGTATGGGACAGGTTGTGTTAGCCATTTGTTTTGTAATGAGCTGGACGCAAATGCTCACCCTTTCTTCGAGGAGATCCAGTACTTAAAAGTTTCCGCCCACTTATTGATAAGTCGCTTGGGAGAAGTCACGCAGTACGTTCCATTCAATAAAAAGGCCTGGCACGCAGGTGAGTCGATTTTCGGGGGCCGGAAAAATTGCAATGAATTCTCAATTGGAATCGAATTAGAAGGCACAGATTATGAGGCATTTACCGATATACAATATGAGACTCTCATAGGCATCACAAATTTGCTTCTGCGTGAATATCCGTGCTTGAATTCTGAGAGAATTGTGGGTCATAGCGATATCGCCCCTGGCAGAAAAACAGATCCCGGGCCTTTTTTCGAATGGGATAGGTATCGGGAAGCCATCAACTGATTTAAATAGATCGATTGCTTAGTTCATTTATGAATTTTCTCGTCATTTTGATTTGTTTAACTATTAATTATCTTTGGCTAAAAGATATTGATCGCTTTGATGATTCCTGGTTTTTTAAGCTGCGCAGCAAAGTTAGTAATGGTTGGATCGTCAACCTGCTGCTGATCTATGGCATTCCAATTTTGCTGTTGGCAACCGTATTGCTTTTGTTGGAGGACCGAATGTTAGGCTTTCCAACAATGCTGGTACACATCCTGATATTACTGGTGGCATTCGACCGTACTCAACCAGGAAAGCTGGCTAGTGATTTTCTATCGAAATGGCGGAAAGGAGATAGTGAAGCATGCGTTCTGTATTTGGAGCGTGAGCTCTCAATCTCAGCTTCGGAAAAGCTGGAAAGCGAAGAGAGTATTAGTGGTTTTTTTTGCAAGCAACTGGTTTATCGTTGTTTTGAAAAAATGTTCGTCATGTTTTTCTGGTACATGCTTACAGGTCCGTTGGGGATACTATTTTGCTATATCAGTTACCAGTTAAGAGATAGTCATCGCGAAGATCAGCCAGAGAAAGAAGTTTCCCTGGTTGGCAACACAATAAGAATATTGGAATGGATTCCACTACGCTTGCTTGCTATCACCTTTTCTTTAGCCGGTAACTTTGTGCGTTGTTTCGAGCGGGTAAAGGATTCTTTCTGGGATATCAGCGGTCAACAGGATTCAGCGGAGCTTTTGATTTCATATGCAAACTGCGCCCTATCCGGGACCAGCTTCCAGGAAGAGCTGGAAGAAGGGGCTGATGTGAGTAATGGAGGCAGTGAGAGAGAATCAAAGGCTCTGGAGATACAGGCATTGCTGGCATTGCTGGAAAGGAGTCAGGCAATCTGGCTTGCGGTATTGGCACTGATTACCATTTTCGGGCTCCAGACTGCCTAGGGAAGTCCTGTGTCGGCGTGAGTTCAGGCGGAAACTAAATTCAAATTAGGAAATTTAGAGGTGATTGCCGGGTTTTTGCGTGAAACTTGTAGTATTTGCTCAAATTTTGATCAGAAATCCTCCCCATGTCCCAGGGATTATTGTTAATTATAGAGCTAACTCTCTGTTTTATAAAAGTATAATGATATTTTTTGGAAAATTAGTAGGGCTATCAAATATGTAGTAAAACTACAAAAACACTGAAATCAGATTAGAGTTCGAACGGTATTTACAGTAAAATGCCGGCCGCTTTGTAATTTAATTACACAATCAATAATTGCCCGTTTACAAAGCGGCGAGCCAGACAGCGATCCTGAAGGCTCAAAGGAAGAGGATATGACTCAGCACAACGATGCTAATCCGGAAGAAACTAAAGAATGGCTGGACGCACTTAAGTCAGTCATCGATGAAGAAGGAATAGAGCGAGCCCATTACCTCATCGGTCGGCTTTCTCACGATGCAAGCCGAACGGGTTCAAGCGCACCGACTACATCTGTAAACACCCCTTACTGCAATACCATTTCCCCAACCAATGAAGAGCGTATGCCTGGCGACATGTTCATGGAGCGTCAGATCCGCGGCATTGTGCGTTGGAATGCAATGGCCATGGTCATGCGAGCTAATGTTCGTGATCCGAGTATTGGTGGGCACATTTCCACCTTTGCGTCTGCTGCAACGCTTTACGATGTTGGTTTTAACTATTTCTTCAGGGGCCCCGAAGGTGATCACGAAGGTGACCTGGTTTACTACCAGGGGCACTCGGCTCCAGGCATTTATGCCCGCTCGTATATAGAAGGAAGATTTGATGAAGAGCAGCTGGATAACTTTCGCTCCGAAGTAAATGGTAACGGCTTATCTTCTTACCCCCACCCCTGGTTGATGCCGAATTACTGGCAGTTTCCTACTGTCTCTATGGGGTTGGGTCCAATACAGGCCATCTACCAGGCTCACATAATGAAGTATCTGACTAGTCGTGGCTTGTTGGATAACTCCGATCGAAAAATCTGGGCTTTTCTGGGCGATGGTGAAACGGATGAGCCAGAGTCTCTTGGCGCCATAAGCAAGGCGGGAAGAGAGCAATTAGATAACCTAATTTTCGTTATCAATTGTAATTTGCAACGCCTGGACGGTCCGGTGCGCGGTAACGGAAAAATTATCCAGGAACTCGAAGGTGTGTTTCGCGGTGCCGGCTGGAATGTAATAAAGGTTATTTGGGGTCGTCACTGGGATCCCTTATTCCAGGCGGATAAAAATGGAATTCTGCAGGCCCGCATGGATGAAACCGTAGACGGCGAATACCAGAATTATGCGAGCAGGGGTGGAGACTATACCCGGGAACATTTTTTCGGAAAGAATCCAGAGCTGTTAAAGATGGTTGAGCATCTCTCGGATAGCGACATTATGGCACTTAATCGCGGCGGACATGATCCGTATAAGGTTTACGCGGCCTATGCTGAAGCAGTTAAGGCAAACGGTAAACCAACTGTAATTCTTGCAAAAACCATTAAAGGATACGCGTTTGGTGCGTCAGCCGAGGCGCAAAACGCAACCCATTCCGTCAAGAAGCTGGATGTTGGCTCGCTGAAGAAATTTCGTGATCGCTTTGGCATTCCAATCGAAGACGATAAATTGGAAGAAGTTCCCTATTACCGACCGCCAGCCGATGGTCTGGAAATTCGCTACATGAACAAAATTAGGGAAAAGCTTGGGGGTCCAGTACCACAGCGACGCTCTCAATCTCATGCCTTGAAAATTCCCGAACTCGCTGCCTTCGAAAATCAGACCAAGGGAAGTGGCGATAGAGAATTGTCCACCACCATGGCCTTTGTCCGCATGTTAACTACGCTTTGTAAGGATAAGGAGATTGGTGAGAGGGTAGTTCCAATTGTTCCTGATGAAGCTAGAACATTTGGTATGGAAGGAATGTTTCGGCAAATGGGTATCTACTCTTCCGTTGGGCAGCTCTACGATCCCGCAGATTCCAACCAGGTGATGTTTTATCGCGAAGACAAAAAAGGTCAGATGCTGGAAGAAGGGATCACTGAATCCGGTGCTTTCTCTGCCTGGTTGGCAGCAGCAACTTCTTATAGCGTCAATAATTACCCGCTAATCCCTTTCTATATCTACTACTCCATGTTTGGTTTCCAGCGGGTAGGCGATTTGTGCTGGGCGGCCGGTGATTCTCAAGCCAGAGGCTTTCTTATTGGAGCCACTGCTGGAAGAACAACGCTTAATGGAGAAGGGTTGCAGCATCAGGATGGCCATAGCCATCTATTGTCTTCAACTATTCCAAACTGTGTTAGTTACGATCCAACTTACTCCTATGAGTTAGCTGTTATCGTCCAGGATGGATTGAAGAGAATGTATGAAGACAGGGAATCCGTTTTCTATTACATCACCACGATGAATGAAAATTATCAGCAACCCGACATGCCTGAAGGTGTGGAAGCTGACATCGTAAAAGGTATGTACCTTTTAGAAGATGCCTCGGCGAAAGAGTACAAAGTTACCAAACCAATTAATAAGGAACAGCGCCTGAGACTCCTAGGGAGTGGCACCATACTAAGAGAAGTACGCAAGGCAGCCGAAATACTAAGAAAGGAGTATTCCGTCGCGGTAGATGTGTGGAGTGTAACCAGTTTTAACGAACTGAGGCGGGACGCACTGGATGTGGCCCGAGAAAATATGCTGCAACCAGCTAAGAAGCAAAAGCAGGCGTTTGTAACGGAAAAACTGTCTAAGCAGCAAGGCCCGGTTATCGCCACTACGGATTACATGAAGGCCTATTCTGACCAGATCAGAGAATTCGTACCTGCTTCCTATCGAGTGCTCGGCACGGATGGGTTTGGTCGCAGTGACAGTCGTGAACAATTACGCCATTTCTTCGAAGTTGACAGTAAGTTTGTGGTTCTGGCAGCTTTGAGCGAATTAAAGGAATTAGGCCTAGTGGATGCGAAAGCGATAGTGGCGCACATGAAGGCAACCGGTATTAATAAGGATAAGGCAAATCCACTTAATCAGTAATATTCCAGTGACTGCAGAAAAAGAGAGAATTTTTCTTGGCAATTGAAAACATCACAGTTCCTGATCTTGGTGATGCTTCTGAAGTAGAAGTAATCGAGTTGCTTGTTTCTGTTGGTCAGTCCGTCGAAGAAAATGATTCACTCCTTGTGCTTGAAAGTGACAAGGCGGCCATGGAAATTCCGGCGCCGATGGCTGGAGTCGTTAAGAGCATTGCCGTAAATCTTGGCGATCAGGTTGCTACTGGTAGCGAGATGCTCAGTCTCGAAGTTAGCGTAGCTGATGCTGTCGAAAGCACCACTGAAGAAACTACCGATACTGAAGAAGAAGTTTCCCCTCCTGTAGATGCTGAACCAGAAATAGCTGAAAGTGAACAGTCAGCGATTTCATCCGAAACGGTTGCAAGTACAATTGCAGTGCCAGACCTGGGTACCGATGATGAAGTTGATGTCATCGAAATTCACGTCAGTGCGGGAGATACCGTTGGCGCAGACGATTCATTAATCACCCTGGAATCGGACAAGGCCGCAATGGAAGTACCTGCTCCCCAGGCAGGTGAAATCACTGAATTGTTGGTTTCAATTGGAGACAAGGTTAAAACTGGTTCAGCCATTGCCACTATTAAAGCGGCAGTGTCTGCAAGCCCGGTATCCGCGGCTCCTGAACTTGTGAAAGAATCTAAATCTGAACCTGAGCAATCCCTAACTGCTACTCCTGCGCCGGCTCCCACAGCTTCTCGCCCTGAGCCAGCACAAGCTGTGCCGGCGGTGACTACTTCTTCAGAAAAAGTCTATGCGGGGCCAGCGGTTCGCAAGCTAGCCCGGGAGTTGGGTGTCGATCTCACATTGGTTCCGGGCACTGGTGCCAAGAACAGAATAATTAAAGAAGATATTCATGCCTTTGTTAAGAATCGTAGTAATGCACCGAGTGGCGGAACTGCAGTAGCAAGTGCTGTTCCGGATATAGATTTCAGCCAGTTTGGTGAGATAGAACAAGTACCTCGAACCAAGATTGAGAAAGTCACCGCGGTAAACATGCACCGAAACTGGAATGCGGTTCCCCATGTTGCTCAATTTAATGAGGCCGATGTTACCGAACTCGAAACTTTTCGTGCCGAGCTGAAATCTGAAGGTGAGCGGCGAGGCGTCAAATTAACTTTTATGCCATTCTTGTTAAAAGCATGTGCAAAGGCGCTAAAAGAATATCCGCAATTTAATGTGTCGCTGCATTCTTCCGGCGAATTCCTGATTCAAAAGAAATATTTTCATATCGGTGTAGCCGTTGCTACCGAAGCCGGTTTGGTAGTACCCGTGATTCGAAACGTAGATCAGAAATCTATCTGGCACCTGGCGGAAGAGCTAATCGAAGTAACGGACAAGGCCAAGCAACGGAAGCTGAGCATGGAGGATATGCAAGGAGCCTGTTTTACAATCTCTAGCCTGGGAGCCATCGGCGGAACTGGCTTTATTCCAATCGTGAATGCACCTGAAGTGGCAATACTGGGAGTTGCAAAAACTGAAATCAAGCCGGTTTATATCGATGACGAGTTTAAACCGCGAAAGATGTTACCACTTACACTTTCCTACGATCACAAAGCTGTTAACGGCGTGGATGGCGGGCTCTTCTCCACTTATCTGGTAAATATTCTGGCTGACATTCGTCATCTGGTTCTATAATTCAAATTCTTATCTTCACTAAACCGGATAGAAGAATGTGAATTCTTCTGCGCCGATTTGCCTGATTTCGCAGCCATAAGCGCGGGATAGGTTTTCCGGAACCAGGACATCCGCTTTGTCACCGCTAAGAAATTCACCATTTTCCAGAAATAAAACTATTTTGTCGCAAAACTTGGCCGCGAGATTAATGTCGTGGGTAGCCATCAACATGCTGGCATTTCTTTCATTCAATTTTTCTTTCAGACTTTGCAGAATTAAAAATTGAAACGCTACATCAAGGTGATTACTGGGCTCGTCCAATAAAAAGAAATTTGGTTCCTGCGCGATCAACATTGCAATTGCTACACGTTGCTTTTCTCCACCAGATAGTGAGTCTATTTGTCGTTCGCTAAATTCGCTTAACGAAAACAGTTCCAGTGCCTGGCGCGCAATCTGCAGGTCCTCATCGCTATCTCTGATCATCGACTGCACGTGGGGGTGGCGACCCAGCATGACTGTTTCTATTACAGTTGCTGGCAAAGTTTCCAACCCGTTCTGAAAGAGAATACCGATTTCTTTTGCCAGCTCGGCACGGGAATATTCGTACACACTGGTGCTGTTCAATTTCACGTCACCTGCATCTATAGGCCTCAAGCCTGCAATGCTATGGATAAGAGAAGTCTTGCCAGCCCCGTTCTTGCCCAGCAAGCCCCAACACTCTTTCTGTTCGATCTGGAAACTGAGCTCCTTGCAGAGAATTTTGTCGGCAATTGAAAGGGTAACTGATTGTATTTTCAGACCGCTCATGCTTATTTCGAAATCGTGCTACGAAGAATAATGATAAAGCTGGGTACGCCAATGATTGCAGTAACCACGCCCACTGGCAGTTGTTGTGGGGCAATTAATGTTCGCGCAAGACTATCGGCGATGACCAGGAAACTCCCTCCCAGTAAAATTGAACAGGGTACGAGAATGCGATGGTCTCTCGCTCCCAGTAGTCTTAGCATGTGGGGAATAACCAAGCCTACAAAGCCTACAGAGCCGGCTATGGTTACGGCTGTTGCGGTAAATACGGAGGCAGAAAAATACAGTACCAGGCGCAGTGATCGAAGGTTCACACCGAGCCCCTGGGCTACAAGTTCACCGCGGGAAAGCACGTTTAAAGAGCGGCTAAAAATCAGACCTCCTACTAATCCAAGCAAAAGCAGCGTGTAATGCCCCAGGTGAACCTGGCTCTGGCTGAGATCTCCCATTAGCCAAAAGAGCATTGATTGCACATTGTTGGTGGAGCTGGTGGTTAACAATATATTGATTACTGCTCCCCAGCCGGCTGATACCACGACTCCGGTTAACAGTAGGCGTGTAACTGACCAGCGTCCAAATTTATTGGCGATGCCAAATACCAGGACAATGGAAAACAGGGCGCCGGCAAAAGCCGCATTGGTAAGCAAAATACCGCTGGCACCTATTAGTATTGCTGAAAGTGCCCCAACTGCAGCGCCGCCGGAAATTCCCAGAATGTAAGGGTCAGCCAACGGATTCCTTAAGAGAACTTGCATGATTACGCCGGAGAGGGCCAGCAAGCCTCCGGTAGTAAATGCAGCTAAAGTACGCGGAATGCGAATTTCGCGCAAAACCTGGTTTTCTAATTCGTTGCCGGGATTGAGGAGCTCGGTGAGTACTGCCGTTATGCCGAGATCGACACTACCACTTAGAAGTGAGATGAGTATCGAAGCCATTGCAATAACAATCAGGGCTGCGATAAGTAAATAATGTCGTTGGCCAATCAAGAGGTGTGCTTTTTAAGACTGATTCGATTTTTTGTTTGTAAGGTAATGATGAACTGCGTGCCCACGTTTACGGCACTTCTTACTTCAATTTCACCACCTAGCAGGGATTTAATTATACGATAGACGGTAGCGAGACCTAAACCGTGCCCACCTGATTTTTGCCGCGTACTGAAATAGGGACCGAATATCTTTCTGACTAATTCGTCACTCATTCCGCAGCCAGTCCATTGAGTGAGCGCATTTTCTCTGTCTGTAAAATGCGTTGTTCAAGCAACACTCTCTGCATCGTATCATGGATCTGGTTAACGATGACTTTATCAATAGCGTTTAGCGGATAACAGCATGCTTTATAGTAATTATTCAGTTCTTCGTTTACGTACTCGACTTGATCGAGAGTTACCGTCGCATTCTGGGAAAGTGCAACTTGTATTTCCGATTGGTAGGGTTCAAGTATCGGAAACGCTGCGAATATTGGCTCATCGAGTACCTCATCTCCTGTTGATTCGGCAATCCTCAAGGCATTAGTATTTATTAGTTTTATATTCAATTCCGAATCGACTGTTATTAAAGCCGAAGGCATCGCTTCGAACATGCTGCTGAAAAATTCCTGAATATTCACTTGTACAAACTAAATGCTTGGGATCATTCGCATCAAAACGCTTTAACTTATCACTATAGTCTGAATAAACGAAGATTTTCGATTAATCTACCCCAGCTTATCTGAATATTGCCGATAATCATGCAAATTAGTGGTGAATTGGTAAAGGTTGTGAACTTCATCGCCTCCAATTCAGGTGATAAACTGACTTTTCAGTCAATTTGTACATTCTGAGCAAGCAGGGGAATCACGCGCAATGCCATCTTTTCACATAGTATCTGAAGTTGATATGCACGAAATAAATAATGCCGTCGATCAGTCGAATCGAGAAGTAGGGACCAGGTTTGACTTTAAGGGAGTAGATGCGAAGTTTGAAGTAGTCGATGAATCTGCAGTGACAGTTTCGGCAGAAGTAGATTTTCAAGTCAGGCAAATGATGGAAATTTTACGCGGAAAACTTGTCAAAAGGGGTGTAGACATAAAGGCTTTGGTAGAGGGCGATGTGGAAGTAAGCGGACAAAAAGCTACCATGAACGTGAAGATTCAACAGGGAATAGAATCTGACCTGGCCCGCAAAATAGTAAAGATGATTAAAGAAACCAAGATGAAGGTCCAAACCGCAATTCAGGGTGACAAGCTGAGAGTTAGCGGTAAAAAGCGCGACGACCTGCAAAGCGTTATTGCCCTTTTAAAGGATGCGAACTTGGGTATCCCGCTGCAATACAACAACTTTCGGGATTAGCTGTTACTTGAGAATGATTTATAAACAATCCGCTGCCGGAAATCTGTATGTCCACAATTGAGAACAGAATAAATGGTGACTGGCGCACCCTTCTGCCAGAAAGCGTGCGACCCTATGTCGAGGCGGCGCCTTTGGCAGCGTTTTTTATTGGCATGAGCTCCGGTTTTCCTTATGCATTACTGGGGGCAACTCTCACAACCCGATTGGCTCAGGACGGAATTTCAAAAAGTGCAGTGACAGCATTTGCACTGGCCTTCCTGGTATACAACTTCAAGTTCCTCTGGGCGCCGTTAGTGGATAATGTAAAACTCCCGCTAATCGGCAAAGTGGGTCAGAGACGATCCTGGTTATGGTCCATAAGTGTTCTTGTGATTTTTGCAGTTGTATTTTTGGGTATAGCTGATCCCGCAAGCGCGTTATTCACAGTAGCAGTTGCCGCAGTAGTGTTAGGCACCTTGGGAGCTACCCTGGATATCGTTCTCGATGCCTATCGGATTGAATTGCTCAAGCCGTATCAGCTGGGTACAGGATCAGGTATGTACCAATACGGTTGGCGGATTGGTGCCGCTTCGACTGGCGCATTGGCGTTGCTTATTGCCAGTGATTATGGCTGGACCGCAGCCTACATATCCTGTGCCATCTTCGCTTTGCCAGCAATATTTGTTGGCGTAGTTATGGGTGAGCCAGAACGACATGTTGAGCCAGTTGAAGTTAAGGGGCTTAAAAATGCACTGGTTGAATACTTCAGTCCCTTAGTGGAATTCATTAAGCGGCAGGGCGCCTGGTTGGTGCTGTTTTTTGTATTGATTCACAAGGTTGGCGACACTCTGGCAAATCTCACACTGCGCTTGTTGTTTGATGACCTTGGCTTTACCAATGAAGAGATTGCTTTCTACGATGTTGGTTTTGGCTTTATTGCATTCCTTATCGGTATTTTCATTGGCGGGATAATGTATTCTCGAATGGGAATGAAGCAATCTGTATTAATTAGTTTAGTTCTCATGGCAGTTTCAAACTTCAGTTTCGCTGCCCTGGCCTTGGTCGGGCATACAAACCTGGGTATGGCGGCCGCTATAGGGTTTGAGAATTTTGCCAGCGGTATCGGTGGCGTGACTGTAGTTGCATACCTGTCTGCACTTTGTAACTTGCGGTTTACGGCTACTCAATATGCACTACTCTCCGCCTTGGCGAGCATCGCAGGGCGTGTTCTTACAGGAACTACCGCCGGTGGTCTTATCGAATCCATGGGCTATGTAAATTTCTATTTGCTAACTACCCTGTTGGCTTTTCCAGGAGTGATTCTTTTCTGGTATATGATACGAACCGGGCTTGCAGATGTGTCGCTTGGTGACGCAGGAACAGAAAAATAACAAAGCTTAGTTTTTCCACCCGTACTTACTCATTGAAAACTTTCCTTTTATAAAAACGACGCCTTCCTTCTCCAATAAGGATTTTTGCAATAAGTATTGTTTGGTTCCCTGCTTAAAGGAAATTGATCCTTTGGAATTAACTACTCTGTACCATGGGAGCTTGGTTCCCGACGGCAGGGATTTCATCGTATAGCCCACATAGCGCGCGTAGCCAGGTAATCCTGCTAATTTTGCTACCTGGCCATAACTGGCAACTTTCCCTGCAGGGATCTGGTGTACGACTTGCCAGATCTTTTCTTTATTGTTCAATTTCTTGGCTCGGCTAACACGGATGTTTCAGGCAGATCATGATAGAGTGTGCCCCTTAATTTTAACAGGATGTGTTTGTGCGCTTTCTGCTACTGATTTTCATAATCATTCCCTTGGTGGAAATGATGCTACTTTTCGAAGTTGCGGATGTCATTGGAGGATTGTCTACCGTTGCGCTTGTGGTTTTGACCGCCGTAATTGGTATCCAGATTCTGAAGAGGCAGGGGCTTTCCACTTTGTTACGTGCACAACAGCGTCTGCAGACAGGGGAATTGCCGGCACAAGAAATTGTTGAGGGAATGATGTTGGCCGGCGCAGGCGCCTTACTCCTGACCCCTGGTTTTATTACGGACACCCTGGGTTTTATTTTCTTGACCGGGCCGCTCCGCAGGCCTATCTCCCGGCGAATAGTTCGCTCAGGAGTCGTAAGAGCCATGGGCTCGGGCTCGAACACGGGAAGCTTCCAGTTCTGGTCCAGTCACTCCCAGGGGAGTTACCGGGACCAGGGCAATATCTATGAGGGGGAATTCTCGGAAGACGGACTCTCGCAAATCGATGTAAATGCTCCTAAAAACCCTCCTGACAAAGGTCCGGACAATCCAAATAAACCTTAATGAAAACAATAAGATATAACTTAATGCTCTAAAAACTTAAAAAAATTGCCATTTATTGACATTAAACCATTGAAATTTCCCCGAATATCCCCATCTAGGGACTCAGTAATTAACCTGTTGCAACCCTGCGTATTTAGTGGCTTGTAGCTTCAGATTGGCAATGAGGATGGTCATATTAGTCACCGGACTGAGATGGTCATGTTTCTCAATTCTGATAATCAAAATTTTTGATTTAGGAGATTAAAGAAGATGAATATCCGGCCTTTACAAGATCGTGTCGTAGTACGACGCATGGAAGAAGAGACAACGAGTTCAGGAGGAATCGTGCTGCCAGGTTCGGCCACAGAGAAACCGGCTCAGGGAGAAGTTCTAGCCGTTGGTCCAGGTAAGCGTTTGGAAAACGGTGATACTCAGCCTGTTGATGTAAAAGTTGGAGATACTGTTGTATTTGGCAAGTACTCCAGCAATACAGTCAAAATCGGCGAAGAAGAATTACTGATTTTAAATGAAAGCGAAATTTTTGGTGTTATCGAGTCTTAATCAAAGCCTCGCTTATTCGACCCAAATAATCATTTAGACAAATAGGATTTTAGAAAATGGCTAAAGACGTAAAATTCGGCGATTCAGCACGCCAGAAACTATTAACAGGTGTAAACGTTCTTGCTGACGCAGTTAAAGTAACTCTGGGACCAAAAGGTCGTAACGTAGTACTGGACAAATCTTTCGGTGCGCCCACCGTAACTAAAGACGGCGTGTCAGTTGCAAAAGAAATTGAACTGGAAGACAAGTTTGAAAACATGGGTGCCCAGATGGTGAAGGAAGTGGCTTCCCAAACTTCTGATGTTGCCGGCGACGGAACTACAACAGCGACAGTTCTTGCTCAATCAATTCTTAACGAAGGCCTGAAATCAGTTGCCGCCGGCATGAATCCAATGGATTTAAAGCGCGGTGTCGACAAAGCTGTTACTGCGCTTGTAGATGAAATTGAGAATTTTTCAGCGCCTTGTGAAGATACTAAAGCATTGGCTCAGGTGGGAACAATTTCAGCGAACTCCGACCAGGAAGTTGGAGACAAGATCGCCGAAGCAATGGATAAGGTCGGCAAAGACGGTGTTATTACTGTTGAGGACGGTTCTGGCCTGGAAATGGAATTAGACACTGTAGAAGGTATGCAGTTCGATCGTGGTTATTTGTCCGCCTATTTTATTAACGATCAGGACAGCATGAGTGCTGAACTGGAAAATCCATTTATTCTTCTATTCGATAAGAAGATTTCTAACATTCGCGACATGCTGCCGCTTCTGGAAAATGTAGCGAAGGCTGGCCGCCCTCTGCTGGTAATCGCAGAAGATGTTGAAGGCGAAGCACTGGCAACACTCGTAGTAAACAATATGCGTGGAATTGTGAAGGTTGCTGCTGTTAAAGCACCAGGATTTGGTGATCGCCGTAAAGCAATGTTAGAAGACATTGCAATTCTTACCGGTGGTACTGTGATCTCTGAAGAAGTCGGTCTTAACCTTGAGGGTGCTTCCGTAGAAGATCTTGGCTCAGCCAAGCGCGTTCAGATCAGTAAAGAAAACACCACAATCATCGATGGTGCAGGTGATGCGAAAAACATCGAAGGTCGTGTAGGCCAGATTCGTGCCCAGATCGAAGAAACTTCTTCCGATTACGACAGAGAAAAACTGCAAGAGCGAGTTGCGAAACTTGCCGGTGGTGTAGCCGTAATCAAAGTAGGTGCTGGCACCGAAATGGAAATGAAAGAGAAAAAAGCCCGTGTAGAAGATGCACTGCATTCTACTCGTGCTGCTGCTCAGGAAGGTGTTGTTCCTGGCGGTGGTGTTGCCCTGGTGAGAGCGCTTCAGAAAGTTGAAGGTTTAACAGGTGACAACGAAGACCAGAACGTAGGAATCGCATTGTTGCTCCGTGCAGTTACCCAGCCACTTCGTCAGATTGTTGCAAATTCTGGTGAAGAAGCCTCAGTTGTACTCGATAAGGTAGGCGATGGCGACGGCAACTATGGCTTTAATGCTGCTACTGGTGAATATGGCGATATGATCGAAATGGGTATTCTCGATCCAGCCAAGGTAACCAGAACTGCATTACAAGCTGCAGGTTCTGTGGCTGGTCTGATGATTACTACTGAGGCAATGGTTTCTGAGTTACCAGAAGAGCAAGGTGCTGCGGCTCCGGCGATGCCTGATATGGGTGGTATGGGCGGAATGGGCGGCATGATGTAAAAATCGATCACCTTGGAGTTTTAGCTGCTCCAGAATTTCGTCAGCCCGAAATTTTTAATGCTCAAGTAGGTTCAATCTACGTTCCGCTTAAAAATTTCGGGCTTTCTCGTTCTGAAGCATCTAATTTCTCCAAATCGGGTGCTGAGCATGGAGCATTCGTGCCTCCACTATTGTTCACATTAGGGCAGATAGCCAACGAACATCCATCATTTAATTGGTTTAATGCCTCGGAGTATTTATGCGATGAAAATTGTTATATAAGTAACCCGGATGGCAGGCCCTTGTATTACGATTCCAATCATTTAACTCTGACAGGCGCAAGCAGATTGCGCGAAATATATAGGACGATTAGTGAGCTGTGAGAAGTGAAATGTGAGAAGGAAGCTGTGATAAGAGAAATGCTTGGATGTCTGACGTTTTGCAGCTAAAGCATTAGCTGCAAAACGGCTAGACGAGTTACTAATTACAGGAATTCTATAATCAGGAAGAGGGCAACCATCAACCCAATACCGCAATGAATAACCCCTTTTACACTGGTCATTGGGCCAGTCTTGCCTTTAATCGCATTGAATTCCAGTGCAGCAACTATTAACAAGGTGAGGCCCATAGCCAGTTCGCTGGTCCCCCCATCGGAAGACATGGGAACACGGCCTACGCCTGTTAGGTGAGCAGAGGCGCCCATAAAGAACAACATTGGCAATGAGAACAGGGTGTTGGTGCGAGAAGCGAGACCTGCTTTCGCTAAAGAACCAGCCGCTTCTGGCATGGCTTCACCGCCTCCCAGAACCTGCTCATTTGAGGCAATTACTATTTTCTGGTTAGGCCAGATAATTAGCCAAACATTGAGGAACATCAGCGTTCCCAACACCATGCCGATAATAATGTAGTAGTTAATTGTGCCGCCTAAATAGCCAGCCAGTGCTACGCCTGACAGGAAGGTAAATAGTGCGCCGTAGCGGAACCACCACAATGCCCTGGGTACTAACTTTGAGATTGCCGAAGATTTTGCCGCAGCATCTGCTTCCTTGAAGTACTCAGTCTGTACAAAGTTGAAATAGTAAAGAAGTCCTATCCACGCCACACCAGCAAAAAAGTGGATCCAGCGGAAGAGGTAGTTAAGAAGATCTCCAAATTCCATTATATAAGCCCCGATTTAGTTAAATTTTGTAAACGTTAGCACTTTATCGGTTGTCTAACGATGAAGCTGAAGTGATGTTACCACTCGCCCAGTAACTGCGCTATCTGGGGCCGGGGATGGTACGGAGTAGTGATTTTTAGGATAATAGACCCATGAATGACCAAGATGACTTGCATGATATCCCCCCCATGGTCCCGGAACGGGACGATGTGGACACCCATCTGAGCAATAAGAAGGCCCAGGATCAGGAAATTGTTCGGCCGAGCTACTACACCCAGAAAGTTAAAGTGAGTACCTGGCCAGTTCGCATCCTGCTTACAATGCTGACGCTGGCGGCCGGGGCAGGGGGTTATGGCGCTTATTACTTTTACGAAATTTATCAAAGCGATTTACGCCAGGCGAATCTGCGTATAAGTGATTTGGAGATGGCGCTGGCATTGGCGGGTGAATCTGCTGAAGAATCTGACAACAACCTGATGGATAATATCAACAGGACTATCGAGCAGTATGATTTGCTCTGGGCAAACTGGCGCAATAATAACGCTCAGTTCGATGATATAGCTGGTGAAATTGCCCGGCTGAAGATGGCAAACGAAGGTCAGGACGAAGCCACCGCAACCAACAGCCAGGCGATCGCTGCTGCCAATGAAACCCTGATGGCGAATGAAACCCGCCTGAATGGTCTAAACAATGATTACAGCCAGCTCGCCCAATCTGTAACCGCCTTAAACTCCAACATGGATGAGCTCGGCAACATGCGCGATGACCTCGAAGGAATAAGGGCCGCCCTGAACAGCGGTGACAGCACAGTCCTGGGGTTGGTAGGAAGATTGGAATACATCGAGCAATCTATGGAATCTGTGAATGCTCACAGACTCCAGATTAATGAAAGCTTGTTCAGGCTGCAGGAAAATATTGAGGCCTTGCAAAGAGCTTCAGATATCCCCAGTAGCGGAATCTAGATTTTTCTGGTTTATTTTCCTTTATCTACTTTCCTGTAAATACGGGGCTGCGTTTTTCGATGAACGCAGTTACCCCTTCTTTAAAATCAGCTCGTGCAGCGCAATCAGAAAAATACTCGGCTTCAGCCTGTAATTGCGATTCGAACTCACTTTCCAGCGAGCGATAGAACAGGGCCTTGGTATTGCCGTAGACATGGGTAGGTCCATTAGCCAGGCGTGTAGCCAGCTTATTGGTTTCTTCATCCAGTTCATCAGTTGGCACAATAAAATTAATCATGCCGATGTCTTTGGCTTCTTGTGCGCCAAATCTGTCTCCCAGTAAGGCAATTTCCATGGCTTTCTTGATACCTACAGCCCGCGGCAGGTGAAAAGATGAGGAGCCGTCTGGGCTGGTGCCTATCTTGCAGTAAGCCAGGGTAAAGAAGGCGTCTTCCGCAGCTATAACCAGATCACAGGCCAGGGCAACGGAAACACCGGCGCCAGCAGCAGCTCCTCGGCAACTAGCAATAATAGGCTTGGGCATTCTACGCATGGCAAACATTATTGGATGCAGATCGTGGATCCTGAGAATGAACTCTTTGCGAATTTCTTCTGATGATTTCTTAATGGATTCGCCCATTCCTTTAACATCACCACCAGCCATGAAATGATCACCTGCGCCTTTTAATACTACACAGCGCACTGAATCATCCCGTTCAATATCATGAAGGGCATCGTTTAATTCACTACGCATCTCCATGCTCAGTGCATTGCGAGCTTCGGGGCGATTCATGGTTAGGGTGGCAATTCCATTTTCACTACTGACATCGAGGTGTGGCATTTTGATTTCCTGTGTTTTGTTGCTGTTATAGCTGTTATGAAAGAGGCCAATTATACCTTGCGACCGAATCTATCTCACATGGAATGGGCGTCTTGGCAAACCAGCTTGTTTAGGTATAATACGCGCCCTCTTCGGTGGTAATTGGGCCATCTGACTACCTGTGCGGACGTGGCGGAATTGGTAGACGCGCTAGATTTAGGTTCTAGTATCGCAAGGTGTGAGAGTTCAAGTCTCTCCGTCCGCACCATCTCAATTACAAAAAAACCTTCGACCTGGTTAATTCATAACCACCATATTTTCTAATTGGCACCGGTTGTAAAAGTCAGAATCAGCCACCTACCGAGATCGAAGGCTGATGCTACTTTGATCGAAAACGCAGACTCTTCTTATTAGCACCGGTTGTCTCGGCACGATCTTGTTGGCACCGGATGAAAGGGCTGCATTCCAATATTGTAGTCTATCGAAGGGATAAGCCTCCACCTGTTATCCGGTTCCTATCTACGCTATCCTGAATTCATGAAAGATCGCATTAAACAGGGCAGCAAACAGTCAATTACCAAGAAAGATTCTGATCTGCCCGTCTCCAGTAAAAAGTCCGTACAGCAGTTTTTGTCCAAAGTGGCGACCATGCCCAAAACCGGGGGCGATGCACGTCTGATTTTTGCGCTCGATGCTACCGCCAGTAGAGAATCAACCTGGGATGTGGCCAGTCAACTTCAAACTGAAATGTTTTTAAGTACTCAATCACTGGGTGGATTAAACGTTCAGCTGTGCTACTTCCGTGGTTTCGGTGAATTCTTTAATAGCGACTGGCAGAGCAATGGCGATGAAATTGTACATATTATGTCGCGCATTTCATGCCAGGCCGGGGCAACGCAGATAGAACGGGTTTTACGCCACGCAATCGCCGAAAATGAACACAAGAAAATCAAATGTGTTGTCTATATAGGCGATGCCATGGAAGAGAATTTAGATGTTCTGGCGCAACTGGCAGGAAAGCTGGGTCTGTTAAACGTACCTCTTTTTATGTTTCAGGAGCATGACGATCCGGTAGCACGAAAAGCGTTTCTAGAACTAAGTCGACTTTCTGGTGGAGCCTATTCTCAATTCGATCGAGCCAGTGCCGATCATTTAAAGGACTTGCTTAAAGCGGTTGCTGTCTATGCCGCTGGCGGCCTGAAGGCGTTACAGGACTTTAGTAAATCTTCCTCACAAGAAGTAAAATTACTGGAACAACAATTAAAGTCATAAATTCTTGAATTACGCCAATGATAGTTAGACTTCTGGCATTACTGGTGCTGCCTATAATCGCTTACTACTTTGTAAAAGAAGTAAGTCAGCGGTTTAATTTTACATCACGTCAAACCAGGCTATTGTTTTTGATCGTGGCAGCATTGCTGGTAGTTGCTGTTCTTATCGTGCTGGGAAGATTGCCAGTTGGCTTTATTCTTGCGCCTCTCGGTGCAGCTGTAGCATTCGTTCTGCGTTTTCTTCCAACCATCCTGCGCCTGCTTCCCATGTGGCAAATGTTTAAGAGTAGAACTGCTTCGGCCAGGCCGCGCCAGGAAGGGCAAACGTCAACGATTCGTACCGAATATTTTGCGATGGAATTACAGCATGACACTGGCAACATGGATGGAGAAGTGTTGAAGGGAAAATATAGTAAGAAACTGCTTTCCAATCTGAAGCTGGATGAATTGCTCGAGTTATACAATGAGTGTCTGGCTGACGTGGATTCCAGTCAGGTTTTAGAAGCCTATATCGAGCGGAATCATCCTGATTGGCGTGAACACAGTAATCATACTGGAAGTCCACCTCCTGCAGCTGATGATTCGAAAATGGATCGGCACCTGGCAATTGAGATTCTCGGGCTCGGTGAGCCGATTGAGAAAGAAGATGTAATTCAGGCGCACCGCAAGCTGATGCAGAAACTTCATCCAGATAGGGGTGGTTCAGATTATCTGGCCAAGAAAATCAATGCCGCGAAAGACTATTTGCTGAATGAACTCGAGTAGCACAAAATTTCGCCATGACGCATCAATTAGATGGATAAAGCTATTAAAGTGGAGTAAAACAGCGACATCAGTAAATCATTTGGCCACCTATCCAAACCCAGCTAAACAAGACTAATGAAAAGTCTCACTGAAATATTCAAGACAGCCACCTTGGTTGAGCGCGATGAGCAGAAAGCCGTGTTGGTGTCATTTGCCCTGGTGTTCATTCTCATGGCTGTCTATTACATATTGCGGCCGGTTAGAGATGCCATGGCCAGTGATTGGACTAACACCGAAATTAGTGTGCTGTGGAATATTCAATTTTTCCTGAGTCTGGCTTTTGTAGCGATTTATGGGATTGCGGTCTCGCGCGTAAATTTCAGATATCTTGTGCCTACCGTTTATGGTTTTTTCGCAGTCAGTTTTGTTTGTTTTTACCTGGGTTCTGGCCTGGTAACTAATCCGGTGCTGTTGGATAAAGGATTCTATTTGTGGGTTAGTCTGTTCTCTCTATTTCATGTGTCAGTTTTCTGGAGTTTAATGGCAGACCTTTACAATAAAGAACAATCCAAGAGATTGTTCGGATTTATTGCAGTAGGAGCGAGTGCCGGGGCGATAGTGGGTCCATTGGTGGCGGCCATTGCGGTGAATATTACTGGTTCTGAAACTTTAATGCTCTGGGCTTCGCTATTGATGTTGTTCCCTTTGCCTATAGTGTTCTATTTACAACATCTGAAAATTTCAGAATTGCACAATGAGCAAGTCAGTGCCGATCTGTCTCATGCAAAAATTGGTGGCAATCCATTGGCGGGATTTAGAACGTTTTTCACCAGTCCTTTCTTGATTGGCATAGCCGCATTCATTCTTTTGTATACCGCCATCAGTTCATTTGCTTATTTTGAGCAAACAAATCTGTTGAGAGAATACAGCCGCGACGAGCGCACAGAAATATTGGCCTTGTTGGCAGTGGTAGTAAATGTTCTAACATTCGTTCTGGGATTTTTTGCAACCAGCAGGCTAGCGACTCGACTAGGCATGCCAGTAACACTTGCGATCATTCCTTTGTTTATGTGTGCTGCTTTGTTAATTCTGGCATTTGCGCCAATACTTACCGTTCTGCTGGCGCTCCAGGTGGCCCGGCAGGCAGGTAATTACGGTGTTACCCGCCCAGCCAGGGAAATGTTGTTTACGGCGGTACCCCGTGAAAGCCGATTTAAAGCCAAGCCGGTCGTCGATGTAGCAATATATCGAGGTGGAGACGCAGTTTGGTCCTCGGCATTTGCTCTCCTGACCGATGGAGTTGGTTTGGGAATCGCTGCGATGGCAGCAATTGGGGCGGGTATAGCTGCTGTTTGGGCGGCGATGGGAGTTGCGTTAGGTAGGATTTTTAATCAGCGGCGCACTCCCGAAGAACAATCGGAATCCGCCGAGTTAATTGCAGCGGAATTGTCACCTAACTAGCTATTTTCAATTCTAATCGGCAGCACTCCTCTGCTTCAGGCCTTTTCTTTCAAGCCTGAGTCCTCGTTAAGTGGTAGAATAAGCCATTGCACTGGCAGGATTTAGGACCCGCAAAAATATGACTCTTATTCGCAATGAAGATGTAATACAAAGCATTGCCGATGCATTGCAGTACATCTCTTATTATCATCCACTAGATTTCGTTAAGGCAGTTAACGAAGCCTACGAGAAAGAAGAATCTCCCGCAGCAAAAGATGCCATGGCGCAGATTCTTATCAATTCACGACTTTGTGCTGAGGGTAAGAGACCAATTTGCCAGGACACAGGCATCGTAACTGTATTTCTAAAAATTGGAATGGGTGTCAGTTGGGAAGGCGACATGTCTGTTGCAGCCATGGTCAATGAAGGGGTAAGGCGAGCCTACCTGCTACCAGACAATGTCCTCAGAGCGTCTATCCTGGAAGATCCTGCTGGTGCCCGAAAGAATACGAGAGACAACACGCCGGCCGTTATCCACACCGAAATAGTTCCTGGCGACTCCATTGAGGTTAAACTGGCTGCCAAAGGTGGTGGTTCGGAAAACAAAGCCAAGATGGTAATGCTAAATCCCAGTGACAGCATTGTTGATTGGGTGGAGAAGACCTTACCGACAATGGGTGCCGGATGGTGTCCACCAGGAATGCTTGGTATCGGAGTCGGCGGAACCGCAGAAAAAGCCGCCGTTCTTGCCAAAGAATCCTTAATGGATCCTATCGATATTCACGAGCTAAGAGATAGAGGGCCGAGTAATCGTATAGAAGAACTGCGATTGGAAATAATGGACAGGGCGAATGCGTTGGGAATTGGTGCACAAGGTCTTGGTGGGCTAACCACAGTGCTTGACGTAAAGATTCTGGATTACCCTACCCATGCAGCTTCATTGCCTGTCGCGATGATTCCAAACTGCGCCGCCACTCGGCACGCGCATTTCACCCTGGATGGGAGCGGAGTGGCTGAACTCACGCCGCCAAGCCTTGATGAGTGGCCAGAGATTACCTGGGATGTTGGACCGCGAGCGCGAAAAGTAAATCTGGATACCGTAACTGTCGACGAAATCGCGCAATGGGAGCCTGGTGAAACCCTTTTACTCTCCGGCTCAATGCTTACCGGCAGGGACGCAGCACATAAACGCTTGCTGTCAATGATAAACAACGGGGAAGCAATTCCAGACGGAGTCGATTTCACCAACAAGTTTATCTATTACGTGGGGCCAGTTGATCCCGTGCGTGACGAGGTAATTGGGCCCGCCGGCCCAACAACTGCCACCCGAATGGATAAGTTTACCGACGAATTGCTGGAGAAAACCGGATTGATAGGCATGATCGGGAAAGCCGAGCGAGGTCCCACGGGTATAGAGGCCATTCGCAAGCACAAAGCGGTTTACTTAATGGCAGTGGGTGGTGCCGCTTACCTGGTTTCAAAAGCCATAAGAAAATCGCGCATTGTTGCTTTTGAGGATCTTGGCATGGAAGCAATACACGAGTTTGAAGTTGATGAAATGCCAGTAACTGTAGCTGTAGATGTAAATGGCACATCGGTGCATCAAACTGGTCCTGCAATGTGGAAAGCGAAGATTGCAGAGGAACATGCAATCGAAGTTACCTGATTGAAAAACTTCAATCACACATATCGGCGTAGTGGTTTTTCAGTTCGAGAGAAATAGTTGGCGCAATATCATTTATATTCATCTCTTCTGAATTCATTTCAATCGCGTCGCTATCCAGCACGTTGTGGTCAAACTTGTAGATGGTGTTATTAACGCCTTCGATAGACTCTTTGTCATAGATTATGGATTGCTCATTTACCTTTTCATTGCGCTTTTTATAATTGTTTAGCGCAGCGGTTCCATGACGTTTTTCCAGCATAGACTCAACTACATGGGGAGCGAGAATTGACGCACTGGCGTTATTGCCTCCGAATCCTTTTGAATTAATTACGGTGGCGTCAATATATTCGCTACCCAGTTCTCTGTGCGCCATGAGAAATTCCAGGTGTTCCCGGGTGGCATCGTCGGCAATATGGTCGATGGTTAAGATTCCTGGCAAGATGCCGTGGGCAAAACTACCCAGGGTTGCAGCCAGTTGATCGCCGGCGGAGGTAGCGATGGAATGACCAACGTAGGATTTGATTGCCGTTACCGGCCACTGCTCAATTCCAAAAGTGCCAGCAATCTGGCTAAGAATATGGGATTCCGTAATTCTGTTTTGTGGCGTACCGGTGCCATGGGAATGGACATAGCTGCGTTGTCGCAATGCTTCTTCACCGATAACGTTCTGGGTTGCCGCAACGGCTTTTGCCATTGTTATGTAATTGCCGAGCCCCGGGCTGGTAATTGATTTCTTGTGGCCATCTGCGGCGATGAACACTTCATTTACCCCGCCGAGAATATTGGCACCTAACTCGAGAGCCAGCTCGTCGTCAAACAGCACAACAAACTGGGCCGCTTCGCCGAGAGTAAAGCCTGAATTCGACGCGAATGGTCTACAGGCGCGGCGGTAATCAATCTCCTGGTCTTCATCCAGATTGTCGAGCTTGCGTAAGGACTCATCGTCAGCCAGTGCATTCATGGTAGCGAAACCATCGATGGACTCAGGGAATATAGGTGCTTCGGTAGTACCAACCACCACCACTCGATGAGTACCTGACTGAATATCTTTAACCGCTTGTCGCAAGTTGTAGAGAAAGGTTGCGCAGGCAGCTACATTGGAACCATTCGTGCCCAGATTCCCGAGTACATAGGCATTCACAAAATCTGCCGGCATTTCCGCATAGCCCAGGGGCATATGTTTTGAGGTAACTTTCTTACCTAGTATCCGAGCCTGTAACATGCCGCCGAAGCCGTTGTAGTCCAATTGTCCCTGGGCACTACCTGCGTAAACTCCTATTTGATCGGGAGGAACAGTCTGCCTCACAGTTTCCCATTCAATACCAATAGAATTTATCGCATCAGACGCTGCGTACACGGTCAGCTGCAAAGCGCGGGGATGATTGCGTGCCTGATAAAGAGCTGAGGGATCGAATCCAGTGGGCAGTTGGCCGGCACAATTGACGTTTGATTTTCGGAAACAATCTATCAGGACTTCGAAGTTATCCTGAATTTGAACCTTGATCTTACTGGAAGCATCAGCAGGGCTATCGATGATTGTCCAGCCTGGAGGCAAGGGCGTTGGGAGTTGTTTTCGTTTTAGCTCAAATTCGAATCCGCCTCCATTGGTGCTACTCAATTGGGCCCGGCGATGAAAATGAATGTGATTTGGATCGAACAGGTTATCTTCGAGTTTTCGAATCAGTGTGGATTGCTTCAGGTCTTGTTTGATGTCGGCTATATAAGTCGCCAGCTCAACTGCATTGCCGTTGTTATCTAACCAGCACCCATCCTTGTTCTTCAGGCGACCAGTCAATGTAGCCAGTGCCGCATAGGTTTCCAGGGCTTGCTCCTCATCCAGTGCATCGATAATCATGCGGCGATAGCCATGGTGACCTGAGCTTCGACCTGCAGCATTGATTCCACCGAGTCCGGCAATGATTGGTAATCTGCTCATTTGTGCTTGTGTATCAGGCTCCCGCGAAGTTGGTAGGACTATATAGATTCAGCCTGTTAATCGAATAGGGTATATTAGACAACAATTAGGGTATATCGGCCATTAAGTTTCAGCTTTGCAAAATGATCACGTGGCCAGGTGGTGCTTGCATAAATACAGGCTGCCACATAGCATTGCTTCAATCTTGCTCAAATACAGCTGTGGGAGGCCCCATGAATAATAGAAATTTGCTGGTAAAAATCTTTGCCCTGTTTTTTGGTCTTTTTACGATCTCTGCTTATGGGCAGGATCGCTTTGCCAATGTCACCATCGAAACAGTTCCTGTTGCAGGTAATATCTCGATGCTGATAGGACAGGGTGGAAATATCGGTGTGTCCGCTGGCGATGATGGGATCCTGATTATCGATGATCAGTTCGCGCCACTGGCTGATCGTATTAAGGCGGCGCTCGAGCCATTGGGTTCTGATTCCCCCAAGTTTTTACTGAATACACATTTTCATGGTGACCATGTAGGTGGTAATGCTGAATTCGGAGCGGATAGTGTCATTGTTGCCCATGAAAACGTCAGGATACGTATGGCTGATGGTGGTTCGCCTGCAGTCGCACTTCCAGTTGTCACCTATGATGACGATGTTTCTATTCACTTCAACGGGGAGATGGTGACCCTGATACATATGCCCCGTGGCCACACCGATACTGACAGTGTCGTGTACTTTGAAGAGTCTGACGTTATCCACATGGGCGATCACTTCTTCAATGGCGCTTTCCCCTTCGTAGATCTGGAAAACGGCGGAACCGTGCAAGGTTATATCGATAACCTGGAGAAAGTATTGTCCTGGATATCTGATGATACGTCGGTAATTCCCGGTCACGGTCCCCTTGCCAGCAAAAGCGATCTGATGAATTTCTATAATGTCGTGAGAGACACTTCAATAGATATTCGTGTAAAGAAATCTCAACGCATGAGCGTTGAAGAGATAGTTGCCGAAGGGCTGGGATCGGAGCTTGAGTCCTGGGGTCAGGGTTTTATTAGTGAAGAGGCCTGGATTACTACTGTTTTTAACAGTTATCCTCGTTAAGATTTCTTCTATTAGTTTAAAAAATGGCTCGCCTGGATGCGGGCCATTTTTTTGGCTGTAACTATGAGCATTTCTGAAGCATACCGTGAACGTCTGCGCGCACTGCATGATGCATTGGGTATACCGGATGATTACATGGATACCTGCTTGCTCCCTTTATGCGTAGAGCCAGGGGAATTGGTAGATACGGAAAATGATTTTTACGATCGTCCGCAGCGCTTAACCCGGGAAGCATTCACGGCATGGACCGCAATGAAAACGGCTGCTACCGCTGACGAGGTGACTATATTCCTGATTTCTGCCTTTCGCGATGTTGATTATCAGCACGATGTCATCGCCAGGAAGTTGGCAAATGGCAGGAATATAAGCGAAGTCCTGCAATCGAACGCAGCACCAGGCTACAGTGAGCACCACACCGGGCGCGCTATCGATATAGGCACGCCTGGTTGTGACGCGCTGGTTGAAGCATTTGAGGATACGGCTGCATTTCAGTGGCTTAAAACGAATGGGAATAAGTATGGCTTTTTTATGAGCTATCCACGGGATAACCAGTACGGCATTTTGTATGAACCCTGGCATTGGTGCTTCCACAAGCCAGATAAATAGAGGGGTTTTTGAATATTTAGACAAACGAATCTGAAAGCGGTAATCTAAACCTATTGCACAAGATGGAGGGGGAATGCACAAAAATCACCCAGTGCAGCATTCGACGTTTTATTCGCAAGACCTAGGTACATTCGTATTTAGCCCCCCAACTCAATCCTTTTTTAATCCAATTTTTAGAGCTGAAAGCTGTTTTTCCAGTGTGGATTGCGTGTGCCTGGAAAATTGCCTGGAATGGATTGAATAGGAGTTTCCCATACTTAAATCTGGGCAGGGTATTCAATCCGCCCGGTAATGACATTAATCAATATTTGATGAGTAAGAGGAGGTATCTTTTAAATAGCTAGATGTAGTAAACCGATCTTTGAATGTAATCAGGAGATAGTAATTTATGACTAATGAATTCCAAGTTGTATTTCACAACATCGACCAAACTGATGCTATAGCCGAAGCTGTTCAAAAACGAATTAATAAATTAGAGCGTTTTTGTGATCAGATTATCGCAGGTCGAGTTGTGTTGGATTCGCCCCATAATAATCATCATAAAGGCAAAGTCTATTCAGTCGGATTAGAAATTCATACTCCTTCCAAAGAAGTCCGCGTAAATCAAGAACAGCATGACAATCATGCTCACGAAGACCTTTACGTGGCAATAAGAGATGCGTTTAACGCAGCTGAACGACAATTAAAATCTGTCGACAAAAAACATCGAAAAACACCACCTCACAAAGATGGTACCAACTTCGATAATCAGGCTGCCTGAGGATTCACTATGGATGAAAAGGAACGTATCGAGATCGAAGCTGCGACTTTCAGACGCTTGGTAAATCACCTGGATAGTCACAAAGAAGTACAGAACATCGATCTTATGAACCTGGCAAGTTTTTGCAGAAACTGCCTTTCAAAATGGTATAGCGCTGAAGCTGAGGCTCGCGGACTCGAACTTGATTATGATCAGGCTCGTAAAGTTGTTTATGGCATGCCTTATGCCGAGTGGAAATCGAAGTATCAGACAGAAGCTACTACCGAACAGTTGGAAAAATTCAACCAACAGAACAATTAAATTTAAATCAAGGAATCGCCAGCAGTCTATTCGTTATTGAATAGACTGTTGCTGCGTTTCTGCAACAAAGAGTTTGTTTCTAACCAGTCGGCGATACTCGTTGGGCGTTACTGCATTCAGTTTTTTGAATAGTCCTGTGAAGTAACTGACATCCTGGTACCCAACCTTATCTGCCACTTCCGCAACGACGAGGTTGCTTTGCTTGAGTAATGCCTTGGCGTGCGCTATGCGTAGCTCTTGCAGGTATTGAAGGGGAGTTGAATTAGACGCATGCTTAAAGCGTCGATTAAGGGAACGGACGCTCATCTTGAATCGTTTGGCAACATCAGCTATGTGAATATTTACTTGAAAATTGTCCTGTAGCCACTCCTGAACTTTGATAATTTCTTCGTCGTGATGGGTGCTTTTCTGGTCCTCGTCAAGTAGCAGAGTCTCATAAGAGCGTTTAAGCTCGTGAGTAAAATGGCGCGAAATTTCGCTTGCGATCGATTCCCCAAACAACAATTCGATGAAATGCAGCATTATGTCTCGCGCGGCGTTTACGCTGCCGGTGCAATAAATATTTTCCACACAGGTTATAAATCGTTTTCGTTCCAGTTTTGCTTCTGGATAGTATTGCTGGAATTGATCGAAGAATCGCCAGTGGGTAGTCGCTGCTTTACCATTGAGCAAGCCTGTTTCCGCTATGAAATGAGTTCCAGTTGAAATCCCGCAAAGCAGTGCGCCCCGTTCATGGCTTGCAATTAGCCACGTTGGAATTTCTGGAAATCTGCGAATACTGGCTCGCGGTGATCCCCAGATTCCAGGAATAAATATCAGGTCAGTATGTTCGATCTCTGACAGTAGCTTGTCGCAATGAATAAGCATGCCGCCACTAAGGCGAATATTTTTACTGCCGGAGCTTACAATTTCCAGAGTGACCATGCGTTCTTCTTCGTTTCGGGCACGAGCTATGTCATTGGCTGCGCTAATCATTTCCAGGGGAATAGAAACCGTTGAACCGAGAGCCTTAGGCACTGCAACAATACTTACATGTTTCATGTATTAGGCGCCTTCATACTCAATCGCGATTACGAAATAGCTGTGTTCTCCAGTTGGAGATTCGATGGATAGCTCTGCATCGATGGATTTTCCCAGAAGTTGCTTGCCCAGGGGAGAATCGATACTTATGTAACCTTTCTGTGGATCGATTTCATCGGGTCCAACCAGGCGATACCTGACTTCGGTACCGTCGTCTTCCTCCAGGCTTACAAACGCGCCGAAATAAATCTTGCTGGTATCATCGGGAGCCGCAGATACAACCGTTACTTCTTCCAGTCTTTTGCTAAGATAGCGAACCCGACGATCTATTTCCCGCAGTCGTTTTTTGCCGTAGATGTATTCGGCGTTTTCCGATCTATCTCCCAGTGCTGCCGCTTCTGAGACTGATTGAGTTACTTTCGGACGTTCTACTTTCCATAATTGATGTAGTTCTTCTTTCAGAATTTTTTCACCTTCTGCCGTGATGTACTTGGCTCCGGGCTTTTGTGGTGGGCGGTAGCGACTCATGTTTAAGGAGCTTCCATCTCTTCCGGGATCAGGGAAAGTTGGTCGTCCGGGTCTTGATTTTCTTCGTCTCCAGTGTTTATAGGAGTCACCCGCACGCCCATTCCCAGTAATCTCACCGGCTTATTGCCTCTTGAGAACCCTTCTTCACAAAGAGTACTGAAGTTGGACAAATCAGCTGATTGAGAAATCATCTCTACTGTGGTTTGCACAAAATCATGAAACTTGATCTTTATAAATTGTTTGTTAATTGAATAATCGTTTGAGACTCGCTCCATGCGTTTATTCAGTTGCTTCATCAGGCCGGGTAACTCAGCTATACAGGAGTCTATATCCGGTAGATCAGTTGCGTAAGTGTTTTCTACGCTAACAGATTTTCGAATTCTGTTGGTTTGCACCGGGCGCTCATCTTCCCCTATGCTCAGCTTATGCAGTCGCTCGCCAAAGCTGCCAAAATATTTTTGTAATTTTTCTTGGTTGAGATTGCGCAGGTCGCCACAGGTTTCTATGCCTAGCCGCTTCATCTTGTTCGCTGTGACTTTGCCTACGCCGTGCAATTTCTTGACGGGTAGTGCAGCAACAAATGCGTCAACTTCTTCCGGTCGGATAACAAATTGCCCATCAGGTTTATCCCAGTCGCTAGCTACTTTGGCCAGGAATTTATTTGGGGCTACTCCTGCGGATATGGTGATGCCAATCTTGTCTCTGACCTGGTCCCTGATGGACTGCGCAATTTTGGTAGCACTGCCATCCAGTAAGTCACATTCACTTACATCGAGGTAGGCTTCGTCTAGTGAAAGTGGTTCGATGAGATCGGTATATTGCTGGAAGATTTCATGAATTTGCTGAGATGCTTCCCGATATTTTTCCATATCAGGTCTGATAATAATTAACTGAGGGCAGCGCTTCCTTGCTGTGGCGGACGCGAGGGCAGAGTGGATACCAAACTTCCGTGCGTCGTAATTGCAGGTGGCGATTACCCCACGCCGATCTGGTGATCCACCTACCGCGATAGGCTTGCCAACGAGGCTGGGATTGTCGCGCATCTCTATAGACGCGTAAAAACAGTCGCAATCACAGTGAATTATTTTTCTCGGAGAATTCATAGTCTATCGGGCGTAGCTTCCCCGCAAACTATAGCAGGCCTTGCGACCTGTAAACGAGAGGCAATAAGCTTATTAAGCGTTATTACGTTCGAATTCTTGCATGAATTCAGCCAGGGCTTCACAGCCAGCCAGTGGCATAGCGTTATAGATTGACGCTCTTACACCACCCACATTCCTGTGTCCTTTTAATGCATAGAGGCCGTTACCCAGCGCCTGGGCCAGGAAGTCGTCCAATAAATCGTTGTTGGCAAGATTAAAGGTAACGTTCATGGTAGAACGGTGATCTTTCTGCGCTGTGCCCAGGTAGAAATCCGATTGATCGATCAGGTCATACAAAACTTTGGCTTTGACTGTATTCTGTTCTTCCAGAGCTGAGACTCCACCCTGTTCTTTTAACCATTCCAGGACCAGTTTCATCATGTAAATGGCGAAGGTGTTATTGGTGTTGGCCAGGGAATGTTTGTCTGCGTAAGTTTTGTAATTAAGCAGATTTGGTGTTTCTGGAAGAGCGTGTTCCAGCAAGTCTTCCCGTATTACCACCAACGCGAGACCAGCGGGCCCCAGATTTTTTTGCAGTCCGGCAAATATGACGCCGAATTGATTTATATCGAGACTGCGAGAAAGAAACTCGGAAGTCATGTCGGCCACTAGGGGGACATTAGCGGTTTCAGGGAATTGCTGGAAGCGAGTGCCGTAGATCGTGTTATTACTGGTGATATGCAGATAGGAGTGCTCATCTGTAATGCTTGCAGGATCGATCGCTGGAATACGGTCGTAATTTGTCTCTTCACTATTGGCAATAATATCTACGCTGCCATAACGAGCAGCTTCCTTGTTTGCCAGCTTGGCGAAATTACCAGATTCTACGTAAGCCGCTTTGCGTGCAGAAACTCGACTAATCAGGTTCATTGGAATTGCAGAGAACTGCATTTGTGCGCCACCATGAACGTATAAAATTTTGTAGTTAGCGGGAATGTTGGCCAGCTCGATCAGTAATTCATCAGCTTCATTAATAATGGCGTCGAATTCTTTGGAGCGGTGACTGATCTCAATTACAGATGCACCCATGTCCTTGTAATTCAAAAATTCTTGCTGGGCTTTCTCCATAACAGCTGTTGGCAGCATGGCGGGTCCAGCGCCGAAGTTAAAAACTCGAGTCATTACTTTTTTCCTACTTAATACGTTATAGAATGGTAACTTTAATTACATCATCGATTTTCGCAATCGCTTCCAGGGCAGAGTCAGAAGGTGCACTCTCCAGGTCGATGAGATTGTAAGCAACTTCATCCCGGCTCTTATTGAGCATATCGATTACGTTGATATTCTGGTCTGCCAGCACCGACAAAATCTGGCCCAGCATTTTTGGTACGTTTTTATTGCTAATGGCCAGGCGGGTGCAGCGCTCAGCATTTGCGTCCCTTTCCAGATGTAGATTGGGAAAGTTGACTGAATTCTTGATGTTGCCATTTTCGAGGAAATCCCTGAGCTGATCCGCAGCCATCATCGCGCAATTTTCTTCGGCCTCGGCGGTGCTGGCACCGATATGAGGCATTGAGATCACATTGTCCCGGCCTTTGAACTCCGGGCGAGGGAAATCGCATACGTACTTGCCGAGTTTGCCGGAATCCAGAGCGCCCAGTAGCGCTTCGGTGTCGACGATTTCATCCCGGGCAAAATTTAGCAGGCAAGTCCCTTGTTTCATGGAGGCAAACATCGAAGCGTCGATCAGATTTCGCGTTGAATCCAGTACCGGCAGGTGCAGGGAGATGAAATCTGAGCTTCCCACAAGAGCATTCAGGTTTTCGATACGTTTGACCTGGCTTGGAAGTCGCCACGCCGCTTCTACTGAAAGTGCCGGATCGAATCCCTGAACCTTCATGCCCATCTTGATTGCCATATCGGCAACCAGCGAGCCGATAGAACCCAGACCGATGACGCCCAGGGTCTTGCCGGCAATTTCATTGCCTTTAAATTTCTTCTTTTCCGCCTCCATTAGCTTGGACAATTCCCCATAGTCTTCAATGGAAGTCTGGCTGCTGGCGAATCCAATGCCGGGGATAATGCCTCGTGACGCCAATAGTAATCCGCAGAGCACCAGTTCTTTTACCGCATTGGCATTTGCTCCCGGGGTATTGAATACGACTACACCGTTGTCGGTGCATTCACCCACGGGTACGTTATTAACACCCGCGCCAGCGCGCGCTACTGCCTTCAAGCCGCCATTAACAGCTGACGGATCCAGTTTATGGCTTCTCAGGAGGATGGCATCAGCGTCGTCTATATCGGCGCTAACTTCATATTGATCCTCGGGGAAGCGATCGAGGCCCTTGGCAGAGATGGCATTAAAAGTTTGGATCCTGTGCATGTTTTCCTGTCCTGGTGATTTTCCTATAACTTTTCCCTACAACGAGGGGTAGCGAATTCGCAGTTTGATGCTGCAAATTAATTGTTAGTTATGGCTGAGTCATTTACCGTGATACCGCTTGCTCGATTAGCAATTCGGAGTGGGATATTGGAATTTTTAAAGCGGGCAATTATGTCTCGATTTGGGTCGAAGTTCCAGCGGCTTTTCGAATTCTTTACGAGAAGTTTTCGGTGAGCCATGAACAGAGGTTATTATTCCTACTTTAATCAATCCGGGAGAGCCAATGCAGGGATTTGAACCAGGAGTGCCCACTCCAATCGAAGGAATTAACGTAACAGTTCATCGTATTCTGGGCCGCAATCCCGGCCCCATGACCGGACCGGGAACTAACAGTTATCTCATCGGTGATGACAGGCTTTGCCTGGTGGATCCGGGGCCGATTAATCCTGAACAGTTTGACAGCTTTATGGCTGCGATCGGTGAGCGCAAGCTTGAATATATTCTTGCCACCCATACCCATGGGGATCACTCTCCCGGGGCTGCTCGAATCCATGAAACAACTGGTGCAGAACTGGTGGGTATACCGGCCCCGGAAGGGATAGCACAGGATAAGAGCTTTCAACCCGGTCGCAGCTGGGGTGACGGGGATGAGATCGACTGTGGCGAATACACTGTCCGCCTGGTACATACACCCGGGCATGTTTCCAACCACCTGTGTTACTACCTGGTGGGGGAAGGCTTTCTGTTTACCGGCGATCATGTGTTGCAGGGAACCACTTCGGTAATTTTGCCTCCCGACGGTGACATGGGTTCTTACCTGCATTCACTAAAACGCCTGCTGGAAATCGAGCTGCGTTTCCTGGCACCGGGTCATGGTGGTGTAATGGACAAGCCCTATGAAGAGATCGAATACCTCATTGCCCATCGACTAAAACGTGAACAGAAAGTCGTGGCTGGGCTGGAGAAGCTCGGTGAATGCTCCATCGATGAGCTTGTGCTCACCGTCTACGATGACGTGGCAGAACATTTAATACCCTGGGCTAAAAAGACGCTATTAGCTCACTTAATCAAGCTGGAACGAGACGGTCGCATAGTCAGTACTCCAGTGGGGTACAAAATTGCCTGATGCTGTTGCCAGTCAATGGCACGTTTACATTATTCGTACCGCCAGCGGTAGTTTGTACACAGGTATTACCACAGACGTCGATCGGCGTTTCGAAGAGCATTCACAAACCGCAGAAGGTAAAGGTGGAAATGGTGCCAAGGCATTGAGGGGGAAAGCGCCACTGAAAATTGTCTTTCACAGTTTAATTGGCAACAGATCTGAAGCGCTAAAAATGGAGTATAAGATTAAACAACTCACGCGAAAGCAAAAGGAAGAAATTGTTTCATCCGGATTATCAATAGCAGATCTTGTTTCAGCTGAAGCTTAACTATGACCGATACCGCCTCATCAGAATCAGAACTAATTCCAGTAGGCATTAGTAGTTGCCTACTGGGAGAACGGGTACGGTTCGACGGCGGGCATAAAGGTCACTCCTATATCAGAAAAACCCTTGGGAACTATTTCGAATTCAAGCAATTCTGTCCCGAAGTAAACATTGGTCTCGGCATACCGCGCAAACCTATCCGCCTGTGGCGTGATCAGCAAAAACAAATTCGTTGCGTGAGTGTCGATGATCAGGAAAAGGATTACACCGACTCCTTATTGGGCTGTAGCGATGAGCAACAATCCTGGCAAAAGCGATTATGTGGCTACATTCTGAAAAAAGATTCACCCAGTTGTGGGATGGAGCGAGTTAAGATCTGGGATGATGTCATGCCAGTGCGAGAGGGTATCGGAATCTATGCCCAGCGCTTAATGGAAAATTTCCCCTGGCTGCCGGTAGAGGAAGAAGGTCGGCTCGGTGATGCGATATTGCGGGAGAACTTCGTGCAACGGGTTTTTGCTATGTATCGTTGGCATCAAATGTTAAGCGAGGGTTTGAGTGTAGGTGCGCTGGTGGATTTTCATGCCCGCCACAAGCTAATCATCATGAGTCACGATCCGGTAAGTTATCAGGAGCTTGGGCAGCTGGTAGCTGGGATAAGAAAAGAAAATGTTCAAGACGATGCAGATAAATATTTGTTGTTATTCATGACGGCATTAAAGCTGCGTGCTACCCGTGGTAAACACATGAGTGTATTGCAACATATACAGGGGTATTTAAAGAATTCTCTGGGTGCCGATGACAAGCAGGAATTAGTTCAGACATTTGAAAATTATCGCCTGGGGCAACTGCCACTGATTGTGCCCATCACTTTGCTAAATCATTTCTTTCGCAAGTTTCCAAATGAATACATTGCCAATTCCTGGTATATGAATCCCTATCCAGCACAATTGAAACTACAAAACGAGATCTGACCAACTTGATTGAAGTTAAAGCCATCGACCACGTCGTCTTACGCACTTCCAATATCAAAGCGATGTTGAAGTTTTATTCCGAAGTGCTTAACTGCACCCTGGAAAGAGAGCTCAAAGAGCTTGGCTTGGTCCAGCTACGAGCCGGTTCGGCGCTCATTGACCTTGTCCCGGTGGATAGCGAGCTGGGACGGATGCGAGGTGGGGCGCCCAGACAGGATGGCAGAAACATGGACCATCTGTGCTTGCAAATTAGCGAGCTTAAAGAATCAGAATTACTGAGCCATCTGCAACGGAACGGAATTGAAACTGAGGAGTTTGCCGAACGTTACGGTGCCGAAGGATTTGGCCGGTCGACCTATATCCATGACCCGGAAGGAAACGTTATCGAGCTTAAAATTCCCAACCAGGATTTACGCTAGCTGCTCTTCCAATGCCGGCGTGATTTTGAAATTCAGAAATCCGTAAATGACTGCCACTACCGGATTAATCAGGTTGAAAAAGCAGTAGGGTAAGTAGGCGAATGTCGCCACACCCAGAGTGCCGGCCATGTAAGCCCCGCAAGTATTCCAGGGAATCAATGGTGAGGTAATAGTACCCGCATCTTCCAGGGTTCGAGACAGGTTTTTCATATCCAGATTTCGATTCTCGTACTCCAGTTTATACATACGGCCGGGAAGCACGACCGAGATGTACTGATCGGAGGTGATGATGTTTGCTCCAATACAGGTAGCAATGGTTGTAGCGATTAAGCTGCCGGTGCTGTGCACAAAGGAAAGTGCGTATTCCACCAGTTTTCTTAACAATCCGGTGTGATCCATGACTGCGCCAAAAACCATCGCGCACAAAACGAGCCAGGTAACTGACAACATCGAACTCATTCCGCCACGGGTCATTAAATTGTCCAGGGTTTCGTTACCACTACTCAGGACGAAGCCATCGAAGAGGGTATACCAGACGCCTTTGAACAGGGCCAAAACGACGTTTGGTGCATCGCCGGCCAGGTTCATGATTGCCGGTCGCTGAAATATTAGCGCTATAACAACACCCAGCATCGCTCCGGTAAGTATTGTGGGGATAGGAGGAAACTTTTTATTAGCCATTACCAATAAGACAATAACTGGTAACAGCATAATCAAATTTATTGAAAAGTTTTCATTGAGCAGGTTAAGCGTAATTTCCAGATCGCTCGCGTTGCTGCTTGAATCGATATTCAAACCAATAAACGTAAAAAGAATCAGTGCCATTATGATGCTGGGGATAGTCGTCCAGACCATATGACCAATGTGAGTAAATAAATCTGTTCCCGCTACGGCCGGAGCCAAATTTGTGGTTTCAGAAAGCGGTGACATCTTGTCGCCAAAGTAGGCGCCGGAAATTATCGCTCCTGCGGTAATCTCCGGTGATAAACCCATTCCTCCCGAAGCGCCGATGAGTGCTATTCCAACAGTTCCTGCAACAGTCCAGGAGCTTCCAATGCTTAATGCGATTAAAGCGCAGATGACACAACTGGCAGCATAGAAAATTGAAGGATCCAGAATCAATAAGCTGTAATAGATCATTGTGGGAACCGTACCGGCCATGATCCAGCTACCAATCAGCGATCCTACACAAAATAGAATTAGCAATGGCTTAATGGCAACGGTAATGCCGGTGACGATGCTGTTCTCAATTTCACCCCAGGTCTGACCATTGCGCCAGCCTACCAGGGCAGCTACGGCTGCACCGACGCAGAGGGCAATCTGGTTTGGACCGTAACTGGCATCTTCACCGAATAAATAGACTGAAAAAGAAAGCAAACACACCAGTACTGAAACTGGAATGAGAGCCTGAAATACCGTAGGAGATGCCGTATTACTGCTTGTTAAATCTGTATCCTGCGAGACTGTCATGCAACCTGCCTTGTTTGAGTGGCAAGCATAAAGCTTATGTCAGTAGCCTGTCTATTTGAACACCTGTTTAAGGCGGATTTAAGGTATAATCCGCCACTTTCCCAATAAGTCCGGTCCGAAAACGCCGGATTGTCTGGTTTTACTCACACTGGAAAATCTGACATGAATAGCGCCGAAAGCTACATGACCGATATCGAGGCCTATATGAATAAGCTGGGCTCTCAGGCTCGTGCTGCGTCTCGAGAAATTTCCAGTGCGTCAACGGCAGATAAAAACAAAGCCTTGCTCGCTACGGCAGAAGCGATTAATAGAAATCGCGCTGCGCTTATGCAAGCCAATGAAAAAGATTTGAAAGCAGGTGCGGAGAAAGGCCTTGAAGCCGCATTAATGGATCGTCTCGAACTTACTGATGCGCGCATCGACACCATGATCGAGGGATTACAGCAGGTGGCCTCCCTGGATGATCCGGTCGGTGAAATCAGTGACTTGAAATTTCGTCCCAGCGGAATTCAGGTTGGAAGAATGCGCGTTCCTTTGGGGGTGATTGGAATTATTTATGAGTCGCGGCCAAATGTAACTGTTGAGGCGGCCAGTCTATGTTTGAAATCGGGCAATGCAACTATCTTGCGGGGTGGATCCGAAGCATTGCATTCGAACCAGGCTATCGCTGCGTGCATAGCCGAAGGATTGCAAGCTGCCGGTTTGAGTGAACACGTGATTCAGGTACTGGATCGCACCGATCGTGAAGCAGTGGGAAAACTGATTACCATGCCTGATTATGTCGATGTAATCGTGCCTCGAGGTGGAAAGGGATTGATTGAACGAATCAGCAATGATGCAAGAGTCCCGGTTATTAAACATCTCGATGGTAATTGCCATTTGTATATAGATGATAAAGCCGATTTGGATAAATCCGTTACCGTTGCAGTAAACGCCAAAACACAACGTTATGGAACCTGTTGTACATTGGAATCCCTGTTGGTTGCTGAAGCCATAGCCGCGGATGTCTTACCACAACTATGCGACGAATATAAATCTCACAATGTTGAGCTGCGAGGCTGTGAAAAAACTCAGGCAATCGTTGCGGGAGTAGTTCCCGCTACGGAAGAAGATTATGAGACTGAATACCTGGCGCCTGTTATTTCCATAAAGGTCGTTGCCGGCCTGGATGAGGCTATCAGTCACATCAATGAATACAGTTCACAGCACACTGATTCCATAATGACCCAGGATCATAATCGCGCGCAGCGTTTTTTGCGTGAGGTAGATTCAAGCTCGGTTATGGTGAATGCGTCTACGCGATTTGCCGATGGATTTGAATACGGCCTGGGCGCCGAAATCGGAATTTCCACTGATAAGCTACACGCCCGCGGGCCGGTGGGACTGGAAGGCCTGACCTCGCAAAAATTTGTCGTACTCGGGGATGGTCATATTCGGCAATGATGTCTCGAATAGGTGTATTGGGAGGCATGTTTGATCCGATTCATAACGGTCATATCCAGGCTGCGAGCTACGCCAGCCAATGTCTGTCCCTAGATCTGGTTAAACTGGTTCCCTGCTCAATCCCCAATCATAGAGCCGCAGCTCACACTGCAGCCCAACATCGCCTGACTATGATCGAGTTAGCGATTGAGAACCAAGCGGGCTTGGAAGTAGATACTGTCGAGTTAGAGCGCGAAGGTGTTTCTTATTCCGTCGATACGATACGGGAGCTAAGAGGCAAAAACCCGGCAGCCGACTTCGTATTTATTCTGGGCCTGGATACCTTTAATACTATTACCAGTTGGCATGACTGGGAGAGTTTGTTGGATCTGTGTTGTTTCTTTGTATTAGCGCGGATGGATGGGGCGATTGATCCCGATGTCGCTGCCGCAATAAAGCTGGAAGAGAGAGAAATGGGTTCAGCAGAATCCCTTTTTAGTCAGGGTGCAGGTAGTTTTTATTTCGCAAGAGCTTTTAATTACGACTTATCCTCGACTGAAGTTCGTAACAAACTGCTTGAAGGGAAAAACCCTGGTAATGATCTGAATGAAAAAGTTTGTTCCTATATAAGCAGTAATAATTTGTACCATTAGTAGAAGCGAGAGAATCTTTTGAAAAGTAAGAAATTGGCAGAAGTAGTAATGGATGCATTAGATGATCTTAAGGGCCAATCTATTAGTTGTATCGATGTCAGAAAACTGACTTCGATCACGGACTACATGGTGATTACTACTGGGAGATCCAATACGCACATCAAAGCACTCGCCGACAACGTGGTGAAAAAAGTTAAAGAAGCCGAGCAGGATGTGGTAGGTGTTGAAGGACGTATGCAGTCGGAATGGGTATTAGTGGATTTAGGAGTTGTGGTGATTCACATCATGCTTGCGCCTGTCAGGGCTCTTTATAACCTGGAGGAACTTTGGAATTTCGATTCTCCAAAAGAGAGTCAGCAGAAAGAAAAAATTTCCTGATACAACAGTCCTGAATAAACCATGCGTATCTCTCTAATATCTGTGGGCACAAAAATGCCAGGCTGGGTTCAGAGTGGTGTTGAGGAATATGGGAAGCGTATAAAGGGATCCCTCGGCTTCTCTCTCACGGAAATACCCCTGGCTCACCGTGGTAAGTCTGCCAATATTCTGCAAAGTGTGGAGAAGGAAGGAGAGGCTATTCTTGCCAAAGTGCAGAAAAATGATTTCGTTGTAGCCCTGGAGGTTGCTGGCAAACGGCTGTCTACGGAAGACCTGGCCAGAAAGCTGGGTGAATTTAAGTCAATGGGGCAAAACATCGTTTTCCTGGCAGGCGGGCCCGACGGATTGCATGAAAATTGCCGGCAAAGGGCGAATGAGCAGTGGTCACTTTCTGACCTGACCCTTCCTCATCCCCTTGTAAGAATTCTCCTGGTAGAGCAGCTCTATCGGGGCAATAGTCTACTGGAAGGGCACCCCTACCACCGTGAATAGAGATTAAAGTGCGAAATAGCTGTTTTCTTAGATAATTTTGTCTCAAATTTGGAACTGTTGGCTAAAAATTGACCAAAAAAGGCGCTAGACTTACTGGCATACAAGGTGTGGCAACTTTATTTGCTGAAATAGGTCTAACTGGCCTACTAGTGCGGCTTTAGTGGCCTATTCCTTAGCCGATTACTCTAGTGTTTAAGGCAATTCTTCAGGGCAAACTTTCATATGGCTGGTAAGTGGCAGCTTAAAGATCATGAGGCTGAGCAGCGACTCTTTAATCGTCGCCTGATAACGGCCGCTGTGCTTATCTTTCTATTCTTTGCCGCACTGGTTATCCAACTCTTTAATTTGCAAGTTACTCAACACGAGTATTTTTCTGCCCGTTCAGACGGTAATCGACTTCACTCGCAATATGTGCCTCCTGCGAGGGGGCTTATTTTCGATCGGCAGGGTGAGCTTCTCGCTGACAATCAACCCATCTTCAACCTGACGGTAGTGCGAGAACAGGTGAATGATCTTGATGCCATGCTTGAATACTTGAGCACATTGATTCGCCTTACTGATGACGATATCGAACAGTTCAATGCACGAATGCAACGTAATCGCGTGCCGTTTTCATCGGTACCTTTGCGCTATGTTTTAAGCGATGAAGAAAAATCCCGTATCGCCGTAAATTCTCATTTGTTGCCCGGTATAGCTATCGAGCCTCAATTCGTTCGGCAGTATCCCCTGGGTAGCTTGACTGCTCATGCGGTTGGTTATGTCTCTGAAATAAACAGGCAAGAACTGGATAGTCTGTCCGATGAGGACAAGGAAAATTACGGTGGTACTAACCATATTGGTAAAACCGGCGTGGAAAGAACTTACGAAGACATTCTTCACGGTACCGTTGGTTATGAAATTGTAGAGAAAAATAATAGGGGTCAGGTTATGCGGTATTTAGACCGCACTGATCCTGTGGCAGGCAAAAACATAAGTTTGCATATACATGCAGAGCTGCAGCGAGCAGCAGAAGATGCCCTGGGAGATTTCCGCGGTGCAGTAGTGGCAATTGAGCCTTCGACCGGTGGTATTTTAGCAATGGTTAGCAAGCCTGCATTCGACCCCAATTTGTTTGTTACCGGTATAAGCAGTAAGGACTACAGTGTCTTAGTAACGGACGAAATAAATACACCACTGTTTGATCGCACTACGAACCCCTATCCGCCAGGCTCAACCATCAAGCCATTCCTGGGATTGGGTGGGCTTCATCATGAGTTTGTTGACTACGAATTTGCGATTCAGGATCCAGGTTATTTCAGGTTGCCTGGCGTTTCCTATCGTTGGGGCGACTGGACCTTAAGAACCCAGATTGGTGGAGGTCACCAACTCACGGATTTACAGAAGGCGATCTTCCAGTCTTGTAATACCTTCTTCTTTGATCTGGGTAATCGCATGGGTATCGATACTATTCATGGCTTCATGTCCCAGTTTGGATTTGGAGATAATTTCGCCGTTGATGTTTCCTATGCCAGGACCGGAGTATTACCTTCTAGGGAATGGAAAATGTCTACCCGCGGGGAGCCCTGGTACCCGGGAGACACGATTAACTCTTCAATCGGTCAGGGCTATATGTGGGCAACACCATTGCAGCTCGCCACGGCGGCTTCAATCATCGCCAATAAGGGAGACGTGGTTCAGCCCCGTATGTTAAAGGCGGTTGAAGGGCAGGACTATTCACCAATCATCGAAAACTCAGTTCCTGATGTAATGTTAAATGATCCTGACTACTGGCGTTATATGGAAGAAGCCATGACCATGGTTGTGCATCGACCTTACTCGAACGAATTCAGGGATTACGGAACGGCGTATCCGGAAATTGCACAAAAAGATCCTGACATGAATTACAAGCTGGCGGGTAAGTCCGGTACGGCGCAGGCAGTTGGTATTAGCCAGGATATCTTATCCAGCGATGACATTATTGTGTCCGATTTAAATCGGGACCACGCCTTGTTTATCGCTTTTGCTCCAGCCATGAATGCCCACATTGCGCCGCAAATCGCTCTGGCGGTTTTCGTTGAAAATGGAGAATCTGGAGGGGGCGCTGCAGGACCGATAGCGAAGCAACTTACCGACAAATATCTGCTGGACATTCTGCAGATCGATTTCGATGCACTGCAAGACGTAGTACCGCCGGCACAACCCGAGACCAACGCTTTAGTCACGGAAGCAGATGAATAACCAAGATTTCATCCGTCAATCTACTGGATTTCATTCTAGCCAAAGTCGCGCCCAAACAATTTGGCGCCTTATTCACACCGATCCACCCTTGCTTGTTGGCGTCATTGTATTGTGCGCTTTTGGCTTATTCGTTCTCTATAGCGCCAGTGATGGTGATCAGGCAGTCGTACAACGTCAGGCCTTGATAATGTTTGCCGGGTTAGTCCTGATGTTCATCGTTGCTCAGTTCAGCCCACATTTTTTTCGCCGTTGGGCCCCTTCCCTGTATGGAGTAGGCCTGGCCTTACTGATCGTGGTTTTGTTTATAGGTGTGGAAGAGAATGGTGCTCGCAGTTGGTTAGACCTTCCCGGCTTGCCGAGTTTTCAACCATCGGAAACTTTGAAGATCGTAGTTCCCTTGTTAATGGCCTGGTATTTGGCCAGCCGACCATTACCACCTCGTTTCAAACATTTATTCTGGTCGGCAGTAATGATCCTGCTCCCGGCAGCCTTAATCGTGGTTCAGAACGACACGGGAACTGCGATCATGGTCGCAATGTCAGGCATATTCGTCGTGCTGCTTGCCGGCATTCGCTGGCGCATAGTCTTTAGTGGCCTGTTTGCTTTATTGTTAGCGTCACCGGCATGGTATTTGTTCCTGGCCCAGGAACATCAGAAAAATCGAATACTCACATTTTTTGATCCATACCGGGATCCAACCGGCGCGGGATACAACATCATACAGTCACAAATCGCTATCGGTTCCGGTGGAGTTTATGGCAAAGGCTATGGCAATGGTGCGCAATCGCACCTGGACTTTATCCCGGAGAGTAATACCGATTTTATTCTTGCGGTGTTGGCGGAAGAATTTGGTTTATTGGGTGTGCTGTTCCTGATCTGCCTGTACCTGTTTGTGCTGGTAAGGGGCTTTTACATCGCCTATGCGGCCAAGGATATGTTCAGTCGTTTACTGGCGGGTAGTATTACCCTTACATTCTTCTTTTACGTGTTTATCAATATGGCCATGGTCTCCGGGCTGGTGCCGGTAATCGGCTTGCCTTTACCACTGATAAGCCGGGGTGGGACAGCCATTCTTACCCTGTTCATTGGCTTTGGATTACTCATGTCGATTCAAACTCATGGCCGTGATAGGGCTAACTAACTGAAAAATATAGGTTTATTTCTAAGCAAAGGCGTGTTTTTCGGTATTTTCTGTAAATTTGAAGTTCCACCGCCTCTGGCGCGGGTCGGATAGATTAAAATTCTCGAGGATTTGGACGCTAAGTAACTAACTTGCTTGGATTTTCTGTGTGGTGCGGGAGTTATGAACAAGTCTTCTAGACAAGCTTTTCTGATCGCTTTTTTGGCAGCTGCGCTGGCGGCCTGTTCTTCTGCGCCTGCGCCCACGCCACCCAGCTCTTCAAGTCGCTATTCTATTGAACAGGACCGGGCACCCAGTGGAACCGTTGATATTGCATCGATTCCAGAAGTCATACCGGAACCTTTTACGCGCACCATGGCGGGAAATCGCTCACCTTATACAGTTCTGGGCAAGACTTATCATGTGATGTCCACCGAGGAAGGCTATAACGAGAGGGGTATTGCCTCCTGGTACGGGGAAAAATTTCATGGTCACAAGACTTCCAACGGTGAAGTCTTTGATATGTATAAAGTCTCTGCCGCTCACAAGTCGCTGCCTATTCCCAGTTACTTGCGAGTCACGAACCTGGATAACAATCGCAGTATTGTTGTCCGAGTAAATGACAGAGGCCCTTTTCACGGTGATAGGATTGTCGACCTGAGTTATGCTGCCGCGCTCAAATTGGGCTATGCGGACCGGGGTACGGCCCGTGTTCAACTGGAATCAATAATTCCCAATGGCGTGGCTACGGATCGAACTATTGTCAGGGCCAGTGCGTCAAATCGAGACAGCCTGCGGATAGCAAGCTCGGGAGAACAATTTTTGCAGGTAGGCGCATTCTCAGATATTAATTCTGCCCGTGAAGTATCGGATAAATTGAGAGCCATGACTAATCGACCGGTGTTTATCAGGTCGATTAACAGTACTTCGAACGGAGTACTGCATCGGGTTCGAATCGGACCAGTAAACGATGCCGGTGAGATACGACGAATAACGCAGCGTGTAGTTGCTGCTGAACTGGGAAGCCCGTACACTGTCACAGAGTAGTACTTTCCGATCGCAGCGCTTGTAATCGTCACCTCTCGGCACAACATTATCACTAGCTTTAACACGGAATTCTTTATGTTTTTAAAGAACGCAATTTTTCAATTATTTTCAGTCTCAAGATTTCGAGATATAGCGATCCTCTGTGCATTGCTTGGCGGCAGTAGCCTGGTAAGCGGCCAATCCATTATTCCTCGTGCGCCAGAGATAGCGGCCACCAGCTATATTCTTATGGACGCTCGTACCGGCCACATAATCGTTGAAGAAAATGCCGATGAGCCGCTTCCTCCTGCCAGTCTTACCAAGATCATGACTGCCTATATCGCGATTGAAGAAATCATCAATGGCAATTTATCCCTGCGCGATGAAGTACATATCAGTGAGAAAGCCTGGCGTATGGAAGGTTCCAAGATGTTTGTGGGAGTAAACACCCAGGTAAGCGTGGAAGACTTATTGCGCGGCATCATTATTCAGTCCGGTAACGATTCCAGTGTTGCCATTGCTGAACATATCGCCGGTAGCGAAGAAGCCTTTGCCGACATGATGAATCAATATGGTGAGGTGCTTGGCCTTACCAATAGTTTTTTTATGAATTCCAGTGGCCTGGATACAGAGCTGTACTACAACACAATGTCTGCCCGTGATCTCGCGATACTCGCCCAGGCATCGATTATCGAGCATGCCGATTACTACCCGATGTATGCGGAGCGTGAATTTACTTATAACGATATTAGACAAGCCAATCGCAATACTCTGTTGTTCAGGGATCGCAATGTCGATGGTATGAAAACCGGCTGGACCGATGCTGCCGGCTTCTGCCTGGTTGCATCAGCAGAACGAGATGGTATGCGTTTGGTTTCGGTAGTGATGGGCACCGCCAGCGAAGAGGCTCGGGCGATCGAAACCCAGAAGCTAATGACTTACGGTTTCCGTTATTTCGAAACTCACAAGCTCTATGACTCCAGCCAGATTCTAACTAATGTGCCGGTTTGGTCCGGCGATCTGAATGCCGTAGATCTGGGCATTCAAGAAGAAGTGTATGTAACTATTCCTCGCGGTCAGTCCGAGTCCATGCAAGCCACGGTAGATGTCGAAGAAGTCATCAGGGCACCGCTGAATAATGGGCAGATAATGGGGGTGGTAAACGTAACCCTTGATAATGACATCATTTATTCTGGTGACGTTATTGCGATGCAAGAGATTCAACAGGGTGGGGTCTTCAAGCGATTCGTCGACTGGTTGACATTGTTCTTCTCGAATTTGTTCAGCGGATAATGTTTTCATCATGACAGATGATTCAAAGTCGAGTGAACAAGAACCACCAAAAATAGAATTTCCCTGCTTATATCCGATCAAAATCATCGGCAAGGCTGTTGATGATTTCCAGGAATCTGTGCTTACCACGGTTGAGCGACATACCGGCGCTATTACTGCTGATCTAGTCAAGGTTCAGGCAAGCCGCGAAAACAATTACCTTTCTGTTACAGTAACGATTGCTGCTACCGGTGAAGAGCAGTTACAAAATATTTTTCAAGATTTGAAAAAAATAGAAAGCGTAAAGATGGTGCTTTAGTTTGCGACTGACGAACTATAAATGGTTTCAGGCTGAGCCATTAGATTCAAACATCCTCTTACCCGACCTGGTTATTCGACGACTCGGCTTACAGGATTACGAACCGATTTGGGGTGCTATGCGATATCTCGCTGAGCATCCTAAAGACGAGCGCAATGATGAGATATGGTTGCTGAGTCACAAACCAGTCTATACCCAGGGTCAAGCCGGTCGCGCCGAGCATATCCTCAATCCCGGGGAGATTCCGGTGGTCCAGGTCGATCGCGGCGGGCAGGTAACCTATCATGGCCCTGGTCAGTTGGTCGCCTACCTGCTGATCAATGTAAGACGCCGTAAAATGGGGGTTCGCAGCCTGGTCGACCTGATTGAACGGGCCATGGCGGCTACTTTAAATGAGTTTGGCATCGAGGCGGAGACGCGGACCAAAGCTCCCGGTGTCTACGTGAATAATGCTAAAATCGGGGCGCTTGGATTAAGGATTAAAAATGGCTGGAGTTATCACGGCTTGAGTCTCAACGTTAACATGGATTTGTCGCCATTCAGTCGTATCAATCCATGCGGTTTCGAAAATCTTGCTGTAACTCAACTTTCTGAGTTCTGGGAAAACGAAGAATTATTGCTGCAAAAAGTAAGCAAGGTTTTGTGCAATAAGTTGCTAGGCAAACTAGGTTATAAAGACCATTACTGAAATTCAGAGTTTTAGTACAAACCATGACAGAGCGTAAACGCAGAAACGTTTTAGTAGAGGGTGAAAAACTCCGGGGTGCCGAGAAAGTTCGGCGCATTCCCGTGAAAGTTATTCCTACTACTGAATTACCAGCAAAACCTGACTGGATTCGGGTAAAGATTCCTGCGTCGCCAAAAATCAGCCACATAAAAAATAAGTTAAGACACCACAAACTGGCTTCCGTTTGCGAAGAAGCATCCTGTCCAAATCTTGGAGAGTGCTTTAGTAACGGAACTGCAACGTTCATGATTATGGGAGATATCTGTACCCGTCGCTGTCCATTTTGCGATGTTGCCCACGGTAAACCACGCCCATTGGATGAAAACGAGCCGAGAGAACTTGCTGAAGCAATAAAAGAAATGGGTCTGAGTTATGTGGTCATTACTTCGGTGGACAGGGATGATCTGAAAGATAGCGGTGCCCAACATTTTGCACATTGCATAACAGAAACACGAAAATACAATCCTGCAATAAAAGTTGAAGTGCTGGTGCCGGATTTTCGCGGCCGCATGGATATAGCGCTCGACATTCTCGAACAAGCTCCTCCCGATGTTTTTAACCACAACCTCGAAACTGTGCCCAGACTCTACAAGCAAGCCAGGCCAGGGGCTGACTATCAATGGTCTCTGGAATTGTTAAAGGCCTATAAGAAACGGCAAGCGGCTGTGGTAACCAAATCAGGACTTATGCTTGGATTGGGAGAAGAAATCGACGAAGTAAAACAGGTGTTACAGGATTTAAGAGCACACGATGTTGACATGATTACTCTCGGTCAATACCTGCAACCAAGTAAAGATCACTTGAAAGTAGAACGCTTTGTGCACCCATCAGAATTCGACGTGCTGCGGGAGTACGGAGAAAATCTGGGATTCTCCCAGGTTGCCAGCGGTCCCTTGGTAAGGTCTTCCTACCATGCCGACAAACAAGCCCACGGTGAAAACGTTAGCTGATTGGATATTTCTCTGAGCAGTGGTGTTAGTGCCTATGAAGATTAGCTTACAACAGGTCGTCACTAGCCTGGTTTCCTTGCTGATTGCGGTGCTTGTGGTTGTATTTATTTCTGACAATCCGGGCCGTCTGGGTGAAGAGCCGCTGGTCGTACGTGCGCTGGTATTGAGTGTTGCTATTTTTGCTGCGCTGGTAGCAGTTTATCCACTAAATCCATTGTTTACGGATCGGCCAGGAACTTACGCAGGCATTGTGTGTGTGCCGGCACTAATTCCCGGCTTTATTTTTTATTTGTTTCTGTTGCCGGGAAAGGCAGGGCAAGGCTTTGAGGCTGAGCAATTAGCCACGTCACTGATTACAGATCGCACCAGTAATGGCATTATCGAAGTTGGTTTTCGTTATCCCATCTATACACCTACCATTGCAGTTAAAAACCGCGAACTATTCACTCGTCACGTCAACCTATTCCTGCGCATGACCGAAGTGAATGGGGAAGAAATTCTGTTCCGGGCAGTAAGACTGAATGTGCCGGGCAATGGTCTTAGTGTGGAGTCTGCGGTGCAGGGCATGTTGAGCGAAAACCAGAGATATTTGTTCAACCCCATCGAGATTCCACCGGACCGAACCCTGGAAGGGCAGGTTGTTTTTATTATCAGCAACCTTGAAGACACCGCGACTTTTACTGATGCACTTGAAAGTTCTAATCAAGTAAATTTCGAAATTCGTGATCCGCAAAATGGCCAGTTACTGCTGGAGTTTCCACTGCAACACATTTAAGCTGCTTGGCAGTAAATCCGATCGGGAAGGCCAGTTCCCGAAATTGAAAATTTGGGTGAGTTATGTCTAAGAGATTAGTTTTTTCAATATTTTTAACAGCATCTGTAATTCAGTCTGGTATTGCTCAGGAGTCGTGGGACATGCCACGCACTGCCTATGGTGTTCCCGACTTGCAGGGAGTTTGGACTTCGGCTTCTATTACTAATTTGGAAAGAGATCCTACTCTCGGTAATACCTTGATAGTTGATGCAGAACAGGCCCGGCAGATAGAACAAAACGCCGCGCTGAATGTGCTTACCGACGCAGACAATGCGCCCAGTGATCCCGATCGTGCTCCTCCTACCGATGGTGATACCGACGCTGGTTACAATGCATTCTGGATCGATCCGGGAACGCGCCTGGCACAGATAGATGGCCAGTACCGCACGTCCTGGATTGTAGAACCAGGGAATGGCCAGATTCCCTATACCCAGGCGGCAGGGATGGCTTTCATGGAATACGGGCAATCAACAGGCTATGACGGTCCGGAGCAGCGACCTCTCGGAGAGCGATGCATGGTTGGCTTTGGTTCCAGCGGTGGTCCGCCAATGTTACCTGTGCTTTACAACAACAATTTGCAAATCGTGCAGAGCGAAGACTACGTGATGATACTGGCGGAAATGAATCATGATGCCAGAATCATTCGTTTAAATTCGGAGCACCTGGGAGATCAGTTTTCACCTTGGCTGGGGGATTCTATCGGTTATTGGGAAGGGGATACCCTGGTGGTGGAAACCGTTAACTTTCATCCCCAGCAAAGTTTTCGCTTTGCTATAAAACATGTCCTCTATATCCCTCCTACGGCAAAAGTAACAGAGCGATTTACCCGTAGCGGGGCAGATGAGATTCTCTATGAATTTACCGTCGAGGACGAAGACGCATACACTCAAGCCTGGACAGCTCAGATTCCATTTCGCACTGCGACGGGTGCCCTGTATGAATATGCCTGTCACGAAGGAAACTACGCCTTGCCTGGTATTCTCGCCGGCGCTCGTCGGGAAGAAAGAGAAGGATCGGATTAGGAATTTACTGATCAGGGAAGATCTGCAATTCTCCAAACAGCAAGAACCTTTTTTCCGTGCCTGATAGTTTGTGATTCTACAAACTGGGTGACAGGTCGCGGCCAGTTAAAAAAAGATCTCTCAAAGTTTAACGGTCGATGCTTGCCGGTAAGTATGTTTTTATTGTGTGCAAGGTCAGGAAAGGCGGTAGTCAGTAATAGCCGGCTCTGACTTCGTTCTATATTGGCAATTGCGCAATCTATATCTTCGAATGAAAGTGGACCAGGCATTCCCGGCACAGGATGCCCTCACTAATTGGCAGCTTGCCTGAAAGAATGTTCAGTCGAATGAAACGGTGTTTAGCATCGGAGGAATTTTGATTGTTATCTTCGATAATTACATCAACGATATCCGCTCCAAGATACTGTTTTAAAGGAAGGTCTGTTGCCTGCATCCAGTAAAAATCACCACAGGGAATATCCAGCAGGCTTTCAATCTTAAAGCTTTTGATTAGGTGGGGAAGCTTTCTTCTGATCTGAACCGTATTTAAGAGGCTGGATTCTTTTCCCGAGCGTGTGTTGGCGTCACCCCACTTATTAATGTGACAAATACGGGTAAAAATTTCTTTGCTTGAAGCGGTACGGGGAAATTTCGTTTCCTGTCGCTTGAGAATGAGCTTTTGCATCACCGCCAGGGATTAGCAGACATTGATTGCTCCTGTTCTGCTGAAGTCCGTGGCGGTAAAAGGACTTCGATAGGTTAATGAATTCAGGTTACAAAACTTGCCGGGAAATGTATAGCTACAAAGTGGCTATTGGATCTTCGGTAGTGACTGGATCTCAGGGCTTAAGCCTGTTGCCAAGCTGCTTGTATTCGGCGATGGCGAGCCCTGCGGCAACGCTGGTGAAAGGATCGTGTTCAATTACTTTATCTGGAAACATCTCATCCAGTATGCGTTTAACAGCGGGAATGAGTGAAGATCCGCCGGTGCGAATTACCAGTTGAATGTCTTGCTGGTCCAGATTCGTTTTTTGCAGAAGATCGGTAATTGCTCGCTGAAATTTTTCCAGTACTTCCTCGATGAATCCTTCAAACTCAGTCCTGCTTACTAACAGTTTGATATCCAATTCAGGGATATCCAGCATGGCAGATTCCCGGGAAGACAAAGTGGCCTTCAGGTCTTTTATGGTTTGAAAGACAAGATAGCTGTAGTTGCTCTTGATTAAATCGTAGAGGCGTCGAAATTTGACCGCAGCCTCATCGCCATATTCAATGCGTTGCATCAAGGGCGTAGTGTATTTGTTCTGGTTGAGCATGTAGCTAACCGCCCAGTTAAGCAGTAATTCTTCGTAGTCTTCGAAAGGAAACGCTGTTTCAATTTCCCGATCTTCTCCTGCACGGCGCCAGCGTTCTCCCTTTCCGAGAAGGGGGAACAATAATTTTCTGAACATAAGTTGGTCGATGTGATCGCCGCCGAGGCCTACACCATGGGTAGCCAGCACCGAAAATTCCTGGTCTTTACGGCTTAGTACACACAGGTCCAGGGTGCCGCCGCCAAAATCTACCGCGAGTAAAGTCTGTTGTTCCGCTTCGGGGTGATCGTGGAGGTAACTGAGGGCGGCCGCTATAGGTTCAGGATAATAGGTCTGCTCATCGAATTTGGCATAGCCGTAGGCTTCAGAGAGTAAGTGTAAAGCTAGTCGATTTCTATTGGTATCGCTGCCTTCGAAATTTACCGGGTGACCTATGCAGGCGTGCCTGGTGCTTTCATTTTGTAATCCAGGTTTTGTAAACAGGTCGGCTGTACTCTTTCGAATTCGAAGGAGCAAGGGAGTAATAAGCGCAACTAATCGAAACGGCCTATCGAAGACCATTAAGCGCGGAGCTGCTGAATTACCGAGCAGGCGCTTGATGCCACGGAAAAGCCTGCCTTTCTGTCCACCATCGATAAATGACTGCCCGTAAATTTTTTCGGTAGAGGCTTCTTCGGGCAAGCCGTGATCACCAATTTGGCCGGTAGAAGTCCTGCCTTCACCCAGCACTTCGGCGCTAAGCTCTACCGTGCGACCTGTATTGCTCTCGATATAACAATCGATAGCTGCCTGTCCCGTAACTATCTGAAAATCCCGGTCGATATAAGTTGCTGAGGGCATTACGGTAGTGCGTGATTCCAGCTGTACCAGGTGAACCCGTTTGCCATCGTAAATGGCTGCCGCGCTATTGCTGGTACCGTAATCCACGCCGATACCGAATCTCTTGGAAGGATTTTGGTGATTAGTTCCAGACACCAACGACTCTTAACTTTTAAAACTGAACGATTGGACAAAAACCCGAAATAGATCCGTTCCCTGTTTCGGACAGTTGGCAAGCATAGCCTATTTGTGGGTATCCGGCAAAGCTGTCAAAGGTCAGGCAAGACGGCGTATTTCATGGGCTGAAGGTGGTTGAATATTGATGGAACTTAACCTATGCTCGTCCAGTCTCAGAATAGTCGGTTCAGCAAAAAATCAAGGAGCATTAATGAGAGCAGTAACACGGCAACTAGGGGGTAGGGCTGCCGGTATTTTCCTCGTTTTCCTCATTACAGTCTTACCAGTAAGCACTTATGCGGGCACTATCGTGCGCGTCAGCACATCCATTGGTGATTTTTCTATAGAGCTGTTGGATGAAACTGCGCCGATTACGGTGCAGAACTTCCTCAACTACGTGAACCGCAACGACTATAACGGCACCTATTTCCATCGCGTCGTGGATGATTTCGTCGCCCAGGGCGGCGCTTACAGATTCGAGTTATTCGTTGGGCCCATCGATATTCCCCTGGATCCACCTATCCAGAATGAATTTACTGGCGTATCCAATACAAGGGGAACGGTTGCCATGGCGCGGATTTCCGGGCAGCCCGATAGTGCAACCAACCAGTGGTTCGTAAATATTGAAGACAATACGGATCTGGATACCGTAGATGGAGGATTTACTGTCTTTGGTCATGTCCTGGGGGATGGGATGCAAATCGTAGATGCGCTCGATGATCTGCCCACCATTGATCTTGGAGTAAAGGCTTCTGACGCTCCTTACTGGACCACGCCTTATACCGATCCAAGGGATTTCGTCTTCAAGAACGTGGAAGTGGTTCGGCGACTGAGTGGGGCGCCTCATGTGCTGGAAACTGGTTCAGGGCTTCTTATAACTTCGGTTGACATCGATAACGGTTCGGAGCTCATCAGTATGAACTTCAATTCCGTTCCGGCTGGAGACGATGTGGTCATACAGGCAAATTTGGAGAGTGTAATTCCGCGCCGGGGACCCTTGGAAGGAGTGGCTACTTTCTCCAGTGCTGATGGGCGGCTGCGTATTCCTTCGCTCGAAGTGAATATGGATGGCAACGTTATCATCGTCAGTAATGTTGTGTTTGCATTAACTAATACCAGCCCTGTTCAATTTACTTTGGAATCTTTCCAGCAATAATTACTAATATTTACCGGTTCTACGACTTGAGTTACTCTTGCGGCGAACTTGTTGTTGCGTTTTTCTAAAAAAGGAATGAGCCATGGCGGCGCCGAGAGGAGAGTTTTCATCTAGATTTGGCTTTTTAATGGCGGCTTCCGGTTCTGCGGTCGGTCTGGGTAATATCTGGGGATTTCCGACCAAAGCTGCGTCAAATGGCGGCGCCGCATTTCTGTTTGCTTATTTAGTCCTTGCTTTCGCGCTCGCCTATCCGGCATTGATGGCTGAGTTGATAATCGGTCGCTATGCCCGTGCGAATGCAGTAACTGCGCTCAGGGCAATATCCCCGGGAGATAAAAGCCGAGTGGCGGCTCTGGCAGTTGGTTTTGCCGGAATTCTTACGGTTAGTTTCATACTGTCTTTCTATGCGATTGTCAGCGGTTGGATGATTGCTTTCTTTTTTGATCCTCTTGCCCGACTCCTGGGTATGGACGGCGCGGCACAATGGTTAACGACGGATGCGGTGTTGCGTAATTCAATCTTTGTGGTGCTGTTCATGACAGTTACCGTGTTCATTATCAGTGCCGGAGTAAAAGACGGCATAGAAAAATGGGCTTCCCGCTTAATGCCATCCTTAATAGCCATCCTGATTCTGTTAATTATTTACGTCTTGACTTTGCCGGGTGCCAGCGATGGGCTGAGAGCTTACCTGGTTCCGGATTTTTCCCGCTTGACCGAACCAGCCTTGTTAGTTGATGCTATGGGTCAGGCATTCTTTTCCCTGTCTCTCGGCGTAGGCACCATGCTTATTTATGGTTCCTATATAAGCAAGAAGGAAAACTTGCCTACAACTGGTGGCCTGGTTGCCTTACTGGATATCGGTATTGCGGTCCTGGCTGGATTATTAATCCTCCCGTCAATGTATGTCGCGCTGGCTAACGGTGTGGAGATTTTCGATGCAGAGGGTGGATTGATTGCTGGACCTGGTTTAATCGTTTCGGTGTTACCGGCATTGTTCAACACCATGGGAGCAATTGGTGTTTTCGTTGCCATTGCCTTTTTCTTGTTGATGACAATTGCGTCGCTAACTTCTTCTATTTCAATGTTGGAAGTGCCTGTGGCCTATGGCGTCGAACATCATGGCATGGAACGCAGAAAGGCGGCGATGATTATAGGGTCCATCATCACCATCATTTCCCTGGTAATCGTGTTTAACTTCGATCCCCTGTTCGACATGGTGGTTACTTTAACTACTGAAGTTAGCCAGCCCTTGCTTGGTTTTGCATTTTGTATTTTCGTTGCATGGATATGGCGTAGAAACGATATCTTGCAGGAAATCAAGCAGGGAGCCCCGGAAGCAGAACAGGGTTTGTTCTGGAAGATCTGGCCTTTCTACGTGAAGTTTATTTGTCCTGTTGCAATCCTGGTGGTTTATTTCCAATAGACTTTCAGCTCGAGTAATCCTAATTGATTTCGTATCCCAGTGGTTTAGACGCTGGATGATATCGCTGTGCATATGTGCTACCGTCAACGCTTCTAAGCAGTAATCTTCTCCCAAGAACAATAATGGAGGATTGCCCATGAACTCTTCGAATACAGAGAAATCCCGAATGATTAGTAATTCCAGAAGGCGGTTTCTGGAAACTGCAGCGACTCTTCCCGCAGTATTGGGTTTGGGCGTGCTGCCAATTAGTTCAGCCAATGCCCAAGCTACAGTTGCAGACAGTGTTAAAGCACTAACTTTCGACGTTTTCGGTACGGTCGTCGATTGGCGAGGATCAATTATTCGTGAGGGGCAATTATTGGGTGCCCGCAAAGGATATGATGTTGATTGGGCTGAATTTGCTGATCGCTGGCGTGGTGGCTATGGCCCTTCGATGAATCGTGTCAGAAACGGTGAACTTCCCTGGACCAAGATCGATGATTTGCATCGAATGGTTCTGGATGAGTTGGTGGAAGAATTCAAGCTGGAAGGTTTGACTGAGGCTGAATTGGATCATTTCAATCGAGCCTGGCACAGATTATCGCCCTGGCCTGATACTGTTGCCGGACTAAACCGGCTAAAAACAAAATACATTATTGCAACCCTGTCTAACGGTAATGTATCCCTGCTTACCAATATGGCAAAGAACGCCGGCATGCCCTGGGATGCGGTACTGTCAGCGGAACTGGCCCGGCATTACAAGCCTCACCCCCAGGCCTACTTAACAGCCGCTGATTTACTGGGGCTGGCCCCGGAAGAAGTCTTGTTTGTATCTGCCCATGTTGGCGACTCGCGGGCATCTGCGGAAACCGGTATGAAACAGGCTTATGTCATACGGCCATTAGAGTACGGGCCGGGCCGTGCAGCACCGCCCCCGCCTCAAGATGAATTCGATTACATCGCCACCGACTTTTTGGATCTTGCCCGACAGCTGGGAGCTTGAGTTTGGCAATGATCGAACTTGGCCAATCGGAGAAAGATGAGATTGCCAAAAAGCTAAAGGAATATCTCGCCGAAGAGCTGAGCATTGAAGTCGGAATTTTCGATGCTCAATTTCTGCTGGACTTTTTTACCGAGCAAATTGGTTATCGCTTCTACAACCAGGGTCTAAGCGATGCTTTAAAAGCCTTCGAAGGGAAGCTGGAAGAGTTTAACGACCTGGTTTACCAGCTGGAACAGGATGAGCCAGTCTAGTTGGCCTGGTTAAGAATGCTTAGCTGATGTTTTCCCTGAGAGGAAGCCGGATAAAAAACTGACTTCCCTGGCTCTGCGTTGACTCAAAGGTAATTTCGCCGCCGAGTTTTTCTACCACCCGCTTCACAATAACCATGCCCAGGCCTGTTCCCTCTGGTTCTTTTTCAGAGTCTGGATCTTCCCTGGCAAATTCTATAAACATGCTCTTCTGAAATTCTGCGCTCATTCCTTTACCGGTGTCCTGAACAAAAATTTCGATACCCAGCCGTCGCTTGAAGTAAGCGGCTTTATACCCAAGCTTGATGTTTCCTTTGTCGGTAAATTTAATCGCGTTAGTAATTACATTCAACAGTACATGTTGCAGTCGTGATTTATCTGTCTGCACCAGCAAATTGGTAGATGCGAATTCGGTAGTCAGGTCGAGGTCTTTTTCCATTGCTGAAGGCAGCATTATATCTTTGACTTCCGATAGAAAGTGGGTCATTTCTACTAATTCAAATTCTGGTTCGAAACTGTCCGATTCCAGTTCAGCCATTTCCAGGAGATCGTTGATCAGGTTATGCAGATGATCGCTCTGTCGGATAACCGTTGTGACATGTTGTTTGGTTGGGTCGTCCAGTTTACTGGATTGCGCCGCTAGCAAACGTTTCGAGTTCGCCAGAATCAAATGCACCGGAGTTAAGAACTCCCTGGATACATTTTTGAGAAAATCCCCCTTAGCTTTAGTCTCTGTTTTTGCTTGCGTAATTTCTTCATTTTTGCTTCTGGCAAATTCCGCCAGGGATAGCAATAGCGGGATCGCAGCCAATACCATCAGCAAATCCCGAAATAGAGAAGAAGATGTGCCGCGCTCAACGAATGAAAACTTGTAAGCCAGCATCGAAGCATAGGCCAGTATGAGTAAGGCCCAGGCACAGAAGAGATAAATCGCGACTCGCGATCCCTGTATGGCAGAAACTCCCGCCATGGCGAATACCGTGACCGCCACAGCCAGTCCGATATAAATCATTACCAGCACGTTTTCACTGCTAATTTGATCGAATGGAATAACTGCGAAATAGACCGCCGCCGGCATCATGGCGAATGCCAGAAAGCGTAGCAGAATGTCTACTGAATCCCGGTAACGAGCTTCGAAGCTCAGTGTCTGGCCTAACAGGCACATACTGGAAATCAGAATAGCTCCCGAGATGTAGGAGACTCTGTTGTTCAATTGCCCAATATCACCCCACATCCAGACTCTGCCCATTCCTGTTTGTGCCAGAAAAAAAGCGATGCTGGTTCCAAAGAAGAGTGCATAACCAAAAAACTGCTTTTCACGAAAGAAGTAATAGAGAATGGAACAAACACAGAAGCAGAGGAAGAAAAATACGAAAAACCCACCAAAAAATGTCAACTGACCCTGCTGTTCGATTGCTAACAGATTCATTGTGGTCAGAGTTAAAGGAATTTCCACGCCAGATTGGGAAAAGGCGCGAAAGTATATTCTGGTTTCCTGGTTGTTCGCTGCCAGCTCGAATGGCACAACCGGAATTCGGTATGCTTGCTCCAGTTCCGAGAACGGAATCGTGTCCCCGGCGACTTTATGATCGATCGAGCCGTCAGGATTGACGAAATAGAAATCCAGTCGATCGAGACTTGCAGCATCGATGCTGAGCACCAGGTTTTCATCTTGCAGCTGTTCGCCGGTAAGAATTATCGAGAACCAGTGAGCTGAAGTTGATAAGCCCAGGGTTGGTACAGCCTGGGTGGAGCGCTCCCAGGGGAGGTTGGGAGCAGTGATATCTGAAAAGGTTAAGCTTTGATTTGGATCTTCGTAATAATCGAGATATTGGCCGAGAATAACCGGCAGCTGGTTCTGGCTTATATTTAGTTCGGCGCCATGAACTTGTCCTAGCATGCCCAGGCTAAGAAGCAGGCACACAATTCTGCCTGTGATGGCTTTTTGCCGATGCCGAGAATTGTTCATGAATTCAATCTGCAGCCACCTGGGCATTGCTATTCATCCCTAAAGTCGAACGGCTGCATTATAAGTCACCACAAGAGTTAAGGGTCACGAAATGGGGAATAGCTGGGCAAAATTCGCCTTCTGTTGACTAATTTCTGTATCCATGTGACATTTCCTGCCTATTTCAAGTGAGAATTTGACAGGAAGTAAGTCCATGAAATTACGACTAATTAATCTGTTTTTGGCGCTGAGTGTTCTGGTTGCTTGTTCGGAACAGCAGCAGCCTGCCAGCACTGCAAGCGATGCAGTTATGGGGGAAGCAGAGGTGGCAGAAACGGCATCAAGCGTAGCGGTGGAGAATCCGTTTTTTGAGGAAAGTCCACTGTATATGAATTATCCGCAATTTGACTTGATACAGAATGAGCACTACTTGCCCGCATTCGAGCGCGGTATGGAGGAAAATCTTGTTGAGGTGGAGGCTATTGCGTCACAAGCCGTGGAACCAACTTTCGAAAACACCATAATCGAACTCGAGCGGACAGGTGAACTTCTGGATAGGGCGGCAACGGTCTTCTTTGCCATGGCCAGTGCCCACACCAATGATGAAATTCAGGAGATAGATCGTCAGCTGGCTCCACAATTGGCTGCTCACCAGGATGCAATCTTGCTTAACCGTGATTTATTTGCTCGGGTAGATAGCCTGTATCAACAAAGAGAAGAGCTGGATCTGGAACCAGAGGCCTTGCGTCTGCTGGAGGATTACCATACCGATTTTGTAAGAGCTGGTGCGTCATTAAGTGAAGAGCAACAGCAAACAATGAAAGAGCTGAATGCAGAAATTGCCGTATTGGAAACCGAATTCAGCCAAAACATATTGAGTGAGGTTAATGATGTAGCCATTGTAGTAACCAGTCGCGAGGAATTGACTGGATTAAGTGATGCGCGTATCGAAGCCGCTGCACAAGAAGCGGTTTCCAGAGGTCTGGATGGTCAATTTGTTCTGCCTCTGCTTAATACCAGTGGGCAACCCGCATTAGCAAACTTGCAGAATCGTTCGCTGCGGGAGCGCATTCATACAACCTCTCTCTCAAGAGGAAGCCGTGGTGGAGAGTTCGATAATCGTCAGATACTTTCTGATGTACTCAGGCTCAGGGCCGAACGGGCGCAATTACTGGGTTACTCCAATCATGCTGAGTACATACTGGAACAACAAACCGCACAAACAGTCGATGCAGTGAATCAGCGTCTCGCTGAACTGGCGCCTCCCGCCGTTGCCAACGCCAATCGAGAAGCATCTGATTTACAACAAATGATTATCGATGACGATCAGGATTTTATACTGGCTTCCTGGGACTGGGACTTTTATACGGAACGCCTGCGGGCTTCCCGTTTTGATTTCGATGAAAGCCAGTTAAGACCCTATTTTGAAATCGACAATGTTCTGCAGCGAGGTGTGTTCTTTGCCGCTGAACGTCTTTACGGGATTACATTCCAGGAAAGAACCGATTTACCGGTATACCAGGAAGATGTTCGGGTGTTTGAGGTTTTCGATGCCGACGGAGCAACCCTGGCGTTGTTTATCGGCGATTTCTATGCCCGACCTAGTAAGCGAGGTGGTGCCTGGATGAATGCCTATATTTCTCAAAGCGGTATGTTGGGCACGCAACCGATTGTTGCCAACCATCAGAACGTCACCAAGCCACCGGAAGGTGAGCCGACCCTGCTGACCTTCGATGAAGTTACGACGATGTTTCACGAATTTGGTCACGCCCTGCACGGCATGTTTTCCGATGTCGAATATCCCTCATTTTCCGGTACGCGAGTACCAAGAGATTTTGTGGAATATCCAAGCCAGGTAAATGAAATGTGGGCTACCTGGCCGGAGGTATTGGAAAACTACGCCGTGCATTATGAGACTGGCGAGCCAATGCCTATCGAGCTTTTAGATAAAGTGCTTTCGACCCAGACCTTTAACCAGGGATTTGCTACAACGGAATATCTTGCCGCTTCTATTGTCGATCAGGCATTGCATCAATTGAACCCGGAGGAAATTCCACCGGCAGCCGAGATTATGGATTTTGAAGCTGCTGCATTGGAGAGTTCGGGTATTGCGCTGGACGTTGTACCTCCCCGTTATCGCGCTACCTATTTTAATCACATAATGGGTGGCTACTCGGCGGGCTATTATTCCTATATCTGGAGTGAGGTGCTCGACGCTGACACCGTTGAATGGTTTAAGGAAAATAATGGATTACTGCGGGAGAACGGTGATCATTTTCGCGACACCCTGTTATCCAGAGGTGGTAGTGAAGAAGCGATGCAGCTGTTTAGAAATTTCCGCGGTAGGGATGCAGAAATCGAACCATTATTAGTTCGCCGAGGTTTAAACCAGTAATTTAAACGGTTTGCTGCATGGAGGCAGTTTGCTGGCCACTCAAGTCGAGCGCGAGCAGGCTTAGTTCATCCCATGGGTCGGCCGAGGACATTCCTTTGATAGCCTGGTCGACCTTTCGGCTATGGTCCAGTAGTCGCCAGATATCGCTTGCATGCAGACGATTCAGCGCGTTGCCGACTGCCTGCTTGCGATTAAACCAGACATGATGGGTCTGCATGATGGCGTTTATGCCCTGACCTTGCTCTCTCTTTTCTATCATGGGCAGTAAGAGTCGCAATTCTCTCGTGATAGCGCCGAGAACTACCAGTGGAAATGTTCCTTCTTCCTGCAAGCCAGCCAAAACTTTCTGGCAGCGACTTGCATCTCCGGATAAGGCAGCATCAACCAGGTTGAATGGGCTGTAACGGGAGCTGTCAGCTATCACCTGCATGACAGTCTTTGCATCGAGGTTTAAACTGACGCCGTCAGCCTGATTCGCCAGCAGCTTCAGTTTTTCGATTTCCTGCATTGCTGCCAGTAAATTCCCTTCGATCTTGTCGCTTAGTATTTGTAAGGCATTGGCATCTGCATTGATGCCTTCCCGTAATAATCGCTGGGATAACCAGTTGGCAAGACCGTCTTTATTAATGGGCCAGATCTGCACCAGGGCAATCTTTGCCGCGATGGCTTTAAACCATTTGGTATTCATCACCCCGGCTTCCAGTTTTGGGCTGGTAATAAGTAACAGGAAATCCGGATTGAGCTCATCAAGATATTCCTGGATTGCTTGCTTACCGTTCTCATCGAGTTTGGAGCTGCTTAGCCTTAATTCGAAAATTTTCCGTTCGGCGAAAAGAGAAAGATTACCGGCAGACTGGGAAAAATTTTCCCAGCGAAAGCCGCGCTCTACGTTAAATATTTCCCTTTCAGTAAACCCCTGCTCACGATAGTGATGCCGAACCAGGTCGGCAGATTCTTGCAGCAACAAGGGTTCATCGCCGGCTAACCAGTAAATGGGAAATGATTCGGATTTAAGAGTGCGAGCGAGTTGTTCGGCTTTTAGCTTCATAGATAGCCAGCATACTACACCAATACCAGCTTAAGTAATGGTGATTGCGCCGTATTGAGTCAGGGATTTTCTTTCTACAGTAGCTACAGATTAAAAATAGAATTTGCCGACGATCCCGGGGGGCTGGCTTAGCTATCCACTGCTTCCAGTCGGCGCATAAGCTGGTTTACCAGCTCCCGGCGCATTTCGGCAGCAATAATTTCGACTTCCTCACGGTTGCCCGCAATATTTTCTATGTCTTCAAAGTAAGTACGGTCGACGAAAAGTGTTTCCGGCTCAATTAATATCTGGTTGGATTGGCCCAGGGCAATAGTAATGGATAGTCGCATCTCGTACTGCGCGGCACGGGCTCGTGAGTTAACTGTAACTGGCCTGGCGCTTACCTGCTCATCCCTGACAGCCAGGGTGGGTAAACTCGATGCGAGTATTTCTTCTTCTGTGCCAGAAACAAGTTCAGTAGAAACATCTGACACTTCAAGACTGCGCCTCAGGAGCCGGGAAAATTCACTGTTAGGCTGGGAAAGATTAAGCTGCAATGTGTCGAAGCGAACGCTAATAACGTCACTGCCGCGCAGAGCAAAACCACAACTTGTCATGCTACCGAGCAGGAGTAACAAGAGCAGGACTTTAGCGGTGTGAAACATAGTGGCTAACTTACTACGACATTGACCAAACGGCCAGGTACGACGATAACTTTACGAACAGTTTTGCCTTCGCAAAAGCGCTGAACAGCTTCGCTGGCGAGAGCAGCCTGTTCCAGCTCTTCCTTTGCTATATCTTTGGCTACTTCAATCTTGTCCCGCAGCTTTCCATTTACCTGCAGTACGATAAGAATCGAGTCCTGAACCAGGGCCGCTTCATCAACTTGAGGCCAGTTGGCATCCATCACTGCGCCTTCATGGCCGAGGTGATTCCATAAGGCATGACAGAAGTGAGGCACGATAGGGGCAAGTATCAAGATTACCGATTCCAATGCTTCATGGACTACTGCCTGATTTGTTTCATCTGTGTTGGATTCCAGAAATCTCGTCGTGGCATTCAATAATTCCATTGAAGCGGCAATAGCAGTGTTAAAGGTCTGTCTGCGCCCATAATCATCAGTCGCTTTCTGCAAAGTTTGATGTGTCTTGAGTCGGACCTGCTTCTGCTCATTATTAAGATCCAGTTTGGAAAAGTCCGGAAGCTCTACTGGATTGTGACCGGCAACGATCTTCCATAATCGTTTAAGAAAGCGATAGCTACCTTCCACTCCTGAATCGGACCAATCCATTGATTGGTCAGGCGGCGAAGCGAAGAGGGTAAACATTCTTACGGTATCAGCACCGTATTTCTCGATCAGTCCCAGAGGATCAACGGTATTGCCCTTGGACTTTGACATTTTGGTGCCTTCATTGAGGACCATGCCCTGGGTAAGTAGTCGGGTAAATGGCTCATCGGATTTAACCAGGCCTTCATTGCGCATCAACTTGTGATAGAAGCGGGCATAGAGCAAATGCAGAATCGCATGCTCTACTCCTCCTATGTATTGATCTACCGGTAGCCAGTAATCGGCTCTTTCATCGAGCATCTTGCCATCCTGGTCCGGGCAGGCAAAACGGGCAAAATACCACGACGATTCCATGAAAGTGTCGAAGGTGTCGGTCTCTCTTCTTGCCTTGGCCTGGCATTTCGGACAGTCAACTTCGTAAAACTCTGCCATCTTGGTTAGTGGCGAGCCGCTGTCGTCGAATTCAATATCTTCCGGGAGCAGAACCGGTAAATCTTTTTCAGGTACCGGGACTGAACCACAGCTTTCGCAGTTGATCATGGGAATGGGTGCGCCCCAGTATCTTTGTCTCGAAACACCCCAGTCTCTCAAGCGATAGTTTACGGTTTTCTCACCTTTTCCCTGGCTGTTCAGGAAGTCAGCGATAGCATCGAAGGCTTCTTTAAATTCGAGACCATCGAACTGGCCGGAATTTATTAATCGACCCTTTTCGACAAAAGCGCATTCATCGAGATTGCAGACTGAATCGTTGGCTGTGGGTTCGATAACCTGCTTGATAGGCAGGTCGTATTTCTTGGCGAATTCCCAATCCCGCTGGTCGTGTCCCGGCACGGCCATTACCGCCCCAGAGCCATAACTCATAAGTACAAAGTTCGCGACAAATACAGGTACCTGTTCTCCACTAATGGGATGGATGGCTTTTCTGCCGGTATCCATTCCCAGTTTTTCCAGGGTCGCTAATTCGGCTTCAGCAACTTTCACATTGTTCTGCACTTCGATAAAAGCCGCTAATTCAGCGTTACTTGTTGCTGCTTTTTCTGCAAGTGGATGTTGCGGAGCTACTGCAACATAGGTAACCCCCAGCAAGGTGTCCGGGCGAGTCGTGTAAACAGAGAGAATCTTCAGATCCTGGTCTTCTTCGTCTGCCACTTCGAAATCAAGGTTCACACCTTCCGAGCGACCAATCCAATTGGTCTGCATGGTGCGAACTTTTTCTGGCCAACCTTCGAGCTTTTCCAGGTCATCCAGAAGCTCTTGCGCGAATGCGGTAATTTTCACGAACCATTGAGGAATGCTGCGCCGCTCTACGACAGCACCGGAGCGCCAGCCCCGTCCATCCACGACTTGTTCATTGGCCAATACAGTCTGGTCAACCGGATCCCAGTTAACTTCTGCCTCTTTCTTATACACCAGGCCTTTTTCAAACAGGCGGGTAAAAAACCATTGTTCCCAGCGGTAATAATCACGGTGACAGGTGGCCAGTTCTCGTGACCAGTCGTAGGCGTAACCCAGCTTCTGCAGTTGTTCCCGCATGTAGTCGATATTGCCGTAGGTCCACTTGGCCGGTGGCACCTTGTTTTGCATGGCTGCATTTTCTGCCGGTAATCCGAAGGCATCCCAACCCATGGGCTGTAAAACATTCTTGCCCTGCATGCGGTGATAGCGGGAAATGGCATCACCGATGGCGTAATTGCGGACGTGACCCATATGCAGGTGGCCACTGGGGTAGGGAAACATAGACAGGCAATAGAATTTTTCCTTATCTGGATCTTCTTCTACGCGAAAGCTATTGTTTTCCTCCCAATAGGATTGGGCCGCGGCTTCAACCGCTTGAGGGTCATACTGGATGTCGTTACTACTCATTGGTTTTCAACTACTTAAAACGATTTTGCTGACTTTTTGCAAAAACCCGCAAGCATACCCCAGAGTGTGCGTAACAGGTAGGGTCTGGCGCAAAAATCACCTTTCTGGCCGAGTCAATTATTCCAGATTCAGCTCTGCTTCTTTCTTATATCAACCAGGGTCGATGTGACTTTAATAAGCTTAATCTGACGGCTGTCAGCATTAAGAATGGTGATTAGAAAGGGGCCAATATTTACCGTTTCACCGCGCTCAGGAATATAGCCGAACTGTTGTAGCACCATGCCGCCTATGGTGGTGAACTCCTGGTCACTGAACTCGGTGTCGAAATACTCGTTAAATTCATCCAAAGGCGTAAGTGCTTTGACTATGTGATTCTCGTCATCAAATTGTTTAATGAAATCTTCATTGTCGACGTCGGTTTCATCTTCGATCTCACCAACAATCTGTTCGAGTACGTCTTCAATAGTTACCACACCACATACACTGCCATATTCATCGATAACGATTGCCATATGTTGCCTGGTTTCCCTGAATTCCTTTAACAGCACATTCAAACGTTTGCTTTCTGGCACAAAGGTGGCAGGTCGCACAATATCTTTGATATCGAACTTTTCAGTATTGCCATTCAGAATTAACGGTAATAGATCTTTGGCTAACAAAATACCCAGGACATTGTCCACGTTTTCTCCAATTACGGGAAAGCGAGAATGAGAAGCTTTCGATACGAGGTCGATTATCGCTTTTGGGGATTGTTTGGCCGGAACCGTAACTACCTGGGAGCGCGGAATCATAATGTCTCGCACCTGCATACTCGATACTTGCAGGGCGCCCTCGATAATACTTAGGGCGTCGGCATCGAGTACCTGATCCTGTTCGGCGTTTCTTAGAACCTCGAGAAGGCTCTTAGTATCGGTGGGTTCGTCTGAAAATACCTGTGCAATTTTATCGATCCAGGACTTCGGTCTTGGATCGATGCTAGATTGGTCGTCGGTCATGCGCTGGCTTCTCGTACTCTCCTGAGTTATCCGATTCGGATTACCCTACCAAATAAGGATTGGGGAATCCAAGTTTTTCAAGGGTATTCACCTCATGGGATTCCATGAGTTCCGCCTCAGAATCGTTGCTGTGGTCTAAACCACTGAGGTGCAGGGCTCCATGTATCAGCATATGGGCCCAGTGGGCGTCCAGGGCCTTGCCCTGATCTTCCGCTTCTTTTGCGACTATTTCCGGGCAAACTACGATATCTCCCAGCGGGAGGAATTCCAGGTTTTTACCGAGTTCAGCTGGAAAATTGGCAGGGAAGGAAAGCACATTTGTTGGCTTGTTTTTTTCGCGATAGTCCATATTCAGCTGGCTCGACTCTGCGGAATCGACAAAGCGCAGGCTCACTGAATAATTTGAATCGGCGACTACCCCATGGAGCGCAGTTCCAATCCATTTTTCGCAGTCTTCTAACTTTGGCATCCAGTCTGAGTCGCAATCGTTGCTAAACTCAATTGTCACGTTCATTTATCTGAGACGATTCCTGACTGCTTAGTTGAGAGACAGAATTGCGATCGAATTCATCATATGCTTCTACAATCTTTTGCACGAGCCGGTGGCGCACAACGTCTTTAGCGTTGAAATAGGTAAAACCAATTTCATCTATTCCTGCCAATACCTTGCTTACATGCACTAATCCGGAACGGGTACCTTTCGGTAAGTCGATCTGGGTTGCATCTCCGGTAATTACCGCAGTAGACCCAAAACCGATACGGGTCAGGAACATTTTCATCTGTGCGCTGGTAGTATTCTGGCTTTCATCGAGAATGATGAAGGAGTTGTTCAATGTGCGGCCGCGCATGTAGGCGAGGGGTGCAACTTCAATAACATTCTTCTCAATTAGCCTGCCTACTTTTTCAAAGCCGAGCATCTCATAGAGGGCGTCATAGAGTGGCCGTAAGTAGGGATCTATTTTCTGGGTTAAATCCCCCGGCAGAAATCCGAGTTTCTCACCGGCTTCCACAGCCGGGCGCACTAGCAAGAGCCGGTTTACCCTTTCCTTAACCAGGGCTTCTACTGCGCAGGCGACTGCCAGGTAAGTCTTTCCAGTCCCTGCTGGGCCAATGCCAAAGTTTATGTCGTGCTGACGTATACCGCGCACATACTGTTTCTGATGTTTGCTGCGGGGCTTTATCGAAGTGCGGGGAGTCTTGATGAGTAGCGTTTCAGGCTCTTCAGCAGGGCCAGAATCGTTCTCAGTTGCACTATCATCGCGAACTTCCTGAAGGGCTAAATGCACCAGTTTGGGGTTCAATAAACTGCCGTTTTCCGTGGCGATATAAAGTGATTCCAGTATATGACAGCCATCGGCGATGGCGGCTTCCGAGCCGGACAGGTGAAACACATTGCCCCGCTGGCGGATTGTCAGTGCCAGATCGGATTCTATTTGCTGAATGTGTTCGTTGAGACGCCCGCAGAGATTGGAAAGGCGCTGCGCATTATCGGGCAATAGCGTCAGGCTAAGAGTCTGGTCGGTCATGCAGTGCTGAGAATCCTCGCATTATTGGATTTGGGAAGTATAGCAATCAAAAGCTAAAAATATTCAATTATTTTCGGTATTTATAGCGATCCGAGCAGGGAATTGGGCAGGGCATCGGTAATGGAAACATCGATGAATTGGCCAATTAGCCCCTGGTCATCGGAGGCAAAATTAACTACCCGATTGTTTTCGGTTCTGGCTTGCAAGTCTCCGGGATCTTTCTTGGATACTCCGGTTACCAGGACGTTTTGGCTTGTTCCGATCATGGCTTTGCTAATGGCATTGGCTTGCTTCAGGATTTGCGATTGCAGGGTAGCGAGGCGATGCTTTTTTTCCTGCTCGGGAGTGTCATCTTTTAACTCGGCCGCCGGTGTTCCCGGTCGAGCGCTATAGATAAAGCTAAAGGACGTATCAAATCCGATTTCCATAATCAGATTCATCGTATCTTCGAAATCTTTATTGCTTTCGCCGGGAAAGCCGACGATGAAATCGGAAGAGAGGCTAATGTCCGGGCGATTCGCAACAATCTTGCGGATGATTGATTTGTATTCCAGTGCCGTATGGCCACGCTTCATGGCGGTCAGAATTCGATCGCTGCCACTTTGAACCGGTAAGTGTAAATGGGATACCAATTCCGGGACCTGACGGTAAACCTCGATGAGGTTTTCATTAAACTCTACTGGGTGCGACGTGGTAAAACGGATGCGATCGATTCCTTCGATGCTGGCGATGTAATTTATAAGCAGTGCCAGGTCGACGACTTCACCATCATGGGTAAGGCCACGATAGGCATTCACATTCTGCCCTAGAAGATTTATTTCCCGAACACCTTGCTCCGCCAGGTGCACCGCTTCTGCCAGCACGTCATCGAGTGGCCGGCTAACTTCTTCTCCCCGGGTATAGGGTACAACACAAAAACTGCAGTACTTACTACAACCTTCCATAACGGTTAAGAAAGCCTGACAGGAATCTGTTTCCGGTTGAGGTAAGCGATCAAACTTTTCGATTTCGGGAAAACTGATATCGACTACCGGTTTCCCATTGGCATCGGTGTCCAGCATTTCCGGAAGTTTGTGCAGGGTTTGTGGGCCAAACACCACATCAACAAAGGGTGCTCTTTTGCCAATCGCTTCTCCTTCCTGGCTGGCTACACAACCGCCTACTGCAATTTTCAGGTTGGGGTTGGCTTCCTTAAGGCTGCGCCAGCGACCCAACTGATGGAAAACTTTTTCCTGGGCTTTTTCGCGAATAGAGCAAGTATTGAGTAAAAGCAGATCGGCTTCTTCTGCATTGTTAACCAGTTCAGCGCCATTGGCTTCTTTCAATAAATCTAACATGCGTGCAGAATCATACTCATTCATCTGGCACCCATGAGTTTTAATGAACACTTTGCATCCTTCTGGAGACGCTATGTTTTGCGATCTGGTTTTCAACGGCGGAACTGTTCCCCTGTAAAAAAGGCTGCGAATTATAGCAGTACCTATAAGATGAGGTGGTGAAAAATAGGCAAATTATTGGCTGATTACTTGAAAATCATCGATTTAGCCTGATATTACGGTTAGGCTAGTCGCTAGCTACGTTTGATTCAACCGAGTTTGATTGTAAGAGACTGATTTAATGGGAAATTCTTCTGAAATCTACAAGATTACCTTTCTCAATAAAGGCAAGGTTTACGAGGTATTCGTAAAGCAGGTCTATCAGAGCGATCTCTATGGCTTCATAGAAATCGAAGATTATGTGTTTGATGAAAAGACGCAGGTGGTGGTGGATCCCAGCGAGGAGAAGCTTAAATCAGAATTTAACGGCGTGAAGAGAAGCTTCATTCCTATGCAGGCAATTATCCGCATAGATGAAGTTGAAAAATCCGGAATTAGCAAGATTTCCAGTGGCGACAACATTACGCCGTTTCCTGTTTCACTGGTAGGCGGCAAGGCGGATTCCCAGGATTCCTGAAGGATCTAAACTTTGCCTATTTCACCAGGCTTACTTCTATTCCCTAGCATAGCCAATTCCTGTCATGGATGAGGCTCATCCCTATGCGCGATTGACACCCAATCTGGTTCTGGCTGCAGTTGAGAACCTTGGCTTCGAGCCTGATGCGCGCATCTTTGCTTTAAACAGTTATGAGAACCGGGTCTATCAGCTCGGACTCGAATCCGGTGATTCAATCGTCGTTAAGTTCTACCGCCCGGAACGCTGGACTGAGGAACAAATTATTGAAGAGCATCGTTTTGCCCGGGAATTAAATAACCTGGAGATTCCTGTTATCGCCCCCTTGGAAATAAACGGCAATGGAACGATCCAGACCTACGAAGGCTTTCAGCTTGCCGCCTTTCCATTATTTATTGGGAGGCCGCCGGAGCTGGATAATCTCGACAATTTATTGGTCATGGGAAGGTTTGTGGCCAGGATTCATGCTGTAGGTGCCACGACGAACTTTTTACACCGTCAACAGTTGTCCATCGACAGGTTTGCAGTTAACAGCCGCGAATTTTTGTTAAGCAATAACTTTATTCCCGGCGATTTGATCCCTGCCTATGAATCCCTGAGTGCCGATCTCATAGCCAGGGTAGAGCAACGATTTGCAGAACATGGAAATCTCACCCTGTTGCGTATCCACGGGGATTGTCATCCGGGAAATGTGCTGTGGAAGGATGACACACCAAATTTCGTGGACTTCGATGACACGATGATGGGTCCGGCAATGCAAGACTTGTGGATGATGTTGTCCGGAGATAGAAACCAGCGCCAAGCTCAATTACTGGAATTGGTGGAAGGCTACAATGAGTTCTATGACTTCCGTGCTTCAGAATTATCGCTTGTGGAAAGCCTGAGAACTTTACGCATTATGAATTACAGCGCCTGGCTGGCACGACGCTGGGAAGATCCGGCGTTTCCTTTAAGCTTTCCCTGGTTTAATACCCAGCGTTACTGGTCAGAGCATATTCTGGAATTGCGCGAACAATTAGCGGCGCTGGATGAAGCGCCGCTGGAATTGATTTACTGACAGCTTGAAAAGGGCTGCTGGCTAGTCGCCGCCAAGTACTTTTACGACTTCTTCTTCGATAAGTTCCATGTCGCCGTTGCGAAAACCCATGTGGACCATCTTGACTGTACCGTCGGGAGCGATCAGGTAGGAAGACGGCATGCCTATTACGCCAAACATTTCGGCGGCATCACCTTCAGGATCTTGGGGGATCAGGAAGTCCAGTGGAGTATCCAACAGAAAATCCAGGCCGTCTTCTATGGGATTGTCGACGTTGATAGCGATGACCTCCAATCCCTGATCTTTGTACTTGTGGTACATCTCGTTGTAGAGGGGAAGTGACAAAACACAGGGTGCACACCAGGAAGCCCAGAAGTCTATATAAAGGGTTTTCCCTTCCAGTTCGGACAGTTTGATGTTGGGCTTGTCCGCGTAGATCGAAGCGATATTGAAATCCGGTACTTTATCCCCTTCCTCAATTGCCAGGGCGGTGGAACCAGCAAAAAGCAGGCTTAGGCCAATCAGTGCATGTAGTCTTCGCAAAAGAACCATGGTTATTGTGTCCTGTTCTGGTGATTAATCGGTGGGTGCACCGATGATGCTGTGCTTGTGACGATGAAATACGGATTTTAAGGCCGTCTGGATCAGAAAGCCATGGGTATGGGCTTCGCTCAGGCCGGATTGGGAACCGCTTCCCCCAGGTTTCGCAGCATCTTTTGCCAGCGGCGCTTCTGGACCTTGAGGGTATATTGAATCTCTTTGTATTTGTCGCGCAATTGCAACTGGTCCCAGTGCCCCAGGGTTTCCTGGATTTTCTTGCCTTTCGATTCATACCAGGCTTGACGATGTTCGGTCCATAACTGCAGCGTTTGTAAGAACTGCTGATATTCCTGTTCCAGACGCCTGCGCCAGTTATCTGGAATATCCAGCAGTTCGCAGCGCTCGGTGGCCATACGGTACTGCTTCTCTAGTTTGGCTTTTTCTATTTGTGCAACAGTGCAGCGTTTCAGGTCTTTGGTTAGTCCAAGAAAAGCACAGGATCTAATCATCCATTTGGTTGGATCGAAATGCCACCATTTGACTCCGTTTCGGTAATCCCACTGAAATGTATGATGATAATTATGGTAGCCCTCTCCATAGGTAATCAAAGCGAGTAGTGTGTTATCCCGCGCAGTACTGTCGTCGCTGTAGGGTTGTCGACCCCACATATGGGCTAATGAATTTATTAAATAAGTGACATGCTGGCTCAGCACCAGTCGCAGCAGGCCACCAAGGAGCAAGCACGCAATAACATTGCCATGGAGGTAACCAAGCAATGCCGGTAAACCGATATTCATTAACAGGACTAGCTTCAAATAGTGGCGGTGTTGCCACATGACAATTGGATCTTTTTGCAAATCTTTAACGTTGGAAAAATCTTCCACGTGGCTGTCGTAATTTCTCAGTATCCAGCCGATGTGAGAGAACCAGAAACCTCTGCCTGCTGAATAGGGATCCCGGTCATTATTGTCGACGAATTGATGGTGACGGCGGTGATCGGAAGCCCAGTGAAGTACATCGTTCTGTAATGAACAGGCTCCACCGAGAGCGAAAATAAAGCGCAATGTCGGATGAGCAGAATAGGTTTTATGGGACCAGAGGCGATGGTATCCGCCGGTAATTGATAATCCGCAAAATCCCATCAGGAAAATGAAGACCAGCCATTCATACAGATCATAGCCGTAGAAATATCCATATAGAGGTACTAAGGTAATCGCGCACAGAGGTGTCGCGGTGAATAGCACCATATTGATCCAGTTGATGGGGGCTTTTTCCATGGGAAAACATTCCTTAGCTGATTATGAATTACTACTTTAGATCAGACTGCCGATCTTAGTAGAAGTTCTTTAGGTATAGTATCGATACAAATTTAACTTTATGAATCTAAAGTCGCAAATTCCAATGCCTGATCAGGGTTCAGTGCTTGCATCAAGGTGCTGCGCGAAACCTTTGATCTGGTGTTCAAAAATTCTTGCCGCCGCTATTAAACAATAAGGTGTAATGATGGAAGAGAAGCTAACAGACCTGGAAATGAAATACAGTTTTCATGAAGACCTGTTGCAGAGTCTCAATGAGACAGTGGTAACACAGCAGAAAGCAATCGAGAAATTGAGTGTTGAAGTAAAGCACCTCCACGAGCAACTACTGGATTTGAGGGAAAACCAGGTCGGGCCTGCTGAGCTACCAGGAGAACAGGAAAAGCCACCCCATTACTAATGCCGTATTCCAGGTTTTAATCCCCGGGCTTACTTGTTTCAGCTTGTCGGATTTCCACAAAGTATTAGTCCTGATTCTCGCGTAATCAGGTGTAAAAACCACGATTTTCTTCAGCTTCAATTCAGCTTGCTCTTGTTAAATTGCCATCCTAACAGCGCTGAACACCTGAATTTCCTTGCCCGGAGGTAGTAATGGTAGTCGGCGCTGGTATTTCTTCTTAATGAATGAGGTATCAGGATGAAACAGAAAATAGCTGCCGCCACAGCGGCCACATTATCGCTTTTGGCTTTAAACGCTACTGCTGAAACCAGCTTCCAATACGCGGATGTCATAGCCTCTACGCCCATCTACCAGGTAGTGCAGGTGTCAACCCCGCAAGAGCAGTGCTGGGAGGAAGAGATTGCCGTGGATCGATATTCCCATCGGCGTCAATCCAATACCCCGGTGCTGGTAAGCACCATTATCGGTGGTGCTATAGGTAATGCTGTTGGGCACAATAAATCCAACCAGAGGGTAGGCGCAGTCCTGGGAGCCGTGTTGGGCCACTCTATTGGACGTGATATAGTGCGTAACAGAAACCAACCGGATTACGTCGAATACGAATCGGTTCAGCGCTGCGACACTGTATATGAGCAGCACGAAGAAGAAAGACTGGTTGGTTATCAAGTGACTTACCTATATAACGGGGAAGAGTACTCCATACGCACCGATTCAGATCCTGGTGATCAGATCCGAATTCGAGTAAGCGTACAACCGGTGCTGTAAATCGATCTGGGCAAAACGCATGAAGCACTGCAGTTCTGTCTGGAACATGAGGTTGATTTTGAAGAAATTAGGTTTAGTAGTTTCTGCTGCACTTTTTCTATTCAGCATGTCTGTTTTCAGTCATGCCCAGATTGTTCCTGTTCAGGTTGAACAGAATCAATTAGATCGAGTTGCACCCGGCCAGGATCTTCGAAACAACCCTCAAGCCAATGGCATTATTACTGAGCGACAGGCAGTCAATCTTGCCCGGCAGAGATTTGCAGGCAATATCTTGCGTATTAGTTTGGTGGGCGAAGGTAACAACAGGCGTTATCAAATTCGCATGGAAAATCAAGGTAAGGTATTTACCGTGTTCGTGCATGCCACTACCGGTCGAGTGACTGGCGGCAATTAGCTGATAAAACGGTAGTGCATTAGGAGGTAAGTCGACTATGCGATTACTAGTCGTTGAAGATGAAAGTTTGTTGCGCCAGCAATTAGAGCAGGGGCTTGCCAAGGAAGGTTATGTGGTTGATGGGGCGGAAGATGGAAAATCCGGTCTCTATTATGCAACCGAATACAGTTACGATGCAGCAATCATAGATATCGGTCTACCAGAAATCGATGGCATCTCCCTCATTCAGGAAATCCGCAATATCGGTAAACAATTTCCGGTGCTTATTCTTACTGCACGAGGCGATTGGCAGGATAAAGTGTCCGGCCTGGACGCCGGTGCAGATGACTATGTAGTTAAGCCTTTTCAGATGGAAGAGATTCTGGCGCGCCTTAACGCACTTCTGCGCAGGGCAGCAGGATTTTCAAAACCCAAGTTGGAATTCGGCCCGCTGAGTTTGGATATTACCGCCAAGCGTTTAACTGTTAATGAAGAAAGTGTAGACCTGACAGCCTATGAATATAAGATGCTTGAATACCTGATGATGCATCCCGGGCAGGTTATTTCTAAATCTGAATTAACGGAACACCTTTATGCCCAGGACTATGATCGTGATAGTAATGTTCTGGAAGTTTTCGTCCGGCGCTTACGGCAAAAACTCGATCCTGATCAAACACTGAAGCCAATTGAAACTGTACGCGGACAGGGTTATCGTTTTAGCCTCTGATGTTTCCTGGCAAAAATTGCTGAATGGGCAATGACGTCCACTACTACCGCCACTGACTATTCCCTGCAAACGCGATTACTCATCGTGTTTAGTGTTCTGTTAGGTGTCTTTTTAAGTCTCACTGGAGTTGTTCTCGATCGCGCCTTTCGCAACAGTGTGGAAGCGGGAGCACAGGATCGGCTGCAGGGTCATATCTATCTCTTGCTGGCCGGCGCTGATGCCGAAGCCGGTGAGTTTTACTTTCTGGAAGACCTGCAGGAACCTCGATTCAGTCAGCTGGATTCCGGGCTCTACGGTTTTATTAGTAGTGCTGAAAATGGTGAACTCTGGCGCAGCGATTCCGCTCGTACCTATTCATTGCCCGATCCGGATTTGCTGAGAGAGCAAATTACGGTAGGTGAAACACTCTTCGATCGCATAGCCCTGGAAGGCGCAGAGACTTATTTTGTTTTGCGCTACGGGATTCAATGGGAAGATGCTAACGAATACAACTTTTCTGTGGTGGAAAACGCAGCACCTTATTACTCCGAGATATCCAATTTTCGCAACAATCTCTGGTCCTGGTTGGGTGGTGTCGCCGTGGTCCTGCTGCTTATCCAGTTTTTCTTGATGAAGTGGGGTTTGTCGCCGTTGCAGCGAATGGCTAATGATCTGAAGCAAATTGAAACCGGTAGCAAGGACAAACTGGAAGGGGAGTATCCCAAAGAGCTGAGGGGCGTAACGGATAATTTGAATTTGTTGATCGAGTCGGAACGAAAACAACAGAGCAGATATCGCACAACCCTGGGTGACTTGGCCCACAGTTTAAAAACTCCGCTGGCTGTCATCGCCGGAATACTTCCGAAGTTAAGCAAGGACAGTGCACAGAATTCCACTGAGCAATTAGCTTCGGTAAACGATCAGCTGGATCTTATGAATCAGATCGTTACCTACCAGCTCCAACGGGCGGTCCAGTCCAATAACAGTAGTTCCCTGGCAAAACATGTTAATGCTGCTGTTGCCATGGAAAAGGTGTTGGATGCACTGGCTAAAGTGTATACCGAGAAAGGCATGACACTGGAAATCCAGCTAGATCAATCGGCGGTATTTAGCGGTGACGAAAGAGACTTGATGGAGGTGCTGGGAAATATTCTGGATAACGCTTTTAAATACGGTGAAAGTAAAATGCGAGTTAAATTGTCATGCTCTGGAGAAGATAAGCGGGAGCTGAGTATTATCGTTGAGGACGACGGTCCCGGTATTCCCGAAGATAAACAGGAGTTTGTTTTGCAAAGAGGTGCCAGGGCTGACACTTTAGTGCAGGGGCAGGGTATTGGACTGGCAGTGGTTACAGATATTGTTAGTAGCTATGGCGGAGAGATCAGCGTCGATAGCAGTGATTTAGGTGGCGCGAAAATTGAAATAATTTTTAACAGAGACTAATTACTAGCCTTTAACAATAATTGTTTATAGAAAGAATCCTCCTGCAACTGCAAATAGCGTCATTACAAACAGGAACCACTTAATACTCTGTTGTGAAGCCTTAACCGCAATCCTGACCGCAAGATGGGCGCCTGCCATTGAGCCCAGGGCCAGGATTAAGCCCGGAACCCACCATACCTGATCGAAGGCGACAAAGATGGCGACAGCTACCACCGTGAACGCCAGTGCGCAGGCCATCTTCAGTGCATTAGCTCTGACCAGGTCATAGCGTAATCCGCCGGCCAGGGCGGCCAGTAATATAAATCCAACCCCAGCCTGAACAAATCCGCCGTAAACACCCGCGGCGAATAACCCCCACCATGCGCCGCGATGTTCATTAGGCAATCTTGTCGGTGTACCTGGTGGAGGCGAAATAACATCCGGACGCACCAGGATGACGACGGACATGGTCAGGATTGTGCCCAGTAAAATAGGCTTAAGAAATACATTGGGAATTACCGCAGCCGCCAGCGCGCCAACCACGCCGCCGATGATGGTTGGAACCAAGATCGGCAGGACGGCCGGGCGATCCAGGGTCTCGTATTTGTCGTAGCCGGCAACCCCCACCAGGGATTGCATCAGGATGGCTACCCGATTGGTACCATTGGCAATATCAGCCGGTAGTCCAAACATCATCAGTGCTGGTAAAGTGAGATTCGATCCACCACCCGCCACTGTATTAATGCCGCCGGCGAGGAATCCGGTGACAGTCAGTAACAGGACTGAAAACAGGTCGAGTTGCAATGAAAATCCCTTTTATTTGGTGGGTTTGGGTAAACTGTACAATTAAGCATACCAAACCCGGATTTTAGGCGATTTTGGCTTTAAAAATTCCCCTGAAATGGTCTAAACACATAGATAGGGAGAATGAATGTGTAGATACCGTTTTTCCGGTGTGAAATCAGTCACAAATGGGTTTTGCTAATACGTTATCGTACAATATGTATGCTTATATAGGCATAAG
>CAZTTE010000007.1:0-175644 GCA_964616225.1 uncultured Pseudohongiella sp.
TAGCTGCGTAAACTAACTTTAAAACTGGACCAGTTAGGTGAGGCATGTCAGATCGTAGATACCGAATAGCTCTCCCCGAATATTGTCATGATATGTCAGCAAGCTGACGATCCCGTAATATTGTCATTATTCTGTAATATTTAATGACTATAGTACTCATAAGCAAAACCTGATGGTTCGGCTGTTGGTGAGTGATTAATCAAGCTCTTGCCGCTTAGCTTAAACAACTATTCGGAACAAATTTATGAAGACTAGAAATATCCTTATAGCACTTGGCGTAAGTGCTGCTTCCACCAACGCAATGGCGCAGTCTGACTTTCCAACTTTTGAGTGGGGAGGAAGAATTCATGCTGATGCGACGGCATTCGATAATGACAAATATTCTTACGATGACGGAACAGAGTTACGACGTGGTAGATTATTTGTTGGAGGAGAGCTCTCCGATCGATGGGAGTGGAGAATCCAATACGATTTCGCACCGGACGATCCAGAACTTAAAGACGGTTATATTCGTTACAATGCTTCTGAAAACTCCCGCATCACCATCGGTAGCTTCAAGCAATTTTCCAGCCTGGAAGAATTAACCAGCTCCAATCACATCACCTTTACCGAACGTGCATTACCCAACGCCCTGGTTACCAGCCGTCGTGTTGGTATCGGCTATCAGCGCTGGGGTGATAACTACAACTTCGCGGCTTCAACCTATACTCACGGCGCAAATAACAAGACTCGTGGGGATGGTGTTGCCAGCAGGTTTGTTTACCGTCCCGACATCGGAGGCGATAGTTTGTTTCACCTGGGAGTTAACGTAGCTCGCGAAACCCCGGATGGCGATACCGTCAGGTTTAGAGCGCGGCCTGAGTCCCATCAGGATGACCATCGCATCGTCAATACCGACCGCATTCGGGGAGTGGACAGCCACTCCAAACTGGGGCTTGAAGCTGCATTTGTTGATGGACGATTCTCAGCACAGGGTGAATATGTTCGCCAGAATGTAGAACGGGACCTGGGAGCGGATTTGAGCTTTGATGGTTACTACGCCTACGTGAGTTACTTTCTAACCAATGATACCCGTCCTTACTCTTCATCGAATGCAGCATTCGACCGGGTCAGGCCTTCCAGTTCTGGTGGTGCCTGGGAGTTAGCGGCACGTGTTAGTCATCTGGATCTAAGCAACGTAGATATCATGGGTGGGGCAGTCGATACTTTTACTCTCGGTGCCAATTACTACATGACTAATGATTTGCGTTTCGCACTAAACTACGTAATGGCTGATTCCGATGATATGGCCGGTGATGACGATCCCAATACCTGGGTCTTTCGGCTTCGTTGGACTTTCTAGGAATACTTTCCAGCACTCAGTGAACCGAGTCTAAGGTCTGATCACTCATTGAGTTTTCAACCTGACTCAACCTCGATAAAGGGAGCTTGCATACAAACCGGCTCCCTTTGCCGACTTCGCTGAATATCTCCAGGTCGGCATCGTGACGCATGAGAATATGTTTAACGATGGCCAGTCCCAAACCGGTCCCCCCGGTGTCCGTAGATCGACTCACATCCACCCGGTAAAACCTTTCCGTTAAGCGGGGAATGTGTTGGGCCTCAATACCGATGCCGTTATCTTCTACGGAAATATCAAAACTGTTTTCGCTAAACTTCGCCGACAGTTTTATATTGCCAGCAGCCGGGGTGTATTTGGCAGCGTTAACCACCAGGTTTGATATGGCGCTGTAAAGTTCGCTGCGTTTACCGGTAATTACCGCAGATTCATCACAGCCCACTGTGAACTGGTGGGACTTATCGAGAAACATTTGCTTCGTGTCACTCTCGATTTCACTCAATAACCCGGCGATCTCTATTTCATCTTGTTGTTTGGGTAAAGTTTTGGTTTCCAGGGCAGTAAGCATTAACAGATCCCTGACGATGTTTTCCATTCGCAGCGCCTGTTGCTTCATCTGCAGCATGGGCTTTCCCATTTGGGATCCATCTCTTCCATATTATCGATGATGGCTTCCAGGTAACCCTTAAAAACAGTAATGGGAGTTCCCAGTTCATGGGACACGTTTCCGACAAAGTCTTTGCGCATATTTTCCAGACGCTGAATCTGGGTTACATCCCTGACTATCATGAGCCGTTCATGCTCGCCGAATAAGGCAATCTGATACTCGATTATCTTTTTAGAGTCTCCCGGAGCTTCAAGCTTTAAGGTCTCTTCATAATTTTCACTATGAAAATACTCGGTAAAGCGTGGATCTCTGATTAAATTGGTAACAGACTGATTGCGATCTTGCGGATACTTTAAACCGAGTAACTTTTCGCTGGCGGAATTCCACCAATCCAGGTTGCCCTGCTTATTAATCATGATGACGGCCATTTCCAGGGCGGCTGAGGATTCCTGCGCTTTGTCGATGATCTGCTCGAGTACCTTGCTGGCTTTGCGCTCTTGTTTTTGTATACGGTAAATGGAGTCGAAAATATCACCCCACAGACCAAGGCTCTGAGGGGCATCGAGCTTGTTTTCTGCCGTCGCGTTCAATAACCACTTATTTAGCCGGCGTAACTGGACAAGGTTTATGACGACAAAAGCGGCGAGTGTTATTAGCCAGGCCAGCAATAACTCGCCTAGCAGGAAGCCAATGATTCCCGTAATGCCTAGAATAATCAGGACACGATTCAGCTCTGTGCGCCAGCTAGTCATTACTTGTGCCTATCAACCCGGAGGGTGGAATTTGCAGTTATCCACTTAATCAAGAGGGACCTCTATTTTAATTTGTCCCCAATTCGAGGGCTAGCTTTTCTTGATGCTTGAAATCCGGCGAATCTTGATTAAAAAAGGCATTTATTGATCTAGTTGTATAGACCTCTGATGGTAGTCTTTTATAATGCGGCACCTGGTTGCTACCCATTCATTTTCTAGAAATTTAGGCTAAACCGATATGTCTAAATTTTTCCAAGCCTGCTCATTCTTTATCCTATCTGTATTCATAATCCCGATTGTTAGCGGGGCGGAGTAGGGCGAATTCTATTTTGTTCCGGGCATTCAGTGGGCGGAATTCGAGGACGATCTGGATGACGACTGGGGCTATAACGTTGGCTTTGGCTTACAGCTTACCGATCGTATCGCTGCCGAGCTCAGCAGTTTCGATAAATAACGTGCTTGTGTCACTGGCTTTGCTAACCCACACAAAGGCTCTAATGAAATAAGGACCGAAAGTGCAGCTTGGGTTCTCTTAAGCATTGATCGACTTACTGTCGTTTTGATTACTTTTTGATCAACTTATGGCGCCCTGTATTAAATTCTTACACAATATTTTGACGATCCAGTTTCCTGTTATAAAAAGCATGAATTAACGTCAAAAAACTAGCCTGGAAACTCGTATTTTCAAGAATAGCTTCTATACTCTAATTAAATGCCACGAAATTATTGATATGTGATTTGGTAGGGGCAACCCGAGTTGATAAAGAGACAGTGAAGAGAAAGTAAACAAACAAAAGTTCGCTGTATAAAAGTGAACAATTTAGATTCTCAATCCCGGGTCATCGACAAAACTAATGCTTTACGCACCGGAGTAACTGCACAGAACTAAAGTAATTCTCCTCGGGATTTACCTAGCTGAAGTCGGTGTCGGAATGAGGCTTTAATAGAAAGGGTATGTATCGTGTTCGAGGAAAAGCTGCAGCTTGAAACTAAAGGCAAGACAACCGATTCACAATTCCAGCACCATCCTTTGATTCCCAGGACTTTGAAAGAATCTTCGAAAGAACCAGTTCCTCCTTCATCGGAAAAATTACTCACATCAACGTCAAAAGCTGCTTCCACTCGCAGTCCGCGCTCCAACACTATCGAAGCAACAGTCGATGCGACCCAACTTTATCTCAAAGAAATTGGCTATACCCCTTTATTAAGTGCCGAGGAAGAAGTGTATTTCGCACGGCGCGCATTAAAAGGAGACGAAGCCAGCCGTAAGCGCATGATCGAAAGCAATCTGCGTTTAGTGGTTAAAATCTCCCGCCGCTATATCAATCGCGGTCTTTCCCTGCTGGATTTAATCGAGGAGGGCAATCTGGGATTGATTCATGCCGTGGAAAAATTCGACCCAGAGAAAGGATTCCGATTTTCCACTTACGCCACCTGGTGGATCCGACAGAATATTGAACGCGGTCTGATGAACCAGACCCGAACCATTCGCTTACCAGTCCATGTGGTTAAAGAACTAAATACTTATCTGCGTGCTAAGCGCGAACTTTCCAGTAAGATGGCTAAAGAGCCTTCTGTGGAAGATATTGCAGCGCTGGTTGAGAAGCCGCTAAAGGACGTCAAGCGGGTCATGACACTCAACGAAAGAGTAACTTCCGCAGATGCTCCGATGGCCACTGATTCCGAGCGGCCTATCGTCGATTCAATCGCCGATAAGCAGGTACAGGATCCAGGCGAATTGTTTAAGAATACGGAACTAAAAGTTTGTATTAGCGGTTGGTTACACGAGCTTTCAGAGAAACAACGTGAAGTACTTTCCCGCCGCTTTGGATTAAATGGCTATGACAGCGACACCCTGGAAAATGTTGGTCGCGAGATTGGCCTGACCAGGGAAAGGGTGCGACAGATTCAGATAGAATCACTCAAGCGTCTGAAGATTATTATGGGTCGGGAAGGAATCGCACGGGAAGTATTGAGCGATTACGGCTAAGCCATACTTTTACAGGAAAAACCCGAGATCTGTCTCCGGTTTTTTGTCTGGCAAAATGAAGCAGCTTGATCGACCAGCGGCTTCCCTTTATTCTCTCTGCCGCGTTTCCTGCTAATCCATTCTACTCAGGCCAAATCTCTATCATGGAGCTTGAAGCAAACAACGGAGCTCTCTCCGGCAAACTGGTTATCGACCTATCCCGTGTGCTGGGTGGACCTTACTGTAGTCAGATGCTCGGCGATCACGGTGCCGAGATCATCAAGATCGAGCCGCCACGTGGAGATGAAACCCGGGATTGGGGGCCGCCATTTCATGAAGATGATTCAGCTTACTTTATCGGCGTTAACCGCAATAAGCGCTCCATGGGTTTGGATCTCACCAAAGGCGAAGGCAGGGAAGTGCTGCTGCGTTTGCTGGAAAACGCAGACGTGCTGCTGGAAAACTATAAGCCCGGCACCATGGAAAAATGGGGACTGGGTTACGAGGAAGTGCTGAAGGAGAAATTTCCTTCACTGATTCACTGCCGTATTAGTGGCTTTGGCAGCGATGGTCCCTGGGGAGGCTATCCCGGCTACGATGCCATTATTCAGGCCATGGCAGGCTGGTTTAGTGTCAACGGTGAAGAAGGCAGTGAGCCAACCCGACTGGGCCTGGCTGCGGTAGATATGGGTACGGGCCTGTATTCGGCAATTGCGATTCTGTTGGCCATGGCTGAACGGGAAAAATCCGGAGAGGGGCAGTACCTGGATATGACTCTTTACGATTGCGCCGTCTCATTAATGCATCCCCATATTCCAAACTATAACTATTCCGGCAAGGTTCCCGGCCCAACCGGTAACGCCCATCCCAATATAAGCCCCTACGATACCTTTCGAACCAGGACCGTCGACATATTTATCGGAGCAGGTAACAACCGTGCCTGGGCCAAGTTGTGTCAGGAATTGGATCGACCGGATATGATCGATGATGCGCGCTTCGCCAGTAACCTGGATCGGGTTAGCAATCGCGATGAATTAAAAATGGAATTGGAGTCGGCACTGGTGAAGATCGATGGTCATGAGATTTGTGATCGCCTGGCAAAAGCAGGGTTGGCAGTAGGACCTATTCACAATACCCAGCAAGTGGTAGATCACCCTCACACCCATCACCGTGGTATGAGTGTGGAAGAGGGTTGGTACAAGATGTGGGGTTCTCCCATAAAACTCTCGAGAACTCCCGGTGGAATACGCCATCTTCCTCCCAAATTTGGAGCAGACACCCACGAAATACTCGGGGATTTCGGTTTCGAGCAGGATGAAATTGATCGCCTGCTGGATGCCCATGTGCTGCTTAATCAGCGCCAGGAATAGGGCCGAAAACTCCTCTAATACACCTCTTTTTCTTCTTCCTGGAAGAAAAGCTCGTAATTTCAATTAGTTAAAACTCGACAAAAAACCGCTTGTTAACTACTGATATGGTGTTATAGTTATGTATAACACTATAGGGGTGCCGTTGCGTGGAAATTAACTGGAACAACAAAGAGCCAATCTATCTTCAGCTTAGAGACCGGCTGGTTGAGCTGATCATGGATGGGGTGTTGAGCGAAGGGGATGCCTTGCCCTCGGTTCGACAGATTTCTAGTGAGCAACGAATAAACCCAGTGACTGTATCCAAGGCAATTCAAATTTTGGTTGATGAAGAATTAGTTGAGAAACGACGAGGCTTAGGAATGTATGTGGTTACCGGAGCGAAAGACAAACTTGCAAAGCAGGAAAAAACTAAATTTCTTGAGGAAGAGTGGCCCCAGATTGCAGAGCGAATTGAAAGACTTGGGTTGGGACTTAATGAACTCCTTGGCAGCACTGAGAATTGATCGTGCCAGAATTATAGGCGTGAACTTTGATTACGAAGAACCCTCTGTTGCTTCTTCGGTGATCAGGCACAATTCCATAGGAATACACTAATGACAAATATCGTTGAGGCGAAATCGCTGCTAAAGAATTACGGCGGCTTTAAAGCGCTGGATGGAGTAGATCTCAGTATTCCATCCGGTGCCATCAGCGGGCTTATCGGGCCAAACGGTGCGGGCAAGACTACAACCCTTAAAGCGCTGATAGGTCTCTGTGATGTAGAAGGGGAACTAAGTGTAGCTGGCCGAGACCCCAGGGAGTCCCGCCACAAATTAATGGAAGATGTCTGTTTTATTGCCGACGTTGGTATTCTGCCGAAGTGGTTAAAGGTATCCCAGGTGATTGACTACGTCGAAGCGGTTCATCCCAGGTTTGATCGACAGAAAGCTGAAAGATTACTGAGTACTACAGAAATTCCAGCGAATAAAAGAGTTAAGGAACTTTCCAAGGGAATGGTTACCCAGTTGCATCTTGCTCTGGTTATGGCAATCGACGTCAGTTTGTTGGTGCTGGACGAGCCAACATTGGGGCTGGATATTATTTATCGAAAAGAATTTTATGATCGCCTGCTCAATGAATTCTACGACGGCAATTGCGCGATTATTATTAGTACCCATCAGGTAGAAGAAATAGAAGCCTTGCTCTCTCATCTCGTATTTATTAATAAAGGGAGAATCGCACTCAATTCCTCCATGGATGACCTGGCTCACACCTACGTCGAAGTCGTTGTCGAGCCAGATAAAATAGAGCAGGCCAATGCACTGAATCCAATCTTTACCCGTGAATTACTCGGGAAAAAATGCCTTACCTTTGAATCGGTCCCCAAAACACATTTGGAGCACCTGGGTGAATGCCTGACCCCTACGGTTGCAGATTTATTTGTCGCCAAGATGAAAGGGGGCGCCCATGAATAAATTCCAGCTAATTCAGTTCCAGGCACTGTTAAAGAGAGAAGTACTGGAGCATAAGAACCTGTTTATCTGGGCACCAGTAGTGCTGGGGATGCTTATTTTCGTAATCGACTTTCTCGTTCTATCGGCCTTATCGGATAGTGATTACCAGCGCTTTCTTGAAGCCCTGACAAGATTCTTTGCCAATGGTGATGCCCTGACTATGGCGCCTGCTTTTGTGTTTCCGACACTGCCTTTTCTGGGGATTTTTTATATTTGCGCAATCCTGTACTTAACCAATACGCTCTACCAGGATCGCCGGGAGCTCAGCATACTGTTTTGGCAGTCCATGCCTGTCTCCAATCTGAAGACTGTCTTATCCAAATTGGTAGCAATTATGGTTATTGCCCCAATCTTCTATGTGGCAGTAATTTTTGCGCTTTATGTCGTCGGGATTCTCTGGTTAATTTTATCCGGCATGAGCTATGACGTTGAAGTGGCAGGGCTTGGTTACATGTTTCTAACTGCAACCCTGAGTTTGCCGATAGTCTACTTATTTGCGGTAACGTCAGCACTCTGGTTATTACCTTTTATCGGATGGTTACTGCTGTTTTCAGCATTTGCAAATCGTACACCTTTACTGTGGGCCATTGGATCCCTGGCATTGGTGCAATTTCTGGAAGGCTTCATCTTCGACGCTAATTTTATATCGAACTGGATCGCAACCAGATCCGATATCGACAACTTTCTAATCGTCGATTATGGCGGCGTTTTTGATAGGTTATTCAGTTATGACATGTTTATTGGCATAGTTATTGGATCGATACTAATTGGCGGCGCAGTTTTTATGCGACGCTTTGTGGACTAATCAGTTGAGAATAAATGTATGAAAGACATGATTCTTAAAAACAGATACACATTATTGGTAACCGTACTCGCTACCTACATACTGGTAGTCGTAGTGGAGGGGGCTATTACCGATAGACAGCCGGACTGGCTGAAATTTGATAATTCCCTGTTTACTCTCGATGTGAGGGAACTACGCGAACTGGATGGAATAGATATCGATTTCTAAATAGGAGTTGACAGAGAGGCATGAATTCAATAGATTTCGCAGCTCTCAGGAATTAGTAATGATTAATAGCAAAATAACAGCAGAAATTCGTCGTGTAATCGCTCGCCGCCGCGTGCGCGTTCGCCTATACCAATGGAGAGCTGTGAGTTAGATCTAATAAACAAAGAATCAATAAAACCTCTAAGTGTCTCCGGCCTTAGAGGTTTTTTTTTGGAAAATTCCCAGCATTGGAGTGAGCCATGAATATTCAACAGATCGAATCAGCAACCAGAATTGCCTGGCCGGCCCTTGAAGAAGTCGAGCTCGAAGGCGGCATCCTGCGTTATGCCTCTGGTGCTGGTCGCCGTTCCAATGCGTTAATACCCAGTGCCGACAATCAATATTGTCAGCGCAAGATGTTAAGTGCAGCTGAAGCCTATTACCGGGCAAAAGGTCAGCCAGCGGTGGTAAAAGTGCTTACCGGAGTGAATCCGCAGATGAGTTTTGAAGATCTGGATTCACTGCTGGAACGTGAGCAGTACCAGAAAGAGTCACCGACGGCTGTGCTCGGCTTGAAACTGGATGACTATTTTCCAATGAAAGGCCCGCTACTGGAAAGTCATCTGGAAGTTTCTTCCAGGGATGCCTGGGTAAGTGCCTGGAATGAGCTCCGGGATTTCGATTCAGAATACAAGACTGTTCACTGCCAGTTAGTTGACAAGATTGCTGGTGATGCCTATTGCCTGGTCTTTAAAGACACGCTTGGACAGGCTTGCGCCACGGGCATGGCAGTGTTTAATCAGGGCGCACTGGGCATATTTGGCATTGCCACGGCAAAGGAATATCAGGGATTGGGTCTCGCTACCGAAGTGCTTTCCAGTCTTCTGAATTGGGGGATCGATCGGGGCGCAGAGTTTGCTTATCTGCAAGTTGAGAAAAATAACTCGCCAGCATTAGCCCTGTATCACAAGTTTGGATTCCAGCAGCTTTATTCCTATTGGTACCGCGTAAAAACCCTGGAAATGACTGCCGCTTGAAACAATTGATTTGGAATACCGCCTTGGCATAGACTGCTGCGCCAGTTTGAATAAAGAATGGAACTAGATATGAAGAACAAGCGCATGGTTTTTGCCAAACGACCTCTGGGTGAGCCCGACGACGAATGCTTTCGTCTGGAGGAAGTGGATATTCCTGAACTCGAAGACAATCAGATCCTGGTCAAGGTCTGTTGGTTGTCGCTCGATCCCTATATGCGGGGACGAATGAATGATGTGAAGTCCTATGTTGCACCCATGGAAATAGGTGATGTCATGACTGGCGAGTCGTCAGGGGTAGTTGTTAAGTCTACGTCTGACAAATTCGCTGTTGGTGATCACGTTGCGGTTCATAAAGGCTGGCAATCTTATATCGTTTGCGACGACGATGAAGAGCGCTTGATGAAGATTAGCCTGGATAACGGCAGTCTGGCAGCACATTTAGGTGTAGTGGGAATGCCAGGCAGAACTGCTTACTTTGGATTAACCGAAGTGGGTAAGCCCAAGGTTGGAGAAACCCTGGTAGTTGCAGCCGCTTCCGGCGCCGTTGGATCGGCAGTGGGACAGATTGCGAAAATTCTTGGATTGCGAGCAGTGGGAATCGCTGGCGGTCCAGAAAAATGCAGTTATGTAAAAGACGAGCTGGGTTTCGATGACTGCATCGACTACAAGGCCGGTAATCTTGCGGAAGAACTCAAAGCAGCCTGTCCTGATGGGGTCGATATTTACTTCGAAAATGTTGGCGGCGAAGTCACCAAGGCAGTTGTGCCCTTATTGAATTCCGGCGCCCGCGTGCCAATCTGCGGCTATGTCTCGAATTACAACGACGAAGACATTAGCAAGGCGGAAACACCTTTCCATATTCTCGAGCAACTCAATGAAGTGCCTGAGCATCGCTTCTTTGTTGTATTCGAATGGATGGATCGCTACGAAGAAGCCACTGAACAATTAGGCAAGTGGGTTAAGGAAGGCAGCCTGAAGTATCGCGAGAGTATCGGTGAAGGTCTTGAAAATGCCCCGGCGCTTTTCCGCGGTATGTTGAAAGGCAAAAACTTTGGTAAGCAGCTGGTGAAAATTGCAGACGAGAATCTGTGAGTCTTGCCGTGACCGATAACTTTCAAGTCGCCGAATTATTTTCCCTGCAGGGGAAGACTGCCCTGGTTACTGGAGGCTCCAGTGGCCTTGGCTTAATGATGACGAAAGGACTGTTGCAGAACGGTGTGCGCGTCATCATCGCTTCCCGGCGTCAGGAAAAATGTGACGAAGCCTTAAAGGAATTGTCGCCATTAGGTGAAGTGCGCGCACTTGCCGCAGACATGACAAAGGCGGAAGACAGGGAGAAATTGCTTGAGGTCATTACGGAGAAATTCGGTGAGCTGGGGATTCTGATCAACAACGCCGGAGCGAATTGGGGCTCTACCTTGGAAAAATTTCCCGATGAGGCATTCGCCAAGATAATGAACATCAATCTCAATGCTGTTTTTTCCCTGAGCAGGGATTGTGTTCCATTGCTGACAAAAGCTTCTTCTACAGAGGATCCGGCGCGGATTATCAATATCGGTTCAATGGATGGTATCCACGTGCCCATCGTTTCCCGGGTAGGCACCTTTGCCTACGTCGCCAGCAAGGCTGCCTTGCATCAATTAACCAAGGCACTGGCAGTGGAGCTGGCACCCAAAAACATCACCGTGAATGCTGTCGCACCCGGCTTCTTCGAATCCAGGATGACGGACTATGTGTTCGAACATTATCTTAAGGACATCGAAGACGATTGCCCCCTGGGTCGTGTCGGCCAGGCTGAAGAAATCGTAGGTATCGTGGCCTACCTCGCTTCCAGGGCTGGCGCCTATACCAATGGCACAGTCATCCCCGTCGATGGTGGCACCAGCATTTCCAAAGGCAAGCGTGACTGGATGGAGTAAATCCAATCCGCTCTCTTTCACTCCGCTCTTGTCCTCTGGATGAGCCCCTGCTAGTTTAGCGCTCCATTTTCCCTTTATTGGGCGCTGGTTTTTACAAGTTTTATATATAAAGAAGAAAGACGTGAATTGGAGCGGGCATGAGCTTATTTAGTCTAGAAGGCAAAGTTGCCTTGATCACGGGTTCCACAAAAGGCATCGGCAAGGCAATCGCTGAGCGAATGGCGGAGCAGGGTGCCAAGGTTGTCATTTCCAGCCGTAACCAGGAATTGTGTGACGAAGTAGCAGGCGAAATAAATAGTAAAGGCGGTACTGCCATTGCCGTAGCCTGTAATATTAATTACAAGGAGCAGCTGGAAAATCTCGTTGCGCAAACTGAGCAACAATTTGGCAAGATTAATATTCTGGTTTGCAATGCAGCCATTAATCCCTACTTCGGTCCTTCACAGGATATCCCGGATTCAGCATTCGACAAGGTCATGCATGCCAACATCGGAAGTGTGCATCGATTATGTCAATTAGCCATGCCATCTATGGCTGAGACTGGCGGAGGTTCGGTAATCATCGTTTCTTCTATCGGAGGCCTAAAAGGATCCGATGCGCTGGGTGCCTATGCAATATCCAAAGCCGCTGACATGCAGATTGCCCGCAATCTCGCCGTAGAATGGGGTCCGAAAAACATACGCGTAAACTGCATAGCGCCGGGCCTGGTGCGCACCGATTTTGCACGGGCATTGTGGGAGAATCCGGAAATTTATGAAGCCACGGTATCCAAGTATCCACTAAGAAGAATAGGCGAGCCTGACGAAATAGCCGGTGCGGCCGTATTGCTGGCATCGGACGCAGGAAGTTTTACCACAGGTCAAACTATTGTTATCGATGGCGGTGGTACAATCGCCGGTTAAAAGAATTTGAATTTGAGAGGTTAAAAACATGGATTTGGGATTATCAAAAGAACTGGTTGAGGTCAGGGAAAAGATTCGGGCCTTCGTCGAAGACAAGGTCGAACCAGTCGAAGCGGAATACCATGCGGAGATTGCTGTCGACGACCGCTGGTCGCATACACCGCGACAAGAAGAAATAATGGATAGCCTGAAAGACGAAGCACGGGCCCAGGGTTTATGGAATTTCTTTTTGCCGAAAAGCCAGGGTGGTGCAGGTATATCCAATCTCGAGTATGCCCATCTGGCTGAGATAATGGGACGTAGCCGCCTGGCCTCCGAAGCCTTTAACTGCAGTGCTCCCGATACCGGTAACATGGAAGTGCTGGAGCGTTATGGATCGGAAGAACAGAAAAAGCAATGGCTGGAACCACTCCTGGCTGGTGAAATTCGTTCAGCCTTTGCCATGACAGAACCTGGCGTGGCCTCCAGTGATGCCACCAATATCTCCACCAGCGCCGTGCTGGATGGTGATGATTGGGTAATTAGTGGTGAGAAATTTTATATCTCCGGTGCTGGTGATGCCCGCTGTAAAATTATGATTACCATGGTTGTTACTGATCCCGATGCGCCGAAGCACAATCGTCAATCACAAATTCTCGTACCCATGGATGCTGAAGGCGTGGAAGTAGTCAGGCCCATGGAGGTATTTGGCAAAGATGATGCGCCTCACGGTCATATGCATATCAAATTTCATAACGTGCGAGTACCGGAAAGCAATATCATCCTGGGTCGCGGCAGAGGTTTTGAAATTTCACAGGGTAGGCTAGGGCCGGGTCGTATTCACCATTGCATGCGTTCCATCGGTGCCGCCGAAAAGGCGCTGGACCTGATGTGTCAACGTGCCGTTAGTCGAGAAGCATTTGGTAAACCACTTGCAGAATTAGGTGGTAACTACGATGTTATTGCTGATAGCCGCATCGAAATAGAAATGTGTCGGCTACTGGTTTATAAGGCTGCCTATTTAATGGACACCATTGGTAATAAGGCCGCCCGGGATGCGATATCGCAAATTAAAGTAGCTGTTCCAAACATGGCCTTACGCGTTATCGATCGCGCTATTCAAATGCATGGCGCAGCGGGTGTTTCCCAGGACTTTCCGCTGGCGGCTTTATGGACCAGTCAGCGTACCTTGCGTCTGGCCGATGGGCCGGACGAAGTCCATCGCCGGGTAATCGCCCGTAAAGAATTGGCAAAGTACAACTAAATTTGTTCGGAAACGCTTAAAATGGGAACTTCGGTTCCCATTTTTGTTTGAACGCGGAAGATCGTGAACAGCTTTTCCAATCTAAATCTGGTCATTGCTCATAAACTGGAAGCCGAGTTGCTGATCAAGCACCTCGCCCTGGAGTTGATTGCCGAGGATAAATACAAAATCTATCGCAACACTGGTGGAACGCAGCTTATCGTCAGCGGCATGGGTTATGGCAATGCCAGGGATGCTACGGAATATTTGGCAGGCATGGACTCCGAAAGCGAGGAGCCGCGTGCCTGGTTAAATGTCGGAATAGCAGGGCATCAAAGTGCAGAGATTGGAAGCTGCCTGGTGGCAAACAAGATCATCCATAAAGTATCCGGCGATTGTGCATTTCCCGCGATGATATTCCCGAATCTCAGAAGCAGTGAAGTAATGACTGTCGACGAACCCGAACTGGAATACCCTCGAGACATTGCCTATGAAATGGAAGCGGCTGGATTCTGGGCCGCCGCCGTCAAGCATAGCTCTCTCGAGTTCTTGCAATGCCTGAAAATCATCTCGGACAACAAGAATCATTCCACCGATAGGGTAAATTCAGATCTGATTCGCACCATCATTAATGACAACTTGCATACTATTTTGCATTGCTGCGAACAATTACAGCAGTTATGTGGCCAGTTTAATGAATCAGGCCGAATAGACGAGGCTGTTGCTGCCCTGATTAAGCGATTTCATTTTACCGTAACCCAGGAACATCAATTGGAAAGACTCTGGCAACGATATAGCGCCCTGGGCAAAGCAGATGAGTTTCTTCGCGTAACTTCACAAGATCACGATAGCGCTAAATGCATTATCAATGAGCTCGATAAACAAATAGAAACGGAATAAGCGGACTCACATGTTCTCTGCCATTTATATAGAAGAAGAAGTGCAAGCCCAGGAGCGGGTGCAGGAGATACTCGAGCGCTTTGCCGAGATACCCCAAATTCAATGTGAGCGATATGGTGAAATTTTCAATCGTAAGGCACAGAATTTCAGGCTACAGAAAAAATTCCCCGCGCTAATTCTCGCCAAAAAATATGGCAATCTGGTCCTGCCATCTCCTGAAGGCTATGGATTTGAAAAAGCGAAAAGCTACTATTTCTCCCATATGCTTAACTGCGTCTACGATTGTCGTTACTGTTTTCTTCAGGGTATGTATCGCTCGGCAAATTATGTGCTGTTTGTTAACTACGAGGATTTTGCTGTACAAATCGAACAGAGTATTGGTGATACCAGTGAGCCCACGGTTTATTACAGTGGTTATGATTGCGACAGCCTGGCCCTGGAGCCGGTAAGTAAATTTTGTGAATATTTCCTGCCGGTTTTTCAGCGTAATTCCGATGCGGTGTTAGAGATTAGAACCAAGAGCACACAGATTCGAAATATCCTTCACCATGAGCCTTTAACTAATTGTGTAATCGCCATGAGTTTTACTGCTCACGATGCAAGTAACGAATACGAACATAAGGTCCCGACGATCGCGAAGCGAATCGAGGCGCTACAAAAATTACAAAAGGCGGGCTGGTCCATCGCAATACGTTTCGAGCCAATAATCTGGGAGGCGCAGTTGCTTGAAAAGTATCGGCGCCTGTTCGATGAACTCTTTCAGGCTCTTGATGCTAGCGCTATCCATTCTGTCAGTGTGGGTGAGTTCAGAATGCCTGCCGGATTCTACAAGAACATCGTCAAGCTATACCCGGATGAAGCGCTTTTTGCTCGCGCTACAAAATCTGAAGAGGGCATGGTTTCATTGCAGAATCAGGATCAGCAAGACGTACAACAACTGGAGCAGCTACTGTTGGGCTATGTCAGTTCAGATCAGTATTACCGTTGCGCACAGGAATAAAAATTTCTGGTAAATGTTCAGGAGATGGTAAATGAGTGAGAATTCCGGCGGATTAGTCGTCGTCAGTGGTGCCTCTTCCGGTATCGGTCAGGCCATGGTTGCAAAACTATTGGGCGAAGAATACTCGGTACTTGGTCTGGCGAAAGACTTTAGTAATACTGAACTCAAGCATGATAATTACTCGACCATTGAATTGGATCTGTCTGACATAGACAATTTGCCAGGGAATCTTGACGAAATTCTAAAATCGCTTTCGCAACCCATAAGAGGGTTGGTTAATAATGCGGGGATTGGCAGGATGGCATTTCTCGAACAGTTGTCCGTTGCAGACATGCGCCTGGTCATGGACACGAATTTCTTAAGTCACGCTATCGTCACCAAGGCTTTTCTGCCCAAATTAAAACAACAGAAATCCCTGGTAGACATCGTTTTTACCGGATCAGAAGCAGCGCTTAGCGGTTCCAGGCAAGGCAGCATTTATTGCGCGAGCAAATTTGCTATCAGGGGTTTCGCCCAGGCCATAAGGGACGAGTGTGCGAAATCCCAGGTACGGGTATCCATTCTGAATCCCGGTGCAGTAAGAACCCCTTTCTTCGACGAACTGCATTTTGAGCCTGGCGAAGCCGCAGAGAATGCCATCCTCCCTGAAGACGTAGCAGAGGTATTGCTTACCGTCTTCAACACCCGCGCCGGGACCGTAATCGAAGAAATAAACCTGTCTCCACAGACCCATGTGTGGCAGAGAAAGGACTAATTATTGCGACAAATTGTCGCAGGAAGTGGGATTTTGCTGACATTTGTCGAAAATTACAGGCGTGGGATTGGGAAAGCTGGGATAATTCCAGTCTCAAATTGAATTCTTCTCGCCGAACCATTATTCGGTTAATAGGTAAGACTATGAAGCTATCTATGAAGCTACCAAAGACTTTAAAGACTCTGGCCTGGGCGCTCGTACTGGCTGTACCCATGCTGGCTCAAGCTCATACTGCTCTAAAGGAATCCACTCCGGCAGACGGTGTAACAATCAATGCGGCGCCGAACCACATCGATCTGGTTTTTAATGGGCCGGTAAGACTCATTAAGCTTGATCTGAAAGCGCCCGATCATGAAATGCCTACGAACTTCCAGGTACAGGCCGAACCGGTAGCCACTTACCGCGTAGAAACACCCAACATGCACCCCGGTCAGTTTACTGTCGAATGGGCTGCAATAGGTGCCGATGGCCACACCGTAACCAACACTTTCAGTTTCACTGTGGATCCAAACGCCGCAGCGGATTAACAGGTCGGTTATTCTATAGGCTTGCTATTCTATGTCCGTCATTCCCAATGGCTGGGAGATAGCAAGCCTCGTTTGTAAACTCTTCTTTTACTTCGGTGCTGCCAGTATTGTCGGTGGCAGCCTTAGTCTATGGCTCTATAATGACGGTAGCCGCCGCACTGTATTCAGCAATGTACTCTATATCACCATAGGGGCCTTCGTCGGATTCCAGGGCGCACTGTTCAATTTTCTTATCCAGATTGGCATGGTATTGGGCGCCGGAATTCCAGGAATGTTCGACTGGAACATGGCTTCGATATTTATGGATACCCAGTTAGGTGACACTACCTTCTTCAGGCTGACTGGTTTTGTTCTGGCATTTATCGCCGGGCTGTTCTACCTGCATCGTTTAAACACGATGGACAGGCCACCCACGCAAGCATTCTATAAACTTCTGAATACGATAGTTCTCCTCGCGTTCTTGTTAATTGTTTTCAGCTTTCGCTTCTCGGGTCACGTTTCTGTTCTGGGTCCGGTAGCCAAACTGGCGATTGCTCTACACTTCTTTGCCTTCGCAGCCTGGATTGGTGCTTTGTTCCCCTTACATAGACTTACCTATTTGGGCGATCTGGATTTTATGCAAAGGACCATGAAAAAGTTTGGAGATAACGCCATTGCAATAGTGTTAATCCTCATTGTTGCCGGCGTACTGATGTTGCTTGAATTGTTTCATTCCCTGGCAGAAATCTTTAGCACTCCCTATGGAATTGCCCTGTTGGTCAAGCTGGTCCTGGTAGTAGGAATATTTGCTATTGCCGCGATCAATAAACTCAGGCTGAGCCCTGGAATTAAGACCGAAGGGGGTGTGCTGGCATTGCGGCGATCAATAACGGTGGAATCGATTGTTGCCTTACTGATTCTTGTGGTTACTTCTTATTTTTCAACAATAGTAGGCCCGGCCGATCATCAGATGTAATCGACCAGGTATTTGCTGAAAACCGTTTCCGGAGATTTTATGTGAGGTTCAAACCAGGGGTTTTGCTTTCTGGTTTTGGTGCCTTTTCAACTAATTGAATAACTTCAAAGGTGTCGATATCCAGGCTGTAGAGATCGACATTGCTGGTGCTGGCAGAAAACAATGCGGCAGTAGTCAGCTTGTCCTGTTTGGCAAACAGGAGCGAGTTTCCTATGGGTGACCATGTCAGCTTGTACAACTTGTCAGAACTGTTATACACCGGGATTGGTTCCTTCATTACTTCGGCGATGTCGCCAAGAAAGATTGTAGAGCCGGTATGATCATACTGAATGTAGGCGAAGTGGGTTTTCGCTTCGTTAACAATCGGTGTTTCGATTGACTCACCTACTGATGTGTCTGACTTGCTGGCGCTGAGGGAAACCTCGCCACCGAAATAAGATTCCTCTCTCATTACCTCATCTGCAAGCAATAAGGGTTCTTCAAAACTGGACAGCGGTGTACTTTCCAGGTTTTGGGTAAACCACAACAGGCTGGCAAGGCTTAGACAAAGTGCGGCAAAGCCGAGATGATGAGACCGGTTGAAGTGGGGGACAAAATATTGTTTTACCGGAAGAATGGCCTCAGTAGATGATGCTTCTACCGCTACCAATAAGCGATAACCGCGTTTGGGAATTGTTTCGATATAACTTGAGTTAGGCTCGTCTGCAATAACGAGCTGTTTTCGTAACTCCGATACTGCGCGAGTGAGTGAGTTTTCGTTTACGATTACGCGGGGCCAGAGGAGTTTTACCAGATCGTCTCGGCAGGCTACTTTGCCTTCATTGGCAGCAAGATAGCAAAGCAATTTGGTGAGCCGGGGTTCGAGATGACGACTCAAACCGCCATTGCGCAGCTCTACTCGATTCAGGGTGGGGCAAACACGCCAGCTGCCAATACAGAAATCTTCTGTAAGAGCGGCATTGAATTCAGTGCCTTCTGGCTGTATCGCTTGGGCCGTAGTCATAGGAATCCCCTTTTATTCGAACTACAGAGACGCGTTGTGATCCTTTCGCTTTCTCTCCAAAAGCCTTTTCACTGCTTGTCTCTTCTAAATATCTTTCTCAACTACTTTAACGATGCCTGGGCTCGTTTTGTTTCATGAAAAAGCGAGAAAGTGGCATTTTAATCTAATAGGACCGGCGTTCTACAGTTTTTATGCATCTGCAGCTTTTCTGGACATAAATTTCACCTCAATTTCAGGTTATTCGCCTCAAACAGCCCTATTTTCTGTTCCTGTGAGATTCCCAAAGAGGGAATACAGCAAATTTACAAGGAGATTGAAAATGGATCACAAACGACTATCAGCCCTGTTGGTTAGTTTAACCGTCCTGGTGGCCTGGATGTCCCAGGGCATGGCTATAAGTGAAGAGGCGAAGCAGCAGGGCATACCCAGCCTGGCCCCGATGCTGGAAACAGTTACTCCGGCAGTAGTGAATATTCAGGTGGTGAAGTCTATGCCTACCAGCACGCGCTTTTTCTTTAATAGTGAAGAATTACCCGATGCCGTGAAACGGTATTTCGAACAAAACCCGAATTTTGGCCGCGAGCGCAGCCCCCGACCTTTTGCCCAGGGAGCGGGCTCCGGTGTCATCATAGATTCGGATCTGGGTTACATCGTGACCAATCACCATGTTATCGATGACGCTGCAACTATTACCGTATAGCTAAATGATGGAAGAACCCGGGAAGCGACTTTAATTGGTAGCGATGCAGAAACAGATGTCGCATTGCTACAAATCGATGCCAATGATCTTACCGCGCTGGAATTTGCCGATATCAACACAGTCCATGTCGGTGATTACGTCGTCGCCATTGGCAATCCATTTGGTATTGGTCAAACCGTAACTTCGGGCATTGTCAGTGCCCTGGGAAGAAACGGTTTGAACAACAACAATTATGAGGACTATATCCAAACTGATGCGGCTATCAATTTGGGTAATTCGGGGGGAGCCCTAGTTGACATGGAAGGTCATCTGATCGGAATCAACACCGTTATTCTCAGCGGCAACGGTGGGAGTAATGGTGTTGGTTTCGCCGTCCCCGTAGATATGGTGGAAGCGGTATTTGCCCATCTGGAGCGAGATGGTGAAGTACGCCGCGGACTACTGGGTGTCAACATCGTTAACGCGACTCCGGAGATTGTTGAATCCCTGGATATCCAGGTTGATGCAGGTGCCGTAGTCACCAGGATCATGCCCGACAGCGCGGCCGAACGGGCTGGCTTACAAATCTCAGACCTTATCGTCGAGATCGACGGACAGGAAGTTAACAGCAGCCGCGAATTGCGCAACATCGTTGGCTTGATGAGGAGAGGCCAGGAAGTCGAATTGTCGATTTATCGCGGCGATCAGCGCATGACTGTCGATGCAGTAATTGGTGGAGCTGAGGGTCGTACCTCGGTCGCCGATTCTCGCCCGGCCACGAGTGGTGACTTTCGCGGTGCCCAGCTAAGGAATCTCGATCCGGATTCGAGTGAGTTCGCTGAGGAAGGCGTAGAGGTTGTGAGTGTTAATCCGCAGAGCCGTGCCTCCACAGCCGGTGTACGCCCGGGAGATATCATTACCCAGGTAAATCGCAGAGAGATCGAAGATCTTGCGGATTTTAATGCTGCAATCGAAGAGGGAGGACGCTATTCCGCCCTGACTGTAATTCGCGAAGGCCAGCCTATGCTGCTCTTCGTACCCTGAGCATCAAGGGCCCTGAATCCGGCGTAGGCCGGATTTCAGCCCAGCATGCACTAAAAAGTGCCCCCAATTGGCCGACTTAATGAATGTTAAGTCGGCCTTTTTTTACCGCCATTTGAGGAACTTAGCCGGTTTTCGGGGTTCCTATACAATTCAGGCCGTGGTAATTTCGCTTGCTGCAGCGATCCCTGTGGATAGCAGCAGGCTAAAGGAAATAAATAATAAGCAAAGTCCAGCTTTCTACTAAATCCCATACCGTGATTCGTTCAAAACTATTCCAGTTAGTACAGTGCTTTTTTGTGTTCGCAACCAGCGTCACCCTGGTTGGAAGTGTTAGTGCCAATGATGATTTATCTGTCCCAGAATTTAATTACGATTTTCGGGAATTTGTCTATTGGATAAAAACAGAAGCAGATGAAAAAAGAATTCCCGGTGCTGCCCTGGCCATCGTTTCTCGCGAAGGCATCATGTATTTGCAGACCTGGGGAGAAAAAGAAGTTAGTGCCGACGCGCCGATTACTACAGACTCGGTTTTTAGGATCGCTTCCATGTCCAAGACTTTTGCCGGTACTGCAGCGGCAATGATCGTGGATCAACAACATCAGAGTTGGGATACAAGAGTTACGGATCTGTTTCCGCAAATGCGCATAGGAAACAAGTCATCGTCCCAGGAAATTACCCTCAAGCACCTGGTCAGTCATTCCACCGGCCTCATGCCCCATTCCTATTCCAACATGTTGGATGACGGGGTTGCCTACGAGCGCATAAAAGACAAATTCCATCAGATTCCTACCGTGTGTTCCCCAGGGGAATGTTACGGTTATCAGAATGTGGTTTTTTCCCTGATTGCTGATGTGGTCGAAGAATCCACCGGTGCCAGTTATGAACGCTATCTCGAAGAAGAGATCTTTCGACCCCTGGGTATGCTATCGGCATCTGTTGGTATGGAACCCTATCTGGATAATCCCGATTCCACTGCACCACACCGCATGGTGCGCGGAAACTGGCGAACGACGACCACTAATCCGGCCTATTATTCCGTGGCGCCAGCTTCCGGCATAAACGCCAGTATTTTTGATATGACTATGTGGATAAGGGCAAACCTGGGTGCCTTTCCGGAAGTCCTGGCGAATGATTTTCTGGACGATCTGCACGAGCCAATTATTTCCACACCCTATGGTAACTACTTTAATCGTTGGAGCGGACTGGAAAAAGCCTACTACGCCACCGGCTGGCGTGTTTTCGATTACAAAGGTGTTCGCGCCATTCACCATGGCGGTGGTGTAAGAGGTTTTCGTAGCGAAATGGCCTTTGTGCCTGAAGCCAATATTGGCGTGATTCTGTTATTTAATGCGGAATCGAATTTAGCTAATGACGTAGTCTCGGTATTCCTCGATAATCTCACCGACTCAATTTAAGCCGAACCCAATTCAAATCTTTAGAAGGACATTTTCATGAGCTCAGTAATCGATTTACTGAAATCGCACCGTAGTATTCGCAAATTTGCCGATCAGGCTATTGAGCCGGAGTTGCTGGATGAATTGTTTAGAGCCGGGCAGGCTGCTGCCACTTCTAGTTTTCTGCAAGGCTCTACAATCATCAGGGTTACGAATCCGGAAACCCGGGAAAAAATAGCCGAGTTGGCGGGTAACCAACCCTATGTGGCAAAGGCAGCGGAGTTCATGATTTTTTGCGCGGACCTGAAGCGTGCCGGAAACTATTGTGAAGCGTATGACAAGCCTTTCGAAGGTGATTATACCGAGCACTTTATTATCGCTACCGTGGATGTGGCCTTAATGGCGCAGAGTCTGGTTACCGCAGCGGAGTCTGTCGGTCTCGGCATTTGTTATATCGGTGGAATTCGAAACAATCCCGGTCCTGTTTCTGAATTACTGGAATTGCCGAAAGGGGTCTATCCGGTTTTTGGGCTGTGTCTCGGTTATCCGGATCAGGATCCGGAAATAAAACCACGCCTGCCTTTGTCGGTTATCGTGAAACAGGAAGTTTATAACGAAGAAGGGGACAGGGAAGTGATCGAAGAATACGACGACAGGATTAGAGAATATTATCGCGCCCGCACCGGTGGTGGACATGGTATTAGCTGGTCTGAACAGGTCGCGACTCTACTCTCTGAAAAGTCTCGTCCCCACATGAAAGCTTTTCTTGAAGAGAAAGGATTCAAGTTTCGCTAGAAACTATTGCAGGGTTTCCAGCCGGTAGGAACCGGTTGAAGGCAGAACTTCTTCCCGCTCGCTTACCCGGGTTTCGATAGCTTCCGAAGGCGGAATCGCGCCGGGACCGAAAGCGAATTTGAATTCTCCGTTTACTAATCCCCGCACATCGTCGGTAACCGACCAGCGAGCAATATAGTATTCCGATGCTGGCAGTTCGAAAGGAATAGGTAGAACGAAATTATTATTCATGCGACTGGGATCGTATTGAAATCCAATGTCTATCCATTGTTCGTCTGCGGTATAAAGCGCCAGCTTTAACAAACGCACATCCACACGAAAGCTCATTGTTACCATCTTGGGCGGATCAATAAGAACCGAATCATCCTGGGGAAAGGTTACGCCCGGCGTCAGAATGCCATGACTGTGCTGAGCCAGGCTCAGCTTGCAAGTGAACAGCAATAAAAATACAGCGCTTATTCTTGAAATCGTTCTCATGCCTGAATAATCGTTCCAGTGACAGGATAATTTTAGCAAATTATGACGGACCAGTTTAACCAAAGTAAACCATACACTGCCGCGACAGGGCGCAGAGTTGGCCGCTTTCATCGTAGATTTTTCCAGACTGCTGGGTGTAACCGTCGGCTGCTGCGTCAACTTCAAATTCTAGATAAAACCAATCAGATTTGACTTCGCTGGGAGGTATTACAAATTCCAGTGACCAGGTTAATGAGCTGGAAGGAATTGGGCCACGGTCAAAATAAGAAAGTATTACCGGTGGGGGAATGTCGCAAATAGTGACCAGTTTCTCAGCCTCCAGGCCAGTCAGGTCTGACTTGTGTCGAATCCACATATTTAATTCATTAGCAGGCTCGCCTCCGAAAGGTAAGCCCCCGTCTACCCAGGCACCCTCGAAGAACTGTAAAAAACCAGGTACCCGTTTCTTGTGATCCTGGAAATCCACACCGGATTCCCGCGGAGTGGGATTAAAGTCTTTGTCCCGAACAACTTTTAGGCCTTCCCTCGGATTGCCGAAGGCTGCCATGGCCTGCAAACACAACTGGCCGTCGCAGATTACATTGCCGCTCATCTGCGTAACATTTTTCCCTTCCCGCTGAATCTGTGCATCGACTTTCACTTCTCCCGGTGGTACGGGTGCGATAAATGACACCATTAAGGAGCGAAGCGGTTTGGGGCTGGCCAGTAATTTGCGCATGCCGGTCACGGCAAATGCCGTGGCAATCCCACCGTAGGCAGAGCGACCCTGTGACCAGCTTTCGTCGAATTCCGTGATGTTTTCCTCACTCTCTTCCAGTCGAGTAAGAATTGTTTTCAAATCTGATAACTGCATTCTCTAAATCGTTATTCCTTGTCTGTGTGCTCAAAAAATTGAACGCTCTGTGCTATTCTTCGCTTCGACAAATCCCAGGGATTGTTAGGTAATAATTCGGAAGTGAAGACTAAAATAATCAAGCTATTATCGCTGCTTGGGCTGAGCGTAATGCTGGCATCTACGGCAGCCGCGCAACCCTTTGCGACTTCCGTACATCAACAACCCGCGGATGTTACAGGAATTGTTGCAAAAACAGAAACCGATCCCCCTGACGATGCTGTACTTGGTTCGGCACCGGATTTATTGAACCTCACCTTCCCCAGTGCAGTGCGGCTAGTGAAACTTACCTTGCGTAATGAACAGAGAGATTGGGTGGACATAAGTTTTCGCTATTCACCATTTGCCCGTGCTTCCTATGAATGGGATTTGCCACGACTGCAGCCAGCGGTTTATTACACTGCCGACTGGGCCATACTTGCTGCCAATGACCGCCTGGTAAAAGGTAGCTTTAGTTTCTCATTTGGGCCTGATGCAGAGCGACCATCGGTAACCAGGGCAGCCGAAGAGGCCTTGTTGCTACAACGTTATGGCGATCCAACGATTCAGTACGTGCCACCGCCCCGGACAGATATAATTATTGACCAGGATCCCCCTCGTTACGACCCACCCTTCACGATAGATCTGGAAGAGCAACTACCAATTAACAATCCTGCTATTGATAACTAAAGGGTCAGGTCTAATACTAAATTCAGTGGGCATAAAAAAGGGCAGCTGAGCTGCCCTTTTTATTCGTATCTTTTCTACTCTTCGACGTGAACTGTAATATAGGCATCGTGATAGAGGCCGCCATCATCAGCTCTGGCCCATAGCACATAAGAGCCAGGTTTATCGAAAGTTGCGGTCACGTCATAAATTCCATCTTCTGGAACTTCTGGCGGTAACCACAGTGCACCCCAGGGCGAGTTTGCCGAAGTCCGGGTGTCTTCCCAAGGTTTCGGGAGAGGCGGATCAAAGCTCACATTGCCATCTCCTCGATAAATATTCCAGGAAAGGAAAAGCCCGTTCACCTTACCAACGGTAACCTGGGTTGGTCTCCGCATCATGCGACGTTCCAGCTCATCAGAGGTATTGGTAGCCTCACGACGCCGCTCCGGTAAGCCATCATCCCAGACATGGGTGGAGATTGTGACCGGTTCGCCGATACGGGTAACTCGTACGTTATCACCCTGAACGGTTACAACCGGTGGTACATTCGCTCGAGATTCTGGGCTACTGGTGCCGGCACCCAATGAGCCGGTCTCACTGGCGATAACCATGTTGTCCACCAGGTAATCCTGGCGTAGCGTGCCATAGGCCTTGCGCTCCACACCGTTTACATTCAGTGTCCAAACCAATTCCCGATCACCCCAATCCGAAGGCACAGTTACTTCGAAAGTGAAGCGATTTCTGCGTGGCAAGAAGTGGGTAGGCTGGCCGCGATCGGCTTCACCTGGTGAAAAATTGTTATTCTCGCCTATGGGCACGCTCGGACTTTCCTCCCAGTTTTCATTCATGTACCCAAACATCATGTTGAACGAACCATCGGGATTCGGTCGCCAGCCTTCGAATGCCGGCTCGACATGTTGTCCAAATTGGTAGGATTGGGCGTTAACCGATAAAGAGGCGGTGCCGATGAAAAATGCTAGTAGCAAAGCCAGCGAACCGGCCTTGCTACCAATTTCAATTACTCTTTGCATTACAAAACCTTAGTCGCTGGCAGCTACTTCGTTATTGTCTTCGTCTTCTTCTTCTGCAATAGGCGCAACCAGTGGCGCACCACAGAGAGGGCAGCCGATGACGTGATCGTTCGGTCCCATGTTTAGATTTTGTCGTCGTTCTTCCATGGCTTCATGGAACTGCTCATCAGTCATGGTTACCCTGATTCCAAGGTCGATAAACATATTGGTTACGGAACGGTTACCAGAACCCTGCCAGTTGCGAGGATCAGGAACGTTCGGATTAGTTTCCGAGTTGTTCATGTAACCGACGATGTGCAGAATAGTTCCTTTAGGCAGCAATGGTGCCGCATCTTCTGCATAAGGATAGCCGCGCACCCAGTTGTGGTCGTAACCAACACAGGAAAGGGTTTCAACGGTGTAACCCCAGATCGCTTCGAGACACATGCGCTCACCTGGTGCATGCAGATGCGGTTCGAAAGTAATGATCTTGGTGTGTTGATTGAGAACGGTATAGGCGTGAAGATCCTGGTTTGATTCGTTACCAGCAATGCTGATATCCACACCGTTACCCAGTCCAATGAAAGCGCTCTGATACTTGGGCTCATAGTCTTCGGGATGGAAACGGAAACCAATTTCCAGGTGACCAGTAGTGTCACGGCCGTTTGAGTGCAAGTGCACGGAGTCGGATACGATCCAGGAGCCAGCTCTCAGCAGGCGGCCGGCATCTTCGTCGAAGATATCGGCATTACGACCCACTTCATGTACTGGCCATGGAATAGCAAGTCCCGGTTGACGTTCACCATTTTCATCCATCTGCGCAGTTGCCCAGATCATGTGATGGAAAATATAGCGACCACCAACGGTGTCACGACCCGTTCCAGCCTGGTTATCAACGTCGTTAACCTCGACGACCTCTACCGACTTAACGTAGCGGTCCTCAGCCAAGCCAGTTGGCACCGAAGGAATCTCACCCCACCAGTCAGGAGTACCGGCCAGTTTAGTAACAGGTTCTGTTACCACGATTAAGTCAGGTTCGCCGGCTCGCCATTTAAGCGAGTCGTCAAAATTTAAGGGAGTTGGTGCATCGGCCACATCACCCTTGGGTGTGCCGTTGCGGGCCCATTCAGAAATGGCGTTAATTTCTTCGTCACTCAGGGAAGGGTCGTCTTTGTATTGCTGAATACCGATGTCCTTTTCCATGTACCAGGGAGGCATTGCTCCGGCGCGATCACGAAGACCGGTTTTGTATTCGATTAGACCGGCATAAGGTGCAACTTGATCGTAAGAAACAAGTGGCATTGGGCCAGCGCCACCGTCACGGTGACAGTTTTGGCAGCTACGCTGCAAAATTGGCTCGATGTCTTTATGGAAAGTGACTTCAGTTGACTGTGCGGATGCAGCCCCTGTGAACAGGAATGTGGCCGCAAATGCAGCACCGCTTAGCAGGGATTTCGCGGAAAACATGCGCATAGTGTCGCTACTCCTCATAGCAGAAATTTCTTGGGTATAGATAAGCAGTAAAACAGGCGCACCTTAGCATTTTTGGAGCTGTTTTTGAATGCTCGCTCGCTGTAATTTTTTTGGTAAAAATCAGTGTCTTATTGGATTTTTAGCGGTAAAAATTACGAAATCTGATAACTGAATTTTTAAAGTCCGGCAATTTCTGCCTAAAAATCGAGCAAATGCATTATGGGCGGTCAGGGCCACGCATCAGGGCCCAGAGATTACTGCTGGCCAGGAGAGCGATAAAAATAATGAGTAAACTAAAGCTAAACCATTGAACTGCATAGGATAAATTCTGATTCACATCAGGATTTACCGCCGGCCAGTGACGCACCAGGGTGCCCGGCTGATCCGCGGTAATTCGCACTTCGAAGGGAAAAATCGGTTCATCGAGAATTTCCGAGATTACGTCTATTTCCAGGCTGCGAACCCGCAGTGGCCATTCCGCCGCATTGATCTGACTGGGGAATATTCTGGCATTGGCCGGGGGCACAAAGACCTGTGCTCCTACCTCCACTGGACCTTCCTCCGGGCGTAACATGGGAGGGACATCCGGTGGCAGCATCCCTGTGGTCCAGCCTCGATGGACCAGCACCAGGGCATTATTACTGGCCAGCCGAAAAGGGGTAACCACGCCGTAGCCGATTTGATCATCGAAGAATTCCGCTAGCACCAGGATCGTTCGCTCATTGATGTATTCCCCGCTTAGCTGCACATGACGATTGCGCATTTCCGGGTTGGCCGGATGCAAATGCCCGGCTGGGATGTCTTCGATAGCACCGGCGTTTTCCCTGAGCTCGGCCTCCAGGATTTCCTGGGCTTCAACTTTCTCTGCTGCACGACCCAGCTGCCACAGGCCCAGATTGGCAAAAGTTATGACCGTAATCGCCACACAGACAGCTATAAACCAGTTTATGCGAATCTCGAAGCTGCCCAGCTGATAGGTTTTACGCAGGTCCACGAAGCGTTTCCAGGAATTAAGGGATTTAGAGACTAACCGAGGGCAGTGAGACTAAAGCAGCTCTGTGGGAAGTTCAATAAGTGTTGCTGGAAAAAGAAACCTGAGGGCCGGAAAGTTGGGGAATCAGACCCTCAGGTTGCAAGTTATTTAATGGCTACTTGCTGATAGTTATAGCGTGGGGTGCTACAGTCATTAGAGTAGAACTTCCCAGATGGGGAAATCTTTCAGACCTGGCAGAGAGTTTCCCGGATGTACGCCTTCTAACACCAGAAACACCAGTGATAGGGAGGCCGAAAATAGGTGATCAGGCGCCCACAAATAATAATTACGCTCCAACTTAACAGGGAAACAGCCGCGATAAGCTTGGCCCTGTTGGACACGGCGATTGATCCATCGGTAGCTTTTACCTGACTCGAAGTAGTGGCGTAGAACCAGAGCATATTTATGCCGGCGATTAACATGAATAGCATCTTGGTTTGAAAGGCAGGGTTATAAATATATTGATCCGGTGCAGTGGTTAAAAACATTGTGCCAGTTGTCACATTTAGCAGATAGCCAGCGACACCAAACTTAACCAGCTTGTGTAAGTCGGCGTAGTCGATTCCCTGTCCGATACCCAGCATGCGCAAATCAAATACACCGACAGTTCCGATTAATACGCACAGGCCGAGAAAATGGATGGACTCAGCGGTGGGCCATCCCCATGGAGAATTCATAAAAGCATAAATGCCGGTTGCTTCAGAAAAGTTGGCGAGGATTTCCACCATGCTTAGAAAAACCTCGAAGCGAGTAAGACACTATTGGTATAGGCCAGAAACCGCCCGGCAGTAATCGCCACTATCCAGAGCAGGATGGAAGCTCCCGCAATTAGTTTCAATTTCTGTGCGGGGATATCAGTAATTGCCTCATTGCTTATCTGTTTTTGAAACCAGGCGGCGATTAGTAGTCCGATACCCAGGGCAATAAACTTCAAGTAGAACACCGGGTTGGTCAATGCCTTGGCAGGATAGGCAAGTAGTAAACCGGCACCTGACAATAAAACAACGATGGCGCCGATCCAGTGCAACTGGTAGAAGCGCTGAAAAGGATTCAGTGCAAACTGGGGCACCCAGCCCAGCAGGCGCAAGGCGATGGCAAAGTTAATACCCACCACGATGGCCATGGCCAGGGAGTGTAAAGTAAGGGAAGTGAAGAAGGCGCCACCTGATTCGCGAAACCAGATGCTTATCGCTGTTTCTTCTAGGCGCGCTAGGGTTTCCAGCTTGGCAACCTCAGTTCAGTAAGACCAATTAAAGTAATGGATCGATGAAGCGCTCCATTTCGGCGCGCAGTGCAGCATCTGGTAAACGACCCCTAGCAGCATTGAGATTATCTTCCGCATGATGGGGTTTGGTGGTGCCCGGAATTGGTATCGCGCCACTTGGATGTGAAATGACATATTTTAGAAACACCTGGGCCCAACTGGTCGCGTCAATATCCGCTGCCCAGTCGGGGAGCGGGCGATCACCCACTGCGTTGAATAGTCTTCCCCTACCGAAGGGTAAATTTACCAATACACCCATGCCGCGATCTTGAGCCAGCGGTAGTAAGCGATCGTTGGCATTGCGATTACCCAGGGAATAGTCCACCTGGATAAAATCCAGTTCATGGGCATTCATCACTTCTTCCATGGCTGCGTATTGACGATCATTGGAAGTGGTAATACCGATGTAGCGAAAGCGCCCGTGTTCCTTCCACGCCTTCATGGTTTCCAGTTGGATTTCAGTTCCTCGCAAATTGTGTATCTGCATTAATTCGAAGCTATCGCCACCCAGTAATTCGAAGGAAGTCTCCATGCGTTCGATACCACTCTCCCGATCTTCACGGTCAACTTTTGTGGCAATCCATAAATCATCTCGCGTGCCCTGGTCCCGCATAATGTGCCCGATGATTTCTTCGGAATTACCATAGTTGGGAGAAGTATCTACCACCTTGCCGCCACCGCGATGAAAGGTCGCAAAAGTTTCCCGAAACACGGGCATTTCTTCAGAATTGAGGGAGCCACGATAGTTACGACAGCCAATTCCGATATGGGGCACCCGTTGGCCGGATGAAGGAATGGTCGTCATGTTCAGGGGTGCCTGGGCCAGGATAGGGCCGGGCAGGCTGGCACCTGCGGCAATGCCGGCGGCACTTTTGATCAGCTTGCGGCGGGTAAGCTTCATTATTCGCGTCCTAAAATCCATTAAGAGCCCCAGATGGTGGAGCTTGTAGCGTGGTCCTGTCAATACAAAATCCGATAAGCCGAAGCGAAGAAACCGCTAAATTTTTTACGAGGTTCAGCAAAATGCTGTGTTAGAATCCTTGCTCTGCAGAACAATAAAGTGCTCGCAGCTAACAAAAACAACGACGGAGTAAGAGCATGTTAAGTATCAGACAGAAGTTCATCGCGCTTCTCTCATTTCTTGCCCTTTTCAGTGTTACCGCCACTGTTTATGCCCAGGGTGATATTCCACGAACCGCAGACGGCAAGCCGGATTTCAATGGCATTTGGCAGGCCATCGGTAGTGCCCACTATGACATCGAACCCCATGCCGCCGATTTTGGACCCATGTTCGAGCTTGGTGCCATTGGTGCCATTCCAGCCGGTCTCGGCATCGTAGAAGGTGGAGAAATTCCCTATACCGCCGAAGCCCGCCAGAAACAGCAGGAGAACAAGGCTGACTGGCTAGCCCTGGATCCAGTGGTTAAGTGCTATATGCCTGGAATCCCACGGGCCAATTATTTGCCATTCCCTTTTCAGATAATTCAGTCGCCAGCACACATTGTGTTTGCTTATGAATTTGCCAGCGCCAGCCGCATTGTCTATGTCGACCAGCCGGATTTCGAAGCGCCAATTTATTCCTGGATGGGGCACAACTTGGCTTACTATGAAGGAGATACTCTGGTCATCGAGGTAACTGACCAGGTACCAGACACCTGGTTTGATCATGCAGGCAATCACCATACTGAGGCCTTAAAGGTCACCGAGCGTTACACCTACATGGGACCAAACGTGATCATGTATGAAGCGACCCTGGAAGATCCAAACGTTTACACCAGGCCCTGGACGGTTCGTTTACCACTTTACCGTCGTCTGGATGAGAATATGCAGTTGCTTGAATACAAGTGTGTAGAATTCACTGAGGAATTACTGTACGGACATTTGCGCAAGCAAGACTAAAGAATAGTCCTGGCACCTCTCCATAAAAAGCACGGTGCCAGGTTTCATTCTCGAATACGCGTTACTGTGATCTAAGCCCGCCTTCCAGCGAACGGTCTCTCTTCCTCTCAACTAATTACTACCGCTGCTGGCGCTGAAGATGAAGACCGCTCTCGTCGAGTCGAGTTTGTGGTGGTAAGCGACGCGGAAACAAGGCTATCGACTATCTTGCAGGAATTGAGATAGCACTATGGATCTACTCGACTTTACTGAATTTGAAGCATTTAATTCGCTCCGCGAAAAAATGGAAACTGAGAAGCTTGGTTACTTCGAATTATTCGATCCCGCAATTCATCTTCCAGGTCAGGAACGCTCCGAGCTGGAAAACAATGGCTTCCTCTTAAGCCTCGACAAAATAAAAGTTCTGCCTGATAAAACCCTGGCGGTAAAAAACAGTCGTGTGCTGGCTTATAATCCTGACGAGAACTGGTATCGCACAAGACGTGAATACCCGACCTACCACCTGGCCTCTTGCTTGATCCTCAATGAAATCCAGAAAGAACAGCCCGAACAGGAATTCCTGGCCACTACATAACTCGCTGACGATTACAATCTGTTAAAGATCAGGCCCAGTGGTGATGTCAGTGTGGTTGAGTACGGTTTCGTTGTTTGCAAGCAGTGTCTCCATATCCTGTGCTATAAAGACTACGATGAATACCGCAATCGACGCCGGGGCTACAGCCAGAAGGACTTAAGTGAATTCTCCCTGCAAGAATTTTACAAACTCTACCAGCAATACCCCCTGAGCTTTAAGGCCAGGCGGGAATCGTGAAGATATACTGAGAACTTATGAAATCGCCTATCTGTGAATTGCTCGACATTGAATTTCCACTGATTGCCTTTAGCCATTGTCGAGACGTGGTCGTCGAAGTATCCAAAGCTGGTGGCTTCGGAGTGCTGGGAGCAGCACGCTACAGCGTAGAAGATCTTGAAGTGGAGCTGAGCTGGATTGATGAGCATATCGAAGGTAAACCCTACGGGGTAGATCTCATCGCGCCCACCAGCATGGCTGTCAGCGAGGATAATGATTCCGTCGATGAGATTCAGAAGCGGGTGCCCGGGGAGTACAGGGATTTCGCCACTGGAATTCTGGAACGACACGAGATCGACATCACCGATGTCTACGAAGGTTACAAGCGCAGTTCCTTTTTGACTCAAGGCATGGCCGGTAATGTTATTGATGTGGCCTTCTCCCATCCCATAAAGATGATTGCTAATGCCCTCGGCGTACCGCCGCCTTATATGATCGATATCGCCAAGCAACAAGGCGTTGCCACTGCTGCCCTGATCGGCACGAAAGAACATGCCTTGAAACAGGTGCAGGCAGGGGTCGATATAGTCGTGGCATCGGGAACGGAAGCAGGGGGCCATTGCGGCGATGTGCCCACTATGGTGTTAATACCTGAAGTCTGTGGCGCATTGGAGGGGTCAGGTGTACCTGTATTAGCCGCTGGCGGCATCGTTACGGGTAAACAAATGGCAGCCTGTATGGCTATGGGTGCCGCAGGGGTGTGGACAGGATCTGTCTGGCTAACCAGCGCCGAATCCGATACACCGCCAGTGCTTAAAGAGAAGATGTTAAAAGCTTCGTCTCGGGAGACTATCCGATCTCGTTCTCGCACCGGAAAGCATTCGAGGCAGTTACGCTCACCCTGGACCGACGCCTGGGAATCAAGCGATGCGCCAGAGCCACTACCTATGCCTTTGCAATCCCAGGTAACCGAAGCGCCATTGGCGCGAGTAACAAAACTGGCAGAAGTTGGTCATGATGGAGCAAATCAGTTGGTAACTTCCTGGGTAGGTCAGGGAGTAGGATTGATGAGCAGCACCCAGTCGGCAAAGGCTATTGTTTACGAATTCATGGAAGATTACCTGGCGGCCAGTGAAAGACTGTCTGCCAGTTTGAGAGAATAGTCGAGCCAGTCTAATCCGGGATTGCCGATCCCTGGTGAAACCTGATTTGCCAGCGCTGGTTTTCTCTTACCCAGACTGATGCTCGCCGCGTAAAGCGATGCAATTCTTTGTCTTCTTGACCAGAGACATGGGCGGAAGTGTATGTAAGCAGGTAGAGTTCTTCCCCTAGTTCCTGAACATCGAAGTCTGAAGCATGAATTTCTGGTAGCTCGGCTTCTCCCTGTAACTCTCTGAGTATTTCATCGCGACTATATTCTTTGCCGCTGCGTCCAATCTCCCTGAAATCTTTATGGAGTAACTTGTGCATCCGTTCCAGGTTCTTTCGGGTGGAATTCAAATGTAGCTCGGTTTCCAGCTGAACGAGTTCGCTTAAGACAGAGTTATTCACTTAGGCGGGCACTTGGGCTAAGGAAATCATGCTGCCGTCAGGATCTTTGCGCCAGGCTACCATGGCGCCGTCCGGTGTAATCCAGATTCCAGATTCATCCTGTTGCATGAATTCGAATTGCTCGAAGCTGACTCCTGTTCTGTTTAAGTCGGCAACCGAAGCACGAATATCACTTACCTCGAAACCAAGCGTGGTACAGGGGACGGTAACTACCTGCGCGACTTTTTGAACCCGCAGGGTAATACCCTCGGTTTCGAACACAACGGCAAAGGGATGATCTGCAACAAAACTAAGCCCGAGAGTATTTTCGTAGAAATACCGACTGGCTTTGGGATTTGTGGTAGCGGCAAAGAGTATGGATTTCATTTAATGAAAGTAATGGGAATTTCCTTTACAGCAGGCGCATGCGCTAGCCGCGGCCTCCTGATTTCAGTTTGCGACGTTCTCGCATGCGGGGATGCAATACCGCCCGCTTGTCTGCGATCCAGTCCTCTCGGCCAACGTGCGGATCCTGGCCTTTGTTGCGGCGGCGGTTTTCTTCGGCGATACGGAATTGGCAGAATTCCTGGTACATGCGAATTTCCATACGCAATTCCTGAATGACGATTTCTGCATAGAGCGCGTCATCGAGAAAACCGATACCGGGGATGTGATCGGGAATGACATCTTCCGGATCAACGAAATAATACAGAGCGCTTCGAATGCTATCGCGCTCGTCATCACTAAGCCGCCATTCTTCATCGCGGATCATATTGAGTAATATTTGCAGTTTGAGTAGGCGATCTGAAATAAACGGTGGCAGATCGACGGCTCTTGCCTGTTCAATCATTGCGCCTGCCGCATCCTCAATCTGCTTGGAACTAGCGACATCTTTGACTGCAATTTTGCCTTTATCGATGCTCTCCTGGAATTTATCCAGGTCTTCATCGCTCAGGGTAATGGTGATATCGACCGACATTGTTTTAGTCCTTGCTTCTAGTTTTTGTTTTTATTTCGAACTCTACAAAGTGCTTTTATTTTTTCCGCGGCCTCATGGGGCTCGCAGGTTTCAGTGTTTATGGTCAAGTCGGCAGGGAGAGTTGGAAAATCGAAACTTCCGGTGGCAGCCAGAGTCTGGTAAAGCTCTCTATCCTGCAATTTTCCAAATCTGGCTCGAGAAGGGCTGTTGACCCGCTGCAACACGGCATATTCAGAGCAAACAAGTCGGATATAGTGCACGTGTCCGCCGGAATCTTCAACAATGCTTTGTAGCTTTTCGATGAGTGCGGGATCTGCCGTATTTTCAGGATGGAAAGTAAAGATAAACGACTTTTGCGCCTGTGTTGCGCTGTTAAAGGCAGCTATCCAGATTTCTTCTCTCAGGCGAATAAACTGCGGAGTTCCAAATTCGTGAAGGCTTCGAACCAGGTCCACAGTAAGATGGTTATGAAAAAGCGGTAAGTCGGTGCTCTCACTTAACGCGCTGGCGATTGTATACTTGTCAGCTGCAGCCGGGCCTTATATGAGCACAACTTCCATGCCTTGCAAATCCCTATTGTGCGCGCATCAGCAGCAAGCTGTTAAATAACATGTCTCGATCTGCTGTGCTTATGTTCGGCACAGTCAAGGCATTATGGAATGCGTTGCGTTGTTCTTCTTCGATTAGATTTCCCGATTGAAGAAAATTTGCCAGGGCCTGAACGATGTCATCCCCTAATCGAGTCAGGGCAGGGCGAATCTCTGTAACCAGGTCAGGTGCGGTGCGATTGGCGGGTTCACTTATCCAGTTGGCCAGACTTCGATACTGAATCGCTTTGGCCACTTCTATCTGGGCAGTAAAAAATGACTCGATCGATGCGCCGCGTAATCCCTGTGCCGCAGCTGCTTCAACAGCATTGTCGATTACCGTTTGTTCTCGCGCTAAATCTTCAACCGGCAGATTGTTCTGCGCTTTATGCAGAGCCACATCTTCCATATGGCTTAGCCGTTCATTGATCAACTGAAAGATTTCAATTTCAGCCGCTGGTGCTAATGCTGAAAAGCCAAACCAGAGACAGAAGATTCTGTTCAGGGTTTTATTAGGGGAGTAGTCAATCATCCTGGGATAGTAAATAATAGCTGCCGACAAGTTTGTCATTATAACGATTTCATGCCATGAGAATAAAAGTAATACGCCTGTTTTTGTACCTTTCAGTGCCAATTTTGCTGGGAACCTGTGTAAGCGAATTAGGCAATACAGATTCGGCCCCGGAACTGCCAGAGCGTCCGAATATCCTCTGGATCGTGGCGGAAGACCTCAGTCCAATAATTCCTCCTTTTGGCGACCACACCGTTGAAACACCCAATATAAGTCGCCTGGCAGAAGAGGGGGTTCGTTATTCCAATGTCTTTTCTACTTCCGGGGTGTGTGCGCCGAGTCGAGCCGCTATCGCTCTGGGAACTTACCAGAATCGTGTCGGCGCACAACACATGCGCACCATGCGACCCAGTGCGGTTGCTGGATTTCCGGAAGGGGTAACAGCCTACGAGGCCTTGCCAGCGCCTGAAATAAAAATGCATAGCCAGTATTTTAGAGAAGCGGGCTATTACACCTCCAACAATGCCAAGGAAGATTACCAGTTTAGTAAACCTATAACTGCCTGGCACGAAAGTGGCGGCGATGCACACTGGCGTAACAGGGCGCCAGGTCAACCATTTTTCTCAATCGTTAATCTTGGAATCACCCATGAGTCACAGGTCTGGGCGCAACAGCAGAACCCATTATTGGTGCCGGAAGATCTGGACGTACCAGTACCTCCTTACTTGCCAGCCACCGATGTGTCATTAAGAGATATCCGCCAGGTATATAGCAATATCGTCGCGCTGGATAGACAGGTTGGAGCAATCCTGCAGCAATTGGAAGAGGAAGATTTGCTCGATAAGACAATCGTGTTCTTCTACAGCGATCACGGTGGCCCTTTACCCCGGCAGAAACGCATGCTTTACGATTCCGGGCTTCATCTACCAATGATTATTCGTTTTCCTGATGGCTGGCGAGCAGGGGAAATAGATGATCAGTTAATCAGTTTTGTCGATTTTAAATCAACGGCACTTTCCCTGGCTGGTATCGCGCCCCCTGATTATGCCGATGGGCGTGCTTTTCTCGGGGACTTCGTTAATACGCCCGAAAGAAAATTCATTCACGCCGCTGCCGATCGCTTCGATGGTCATACCGATACCATTCGTGCAGTAAGAGATTCGCGCTTCAAGTATTTGCGCAACTACGATGTGGATAGAGGCTATTATCTGCCCTTACCCTACCGTGAGCAGATGGCAATCATGCAGGAACTGCTGCGCTTGAATGAGTCCGGTGAATTAAATGACTACCAGGCCCAGTGGTTTCGTAGCCAAAAACCCCCTGAAGAATTATTCGATACTGACAATGATCCCCATGAGCTCAATAACCTGGCGGCAGATCCGAGCTATGGTGAAAAACTTGCTGAACTTAGTGGAGAAATGGAAGCCTGGTTGGGAAGTTTTGAAGACCTGGGACTAATGCCTGAGCCGGAATTGATTCAACGATTTTGGCCTGGCGGCGTCCAGCCGGAAACGGAGCCACCTGTAGTTAATCTTCGCGATGGCAATATACACTTAAGTAGCGAAACTGCAGGCGCCAGCATCGCCTATCAAATACTCTCGGGAGATCAGCTATTAGAAACTGAATGGCAGGTATATCAACATCCATTGCGTTTATCTTCCTCGCAACGGCTGATCGCCGTTGCCCATCGTATTGGTTATGTGCCAAGCCAACAGATTACTTATCAATAAGCTTCTCAATAATTAATTAGCCAGGAAAAAATCCTGCGAACAATTCAGCTTGAGGATATTGATGGTTTGTTTTAAGTCCTCAATCTTGAAGGGTCAGGAAAGTTTGCTAATGATAGTGGCAGGTAATACTTCTTCCGCTTTGTTCAAACCAGTCATTAACAAAACCGCTTTATCAAAGGCGAGCTTTCAATTAATTTAGTTCCGGAAATACCATTCGTTCGATTGTCTTTATTTTGCTTGTCGCAGCGGAGCGATGCTGCGATCTACAATTGACAGAACAGTTGAAATCACCAGGGCCCATACCACCAGGGCGGCGAGCATCTCGAGGACATCCCTGACATCTTGCCCCAATCCCAGCCTGGCGAAAGCAACAATGAGCAGTGGTGCGAAATAGAAGATTCCATTCCAGCGACCAAGAAAGCTCATGCGCAGGACTTTTTGTCGGAACAGGTAATAGGAATCCAGCACATATTGGGCAAATGCCAGGACGATGAGTGGCGGCAGGTAGGGATTGGTAATTCCTGCGTAGGCACAGGCCGCCAGGCCAGTGGTCACGAATAAAAAGTCGGTACCATGATCGAACAATTGCCCGCGGGCAGAGGCCGTGTGAGTGGCGCGAGCAACAATGCCATCGAAATAGTCGGTGAGAATGGCGATTAGCAACAGGAGCAGTAGAACCAGTCCTGACATTTGCTCAGCGTCGGCAATCCCCCAGGCGACTGGAACGATCAGCAGCAGGCGAATTGCCGTGAGCAGGTTTGCCATTTCTAAGTGAACAGTTCTCGTTGGGCCCGGCGCCAGAATATCAAACCGATAATGGCATTAAATAAAATGAAGAAATTGTGCTGCACGAAACCAAAGGCGGCCATCTGTCCTTCGTTTTCAGGAAACAGGATTACCCAGAAGGTTATGGCGGCTGCACGCATGGGTGTTGGTACCGCCGCGGCAAAAAAGATGACTGGCAAATACGGCAGCAGTTGCATGAAAGAAGCTTCGACACCGAAGAGATTTAATGCCGTGGTGTAGACCACAATCGCCGCCAGCAATGCGGGGGAGCGTAATATCAAGAACAGGAAATAATGTTTGAATTTCGCCTGTTTGAACGCATCGAGAATACGTTTTTGCCGGAATGTATTGTTCGGAAGAATCTTGCCCTGAAAATACAGCAACCAGACCACGAAGAAGATCGCGGCGCCACCGGCAATAACCGGCATCAGGCTAAATACATCCGGCAGGCCTTCACCGCTAAACACAAAGCCAATTGAAGCCCACACCAGCAGATAAAAGATTTCGCAAAACATGATGAACAACATGACCGAACCAATTTCCCAGCCGGGAATTCCGTCACGCTTGTTCAGGTAATAGGCCATGGCCCCTTTACCGATTTGCTCGTTGAATATTGAAATTATGTAAGCGCTGGCGCGAATTGGCAGAATGTCTTTGTATTTGATGTCAGCCAGAAACCAGTTCAGGGCACGGGTAACTACCAGGGTATCGATAGCGAAGTAGAACAGGGAATAGGCCATCATCAGGGCCAGCCATGGTCCCCAGGCAACATTGGCAAACACCTGGGTCATATAGGCAGTTAATGACAATCCTTCCCGCATTGCCGCACCGTTTAAGCGGTAATACAGGTAGGCGAAACAGATAGCCGTAATAATCAGGAAGATTATGCGACCTGCGGGACTGGATTTGCGCTGAGTGACTCCGCCTTCGGCTTCTGCAGCCTGGGAATCTTTTAGCTCTTCGCTCTCTGTTTGTTCGGTGCTTTCTTCTGTCATTAGTTACCTGCGCTTATTATTTTTTTCAATGTGTCTTCCAGCGACGTAAGTGTAATGCCAATTGCCGCATCGGCGTTAGTCTCAACCACTTCGTCCATGGTGATTACATCGATTACCGTGGGTGTCATGCCGCCGCCTTTCAGGGTGCTGGAAATTGCCGCCCCGATTTTCGCGATCAATACAGGCACTTTGCCTACTTCGACGGTCTTACCCATGAGTTCGGCAGTCTTCGCAATAATGTCGCGGTACGGCGTGCTTTCTGGTCCAACCAATTCATGGGTATCGACGCCGCTGGGTGGATTTTCCGTGAGTTTGATTATGGCGGCACTTAGATCATCGATATCCAGCGGGCGCATGCAGTAATAGCCGCCTCCCAGTACCTTGCATTGTCCGGCACCGGCCATGCCTACGATGGCATTGGCTCCGGCCGCACCGGGGCCTAATAAGATCGGCGTACGTAAAATACTTGCTGCGATGCCGGAATCGGCGATCAGTTTCTCCGCACTGCCCTTGGAACGGAAATAGGCATTTTTCGATTCGGTGCTGGCACCTACTACGCTAATAAAGATGAGATGTTTAACACCGCTTTTTTGTGCAGCTTCTACAACCGCAGCCGTTGCCGCCACATTGGCTGAAGCATAATTCGAATGTTTGCTTTCGATCAGGATGCCAGCCAGGTGCACAACACAGTCGGCTCCTGCCATGGCAGTTTCCAATGATTCCGCATTGTCGTAGGCAATGATTTGCGGCGTAATAGAATCCGCCGTGGGCACGCTGGCAAACGCTTTCTCATTACGTACCCCGGCAACAACCTGTACATCTGCTGATGCCTTAAGTTTTTCTAGCAAATTTTGGCCAACACTGCTATTGGCACCAGTTACTGCAATTCTTGTCATTTAAGCTTCCATCATTTGCTACTACTATTTGCGCACGGTTTACACGGGCAAGCATTAGCTTTTACTTACGCCTAAAGCTCCAATTTCGATTCATAAAATGCCATGGATTTAGCAAGGAATTCTGCAAATCCGGTTGGAATTGTTCAGGAAGCGATTTATCAGGTTTAGAGGCTACTGCCGCGTTATCCCACTTGCACAAGATTATCCAATTTCTTGCTGCGATGCAGTTTATTTGCTGCTGTATTTTCAATTTGTTGCAAATCCGCTGCATTGAACGCCGCCTCCTTTCTGGAAGGTGGCGCATCGGCATAGGCAGTGGTGCGCATGCGGGGTTGTCGTTGCATCTGCTGTAAGGCCACTTCCATAGCAGCCGGCGACCATTCCTGGCCATGATCAGCTCCGGCGGCCCGGGTAATGCTTTCATTCATCAGGGTGCCACCTATGTCGTTGGCGCCAGCGTTCAGGCAGGCCAATACGCCTTCCTGACCCATCTTTACCCAGGACGTCTGAATATTGTCGATCAAGCCATGAAAGACGATGCGAGCAACCGAGTGCATCAGAATAGCCTCCCTGAAACTCGGCCCTGCACGGGATTTTCCTTTCAGGTACATCGGAGCTTCCATGTGCACGTAGGGTAGGGGAACGAATTCGGTAAAGCCTTTTGTTCGTGCCTGTAGATCGCGAATTGCCGCCAGGTGGCTGGCCCAGTGTTTCGTTTCTTCCACGTGACCATACATCACCGTTGCGGTGGTGTTGAAACCTACCTTGTGTGCGGTTTCCATGACTTCCAGCCATTGCGCGGTATTGATTTTGTCATGACAGATGATTTGCCGAACATCATCGTGGAGGATTTCCGCAGCGGTTCCGGGCAGGGTAGAGAGACCTGCTTCCTTTAATTGCAGCAGGAACTCTTCCAGGGAAATGCCCAGGGTCTCTGCACCTTGCCATACTTCCAGGGGTGAGAAAGCATGGATATGAAGATCCGGTACTGCTTCCCTGACCGTGGAAACGATGTCGAGATAAGTCTGGCCGGTGTAATCCGGATGTATGCCACCCTGCATGCATACTTCCGTTGCGCCACGTTCCCATGCTTCCTGGCAACGGCGGGCAATTTCTTCGGCGCTAATATCGTAGGGGCGACCGCGCAGGTTCTCACTCATTTTGCCTTTCGAGAACGCACAAAACTGGCATTTAAAGTAGCAGACATTGGTGTAGTTAATATTGCGATTCACCACGTAACTCACAACATCACCATTAACCGCTTTGCGCAATTCGTTGGCGGTGTGAGTTATATAACTGAAGTCGGCTCCGCGACTTTCGAATAATTGTGTAATCTCTTCGACATTCAACTGCTGACCGTTCAGGTTCTTCTCGACCAGTTGTTGAATCTCCTGCGATACGGCATCTTTATTGTAGGGCTCGAGTATCTGTTGTTTTTCCAACTGGGGAATAGCTGCCCGTTCTCCGGGTGTCCAGGTGTCCCTTTTTGCAAAACCACTGGCATCTGCCTGACGTAATACTAATGCAACCGTTTCTTCGGCTAACCACTGCTTGTATTCCTTAACATAACTCGGATATATCGTGAGCCGTTGCTCGAGAAATTTTCCGGCGGCTTCTGTTTCTCGAGCCAGATTATCGAGATGTGGCCAGGGCGCTTCGGGATTAACATGATCGGGAGTTAATGGCGATACGCCACCCCAATCGTCGATTCCCGCGTGAACTAACTGGGGAAGTACTCCCGGGCTTAGGTTTGGTGGCGCCTGGATATGCATGTCCGGTCCAAAAATCAGGCGCGCCACCGCAATGGTCCAGAGTAATTCGTTTAAATCCGGCTCCGGCGCCGAATGCATTTTTGTGTCTGGCTTGGCGCGAAAATTCTGTACGATGATTTCCTGGATATGACCATGCTTCTCGTGCACATCACGAATAGCTAGCAGAGACTCAATTCGTTCCAGGCGAGTCTCGCCGATACCGATCAGGATGCCTGTGGTAAAAGGCACACTTTGTTGACCGGCAAGCTCCATTGTTTCCAGTCGCACTTCAGGAATTTTGTCCGGCGAGCCATAGTGGGGCATGCCTTTCTCGCACAGCCTGGCAGAGGCAGACTCCAGCATAATACCCATGGAAGCACTTACTTTACGCAGGGAAGAAATCTCTTCGGTGGTCATATTGCCGGCATTGATATGGGGTAGCATGCCGGTTTCTTTCAAGACGCGCTCGGCGACATGGGCTACGTATTCCAGGGTACTGTCGAAATCCATCTGAGCCAGGGCTTCCCGGGCTGCCTTGTAGCGTAATTCAGGTTTTTCGCCCAGGGTGAAGAGGGCTTCCTGGCACCCTAGGGCTGCGCCTTCATGACACAACGCCAGCACTTCTTCCACAGACATATAGGGGCTGACTATGCGTCGCGGCGTCTTGGCAAAAGTGCAGTAATGACAAACGTCCCTGCACAGGTGGGTCAGGGGAATAAAGACTTTCTTCGAATAGGTTATGATATTGCGATGGGCGCGATCCCGCATGGCGCAGGCAATATCTGCCAGCGCCGCCGTTTCATCAACTTCAGCGAGGGCAATAGCCTGATCTCTTGAGATCGGTGATTCTGTGCTTATGTGCTCGAGCACGCCCGTTCCATCTACTTGTTTTTATGGGAATCTGCAGGCGCTAGATTACCAGTCTGGGGGGCAAAAAGGTATTTGGCGTGGATGCTTTTCTACTGGATTGGACTGCGAGCCCTATTTCACTGCGGTTATAGGAAATAGCATGCTGGAAACGTTAGCACCTGTGTCTTGTTGTACTTCGATGTCACTCGTCACCACACCTAGCATCATTTCCGTAGCAACGACCCAGCCCGCTGCAGTGCATAACACAGAGCCGACAAAACCACGCTCATCGACAATGTCAGTGCCGAGGAAAAAGCGAACGCCTCCCGCAGGAATACGCACACGCACTCTACCTGCGATCGTGCCTAGTTGATTCTTGGCATGACAATAAGCCCAGGTTTCCGTGTTATGGATGCTGGTGAGCACCATTGCGGTATCTAACAAGGGTGCAATATCCGGATGGGGTAGTGGTTTGTAACCGGATATCAGATCGCTTAACTCGTTTGTATCGCGATCGATTTCTACTTCTACAACGGCAACTTCCTGGGCCGATGCAGAATTTGCAAGTAACAGCATTACCATGGCTGGTAAAGTAATGCTTCCTTAATATGAATTTAGTAAACATAAAAGTTCTCCCTTTATTGCTAAACAAACGCCGAGGCATCATTGCCGGGCTTGCTTATTTCTAACGAAGCCGTAAGCAAATGGTTTACACTCAAGAGTCCACCCTGTGTGATGCGGTGCACAAATAAGGAGCTGTAGGTGAAATCAATGCTAAAGAGCTTGTTCTGTCTGGGTCTATTGTTCGGCGGTCTTATGCTGCACACGATGTCCATCGCACAATCCCCTCTAATCGCTAGGGACGATGTGCTGGTAATACAAAATGCGCGAATCCTGGTTGGTGATGGAAGTGTTTTAGAGAATGGCAATCTGGAGATCCGGGATGGTTTAGTAAGCCGCTTAACTGCGGATGCAATCATTCCTGATGGCGGTGCTATCGTAATCGATGCCAGCGGTAAGACTATTATGCCTGCACTGATCGATGGTCATTCCCATCTCGGCTACCAGGGAAGAACAACTTGGGGTTCTCAAAACTACGGTCGCGACAACTTGATCGATAACCTGGAGCAATATGCCTATTTCGGTTTTAGTGCCGTTTATTCGGCAGGAAGCGATGCGCCAATTATTGTCAACGAAGTTGAAGCCGCAAGAGAGCGCGGTGAATTTGTGGGCGCACAATTTCTTTATGCTGCAGGAATGGCACCTCCCGGTCAGGGTCCAAATGATTTATTCCTTGGTCATGCCCTGGCAGTAGAAGAGGGGTCAGGTGAAACTATTCTCTATGGTCTGGAGAATCCTGAGCAGGCTAAAGAGCAGGTTCGAATCGCTGCCAATAAAGGAATTCGTTTTATTAAAATCTGGGTCGATGACCGGGGTGGTAGCCAGGAAAAACTGTCGCCACAACTCTATCGTGCCGTATTCGAGGAAGCTAATAATCTAAACCTTAAGGTCTTTGTTCATCAACAGTTCGCGACCGATATGCCGGACCTGATAGCAGCCGGTGTCCATGGCTTTCTCCATGGTCGTATTGGCGCTGACTTGGGAGAAGCAATTGCAAGGGCAGCGGCAGCCGCCGATGCTTTTATCGTGCCGAACTGGGGCCTGGGTGAATTGCGCAGGGAGGCAATAGGCGAAGACGAATTCCTCAATCAGATTTTTCACGAAGACGTTATGGCAAGCCTGCTCAGTGGCACTGGCAATCGCCAGGCGCAAGTGATTCCCCGTCCGGTTATTGAAGACGAGCTGAGTGCCAGCTTTCAGGCTTTATTGGATGCCGGCGTAGATATCGTGCTGGGCACCGATGCTGGTGCCGTGCCTGACCATCCTTTCGGCTATACCGGGCATCGGGAGCTCGAAATTTATGTACGCCTGGGCATGACCCCAATGCAGGCTGTTATTGCAGGTACAAGTAACGCGGCGCGGCACCTCGGGCTGGAACAGCGGGGCACACTGCAACCGGGCAAGAGTGCAGATCTGATACTGCTTACAGATAACCCTCTGGAAGATATTCGTAATACGCGAAGTATTGAGCGGGTAATTCTCAATGGCACTGAGGTGGACAGAGCCGGACTGCGGCAGAAGTGGAACTAGAATTCCCAGCCGGTTTTAGGTAAAGGCAGGCTTAACACTTTTCCAGTTCATCTAACAGTGCTTGCGAGCCACTGATTTCCCCGGCGGTCGCTATTGCATTGGCACTGGCGCAGCCCAACCACGGTCGACTGAATCCACCTACTGAAGCTTCCAGAACCGGCAGCTCTTTTTCAAATCTTGATTGCGCTGAGCTTTGCGGTCCCAACACCACATAATTCTCACCACTTACTCCGCGCCAGGACTGCTCACCTGGTAAATACTGCTCGATGGGATCTTCGAGTTTTAAGTTGAAGGCGAAAGGTTCGCGATTAGGCAATGCAGTCTTGGTCAGGCAGGTTTCAACATTATTGGTACGAACCTGCCAGAACGCTTCGGCAGAATTACCGCCTTCATACTTGCCACCTTCCGATATATTCTGACTACGAAATAGTTCGTCGATTAAATCCTGTAGCTGCACATGAACCGGTTCCAATATCCTGGTCATGTAAAACTGGTCACCAAAGTTTCTGATTAATGCTAATAACTCCAGTAGCTGGTCTCGATTGCGATAGGCAATGGCGTTGATTTTCAATGGGCCGTATTCGTCTTTCGGCTTGTCCATTTACATCTGCTACCAGAACTTTTGATTCCGCCAGAATCATTTCCATGGATCGCGCATCGTCCTTGTCATCGCGATCGATCCAGTGGATTTCTTTCCAGTTACGCTGAACTGCTTCTTGATTCTTTTTCGGATCATAGGGTCGAAAAATTCATCTTGAACTCACTCAAGAAAAACCAGGGGTATTAAATGGGGTGGAGAAACTTACAGGATATGAAAAACGAAATCGTCTTCGCCTTTGGCACCACGGGATTCCGTAATTCTTGCGTGCAATTTATCCCGCTTCGGAACTAGCCATTCATCGCGATTCTCGTTCGGATCCTTACCTTCGGCGCTAAGTCTTTCTTCTTCGCTTGATCGAAACTCGACGAACTCGTTGTACCCTTCGATCTCATCGTTGAGCTCGCGAATAACAATTTCCACGAACATCGCATCATCCAGAAAGCCAATGCCAGGAATGTGGTCTGGAATCAAATCGATAGGATCGGCAAAGTAGGACATGGCGCTTACGATGCGCGAACGGTCTTCAGGATCGATACTCCATTCTTCATCCCGGATCATCTCTAACAATACTTTCAGTTGCAGGAGGCGATCGGCAATGAAATCCGGTAAATCTGAATTCATTGCGACATCGACAATTTTATAAGCCGCTTTTTCGATTTCAGCCTGATCTTCTTCGCCAGCCGCTTCTGACTTTGTCTTTCCAACAATAGATTTGAAGCGCTCCAGATCTCTGTCGCTCAGGGTAAAGGTAATATCGAGAGGCATAGTCTTGTCTTTTCCTTTCCTTTTTGCTGACTTCTTCTGACAGATTGCTTCAGGCAACCGGACTTACTCGTCGAATTCTGAATATACTCGAATTCCGCCTGTGCTTGAAACCTAACTTTCCATATCTGTCCATGAAACTGCCTTTTTTGACGAGAGTCACTAAAATTGGGTCCTTGAGAATGGCTTGAGAGTGTCATTTAATGCAATTTCTCGATAACGAATGACCGCTGTAGCGTCAGATACACTGACTAAATGCCCGGAAAAGCAACTGAAAGACTAACTTAAAGACAACAGGAAGGCAGGCTAAATGACCGACGATATAGATCCAAATTTCGACCCGGAACAACATACTCTCTGCGAATCGAGCTATTTTGAAGATTTGGAGATCGGGCAAAGATTTTTGAGCCCTTCCCGCACCCTGGGTGATGCGAATTTTGCCGCCTTTCAGACCGTGTCCCTGGACAATCATCCGATTCATTACGATATCGAATACTGTAAACGCCGAGGGCATCATGAGCTCCTTGCCCACGGCCTGCAGGTAGCCGCCCAATGCGCGCCAGGAGCAGGAATGCTGCCTCATGTGCTCGAAGATGGCTTAATTGCCCTATTGGAGCATAGCGCCAAGTTTTTGAAACCGGTTTACCGTGGCGATACGATTTATCCGGCGCTTGAAATAATAGACCTGACCCCTCGCAATACAACCGGAGTAATTACACTGCGCACCACGGTGCATAATCAGCATCGTCAATTGGTATTAGAGGGCGAACAAAAAATGCTGGTCAAGAAACGCCCGGCATAGTTAATCGGTGATTACTTATTAGGCAATTTTGAAGATTGCCGTGTGCTCAACTTCCGTTGTAACCTCGCCATCTACGAGCATGGCAATATACAGTTTAATGAACTGATGAGCTTTGCGTTCCCACTTTTCAACTGGTACTGCCCGAACCTCGATGTCCTGGCCCACCTGAAGCGGCTTTCGCAATATCAATCTACTGCCGGTATGAATCCAGGCCGGGAGAATGAACTGGCGCATTAAGGCTTTGTTACAGGCATCCAGTAGATAGTAGGGATGAATGTATGCTTCGTCTCCTGCATAGATTTCAGACCGATCCCGCTGGGCTTGCACTTTTTGCTGGTTATCGTCGACCGTAGGCTGCCATAGATAGGTAGGCCAGGGCGTATTGAGCTCGATTAAATCCCAGCTAATTTCCTTCCTCTCTACTTCTTCAAATTCTCGATAGTAGTTCGAGAGTTCATTAACTTCAGGTAACTCATCGGGCAACCAGGATTCAAGCTTTGCGATTAATACTTCGTCTTCATTGTATGCATAGGTATGGTGATTACGCTGGCTCGATTCGTAACCAATGTCCTCTGTTTTTATAGTCAGCAAATTGTCCTGATATGCCGGTTTGATAAAAACCACATCCATGATGCCCATTGTTAACCACTCTTCTCTATAGTGGCGCACCAATGGTTGGCTGAGATAACCGAAGACATTAACGCCGCTTACCAGGGCGCCCTTGAAGCCATATTTTTCTGCGATGTCATCGCTGTGGATGCGGTTTTCCGAAGTCTGGGCATCGTTTAGCGCAAGAATCTGGGAATGAGAAACTGTCGTCATGATCAAAACGTTTGAGGTGATATTAGTAAAATTGCTCGTGGATGAGGGGAGAACTGAAAAGTTACGGTTAAGGTTTTTGAGTATATCAACTTTTACCAAGCGCCAATCAATTAGTTGATTTTTAAGTCGAAGGGCTGTCGAAGGCTGAATTGCTGGCGGCTAATTAAGGGCTTCTACTTTACCCAGCCTCCAATCAATTAGTTGATTTTTAAGTCGAAGGGCTGTCGAAGGCTGAATTGCTGGCGGCTAATTAAGGGCTTCTACTTTACCCAGCCTCCAATCAATTAGTTGATTGGCTTCTTGCACACGCATCTTGCGCAGGTAGTAATTAAGCTGTGGACATTCGAGGCGTAACTTTTCCAGTCGCCTGAAGTTAATCATTAACAGCTGCGCGCCTTCCCTGCTGGTGACCGGGCCGGTCACAGCTGGTGCGAATGGTCGCTGTCCATAATCTTCATAGGCGGACATAGATTGTCCATTAATGGTGGCACTACCTTCCGGCAGTAAGCACCAGTGGGTATCGGTCAATTCGATTGCGTCACCAGCTTCCATGTTTTTCTTTTCAGCAATCTGGCTGATTTTTTCATACACGGTCGAGGAGAGTTGGCTAAATTGGGGTTGACGGGCAATGGCTGGTCGTAATGACCATTGTTTCAACAACTTGTCCTGAATGCCTTCGGCGACAATAAATGATTTGAATGTCCCTTCGGAGAATACGCAAAGGGTAACGGGAGTTCTTGCAACCACACTGGCATTGCGTGTTCTAGCGCCGGTAATCACCGCCATTTCACCGAGGATGTCGCCAGCTTGTAGCTTGGCTTCAAGATGTAATTGTTTGCCGTCGTGTTGCACCACGTCTACGTAGCCGGTAAGAATCAGGTATACATAGCCCCGTGTGCTCGAATCCTGCGCCAGAATCACATCGTCCGTGTCATAGCGGCGAATCTCTTCTTCCGCTAACAGGCTTCTCATCCAGCGATTCGGGAATGGTCTGCCTAACCACACCGTTAGGTAATGATTTATCTGGGAGGTATAGATTGCAGGATCGCCTTCCAGAATCGTATAGCGTTTGCCAGATGTGGCTAACGAAAAAGTTGTATTGAATTCATTGGTGAGTTCTTCTACGTGTACAAACACAACCCGGCCCGATGCAGACTGAATCGCGTCCGCCGGATCACCGTGAATTGCACCGGCCCCGCCGTCGGCCACCAGTAATGAGAAGCGATCGGAATACAGTCGGTCCAGATTCTTAACAGTTGAGAAACGGATCAGGCCACGACGGCTCATGTCATGAATGGCAGACATGGTGTGATTATCACCAACCACACAGACTGTTCTTTCAATTCCCCTGTTAACCGTGGAAAAAGTTGCGCCAACAGTCGGGACGCTGTGTACGGTAACGTGGGTATCGATAGTCAGACCAAAGTAATTCAGACGCTTACCCGGACGAACTTCCACCAGGTTGAAATGTTCTTCCACTGCCTCAGCTTTCCAGCCCAGGCCGCAGGCAATTTTTCCCATTGCCATGTAAAAGATTTCCCGGGTAGTAATCAAATCAACCTTGTGCGGTATTAGCAGCAATGGAAACAGTGATGAATGGTCATCATGTAAATGGGTTAAAAAGATCGCGCCAACCTGGTTCTTGGATATACCGCGAGCAAACAGGTGCTGATCCAGGAAGGGGATGCAGTCAATTAACAGGTATTCGCCGTTGTAACAGAGGGCGAGACCGGTACAGGGTTCTGTTGGTGTGAAACCAGAAGCACCACTCAGTACTTCGATCCCCATTTTCACCAGGCCGCCCGGCACAGAATCCGAGGCTACTTGGTAGGGAGGTTCTATAGCCACATCTTCGTTTAAATCGATTCGGGTATTTTTGTTGCCAACGCCAATATCGAATACATCCTCACCAACATGTGTGATAGTTTGTTCGCCAACCTTCACCTTGCCATTCTCAAATGGCAGCAGGTTGAAAAAATCCTCTACCGGGATAATTCTTCCTTCCCTGTCCTTGAGCGCGAGTTCATCACTGACGGCTATCCATTCATCTACCAGTTCTTTTTCAGTATTCCAGGATGCGAGTTCGGTCCGGGTCGGACCAAAAAGAGTTATGCGCAACAGGCGTAATGCATGGCTGAGATCGGCCTCTTCTCCCACCAGGTTGAGCCTGCGTCCTTCACTGAGTCCGTTAGAAACAAATAAGAAGAAATACAGTGGAAATTCCAGGCTGTTCGTCAGCGAACCGCCTTTTTCCTTGATGTCGGGCAGGACCAGCGTGTCGAAATTACTGACACCGTGCAGCAGCAATCCTTTCAGTACTTCCGGGGGTTGGCCCGTCAGGATCGAGCCATGATCATCCTCGTACAGGCGACTGCCGAGACAGGGCTGGATCAGGGTTGAATCACCGACGTAAGCACTAGCAGGAAATTGTGGGTGCTTAATCGCCATACAGCTTTGAATTCTTATTGGTTTTTAACTAGCAATCAGCTAGTTAATGGGAAAGATTACATACTAGAAACGGGCAGGGGAAGTGTTTTACCGGGACAAAATGGGGTTAATCTTCAGTTGCGCAACAGTTCTCATAAATGGCCTGTAATCTGGGGCTAGAGCCACTCCTGGTTACTAATTATTGCGTTATTGCGGTCTTTCAGTTCTGCCCATGAGGTAGAACTCCTCATTGGGTCGAATTCCCGCCATATTGGCGATTCTGTTGGAGAGGGCAAAGAGTCCGGCTATGGCACCAATATCCCACACATCATCTTCACTAAAGCCTTGATCTAGCAAGGTTCTTATATCCAGATCCTCCACCTCATAGGAGCGCTGTGACACTTTGACTGCAAAGTCCAACATGGCTTTTTGTCGCGCAGAAATATCCGCTTTGCGGTAATTCGTGGCGACCTGGTCGGCAAGCAGGGGATTCTTCTCCCTGATGCGCAAAATGGCGCCATGTGCTACTACACAATAGATGCACTGATTCAGGCCTGAGGTGGCCACGATGATCATTTCCCGCTCGCCCTGGCTAAGTCCCGATTCCTTTTCCATGAGGGCATCGTGGAAGGCAAAAAACGCGCGAAATTCATCCGGTCTGTGCGCCAGGGCCAGGAAGATGTTGGGGATAAATCCCGCCTTTTCCTGAACTCCCAGGATGCGTTCCTTTAAGTCTTTAGGTAGCGAATTGATATCGGGGATGGGAAATCGGCTAATTGCTTGGTCAGTCATAGTGGTTACTTATTGTATAAATTCCGAGGCAATGCTGTGGATTTAGTGTCTCTGGATTACACTGGATTGGTAGAGGTCCATGGTGGGTGCAACGGTTTCCAGTGCGGCCATCTGCTGCACAAACTCACCTGACTCCGGCACTCTAAAATGTTGTTCCAGGTGCTCCATATCCTGCCAGCGCTCGATAAATACCAGGCGGTTTGGGTCTTCGTTATCAACATGAACGCCATGACTGATACAACCCGGTTCCTGGCGCGAGCGTTCTACATGCTCCTGGCTCAGCCTGAGTGCTTCTTCAATCGCGTCTGCGCGCACGGTAACGCTGCCGATAACTATAATCATGTTAACCCTTTTGTTTTTAATCTTTTTGCAACAGCAATATGATGGACGCTATTAAAAGCTGACGGTATTGTACAAGAATCTCAATCCGTGTCTTTAATTAACGGAATTGAACAGGGAAAAAGTTAATGGTTCAAGCAGACAGGAATCCTCCACCAGCGGATTTAGCCAACAAAGTCTATGTGGTCACTGGCGCGAACAGTGGCATTGGTTACGCGGCGGCTGAAAATTTCGCCAGTAGGGGAGCAGCGCTGGCACTGGTTTGCCGTAGTGCCGAAAAGGGTACTAAAGCACTTAATACCATCAGGGGTAAAACCAATAACATGAACATTAACCTGTTTGTTGCTGATTTTACTTCCCTGGACTCTGTGGTGAGAGTGGCCAAGGAGATTAACCACACCTACGACAAAGTACACGTACTCTGTAATAACGCCGGTGGTGCCAACACCAGTCGCACCCTTACCAGGGATGGATTCGAGAAAACCTTTGAGGCGAACCACCTGGCGGGATTCCTGTTAACGAAATTATTAATGCCAAAACTGTTAATCGCAGCAGAAAACGATGCCGCCCGGGTTGTGTTTACCAGTTCGCTCGGCCATAAGAACAGCCCTTTGGATTTCGATGATCTGAATCTGAGAAACAATTATGGCACCCTCCGCGCCTACGGCAGGTCAAAGCTGATGAACTTGCTCAATGCCAGGGAAATTCACAGGCGCTATGGTGGCCAGGGTGTAATTGCCAGTTCCTTTCATCCGGGAGCAGTGCGTACTTCTATATGGAGAAAAGGCGGGTTTCTCGCTGCAATGCTGGGAATTGTTTTGTGGCCTTTTATGTGGAGTATCAAAAAGGGATCAGATACCTTTATTTGGTTAGCCAGTTCCAATGATGAGGCTGCGTTAAATGCAAAAGGGAACTATTTTTTCGATCGGCGGCGGGTTTCTATTGCACCTTTTGCAAGCGACGAAGCGGCCGAACGACTCTGGCGGGTAAGCGAAGAGTTGGTTCAGCCGTTTCTAGAAGGCTGACTTGCGAATGGCTAGTTGTCTTCTGTGGGCAGGCTGTAGGCAACTAGTTGTCCCGGTGTCTGCAGTACGATGCGTTGCCTACCTTCGTGCTCATAGGTCATCATGCCGTACATTCCCAGACCCGGTGATTCCACCATCCCCAATCGATCACCAGTTTGCTTGTCGACAGCAAATACATAAGGCGTTGCGCCGTCATCGCCAATTGCCGTATGCAATAGCATTCCCGGTGTAACCATCATGGCCGAGTGATTGATATTACCAGTAGGGGGGATATCCAGCCCCTGCAAGGCAGGATGCTGCTGAATAAACCGCGGCGTTCCGCCATTTGGAATCCACCACAGGTGTTCGCCAGTATTGAGATCGATTGCGGTTATCCGGCTATAAGGCGGTTTTTCTAGGGGTAGGCCCTGGGGTCCGCGAACCCCGTTTGGTGTGCCTAGGCCAACAGCATAGTCCGCAATAGTTAAGCCGGTAGGTTGTTCCAGCAATAGATCTCGCTCTTCTCCTGGCACGATGGTGCGCCAACCGCAGTTAGTGCGGGAAATCGTATAGATAATACCGGTACTTGGATCTGCAACCGGTGGTCCGGTGATATTGGTGCCGCCAAGTTCACCCGGGCACCAGATGGAACCGACCAGACCCTCGGGATTATCCTTCTGCATCGGCGGATTAAAAATGCCGCCGAGTTTGTATTCGGAAACAATTTCCAGCGCTTCCTGTTTCAATTCCGGAGTGAAATCGATCAGGCCGTCTACGGTTAATTCCTGGATATCATAAGCAGCCGGTTTAGTCGGATAAGGTTGTGTCGGTGAAAGTTGTTCGCCAGGAACTGTTGATGGCGGAACCGGTCGTTCTACGATCGGCCAGATCGGTTCGCCGGTTTCCCGGTTAAAGGAATAGAGCCAGGCTTGCTTGGTGGCTTGAAAGACACCTGGCACCATTTGACCATCGACTTCTACGTCCATTAATAACGGTGCGGTGGGAGTATCATTATTCCAGACATCATGATGCACCATCTGGAAATGCCAGGCTCTTTCCCCGGTTTCTGCATCGAGGGCAATCAGGCTGGCGCTGAATAAATTGTCACCGGGCTGAAAGCCGCCGTAAAAATCAATTGTGGCGGCATTGGTTGGAACGTATACCAGGCCGAGTTCAGGATCTGCTGAAAGCGGTGCCCAGGAGGAGACATCACCGGTATAAGACCAGGCGTCGTTTTCCCAGGTTTCATGTCCTACTTCACCCGGTCGAGGAATGACATGAAATTTCCATTTGAATTCACCGGTGCGTACGTCATAGCCGAGGATATCCCCCGGCACATTTTCGGTTCTGGTCTGGTTATAACCTTGTTCTGCCGAATTGCCCACCACGATGGTGTCATTAACCACGATGGGAGGGGATGAGTTGGTGATATAACCGAGCTCCAGGGGGATGCCGATATCGGGATTGTAGCTTTGTCCGGAGTTTAGCCAGGGACCCCAGTCAGAGATGAGATCCGGTATCAAATCGACGCCGCCAGTCTGGGGGAAGCCTTCCAGGGGAATGGGTGTACCCCAGTTTTCCAGTAAGTCGCCGGTTTCTGCATCGAGGGCATAGAGGAAGAAGGCCGGGGTGACGATAAAGACCACGCCGCGCCCGTCGATTTCGGTATAGGCAACTCCCTTACCCCAGGGTGCACGCATGGAATATTCCCAGCGAAAGGTATTGGGTTCGCGAAAACTCCACAGGGTTTCGCCGGTATTTGGGTCGATCGCAACAACGTGGCGTCGTGCTCCGGCAACAGTTATCAGTTTTCCGTTGGCATATACCGGCGTAGAGCGTGGCGGGGTCGAGCCAAAACTGGCATCACTCCAGGCCCATTCGATTTCCAGATCTTCGAAATTGTCCGGCGTAATCTCATTTAAAGGCGTTGAGCGCGTATGACCGGCATCGCCACCGATATAGCGCCAGTCTCCGGGGTTAGGACGGTAGTTTATTTCCTGTGCCAAAAGAGAGGCACTGAGGAGGCCTGGAACGATAAAACTTAAGACTCGAAACACGAGAGAAGCGGTATTTCGCACTGGGTTGCAGACTACGGAATTGCCTGGCATGACAGCCCTCCTGTTGTTGAACACCCGGAAAGACAGGCGTCATCTAAGGATCTTGTTTTTCTTGGAAATGCTCCTAGAGAATAATGAAATTTGCCTGGTCTGTGAAGCGTTTAGAATGCTGCTCTAAAACTATTTTTAGTGTATACCGGATTGCAATAGCAAACGGGTTATCTGGGTCTATAGAAGCATTCAATAGTGACCAGGAACTCAAGTGAACAAGCGTAATTCAAACAAGATCATCCCCTACGTAGAAAGTATCTCGGAATCCACCACCGCCTGCCTGCTGACAATGGTGCAGGGTAACGTACTTCTGCTAGGGCTCGGACATTTAAGTGTTGCGCTACAGACCGGATTCCTGTTTGGCATACTCGCCAGTAGCGCTTTATTGCTGGTAAAAACTAACAACGATGGTGGTCTCGATTACCTTGGGTTTCATCACGGCAATAGTAGATTTCTTCGTACATCCAGGTATGTTTGGAGCTGTTGCCACTGAGATAATAGTTACCGGAATCGGAGCCGCCATGCTTTCTTATGGTATTGGGATCTTAATCGTACGGTTTAAATTGCGAAAGAAGCAGCTATTGGTTCAGCTTCAGTGACATGTTGTTATTTTCTCAGCAATTAGCAGAAGGGGATTCAAAATTGCGAGTTCATCTAAGAAATCTACCTGTTCTATTTCTATCTGTCGGTATTTCCTTTAGCTATGGAGCAGAGGACTGGCAGCCAAACAGAACCGAGTTTGGCCACCCGGATCTGCAAGGTGTCTGGTATTATGGATCGGCGACTCCGATGGAGCGCCCCATGTCACTGGGCGATCAACTAAACTATTCAGCTTCAGATTCCGCACAATTAATCAGTAATCTTGCGCAAGCAGAAGCTGATAAAACGCAATCGCTGGACCCGGATCGTGCGGCGCCTGCAGCGGGAGAGATTATTGCTCAGGAAGCAGATCATAATTTCGCTTCTTTTAGATCCAATCTCGTCCAGATAGAGGGTGGTTATCGAACGTCTCTAATCGTCAGTCCCGAAGATGGGCGCTTTCCTTTTCGTGAAGGAGGGCGTGATTTTTTCGAGGCGTATCTTGCTCAGGGATATGGCGCATTCGATGGTCCCGAGTTGAGACCTGCAAGCGAACGCTGTGCCGGTCCCAACGGCGGCCCGATGGCTCCCATGATTGGCTGGTTTTATAACGCCAATATGCAGATCTACCAGACTGAAGACTTCGTCATTATTAATGCGGAAATGAATCATGACGCACGCATTATTCATCTCAACCAGCAAGCGAGAGAACATGCCTACCCCCAGTGGATGGGTTACTCCTATGGAAACTGGGAAGGCGATACCCTGGTGGTCAATACAAGCCAGTTCAGGCCGGAACAATCCTGGCTTGCCTTTCGCATGTCTGGCGAGATCGCAGTAAGAGAAGAATTCAGCCTGATCGACGATGACACGATTTTTTATCGCTATACCGTAACCGACCCGGTTATCTACAGTGAACCATTCACTGTAGAAAAAACCATTTCTCGCCGGGCAGTCGGTGAAGCCATCTATGAATACGCCTGCCATGAGGGTAATTACTCGCTGCCCAGTATTCTGGCCGGAGCGAGACGCCAGGAAATGGACGCGCTGTCACAATAGCTATTCGAAAACTCCCGCGGAAATCGATACACTGCTTGCAGAATAATAGCCAAGGCTGTTGGAGGATTGTCACTATGGCTTATGTCGATGGCTATGTCGTTGCAGTGCCCACTGTGAATAAAGAAGCTTATATTGAGCATGCAAAAGAGGCGATACCGATATTCAAAGAATACGGCGCCCTGTCTGCCACTGAATGTTGGGGAGATGATGTTCCCGCAGGAGAAAATACCTCTTTACCGCTGGCAGTAAAGTTAAAAGAGGACGAAACTGTCGTTTTTTCCTGGATGGTCTGGCCCTCTAAAGAAGCGCGCAACAAGGGTCTGGAAGAGATGATGAAAGACCCACGCATGCAGCCCGGAAAGGCTCCGCCGCCACCGTTTGATGGTGGCCGCATGATATTTGGTGGTTTCGAAGTGGTAGTGCAGGAATAATTTCAATCCGCAGCTAATCGGGTATTACGCGAAGAATAAAAAGATGAGCAAAAAGATGAATAAAAAAAGTGATAAGAAAAGCAGCTCAATAAGTCGGCGTGATTTTCTTAATGGTTGTGCAATTTCCTTCGCTGCAGGCAGTGCCATTACGCCCATGGATGCGATTGCCCAGGGCCTGGTAGATCAGAATGCTATACCTCCCGGTTACTACCCGCCATCCCTCCAGGGTTTGCGCGGCAGTCATGAAGGATCTTTCGAAGTCGCCCATGGGTTTCGCGACGGTCAGACCTGGCGAGCCGCAGATACTGGTGAGCAGGAATTTGATTTGGTCGTTGTTGGCGGTGGTATTAGCGGGCTGTCGGCAGCTTACTTTTTCCGCAAACAACACGGTCCCGATTCCCGCATTCTGATTCTCGACAACCACGATGATTTTGGCGGCCATGCCAAGCGTAATGAAATGTGGCATGAGGGCCGCATGTACCTTGTTAATGGCGGCACCCTTAATGTAGAAGCACCATCCCAATACAGTACCGTAGCCGCAGGCCTGTTATGGGAACTGGGGATCGATCGCACTCGTTATTTCGAAAAGAACAAGGACATGTTTTCTTACTATCGTGACCTGGGTCTGCGCTCCAGTATGTTCTTCGATAGTGAAACCTTTGGTGCAGATAAACTGGTAGTAGGTTACGGCGGGGGCACAATTCGTGATTCCATTCAGCAGTCACCCTTAAGTGACCAGGCCAAACAGGATGTTATTCGTCTGTATGAAACCAGAGAAAACTATTTTCCAGGTTTGAGTGCGGAAGAAACCCGCAGTCGACTCAGTCACATGAGTTATCACGACTACCTGGTGAACATTGTTAAAGTCGATCCCATCGTAGTCAAACTCTTCCAGGCATCCTTTCACGGATCTTTTGTTGTTGGTCCGGATGCGGTACCTGCAATTTATTACCGTGACAGTGGTTTTCCCGGATTTGCCGGGCTTGACCTGGAAGATCTGCCAAGAAACCTGTTAGCCCATGAACCCGGTGGACAACACGGCAGGGAAAATGCAGAACGCGCCAACGAAGGCGATCCGGATATGTATTTTCCCGATGGCAATGCCACCATAACACGCCTGTTAGTACGTTCGCTGATTCCAAACTCGATGCCAGGCCGTGACATGGAAGACGTGGTAACTGCAGGATTGAATTATCAACAACTGGATAAGCCCGCTAATGTTTGCCGAATTCGTCTGAACAGTTTTGTTAATGATGTGCGACATTCCAGTGATAATCAGGTTATTACCAGTTATGTCCGTGACAACCAGGCCTATTCGGTTAAGAGTAAAAACGTGGTGCTGGCCTGTTGGAACACGGTAATCCCCTATATCTGTCCTGAAATTTCCACTACCCAAAAAGAAGCCTTGGCCTATGGCGTGAAATCGCCGCTCATGTATTGTGGCGTGCTGGTTTCCAACTGGATGCCATTTTATGAAGCAGGCATTTCTTCAGTAACAGCGCCGGGCAAGACTTTCTCCCGCACCAGTTTGCAGGCAGCGCTTACCATGGGGGACTACAAAACGAATCGAGATCCCCGGGATCCGCTAATCGTTAGAATGTCAGCCTACTTCGATGCCCCCGACCAGGGATTAAACAGGCGGGAGCAGCATCTGGTGGGTCGCACTGAAATGCTTAACAGTAGCTTCGATGATTTCGAGTACATGATCCGGGATAAGTTGAGCCGGGTATTAAGCCCCCATGGTTTCGATGACGAGCGCGATATTCGCGGAATTACAGTTAACCGATGGCCCCACGGCTATACCTATTCTTACAATCCGTTATCCGACTCAGAAGAATGGGCTTACACAACCAGCGATACGCGCCCCTGTGTAGTAGGCAGGCAACGTCACGGTAGAATTGCCATCGCTAATTGCGATGCTTCGGCGAGCCCTCATACCGACGGTTCGATTAATGAAGCCTATCGCGCCGTTAATGAGTTATTGGAAAGCTGATACTAAAGGCAGTACTCAGATAAACAGTACTCAGGTAAACGGAAAAGGACCGAAGAGTTTACGAATCTTTGCCGAGATCAAGTAAACGAATACCGAAATCGAACCTGCAGCCAGTACGAAGTAAGCGCCTAACACCAGTCCCGAGTCCGGGATACCATTCACTAATACCAGTGCCAGAATCAGGTAGTAGCTAAAACTTACTGCACCCATGGCAGAGACAATTACTGCGCCTGCCCAGGCATAAATGTTATGTCTCATAATTCCGAGTGCCCAGATCACAAACACTGCGCATAGGATCAAGCCAACAACAAAAAACAAAATTGAATCGAGGGAGCGGGGGAGGTTTATCAGTCCGTTAAGAACAAACAGACTGGCGATTACATAAATTCCTTTAGGGCTTTCCTTTATCTTTAGTATTTTCTGCATAAATACCTCGGACAAAGTTAATCCAGCAAGAAAAAACGCGGGCCACGTATTGTGGGCGTGGCCCGCTAATTCATTTAATCGTCCACTACGAACGTGTAGACGACATTGCCAGAAGCAATGGTCACATGTTGCTGGCCATCCACTTCATAGGTAATCGGTGCAGCGTGTACACGACGACCCAGTGAAATGTTCCACAACTCCTCACCGGTCTCCGCATTCAGCGCAAAGAAATAACCATCGGCAGTACCGCTAAACAATAATCCACCTGCGGTTGTGGTAATTCCTGCCGAGGAACGGGGCATAATCGGGAATTCCCATTCGATCTCTGTGGTAGTCGGATCGATTGCCCTGATGTAACTCTGGAAAGCATCCATTGGCTGGTCATATCGACCGCCACCACCGGTATAGCGTTCGCCTTCTTCATAATCTTCGTCGCGCTTGAAGAAGATTTGCTCACCATCGAAGGAAGTCACGTAAAACAATCCCGTGTCAGGATTAAAGGCAGGGGAATACCAATTGGTTCCACCGGTAATCGGTGGCGACACCATGATGCCCTCATAGGTAGGTGCCATGCCGGGAACTCGTATTGGGGCGCCAGTGACTCTATCCAGTCCCTGGGCCCAGGTCTGGGTGGCGAAAGGCGATCCATCGATAAACTGGCCATCTGCCGCATCGATGGTGTAGAAAAACGCATTACGGTTTGCCCACATCATGGTGCGCCGGTTCTGACCGTTGATATTTAAATCCGCCAGAATCGGAATCTGGATCGCGTCCCAGTCATGGACATCGTGTGGCGTAAACTGGAAATACCATTCGATCTCACCGGTATCACCGTTTAAGGCCAGGGCCGAATCGGAATAGAGGTTGTCACCCAGGCGTACATCACCGTTCCAGTCCGGGCCGGGGTTACCCGTTCCCCAATAGATAAGATTCAGATCCGGATCATAAGCACCGGTAATCCAGGTAGCAGAGCCACCGGTCTTCCAGGAGTCACCTAACCAGGTTTCCACCCCGGGTTCCCCTTCGCCGGGAATAGTATAAGTACGCCATACCAGTTCACCGGTTACCGGATCGTAAGCATCGATAAAGCCGCGAATACCGAATTCACCGCCAGCGATACCAGTTACTACCAGGTCTTTGACGATTAATGGTGCGGCTGTCTTACTGTAACCGGAATCATGCTTCGCAACCTCGGTATCCCATAACAGGTTGCCGGTACGGGCATCGATTGCCACCAGGTGGGCATCCAGTGTGCTCATGAAAAGCGTTTCGCCAAGAATGGCAACGCCGCGATTATTACGACCACAGCAAATACGTAAATCATCTGGCATCTCATGGTTGTAACGCCAGTACTGACGACCGGTGCGAGCGTCAACAGCAACTACATTACTCGGTGCCTCGGTGATGAACATAATGCCATCCACCACGACTGGCACAGTTTCGGCGCGATCGATTTCAGGAATCTGGTAGGCCCACTTGAGTTCCAGTTCATCGACATTGCTAACGTTTACTTCGTCTAACAATGAGTGACGTTGGGCATCCAGTGTGCCGTTATACATTAACCAGTTATGAGGCTCGTCTTTTGCGTTAACTAATCGCTCCCAGGTAATGGGAGAGAAGGCAGGGGTCATGACAGTCTGGAATTCCTGTTCCTGTGCTGACACTTGCGCAGTTATTGTTGTTATTGCTAGAGCACAAAAAGTGCTGAGAATACGTTTCATTCTAGTTTTCCTCCCTTCTCAGAGAAAATAAGTAAGCGACTAAATCGTCTAATTCACTTTCTGACATGTCTCCATCGTAACTTGGCATGGTGGAACGCTCGATGCGTTCAATCGATTCAATGTTGCTCTTCTGGAACGACCAGAGGTTTGAGTCGTTGTCCATGATGCGAACAGAGAAGCTGTCTTCTCCCATGCGAAAACCGGAGCGGGTAACGCCATCGGGACCGGTAATCTCCAGAGTCCACCAGCGCGGTGCAACATCGTCATGAGGATTGGTAATAGCCGTCATTAAATCTTCTGGTCGAGTACTTTCCCCGATGCGGGACAAGTCAGGCCCGAGTCGTCCACCCTGACCATTCACCATATGACAGGAAGCGCAATCACCGCGGCCACGAAACAGGGCAAGACCTGAATCGGCATCGCCGTCCAGTTCCACCAGGTTGGGGTCATAACGCAATGATTCGATGTAGGCCACCAGTTGCCATACCTGGTTATCAGGCAGATCTTCATCCACCGGTAACATGGCAGTGTTGGGAACACCGTTGCGAATCACATTGAATACTCCCACTTCATTACTGGCGCGATTCAATCGACCGGTGAGATCGGGCGCGCCGGTTTCATCGTTACCCTTGGCATCGAAACCGTGGCAACGGGAACACTGTCTTTCGAAATAGCGCTCACCCTGGGCAACATCGTATGGGGTGTTATAGAGAGTGCCGGCATCTTCCGCAGAGCTTGGGAGGCCAGCGAGAATCAGGGATAGCGCTCCAACGGACAGGAGGCCTTTCCACAGAAAGCTTGCTTGCAGGCGCATACTCACTCCTTTTTCTTCTTGTGTGCGTGAGATCGCTTAGTGTAACACCAGTTGGGGTTGATGCAATCCCAGTGTTTATGCGCTTTTCAGAGGATTTGGCTTGCTAATTTTCACCATTTCGTGTCTTTACGACCAATCTGATCCAGTCCAGGCTCCAGGATGCCTTTGCCAGGAATGAAATTTGCCTCCAGCCGGATACCGTCAGGGTCTTCGAACAACACGGAATAATAGCCCGGAGCAAAACCATCTACCTGGGGGCCGTGGATGATATTGGCTTCCAGTTCTACCGCCACTTCGTAAATCTGGTCCACGTCTTCTTTCGAACGGGCGCGAAAACAGAAATGATGGAGGCCAGCCCGATGTTGATCGAATAGCTGTTCGCGATTCTCTTCCGAACACTGGCGAATTACTACGCCGGTGCGTCCACCCACGCCGTAAAAGTTTTTTTCGTCATCCAGTACGATCTTCATTCCGAGGCTATCAAATAATTTGCGATAAAACGGTTTCGAGCGTTCGACACTGGTAACTGTTAAAGCGATATGGGCAATTCCGTTTATTTCGGGCATCCTAATTCCTTACCACTAAGAATACACCGGCTGCCATTAACATCAATCCAGCAACTCGTTGCAATGAAATCGAAATTTGCGGCGAATCAAGTAATCCAAATTGATCAATGATTGTCATGGCAATTAACTGACCTAATAACACAAAGGCAACGGCATTACCCACGCCAAAGTGCGGCGCCACCCAGGTAATGGTAAAGGTATAAAACACCACAAAGATTCCCGCCAGATAAAAGTAGAAGGGCGTCGAACTCTGGTAAATCGTTCGTGGAATACCTTCCGTACTGAGCGTAATTATTAAAGCGCAGATCAGGGCAAAGCCAAGCAGGATGCAGGATGCAACCGACGTGCTTTGGATACGCATGGCAAGGCCACCATTAAGGGCTGCCATGATGGGTATGCCGAATCCGGCCAATAACATGAGAACGGCAAAGAGCCAGGTTTGGGATTGAATTGCACCCATAAAAATTCCTCAAGCTTCTGAAAAGTACCAGCTTGCTAGCGTAAGTTTAATTGCCAGGCAACGCCGAATTTGTCGTCGGTCCAGCCGAATAGAGAACTGAACCCGTAGTTGTCGATTGGCATGCGTACTGTGCCACCTTCACCGAGTTTTTAGAATGCAGCCTTTAGTTCTTCTTCCGATTCGCATTCCACGAAGAAAGACATGGAAGGGGTAAAGCTAAAATCATGGGGCTGGGGTGAATCGATTGCCGTGACCTTCATGCCATTGATGATTGCAGTGGCAATCATTACCTTTCCGGCAAAATCACCTTCTTCGAAACGGTTTATCTCCGTGATTTCAGAATTGGGGAAAACACTGACGTATAAATCAAGCGCCTCCTCACAACTTCCTTCAAACATTAAATGTGTATGTATGCTTTTTGCCATGACAAGTACTCCTTGGAATTCTATAAAACTTTAACGGGAATCCAGTAAAGTGACCAGTCCACCAATTTGTATTGCCTGTACCTGGTCAACTACCGGTGCGAGTTGTTCGAATCCGTCGGGATTAATTCCGTTTACCCGGTAAGTCATCGTTAATCACGCGCCAGTCTGGTTTGGAATCTACCCACAGGTGCTGTTCAGGTAGTGGGATATCTTCATCATCTATAACTCCAAGTGGAATGGCAATAATTTCCGGGAAGTCGGTAGATTCGAACCAAACGCCAGAACCGCATACAGTGCAGAAACAACGCAAGCCCCGACCGGAGTTGTATTTAGTGATTTTCGCATCAGGATTTTGCAAGCTCAGTTCTGAGCGATGTGCCATGGCCCAGGCGGCAGGGGAGGAGCCGACAAATTCTTTATCTTCTACTGCAATCAATGCCCATTTTTGTAATTGCTCGATCATATAGATTTATCGCGGCACTGGATCCCAGGTTGAGTCAAAACTATAAACCTCCTCGATGCGCCGCGACAACTCGTTGATTACCCGACGTCCCAGAGACGCATTAGTCATTATTGCGTAACCGTATCCATTCACCATGTGTGCGCTAACTTGTGCCTGGAATCCAAAATTCGAACCACCATGAGAGAAGTACCAGCCTTCTCCCCGTTTATCGATTTGAAACCCCACGGCAAATGGCCCCACTCCAACAGGGGAAAGCATTTCACTGATCATTTCCTGGCTAAGTACTTTATTCGATTCGCCTCGATTGGATAATTGCACTTCGATGGCAAGCTTCGCCAGGTCAGTTGGCGTAGTCCACAAGCCAGCCGCAGCCTGTTCCGGGTACACATGCCAGATCGCATTGTTAGCGTCGCCCTCTCGGTTATGGGCGCGAGAGGCTTTGCTTTCCAATTCCGGTGGTAACGGTTGCTGAAAGGTGCTGTCGTTCATGCCGATTGGCGATAAAACCAATTCGTCCAATAGTTCCGAATAAGGCTTGTTATAGGTATCCAGTAAGGCTTGTTGCAGGATAGTGCTGCCACCGCCGGAATAGTGATATGCAGTATTCGGTGGCCGCGCCATCTCTACCGGGCCGACATTGGCTATCTCATGACCATCGAATATCTGCACCAGGGTAGGCAGGGGATCTCCTGGTGGATAACCGGGAAATCCGAAGCCGTCGCCCAATCCTGCTACATGAGCGCTTAACATCTTTATTGTCACCGGTGTGTCGGTAACGAAACCATTACCATCCAGTTGCCAGCTCGTTAAGACGTCGTTGATGTCTTGATCCAGTGTGAAATACCCATCTTCGACGGATTTTAAAACCGCCATGGCGTTAACAGGCTTGCTAATGGAGGCGGCCTGAAACATCGTCGAGGTAGTAACTGGTGTACGACTTACTACATCCGCTAGGCCATAGCCTTTAGCCCATTGCACATCAGAATTCTGGATTACCGCAATACTGACACCTGGCGTATTGAATTCCTCCAGTAGTTCTTCGATTGAAAGTTCAGCAAACTCTTCGTCACTGTTTTCGTTTCCGCTTTCAATTTCAGCGATGAGTTCAGCTACGTTTTGCTGAGCACTGCTAATAGATCCAATAACAAGTAGCAGGGAGCAGAGAAATAACTGGGATACAAAATTTGATAAGAACTTTGATAGGGAATTCATACAGTCCTCGCTTACTTTAATTTATTGTCTGGCGGCATAGGCGCCAATAGCGAAAAAACCAATGGCATCGACTCTTTCTGTATCTTTGCTGTAAAAACCGATAGATCCGTCTTCGTTTTCCCAGTGTTCGATGCCTTCGGCAATCAATGCGTTAATTATGTCTTGCCGAATTTCTTCATTGCCCATGCGAAAACTATCCTCATCGGAAACCGGTTCAGTGATTTCAAGGACCGGTCCGGTTGCCTCGCCACAGTAGCTCAGTAAAAGAATGAGGAGAACGATGAACAAATACTTTTTCATTGGGATGCCCTGGTAGTTAGAAAGAGCTTATCCAAAATTCGCTGCTTAATCACTTATTCCTGGCTTGCCCACTGGATTATTTCAGGTAAAAAAAGAGCCGCGGTTGCGGCCCTTTTTCTTAATTGCATTGAGAAGTTGCGTTTAGTTCGACGCTTGTTCTCTTTCCGCCCGTCGAGCACCGGCAAGAATACCTGGCATGGAGTAGTTGCCTTCGTGACAGGCATATTCGTAAATCTGGCCTTCCAGAGGATAGTAGGCCAATTCGGCAGTCCAGGGCTGACTGTAAAGATGTTCATCCTCTACAGTGAACTGGTAATTAATCTCATCATCGGCGTAGCGGCTGAAGCGCTCGGTGATTTTTCCGTAAGGAGTAATTGGCACAGAACTCTGGCCCATTTGTAGCGGATTAATATTCACAGTTTCTACGACCAGCGTATCGCCTTCATACCAGCCTACTGAATCACCTAACCATTGCTGTAATTCGACAGGACGACGATTCGCCCGCGCTTCTTCGGCATTGTCATAAAGAGGAATAATGCGCGCGTCGTGAACCATTTCTACCATGATCATGAAATAGTCATCGGTTTGGATAAACTGGTAGCTGCTATTGTAAAGCGTGCCCATCATGCCCGGGCCAGCTGTGTTACCGAAACCAATGAGGCAGCGTTCGGCGATAGGAATCGCTTCCGGCCCTGACGCATCGGCTACACCGGTTAGATAACGGGCGCCGAATTGAGGGCGATTTAAATCAAAAGTCGGCTCTTCAAGTCGCGGGATCTGGCCGCTTGGCGGATCAATAATAAAAGATGTGCGGAATTCGCCTTTGACTCGCGCCAGGGTAGAACCAGGATCGGTCCAGAACAGGTTGTAGCCCCGCAGGCCAAAATCCTGCGCGCCAGCCGGTGGTGCACCAGTTTCAGGATCGATAGCCGGTCCGGATTCGATGTTCTCCCGGGAAATACCGGCGATAGCCATATTGGCAACAATTTCCTGGGCCTGTTCAGCGGAAACTACCAACTCCACACCACGTGGGCGGCTCAGTGAAGTACGGGAAGCATTACTCCAGATGCCAGAAAGTTCTGGTTTATCAGCACCTTGTGCCATGGAACCAGTTGACGCCACTGTTAATGCAAGTCCTGCAGCGGCCATGGATAAAGTCAAAGACTTCGACAAAGACATGGGATCCCCCTAAATAAACGTGTCCTGGGATTGAGTTAAATACGTAATTCGTTGATGTATAAAGGTATTCTTATATAGGGCTTAAGTAAAGATTGCTAGTGGATTTAGCGCCCGAAACAGGCTGATCTTTACCAGGATTTGAGCTAAATCAGGATTTGTTTAAGGGCGGTTAGCTTCACCGAAGATGGTTTGCAGAAAGTCGTCTGAATACATGCATGCATGTTGCTCCCGTCCCCATCAATCTCTCCAGGCAGGGTTCCATCCAGCGTTTTACGTTGGTGATGCGATTGTTATAAATATCCTTGGCGTGAATTCCCTTCTCAAACAACAGATACTCAGCCTCGCACAATTGCATGATGGCGCGACAATAAAAATCGAATTTAAGTATTTCCAGCGCTTCCAGGTCTTCAAAGCTAGCCTGATCGACCCACACTTTTCTGATGACCAATGGCATTTCATGGTCGCCTAAAATGTTCTGGTTAAAAGTGAAGCAATTTTCACTGGAAGTGCCACCATGGAGTTAGCAGGTTTATTATTCTTGTTCTGTGCTGGTTTGTTCTTCCAATAGACCAATGAGGCGGGTGAGCCTCAGTAATGCTTCTGCAAATTCCGGGACATCAATTGCCAGTTGCAACATTTCCTGTTCCATCGCTTCCGTTTTCTCTTGCACTTCACCTCTTGCGCTGGTCAGGTCCATTAAGCCTCCGGTTCCCGGAGCTCCCAGACCAGCACCTATTGGAAGGCCTTGCAAATATGCCTGGGTTTGGAATGCTTCTTCTTCACGAAGATAAGCGGCCATACAGGTTCTGCGGGGAATTCGCGAACCAACATAGACAATGTCTTCACAGCTTACATCAAACTCATCGTTACTGTTTAGCTCGTTAAACATGTCATAGACTTCGGTTTCCACCGATTCAATTTCCATGCGCAAGGCAAAAGTGGTTCTTTGTCCCTGAACGGTGATTTCTTCAATAGCAGTTTCTTCAGTCTGGGTTTCGGGTTCAGCTTCAGCGCTCGACGTTTCGTCTTGTCCATAGAGCGAAGTGCTCAAAAGAATGAGGCTTAATAAAAGAGTCAGTTTTATCGATACTTGTCTCATCGCAGGTTTCTCATAGCGCTAACTTGAAATAAGTGAGGGAGACTTGGCAGGGATTTTAGCACTTTGACTACGGCTAAGGTGTTTTCCTGGATCTGGGCCTCAACTCGGTTTACTGCTGTTTCGTGGTAAGGATATCTGATCCTATAGTTAACAAGGAAAAGCGTGAAAAGCAATGGGTTTGGTATGGCTTGCCGCCTCTATCGGTGAATGAAAATTTGCCTACAGATGCACCCTTCATACTCTTGATGGGATAACGAATTAAATCCTTAACAACAATTCTGCTCACTTCGATTCCTCTGAATCGCCCTCTGATTTATTACTTGAACGAGAATAGATAAGCACAACTAGCACCGCTATTCCTACTGCAACTATTCCGCCCAATACTGAAGCGCTCATGGGTATATCTCCATAGAATATTTGGTAAAAGGTTTTGTAAGCATGCTGGGTGCTTATTTACCACTCTGGATGCTTGAACGTACCTTGAGACCGTGTTCACGCACAGGGTTTGCCGCACGCCAATTGAGTCTAAAATAACCGAAGGCTATTCGAAAGCAGGCCGCGGTGATGCGGCATTGTGCAATCCTTGTTGTGCATTGGTCTTGGTTGCAACATATCATTTTGCTAGTCATCAACATAGACCTGGCCAGTGTTATCCATAGTGAATCGCAACACTCTACCAATTTCACTGCCTTCCGCGTAAGGGAAATCGTTTCCAGATAACTCCACACTTGCGTTCCTCAGCGAATATGAGCCAGCACCAAACTGATTCTGGCGAGAGAAAAAAATTGTACTTGAATTACGCGCTCCAACAGGTCCGAACGAAATTCGACTTGATGGTAGGGAGATAACGAATTCATCATATTCAGTGTCAGAGAGGTTCGACAAAATCGCTTTTGGAGTGATGAAATAATAGCCGGCAGCAAGCACTAGAGAGATTGCAATTATGGATGATACGATCTTGTATCTCTTTTTCATAAGATGATCATCTCTTGAATATTGCTTTCACTTATGGGTTGCCGCGCGACGTGCGCATAAAATGACCGAAGGTCACCCGCATTTGCTGTGTGGTGAAGCTAACCCATAAAGCTGTTTATTATGTCTCGTATACACCATCTTCTCCGCTAAACTGAAGCCAATCCATAGAACTGTTTGTTATGTGTTGGTTTAACGACAATATTCTCCAAATTGGATGGCATGTATCACTGAGTGTAAAGCTATCTATCAACTTCAAAGTCTCGCCATAACCATCGCATTGTGTCAGGAAATATGGCGCCGCCATGTATCAAATTATGGCCGCCATCACCAAATGCCGTCATAAAATCGTATCCGGCGAACTCTAATGAGTCAGCCATCTGTTGATTCGCCAGCCACCAGTTTCCTGCCCGAATATTTAGGTCATTTGAGCCACCTTGCAGAAATACACGAATCGGTTTTCTTGCACTTTGTCTTACCAAATCGGGATACAGATGACCGCCACGTATGTTTGTAAAACTACCAACGTGACTTACAATTTTGCTGAACCTGTCAGGGCGTTGCCATGCCACAGTAAACGCGCAAATTCCTCCAGAGCTAATTCCTCCGATAGCCCACCCGTCTCGATCATCAGTGATCAGATACCTGGACTGAACTTCTGGAATAATTTCTTCTAATAGAAAACGTGAATATACGCCAGACATAGAGTCATATTCATAACTTCGATTTCGAGCGCTATAAACGTTACCGCGAGGTTCTTCTCCTATAAAATCGCCTGGATTTATGAATACACCAATAGTAATCGGCATTTCACCTTTGTGAATGAGGTTGTCAAAAACAACTGGCACCCTAATTTGTCCAGTTTCGTTCAAGTAAGTTATTCCATCCTGGAAAACCATAAGTGCTGCAGGAGTTTGGCCATCATACTGGTCGGGTACATAGATCCACCAATCACGTTCAGTGTCTGGATAGATTTCGCTCTCATCAAATCTTAATTGAATAATTTCACCCAGAGGTACTCCGGATTGGCGTTGAGAGTCGGGGCCAAGTTCAAATTCGGACTGAGAAAAGCAGAGCGTAGAGATGAGGGTAATGAGGACGACAATAGCTTTTTTTAACATAATTTGATTCAACCTATCTCACAAAATGTTTTAAAGTGAAGAAATTTCGCTTTCTGGGCTTTCCGATTCGAAACACGGTTTTCGGGTAAAGTGGCCAAACCACCCGAAACCGTGTGTAGTGGAGCTTTCCCATTGAAGTGTTTGTTATTTGTCGACTTTGCCAATAGCACGTAAACCCCATATAGAAAGACTAACTGCTATTAAGGAAGAAACACCAACACTCAAAAGTAAGATGGTAACGATATTTTCAATCGCAGGTGTGCCTACGTAGTCTCCAGAAGCAACGGGAGTCGCATTTCCTGCACCGAAAATCGCACCAATTAGGCAACCCAGCCAATTTACATAGCTCGAGTATAGCCAGGCCCAATACATAATAGAAAGCTGGCCGGCAGATAACGAAAATTGTTGCCAAACAGCCCCTAATGCAATCAATAGAACTCCGCTTAGAACTCCAATAGTGTGGGCGGACAGTCCTAGCCGAGGAACTTCCATGGACGGAATAAAAAAGCCGGATACCAAAGCTAAGGCTATTAGAATGAATCCATGTCTGATTGCACTATTGTTCATTTAAATCACTTAGACACATAACGCCCATTTTTAGGCGCAGGGTTCGCCAAAAAACAATTGCGCATAGAATGGCCGCAGGCCATGTGCAATTGATTTTAGGTGAAGCCAACCCATAGAAGTGTTTGTTATGTTCCGTTATCACTGGACTCTCTGCTCATTCAATAGTTTATTGACATATATAAATAAGGTATCAGACGAATACTCTGGATGAATTCTAACAAGTTCTTCCCAAATAGCGTACGTACTGGGCATTTCCATACCATTTCTTAAGGAAGAAAGAACTGCCTCATATCTTGATTGGGTAAGTAATCCGTTTTCATAAGCAGTAATAGCGGGCTGATAAGTATTAATTAGTCGATGGCCGTACGCTATCGCACCCAGTCGCTGATTTGGGGTCATTTCTGCTAATGAATAGGGCAAGTTTATAAGAAAATCACGAAATTCTGGATCTGTCATTTGTATCTCATTGAGAGACGCGTAGAGGTTGCTTATTTCTAATTCTGTAGAAATTCGCGCAATTCGGTTCGATTGTTGAATTTCAAAAGCAACGAATAGCAATGACAGAGCAACTGCCAATATCCCAAACATTTCTATAAGAAATTTATTTTCTACCTTCATATTGCACTACCTAATGTATTCAAAGCTTGCACGTTACCTACCTGTAATAAGTTCACAACCTCCGATCTCCTGGATCCAGGAGTCGATTAGGCTCTGAAAAACTAGAGAGTAGCTATCCCTTCTCAGGCATCACATGCGATTGTAATTCATGCGATCGCTCTGAATGTTGTCTTTCCACCTGTTTAATCTGGGCGAGAATTCCTGTTCTTCGTACAATCCTTTAGAAAACTGGTAGTACTCATTTTCCCAAATCCTGAAATTGGCGGAAGCTAGCATCAGGTAGGACATTTCTTGTGTAGAATTTTCAAATTCGTCGCCTGAATTACCAGTAACAAATGCTTGAGAAGTATAAAAGTCGTTACCTAGAGAAAGTTGCCAATCAATGAGCTTGTCTGATATCGAGTCTCTGGTTTGTGCTTGCATCATAGCTGTATTCTGCCGAACTTCGATTGTCAAAAATAGTATTCCCGCTATAACGCCGAGATTTGCAAGTAGGGTCAATAACTGATTTAGTTTGTCGAACTGCATAATTATTTTTCTATATGTTTGCAGGATGTTTAACTAGGAACATAACGCCCTAGTTAAGGTGCAGGTCTCGCCTCGCAGCAAATGCGGATAAGATGGTGTAGCCATCCGCATTTTTTGTGTGGTGAGGCCGACCCATTGAACAGTTTGTTATGTGCCGCCTTCTCGATCCTATTTTTCAAGTTCTGCAGCCCTCAGTACAGCATCGAAATACTCTATCGTGCCATTAGGGGATTCTTCAACGAGTTGAGTTACTAACTCAGTGAGCTCGTTTCTTGGAGAACTACTTACATAATTGTTCCACCATCCCTTTGCGTAGGGGTTTGAGAATACGTATGTGGCATCTGCCGTAACCCTGACGCGCCACTCGTCTTCAATTAGGCCCATTTCGCTGAGTCGGTAAAGAGTTAGCCAGCTTTCTTTGTAGCTCCACAAGTATCCCTCGATAATTCTTCTTTCTTCTAAGGTTAATTCACTTGGTGATTCGATTGATTTGGCCCAGACAACTGATGGATTTTCTCCTAAGAATGTTTGTTCTAACTGAATATAAGCTATGCCTTCTTCAAATAGTAACTGAGTTCGAAGCAAGTCTGAGTTCTGCTTCATTTGGAAGCCCACAAGGATCAAGCCTACGATAATTCCAAAACTTGCGCCGAGTTCGATCCATTCTTTGAGGTTCATTTTCAGCATTTCATTCTTTATTAAATTCCGGGCAGCACGGCGTAGACAGTGCACATAACGCCTTTGTTAAGGCGTGGATTCGCCGCAATTGGTTTTCGGATAAGATGGCATAGCCATCCGAAAACCAATTGTGGTGAATCCAACCCATTGCACAGTTTGTTATGTTCCGGTTGCTCATATTTTTGAAGCCCTTATTCCGGGACCCTGAATTGTGGAATTGAACTATTTTCCACTGTGATCTAGATAATATGCCCAACCCATCGTCCGGCTAACATCACGCCTGACCACAGGAAGAGTGACAGGAAGCCCGCAAACTTGACGTTGGTGGGTGGGTTGTTGGAATTATCGAACTGTTCGATGTTGCGAAACAGCTTGAAGTGGAAGTAGGCCATGTTAATCCCGGCCAGAATTAACAGCACCATCTTCGATTGAAAGGCAGGATTGAGCACGTGGCCGGAGGCGCGGGTAATAAACATGCCCACACCAGTGATGACTGCAATGGTGAATGCACCCCAGGCCCAGGGCACCAGTTCATTATTCAGGGTGCGGATCGAATATTTCGTCGCGCCGATGCCGATTAGTCGCAGGTCTATCCAGAGTATCGCGCCTACCATTAGTGAGGCGGCGATGACATGAATGGTTTCGATGGTTGGAAACCAGTTGGTTGAGGCGATGATCTGGGACAGTGACCAGTTCTGTACCCAATCCCAAAACGGTAATTCCCGCCCATCGTGATAGGGTTCCAAATACCACAGGGGATACTCGATGTATTCCAGGTAGGCAATCCATCTGCCGGCCGTGCAGATTGCCAGGATAAGCAATATGGAAAGGGCGGCAATACCCCGGGCAAGCCAGATGCGTTTGCTGTTGAGCTGCCAGTAGTTCTCCTGGGTTTTGCTCGTGATGTGGTAGAACAACATCATAATAAGCAGTGGTGCCAGGCAAGACATCTTCCACAGGAACACCGGGTTGTTGAAATAACGATTGGGCCTGCCAAACACGAAGAAGGCGCCGGAAAAAATCATGATGACCAGGGCAATCCAGAAAATCGGCATGACCCGTTGGCTTATTTCCGGAAAACTCTGGGATGGAATGGCCAGGCCGAGGATGCGGAGGCTTTGAAAGGCGATAGTTCCCATGACCACGGCAATACCGAGGATGTGTACCGTCTGAATAATGGGTGGGAAGCCGGGGACATTGGTGAGAGTCCACAATGCGCCGCTTTGTAAGAAGGAACCGCTTAACAGCTCGCCGATGCCAGTAAAAAACTCAGGCATTAAGTCTTAATCTCTTCTGATTTTTGTCGTTATTATTTAGAACGATGCCGAGAATAACACGATTGGCGCATCTAATCTTTAGAGCAGTTGAACTCATCGATCCAGCGATGGGTGGCGAATGCTGGAAATACACAAGAATAGCTCGCGTTTCTTTCGTATCAACAATTAGGAGAATTTCATGAGTGACGAACTTAGCTATCTTACTTACACCATCCTGCTGACCCTGTTTATGTGGGTGCCTTATATTCTTAACAGGGTAGCGGTGCAGGGCTTGGTTAATGCAGTTGGCTACCAGGAGAATCCGGCGCCCCAGGCTGATTGGGCGCAGAGATTACAGGCGGCCCATTACAATGCCGTTGAGAACCTGGTGATATTTGCGCCGCTGGTAATTATCGTGGAAATCCTGCAAATCAGCTCGGCGGCCACGGCGATATCCTGCATGGTGTACTTCTTCGCGCGTATTGTTCACGCCCTGTGTTACACCTTTGCCATACCCTGGGTGCGAACCTTGAGTTTTGCGCTGGGTTGGCTCGCTACAGCGGGAATTGCTTACCAGGTGCTGACCGCCATTTAGTAATACCGTAATACGCTTAAAAGTATTTGTCGGTAACCGCACCTTCCGATGCTGAAGTGACAGTCGCCGCGTACTTGGCCAGTACCCCGCGGGTGTAACGTGGTTCTGGTTTTTGCCAGGCATCGAGGCGGCTTTTTATTTCTTCGTCGCTGAGATCCAGATTAATGGTATTGCTTTCCGCGTCGATGGATATGCGATCGCCGTCTTTTACGATGGCGATCGGCCCGCCTTCGATAGCCTCAGGGGTCACGTGTCCCACAACAAAGCCGTGGGAGCCGCCAGAGAATCGCCCGTCGGTTATTAAGGCTACATCTTCGCCCAGGCCTTTCCCCATAATGGCGGAAGTAGGGGATAACATCTCCCGCATGCCCGGAGCGCCTTTGGGTCCTTCGTAGCGAATCACCAGTACATCGCCTTTTACCACGGTGCCATCCAGGATCCCTTTCAGGCAGTCTTCTTCCGATTCAAACACGCGGGCATTACCGGTAAAGGACAGGCCTTCCTTGCCGGTAATCTTGGCAACCGCACCGGTGGGGGCGAGATTGCCCCTGAGTACCACGAGGTGTGAGTCTTTCTTGATAGGGTCATCGAAGGAACGAATGATGTCCTGTCCTTCCGGGTAGGGATCGACAGTCGCCAGGTTCTCCGCGAGAGTCTTGCCGGTAACGGTTAAGCAGTCACCATCTAGCAGCCCCATTTCCAGCATGGTTTTCATTAGCGGTTGAATGCCGCCGATCTTGATGAGTTCGGACATTAAGTACTTGCCGCTGGGTTTCAGGTCCGCCACCATAGGAATCTGTTTCCCGATGCGGGTGAAGTCATCCAGTTCTAACTCCACACCCATGGTGTGGGCCATGGCCAGTAAATGCAGTACCGCATTGGTTGATCCACCCAAAGCAATCGTTACCTTGATCGCATTTTCGAAAGCAGAGCGGGTCATGATGTCGGAAGGTTTAATGTCATGCTCGATCAAATGCATGATCGCTTCACCAGCACTTAAACAATCCCCGACTTTTTCTTCCGAGATCGCATCCTGGGCCGAGCTGTTTGGCAGGCTCATCCCCAGGGCTTCGATGGCGGATGCCATGGTGTTGGCGGTATACATGCCACCACATGAACCGGGGCCGGGAATGGCGGTGTCTTCAATTTGTTTTAATTCGATGTCAGAAACATTACCCGCGGCGTGGCCACCGACTGCTTCGAACACGGAAATGATATTCGTGTGATTCGGCCCCGGTTGAATCGTGCCGCCATAGATAAATAAAGAAGGACGATTTAAACGGGAAATACCCATCATCAGCCCCGGCATGTTCTTGTCGCAACCACCGATAGTGATAATTGCATCGTGACCCATGCAGCCAGAAACAGTTTCCACGCTGTCGGCAATCACTTCGCGAGAAACGAGGGAATACTTCATACCCTCGGTTCCCATGGAGATACCGTCTGAGATCGTAATGGCGTTATAGATGATGCCTTTACCCCCGGCATCGTCGGTTCCTTTGTTGACGTGTTCAGCCAGTTTGTCGATGTGCATATTGCACGGGGTCACCATCGACCAGGTCGAACAAATACCGATTTGCGGCTTCGCAAAATCGGCATCTTCAAAGCCAACGGCACGCAACATTGCCCGGCTTGGAGCCTGTTCCATGCCATCTACAACAATCTTAGAATGTTTTCGTAAGTCCTTATCAGCCATTACTTTTCCAATCGAATTTAAGAGATTACTTTAAGCTCACTTTTGCCTGTTCTGAGTGAGTTTCCAGAGAGGGCGCTACTATACACTATTGCCGAAAAGTATTTTAATGATGAGGTCCGAAAACGGCCAGTTTTTGCCATGAAACAGGGTATGATGGCTAACATTGAATTCAGGCATTGAACTAATGGTGCTCGCAACATGCTGTTAAACCCGGATGACTTCGAAGACGCACGCCAGGCTCGGGATGCCCGCTTCGACGGACGCTTTTTCGTCGGCGTGCTCACCACCGGTATCTATTGCCGCCCGGTTTGCCCGGTCAAAGTTCCCAAGAAAGAGAATGTGCAGCTGTACAAGACGGCAGCAGGCGCGGCAGCGGCTGGATTTCGTCCCTGCTTGCGATGCCGGCCGGAATCTTCCCCCGGTACCCCCGCCTGGAGTGGTTCTTCCTGGAAAGTCTCCCGCGCCTTGCAACTAATCGATCAGGGATTTCTGGATGAAGGCTCGGTGGATGAGCTGGCGGATCAAATCGACGTGGGTTCCAGGCAGTTAAGCCGGCTGTTTCAAAATCATCTCGGGGCGTCACCGGTAGAGGTTGCGCAAACCCGGCGCTTACATTTCGCGAAGAAACTTATCGATGAAACGAGCATGCCTTTAAGTGAAATTTGTTTCGCGGCGGGCTTCGGTAGTGTGCGCCGCTTTAATGCGGTGTTTAGTAAAACCTATGAACGCTCGCCAAAACAATTACGAGAGAAACAGAAAGCGAAAAGCAAAAGTGAAAATAAACCTAATAAAGAAGAAGGAATTCAGATTACGCTTTCCTATCGACCGCCATTCGATTGGAAATCCCATCTGGCCTTTCTCGCCTATCGCTCCATACCTGGCGTAGAAGTTGTTACCAAAAACAGCTATGGGCGAACTATTAGTCTCGATGGGGTGGCAGGGCATTTTATTGTCCAGTTTGAAGACAACAGCAACCAGGTCAAAGTCGAGATTCACTATCCCGAGTCGCGGCAGCTTTACCAGATCATCGATCGGATTAAATCTATCTTCGATTTGCGGGCCGATAGCGAACTAATCGACAAGTATCTCGCCAAAGACAATGCACTAAAGTCCATGCTAAAAAAATTCCCGGGATTGCGAGTGCCGGGATGCTGGAGTGGTTTCGAAGTCGCGGTGCGTGCGATTCTCGGCCAACAGGTTACGGTTAAAGCAGCCTCCACCCTGGTTTCCCGTATTGCCGAGCGCTGCGGGGAACCTTATGACAGCGGAGTAGATGGCCTGACTCATGTTTTTCCTGACGCGGAAAAACTACAGCGGGCGAAGATGGATGGCATCGGGATCGTAAGACAGCGGATAGAAGCAATCCAATCAGTTGCCAGTTTAGTTGCCAGCGAACAACTGATAATCGATTGCACGGTGGATACCGAAGAGTTCATTGAAAAGATCTGTACCATAAAAGGAATCGGCGAATGGACTGCGCTTTATATCGCCATGCGGGCACTGAATGACCCCAACGCATTTCCCTATTCAGATTTAATTCTGCGCCGGGCAGTGGCAAAAGAGGAGCTAACACCCAAGCAACTGCTCGCCCGTTCTGAGGCCTGGCAACCCTGGCGGGCCTATGCGGTGATCCTGTTATGGAAAAATTATGGGACTTATATTCGGCCAAAGCATACGAGCAAAGCAAAAACTAAATCTTGATTAGCTTGCTTTAGAAACTATTACTGATTAAAAGCCTTAAACGAGACGAGCCATGACTACTTATTATCTTTACCATTCTTCTCCCATTGGAAAACTTCTGCTCGCAGGCGATGGCGATAATCTAAATCTGCTGGGATTTCCCTCGGGCTCCATGGCGCGTAAGCATGAGAAAGGCTGGGTGAAAGGCAGTAGTCCCTTTAAAGAAGTCATCTCTCAGCTTGAAGGCTATTTTGCTGGCGAGCTTAAAGACTTCGATTTGCCCCTTGCACCAGTAGGCACCGAGTTTCAACAAACTGTATGGGAGGCCCTGACTGAAATTCCCTATGGCGAGACCTGGAGTTATGGTCAGCTGGCGAAGCATATCGGCAGGCCCAAAGCATCCCGTGCCGTGGGTGCGGCCAATGGCTTAAATCCCATTCCGGTCATTATTCCGTGTCATCGGGTGATTGGCAGCAATGGCAAGCTGACCGGTTTTGGCGGAGGTATCAAAACCAAGGAATATCTCCTCAATCTCGAAACCGAAGCCATCGCGCCAGGCCTGAATTTCGGTTGATTTGGTTTTCTATCCTGTCACACTGGCATGTTGGAGAGTAGCGGCAGGCCATGGAACTCCTTGCCTCCGCCGGTGTCGCAGTAATGAGGCACCCGTAAACAGAGCGGTATAGAGAGCCGTATAAATAAGGCGGTATCCATAAACGACTATCCCTTCTGGAGATCAGGGTCTGGGCATGGACTGGCGGGATGAGGAGCTTAAGGCTCAACTAACAGAAGAGCTGGATCAGGAGACTCAATTCACCCTGGGTGAGTCCATCGATGACCCCTTGCCGAAAGTAAGTGGAGATCTCCAGGATTTAGAAGCGCCCGAAGAACCCGAAGAACCTAAAATAGGAGATTGGCGTCAGGAAATCGAAGCTGAAGATGAGCCTGTCTTAACGGGGCCATCTAAAGAACGACGCTTACTGCTTTCAGCATTAGCGATTAGCCTGTTCGTACACGCCGCACTCGCCAGTATAGTTCTCAATTCCCGCCTCTCATTCCAACAGGATTCCACGCCAGACTTTGTGGAAATTCAACTCACACCTTCAAATCCATTGCTTCCTGAGGAGGAGCTCGAGCCAGCGGAAATTGCTGAGAGTGAACCTCCTGTAGTTGAGGAGTTAGCTGCAGAATCGGAGGAGGAGATTATTGAAGAATCACTTGAGCAAGTAGTTGAAGAGACGGTTGAGGAATTAGTTGAAGAAACTATTCCAGAGGAAATAGTAGAAGAAGCACCAACAGAGATTGTCGAAGTAATCGAAGCTGATCAATCTGTAATTGAAGAACTCGAGCCTGTCGATAATGCACCGGAAGTTTTTGTTCCTTCGCTTGTTAGTGTGCAGCAATCTCTCGATGCCATCGAAGAAGAAAATGCTACCCGGCTCTGGGCTTACGACTGCGATGCCCTGGAAGAAGAATCGGAATTGCGCACCTGTAATCCCACCGATCGTCGTAACTATGACGTGGTAGAACGCAACACCATTTATGAAGCGCTCAATCCGGTGCGAGAATTGTCTCGCGGTGTGCGTACCTTACCGACAGTTGCCAGTGATGCCCCCGAGTTAGCGGCTCGATTACGTGCAAGTGATCTGCCCAGTAGTCTGAGTGATTACGTTATGGAACAGGTGGAGGCAGGCATTACTCACAATACCAATCCGGGCAATATCGTGATTGAGCACATGAACATGATGACCGAGAATGAGGCAGCCGCTCAGGCCCGCGAGGTAATGAATAATCCCTGGGCGCAACTCAGAGCGAAAGAAAGACAGCAACGTAACGTGCATGCACAGTAAGCTGCGAATGTATTCTTTTAATAGTTTCAAATCCTGCAGTAGTACTATGCAAAAAGATCACACTCAATCTTTTTGCCTTATGCTGTGCAATGTTTGCAGATCTTTGCCTATGGATTGGCGCTGGGACTGGGTCTTGGGCCGCAAGGAGTTTTCTGGCCGTGTTTGTTTCGGATTGTCTCACTGGTATAGTAGGCCTCCCGTTATTTATGCGCGGTAAATGGAAACTGCGGGAAGTTTAGCAGTTAGCTCAATTAGAATACTTGGAAGCACATGCAAAGTAGTCAGCAGCAGATAATTACTTTCGTAAACGATCGCTTACAGAGCCAGAAAGCAGTCTGGCTCTGTACCATTCTCAAGACCTGGGGTTCCTCGCCACGACCTATCGGAGCGATGATGGCCTGTACCATGGACGGTGAATTGATCGGCTCCATCTCCGGCGGTTGTATCGAAGAAGATTTTCTCGAGCAACTGCGCGACGGCAGTTTGAAATCCCAGTTCGATGCCGAAGGCAAGCCGTTCATGGTGAAGTACGGTGAAACGGAAGCAGAGCAGGCTCGCTTGAAACTGCCTTGTGGTGGTCAGCTACATGTACTGCTGGAATATATCGAACCCACCGATTCAAATTGTGAAGTCTTTACTCATCTAACTACTGCCCTAGAGAATCACACCAAGATCAGCCGAATTCTCGATCTGAATACAGGCGCAATTTCTGCGGACGATCATAGCAGTGAAGATGCCGTTATCATGGAAGATAACAAGATGATCCACAGTCTCAGCCCCATGTATCGCTTGTTATTACTTGGGGCTGGCGATGTGGCCAAGTATGTTGCAGAGATGGCATTGGCTCTCGAGTACGACGTCACCCTGTGCGATCCAAGACCAAAATATCTGGATAACTGGCATGTGGAAGGGGTCGAAACAACTTCCCGCCTGCCCGATGACGTGGTGCGGGAACGCTTCAGTAATCCCTATAGTGGAATTATTGCCTTGGCCCATGATCCGCGAGTGGATGACATGGCATTAATGGAAGCCCTGAAAACCGACGCGTTTTATGTCGGCGCCATGGGATCGGAACGCACATCGGCAGCCAGAAGAGAACGCTTACCTGAATTGGGTTTGTCGAAAGACGAGATCGATATCTTGCATGCGCCCATTGGATTTCAAATAGAATCGAAAACGCCGGCTGAAATAGCAATTTCGATCATGGCCCAGGTAACTGCGGTTAGACATTCAGTCTCCTTAGATTAAATACAACTTTTCATGGTCAAAATCCGTGAAGCAACTTTGAAAGATGCTGCTCGCATTCGCGAAGTGCTTCTTTCTGCCATCGAGCAAACTGATAAAGAAGACTTCGACGATGGAGGTTGGGAATCTACAGTTGCCGCAAATTCTTTGACAGAAACCCTGGCGCGCATTGTGAGTAAGGACTTTTTAATCTTGCTTGCCGAGCTCGATGGAGAAATTGTTGGGGTGATCGCCATAAAGAACTATCGCGTCATATTTCAACTGTTTGTATTGGAACAGGCGCGGCGCAAGAAAATTGCAACTGCACTTTGGGCTGAAGCGAAGCGTTATTGTTTTGAAAACGGTAACAATGGTTTTTATGAAGTAAATTCTTCCACCATGGCGGTCCCGCTCTATCAGCGTTTTGGTTTTGAGATCAGCGGAGACAGGGAATCGAGAGACGGTGTGTCCTGGTATCCAATGGAATTGCACGAAGCACACAAGGTGTGAAACCTAAGGGCTGGTCAGAACTGCTTCACGGATATGGCAGACATGGAGAGGGTGATTGCGAACGTGACTGTCGCCCGCATTGACGCGGGCGCCGAGCCCACAGGGATGTGTTTACGGCGCGTCACGGGAGTAAACACGCATTCCATGTCGTTAACTTAGAAAATTCTTACTGCTGAATTTCTCTTTCGATTCCCGCTTCTTCCATGGCCTCCAGTCTGCGGGCACCAGCCAGAATACCAATCATGCCGTAGTTGCCTTCATGGCAGGCGTATTCGTAAACCGGCTCATCCATCCTGGAGAGGGGGTATTCTCCCGTCCATTGCGCGGTGTACACCGTAGGATCGTCGACGGTAAAGCCGTAAACAATCTTGTTATTACCTTCCCGTCGAAACGTTTCGATAACCGTTAAATTTTCTGTTGGCGCACCCTGGTAAGTGTGCCAGGGGTTGTAGTTCTTGGTTTCAACGATCAACGTATCCCCATCCCAGCGCCCAATAGAATCTCCCATCCATTTTTGTAATGAATCGGATGCCGGATTTCTCTCGTCACTGATTTTGATGATGCGAGCATCGTGAACCATTTCAATAATAATGGTGACATAACCCGGTGACTGTACGATCTGCATGTGACTGTTGTACATAACTGGCGACATGACCGGACCGGAGCTATTGCCGAAAGCAACCAGACATCTTTCCCCAAGGCCGCGTCCTTCCGGTCCGTCGTTGCGACCCGGTCGATTCGCTCGAATCTCTTCCATTCTTTCCCTGAAACCGGCAACTCTTTCCGGAATGCGCCCGTTAGGTGGATCGATAATGGCAGAAGTGCGAAATTCGCCGTCGATAGTTGGCAGGAACATCCCGCGGTCGGTCCAGAACAAATCGTAGTTTCCTACCGGGGGCAGTGCTTCCAGCTTAGGTGCCGGTCGATCGGGATCCAGTGGTTCATTATCTTCTTCCACACGCTGTTGCGCCGCTCGCTCTAATTGCATAGCCTCCTCTTCGGAATAGGCTTGCTTGTTTCCCAGTTCCCGCGGGCGCTGGAATGGCATTACCGTGTTGTTTTTCCAGGTACCCTGAAAATCAGGTACTCCCCACTCCGTGCGGGGTACTTGGTATTCCTGCGCTGAAACACTGGTTATGAATCCAATGCTCATAGCCACGGCCAGTGCTGAAAGTCGAATGTTCATGCTGGTACTTCCCTAAAGTCGATCCAGGTTTTTCTATTTATTACTTCGTTGCAAATCTCTGAATATCTCGAAACGGCGGTATTTTACGGAAGATTCAGACCGTTAAATACGTACCTAAAGTCTAGGGGTAGAGTTCAGCCAATCTTGCCTTGGCATCGTCACTGGGAACGTGACTAACGCTGGCGATGATACCAGCCAGTTCTTTAGCGCGGTCCGGTGCATTCGCATTGGCCTGGATTCTGGCCATCGCTTCTTTACCCTCATCGCTTGCTGAATGGCTAATGTTGGCAACTGTGTTTGCCATGTCTCTTACGCCTTGTGGAAGAGCGTCGTTCGCTTCGATTTCCGCCAGCGCAGCTTTATCTGCATCGGAAGGAAAATGATTCAGTGAAGAAACGATGTCAGCAATTGTTTTCAATGCCGCGCCGGCGTCTTGCGCCATCGCTGCCTGAGAAAACAAACCACCGAGCATAAGGACCATAAGACTTCTTGTTAGAATTTTTAACATTGTGTACTCCTCAATAAGCAGCTCAAATTTCGTAAAGCTTCTCGAGTGTATCCTATAAACCCTGCATTAAGTAGTTTTTGCGACGAATTTGGACCGCCTCAGGTCAGGGGTCTACAGGCGTTAGATTTGTATAGACGTGGTTCGAGGCTGGGACTGAGACCTTAGAGAGTATGGGTGAAAGTGCCCAGGCTTGGGGCATCTTTGCTAGAGAGCCTTATTGAAAAGTGGCCAGGGTTGGGATTCTTCTAATTGTCGCGCTAATTGCAATAGCATTAGATCGCCCCCCCATGCCCCGGTAAACATCACTCCCACGGGCAGGCCTGAGTCAGTGCGATGCAGTGGCACAGACATACTGGGCTGACCTGTGCCGTTATACAGGGCAGTAAAACCACTGTATTGACGAAAGCGCCGGGTGTATTCCTTCATGTCGTCGCTATTCATATCCAGCCAGCCAATCTCCGCCGGAGTTTTGCTGAGCACGGGAGAAATAATCACATCACAGTCATTATGAAACTCCTGCAGCTTTAACTCGGCTTCGAATACCGTATCTCGTGCCGCGAGGAATTCGGCAGCAGTTACTTCGCTGCCAAGCCTGGCCACAATTTTAGTGGACTGTTCCAGATCGGCTTCTTCCAGCCTTATGCCGAGTTGATCTACCCGGGCAATTACCCGCTGATAAATGTAGGTATTTATGAGTTTTGCCATGGCCGATACAACCGGGCCGTACTCTACCGGGTGAGTGATTTCTTCAACTTCATGTCCCAGTGATTCGCAGACTTGGGCGGCTTTGTTTGCGCCATCGATGCATTCCTGATCCAGTGGCTGGCGTAGTGGGTGAGTCAGCTGTAGTCCAATCTTCAGTTTTTCAGCTTTGGCATCCAGTGATTCAAGATAGGAATCGGGAGCAGGGGGAAGGGGAAATACTTGCAATTGCTCCAGTTTAATCAAATCGAGAAAGGCGGCGCTGTCTTTAACAGTCTGACTTAGCACATGCCCAACGCTCATGCCGCCCCAGCTATCTCCATATTTATTTTCGATAGCGGTAAGTCCGCGACTGGGTTTTAGACCAAACAGTCCGCAACAGGCGGCAGGTATGCGGATTGAGCCGCCACCATCGGTTGCATGGGCCACTGGTGAAATTCCGGCTGCCACTGCGGCGGCGGCGCCGCCACTGGAACCACCGGTGGAATGATTGGTATGCCATGGATTCCTGGTAATGCCATTGGCAATGGGTTCGGTAGTAATCGTCAGCCCGAATTCGGGAGTATTGCTAAGGCCAAAAATATTGAGGCCCGAATCAATATATCTCTGCACGATTTTGGAAGATCGATTAGCAATTGTTCCTTTAAATAAATTTGAGCCCAGTGTTGCGGGTAATCCTTCCACTGTGCTCAGGTCTTTTATTAGAAAGGGAAATCCAGCGAGCTTACTTTGCTGCAGTAATCCAGGGTCGCTATCGAATTTCTTTGCTACATCTATGGCGCCCTCAAAATTACGAGTAACAATTGAGTTAATCGTGGGCTCAACTGCTTCGGCTCGAGCGATCGCGCATTCAGTGAGTTCAACGGCAGTAAAATCTCCAGCGCGAAGATTTGCGGAAAGCGTTAGTGCATTGACGCCGAGATAATCTGATTGTTCTAGCATTGATTTATAGAAGTAGGACTAATCAGAACATGCGCTGATTATCGTCTTCTTTACCATTCCTTCCGGCAGTTTCTTGTCCATTAAGGGAACCAGCTTGCCATGGGCCTTCATGCTGGGCGGGGCACCGGTGGTTAAGAACAGGTCAGAACCATCCTTTTCGATCATCATTTTAAGTAAATCTTTAAATCCCATGGTCTTCGTACCCTACTCAAATCTACTCTCGGTATACCAACCAACGGAGGATGCTGTGTCTTCAACTTTGTCAGCTACGTCCAGTATAAGCGCGAATAGTGCCATGCGCACTAAAACGCCGTTATCAGTTTGACGAAATATCGCCAAATTCGGGTGCTGGTTCAAATCATTATCCAGTTCATTTGCGTCATCGCGGGAATCCCGGGGCAGGGGATGCATGATAACCGTATTCGGTTGGCAATTGCGGGTGTAGATAGCCTGGTTCAGGCGAAATTGGCCGCGATAAATATCCGCTTCCAGTTTGGAGGTGAAGCGCTCTTCCTGGATGCGGGTCAGATACACCGTATCGTTATCCCCGAGGCCAGCCTCCATGTCATCGGTTTCCACCACCGTGTGACCGGCTTCCTTCAGTTTGCCGACAATTTCTGCCGGCATCTTCAATTCAGTTGGCGATATCAGCGTAAACTGGATGTTCTTAAAGAGAAGCAACAACTGGGACAGTGAATGCACCGTGCGGCCGTGTTTCAGGTCTCCCACCATGGCGATATGCATGCCGTCAATCTCGCGACTCTTCGAGTCCAGTTCTTTCTTGATAGTGTATAAATCCAGCAGGGCCTGGGAAGGATGCTCGTTTGGTCCATCGCCACCGTTGACGACAGGAACACGACTGGCCTTGGCAAATTCCGCCACCGACCCCACCTGGGGATGGCGCATGACGATGACATCGCTATAACCGGAGATTACTCTCGCGGTGTCATACAGGGATTCGCCCTTGGAAATCGAAGAAGTTTTTACGTCGGTTGTTTCCCGAACATGACCACCCAGCAGGTTAAACGCGCAGCCGAAGCTTACCCTGGTTCGGGTGCTGGGTTCGAAAAACATATTGCCGAGGATAGCGCCGTCCAGCGCCTTGGTGAATTTTTCGCGGTGGGCATAGGGTTCCATAGCATCAGCAACTGTAAAGACTTTTTCGACATCGTCTCTTTCAAACTGGTTAACGCTGATTATATGGGCGCCGCGAAAATCCATAATCGATAGCTTGTGTACCTATCCACATTAACGTGGAATCATTTAGCTGTCTTTAGAAACCAGAGCGATACTACTACAAATAGCACCGGGATTGCAGTTAACATGCTGATTAACCGCTTTATTGTTCAGGCTTATTGATTCCGTAAAAAGCGCGCTTAATAGGCTTCGCGGTTCAAATAGTGCCGCAATAAGCCATGAACAATATCGAATAGCAGTAATACTCGGGAACACTAAACAGGATTTACGATTGGTGGCTTCTTCAAGCATCTACTGGTACGACTTCGAAACTTTTGGCGCCGATCCCCGCCGCGATCGTGCCTGTCAATTTGCAGGAATTCGTACCGACGAAGACCTGAACATAATCGGCGAGCCATTGGTGATGTACTGTAATGTCGCCAATGACTTTTATCCCAATCCTTTTGCCTGCCTGGTAACAGGAATAACGCCACAGAAAGCCAGCGCCGAAGGCATGCCGGAAGCCGAATTTATTAAGCAGATCAATGCCGAATTTTCCGTGCCCGGTACCTGCGTTGCCGGTTACAACAGTATTCGTTTCGATGACGAAATTACCCGGCAGTTACTGTACAGGAATTTCTTCGATCCCTATGAGCGGGAATGGAAGAATGGCAATTCCCGCTGGGACATAATCGATATGATGCGCCTGTGTGCGGGAACGCGACCGGATGGGATTGAATGGCCGCGCAAAGAAAACGGCACTGTCAGTTTTAAACTGGATCAATTGACGGTAGCCAACGGTATAGAACACAGCGATGCCCACGATGCCCTGGCCGACGTTATCGCAACCATCGAGATGGCCAAGCTTGTTAGAGACAGGCAACCGAAACTCTACGATTATGTTTACAAACTTAAAGACAAGTCTGTCGTGCAGGCAGAGATTGACCTGGTAACCCAGAAACCTGTCTTGCATGTATCGATGCGCTATCCGGCCAGCCAGGGTTGCATGGCACTGGTCATGCCTATTTGTAGTCACCCGGGCAACAAGAACGGGGTAGTGGTTTACAATCTGCGGGATGATCCTTCGAGCTGGCGCGATCTGAGTATCGATGAAATCAGGCAGCGGGTTTATACAACCAAAGACAAACTGCCGAAAGGCGCGAGTCGTGTAGCTTTAAAAACTTTACACGCCAATCGTTGTCCCATCGTAACTTCACCGGCCGTACTCCAGCCTGAAAAAGCTGAAGAGTATGGTATCGACCTGGATAAGTGTCGGTCCCATTGGGAACAGCTGCAGGGTGATAATGAGATTAAGCAAAAAGTGAGTGCCGTCTTTAGCGCCGAAGAATTTCCCGAAGAAACCGATTCTGATTTCATGATTTATAGCGGCGGCTTCTTTAGTGATAAGGACCGTGACTTAATGGAAATTGTGCGTGCAACGACTCCCGGTGACCTTGGTCGCCTGGACCTGCCTTTTCGTGACGCTCGTCTAACGGAAATGTTATTTCGTTATCGGGCGCGCAATTACCCGGAGACACTTAACAGCAATGAACTGGAGCAGTGGAACGAATACCGTAAAGAAAAATTGTTAAGCAGAGAAGCCATTGCCCGGTTTGAGAAGGAGATGGAAAAGGCCTGGCTAAGAGTCAACGAAGCCAATGACGCAAATGGCCAATCGGTTTTGCAGGACCTGCAGAACTATTGCGATGACTTGCTTCAGTCCCTGACCGAGTAAAACTTCACGGCGGTATCGTGATACATGGCGTCCTTTTCTGTGGCGCTAAAATCCGCCGTTACCCGTTTGAAGGAATTCCACAACACATTGTAGGAACAGGACACCTTATCCACTGGAAAATTACTCTCGAACATGCAGCGCTCTGGACCAAAGGCCTCGATGCAATGTAGCAGGTAAGGGCGAGTCGCCTCGGCCAGTACTTCAGAGCTCGGGGGAGATTCATTCTTGTGCCATTCAAAGCCATTGATTGCCATGGCCAGCCCGCCAAGTTTAATCACCAGGTTCTGGCATTGCGCCAGCTGCTCAATTTCTTGTTGCCAACTCTCGAAAATCTCTTTCCTTCTTCCTTTATATGGACCAATTCCCAATGGGCCGCCCACATGGTCGAGCACGATTGGCTGCTCAGGAAATGCCTGGGCCAGTGAGAGTAGTTCCGGCAGTTGAGTGTGATACAACCAGGTGTCGAAGGTGAGATCGAATTCTTTCAGTCGGGCAAAACCCTTGCGAAATTCCTCGTTTAAATAGAGTTGCGGTGGCGGATTAGTGTGGGAGTTGCGCACTTCCTTGCTGGCATCCCAGCTACAGGCATGGCGTATTCCACGAAATCGGTTTGGGCTGGCTTCAACATGTGCCGCCAGAACTTCGTCTACTGCATCTCCCAGCAGCAAATTGGCGTAGCTGACAATGGCCGCCGCAACTTTGGTGGTGCCAAAATTACCAGTAGCGCTGATGTCGGCGATGGCTTGTACAAACTCGGTTTCACCAACCGGCGCCAACGCTTCGCTGAAGTCTTCCCGATACTTGGAGAGACACTCTACGAACACCGTGGAAACAACATTATGTCCACTGCCGGTGTCCTCCAGGATATCTTCCAGCAGGTACCGACTGCCGGGATGATCCCACAGGTGATGATGGGGATCGCAAATAATTTGTTGGGGGTCGAGAGTTTCTTCTTCAACCTTGGCTAACCAATCTGGTCTAACTGGCATTACAAACTCAACAATGTCTCAAAACTGCAACATAGATTGTAATCAGGATGTCATCAAGTTTGCGTACACTTTTTTTGCAGTCTAGGGTTAAGGGACTAATTCAGGACTGCGTTCCTTTCCGGAAGCCCCCAGTACACCGGCGATCCCCTCGCTGGTGTATTTTTTGTCGGTTAAAAAGTTTGTTGTAATTGATAAAAAGAAAAACAACAGAACGACTTAAACGTTTTTGATGCGCTGGAAATCCAGTTCGAATTTGTTGTGGCAGGGTGCACTCCAGCGCAGTGTTGTATCCGACAGTATGTTTAGCGCTGATTCTGCGTCAGTAAATTTAAGCAGCGACGTCGGCTGTTTATAACTCACTTACTCTTCTTGTAAGGCTGGTGTCGATATGAGCAGGCTTTCTTGCGCCAGGTCCGTCTCGATGGGGGTGCCAAAAACAGACTTCTCTGAAAAAGCATGGTCCCTAAACCGCTGTTTTGCTGTTTGAAACCCGCAATCGATTGGAAATTGCTGCCCATGTTTTGAACATCAGGAATTTGGCGGGATGCCCGAATTTTCCATCGGCTCAAGAGTTGCTTTTGCAGTAAGTGCTGCTACATTGCGCCCATGGAAAGCCAATCCAGCAGTAATCTCCTCCTCCGGGCTTCGAAATTCCTAAAACCCTATAAAAAACAGATAGTTTGGGCCAGTATTGCACTTGTTTTCACAGCTGCCTTAAACCTTACCCTGGTGCAATATGTGCGCATCATCGTCGATGAGGGTTTCGTGGCCAGTTCCATGGCCTCCCTGGGCCAGGCCATAACCGGCTTTGTGATCATTGCCGTTTTGCAGGCACTGGGCACATTTGCCCGTTTCTACTGGGTTTCCTGGCTGGGGGAGCGGGTCACTGCGGACCTGCGACAGGCGGTGTATTCCCACATCATTGCCCTGCATCCGGGCTATTTTGAGGCCAATCTCAGCGGCGAGATCCAGTCCCGCATTACCACTGATACCACGCTAATTCAGTCGGTTATCGGTTCTTCCGCCTCGGTGGCCCTTAGAAACCTGCTGTTGCTGATTGGTGGCACTATTTTCCTGTTTATCACCAATCCCCGGCTAACTACGGTGGTGCTGGTATGTATACCCCTGGTAGTGGGCCCTATCATGTTCTTCGGCCGCAGGGTGCGGCGCCTGTCCCGCAGTACCCAGGACAAGGTGGCCAATGTGGGTGCCTACGTGGGAGAAAGCATTCAGCAGATCAAAACAGTGCAGGCTTACAACCACCAGGACTATGATCGCCGGGAATTCGCCGACCATGTAGAAAATGCATTTGAAATAGCTCTTAAACGTATAAAAACAAATGCTTTTTTGATTACGGCGGTGATGACCCTGGTGTTTGCCGCCATTGCCGTAATGATCTGGGTAGGTGGTCAGGACGTGATAAACGGGGCTATGAGCGCGGGGGAATTAACCGCCTTCATCGTCTATGCGGTCATGGTGGCCATGGCGGTAGCCGCCATTTCCGGTGTTCTGGCTGAATTGCAGCGGGCGGCGGGGGCCCTGGAGCGCCTGATGGACCTGCTTCATGCTGAAAGTGAAATAACGGCACCGGAAAATCCGCGACAATTCGAGCGCAAGCCCCGTGGGTCCTTGCTCATCGAAGACTTGCGCTTTGCCTATCCAACCCGCACGGAAACCCCTGCACTTAACAATATTTCTCTCACTATCGAGCCTGGGGAAAACATAGCCCTGGTGGGTCCTTCCGGAGCCGGAAAATCCACGCTATTTGACCTGATTCTGCGCTTTTACGACCCTGATGCCGGTGCCATAAGCCTGGAAGGCATCGATATTCGGGAGCTGGATCCATTGGAACTCCGTAGCCATATCGCCGTGGTGGCCCAGCAACCCGCCATGTTTACCGGCAATGTGGCGGACAATATCCGCTATGGAGACCCGGAAGCGGAAGATGAGGCGGTCATTGCCGCCGCACAGGCCGCTTACGCTGATAATTTCGTTGAAGAATTGCCGGAGAAGTACGAAAGCTTTCTGGGGGAGTCCGGAATTCGGCTTTCCGGCGGTCAGAAACAGCGCATTGCCATAGCCCGGGCAATCCTGAAGGACCCAGAAATCCTGTTGTTGGATGAGGCCACCAGCGCCCTGGACGCCGAGAGTGAAAGGCAGGTGCAGTTGGCGCTGCAAAAACTGATGCAAAATCGCACGTCGCTGATTATTGCCCACCGCCTGGCTACTGTTAAAAACGTGGATCGCATTGTAGTGATGGATGCCGGGGCGGTGATTGCCCAGGGCACCCATCGGGCGTTAATGGCCAATTGTGAGCTCTACGCCAACCTGGCAGATCTCCAGTTTAGCGAGGTGGAGGCAGCCTAGGGCCTGGTCTCAGATCCAGGATTTGGTGCTGTGGAATTGGCCCAATTGAGGCTGTCGGATCAATGGATTAGATGGCAGTAAGCTGACAGAAAACCATATCAATAGAAACATTAAATAATGCATGTAAACTATTGATAATAAGGAATTAAATTGGATAAATATAAAAATATCAGGCCCTACCAGGACGAAGAAATAAGGCCTTTACTGGACAAGTTGCTGCAGGATGAGGAGATGCTGGACAGCATCGCCCGCTTTTACTATCCCCGACTCACCCGCTTTTTCCCCAGGGCCATGAAAGAGGCCGCCGGCAAGAAACTGGGGCAGCAGGTAAGTACTGTCCACGACGTGAAATCCATGCAGGATGTCATCGCGGGCTACATGGACAAGATGATCCATGACACCACTACGCGACTGAGCAATTCAGGCCTGGAGCATCTACAGGACGGCAGAAATTACCTGTTTATCAGCAATCACCGTGATATCACCATGGATCCGGCGTTTGTGAACTACATGCTCTATCACGCCGGTCACGAAACCCTGCAAATCGCTATCGGCGACAATTTGCTAAAGAAGCCATTCGTTACCGACCTGATGCGGCTGAACAAGAGTTTTATCGTGCACCGCTCGTTGAAGGGTCGTGAATTATTGCAGGCACTCAAGCTCTTGTCGGAGTACATGCATTATTGCGTTGCTAATGAGCAGAACGTGTGGATTGCGCAACGGGAAGGGCGGGCCAAAGATGGCATCGATAAAACCGATCCGGCCCTGCTAAAAATGTTAGCCATGGCACGTCGGGATCTGCCTCTTGGAGAAAGCCTGAGTGAACTGCATATCGTACCGGTTGCCATTTCCTATGAGTACGATGCCTGTGATGTGTTGAAAGCGGACGAGCTTTATCAAATCGAATCCCGTGGCAGTTTCACCAAGACTGACAAGAGTGATATCGAGAGTATCGTCACCGGCATGATTGGTTTTAAGGGACAGGTGCATGTCGCCTTCGGTAAAGAGTTAAATATCGAAACCGATGACCCCGACGAACTCGCGGAAGTTATCGATGCCCAGATTCTCGAGAATTACCAGCTTAGTGATTCCAATTTTTTGGCTCTGGAAAAACTCAAACAGGACGGCCTGGCTCCATTGCATTTGCTGGGCGATGTATTCGAGCAGAGAGAAATCTCGAAACAGAATCGCAAGAAGTTTGAGAAACGCCTGAAGGCAGTGGATTCAAAACTGCACAAGCACTTCCTATTCGGCTACGCCAATCCGGTGATTAATAAACTGAAGTCGGGATTTGCGGTTTAGCAGTTAAGGTTCTAAAGAGTATTCAAGAGTTCTTACAGCAGTTTTTTCACGGCTTGTTCGAGCCTGCTAAAAAGCGAAGTCTGGGCTTGTTGTTCCAGTGGTCCAATGCAGTAAGCCTGTAACTCAGCACCCTGTGCATAGCGGGTATTTTCCTTGCGGTCTGGTTTTACTTGGCCGAAACCATTCTTGAGTTGGTCTAACTGAATTTGCATTCGCAGTGCCTGGTCCTCTTCGGGCGTTTCCAGGTTGGCGCGAATTTCCAACTCGATACACAGTGAGCGAATTTCCTTCTCATTTTTCTTCGCCAGCTCCAGCAAGTCCTCAACGGTAGAAGCTTTTAGAATAGAATCCGCACGAAGTTGCAAGGCTGAATCGAGATTGGTATTACCACTTGCTTCCAATTCACTCCAGGCACCGTTCTCGAGTTTCGATTTTGCCGAAGTGAATTGTGAATTATCCTTGCTGAAAAAAAGTTCCAACTCCAGCTCTTTAAGAAACTGCACTTTCTGCATGATGGCGTTTTTAAGTTTCTGCCATTTCTTGTCCGGTAAGGACTTAAAGCGGGTATCGATCCTGCGTTTTAGATTATTAAATTCATTCAGGAGTTTCTTGCGTTGTTTGCGTATTCCGGGATTCAGTGCTGTGGCAAATGCCTGCTGTAAATCCTGGTAATCGGAGCGTGCGCTGCGAAAGGCTTCGTCTTCCAGTTCACCAATGCCGCGAAGTTTTTCGAGAATTGATTTTATTTCTTTTTCTGCCCGGTCGATTTCTGCCCGGTCGGCAGCCGCCTCCTCGTTACGCTTGGCGAAAATTTTGTCGCAGGCGGCTCTGAATTCTTCCCAATATTTCTTGTCTTCCTTGTAAGAGGTAGGGCCAATCTTTTTCCATTCCTGCTGCAGGCGTTTGGCTTCACTCATTGCCTTTTGCTTGTCTTCCAGCTCGCTTAGTTTCACTGCTTCAGCAATAAAAGACTGCTTTTGTTTGCCATTATCCCGCAAGGAATTCTTGCGCAGACGTCGCAGCTGGTTTACTACGCCATAGTAACGCTTTTGCAGACTCTTGATCTTCGATTGTTCAACCGGTGCGTATAGCTTCCAATCCTGCTCGCCCCCATGGAGTATCTTGTTCAGGGCAGAGATGTTGATATTGTCTTTATCGATTGCCGCAAGATCTGCTTCCAGCTTGTCGCAGATTTCGCGACGGGCCTTGAGGTTATCGGCCATCAATTGCTTGCGTTGTTTGAAGTAGTCCTTACAGGGTTCATAGGCAGCGTCTGACAGTTTTTTGAATTCACGCCAGAGTTCTTCGTTCTGGTTCGAACGCCCCAGGGTTTTCCATTCCTTGTGCATAGTACTGATGTGCTTGGACCTGTCGGAAGCATGCATCTTCGAATCCAGCAGATGTTGCATCTGCTTGATCAGCTCCTTTTTCTTTTCTGTGGCAGCAAATATTTTCCAGTCCCTGAGTTCGTTTAACTTGGTCTTATATTTATTAGCCTGACCCTGAAGTGCGGCTCTCAACTTGCCACTGGTATTGCTGATGTTGCCCTGAATCTTGTCCCAGGTGGGAAGGGCGTCGTGACTCTGACCTTCATCCAGGGCTTTTTGCAGATTAGTTAGTAAATCTTCAGTACTTTGCTTTAGCGCTTCCTGGTGGGTTTTATTTTTTTCCAGTTTCTCCGTAAGCGATTCATGGATTTTCTGGGCTCGCTCCTTCATGTCCGCTTCTGCGGAAGCAACCGCTTTGCGCAGCAGATTGACAGTATTCTGCAAACTATTCAGACGTGCCGTGTTTTTAAAACTCAGTTTTTCCAATTCCTGCTCGAGCTTCGGCAGGTCTTCGACAGGATTAAATGCAGGTTCGGATTTGGAACTGGTGGATTTTTTTTCTCCTTCTTCTTTCTTATCCGGCTCACCCGACTCATCCGTCGAAGCCTCTTTTTTCGATTCCGCTATTGATTCTTTGCCTGCTTCTTCTGCAGGGTCGCTGAGCTTTGCGTCAAGAATCTTGCATACAGTCTTGTCTTTACCTGCCAGGCGCTGTTGCAGATCGGTCAGAATTTGCAGGTCGTTTATGGCCAGTACCGCATTCTTGCGTACATGAACGCTGGTGCCAAAGAGGGTCAGGTCCACCAGGGTATACTGATCATTGATTAGCGGGATCAGGGCTTCGGCAATCTGTTTCGATTTTGTCTTTAGCGCGACGCGCTTGTGTATCTCGCTGGAAAAGTTTAAGGAGAGATTGATTAATTGCTCAACAGCGATACCGACATCCTCAATTCCAGCGAGAATGCCAACATAGTCATCGGGTAGCCCGTTGACTGTAAGTTGCGTTAGTACGCGTAGTTTTTCATCAGGATCTTGCTGATCCCATGAAATCTTCTGCTTTTCCAGCGTGTTTTCTGCCATTGACTACTGCCTGGCGGTCATTGCTTGCTTCATACAATAGAAGAACAAGTTTATCAGAACTTCATTCCAACTTTGCTAATTGTTTGCTCATGCTCGATTCATGCCGGCAGCTTATTGATTTTGCGCAGAATTCAGGCTTATTGAAGGCCAGATGCTATAATTCGATCCTTCTTTTTTCACTCACCTATTCGGAAATTTAGCCAGATTCCAGCACTATGTTGGCAGATGAAGTAAAAGATCGCATTCAAACCGCTTATCGCCAGTTACTGGAATCGAGAGACCTCACTCCCCGATACGGTCAGCGCCAGATGATCGCCGAAATCGCTAATACGCTAGCCGTATTGGCGAGGGAGGATGAAGTGGACACTCCTATCTGCGTGGTCGAAGCAGGAACCGGTACCGGCAAAACCCTTGCCTATTTGCTCGCAGTATTACCCCTGGCCCAGGAGTTGGGCTACAAAGTGGTGGTAGCGACCGCAACTGTTGCCCTGCAGGAACAGGTTATCTTCAAGGATATTCCGGAAATAGTTGAAGGATCAGATCTCGAATTCAATGTCTCGCTGGCGAAAGGGCGTGGCCGTTATCTATGCCTGTCCAAACTGGATTTGTTGCTGGCAGGATCTGACAGTCTGCAGGCGATGATGGATCTCTACGGGGAAGAATTGGAGGATCCAAACTCCGGCGACACCGCTCTCTATGAAGACATGCTCAACGAACTGGGCTCCGGTAACTGGCAAGGAGACCGGGATGACTGGAAGACGCCTATCTCGGATGCAAACTGGCGACCATTAACTGTTGATCGTTATCAATGTACCGGGCCGAATTGCAGTAACTTCCGCAATTGCTGTTTTTACAAGGCGCGGGATTCCCTGGATAAAGTGGATTGCATTGTCAGCAATCACGACCTGGTGCTCACCGACCTGGCCATGGGAGGAGGGGTAATCCTGCCGGATCCGGAGAAGTGCATTTATATTTTCGATGAAGCCCATCATCTGCCGTTTAAATCCAATAATCATTTTTCTGCCTTTACCCGCATTAAGGCCAGCCTCACCTGGTTGGAGCGTTGCGAAAACCTGCTAGTGCAGTTGGCCAAAGAAGAATTCCTGGAATCCGGTCGCCAGGATCAGTTACAGAAAATTATCAATGCCATTCGTGAGCATTCCGATACAGCCTGGTCCCTGTTCGAACAGACCATTGAGTCCCTGGGTGCGGTGGATAGTTATGAGAATCGCTCACAACATGCTTTCGAACTCGGAGTCATACCAACAGAGATTCGGGAGGTTGCTGCTAACCTGGGAACCGAATACACCCGTCTTGCTACTGGCCTTCAGGATATCGCTTCTGAATTACGACAGATTATGGACGATGGTGCAGACTTGGAAAAAACCAGGCTGGCGGAGCAGTGGTATCCGGTGCTCGGCAGCAATACTGATCGTGCGGAAGCGAATCTCGAATTGTGGTTGAGCTATGCGCAACAAGATCCGGAAGGTAATGCACCGCGAGCTCGCTGGTTGAGCTTTACCGAGAATGAAGGATTAAGCGACATCGGCTTGTCGTCGAGCCCGGTGTTGGCGGCGGAAAATCTGCAGGAACGTCTCTGGCAGAGATGTGCCGGTGCCGTGCTGACCTCGGCCACCCTGTCGGCACTCGGTGAATTTAATATGCTGCGCCTGCGGGCCGGGCTTCCGGAACAAACCCATTACCTGAGTATTCCCAGCCCCTTCGATTTTTCCGGTTCCGCGAACCTGGTTATTCCCCGCATGAACTGTGAGCCATCAGAGACCGAAAAACATACGGAATATATCGTTAAAGCAATTCCTCAATTACTTACTCCGGAGTCAGCCGCTTTAATGCTCTTCTCATCACGCCGCCAGATGAACGAAGTCATGCAGAGCCTGCCCCGGGAATGGTTGGACCTGATCCTGTGCCAGGATGATTATCAAAAGGCACAACTGCTTAAATACCATCGTCAGCGAGTGGATCGGGGCGAGGGAAGTATTATCTTTGGCCTGGCAAGCTTTGCCGAAGGGGTAGACTTGCCCGGCAAATATTGCACCCATGTATTAATTGCCAAGATACCCTTTGCGGTACCCAATGACCCCATCGAGATGACCCTCTCAGCCTGGATCGAACAACAGGGCCAGAATGCTTTCATGACCCTGGCGGTGCCCGATGCAGCGTTCCGCCTGGTTCAGGCCAGCGGCAGGTTGCTGCGCAGTGAAACCGATAGTGGGCGCATAACCTTATTCGACGAGCGCATCGTCAACAAGCGTTATGGCAAGGCTATACTGGAATCCATGCCACCTTATCGCCGTGAAATATTCCAGGAAGAATTATCAGCCGAAGGCTGATGTGGGATTTAATTGGGAAAGATATTGAGGCTCAGCTTTGCCTCGCGGTCGATCAGGCAGGTGGCCGTATAGCCCAGATTTAGCACCCTGAAATCGCTCTCGTAATCCATTATTGCTAACACTCCGATATCTTTCAGTATAGGAGAAAAAAACTGGCGTCAGCGGGGATAGCTTGGGGTTTTCAGGGTTTTAGTAGGGCAACTCCGCAAATTGTTATCCGGGCATTATAAGCAATAAGCTGCTAATGCGGTTTAGCTATCAATCGCTAAACATACGTAAAAGACTGAGAAACAATTGGGGCCTAGCAGCGATAACAAGGGAGGAACGAGGATAGAAATTAAATGGGCGCTAGTTAAAAATGCAGGAATTAATAATACAGGAACTAAAAGTGCAGGGAAAAGCAGTGAGAAAAGTTCGAAGAACGATTAACGTTTACTGCGTTTTTTCTGATGAGTGAAGTAATAACCAGCGCCTGCTCCGATAGCACCGCAAATGACTATGCTAATGAGAAAGTTTCCCAGCAGCGGACCCAGACCGACACCAATAATCAGTCCTGTTGTAATGCAAATAGCCCAGGTACCCTGTTCGGCTTGTTTTTTGATTTTCGCTTTCTTGGACATGTTGACCTCGCCAATCTCTGTGACGACTCCACTATGGCCTAGCTATTCTAATTGATGCGTTGCAGTGAATAAATAAGTGTGGCGAAGCGGGTCGGGTTCAGGGGATCGACTTCTGAATTTCCTATCGCATCTGCCGTTTCGATGCCCTCAACAATCCGGCCTATTACCGTGTGTTTTCCGTTTAACCAGGGTGAATCCTGCAAGGCGATAAAGAATTCCGGGCCATTCTGATTGGGCCCTGCATTGGCCAGTGCCATAACGCCCCGGGTAATACCCCGGGTGGAAGCGCTTTCAGAATAGCGAAAGCCCTGGTTTTCGTAGGCCTGCTTCACGGTCAACCCCTGCAGAATTTCCAGCACTTCGTATTGACGTTCCCGCATTTCCGCTTCCGTTTCGATATTCAATCTTGCGAACAGGGGTTTTATTAAGACTTCATGGAACTCTTCTTCGCTACCAATATTTAGTATGGGATTGAAATTTCCCAGTTCATCCATCACCTGCAATCGATCTAGCCCCAGGGAGTTGGCGTTGATCTCATCATCGATTAATACATTCGGCGGACCCAGTGGATTAAAGAAGGGCGATCCTGCCTGGATAACAAAATCCGGTACCACCCGATGAAACTGCATCCCGTCAAAATAGCGCGGTTGAAAGCGCGCATTGGAATTGGGATCGATGAATTCGACTTCACCCTGGGCCAGGGCGAGGAAGTTTTCCACATTGTTCGGCGCTTCATTGGGAAGCAGTTCAATATAAATATCCCCGGTGGAAGTGCTCAGCAAAATTAGTGGATTAGCCGGATCTTCCATCGCCGCTTCGGCGCTGATGGCATCGGCCCTGGTCTGACTCATAGTCAGCAGAGAAGCAATCAGGGCAAAGGTGAGGGAGAGCTTCAACTTATGATCCTTTTTATCCTTTACTGCAACAGCTGATGGTCGGCTGGCAGGTTTTTTGAGATCCAGATGGCGAGTTTGTGGCGCATGCTCTGCACGTTTTCATCTTTGCTGGCGAGGGGTTGAATGATTTTGTCTTTGACCAGCAGCAGATAAATAGCCCGTACTTTCATGTCAACATGGTCTGTGGCTTCGAATTTACCCGCGCCTCGAGCTTCGAAATAGCGGACGCCCACCCGTAGCGCTTCTTTTAACAACTCCGATTCATTCTTGATTTTCTTTACTGCCATGACGCGCTCCACAAGTTCGAAAACGATTGTAGGGCTATTGCTGTCCGGTCTTCAACTTAAAGAGCGCAGACCTAGCTGCTTCGCTTCTGGTATTTCTGGAGGTCTGCAGGTGTATCGATATCGTAAAGTATGGCGGGATCATCGATGGCAACGCGTAATATTTTTTCGGTATGGGCCTGGGCGACTGGCCTGCCACCGGAATCCCCACTGAGCTGGGTTAACTCGGCGAAATATTCATTGCCGAAGCCAACCGGATTGCCTGCCAGTGCCTTGTACATGGGAATAATAATATTGTCTGACTGTAATTGATCGGCGATGAGGCGGTAACTGTCTGCCTGGATGAAAGGCATGTCGGCTAAACAGATCAGGCAAGCATCCCATTCTGCAGCGAGCCCTATGCCATAAGCCAGGGTAGATCCCATGCCTTTTTCTGCTTCGTTATAAATATGTAAATCCGATTCGTAAGGACTTAACAGTTCCGCCAATTCCGGTCGGGTGATGACTTTGTAATTTGGAATCGCACTGCGAATTCTGGAAAGGGTTTGCTCAAACACAGTTACGCCGTTGTCTAACTCGGCACAGAGTTTGATGCTGCCATAGCGATTCGAGAATCCTGCGGCGAGGATGATGGCGCCAACTTTATCTGCCATTTTATTAGTGCTCTTGCTTGGTTTTAAAAAAACATTTCAAAAAAATGCCGCTGCCACCGAAGTGACAACGGCATACCGAGATAAGTACTGCTACTGGGAGACTTCTCCCAAGTACTCTTAGTGCAATGAGAAATCTTAATGCAAGGTTTTATTGTTTTTGCGAACCGGATCATTCTCCTGTTGACGTATTTCAACAACGAAACTCTCCCGCTGATTCTGTTGTTGTTTGGAATCTGCTTTCTTCTCACCACCTGAGGTATCAGCTTTTGCTTCAGATTGCGCTTGTTCCTCCAGCCTAGCTTCCTCCAGTTTGGCCTGTTCCTGCGCTTCGATCTGGGCTTTAAGCTGTTCACTAAGGTGCTGGCGAAGTCGATTGACCACACTGGTCATCACTTCAATAGTCTGACTCAACTGCTCGAGAGTAATTAACGTTCGCTCTGGATCGTTTTCGAGTTGTTTGTCAAACGGCTTTTCTTCGCTCATTCGCTGGTCCCCAAATTACTACTAATGCTCTATCTTTCCGGTTGGGTGTTTATCTCTGGGTTAATCCCAAGACAGTGCCCCACCGGTTTGATATTCGATGACTCGTGTTTCGAAGAAGTTTTTCTCTTTGCGCAAATCCATGATCTCAGACATCCATGGGAACGGATTCGATACGCCTTTAAATTGTTCAGGTAAACCAATCTGTACGAGCCGTCGGTTGGCGATGAATTGCAGATACTCTTCCATCATGGCTGCATTCATTCCAAGTACGCCGCGAGGCATTGTGTCCCTGGCGTATTCGATCTCCAGTTGAGTGGCCTGCAAGATCATTTGAGTCGCGTGTTCCTTCATTTCGTCATTCCACAGTTGTGGATTCTCTAACTTGATCTGGTTAATCATGTCGATACCGAAATTCAGATGCATGGACTCATCACGCAGGATGTACTGAAACTGTTCCGAGGTTCCGGTCATCTTGTTACGTCTGCCCATGGAAAGAATCTGGGTAAAGCCGCAATAAAAGAAGATTCCTTCCAGGCAGCAGTAGAAAGCGATCAGGTTCTTCAGTAATTCCTGGTCAGTCTCGATGCTGCCGGTTTTGAAATTGGGATCGCTCAGTGACTGGGTGTACTTCAATCCCCAGGATGCTTTCTTTGCTACCGAGGGTACCTCGTGATACATGTTGAAGATTTCACCTTCATCCATAGCCAGTGATTCGATGCAGTACTGGTAAGCATGGGTATGAATGGCTTCTTCGAAGGCCTGCCGCAGAATGTACTGGCGACATTCCGGATTGGTAATTAATCGGTAAATCGCCAGCACCAGGTTATTGGCCACCAGGGAGTCCGCTGTAGAAAAGAAACCCAGGTTGCGTTTAACAATCAGGCGCTCATCATCGGTAAGTCCGTTTGGATTTTTCCATAAGGCGATATCCGCGTTCATGTTAATTTCCTGGGGCATCCAGTGATTGGCACAGCCATCCAGATATTTTTGCCAGGCCCAGTCGTACTTGAATGGCACTAACTGATTCAGGTCAGCACGGCAGTTAATCATGCGCTTGTCATCGACAGCGACTCGATTGGCTGTGCCTTCTAACTCTTCCAATCCGGAAGCGACATCCAGTGATTGCAGATCATTAATGGCTTGTTGCAATGCCTTGGAATTGTTTTGCTCATCTGACGAATCAACATTGGATTCGTAGCTTGGTTCCGCTGGCGCCGGAGCTGCTGGTGCAGCGGTCGGCTTGATTGCGTCCTGTACTACTTCGCTAACTGTTTTTTCCTGGGGGGTTGGCGTCTCTTCAATTTTGGGTTTAGCAACAGGAGCTTGACCTTCCTCCTGATTAAAATCATCCCATGACAACATGGCTACACCTCGACTCTCGGTTTTATTCTGTAATTAATATTTCGCTCTTCTTCGCGCTCGTTCTTACTGACAAGCTTCGCAATCGGGATCATCCAGTGAGCAAGCTGCCGGTACAGCTGCCGGACCCGGGTCCGTCGTCGCTTCGCTGGAGACCTTGTTCAAGCTGTTATCGGAAACTGTAGATTTCTCCGTGGTGGTTGCTGCCAGGGCACGGAGGTAATAAGTAGTCTTTAAGCCACGTAACCAGGCCATGCGATAGGTGATATCCAGCTTCTTACCGCTGGCACCTGCCACATAAAGGTTTAATGACTGGGCCTGATCGATCCACTTCTGTCTTCGGCTTGCCGCATCCACTAACCAGCGCGGTTCGACTTCGAAGGCGGTGGCATAGGTCTGCTTAATATCTTCCGGCACGCGATCGATCTTCTGTACGCTACCTTCGTAGTACTTGAGATCGTTAACCATGACACTGTCCCAGAGATTGAGTTTCTTCAGATCGTTAACCAGGTAAGGGTTAACCACCGTGAACTCACCGGATAGGTTCGATTTCACGTACAGGTTCTGATAGGTCGGCTCGATGGACTGGGAAACACCACTGATGTTGGCGATCGTTGCGGTAGGTGCAATGGCCAATACATTGGAGTTACGCATACCGGTTTGCTTGATGCGTTCCCGCAATCCATCCCAATCCAGGCGCTGTTCCATGTTGACGTCGATGTAATCTGCGCCCCGGGAATCCGCCAGCTTCTGCAGTGAATCGATAGGCAGAATGCCCTGATCCCAGAGAGAACCTTCGTAGGATTCATAACGGCCGCGTTCTTCTGCCAGTTCCGTCGAGGCGCTAATGGCGTAGTAGCTGGTCATCTCCATGGAAACATCGGCGAACTCAACCGCCTGTTCGGAAGCATAAGGGATTCGTTGCGAATACAGCGCATCCTGGAATCCCATGACTCCCATGCCCACCGGACGATGTTTCAGATTTGAATTTTCCGCTTGAGGTACGGAGTAGTAGTTAATGTCGATGACGTTATCCAGCATGCGGATAGCCGTGGTGATGGTCTTCTTCAGTTTTTCCTGCTTCAAACCATTTTCATCGACGTGATTAACCAGGTTTACTGAACCCAGGTTACACACGGCAATTTCTTCCGGGCTGGTGTTAAGGGTTATCTCGGTACACAGGTTGCTGGAATGAATCGTACCCACGTGTTGCTGTGGTGAACGAACATTGCAGGTGTCTTTAAAAGTAATCCATGGGTGGCCGGTTTCGAATAACATCGAAATCATCTTGCGCCAGAGATCGGAAGCCTTAATAGTTTTATAGACTTCGATTTCGCCCGCCATGGCCTTGCGTTCATACTCTTCGTAGGCTTCTTCGAATTCCTTGCCGTGTTTCTCGTGTAGATCTGGCACATTGTTCGGCGAGAACAGGGTCCAGTCCTGGTCGTTGAAGACGCGCTTCATGAACAGGTCAGGGATCCAGTTGGCGGTATTCATGTCGTGGGCACGACGGCGATCGTCACCGGTGTTCTTGCGCAGCTCGAGGAACTCCTCGATGTCCAGGTGCCAGGTTTCCAAATAGGAACACACGGCACCTTTACGTTTGCCACCCTGGTTAACCGCAACTGCAGTGTCATTTACTACCTTGAGAAAAGGCACGACACCCTGGGACTTGCCATTAGTGCCTTTGATGTGTGCACCCAGTGCCCGTACGGGCGTCCAGTCATTGCCGAGACCGCCAGCCCACTTGGATAACATGGCGTTATCGCGAATGGCCGAATAAATACCGTGCAGATCATCTGGCACGGTAGTCAGGAAGCAGGAGGAGAGTTGTGGTCTCAGGGTTCCGGAATTGAATAACTGCGGTGTGGAAACCATGTAATCAAAACTGGAAATCAGATTATAGAACTCGATGGCTCGCTGTTCCCGATTTTCTTCATTGGAAGCCAGACCCATGGCAACCCGCATGAAGAATACTTGTGGTAATTCGAAGCGAATGCCTTCGCTGTGAATAAAGTAGCGATCGTAAAGCGTTTGTAAGCCTAGATAGGTGAACTGCTGATCGCGTTCTGCTTTCAGGGCTTCACCCAGGACATTGAGATCGAATTCCAGCAAGTGGTCAGAAAGCAGCCCGAGTTCTACGCCTTTCTCTATATAAGGCTTTAAGGTTGCGGCATAGCGATAGTGCATCTCCGATTGAGTCGCTGCATCGGTTATGCCGAGAAAACTAAGCGCTTCTGAACGCAAGGTATCCATTAATAATCGTGCAGTAACGTAGGAGTAGTTCGGATCCTTCTCTACCAGGGTACGTGCGGTCATTACCAGGGAAGTGCGTACGTCTTCCATCTTCACGCCGGGGTAGAGGTTTTTCAGGGTCTCGTTATAAATAGTATCTGCCGAGACATCGGACAATCCTTCGCAGGCTTCGTTAATGATGGTGCGCAACCGTTCGGTATCCAGTGGACCCTGCTGACCATCGTCGAGGGTTACTGTAATTTCAGGATGTTTGGGTTGCTGTGTTTCCTGTTTTTGTTCCCTGATGCGGGCATGCTCGGCACGATAGATCACATAGCTACGGGCTATCTTGTGTTCACCGGTGCGCATCAGCGCCAGTTCTACCTGGTCCTGGATGTCTTCGATGTGAATAGTGCCGCCCGATGGCATCCGCCTGCGGAAGATCGTGGTGATCTGCCCGGCGAGTTGCGCGACGGATTCATGGATTCTTGATGAGGCTGCAGCATTACCACCTTCTACGGCGAGATAGGCTTTGGTAATGGCAACAGAAATCTTGGACTCGTCGTACGCTACCACTGCGCCATTGCGCTTGATCACCCGCAGTTGCCCCGGCGCGGTTGATGCTACTGAAACTGTGTCTTCGTTGTTTGGCGTATTTGCGAGAGGAGAGTCACCTGCTGGTTGTACTTCAGTCTGCATTTATTACTCCGAATTTCGTTACTACTTTCGTGTTCTTGTTTATTTTTTGTTTGCCCTTGCAAAGAGCCAGCCTGACTGGCCCAACAGGCTTTATGCCGTTGCCTGATAGTGGAGAGTGAATCGCTGATTGAGGTTTTTAACAGCGAGATAATCCCCGTCTGGCTGATACCTTCAGCGAAATCGACTCCTTCGGATTTCACATCCGGCTGCCAGGCAGCGTTAAAGCCATATACTATATATTGTGTTTTTGCGGCTGGACTTTAATTATTTTTTAGGTCGGGCCGAGAACACGCGGAATCCCCTAAAACAATCCTAAAAATGCCCCCAAAAAGGGCATTTTCATCAAGCGCCTTTCTTCTTATTATCGTTTTTTAAACCGCAGCAGCGTCCATAACTTCGCGATTTACTTAGTTATTTCTAAGGTTTTACTCAGTAGAAGAAGCCCTTGATTTACGCTTTGCTAATACAACATATAGACAAGCTATAAATCACCGACACAAGATAATGCGGTTATAGGGCTATTGCAAGTGATTTTTACGTGAGTTACTTGTGGGAAAAATGTGAATAGTTTGTTGGGGTTACGGGGAAAAATCGATTTTTTGGCAGAGGCTAAAAATCAGCCAGGTTTTGCTCGAAAATCCATCAGAATTTGTTCATTTTTCAGGCGCCAAACAGTCAAAAAACCGTCATTGCGCCACCACTATATGTTGTGGTTGTCAATTTTGGGATATTCCCGAGAATAGAGTGGGAAATGTTAAGAGAGAAGAAATTCCAGCAGTGCCTTCTGGGTATGCATTCTATTTTCGGCTTCTTCCCAGACGACGCTGTCCGCTGCATCTAAAACCTCGGCGCTGACTTCTTCGCCACGGTGAGCCGGCAGGCAATGCATGAATAGGGTATCGCTATTGGCCAGCGCCATGATGTCCGGCGTTACCTGGTAACCCGCGAATGCCTCGATCCGTTGTTCTTGCTCCGATTCCGATCCCATGGATGCCCAGACATCGGTTACCACCAGATCGGCTCCCTGTGCAGCCGCGGCGGGATCGGTTACGAGTTTTACGCGGGAAGAATTGCTGGCGACAAGCTCTTCGCTTGGTTCAAATCCTGTTGGCGTTGCAATTAGCAGCTCAAAGTCGAACACCCTGGCCGCATTTATGTAGGACTGGCACATATTATTACCATCGCCAATCCAGGCGACTCGTTTGCCGCTTATGCTGCCGCGCTTCTCCATAAAGGTTTGCACGTCAGCGAGTAACTGGCAGGGGTGGTAATCGTCGCTCAGGGCATTGATTACCGGTACCCGGGAATTCGCCGCGAAGCGCTCGAGATTGCTGTGGGAAAAAGTACGAATGGCAACGCAATCCACCATGCGGGAAAGCACCCGCGCCGTATCTTCAACTGGCTCTCCGCGACCCAGTTGTGAATCTCCGGTGGTGAGAAAAATAGAGGCGCCATCCATTTGTGTCATCGCCACTTCAAATGCAACTCGGGTTCGGGTGGAGGATTTCTCAAATATCAGACCCAGAGTCTTTCTGGATTGACTGCCAGCCTTTTCCGGATGGTTTTTTAATTCGATAGCTCGCTTGACGATGGTAAGCACATCGGCAGAAGAAAGGTCTAACAGCGTTAAAAAATGCTTAACACTCATGCTCATATCCGGGAGTTAGTAAAAGGCTTAAAAAGCAAAAAGGGTAGCGCGCGCTACCCGGAAGACTGGCCATTCTAGCTACTTAGCGACTATCGATCAATTGTCCAATAAATCGCCCGATCAATACCCTGATCAATTGTCATAAGGCCTGCCATTCGCTAGGCTGGCGCACTATGTCAGGTCTTAATCCGATCGAATTAAATCTCTTTGCCAGTCGCGTGGCAGCCATTTGCGATGAAATGGGCCTGGTCCTCAGGCGGGCGGCATTTTCGCCAAACATCAAGGATCGCCTGGATTTTTCCTGTGCCTTATTTGGTGCCGATGGTGAGTTGTTTGCCCAGGCAGATCACATGCCGGTGCATTTGGGGAGCATGGCTTTCGCCATGGGCTCTGTTGTCAGGGAACAGGATTGGAAACCCGGCGACATGCTGGTGCTTAATGATCCATTTCTGGGTGGTACTCATTTGCCTGATGTCACTTTGATCGCGCCGGTTTTTGTTGAGAACAAACTTATTGGATTCGTAGCCAACCGTGCCCACCATGCGAATATCGGATGTGAGACACCTGGCTCCATGCCGGTCTCCTCTGCGCTGGAGGAAGAAGGAATTATTATTCCGCCGACCTGGTTAATAAGAGCTGGAGTCCTGCAAGACGAAGCCATGCACTTGCCCGATGTTATCGATGGTGAGCTGACTGGAGATTTCGCAGCCCAGGCCGGTGCCAACCAGTTGGGTGTCCTGCGTCTGCAGCAGTTGGTGGAAAAAATGAGTGCCACCGATTATCGCGGAAGTATGGCGCAGCTGAATGACTATGCAAATCGAATTACTGCCACCACGATCCAGCAACTCAAGCCAGGCAAATATCACTTCGAAGATTTCCTGGATGATGATGGCTGTGGCACGGAAAATATTCTCCTCGCTATCGATCTCACCATAGCCGGTGATGAGGTTGAACTGGATTTAACCGAGTCATCGGCGATGGTTCAGGGCAACCTCAATTGTCCGGAATCCGTGGTTGCCGCTGCCGGCTATTATTGTTTTCGTTGCCTGATGCCAGCCGACACGCCTGCCTGCGAAGGGCTGTTCCGTAGAATTAAAATTAAAACCAAGCCCGGTTCCATTGTTAACGCCGAAAGACCGGCAGCGGTTGCTGCTGGTAACGTTGAAACTTCGACACGCCTGGTGGACCTGGTATTTGGTGCACTGGCCCAGGCCTTACCGGACAACATAGCCGCTGCCAGCCAGGGCACCATGAACAATGTCGCCATGGGCTACATAGACGAAGAGCAAGGTAGCCGCTGGGATTACTATGAGACTGTTGCCGGTGGCATGGGCGCCGGTCCGAATTTCCCCGGGCTCGATAGTGTCCATACCCACATGACCAATACTTTGAACACGCCGGTGGAAAGCCTGGAAATGCATTATCCCTTGCGGGTTCTTACTTACCAGGTCAGAACCGGTTCTGGTGGTAGCGGTGAGCACAAGGGTGGCGATGGTATCGTACGGGAATACCAATTCCTCGACCGCGCTCAACTGAGTATTCTCAGCGAACGGCGACAATTTGGCCCCTGGGGATTGCATGGTGCTGGGTCCGGAGAGAAAGGCCAGAACCTGTTAAACGGCGAAGAGCTGCCCGGTAAATGCACCGTGGAAGTAAAGGCGGGGGACAGGTTAACCATCAAGAGTCCTGGCGGCGGCGGCTGGAATCCACCGGTCTAGTCGAGCAGCTTCCGCTTCTTGCTGACAAAACTTTTGGCATCATTTACACTTGCCGGCTCTTTTAATCCCTATTACTTAATACAATCCCTGCTGAGGTCCCGTTATGAGCATCGAAGAAACCATACAAGAGCAAATCGATACGAACAGTATTTTGCTTTATATGAAGGGCAATCCGGAACAGCCCCAGTGTGGCTTCTCGGCGCAGGTCACCCAGCTACTAATGTCCTGTGGCAAACGCTTTGCTTACGTGGATGTATTAAGCAATCCTGATATTCGCGCAAACCTGCCGACCGTTTCGAATTGGCCAACCTTCCCTCAATTGTTCATCGATGGCGAATTAGTCGGTGGTTGCGACATCGTCACGGAAATGCATGAGAAAGGGGAATTACAGACCCTGGTTGAGAGTGCTGGCTCTGAAGGTGAAGAGGGTGGCGGCGAATAAGGCGCCAGCTCTCATACTTAATCGCTTTTCTTACGAGCCAAGCGGCCAGCCTCCCAGCTCCTTCCACTTGTTAACAATGCTGCAGAATAATTCTGCAGTTTTTTCGGCGTCGTAGCGAGCGGAATGAGCTTCGCTATCATCGAATCCAATTCCCGCCGCACCGCAGGCCCGTGACAGAACCGTCTGTCCGTAAGCCAATCCGCTGAGACTGGCGGTATCGAATGAAGAGAAGGGGTGAAATGGGTTGCGCTTTAAATTGTGCCGTTCGCTCGCTGCATTGATAAAGCCATGGTCGAAATGAGCATTATGCCCCACCAGGATAGCTCGCTTGCACTCATTGCTTTTCATAGACTCTCGCACCATCTTGAACATGGCCTGGAAAACTTCTTTTTCAGATCTGGCTACCCGCAATGGATGAAAAGGATCGATGCCGGTAAATTTTAATGCGGCCTCTTCGATATTGGCGCCTTCGAAGGGAACGATACGATGGAAAAACGTTTGTTCGATTCCCAGCAAGCCGTCGTCATTCATTTCCAGGACGACGGCGGCGACTTCGAGGATGGCATCGGTGCTGGAATTGAATCCGCCGGTTTCTACATCGATTACAACCGGCAGGTAGGTTCGAAATCGATCTGCGAGCAGGGAGCTGGTAAGAGTGTCCGGGCCGAGCAGGCTCATTGTATTCCTTAATCCAGTTGCCACTGAATGTCTTGGTTGGCACGAATAGGAATGACTACTTCGTCTCCCAGTTTAAATTCATCATCCATGGTCCAGGTATTTTTATTCAGGGAGATCTTGTCTTCGTTGCGTGGTAATCCGTAAAAATCAGCACCGTAAAAGCTGGCGAAGGGTTCGAGCCTATCCAGGGCATCGTGCTGATCGAAGAATTCGGCGTAGAGCTCTATGGCTGCCGGAGAAGAATAGATTCCGGCGCAACCACAATCGGTTTCCTTGGCGGATTTCGCGTGAGGTGCCGAGTCGGTTCCAAGGAAAAATTTTGGACTACCACTTAATGCCGCCGCAACCAGCGCCTGTTGATGGATATCCCGTTTCAGGATTGGCAGGCAATAAAAGTGAGGTCTGACCCCTCCCGCCAGCAGGTCATTGCGGTTAAAAAGCAAATGATGAATGGTAATGGTTGCCGCAACATTTTCACCCTGGCCGCTAACGAAATCGGCAGCATCTTTGGTAGTAATGTGCTCCAGAACTGTTTTAAGGCTGGGGTAGCGTTGTAACAGCGGTTCCAGCACAGTATCGATAAACACCTTTTCACGGTCGAAGATATCGATATCTGCGTCCGTCACTTCTCCATGAATGAGCAGGGGTACGCCACATTCCGCCATTTTTTCAATGCTGTCATAAACCTTATCTATACTTGATACACCATTGTCGGAATTGGTGGTTGCGCCCGCAGGGTAGTATTTGACGGCAACAACTGATTCTGTCTGGCTTATGCACTCGATTTCTTCCGTAGATGTGTTGTCGGTGAGGTAGAGCGTCATTAAGGGATTAAAGCCCTTGCCGCTGTGCTGCAGTATGCGTTTTCTGTACTCAAGCGCCAGGGCAACGGTAGTGACAGGGGGCTTGAGGTTTGGCATGACAATGGCGCGGCCAAACACCCTGGCAGTATGAGGTACCGTGGTTTGCAAGGATTCAGTATCACGTAGATGCAAGTGCCAGTCATCGGGCCGCGTGATACTTATATAATCAGAACTCATTAGTACCGTGCTGTTATTAGAAATTGATCTATTGTAACGGAATTAGGAATTGAGCTGAATTGCCGATTCAATTTATCTACGGAAAAAAATTTCTGTAGTAGCTGGCAGAACAGGATGTTCTATGTATGCTTTAAAAGGAATTTATCCTTCATTAGCTGGATAGCAGAGGGGTAGATCCCGAATCAATCGCTACCCCTGCCCACGGTGAACGGGAAGAGTGCCTCATCGTTAATCCGGAAAAAGACGCGGCAGATCGCCACTGTAATCGACGGGTTAATATCGTAATGGTTCGCCCTTAGCCCGAATCTTCCCGAATCTGGACAGTTTCCCCGATATCGACTTTGCGGAGGTTGATGCTAGAATACGCCTCCTTTTTCCCATCTGAACAACTATCGACCGAATTCTTTTTAGTTGGTCTGATACTCAACACGAAATCGGAGTAACTCAATGTCAGGGATAAACAAAGTCGTTCTTGCCTATTCCGGCGGACTCGATACTTCTGTTATTGCGAAATGGCTGCAACAGACCTACGACTGTGAGGTAGTAACTTTTACTGCGGACATTGGTCAGGGTGAAGAGGTAGAGCCTGCTCGCAGTAAAGCCGAAGCGATGGGGATAAAGGAAATCTACATTGAGGATCTGAAGGAAGAATTCGTACGGGATTTTGTTAATCCCATGTTTCGCGCCAATGCCCTGTATGAGGGCGAGTACTTGCTGGGAACATCCATCGCTCGTCCATTAATCGCGAAACGCCTGGTGGAGATTGCTGCAGAAACCGGTGCCGATGCAATTGCCCATGGCGCTACCGGTAAAGGCAATGACCAGGTTCGATTCGAATTGGGGGCTTATGCATTAAGTCCTTCTATTCAGGTAATTGCTCCCTGGCGGGAATGGGATCTCAATTCACGGGATCGATTACTGGCTTATTGCGATGAGCATGGCATCCCGGTTGAGAAGAAGTTAGGTGGCAAATCGCCTTACTCCATGGATGCAAACTTGCTGCATATTTCCTATGAAGGTGACATTCTCGAAGATCCTGCCGCGGAACCTGGTGAGCCAATGTGGCAATGGACCGTTTCTCCCGAAGCGGCTCCCGATGAAGCAAGCTATATCGAGCTCGAGTATGAGCAAGGCGATATCGTCGCAATAGACGGAACCAGGCTCTCGCCAGCAACTGTCCTCGAAAATTTAAATAAGATCGCTGGCGCCAACGGCATTGGGCGTGCCGATATCGTCGAAAATCGCTATGTCGGTATGAAGTCTCGCGGTTGTTATGAAACCCCTGGCGGCACCGTAATGCTCAAAGCTCATCGGGCCATTGAATCCATTACTATGGATCGGGAGTTGGCGCATCTGAAAGACGACTTGATGCCGCGTTATGCCTCATTGGTTTATAACGGTTATTGGTGGTCGCCGGAGCGAATGGCTATTCAGGCTTTAGTCGATAACTCGCAACAATATGTCAGCGGCAAGGTGCGCCTGAAGCTCTATAAAGGCAACGTAATCGTAGTGGGCAGAGAATCTAACCAGTCCTTGTTTGACGAAGACATCGCCACATTCGAAGACGATGCCGGCGCCTATGACCAGGCCGATGCGGCAGGCTTCATCAAGCTCAATGCGCTGCGCTTGCGCATCGCTGCGCAAAAGGGTCGCAAGTAATCCCGGCGGCGGAAGTTATCCGCGGTGACCAGGTTGCCCTGCTGCACAAACTCGGCTGCGATACCGGATCTTTATTCGATAAAGAGTTAGGTGCTGACGATGTGCAAAAAGAATTATTGCTGAAAGATTATTAGAAAGGCAGTTAGAAGAATTATCAGGAAATTCTCTAACAAGAATACTTAACAGATAATTAGTCTTCTGTTTTCTTTTTAAATTCACACAGATCTTCTATGGTGCAGGAACCGCAGCGAGGTTTTCGGGCAAGACAGGTGTAGCGACCATGGAGAATAAGCCAGTGATGAGCATCGAGTAAAAATTCTTCAGGAACTAGTCGCAACAATCGCTTCTCCACTTCCACTACATTTTTCCCCGGTGCAATTCCGGTTCGATTCGAAACTCGAAAGATGTGAGTATCTACTGCCATGGCAATTTGGCGAAACGCGGTATTCAAAACGACATTCGCAGTTTTTCTACCCACACCAGGCAAAGCCTCCAGTGCTTCCCTGGTTTCCGGTACTTTCGAATTATGCTCTTCCACCAGGATCTTGCAGGTCTTGATGACATTTTCGGCTTTGGTATTAAACAAACCGATAGTGCGAATGTATTTTTTCAAGCCATTTACGCCCAGTGCCGCGATTTTTTCCGGAGTATTTGCCACCTTGTAAAGTCCTTCGGTGGCTTTGTTAACACTGACATCGGTCGCCTGGGCAGAGAGAATAACCGAAATCAGCAATTCGAAGTTATTGCTGAATTTTAACTCTGTAGTAGGGGCGGGATTGGCATCCCGCAACCTCTCGAATATTTCCTGTCTTTTTTGTCTGTTCATATTTTCTGTTATTCAGAATTGTCTGTTCAAATCTTGCCTGTTACCCGAGCTCGCTCTACTGGTTCAAGCTGTTCCTCAGTTTCAGCTTTGCCAAAGCTCTGATTCAGGTAGTTTATTCCGGCGAGTAGTAAGCCCAATATAAGCAGGGCTCCTGGCTGTAACAAGACAAAATCCAGGAGCCTGCCACCGGTTTCATTGGGAAGGATTTCTTCAGTTGCTGGAATCAGTAGTTGCCAGTTATTGAACAGGCTGCCATTACCAACAAATTCTCTCAAAGCAGACAGGATTAGCATGGCCAGTGCAAATCCTCCCATTGAATTCAGGCAAACCCCCATAAAGTTACCAAGTGAGCTTAAGGTTTCAGTTTTGTGCAATTGAATTAGCAAGATTAGGTTGCAACAAATCAGCGGCAGATAAATTCCAAGATCACGATAGAGTTGGTACCAGTAAATCTGCAGAACGACATCGAAAACAGTTGTCACCGTGGCCAGTACCAGCAGATGAAGATAGGTTCGCCAGGAAGTTTTTGCCAATGGCTGTAAATAGAAAAGTACAAGTCCGGAAATGGTAAACACCAGGGCAGTTAAAATGCTCAAGGCCAGCCCGAGAACCAGTGAGGTAGAAACAGCCAGGATTGGGGTCAGGCCAAGCATTTGAACCAACACGGGATTGGAGTGCCAGAGGCCCGGATTCGTCTCGGTGGATCGGAACAATTCACTCATGATTTATTACCCAGCAGCCATGAGATGAATCCCTGTTTGGGATGACCATAGATGCGCGGTCTGCAGTAATAGTCCAGGAGGGGCGCGCAAAAATTTCCAAACAAAACGGCAATGGCAATGGAATCGAGATAACTTCCCCATACCCTGATCGAGTAAATACCGAGACCGATAATAATGCCGTAGAGAATTTTGCCTTGGTTGGTGGTAGCGGCACTAACAGGATCGGTTGCGATAAAGAAAGCCCCCACCATGGTGGCGCTGCCAAATAAATGCAGGTAGGGGGTACCAAAAACTGCAGAGGAATTTGGAGAATAAAATAGAACAGAAATTACGGTGATGGTGAGAATTATGCTAACTGGTATGTGCCAGCTGATAATCCCCAGCCCGAGCAATATCAGTCCACCACCAAGGTAGGCGATGTTCATTAGCTCCCAGCCGGTTTCTGAACTGCGGGCAAATAAGGCTAGCCCAGTTTGTTGTGCTTCCAATATTGCATTCGTGCCTGCCATCTTGGACACGATAAGCGGTGTCGCCATGGTCATGCCATCGACGGTCGATTGCATTGATTCGGCGCTACTAAACAGGAACGGCAGCGCAACGAGTACACTCTGCCGAAGTCCTTCCCAGGCAAGCGGCGATGAGTCCATGTGATTTACGGGGATGTGCCAGCTGGTCATCTCCAGTGGAAAACTCAATAGCAGGAACAAATAACCACACATGGCCGGATTGAATGGATTCTGCCCGAGCCCGCCGTAAGCATGTTTGGCGATCAGGATGGCAAAGGCGATGCCGAGAAAAATCAGCCACCAACTTGAACCAGGGGGAATGCTAATACCGAATAACAGGGCAGTTACTAGCGCGCTGTTATCGCCGAGGCCGGACCTGACCGGTTTTCTTTGTAATTTGAGTGCTAATGCTTCCAGCCCAATTGCGAATAATGCAGCCAGTAACACATTGATGAGGAACCCCCAACCAAAAAACCAGGATGCAACCGTAATCCCTGGCAGCAGTGCAGCAATAACCAGCAACATGATTCGTTGTGTCTTCAGGCTGCCCAGTTGCATGGGGGAGCTGTTGCTAATCGTCTGGGTCATTTTTCTTCTTTAGAGCTCGCGATTACGTTCTGTTTTCTTGCCTTGACCCGCTTTACCGCTGCGGCGATTTCTTCCCGGGCCTTATCTCGCGAGAAAGTGCTTGCGGTTTTTGATTCGGACTTTTTCTTCTTGCGTCTGGAAAGTTTATCTTCCTGGTTCTTTTTTAGTCGGTACTGGTGAGTTTGAAAGCGAGCTTGCCAGTAATCGCTCTGTTGTTCTTGTTGTTCGTTTTCGCGAAGCAACTGTTTGCTGGCGCGATAGTATTGCACCAGCGGGATATTGCTCGGACAAATGTAAGCGCAGGCTCCACATTCGATACAATCCTTGAGTCCATGGCCATCAAGTTCTGCCAGGTTATTGGTCCTGGAATAGGCGTACAGTTGCTGCGGTAGAAGCCTTACCGGGCACACATTGGCGCAGTAGCCGCAGCGAATACAGGCCTGCTCCGACCCGTGGTCCGGAAATTCTTTTTTGGATTTGGCTATCACGCAGTTACTGGTTTTTAGTACGGGTGCATTGGAATCTTTCAGTTCCACGCCCATGATTGACCCGCCGACAATGGCGCCGCTCTGGTGATTTTTTTTCAGGCCACAAATTTCGAAGAGGTAGGAGGCGGGAGTGCCGGTTAGCGCTTCAAAATTTTTCGGTGTCTGCAGCGGAGCACCAGTCAGGGTGGTAATACGACTAACGCAGGGCTCGCCAAAGATTATTGCCTTGTGCACCGCGAAGGCGGTACCGGCATTGTGAACCAGGATGCCGATATCCATTGGCAGTCCACCACTTGGTACTTCGAGGCCGGTTACTCCCTGAATGATCTGTCTTTCACTCCCGGTTGGATATTTCGCGGGCAACTCTACCAGCTTTATAGAACTGTTCATGAGTGCAGGCTTAAGCGCCGCGATTGCGCTTTTTTTATTCTTCTCTATGGTGATGACACAACGAGGCGCCAGGCTTATTTTCTGTAATATCTCAGCACCGGAAACCACTTCCTCGGCAAATTCTCTTACCAGTGCTTCATCGGTAGTAATATAAGGCTCGCATTCGGCGGCGTTGATGATTAACAGCCCGATCTCATTGTCGATACCGCTTTTTAGCTTTGCAGCACTGGGGAAACCTGCGCCACCTAAACCGCATATACCCGCCTCATTAACCAAATCGAGCAACTGGAGATGACTCATGGCCCGATAATCCGCAACAGCTGTTAGTTCAATCTCTTCATCTTTTTTGTCAGGCTCCAGGAAAATACACAGCTCTGCCTGACCGGACAGGGATGGAATAACATGGGGTTCAATGGCGGTGATCTTTCCAGAGGTGGGCGCGTGCAGGTTTAGCGCTGAATCTTTTTTTGCTCTGGCTATTAACTGGAATTTAAGTACCACGTCGCCCACTTTAACGATTGGACTTGCAGCTTCACCCTGGTGTTGGCGCAATGACAGGATTAACTGCTCGGGAATAGGGCTGGGTAGGATGCGGGAACGCAGTGAAGAAGATTTGTAGGCGCGGGGTTTAATGCCTCCGAAAATCCGGCGAGGGCGTAGTTTTAGTTGCGCTATTCTGGCAACTGCTGCGGTCCTCATTGTTGCGCCTCGAACTGTGGCTCAAAACTCCCAACTTGTGACGGGCGAATCCAACGAACCGCTTCGCATCCAGTCTGGATCATGTCGATACAATCAACAGGGCAGGACTCTACACACAAATCGCAACCGGTACACTCTGATTCGATAACGGTGTGCATGAGTTTGGGGCCGCCAATTATCGCGTCAACGGGACAGGCAACAATGCACTTGGTGCAACCTATACATTCTTCTTCGCGAATAACCGCTGCCTCTAAGGCTGAGATGACACCATGGGCGGGATTTAATTTGCTTACGGCTTCGTTGGTCAGGCGCGCCAGCTTAAAGATGGTCTCATTTCCGCCTGGTGGGCATTTGTTAATGGCATCGCCATCGGCAATCGCCCGGGCATAAGGACGGCAGCCTTCGTAGCCGCACTGTCCGCACTGGGTTTGCGGCAGACACTGATTGATCCGATCCACAAAAGATTTCTGTTGTAATTTTTGGGTGGAAAGAAATCTGTAAACACTGCGGGCGAATTTCAAACAGAAAAGTGCCGCGATCGCTATGATGACTAGCTGGGTAAAGGCTTGGTCAATGAGTGGCAACATGTCAGACCAATCCAGCAAAACCCAGCAGTGCCATAGCAATAATCCCTGCACTTATGAGTTGAATTGGGGCACCCTGGAAAGGGCGAGGAGTTTCTCCGTAGGCCAGGCGTTGTCTTAGTGCGGCAAAGCAAATAAGAATCAGCGCAAATCCCAGGGCTGCACCAAAGCAATAAAACAAAGCTGCGCTAACACTCATTATGCTGGTGCTAAGCATCAACGATACCCCGATCACCGCACTGTTTCCGGCTATCAGTGAAATAGCCAGTTCGTGCCGGCGCCAGCTCAGTGGATACCTGTTGGCGACAAACTTGACGAGGTAAAAAGCCACCAGCGAACTAACGATGACAAAAACAATTAATCTCAGGATATCGAGGTTGAGGGGCGCAAGAATTAGTCGGTAGAGCAGCAGGTTAATGGCTGAGGAAAGAAACAATGTCAGGAAACTTAACAGGCCAAGCTCGATCGCTGGCTGCAGGCGATTGGAATTTGCGAAAAAAGAAGAGACACCGAGGAATTGAACTAGCGCTACATTATTGACGAGCGCAGCGGCAACAATAATGCCTAGATAATCTAACAATGACTAAAGCGTCTCCAGCTTGGCAGAAGATTTCAAACGAGCGAAATTTTAGCACGGTTGAGCAAAATACGAAGCCGCGTAAAGTTCTTGCTAAACGTGGCTTGTTTTATTCTGGAAACAGCCCGATGGAGAAAGCTGCAGGGATTCGATATTGCGCGAGAATAGCCGCTTCACTGGCAATAGCATCCTGGTGATTAATTACCATCTGATAGCCATTCTTGTTTTCAAACACAACATTTTCTTCGAGATTGCCTTTTAGCGCTTGGGAAAAATGCTCGAAATCCCGAACCTGCTCACCGTTTATGAAATCCACTACCCAGTTACGCCAGTCGTGGTAACCCAGGTTTACATCTGCCGCCAATACCTGGAGTGCAACCACCACTTCTCTCCGGTCTGGCGCGCTCCATTCATTGCGCGCCTGTAACAGGCTAACCGGTGCCGTACGCCCCCAGTCATTCCCCCAACGCTTAATCAGGTTCATATTGAGAGGTACGAACAATACTCCGCCGTAAATATAATATTGGGGTATCTGATCGAATTGTTCGCCTTTTACCAGGCTATAGCTTTCCGCTGCTTTCTGGGCTTCCAGCAGTACCGTGTTCTCATTCCCATCACGGGAATAAGTCACTTCGATTTCTTCACCGATGTGGTGCATGTCGATGGCATGCTTGTAATCAGTTAGCAGGTCTTCGGATAACTTGATGGTACCGTCTTCTGCGATATCGTATTCATCAATGCGCAGAATGACGTCGTTTTCCTGGAAGATGCCCTCGGCAGGGGAGCCGTCGAATACTTTAATCACCAGCACGCCGTTCTGATCCTTGCGCAATCCGTAAGCTGCTTTTGCTGAAGGGCTGTCCAGGGTTTGGGTGCGGAATCCCAGATCGGGGAAACCGTTTTGGACACCGTCTTCGCTGTCTTGCAATACGTGACGCACAATGCTGGGGGGAACGAAGTATCCCAGGTTCTCGGCGCGACCACCGGCATTGGCTTGCATGACTACGCCAACGATTTGCTGGTCGACTATAACGGGGCCACCGCTGTTACCGGGGTTAATTGCCGCATCAATCTGGCCCGCCAATAAATAGGCGCCAGCGTGCGCATAAACTTGTTGTTCTACCCTGGATAAGATTCCCTTGGTAATACTCAGGGTCTTGCCGCCAATGGGATACCCGTAAACGGAAACTTCCTGCAGAGGATCCGGAAGATCGCCAATGGAAAGTGCCCTCAGGTCAGAAAAGAATCCCGGTTCATCTACCGTAATAATCGCCAGGTCGGCTTCATGGGAAACGAAAACTACCCTGGCCTGGTAGCGCTGTGGGTCGTTGTGTTTTTGTGCCTGTACATAACTGGCATTAGCCACAACATGAGCATTGGTTAGGATACGATTGCCAGAGATGACGGCGCCGGAGCCGCTGGTTTGCCGCGGAGTTAACAAGCGCCAGGGGGTGAAGTAATCCGGAGCAGCCTGGGTGGTATAAATCTTGATAACCGAGTCTTCAATTTCATTCAGTTCACTTTGTGCGTTTACAGTTGAACCCAAAACCAGTAAGCAGCCCAGCACAGTTAGCTTTCTGTACCAGCAGTAGATTGAAGCTTTGATTGAATCACGCAAGAAAATCATAAACACCTTAACCTTGATTACGCAGTGAGGGAGTTCCTCGATCACTGTCGGCCAAGCTTATTACTTTAGTCTACATATCGCCAGCGATCTTGAGTTGGATATCCAGATAATGTCCTCATTAAGAGGGCCGCCGAACAGCAGTAAACTCCGCTGATTCGCCGGAAGATCAGGTGACGCGCATGCCCGGTTGGGCACCGGTATGGGGTTCAATCAGCCAGATGTCTTCACCGCCGGGGCCGGCAGCCAGGATCATGCCCTCCGAGAGGCCGAATTTCATCTTGCGTGGTTTTAGATTGGCGACGACGACGGTGAGTTTGCCCACCAGGTCATCCGGGTTATAGGCGGATTTGATTCCGGAAAACACCGTTCGCGTGAGCGGTTCCCCAGCCTTATCCAGGCCAATATCGAGAGTCAGTTGCAGCAGTTTATCGGCACCTTCGACATGCTCGGCGGTGATGATTTTGGCTACCCGCAGATCGACCTTGATGAAATCGTCGAATTCTATTTCCGGTTCGAGGCCACTATTATCTTCTTCCATAGTTATACTCTCGGCTTCTTGTTGAGCTTCAAATTCCTGTTGCGTTGCACTCACCATTGCCTGCACCTTGTCGGTTTCAACGCGAGTCATTAAGGGTTTGAATTTGTTAATACTGTGATCGATTAGCAGGGAATCGATATCGGTCCAAAGCAATGGTTCGATTCCCAGGAATGCTTCTGCTTTTTCAGTCATGGCAGGAAGTACTGGCTTCAGGTAGGCAACGAGCAGGCGAAAGGCATTTATCCCCGTGGAACAAATCTGGTGTAGCTCCGGCGACTGCTTGTTTGATTTTGCAATTACCCAGGGTTCTTTATCGTTAATGTACTGATTGGCTTTGTCCGCCAGTGCCATGATGAGTCGAATCGCCTTCCCATATTCCCTTTCATTGTAATGCTGCGTGATTTCATCTTTTGCCGCCTGTATTTCAGCAAGTAATTCAGGCCTGTCTAACTTGTTGGCTAGCTTGCCTTCGAATCCTTTGCCGATGAATCCGGCGCAGCGACTGGCGATATTAACCACCTTTCCAACCAGGTCGGAGTTAACCCGCTGGGCAAAATCTTCCAGATTTAGGTCCAGGTCATCGATTCCAGATGACAATTTTGCCGCCAGGAAGTAACGCAGATATTCCGGGTTAAGGTGGTCGAGATAGGTACGGGCATTAATAAAGGTACCGCGTGACTTCGACATCTTGGTGCCATCGACGGTTAAAAAACCATGTACATATACCGCCGTGGGTGTGCGGTAGCCGGCACTGGTTAACATGGCGGGCCAAAACAGGGTGTGAAAATTAATTATGTCTTTACCAATGAAGTGATAAAGCTCTGCGCTTGAATCCTTGTTCCAGTAGGCGTCGAAGTCATAGTCGGTACGCTCACACAGGTGTTTAAAACTGGCCATGTAACCGATAGGCGCATCGACCCAGACATAGAAATACTTGCCCGGCGCATCGGGAATTTCGAAGCCAAAATAAGGTGCGTCACGACTGATGTCCCATTCCTGCAAATCTTCATCGAGCCATTCGCTGAGTTTGTTCGCTACTGAATCCTGTAAAGTACCGCTGCGCGTCCACTCCTGGAGCATGTCGCGGAATGCCGGCAGGGTGAAAAAGAAATGTTCCGATTCTTTTTCGACAGGTGTGGCGCCCGATATGGAAGACTTGGGATTTATTAATTCTGAAGGGCTGTAAGTAGAGCCGCAGGCTTCGCAGTTATCCCCGTACTGGTTTTCTGTTTTACATTTTGGGCAGGTTCCGGTGATGTAACGGTCCGCCAGGAACAATTCTTTCTCTGGATCGAAAAGTTGTTTGATATTGCGGCGGGCAATATGCCCGTTGGCATCGATTGCTTTATAAATGGATTCCGACAGAATGCGGTTTTCTTCTGAATGGGTAGAGTAGAAGTTATCGAAGTCGATTAGAAAATCAGCGAAATCCCGCTGATGTTGTTCGTTTACCCTGTCGATTAGCTGCTGTGGCGTAATGCCTTCCGCTTCGGCACTCAACATGATCGCGGTGCCGTGGGCATCATCCGCGCAGACATAGACACAGTCATGGCCCTGCAGTTTTTGCAGGCGCACCCAAATATCGGTCTGAATGACCTCCATTAAATGGCCCAGGTGTATATCGCCATTGGCATATGGCAGGGCGCTGGTGACTAAAATCTTACGTTGTTCCACGCTGCTATCCTTGGAAAATCTGAGTATTCGTTTGGCGTGCTTTAATTAAATTCTTGGGTTTTGTCGCTGATTGCTTGGTTAAGCCTGAATAAACTAGATTTCGACCATTTCGAAGTCTTCCTTACCGACTCCGCATTCCGGGCACATCCAGTCATCGGGTATTTCATCCCAGGCGGTTCCTGGTGCGATGCCTTCTTCAGGCAGGCCTAGTTCTTCATCGTAGATGAATCCGCATACCATGCATTGCCACTTTTTCACCCTGTTTCCTCCGCAGCGGATGTCGTGTTACCGGCAGAGCAGAATTATAGCTCGATTCCGCTGTAGGGATTAAGGTGCCTGGCAGTAGGCCAGCCTCTGACCAGAGTCATGAAGCTGACTCGAATAGCGCTCCGGTGATGGGCTGCGAATCATACTGTAAGCTCGTAGTTTTTGCAGCCTCTTTTTAGTGAGCTAGTTAGTGGATTAGAGGATTTTGATAAAACAGATGAATCACTCACTGAATGGCTTTATCATTCGCGATTCGTTCAGGCAAACCCACACAGGAAATTCAGTAAAACCACAATGAGTATAAAATCGGATCGTTGGATCAAAAAGATGGTACAAGAAGAAGGAATGATCGATCCTTTCGAGCCTGATCAGGTCCGTTATGTAGACGAGCAGAAAGTTATTTCTTTTGGTACTTCCAGTTACGGCTATGATGTGCGTTGTGCCAGTGAGTTCAAGATCTTCACCAATGTCCACACTACCAGTGTGGTGGATCCGAAAAATTTTGATGAATCCAGTTTCGTTACAATCGATGAACCATTCTGCATTATTCCACCTAACTCATTCGCCCTGGCCCGCACGGTAGAATATTTCCGCATCCCTAAAGATGTGCTCACGGTGTGCCTTGGTAAATCAACCTACGCCCGTTGCGGCATTATTGTTAATGTCACGCCGTTGGAACCGGAATGGGAAGGCCATGTAACCCTCGAGTTTTCCAATACCACACCATTACCTGCAAAAATTTATGCCAATGAAGGTGTTGCGCAAATGCTTTTTTATCAATCCGATGAGCAGTGCGAAGTTACCTATAAACAGCGAGGCGGTAAGTACATGGGGCAAACCGGTGTCACCCCGCCCAAGGCTTAGAAACTATTGGTAATAAGTAAGTTACATTTAATTACTTGCCCGTAAAATTCTTGTCGACTCCTTGTCGATTATCCCAAAATTGCAAGTCAAAAAAAATGACTGGCAACCTTCGAAAAAGTGCAAGCCTCTGAATTCCTGCGCAGTTTAATAACTGGAATACTTCCTGCTCTAACAAATCCAAGAGGAAATGGATTGCCGCTTGGTAAATGTTCGTCGCTCGAGATTGTACTCAGATCCTAACATTCATCATCCGGTTACAATGTGAACAATGAAGGGTCGCTTGATGGATTATTAAGCAGGAAGCTTTAGGTCATGATGACAGAAACTATTGCTGGCATTGAGCCCAAAGTCAGCGCGAAATTCCAAAAGCAAAGTATTCTCGCCCACGCCTTTCAGGGATCGTCACTCCTGAACAGGAACGAACTCTATCGGGACGGTAATAAAGATACGCCGATTGTAATAACGCCGCCGATGAATTATTCGCCGTGCCATTAAAAGGTGTTAGCTGGGGCAAAATAATCGCCCAAACTGGCTGAAGAACTGCCGGAAATCGTCAATTCCAACATAGTTTTGTGCGTTTTAAAGAACCTGCTGGCGGAGCAGGTATCCATCAGGAATATGCGCACAATCGTTGAAACTTTGGCGGCCCAGGGCGGCAAGAGTCAAGATTTTGTCGTTTTGACGGCCGCAGTCAGAATCGCGTTAAACCGGGTAATCACCCAGAGTATCTATGGTGACAGGCCTGAACTGCCAGTAATCGCGCTGGACAGTGATTTGGAACAGATATTGCTTAAACCATTACAGCAATCCGCCCAGAGCAGCGGTGACCAGGAACCCAGCATGACGATTGAGCCAAAACTGGCTGAGTCGCCGCAGAAGTCGTTGTCGAATCTGCTCTGAAGCAAGAAGTTGCTGGTGATGCTCCAGTGCTTTTGGTTGCTGCGCCGCTGAGACCCATGATGAGTCGATTCGCGCGCTTCACCATAAAAGGATTAAGGGTGTTGTCCTATCAGGAAATTCCGGACAACAAACACCTAACAATCGTCGCCAGCGTGGGTAACGAAACAAGATGATTAACGGATTTTGATTAACAGGATTGCGACTGCCGAGTTACAAATCAAAAGAATGCAATCCGGCTATGGAGTTAATCGTCAGAAAAGAAATTTAGTTTAGCGGTACAAACGAAAAACGGAATTTGAGTTGAAACAAAAATTAGGGGGCATGCTTAAGCATGGCAGTTAAGAGATTTTACGCAGCAGACATGCATACGGCGCTGAATAAAATCCGCAATCAATTGGGAGCGGATGCAGCAATTATTACCAAGACCGTCGAAGCGGCAAATCTTGGTGAAAGTATCAGCCTATTGTTTTCCAGTGATCTGCCTATTGCCTGCCAAACCTATGGGCAGTCAATTCCAGAAGAAATTTGTGCTGCCAGTAGTCAGCAGCTAATTAACGATGCGGTGAAGATTGCGCGGCATCAACCTATTAACAAAGAACAGATGATTGCCGGCTTTAGTGCTGTGCTTGCTAACACTGGTTCCAGGGAGTCACATGCTGCCAGTGTGAATTAGCAAATACGAGATACCAGGATTGGTGTCAAGGTAATCAATTGTAAACAGGAGATTGGTTCAGGGATGAATAAGGGAAAACCTATACAGGTTATAGCAGTTACAGGAGGTAAAGGAGGAGTTGCTAAGGCCAATCTTTCTGTAAATCTAAGCTTGGCTTTGTCAGAGCTTGGAAAGCGTGTGGTACTGAAGGATGCAGATTTAGGGTTGGCAAATGTTGACCTGCTATTAGGAGTGAAAGCGAATAAAAATATTGCAGATGTTCTGACAGGGGATTGTGAATTACAGGACATCTAGCTTAACGCAACCGGGGGCATAAAAGTGATACCAGCTTCGTCTGGCACACAAGAATTAGCGTCAATGGGGCCGCAGGAACACGCTGGCCTGATTAACGCTTTCAGTAGTCTTGATGATGAGATGGATGTGCTCGTTATTGATACTACCGCAGGTATTTCCGACACGGCTATTAGTTTTGTCCGTGCTTCTCAGGAAATTATCTTGGTAGTTTGTGACGAACCTTCATCTATTACGGACGCTTATGCGCTGATAAAAATTTTGAATCGTGATTACGATGCACAACGATTCAGAGTTGTAGCCAATATGACCAGACCTGACAAGGATGGTCAGAACATGTTCAATAAGCTTGTTCATGTTGCCGATCGATTTCTCGATGTGAGCCTGCAGTTTGCAGGGGAAATTCCTTTCGATGATTCGGTTCGTAGGGCGGTGAAAAAGCAAAAGGCTACATTAGAAGCTTTCCCAGTTAGCAAATCTTCCATGGCTTACAAAAAACTTGCCAGGACTGTTAGCAAATGGCCTGTTAGGGACCATCCGCAAGGTCATTTGGGGTTTTTTGTTGAGCGTTTGGTGTCGAGTCCAATGGGTATGCAATGAGAAAAACAAGCAGCACATGGGAAACGGCGCCCGAATTAAAATAAAACGGGATAACTGATCATGAGTTCAGCAACAGGAGCTTCCGTATACGACAACGTACAGACCGATAGCGATGTGACAGATGAACATCTGAACGAAGTAGTGAATCGTTACGCACCACTGGTAAAACGCATCGCCCATCACCTGCTGTTAAGAATGCCGGCGAGCGTTCAAATCGACGATTTAATTCAATCAGGAATGATTGGGTTGCTTGAGGCGGCGAAAAAGTACGATGTATCCAAGGGAGCAAGCTTCGAGACCTACGCAGGAATACGAATTCGTGGCTCGATGCTTGATGAGGTGCGAAAAGGGGACTGGGCGCCACGCTCTGTGCATCGCAAATCGCGTAAAGTGGCCGAGGCCATAAAGGCGATCGAAGCGCGTACAGGAAAAGACGCCAAAGACCAGGAAATTGCCAAGGAATTGGATATCGATCTCAATTCCTATTATGCGATCCTGCAAGACGCGTCAGGTTCACGCCTGTTTAGCTTCGATGACATTATGGAAGGAGATGATTCGGCGATCGAACTGGCTGCCGGAGAGTTGCCTGGGCCATGTGATGGATTGCAACGAGATACGTTTAAAGCCCATCTGGCGAAAGCGATCGATGGTTTGCCGGATCGGGAAAAACTGGTATTAGCGCTTTACTACGATGAAGAGCTAAACCTCAAGGAAATTGGCGAAGTGATTGGTGTAAGCGAATCACGGGTCAGCCAGATTCACAGCCAGGCCGCTATGCGCTTAAGGGCTCGTCTATCTGAATGGAATTAACTAGAGGTTGAAGCAGGAGCGCTTCAACTACAAGTCAGGGAGTGACTCATGTCTACAACTTATCTAACCGATTTTTTCTTCTATTTGTTGCTGGCGGTTAACGCGTCTGTCATCTGCCTGACGTTAATCAGCAAGGTTCGCAGATTACAGTTACAAATTACCAGGCTGGAATCTGCGTACTGGGCCGAAGCGGCGCGCATGGACAAGAATTTTCATGGCTTGCTGAGCCGATTACAGTTGGCCGAGTAACAGATCGACCACACTGCACAGAAACAGGATAATAAATCCATCGAAACCAATTTTAACCAGGCAAGCAAGCTGCTGGATCTGGGTATGGATTCAGAACAATTGGCTAATGGATTTGGTTTATCAAAGGCAGAGGCAAATCTAATGTCGCTGGTGCATATAAAGCAGGATGTCCTGGAAGAAGTAGCCTAAACGGCTTCCTCATAGAATTCCTGAATCTTTAATAGCTGGAGTTGACGAGACCGACTGCACTCTATGGCCTGATCTATTTCAGGGCCGTAAATCCCAAACCAGCTCATGGAACCTGGGTGGCAGTAACGACGCGGCCACGCAGGGAGACCTAAGTAAAGCCAGCACAGGCTATAAGCAAAAACGTACTTAGTCCTGCTGCTAATATAAAGTTGAACTGCCCCTTGGCCTTGGCTTCCAGTAACTCGAGGGGATCCTGTTCTTCAGTCTTTTCCTCTTCAGACATGGCTCTGTTCTCTTGTAAATCGCTACTTTAAGCATAGTAGATGCAGCGCGATCCGTGGCGTGGCTGATTAAATTCCCATTGCCGCCGATGTACTAAATTAGGTGGATTTTCAGCTCCTCGGGCTATAATCCCGCCTCCTGTGGAAAATGACCTTTAGTCAGGCGCTCATAATTAATGGTAGCTGCAGAAACTCAGTCTGGATTAGCCCAATCCTCAAGTCTTACGATGTTGAGCGCCAAATCCTTGTTTTGCGAGCGAGATGAGCGGGTGCTCTTCAAGGACCTGGATTTCTCTGTGAGTGAAGGTCAGGTGTTACAGATCAAGGGATCCAATGGTAGCGGCAAAACTACCTTGTTACGCATTCTTTGTGGGTTAAACGATGCTTACGAAGGTGAAATCTTCTGGTATGGCGAGCCAATCGAAGAAAGGGTTGAGGAATACTTTGGATCACTGGCCTACATTGGTCATCGAGTCGGGGTAAACAAGGTATTAACACCGGTTGAGAATTTGCGCTGGACCTGCAGCCTGCAACAGCTAATAGAGGACGAAGCGCTTTACGCCGCCCTGGCCAAAGTAGGCCTACGGGGCTTTGAAGAATCTCAGTGTTTTACCCTTTCTGCAGGCCAACAACAGCGAGTGTCACTCTCAAGATTACTCATTAGCAAGGCCAGGTTGTGGATACTGGACGAACCCTTTACAACCCTCGATGCCAACGGTGTAAAACAGCTCGAAGCATTATTGCGTGAGCATGCCGATAACGGAGGGGCCGTGCTGGTTACTACCCACCACAACTTGACGGTATCGGATTTACAAGTTCTGGAGTTGGGCTGAAATGACAGTGCAACAGGCAACAAGTGGGCAGGCCTTTCGCGCAACATTAAAGCGCGATCTGATCATTGCCTATAAAAGGAAGAACGATGTGGTGAATCCCTTCATGTTTTTTCTGATTGTTGCCACCTTGTTTCCTATCGGCATCTCCCCGGATCCGGCTCGGCTCGGCGAAGTGGCTGCCGGGGTATTGTGGATTTCAGCCTTGCTGGCGTCACTCCTGGCCATGGACAACCTGTACCGGGCAGATTATGAAGATGGTTCCCTTGAGCAGCTGCTGCTGAGTCCCCATCCACTCTACTTTTTAGTCCTGGCCAAGAATATTGGCCACTGGTTAGTGAGTGGATTACCGGTAGTTCTGGTGTCACCCTTAATTGCCTACATGCTGAATCTGCCCGATGGCGCCTACGGCGTACTCTTTATTACCCTGTTGATGGGAACACCGGTGCTCAGTTTATTGGGCTCTATTGGGGTCGCCCTGACAGTTGGTTTGGGCAGTCGCGGGCTGATTCTCGCGGTAATTACCTTGCCCTTAAGCGTTCCGGTACTTATCGCCGGCACGCTCACTGTGCAGCAAACCCTGAACGGCGCTTCCCTCGGTGGCTACCTGGCCATAATGGGCGCGATGCTGGTAGGCGCACTGACTCTGGCACCCCTGGCTTCAGCGGCGGCACTGCGGATCAGCGTGAACTAGTTACTAGAATCTAAAAAATTCTGGTCCAAAAGGATGATTACCCCGTAATTACAATGAGTTACAATTGGTTACAAGGCCCGAAATTCGGGCCGTGATATATTTATTCGGTCTTTTCAGGGAGCGATAAAAGCGGAAATTCTATGTGGTTGTGGTTCTCTAAATTAGGATCCCCCAAGTGGTTTTACGAGTTGTCTGGCAAATGGTTGCCCTGGCTGGTAATCCCTATGGCTATGCTGCTTATCGTCGGCATTGTTTGGGCCTTGTTGTTTGTGCCGCCTGATTATCAGCAGGGTGAAACCATCCGCATCATGTATATCCATGTGCCTTTTGCCAGTATCTCCCTGGCCTTTTTCCCGCTTATGGCGGTGGCCGGGACTATTACCCTGGTGTGGAAGATGAAACTGGCAGACATGGTGGCAAAGGTAGCCGCACCACTGGGTGCCTGGTTTACCGCGCTGGCCCTGGCTTCCGGCTCAATATGGGGAAGCGACATCTGGGGTACCTGGTGGATCTGGGATGGGCGACTAACTTCCATGTTGCTTCAGTTCTTTCTATTAATAGGTGTTATATCCCTGCGCTCCGCCCTTGAAGATACCGACGCTGCCGCCAAAGCCTGTGCGGTGCTTTCAATCGTCGGTTGTATCAATGTATTCGTCATCAAGTATTCCGTTGATTGGTGGAACACACTGCACCAACCCTCGAGCTCTTTTAGCCTGTCCGATGAGGCACCTAATCCACCAGAGGTTTGGGTGCCACTGGTGATCATGATTGTGGCGGTATATCTGTTCTTTGCTGTCAGCCTGATCCTGTCGACACGGAATGAGATATTGCTCAGGGAAAGACGCGCTCAATGGGTGCAGGAACTGGTAGAGGCCAAGTAGGGGCGAAATAGTCGTAGCTATGTTTGAATCATTGCAATTTGCAAGCTTGGGTGAATTTTTTGAAATGGGAGGTTATGCATTCAACGTCTGGTCGGTGTATGCGTTATTCTCCTTATTCTTTTTTATAAATCTGTATTTTCCTTTGTTAAGAAGAAAGCAGATTATTCGTGAACAAAAACGCCGCTTAATCCTGAATAAAGAAGCGGCTACTGAAATTAGCGACTCGTGAGAGTCATTGGAGATTATTAGTGAAGCCCCATAGACGCAAAAAATTAGGAATAGTTTTATTTATTGCTGCGGGATTAAGTGTTTCTGTCGGGCTGATTCTTTATGCCATGAGTCAAAATATAAATCTGTTCTATACCCCGACGCAGGTTGCCCAGGGAGAAGTAGGGGTGGGTCAGCAGATTCGCATTGGAGGCATGGTCAAGGAAGGTAGCGTGGTATCGGCTTCAGACAGTTTACAGGTGCGTTTTGAAACCACGGACTATGTACATGCAGTTCCTATCGAATACGAAGGTATTCTTCCTGATTTGTTTCGCGAGGGTCAGGGCATTGTTGCCGAAGGTACCGTTGATGCTGCCGGGATCTTTCATGCTTCCAGGGTGCTGGCAAAGCACGATGAAAACTACATGTCCCAGGAAGTGAAAGCTGCCTTGGATGCAGCCGGTGTCGATACCAGCGGACATCCCACTCCATTAGTGCCGGAAAGTTAGATGATTCCTGAACTGGGTCAGTTCTCCTTAATACTGGCATTTTGCCTAAGTATTTTACTCGGTAGCTTGCCGATAGTCGGTGCCGCCCGGGGCAATGTTTTATGGATGAATCTGGCGCGACCACTGGCGGCCGGGGTATTCGTATTCCTCGGCATCAGCATTGGCATTCTTGCCTATGCATTCGTTACCGATGATTTCTCGGTGCAGATTGTTGCCGCTCAATCCAATTCATTGTTGCCTATGCGCTATAAACTGACGGCGCTCTGGGGCGGCCATGAAGGTTCCTTCTTGTTATGGACCTTTATGCTTTCTGGATGGATGTTGGCAGTAAGCATTTACAGCAAGAGCATGCCCATAGAGTTTGTCTCCCGAGTGCTCGGTGTCCTGGGCGTTTTGTGCTTTGCTTACATATTATTCATGCTCGCCACCTCGAATCCTTTCATGCGCATCGTGCCTCTGCCTCCAGCGGATGGTTCTGATCTGAACACGGCCTTACAGGATTTCGGATTCATCGTTCATCCTCCTACTTTATATATGGGTTATGTAGGTTTCTCCGTGGTGTTTGCCTTTGCCATCGCTGCCTTGTTAAGCGGTCGACTCGACGCGGCATGGGCTCGATGGTCTCGACCCTGGGCTAACGTGGCCTGGGCGGTACTGACGATTGGCATCGCCCTGGGCAGTTGGTGGGCTTATTACGAATTAGGCTGGGGAGGCTGGTGGGCCTGGGATCCGGTGGAAAATCCTCCCCTGATAACCTGGTTATTTGGTACCGCGCTGGTTCATTCCCTGGCGGTTACTGAAAAACGCGGGGTCTTCAAGAGTTGGACAGTGTTGTTAGCTATCCTGGCATTTTCTGGCAGTTTACTCGGTACATTCATTACCCGTTCAGGCCTGTTAACTTCGGTGCACGCGTTTGCCAGCGATCCGACTCGAGGTGTTTTTATACTGGGAATACTCGGTATTGCCGTTGGTGGCTCTTTATTGCTTTACGCGATCAGGGCGCCGTTAATGAAGAGTGAGTTTGGATTTTCGCTAGTTTCCCGTGAAGTATTTCTTCTTATTAATAATGTCTTACTAGTTGTTGCTGCGGCTTCGGTATTCCTGGGAACGCTTTTCCCTATGGTGTACCAGGCCCTGACCGATGATCTCATCTCAATTGGACCGCCGTACTTTAATGCGATCTTTGTTCCTTTAATGATGATACTGGTTTTATTTCTCGGAGTAGGGCCAATGAGTCGCTGGAAGCGAACATCGACTGGCTATTTAATCCAGCAAGTTTCGAAGGTGGCTATAGCGAGCCTGGTAATTGGCGTAGTACTTCCTTTAATTGTGCTGTTTGAATTTTCCCTGGCTGCAACAGTATCTGTGGCCCTGGCAGCATGGATTGTATTAACCATGGCTAAGGATGTGGCAAATAAAGTTGCCAATAAGAAATCTCTGGCCAATGGCCTGCGTTCTTTATCTTTAAGTTACTATGGTATGCAGTCCGCCCATGCAGGTATCGCAGTGATGCTAATTGGCGTGGGATTAACCAGTTACTTTAGCTCCGAGCGCAGTGTGTTATTGGCTCCCGGTGAAGCGGTCGAGCTCGGTTCTTATTCTTTCCAGTTTGAGGGTAGTGAGTCGGTGCGCGGACCTAACTATATCGCCGATCGTGCGACGATGCTGGTTAATAGAAACGGCGAACCACTTCCCACTCTCTATCCTGAACGACGAATCTACCTCGCTACTGGGACACCATCCACCGAGATGGCAATCGACGCAGGTTTCCTCAGAGATCTGTTTATCACTTTAGGCGAAGAAAAAGAGAATGATTCCTGGACTATGACTGTCTATGTAAAACCCTTTGTCAGGTGGATCTGGCTGGGATCAATTTTCATGGCTCTGGGTGGCACTGTTGCGGCGGCGGATAAACGCTATCGTCGACTGCGTCAACGCAAGAAAAACAAGTTAGAGGAAACGGTTGCTTCGATGGGGCCATCGGTTACTTGATTATGGGAAAACTAAAATTTTATCTGCCCGCCATATTTTTTATTGCCATAGCAGTATTGTTATGGCGTGGCCTGTACCTGGACACCCGAACTCTGCCTTCCATGCTTATCGACAAACCCTTGCCGGCGTTTGCTTTAAGCACCATCGATGGCGGTCCGGTCAGCAACACTGATTTGCCTGATCAAATTTTCCTGCTAAACGTCTGGGGCAGCTACTGCCTGCCTTGCCTGATCGAACATCCAACATTCATGCGATTGAATGAAGAAGGTGACATACCTGTCGTCGGAATAAATTATAAAGATCGCAATGAGCTTGCTCACGATTGGCTGGAAACTAATGGTGATCCATTTGCTTTTAGCATCGAAGACCTGGACGGACGCTTTGGTATCGATCTCGGTGTTTACGGTGCGCCCGAGACTTACCTGGTGGATGCCAATGGCGTGATTCGTTATCGCCATGTCAGCGTGCTCGATGAAACCGTGTGGCAGGAAGAGTTTGTGCCGGCCATTGCTGAATTACGAGCCGAATCCAATTAGGCAGGCCAGGGCCTGATCCCACCCATGAGACTAAGTATCAATCTTCCAGTAGGTCTTTTCGCGCTAATGATATTTGCGCTGGCTGCAAACTATGTATTTGCCCAGGTTGATACATTTGAATTTGAGAACGAAGTGCAGCAGCAGCGTTTTCGCACACTATCGGATGAGCTGCGCTGCCCTATGTGCCAGAACACCAACCTGAGTGGCTCAACTGGTGGAGTAGCAGAAGATTTGCGGCGTGAAATTCATCGTATGATTCTTGAGGGCATGTCCGACCGGGAAATCGAACAATTCATGTTTGAGCGTTACGGGGACTTTATCTTCTATCGGCCACGTTTACGTGCACAAACCGTCTTACTTTGGTTTGGTCCGGTTATCTTCTTGTTGCTCGGTGGTTTCGTCGCCTGGGGAATTTTCCGCAGAGCCCGAGAAGTAGAAGAAACCGAAGTTACTCTTGATGAAAGGCAGAAAGCCCGACTGAATGAATTGGTTGGCGGCGACTAATCGAATAGGAAGTAATCACATTGTTTTGGATTCTCACTATATTGTTGTTCATTCCTGCATCACTGTTTGTGATCGTGCCTCTGTGGCGTGGGCGCAACAAGGAGAATCGGGATGAGGAACTGAGAAAGGATGCTAATGTTTCCTTATTCCATGAACGCCAGGAAGACTATAGAAAAGAGTTAGAAGCAGGCAGCCTGGATCAACAACAATACGACCAGCTAATTGCCGAACTGCAACATACCTTGTTGAGCGATGTTTCTTCTCTCGACGACCAGCCGGGAAAAGGGCAGGCAGCAAAAACCAACAAAGGGAAGAAAGAAAAGGCTGTTTCACTAAAGCTCACTTCACCAAGCTTTGCAATTCCCGTAGTGCTGGCATTGTTGGTGCCGGTACTCGCTTATGTGCTTTATGATCGCTGGGGTTATCTAAGTGATGTAGAGATGATGGGTTTGTATCAGCGAACCGTGAATAACATCGATGATCCGGAAGAAGCTCAGGCGCTAATTGTCAGTCTCGGACAGGCGGTACAGGAAAACGAAGATCAGCCCTGGACCTGGTATTTCCTGGCGGAAAATTTTGCCAATATCGGTATGTTTAACGAAGCTGAAATCGCTTATACCCGCTCGGCAGATTTGCTCGATGAAACTCCAGAAAAAGCTTTGGTGTTGGGTCGCGTTGCCATGTCGAAATACATCAACGCAGGGCTTGAATTTACTCCGGAAATACTGGAAGTGATTGAGCGGGCGCGAGCTATCAACCCCAATGAAATCTCTATTCTGCAGTTACTCGCATCTGATGCAGCCGAGAATGAAGATTATGAGGCGGCTATCCAGTACTGGCGCCTGCTGATCCAGGCCAGCCCGAATTCGGAGCAGGCGCAACAATTACGAATGAATATAGCGGCCGCGCAACAGATTTTAGCGCAACAGAATCCGGAACTGGCGGCAGGTCCTACCATCGATGTTTCTGTATCCCTGGCCGATGGGCTGGAGCTCGATGAGAATTTACGAGTGTTTATTGCGGCTCGCAATGCCGATAGGGAAGGGATGCCACCACTAGCCGCAACTTCCCTGATAGTTGGCAATTTACCCTTGACCATACAGCTGGACAATAGCTCTGCTGTCGGGCCGTTTAATCTTTCCTCGGCGGAAAATGTCTTTGTCTCCGCCTTAGTCTCCTTTGCCGGAACGGCTACTCCCCAGCTAGGAGATTATCGTGTTGTTTCGGAAGGCTTTACTCATAATAACGAGCGTACCGAAATAAACCTGATCATCGCTGAGCAGGTTCAATAGCCCGCGTCGGCGACTAGTTTTTCTTCTATGTATTGGGCCGAATTTCTTACTATCGCTATTGCACATCTTTTTGCCGTGGCATCACCCGGACCTGATTTCGCAGTAGTGCTTAGGCAATGTGTCACATCCGGCACCCGGGCAGGTTTGTGGACCAGTTTCGGAGTTGGAAGCGGCATTCTTCTCCATGTAACTTATTGCATCCTGGGAGTAGCCTTACTGCTTTCCCAATCGCCCACATTATTTAATACCATGAAATACCTGGCGGCTGCCTATTTGCTCTACCTCGGCATTCAATCTATCAGGGAATCCCTTCAACCAGTTGCTGCTACAGAGTCAGGCGATGTCGATGTCAGCGTAGAACCTAAGAAGGCCTTTATCCTGGGATTTCTTACCAATGGTTTAAATCCGAAAGCGACCCTGTTTTTCCTGGCGCTGTTTACCGTGGTCATTAGTTCCGAGACTCCTACTTCCATGCAAGTTGTCTATGGCATTTACCTCGCCATCGCGACATTTGCCTGGTTTGCCATGCTTTCCACCATCCTGGGACGTGACAGGGTGCGTGACTGGCTACTGCGAGCCGGGACATGGTTTGAAAGAGGTATGGGGCTCGTTTTAATTCTGATCGCAATTCAGATCGCGTTTAACACAGCTTGAAAACTCAAGGTGATTCAATAGATTACAGAGTAAAACTCGTGTTTTCAGGTACCACATAAAGGCTAGGTGAGATATAGTTGGAGCTCGCGAGAAAGCACTATGTCAGTACATACTAATGAGCTAGTAGATAAGTTTGGTCGCCGCATCGATTACATTCGACTGTCGGTTACCGATCGCTGTGATTTCCGTTGTGTGTATTGCATGACGGAAGACATGACCTTTCTACCAAGATCGCAAATCTTGTCTCTGGAAGAGCTCTACCTGGTAGCGAAAGCCTTTACCGAGTTAGGTGTGAAGAAAATTCGCCTAACCGGGGGTGAGCCCATGGTGCGCACCGATGTCATGTCTCTTATTGAAAAACTCGGTGCCTTGCCGGGTCTGGAAGAACTAAACCTGACAACCAATGGCGCACAATTGGATAAATACGCGACGCAATTGAAAGAGGCAGGTGTAAACAGAATTAATATCAGTATAGATAGCCTCGATGCTGAGCAATTCAAGAAAATCTCTCGTGTGGGCAAATTGGAAAAAGTTATCGCCGGTATTGAAGCAGCAAGAGCTGCGGATTTCGATCGCATTCGACTCAACTCCGTAATCATGCGTGGTTATAACGAAGATGAAGTCATCCCTTTGACTGACTTTGCGCTAGATAGAAATATCGATATTGCCTTTATCGAAGAGATGCCTTTAGGGGAAGCATCAGATCATAATCGCGAAGATACCACCTGTAGTAATGATTGGGTGCGCAATGTTATTGAAGAAAAATATGAACTACTAAACAGTACAGCCAAGACAGCCGGACCATCACGTTATGCGCAGGTAGCGGGGAACAAAAGCCGCGTTGGGTTTATCTCACCTGTTACCCATAACTTTTGTGAAGACTGTAATCGGGTACGGGTTACGGTTGAAGGTCGTTTACTACTCTGTCTTGGTAATGAGCACTCAGTAGATCTGCGTGACATACTTCGGGGCGATGGGAAGAGTTTCGATGATCTCAAGCAGGCCATTATTGCATCGATGGATATCAAGCCTGAACGTCACTATTTCTACGATAAAGATCACGAACAACCTGTTCGCTTAATGAATATGACCGGTGGTTAGGCGGACATGAGCGTAGCAACACCGCTAAATATAGCCGTAGTAACAGTTTCCGATACCCGCACCGAGGAAACTGACAAGTCGGGAAATGTGCTGGTAGATTTTCTGAAAGAAGCTGGCCATTTGCTCCATTCCAAGATTATCGTGAAAGACGATGTTTATGATCTGCGTGCACTGGTATCCGCTCATATCGCAGATTCGTCAGTGAATGTTGTATTGACTACCGGCGGCACAGGATTTACTGCCAGGGACAATACCCTGGTCGCCCTGCAGCCGCTATTCGATTCACATATTGAAGGCTTCGGCGAACTCTTTCGCCAACTCTCCTACGATGAGATTGGAAGCTCCACTGTGCAATCACGGGTATTTGCCGGCCTGGCAAATGGCACGATTGTATTTTGTTTGCCAGGTTCGCCTGGCGCCTGCAAGACTGGGTGGGAAAAAATTATCGCCGAGCAACTCGATAGCGATCACAAACCCTGTAACTTTGTCGACAAGCTCAGGCTCGACTAAGTAGTCAGGCTGTTACATCGATTGAGCCTTTGGGAGGCTTTCTCTCTTTGTACTGATTTTCAGGCAGTTCCCGTTTTTGCGTTTCAGCTTGGAATTTGAATCCTGTACCTGGTTTTCGAAACTGGGGATTGCATTAGAACTATCGAGTTTGTAACCGCTTTTACGCCGCAGAGGTACCGGTCGAATATTCGGCTGAGGATTGATCTGCATTGGGCTGCTCCATCATAAGCTCTCATGGAATAGGTACTGCTTATCCTATTGCATTCTTGTTTTGACAGGTCTATTTCCGAGCTTTCAGGACCAGTTCAATTTGAGTATAGGAGTAATATTGGGAATTGCGCAGTGGGTGCGATTTATGAAGGGCAGGAGATTTTCAGGGGCCAGATAGAGAAACACCAGCTTTAGCTATTTTGCTTAGGCTGGTGCTCAATTACTACCGATTTTCGAAGGACTTTGCATAGTGCCCCCTTCTGTTTGGTTTATATTGCTGCGTACACAATCGCGGCTGGAACGGCCAGTGCGGCTACCACTAAGGCAACGCTAACCAGAGTCGCTTCCACGATTGGTCGAGCTCTTTTCATTGCTTTGCTCATCAAAATCTCCTTATCGAATGGATTCAGGTTGAAAAATTGGATGTGATCTCCACAACACGGCGCGCATAGTAACACAAAGTGTCCTATAAAGTAACATAAATGAGTAAAAAAGCGCATTTTTAATAGAAAGTAGCGGAATGTTGTCAAAAAATTAGACAAATAAGTAAAATAACTAATAAATACAATGATATAGAGACGGGATAACTAGATGAGTATTGTCATATTTCGATCTATTCAGCTCCACTAGGCGATTGAAAATGGTTACTAATTACTGAAATAGCTAAATTTTCTTCAAAGTGTGATTCTCATCACGTATGTCACTAACGGTAACACTGCAAACAAACCGGGCAATTGCGGAATTGAGATTTACACTTTCAGCTAGGAGATGGATTTGCTTTTCGTTGCCTGGAATGGAGTCTAATAATGGGGTTGCGAACGAATTGTCCTACCTGTAATAGTCTGCGACTGACTTGCTGCATTGGCATGGTGCTACTTAGCACTATGTTGATAACTGGAATACGTCCCTGATTGGGTAAAATAGCGGCATGAGTAATCGACCGCTGTTGCAATCTCCTCTCGCTGGCAAAACCGTTGCGCTTCCGGAGAGTCGCCAGTTGGATGTGCTGGCGGCACTTTTTGAGCGCCGGCAGTCGCAGGTGCTTAGAATCCCACTGGTCTCTATCTTCGATTCCCCTGACCAGCTCACAGTGACTCGATGGTTAAAGGCATTTATCGAGCGCACTCCCGACTATTTCATCGTTTTAACCGGAGAGGGATTACGGCGTTTGCTCGCGACCGCCGATCGTAATGCCATGCTCGATGCCTTTATCACAGCGCTGGGAAATACTTGTAAAGTATGTCGAGGCCCTAAGCCGGGCAGGGCTTTGAGTGAGATCGGCTTAAAACCTGATGTGCTCGGGGTAGCTCCAACCACTGATGGCATTATCGAGACCCTGGGGAAAATCCCATTAAAAGACAAACATGTCGCAGTACAGCTCTATGGGACTGAGCCAAACTTGCCGCTAATGAACTTCATCAAAAGTCGAGGCGTGAAGAAGTTGGTGAAGGTGGCGCCTTATATCTATGCGCCAGCATCTGATTCCGCCAGGGTTATTGCGTTGCTGGAGAAAATGAACGAGGGAACTATCGATTTGATTGCCTTTACCAGCAAGCCACAGGTGCGCCGCTTATTTTCTTTAGCCAGGGAAAAAGGATTACTCGACAGCCTGAACTCTGGTCTGAATCAGACTCCAGTGGCAGCAATCGGTCCAGTGGTGGAGAAGGAGCTGATTGAACACGGGGTAACAGTGAGTATTGCGCCACAAGATAAATATTTCATGAAGAGCCTGGTCAGAGTCGCAGAAACACTGTTTTCTTAACGCGCTTATTCCCATTTCCCGACTCGAAGAATTAAATTGCAATCTATACTGCTTTTTTTGGCTTCGCTGCTAATTAGTTTCTCTCCTATTGGTTTCGTTTCTACTAGTTTCAGCTCTTAACAGCCGATAGAATTGCACGCTTTCCCGTAAACCTGAGAAATATCCTATATGCGCGTAATGACACTGAACTGCAACGGTATTCGGGCTGCAGCTCGAAAAGGATTCTTTGACTGGTTAAACAGTCAGGACTTCGATGTTGTTTGCTTACAGGAAACCAGGGCGCAAATCGATCAATTGTCTGATCCGATTTTTCATCCAGACCAATACCAGTGCCATTACTTCGACGCGGTGAAAAAAGGTTACTCAGGGACTGCGATTTACTGTAAGCAGGAACCAAAAAAAATAAGTCGCGGCCTGGGATTTGAAATTGCAGACAACGAAGGCAGGTATATTCAGGCTGACTTCGATGGGCTAAGCGTGGCTTCGCTGTACTTACCCTCCGGATCAGCTGATGAAGAGCGGCAAAAGCGCAAACTCCATTTCATGGATGATTATATGCAGCATATGAAAAGTCTGCGTAGGAAGAGAAGAGAATTCATAATCTGCGCTGACTGGAATATTTGTCATAAAGAAATCGACTTGAAGAACTGGCGCGCGAATCAGAAAAACTCCGGGTTTCTTCCGGAAGAGAGGCAATGGCTGGATGAGCTATATAATGATAATGGCTTCGTCGATGCATTCCGCGTGGTGAACCAGGAAGAAGATCAGTATTCCTGGTGGTCTAATCGCGGCCAGGCCAGAGCCAAGAACGTCGGGTGGCGCCTGGATTATCATGTGGTCACGCCGGGTCTTAAGGATAGAGTCCTGTCTGCCGAGATTTATACGGAAGAGAACTTTTCTGACCATGCGCCTGTCATACTGGAATATAATCTCTGAAATTGAGCAAGCACTGTGTAAGAAAGCGTGTAAGTAAACTAGAAAGAAGCGATCCCTTCGATGATGAAAACCAAGCCCAGTTTCCCGCCCTGTTTAATGCTCCTGCTTACTTTGCTGTTTTCGGTCTCAGCTGCAAACGCGCAGAGCCTGGTAGCCGTTATCGATACCTCCAAAGGTGTCATTCGCGCAGAGCTCAACGAACGAGCCGCACCGACTACTGTGGCGAATTTTGTGAACCTGGCGCTACGGGGATTTTATGATGGTCTCACTTTTCATCGCGTAGAGAGAAATTTCATGGTCCAGGGCGGTGATCCCCTTGGCAATGGTACCGGTGGGCCAGGCTACCAATTCGCCGGTGAGATTATCCTGAAGCATAATCAACCGGGCATCCTGTCTATGGCTAATTCAGGTCCTGGTACCGACGGAAGCCAGTTCTTCATTACTCACCTGGCCACACCCCATCTGGACGGACTGCATTCGGTATTCGGCAGGGTGACCGAAGGGCAGCAAATCATTTATCAGATCAGAAGAAGAGACTTAATCAATTCCATCACCATAGAGGGCGATCCTTCATCGGTGTTTGGCAGAAGAGTAGATGAGCTGGCTGAATGGAATGAGATTTTGGACCAGCGATTTCCTGATTTGAAACCCGCGCGGCTTGTTAATGGCAATTAGTCTTACAAGACTTTCTTGAAAGGTTTGACCGTTACCTTTTGGTAAACGCCAGCGGTGACATAGGGATCTGCATTCGCCCAGGCCTGAGCCTGTTCCAAACTGTCGAATTCAGCAATTACCAGGCTGCCACTAAACCCTGCTTCACCAGGGTCATTGCTATCTATTGCCGGATGAGGTCCGGCGGTGAGAAGTCTTTTCTGTTGCGCCAGCTGATTGAGTCGGTCTAAATGAGCAGGGCGTGCCGACTTTCTTTTTTCCAGGCTGTTATCAACATCTTCACTCAGGATTGCGTAGTACATACCTGTGTCTCTTGCTTAAATTGATTCTTCGGTGGCGGAGTCTGAAGTGTTTTCCTCTTCTTCCACTTCGATGTATTTCATTAGCAGTGGCATTTGAGCGAAGACAAATACGAAAGTGAGCACCAGGTTGCCAAATACCTTGAATTGAATCCAGGCAGCTTCGCTCAGGGTAAAAGCCACAACCAGGTTAATTATTCCAAGTGCAATGAAGTAGTAAATCCAGTAATTGTTCAGGCGTAACCAGAGTTCTTTCGGAGCTTCCACTGCGTGACCCATCATGTGTTCGATGGCAGGCTTTTCGCTTACGAAACGGGAGCCAAAAAATATTGCGGCAAATATCCAGTTAACAATTGGCGCTTTCCATTTAAGAAAGGTGACGGATTGGAAAGCGACGGTCAGGCTGCAGAAAATCACCACCCCGCCAAGGGTAATCCATTGGAACTTGTCGAGGCGCTTCTGCACCAGGAAGAGTGTTCCGTAAACAAGTATGGAAACAACCAGCAATACCTCGGCAGCGCTAAAAATTCCGCCTACGGTTCGCTCGAATTCACCGATGGTGACGACTCTTTCATCCATGGCCCATACAGTGAAAAACACAAGCAGGGGGATGTAATCGATAAATTGTTTCATAGATCCTGTATCGGTCAGCTTCTAAGCCGCGCCATCTTAATTCATTTGCAGATTACTGTCTGCTTTTATCACCGGGTTGTAATAGAATCTCTCTCCTTTTTAGACAAGCAAAATCCCAATTTATTCGGCATACCCATTGATCGATGGCTGATTTTTTACAAGTTCATCCGGTAAACCCGGAATCCAGAGTAGTGAAGCAGGCGGTGGATGTCCTGCTGCGCGGCGGGGTTATCGTTTATCCCACGGATTCCACTTACGCACTGGGTTGTCATATTGGCGATAAATCTGCCCTGGAGAGAATTCGCCGTATCCGCCAGCTGGATTCCCGCCATAATTTTACCCTGGTCTGCAGCGATCTCTCGTCCCTGGCGAGTTATGCCAGGGTACATAACAGCGCTTATAGAATCCTGAAAGCGTACACACCAGGCCCTTATACCTTTATTCTTAAGGCCACGCCGGAAGTTCCCCGGCGCTTAATGCACCCCAAGCGAAAAACCATAGGACTGCGGGTTCCGGAAAACCGAATTGCGCAAGCGCTACTTACCATGTTGGGTGAGCCAATCATGAGCACCAGTTTGATCCTGCCAAATGAAGAGGAACAGTTAGTCGATCCCTATGAAATGCGTTTAAAGATTGGCAAATTGGTCGATCTCATTATAGATGGGGGTTCCTGTGGGCTTGAGCCCACTAGTATGGTTGACCTGGTTGAAGGTGTGCCGGAAGTCATGCGCGTCGGTAAAGGTGATCCCGATCCTTTTCTGTAAGGCCAGAGTATAATTTGAGCTTAAATCCCCGGGAGATGGGGACTAATTGATATCAGGAGTTTCGATTGTCGAGTGTAGATTCACAGCAACGTGTACTTTCAGGTATGCGACCCACCGGTCAGCTGCATTTAGGCCATTTACATGGTGTGCTAAAGAACTGGATAAAGCTTCAACATGAATATGAATGTTTTTTCTTTGTAGCTGATTGGCATGCCCTGACTACCCACTATGGTGAACCCACTATATTCGATGAGAATACCATCGACATGGTAATTGACTGGCTGGCGGTTGGGGTCAATCCTGGCGCGGCGGCGCTGTTTGTACAATCGAAGGTTCCGGAGCATGCTGAATTACATCTGCTGCTGTCCATGACCACGCCACTGGGTTGGTTGGAGAGAGTCCCCAGCTATAAAGATCAGCAGGAAAAATTACAGGAAAAGGAATTGGGCACTTATGGTTTTCTGGGTTACCCCTTATTGCAGGCGGCAGACATTCTGATTTATCGCGCTGGATTCGTACCGGTAGGCGAAGATCAGGTTGCTCATGTGGAGCTCACCCGTGAAGTGGCCCGGCGCTTCAACCATATTTACGGCCGCGAGCCTGGATTCGAAGACAATGCCCTTGCGGCGATTAAAAAAATGGGTAAAAAAGCTGCCAAGCTTTACTCCCGCTTGCGTACTGCGTTTCAGGAACAGGGCGACCAGGAAGCGCTGGAAAAAGCCAGGGCCCTGGTAGCGGAACAGCAAAATATTTCCCTGGGCGATCGGGAACGATTGCTTGGCTATCTCGAAGGCGGCGGCAAAATGATTCTGGCCGAACCCCAGTCCCTGTTAACACCCGCTTCCAAAATGCCGGGGCTGGATGGTCAAAAAATGTCCAAGTCTTACAACAATACCATCAGTCTGCGGGAACCATTGGAAGAAGTCGAAAAGAAGATTAGTACCATGCCAACCGACCCGGCTCGCGTGCGCTTAACCGACCCGGGAGACCCTGATAAGTGCCCGGTTTGGCAACTCCATGAAACTTATTCTGATGATAAAACCAGGGATTGGGTTAAGCAGGGTTGCAAGAGCGCTGGGATTGGATGCCTGGAATGCAAGAAACCCGTAATCGACGCCGTAGTCGCTGAACTGGAGCCTATTCAGAAAGAGGCTGAGCAATACATCAAGGATCCCGATATGGTCAGGTCCATTATCGCCGATGGCAATGAGACCGCGCGGGAGAATGCCAGAGAAACCCTGGCAGAAGTGCGCGCAGCCATGGGATTGACCACCTGGTAGCGAGTTAAATATGCCCCAAGCGTGGGCTTTTCATCGGCAATTAAGGTAAAATGCATCTCATAACTGAGTTATACGGACCGCTAGATTGACGATTACTGGTACCGACGCCGGAACCGATAACCTTGATCCCCAAGGGGAGCCAGATTCCCCTCCAGAAAACAACCCTCTAAATCAACAGCTCAAACAGACTGACGAGAATGCGGGAGCGCCTGAGCAGCCTGAACTGCCATTGGCATTTGTTGCGGGCGAGGCGATTACCGAGGTTCCCAAAGATCTATATATACCGCCCGATGCATTAGAGGTTTTTCTCGAAGCCTTTGAAGGTCCGCTGGATCTTCTGTTGTATCTGATCAAGCGTCAAAACATCGATATTCTCAACATCAATGTTGCTGATATTACCGATCAGTACATGGCTTATGTTGAATTAATGCAGGCGAGCCAGTTCGAACTTGCAGCCGAATACCTGGTGATGGCTGCCATGCTGGCAGAAATTAAGTCTCGAATCCTGCTACCTCGTCAGGAGGAGGAAGATGCGGAAGAAGGTGATCCGCGCATGGAGCTCATCAAGCGTCTGCAGGAATATGAGCGATTTAAACAAGCAGCTGAAGATATCGATGGATTAGCTCGCATGGATCGCGACATTAATCGGGCGACGGCAGACTTGCCGATAATCGAGCGAATAACTCCGGACCCGGATGTCAGCCTGGACGAAATATTAACGGCGCTATCGGGGGTTTTGAGGAGGGCGGATATGTTTGAGCATCACCATATCCAGTTCGAAACCCTCTCTACCCGAGAAAAGATGTCGGACATTATGGTAAGGCTGTCTGACCACAAATTTGTGCCATTGGCTTCATTACTGGATAAAGGCGAGGGGCGTCTCGGCGTTGTTGTGACCTTTCTCGCGGTAATGGAGTTAATGAAAGATTCGATGATTGAAATAGTTCAAACGGACCCATTTGGTCCTATACACCTGAAGTCCAGAAGCTAAGGAGTCTCTGCATTGGGAAGTGAAGTCGACAACAAAGTAAAAATGATAGTTGAGGGATTGTTGCTCGCTGCCGGCAGACCGTTGTCGCTGGACAATATTACCCAGGTGTTTGCTAAGAAAGAGCGCCCGGACAGAAAAGAATTAAAGTCTGTCATGGAAGCTATTGCAGAGGACTGTGGCGATCGCGGTTTTGAACTCAAGGAAGTCGCTTCTGGATACCGTTTTCAGGTGAAACAAGACTTAAGTGAGTGGGTTGCCAAGCTCTGGGAAGAAAAACCGCCTCGTTATACCCGAGCCTTACTGGAGACACTTTCTCTGATCGCTTACCGCCAACCAATAACTCGTGGAGATATTGAAGAGATTCGTGGCGTGAGTGTCAGTCCGAATATTATCAGAACTCTGATCGACAGAGACTGGATTCGAGTAGTAGGGCATAGGGACGTTCCCGGTAGACCGGCGATGTTTGCCACCACCAAGCAATTCCTGGATTACTTCAATCTCAAGAGCCTGCAGGAGTTGCCGCCACTATCTGAAGTGAAAGAGCTGGAGCAGCCCGAAGAAGAAATTGATTTAAACGAGGAGTTATCGAAAGCGCGTATCCTGGATCTTCCCGATGACGAAGCACTGAATGAGGAAAGCAGGGCCCTGACCGAAGCAGAAGAAGCCGAGCTTATTGCTGAAGAAGAGGCTGTGGAGCTTTCCAAGAAACCGCTGGATGAAATTCTGCGCATGGGTGTGCCCCAAGAACTTTTAGAAGAAGATGAGCTTGAGGGAGAAGAGGAAGAAGAACAGGATGCAGACTCTGAAATCGGTCAGGATAGCGTCAAAGAAATCGACGACGAAGATCTCGATGACGATGAAGAAGATGATCTGGATGTCGGTCTCACCGACGACGATATCGCTGTCAATGAAGAGTTCGAACGCGATCTTCAAGCGCATTCCCGGGGCGAAGAAGAGCCAGACGCTGCTTCATTGGAAGAATCAGTAGGAGAAGCAATAGAAGAATCTAATGACGATTCAGAAGAAGAAATAGAAGAAGTGGTCCCAGAGTCAAATGTTATTCCCTTGCGGGGAAATGAAAACCAGGCTCAAACGGAACAGGAGACTGACTTCGATTTCGTTATGAGCGATGAAATCGATTCATCCGTTGGCGACTTTGAATCCGATGCAGAGCCTGATGCTGCCATTGATTTCGTTATCGAGGACGAGATTCAAGAAGATACAAACGACATGAATTTTGTTGGTGACGAACAAGACGAAAATCTTTAATCATCTGAGTTAGCACAGTACTCTAAACTTTCCGCAGCACAGCTTCCCTATGTCAGAAAAATTGCAAAAAGTTCTTGCTCGAGCCGGATTCGGGTCGCGCCGTGAAATCGAAACCTGGATTAGTCAGGGGCGAATCAAGGTTAACGGTAAAGTGGCCGAAATAGGTGCGCGGGTAAGCGATGAAGACAAGATTATCGTCGATGGAAAAAAATTAGCACCCCAGAAAAAAATCAGGCTGGATCGGCGGGTCTTGCTCTACAACAAACCTGAAGATGAAATCTGTACCCGTAAGGATCCGGAAGGCAGGCCGACTGTATTCGATAAATTACCTCCGCTAAAACACGGGCGTTGGGTATCGATTGGAAGGCTCGATATAAATACCAGTGGTCTCCTATTGTTCACCACCGATGGTGAGCTGGCGAACAGGCTGACTCATCCCAGTTCTATGGTGGAAAGGGAATATGCCGTGCGAGTAATGGGCGAGGTGACTCCCCAGATGGTGCAGAGCATGCACGAAGGAATAATCATCGATGATCACCTGTGCCGTTTTACTGATATTCAATTCTATGCCGGTGAAGGCATAAACCAGTGGTACCACGTGGTAATCATGGAAGGAAGAAATCGGGAAGTGAGGAAATTGTGGGAAACCCAGGGCTTGAAAGTTAGCCGCTTAAAGCGAGTACGTTTCGGTCCAATATTTATTCCCAGCTCAGTCAAGCGCGGCGAGTTTCAAGAGCTTTCCAAAAACGAGATCGATAAGCTGGCCAAGTCAGTCCAGTAATCTTTATAGCAGGTTCGGAAATGGCTTGTGCAACTGCATCTGCGTAATTGAGAGCGTTTCCGATTGGGATTAGTAATAGAATGACAATGCTTTCTATCTGTTGTAGTTCATTCTCGCGAAAGCATTTGCTCCGCTTGAATGCTAACTCTCCAAAACTGACCCTATTATTGAATAGTCTGTGACCACTTTGTCGACCGAGCTTGATATCTCTGTCGTCTTCCTGGTAGTAAATCCCGTCGACTTTAAGGAAGTCATTAATGCTGCCCTCCTGGCTCTGGGCCTGCGCCAACAGCTCGATCCGGAGCTGAGTATTCCATTACTTCCTTAAGCTGTTAGCTATAAAGCGATTACTGTGCCAATTTCAGGCATGAATACTTTTATAAATAAATATCAGTAAGTTAGATCAGTGGCGGGGAATCAAAAAGAGAGTGGGAGCGGCAAAGAATGCCAGTGTCGCTGAATTTTTAGTTCGATTGCGGCAAATACTTGCCGGGTTCGAAGTCACGAGCATCGATCGCCTTGCCGTGTATTTGCTGAGCTTCTTCGCTGAACAAATACAGGTATACCGGCATTAGATCTGCAGGGGTTGGTAAGGAGTTCGGATCTTCAGCCGGATAAGCTTCCTTGCGCATGCCGGTTCTTGTACCACCCGGATTAAGGCTGTTTACTTTCACCGCGCTGGTTTTTTCCAGCTCTTCGGCTAGGGTTTGCATGAGACCCTCAACAGCAAATTTGGAAACTCCGTAGGCCCCCCAATGTGCGCGTCCCTTGCGGCCGACACTGGAAGAAATGAACAAGAGGCGGGCGTCTTTAGATTGCCTAAGGAGGGGAAGCATGGCCTTTGTTAGCAGAAATGTGGAATTTACGTTTACCCGCATTGTTTCTTCCCAGACATTAGCTGGAATAAATTCAATCGGGTTCCGAGCGCCCAGTATGCTCGCGTTTAAGATCAAGCCATCGAGACTGCTGTAATTGTCTGCAACTGAGCTTGCGAGGGTGTCGTAGGCATCTTCCTGGGCGGCATCAAAGTCAATAGGTTGAATACTGACTTTGCCCGGGTTGATGAGCTCTATTTCATCATAGACTTGCTCCAGTTTTTCCAGGGAGCGACCGAGCAGGATTAGATTGGCGCCATAGTGTGCAAATGTCACGGCGCAGCATTTGCCTATGCCGTCACTGGCGCCGGTAATCAGAATGGTTTTGTCTTCGAGTAGATCTGCAGGAGCGGTGTAATCAAACATAGGTTCAGGCAAAGTTCAAAATGCTTAGTAAGGGCTTCAATTGTTCGGATTGCTGCAAGATAAAATCTGCATACCATTCTCCAACTTTCGATTCGCTATTCAGGTATCCATAGGCCGCTGCAATAGCAATCACATCGGCGTTTTTTGCGGCCTGAATATCTCTTAGGTGATCGCCTACATATACGGTCTTCTCCGTATTACAGTGGAGTTTTTCGCAGGCTAATAAAATTGGCTCGGGATGGGGCTTGCGATTCTCAACGTGATCGGGGCATATCAGCACACTGCAGCGTTTATCCAGTGAGAGTTTCCGGAGTAAGGCATTGGAATACAATTCAGGTTTGTTAGTAACAATTCCCCAGGGGATATTAGCGCTTTCCAACTCTTGCAGTAGTTCATTTAAACCAGGATAGAGTACCGCTTCTGTATGTTCGATTTGCTCTTCGTACAAGTCCAGTAATCTCTGGTTAAGTGTCGAGAAGCTGCTATCAGACTCTTCAATAGCGAAGGCGAGCTTCACCAGGGCCCTGGCGCCATCGGAAACGGTTTGATAGATAAGATCGGGAGCTATGCCAGGCTTGTCGTTCTCAGCGAGAAGTTTGTTTACTACCTGGATGAAGTCCGGTGCAGTATCGATCAGGGTTCCATCCAGATCGAACAGCACACACTCAATTGAAGTATTCAAAGACACAGGCTTCAGTTCAGTCCTGGGGTTTTTGATAGAAGGCGATGTAATTCACATCGACATTTTGTTCGAGAAAATATCTTTTCGTAAGCGGGTTATAGCCCATACCGGTCTGGCCCCTCAATTCCAGTTGGCTGACCCGGCACCAGCGAGCCAGCTCAGAGGGGCGGATAAATTTGGCGTAGTCATGAGTGCCCCGAGGCAATAAATTCAAGATGTACTCTGCGCCGATAATAGCGAATAAATAGGACTTGGGATTACGATTAATGGTTGAGAAGAATACTAATCCGCCAGGCTTTACCAGTTTATAGCACGCTTGCACTACTGAACTGGGATCGGGAACATGTTCCAGCATTTCCAGGCAAGTCACGACATCGTATTTGCCGGCTTCGTCTTCTGCTAATTCTTCAGCGGAGGATTTGCGATAATCAATTTCCAGTTTGCTTTCTAACTGATGCAGCTTCGCCACCGATAAGGATGCATCGGCGAGATCGATGGCGGTGACATCGGCGCCGTGATGGGCCATTGCTTCAGCCAGAATTCCGCCACCGCAACCAATGTCCAATACTTGTTTGCCAGCAAGGTTTATTTGCCGGCTGATATAGTTCATGCGTAGTGGATTTATCTCGTGCAGTGGTTTGAATTCACTGTTGGGATCCCACCAGCGAGATGCAAGCTCCTCAAATTTGCGTATTTCCAGTTCGTCTACATTTTCCATTGCGATTACTGAGCTGCCTTTACTTTTGCTTGCCAGTCCGCTGCTTTTGCAGCGATCTTTTGGGCATCCAGGGTTTTCAGCTGCCCATCTTCCAGCAATTGTATGCCTGAACACCACACATGACTAACCTGTGATGCCTGAATAGCATATACGAGGTGAGACAGGGGATTGTTGACTGGCAGGCTGTTGAGCTGAGCGAAATCCACCGCAGTTATATCAGCTAACTTTCCAACTTCCAGGCTACCCAGATCTGCATCCAGTCCGAGCGCTTTCGCGCCATTTATAGTTGCCATCTCCAATGCCTGATGCGCCGGGACGGCGCTGGCATCATTGCTTACGGTTTTAGCCATTAGTGCAGCCGAGCGCGTTTCTGAAAACATATCCAGGTCGTTATTACTCGCACCACCGTCGGTTCCAAGTCCAACGTTTAGGTTTGCATTAATCAATTCGGCAACCTGGCAAAAACCGCTGGCCAGCTTCATGTTGGACTCCGGGCAATGGAGAACGCTGGCGCCATATTGTGCAAGCGTTTGAATTTCTTCCGGCAACAGTTGTGTTGCGTGGATACAGTTCAAACGCGGCGTAATCAGACCCAGGTCTAGCAATCTTTGTAGCGGTCTTCGTCCATCATTTTGCAAGGCTTCTTCTATTTCGGAGGCAGTTTCGTGGACATGCATGTGAATGGGCACATCCAGCTCTTCTGCCAGTACTGCCAATTTCTGCAAAGGCCCATCGGATACCGTATAAGGTGCGTGGGGACCAAAGGCGGTGCTAATCAGCTCATTTTCCCGAAAGTCATCATGCAGCTGTGTAGCTTTTAGAATGTACTCTTCTGCGTCCTGAGCCCACACAGTTGGAAAATCCAGCACGGGGCTCGCCAATTGCACTCTGATATGAGCGCTCAGAGCTGCCCTGGCTACTTCGTCGGGGAAGAAGTACATGTCGGCAAAACAAGTGGTGCCAGATCTAATCATTTCTGCAATGGCCAGGTTGGCACCATCGAAAACGAATTCCCGGTCAACCAGCTTGCCTTCTAGAGGCCAGATTTTATCCTCCAGCCATTCCTTTAGCGGAATGTCATCTGCGGTACCTCTGAGTAAAACCATGGGTGCATGGCCATGTGCATTAACCAGGCCAGGCATAACGACGTGGTGAGGTAAATTGGTGGTTTGTGCCGCGGAGTATTGTTCCGAAACTTGCTTCGATGGGCATAAATCGATGATGCGTTTGTCTTTAACGACAATAGCGTGCTCTTCCAGTACTTGCCTCTGTGGCACGATGGGAATGGTCCATTTTGAGTTAATGACTAAATCAACTTCCATTACTAAATTAGTGCTCCAATTCTCTTCAAATCCAATCCGCAAAACGCCACAATTTTGACTCTAAAATTGCCTGTTTTTTGCGCCAAAACAGGGGCGAGATTATACCCGTAAATTGGTAAAATAGCGCGCTCTGATTACGCTCGCTGATAAGTTTTTAAGTTGCTGAATTAAAAGGGAAAAATATAGAATTAATTTTGTATATTCTGTGTCTTTTCTGGCCTGTTTCATGGTAGAATTTGCAGCGAATTCTGGGGCTTAATTTTGGTGTCAAAAATTCGCCAATTCCTGATTAAAAATGGGCAGCGTCAGCGCTTAAAAATTTTAATGGAAAGTAATAACTCTCTTGCAACTAGCACAGCACACACATCCTCTATCAGCTACGTATTACCCACCACTCTTTTAGGAAAAAGTTAGTTTATGTCTGAGTTTGCCAAACAGGTTATGCCTGTCGCATTAGAAAGTGAAATGCGCGAATCATATCTTGCCTATGCGATGAGTGTAATCGTAGGTCGGGCGTTGCCAGATGTTAGGGATGGATTAAAACCGGTGCATCGGCGTGTACTTTTTGCCATGAACGTGCTTTCCAATGACTACAACAAACCCTACAAGAAATCAGCCCGTGTAGTAGGGGATGTAATCGGTAAATACCACCCCCATGGTGACTCTGCCGTTTACGACACTATCGTGCGCATGGCGCAGGATTTTTCCCTGCGTTATCCACTGGTGGAAGGGCAAGGGAACTTTGGCTCTATCGATGGTGATGCAGCCGCCGCAATGCGTTACACGGAAATACGCATGGCGAAGATTGCCCATGACCTGATGGCAGATCTCGATAAGGAGACCGTCGACTTCTCGCCTAATTATGATGGTACGGAAGACATCCCCGATGTTTTACCTACCCAGATACCAAGTCTCCTGGTTAACGGCTCATCCGGAATTGCGGTAGGCATGGCTACCAATATACCACCACATAATTTGAACGAAGTGATCAGTGGTTCAATCGCGTTGCTCGATGATCCTGACATCGAGGTCGATGCATTGATGGAGCACATCACCGGGCCGGATTTTCCTACCGCGGGAATAATTAATGGTAAGGCCGGCATTATACAGGCCTATCGAACTGGCAGGGGCAGAATTTACGTTCGCGCCCGTGCAGAAGTCATCGCCGATGAGAAGTCAGGCAAAGAAACCATTATCGTTACCGAAATTCCTTACCAGTTAAACAAATCGAAGTTGATCGAGCGGATTGCAGAGCTGGTTAAAGAAAAGAAGCTGGAAGGTATTACTGAACTTCGTGATGAATCTGACAAGGACGGGCTGCGAATTGTTATCGAGTTGCGCAAGGGCGAAATGGGCGATGTGGTACTTAATAATCTTTACGCCCAGACTCAGATGCAATCAGTATTCGGCATTAATATGGTTGCCCTGGTTGATGGTCAGCCCAGATTATTAAACCTGAAAGAAGTGCTGGATGCCTTTATTCGTCACCGCCGTGAAGTTGTTTCCCGTCGTACAACCTTTTTATTACGCAAGGCGCGGGAAAGGGGCCATATTCTCGAAGGTCTGGCGGTTGCGCTGGCCAATATCGACGCGGTCATCGAGTTAATCAAGAGCTCGCCCACGTCGGCAGAAGCAAAGGAAAAACTACTGGCCAGATCCTGGAAGTCTGACAGCGTACTGGAGATGCTTGGCGAAGTCGGTGCCGATGCCTGTCGCCCCGATGAGTTGGAAGAGCAATATGGCTTAAATGACGAAGAGTATTTTCTCTCCCCAGAGCAAGCCCAGGCGATTCTCGAACTAAGACTGCATCGATTGACTGGTCTCGAGCACGAAAAACTCATTAATGACTACAAAGAGTTGCTGAAACAGATTGCAGACTACGTAGACATATTGGAAAACCAGTCTCGGCTAATCAGTGTAGTTAGGGAAGAGCTGGAGCAAATTCGTAAAGAATACGGTGACGATAGGCGAACCGAGATAGTGGGATCGCAACAAGACCTCACTATGGAAGACCTGATCTCGGAAGAAGACAGGGTGGTTACTATCTCTCAAAGCGGCTATGCCAAAACCCAACCCCTTGCGGACTATTCGGCGCAACGGAGAGGCGGCATGGGTAAAGCGGCTGCTTCTGTTAAGGAGGAGGATTTTGTCGAGCATCTGTTAATCGCCAATACCCATGACACCCTCTTATGCTTCAGTAGTGTTGGAAAAGTATATTGGCTTAAGGTTTTTCATATACCGGTTGCCAGCCGTACCTCCCGTGGCAAGCCAATCGTTAATATTTTGCCACTCGAAGAAGGCGAAAGAATTACCAGCATGTTGCCTGTTAAAGAATACGACGAGAACCATTACGTATTTATGGCAACAGCAAACGGAACGGTTAAGAAAACTGGCCTGAACAATTTTGCTCGACAACGCAGTGTTGGTTTAAGGGCTATTGAGTTAGAGGAAGGAGACGAACTGGTCGGTACGGCGATTACCGACGGCGAGAAAGATGTCATGCTGGTCAGTACTTCCGGTAAAACTATCCGCTTTAAAGAAGCTGATGTCAGGCCGATGGGCAGAACTGCGCGCGGTGTAAGAGGAATCAAGATGGCACCAGAGTGCCGTATGATTTCACTGATTATCCCCGACGAATATAAGCAAGTTCTGACGGTGAGTGAGAATGGTTATGGTAAGCGCACTAATACCAGCGATTACCCAGTCTATGGCCGCGGTGGTCAGGGCGTTATCGGTATGCAAACCAGTGAGCGTAATGGTGATGTTGTTGGTGCGGTACAAGTCTTCGATAACGATGAAATCATGTTGATTTCCAATAAGGGCACCCTGGTCAGAACGCGAGTAGAGGAAGTATCCGTTCAGGGAAGAAATACCCAGGGTGTACGACTGATTAAGCTCAAGGAAGGGGAAAAGCTCGTTGGCCTGGAACAGGTAGATGAACCTGATGAAGAACTTCTTGAAGCCGAACAGGCGAGTAGTCAGGAAGCGAAAGCGGAAAATGGACAGGAGTCGGAACAAGAGCCTGAACAGGAATCGCAGCAGGAGTCGGATCAAGATTCTGGAGAAGAATCTGACTCAGAGTAAACGTTTCCTTGGCTGAACCTTTTTAAGGGCGGCAGATACTCTCAATTCATATCAAGAACTCTCTGGGGAATACACCTTGAACCACCAAGTGAAAGTAGCCTATCTGGGACCCAGAGGTACCTTCTCACAGGCAGCCGTGTTGGCTCATTTCGAAGACGAATGTGATTTACATGAATGCGGCAGTATTGAAGAAGTTTTTCGTGCCGTCGCAGAAGAAATCGTAACTTATGGAGTCGTTCCGGTTGAGAATTCGACGGAAGGCGCCGTAAATAATACCCAGGATTGCTTGATCGACAGTGAAGTAAAAATTGTTGGTGAAGTTGTTGTTCCAATCGTTCATTGCCTGTTGGCTAATACGAACGCATCCAGCAGTACTATCGAAAAAATCGCTTCTCATGAACAATCCCTGGCGCAATGTCGTAACTGGATCCAGGCAAACCTTTCTTCTGTAGAACTATTAGAGTGCCCCAGTAATGCCCAGGCAGCTACTCTCGCCGCGAGCGATTCTAAAGTAGCGGCAATAGCAAGTGCTTTAGCGGCAAATGAATATGGTTTGCAGGTTTTACGGCAAGGTATACAGGATCAACAACACAACAGTACGCGTTTCCTGATCCTGGCCAGGGAGGAAGCAAGAAGCAGCGGCAACGATAAGACCAGTGTGCTGATTTACACCGAAAACAAACCCGGTGCGCTGTTCAGGATTCTGGAGCCTTTCGAAAATTTGCAGGTAAGCTTAACCAAGATTGAAACTCGACCAGCCAAAGTGGAAGCCTGGGCTTATGTATTCTTCATTGACTTCGAAGGTCATATTGAAGATGAAGTTATTGTCGAGTTGTTTGACAGACTTAAAACCTGCACTGCAGAAATCAAGGTCTTGGGTTCCTATCCTGCATTCGCTAACGGCACCAAATAACTAGAAACAATAAAAGGTAAGGCAAGAACTTGTCTGAAATTTTTGCAAAACGGATTCTTGTAATCGGTCTCGGTTTGATTGGGGGCAGTATTGCCCGTGGCTTGAAGAAAGCATGCAGTGAAATTGAGATCTACGCCGTCGAAGCCGAACAATCAGCATTGGAGCGCGCCAGTAAAAACGGAGCTATCGATTACTCCGGCTCCTTGAGCGAAATGCTGCCAAAGGCTGACGTGGTAATTATTGCATTGCCTACTATAACAACTGCAGAGCTGATTGCCGAAATTGCTGCTGGCGCAAATGACAATTGCATTGTCACGGATGTAGCAAGCGTGAAAGCGCTAATCGTTGAGTCAGTACAGGGACAATCTGAAATTTTTCAGTCGCGCTTCGTTCCTGGTCATCCAATCGCCGGCTCCGAACAAAGTGGCTTCGATGCGTCGACCGATGACTTATTCATGGGCAGGAATGTCATTCTTACACCTCATGACAAATCATCAACAAGCGCAATCGCAACAGTAAACGAATTATGGCGGATGCTGGGGGCAAATGTATTGGGCATGCAGCTTGGCAGGCACGATGAAATACTCGCTGCTACCAGTCATCTGCCGCATTTGTTGGCTTATACTATTGTCGACGTATTGGCAAAGCAGCATCAAAGCGAGAGCATTTTTAAATATGCCGCTGGTGGCTTCGCTGATTTTAGTCGCTTGGCTTCCAGTAATGCGAAAATGTGGTCAGATATTTTCGTCGCAAATACTGAGGCAACATCCAGGGTATTAGATGCCTACATAGAACGACTGCAGCAATTCAAGGCAAAAATTGCGGCGCAAGACCACAGTTTCTTGCAGGAGAGATTTGCCAATGCAAAATCTGTAAGAGATGATTTCTTGCACAAGTATTTTGGCGGAAAAATGGATCAAGTAGTTCCAGAAACTGATTTAACTTACCTGGTGGAGCCCGGAGGCACCGTGTCCGGTTGTATCAGAGTGCCTGGAGATAAGTCCATATCCCATCGCTCAATTATTTTTGGCTCCATTGCCGAAGGGGTTACGCGGATTAGCGGTTTCCTGGAAGGCGAAGATTCTCTAAATACCTTGAATGCGTTTCGCGAAATGGGAGTTACCATTACCGGCCCCGATAATGGTGAAGTGACTATTTATGGAGTAGGAAGAGATGGCCTTAAGGCGCCAAGAGTCCCTTTATATATGGGGAATTCGGGCACGGCAATGCGCTTGCTAGCCGGGCTTTTAGCAGCCCAGGAATTCAGTTCAGAGTTAACCGGAGATGAGTCCCTGACCAAGAGGCCTATGTCGCGTGTTGTCGATCCATTAAAAGCAATGGGTGCGGATATTAGTGCGACAGGAGAAGGCACTCCTCCGTTAAAAATTATCGGAAGCAAACTGCAAGGTATCGATTATCAGATGAAGATCGCCAGCGCCCAGGTGAAATCGTGCCTGTTACTGGCGGGACTCTATGCCGAAGGCGATACCGCAGTAAACGAACCGGCTCCCTGTCGCGATCATACCGAGCGTATGTTGCAAGGTTTTGGCTATGACCTGGAAAAACAATCGTCTACTGGCAAGACGGTTCTTAGTGGTGGCGGGATTCTCACGGGTACAAACATCGATGTGCCGGCAGATATATCATCTGCGGCTTTTTTCCTGGTAGCTGCTGCTATCACACCCGATGCGTCGCTGACCCTGGAACATGTCGGAATGAACCCAACCAGAACCGGCATTGTAAATTTACTCCAGGCCATGGGGGCAGATATTGAAATACGTAACGAAAAGCTGGTTGGCGGAGAACCGGTAGCTGATTTGCAGGTTTCTTATTCAGAACTGAAGGGAATTACCGTGCCGGGAGATCAGATTCCATTGGCGATCGACGAATTCCCGGTGTTTTTTATCGCCGCGGCTTGCGCCAAGGGGGTAACAGAACTGCGCGGAGCAGAGGAGTTACGAGTCAAGGAAAGCGACCGGCTGGAAGCCATGGCTACCGGACTGCAAAACCTGGGTATCGAATTAGAAACCTTTGCGGATGGCATTCGTATACAGGGTGGAACTATGGGCGGCGGCAGTGTTGATAGTTTTGGTGATCACAGAATCGCCATGGCTTTCGTTATTGCGGGTTTAAGGGCGAATGCAGCAATACAGATTAAAGACTGCGCCAATGTGGCCACTTCTTTCCCTGGATTTGTAAAGCTTGCCCGGGAAGTTGGTATCAAACTCTCAGAAACGTCTGACATATCTGAATGAGTGATATTCCGGTCATAGCAATCGATGGACCATCGGGTTCCGGCAAGGGGACTATTGCTGAAGAAGTAGCCAGCCGCCTGGGATTTGTCTTGCTGGATAGCGGGGCTCTCTATCGAATTCTGGGCATAGCCGCCCATAAAGCCAATATAGATCTCGAAAATCATGGCCAAGTCGCTGATTTAGCCGGAACTTTAGACATTAAATTTGGTAGCGCTGGAGCGGGTTCCGTAATTCTTAATGGAGAAGACGTCTCCCGGGAGATTCGGACCGATCTGGGCAGTGACCTGGCATCAAAAGTGGGGGTAATCCCTGCTGCGCGAGAAGCACTTTTCGAACGTCAGTTAAAGTTCAGAAAAGCGCCCGGTTTAGTGGCCGATGGGCGCGATATGGGCACCGTCGTTTTTCCCGATGCGGACCTGAAAATCTTCCTCACTGCGAGTGTTTCTGAAAGGGCGCAAAGGCGATATAAGCAGTTGATTGCTAAGGGTATTGATGCTATTCTGCCCGACCTTTTGCGAGACCTAAAAGAGCGGGATAGAAGGGATAGTGAACGTCCAGTCTCACCACTCAAACCCGCTGAAGATGCTGTGATTTTAGATTCCACCGTTCTGACTATTGAAGAGGTGGTCAATCAGGTACTGAATCTGTTTGCAGCCAGAACCAGCTAAGTTCTCCAAAAACCAAGTATCGACAGCTCGTATCACCAGTCTTGGCGAGTTGACGATGATTATTAACTGACCCGCGATAACTGGATTGTGGTTAGTTATAATACAGATTAACTATGTATTTTAACTTGTTGTATATATTGGATTTAATATGAGTGAAAATTTTGCAGATCTGTTTGAGCAGAGCTTAAGCGAAATAGATATGACCCCAGGTGCCATCGTTACTGGCACCGTGATAGACATCGATACGGACTGGGTCACAGTCCACGCCGGACTCAAGTCAGAAGGCGTTATTCCCAGAACACAATTTCTCGACGAGCAAGGAAACCTGTCCCTCGAAGTAGGGGATGAGGTAAAGGTTGCTCTTGAAACCGTCGAAGACGGATTTGGCGAGACCCGCCTCTCCCGCGAGAAAGCCAAGCGCGCCGAATCCTGGATGGAGTTGGAAGCTGCTCATGAGAAGAATGACATTGTAACCGGTGTCATCAATGGCAAGGTGAAGGGTGGTTTCACAGTCGATCTGAACAATATCCGCGCTTTCCTGCCGGGCTCCCTGGTAGATGTGCGCCCGGTGCGAGACACGCTGCACCTGGAAGGACAGCAATTAGAATTCCGCTTGATCAAGCTGGATCGCAAACGCAATAACGTAGTGGTATCACGCCGTGCCGTGCTCGAATCTGTGAGCACTGAAGAACGGGATGCATTGCTGGAGAAACTGCAAGAAGGTATGTCGGTTAAGGGTATTGTTAAGAACCTTACTGATTACGGTGCTTTCGTTGATCTGGGTGGTGTGGATGGTTTGTTACACATTACCGATATGTCCTGGAAGCGCATCAAGCATCCAAACGAAATCGTTAACGTCGGTGATGAAATCGACGTGAAAGTACTCAAGTATGATCGCGATCGAAATCGTGTTTCTCTTGGTCTTAAACAGCTCGGCGAAGACCCATGGCAGGCTATTAAGCAGCGCTATCCGGAAAACACCCGGGTTAAGGCGGTGGTAACCAACCTGACCGATTATGGTTGTTTTGCTGAACTGGAAGAAGGTGTTGAAGGCCTGGTCCACGTTTCTGAAATGGACTGGACCAACAAGAATATCCATCCTTCAAAAGTTGTCCAGCTGGGTGATGAAATCGATGTTATGGTTTTGGATATTGATGAGGAGCGCCGCAGGATTTCGCTGGGTATCAAACAGTGCTTTCAGAATCCCTGGGATGGTTTTGCTGAAAACTTCAAGAAAGGCGACAAGATTTCCGGCAGCATTAAGTCGATCACCGATTTCGGTATCTTCATTGGCCTTGATGGAAACATAGATGGCCTCGTGCATCTTTCAGATATTTCTTGGGATGAGACAGGTGAGGAAGCCGTTCGAAACTATACGAAGGGTGACGAAATCGAAACTGTGATTCTTTCTATTGATCCGGAAAGAGAGCGTATCTCCCTCGGAATTAAGCAGTTAGAAGATGATCCATTCATGAACTATGTTTCCGAATTTGAAAAAGGAAGCATCGTCAAAGGCACCATTACTGCCATCGAAGCAAAGTCGGCAACGATAACTTTACAAGAAGGTGTTGAAGGAACACTGCGTGCGTCTGAAATCAGCAGAGATAAGATTGAAGATGCCCGAAATGCCTTGAATGAAGGCGACGAGATCGAAGTTAAAATTGTTAGTGTCGATCGCAAAAACCGCGTTATCAGCTTGTCGGTTAAAGCGATAGAGATTGATGATGAAAACGCGGCAGTACAGGAACATAAGAGCCAGGATGCCAGCGACGTTTCACCGGGTACCATTGGTGATTTGATCAAGGCAGAAATGGATAAGGGATAGCTGAAAGCCTAACCATTTGATATCGTTAGGCTTTGATCCTGAAAATATTGCCTGGAATCCTTTCGTTTTGAGGATTCTGGCGGTAACTTAGGACCACCGGTTTAAGTTCTGGTTAGATTACAGGGGATAACTATGACTAAGTCTGAACTTATCGATCGCATTGCGGGTAAACAAACGCAGTTATCATCGAAAGATGTGGAGTTGGCGGTCAAAGCGATTATTGAGTACATGTCTCAGGTGTTAGCCGAAGGAGGCAGAATTGAAATCAGAGGATTTGGCAGTTTTTCGCTGCATTACAGGGTGCCAAGAATTGGTCGCAATCCAAAAACTGGTACTCCGGTTGCATTAAGTGGTAAGTATGTGCCGCACTTTAAACCAGGCAAAGAATTACGAGATCGTGTCAACAATAGTATGTTGACCGAACAGCAAATGATGTGATTCTTTACCTTGGTAATGAATAACTAAGCGGCATAACCTGTTGGGTTATGCCGTTTTTCTTTCAGCAGAATTTATCTGAACAATTCAAAGTCTTTGCAGGCAGGAAATATTTGGATGCGTAAGATCACTAATCTGCTTTCAGGTTTATTTCTTATACTGGTTTTTACCGCCAGTATTACGTTCTCCTATTTCAATACTACACCAATAAGTATTTCAGTCGGGGCCTGGGAATTTCCTGCGCAACCAGTTTCTGTTTGGATAATCGGGGCCTTTGTCAGCGGAGGACTCCTCGGTCTGTTACTCGGCATTGGTTTTTTCAAGAATTTAAAGTCTCGCTCTGAAATAAAAAAGCTCAGTAAACAACTTGTTGATGCGAAGCAAGAAGTCTCTCAACTAAGAGCGATATCGCTGAAGGACTTGTAAGCAGTGGAAAGTCTCGGCATTTATTTTCTGCTCCTGATAGGAGTAATCGCCGGCTGGCTGTTCGGCCGATTATCAGCGCCTGGCCTTAAAACAAAGCAGCGTGATACCAAGGACATCTTTGCCGACTACTTTGTCGGACTAAATTACTTGCTAAACGATGAGCCCGATGAAGCTATCGACACTTTTATTAAGGCGCTGGAGATAAATAGTGAGACGGTAGAAACTCACCTTGCTCTCGGAGCTTTGTTAAGGAGACGAGGCAAAGTTGATAAGGCTATAAAAGTTCACCAGGCATTATTAGCTCGGCCCGGCCTGGACAGAGCATTTTCCGATTCAACCCGTTTGCAGTTAGCAATCGACTACATTTCGGCCGGTTTATTAGATCGCGCTGAACGCTTACTCAAAGAGATTCTCGCCGAAGGCTCGGCCGCTAAATGGGACGCTCTAAAACACCTGATTACTATCTATCAAACCGAGAAAGAGTGGGACAAGGCAATTAGCTGTTGTTCACAATTTCTCATCAGCAACCAGCATAAGCGGGATTCTGAAATCAGGGCTGCAGCTGCGCATTATTGTTGCGAACTGGCAGAACAGCATCTCGGGAAAGGGCAGAACGCAAAGGCTAAAGAGCAGGTAAGACAGGCTTTTACTTTCGATCGTAAAAATGTACGGGCATCACTCCTGCTTGCCAGAATCGAGCAGCGTCTTGGTAATTACAAAGCGGCTATAAAGGAGCTGGTGAGGATACGAACCAATAACCCGGAATTTATTAGCCAGGTATTGGGGCCATTAGCGGAATGCTATGAACAGATACATAACATGCCTGAATATGAAAAGTTACTCACCAACACCTTGCCGGAAGAGCCGGATGTAAGTGTTGTATTGGCATTGTCCGATCTGGTGAAAAACCGTTCTGGCGAGGAGGCTGCCATTGAATTTCTTAATGGCTACCTGACCCGTAAACCTTCCTTAACCGGCCTGGTGGAACTGTTAAAGCTACAAATTCCTCGCACCGATGCCGCCGTCAGTAGCAATTTAAACTTGTTGCAGCAGATGATTGATAAGCTAGTGCGTAAGAACCCTGTCTACCAGTGTAACCACTGTGGCTATGAATCCAGGTCGCTCTATTGGCTATGCCCAAGTTGTCAGAAATGGGACAGGATAAAACCGATATTGGAGGCGGGAGGAGCTTGATTTGTTATAAAATGGCAGCTGTTCGGGAGTTGCTAAGACTGAATGGAGTAATAGCAATATAGTATTGGCGTAGTTACGAACAGGAATTGTGCTTGCAATGAGCAAAAATATCATCATCGCGCTTGATTTCGATTCCGGAGATCAGGCCCTTTCATTTCTTGATCGACTCGACCCGAACCTGTGTAGGGTTAAAGTTGGAAAAGAGCTGTTCACTGCCAGTGGCCCTCAACTCGTTAAAGAAATTGTGGCGCGCAAGTTCGATGTATTTCTCGATCTGAAATTTCACGATATTCCCAACACCGTTGCTCGGGCAGTAGCAGTTGCTGCCGATCTTGGAGTGTGGATGCTAAATATTCATGCTTCCGGAGGAAGAACGATGATGGAGGCCGCCAGGGAATCCCTGGACCCCTGCGGTGACGATAGGCCATTGCTGATTGGAGTAACGGTACTCACCAGTCTGGCGAAAGATGACCTGGTGCATATAGGAATCCAGAACAATCCTGAAGAACAGGTTAGTAAGCTGGCATTTCTGGCACGTGATGCCGGCCTGGATGGGGTTGTTTGCTCTGCCGCCGAAACGAAACTGCTGCGGGCACAATTGCCTGATGAATTCGTGCTGGTTACGCCAGGCATTCGCCGTCCTGAAGATGCCACTGGTGATCAAAAGCGCATAGTTGGGCCCGCTGAAGCCATACAAAATGGTAGTAATTACTTGGTGGTGGGTCGCCCAATTACCCGCGCCGAATCCCCGAACGACACCCTCCTAGAGTTTAATTCCGCCGTAGCTAGCGTTAGCTAGTTTCTCTGCTAGACTCAATTTCCTAGCGCTGGAGAGTGGCTCCAGTGCGATTCATAAGCGATAAGGAAATTACTATGAAACGACTTGTTTACCTGCAAGCGGTACTTGCCGCACTTATTCTCGCTTTCGTGCCTGTTGCACAGGCAGCCGACGAAGCAGATTCGACCACTGAACAAATCTTGCAACTGGATATCAACAGCGCGAATGCTGAATCCATAGCCAATGCGCTCGATGGGATTGGCCTGGTTAAGGCGCGGGAAATTGTTGCCTATAGAGAAATGTTTGGCGATTTTCATTCGATCGACGAGTTGGCAGAAGTACGTGGAGTAGGCATGCTAACCGTAGAGAAAAACCGCCACAAAATACTCATTGCAAGCGACTAATCTCTTACTATAAGGCACTTTCATAAAATTATGAAAGTGCCTGATTTTTTTAGTAAAAATCTCTCTCAATTCTATATAATAAGAACCCTGTATTTAGCCTGGGGTGTGACTGCATGTACTTGCTACCGATAGTTGGTGGTGTGTTCCTGGCAGCGTTGCTGCTTACCTGGATTATGCAAAAGCAAGCAGCGCAATTGCGCTTGTTAGACGCACCCAATGCCCGCAGTGCTCATAGTTCACCAACTCCGCGGGGAGGCGGGCTTAGCATCTGTCTCTTGTTCGGCTTTTCTGTTTCCTATTTTTATCTTGATGGTCTAATTCCCCAGGAAGAGTTTTTGGCCCTGCTTGCGGCACTTGTTATAGCAATATTGGGTTTGGCGGACGATCTCCTGAATCTTCGTCTGCGTTGGCGCTTGCCAGTGCAATTTCTGGCGGCAGCATGGGTGGTGTATTGGTTGGGGGGAGTAGCAGCAATCGATTTTGGCATTTTTACCCTGGCGAATAGGGTGATATTGGCCGTTATGGGTGTGTTTGCCCTGGTATGGCTACTGAATCTTTATAACTTTATGGATGGCATCGATGGCATTGCGGCAGCTCAGCTCATCTTTGTAAACATAATGTCATTATTACTCGTTACAAATAGCAGTGATCAGGTAATAGGTCCGGTTTCGGCGGTCTTATTAGCCGCCGGCGCAGGATTCTTGTGTTGGAATTGGCCCCCCGCCAAGATATTTTTGGGGGATGTTGGCAGCAGTTTTATTGGTTTCGTACTGGGTGTATTGGCACTGATTTCAATGCATGATGGCAGCCTGACAGTATGGACCTGGTTTATCTTGCTAGGTGTCTTTGTGGTAGATGCGACACTGACATTGCTGGTTAGATTGCTACGTGGCGATAACTGGTATGAAGGGCATGCCAGTCACGGGTATCAAAATGCTGCGCGGAAGTATAAAAGTCACGCCAAGGTGACGATAAGAGTAGTAGTGATTAATTGCCTGTGGCTGGCGCCGCTGGCCTGGTTGTCTGCCCATCAACCAGAATATGGGGCCTTGCTTTGTTTAATAGCCCTCAGCCCTTTGATTTTCCTGGCCATTCGATTCAAGGCTGGAAAATTGATGGAATTCGCAAATTAGAAGAATTAGCCTGACAGTGACCCAGGCCTTTGCATTAGTCTGAAGGCCTAAGTCAGGTAAAAAAAGAGTAGACTGGCTTTCAATCTCCGGCCAGGATGATCAGGAGATGACTCGAGAGAAGAATCAGGAGAAAAATAGGGGATGACTATGGCGTTGTTTACGATCCCGGTTTCACGATCAATCAAGCAAGGACTAATGATGTTGGCCGATAGCATCATGATCGTGCTGGCTTTAGCTTTCTCCTTCGTATTACTGGGCAATGATTTTCTCGCCCAGGAAAACAGTTTCTATATGTACCTGGCGATAGCCACTATTCTGAGTATTCTCGTTTTTATCCGTATTGGGCTTTATCGAGCAATTGTCCTCTACATGGGGTTGCAGTCTGGGTTTGTTGTACTTCAGGGAGTAACGATTTCCGCTTGTTTGTTAGCAATTGCTTATTTTCTCTCTCAAGCTCCACAGACATATGATTATTCTTTTCTGCCAATCTTCTGGATGATTGCCCTTCTGTTTATTGGCGGCAGCCGTTTTCTTGCAAAAGTATTTCTACAGAGTCTGATCCAAAACTTTAGACCGAAAGAGCCTGTCATTATTTATGGGGCGGGAAGCTCCGGCATGCAGTTGGTGGTGGCGCTCCAAACCGGCGGTCAATATCTGCCTGTTGCATTCGTCGATGACAGTCATCGCATGTTAGGAAGTACCGTTCACGGAATAAGAGTGTATAGCCCAAATTCCTTGTATGAATTGATAGAGAGTTACGCAGTTCGCCAGATTTTCCTTGCCATTCCTTCGGCGACCCATGCAGAGCGAAAAGAAATCCTGAATCGATTAGAGCACCTGCCAGTGCATGTAAAAACTGTACCGGATTTGTTTGATATGGTGTCAGGCAAGGTTGGGGTGGATGAGATTCGGGATATCGATATTGAAGACTTGTTGGGCAGAGATATTGTGCCGCCGAACCCTGAACTCCTGGGGGCTTGTATTAACGGCCAATCCGTAATGGTAACCGGTGCGGGCGGATCTATTGGGTCCGAGTTATGCCGGCAAATAATCACGATCAACCCGGCTCGCGTAATCCTATTGGATTCCTTCGAATACGGACTTTACAAGGTAGAAAGCGAGCTGCGTGAATCTTTGCGCAGCATCGAGAACGGCGACCAGATTGAAATCATCGCTTTATTAGGTTCGGTATGTAATCGAGCACAAATGGAAAACGCGATCAGGAGTTTTAATGTCGATACGGTTTATCACGTAGCTGCCTATAAGCAAGTTCCCATGGTTGAAAAGAACATTGTTGAAGGTGTGCAAAATAATATATTTGGCACTTTGATCTCGGCGCAGGCTGCAGAGAAATGCAATGTTAAAAACTTCGTACTTATATCCACTGATAAGGCGGTACGCCCAACCAACTTTATGGGTGCAACCAAAAGATTTGCAGAACAGGTCCTGCAAGCAATAGCTCAAAGGGAAAGTAGGACCAAGTTTAGTATGGTCCGCTTCGGTAATGTGCTGGGCTCGTCTGGTTCAGTCGTACCCCTTTTCAGGCGGCAAATAAGTACCGGTGGCCCAGTTACGGTTACGCATCCGGAAGTAACTCGTTACTTCATGACTGTGCAGGAGGCGGCGCAGCTAGTAATTCAAGCCGGATCGATGGCGACCGGTGGTGATGTATTTGTATTGGATATGCATGAGCCGATCCGAATCGTGGATCTTGCCAAGAAGATGGTTCATTTAATGGGCTACGACATTAAGGATGAAAATTCCTATCGTGGTGATATTGCCATCGAATACACCGGCTTACGTCCCGGAGAAAAACTCTACGAAGAGTTGTTGATAGGGGAGTCGGTTACCGGCACAGAACATCCCAAGATCATGCGTGCCGAAGAAGAAACCCTGAGTTGGGTATCGCTGGAGAACTTATTAGACAGGCTCGAGACTGCTTGCCAGTCAATTGATCTGCAGGAAATCAGGGCAGTCTTAATGGAAGCGGTTGATGGATTTGAACCCAAGGAAGAGGCGAGCGATCCACTCTGGGAAGTTTATTACGCGAACGGTAAGGATTCTTCTTCCCAGAGTGAGGACGGTCAGGAGAAAAAAGTGACTCCACTGTTTAAAGAATAAGAGATTTCGTCTCGATGATCTTAAAGACTGAGTGATGTTTTATTCCCGGGTGACCGAAATTATCGTGACAGAATCATTTGGTACGTTTTGGTAACCCCGCTGATTACCTGTAGGTACCTGGGCGATTGCATCTACGACTTCCATACCTTCGATAACCCTGCCGAATGCAGCATAGCCATAGCCTGATGGGCTGGAATTCTGGTAGTCCAATCTTTCGTTATTTACGTGATTGATAAAAAACTGTGAAGTAGCGCTGTCTACTACGCCAGTTCTTGCCATGGCAATAGTGCCCCTTGCATTGGACAGGCCCAGATCGGCTTCGTTCTTGATCGGCTCGTAAGTTGATAGCTGGTTCATATCAGGGGTAAAACCGCCGCCCTGAATCATAAATCCGCTAATGACACGGTGGAAAATCAAACCGTCATAGAGCCCTGCATCCACATACCTTAGAAAATTTTCGACAGTGATGGGTGTCAGGTCAGGACGTAATTCGATCTTGATTGTGCCTTCGGAGGTCTCCATTACCACCACAGGGTTGTCCTGGGCAAAAACAGAGCTGCTAATTGTAAGTAGTGCGGCTAATAACAGCGCTCGCATAGTGATTCTCCTAGAATGCTGTGCAAAACAGGTCGCTACTATACATTATTTCCAATTCCCTTAACCACAGGTGAATGAGTCTGGAATGTCAGTGAACCTAATGCAGCAAATCCGTGCACTGGTCTGTCTTTGGTGATAATTGAATGAAAGATAAGGGGGGGGGATATGGCTGCCCAACCTGGACTCGAACCAGGAACCAAGTGATTAACAGTCACCTACTCTACCATTGAGCTATTGGGCAGCAGAGCCTTGAATTTGAGTATAGCTCGAAAAGGCGCGTAGTCTAATGAGAAATGAAATCTCGGTCAACACTTGCCGTGAGTCGAGGCCTGTTCTGGTGTAGTCTTAAGGGTTCGCTTCGAGACTTAGAAAGTAGATGGAAAAGCAATTCAAAATCGAATCAAAATTCGCTCCGGCAGGAGATCAGCCAGATGCCATCGCCCGCTTGATCGAGGGACTTAACGACGGACTTCACGCCCAGACCTTGCTCGGAGTGACTGGCTCGGGAAAAACATTCACCATTGCCAATGTGATCGAACAAGTACAAAGGCCGACCCTGGTAATGGCTCCGAACAAAACTCTTGCCGCCCAGCTGTACGGAGAGTTTAAGGAGTTCTTTCCAGGCAATGCTGTCGAGTATTTCGTTTCTTATTACGACTATTACCAACCCGAAGCCTATGTTCCGTCTTCTGATCTTTATATAGAAAAGGATGCGTCGATCAACGACCACATCGAGCAGATGCGGTTGTCTGCAACCAAGGCCTTGCTCGAGCGCCATGATGTTGTGGTAGTAGCAACCGTATCTGCAATCTATGGTTTGGGCGATCCAAATTCTTACCTGCAAATGGTTGTGCATCTGGATCGTGGAGATCATATCGATCAGCGCAAACTATTAAAGCGCCTCGCGGATTTGCAGTACACACGCAACGATATGGAGTTGCGCCGGGCTACTTATCGGGTCCGGGGAGATGTCATCGATATTTATCCTGCCGAATCGGAACGGGATGCGATTCGTATCGAACTGTTCGATGATGAGATTGAGAAGCTATCCTATTTCGATCCTTTGACTGGCAGCGTTATCAAAGAAGTTCCCCGTTTGACCGTTTTCCCAAAATCTCACTACGTAACCCCGCGGGAAAGACTTCTTGGGACAATTGATATAATCAAGGAAGAACTCAAAGAACGCCTGCAGCAGTTAAACCAGAATAATAAGCTGGTGGAAGCCCAACGCCTGGAGCAACGCACCAAGTATGACCTGGAGATGATCCAGGAGCTTGGTTATTGCAATGGCATAGAGAACTATTCACGTTATCTTTCCGGCAGAGAAGCAGGGCAACCACCACCCACGCTTTATGATTACCTGCCGGATAATGCCCTGGTAATAGCAGATGAATCCCACGTATCGATACCTCAACTGGGCGCCATGTATAAAGGGGATCGATCGAGAAAAGAAACCCTTGTTGAATATGGTTTTCGCCTCCCATCAGCTCTCGACAACCGTCCACTCCGGTTTGAAGAATGGGAAAACCTGACGCCGCAAATAATCTTCGTGTCTGCGACACCGGGGCCCTATGAAGAAGAACATGAAGGACAACAAGTCCGGCAGGTTGTTCGACCAACTGGATTGGTAGATCCCGAACTGGAAGTCAGGCCGGCATCTTCACAGGTAGACGATTTGTTATCGGAAGTACATCGAGTCGTGACCCAAGAGGAACGGGTGCTGGTGACTGTGCTGACAAAAAGAATGGCAGAAGACCTGACGGACTTTCTCGCAGAACATGATGTCAGGGTTCGTTATCTTCATTCGGACATTGAAACTGTTGAGCGGTCGGAAATTCTAAGAGATTTACGCTTGGGCAATTTCGATGTTCTCGTCGGGATTAATCTGCTGCGGGAGGGGCTGGATATACCCGAGGTTTCTCTGGTAGCCGTATTCGATGCAGACAAGGAAGGATTTCTCCGCTCGGAACGTTCTTTGATTCAGACTATTGGGCGAGCCGCCAGAAACCTAAATGGCAAGGCGATACTTTATGCAGATGACATAACAGGCTCAATGCAGCGTGCCATCGACGAATCAAACCGTCGACGTTCTACGCAACTGGAATACAATAAGGCGCACAACATCACGCCAATTGGAGTTAAGAAAAAGGTGCTGGATGTAATGGAAGGTGCCTACGCAGCGCCGGGAAGCCGCGGCCGGCAGCGAACCCGGGCAGTGTCTGAGCCATCTGGGGTCTACAGCAAGTTCGACTTTTCAGATCCATCCCAGCTAAAAAAGGAAATTAGCCAGTTGGAATCCCTCATGTATGAGCAGGCAAAAAACCTGGCATTCGAGGAAGCTGCCTCCACCAGGGACAGGATTGCCGAGTTAAAAAATAAGCTCTTAAAACAATAATTTAAAGGAAAAAGCCGTCGACACTCAGGCGAGTAATTCCGTATAATCGCCAGTCTTTTCTATCGGGATCAGCGCCGATTAAGAACACGATGGCTCATCGGGTTAAATCGGCTTAAAAAGGGTAGGTAGTATAGGCGCGTAGCTCAGTTGGTTAGAGCGCTACCTTGACATGGTAGAGGTCACCAGTTCGACTCTGGTCGTGCCTACCATTCCATAGAAGTACGAAAACACACTCTTTTGACTATCATATAACCATAAAGCTAATGGTAGATGAGTCGTTATTGAGTGTGGAAAACAGGAAATAAAACGCTATGCCACAAGTAACCTTACCCGACGGCAGTACAAGGAGTTACGAAAATCCCGTTACCGTCGGAGAGATTGCAGAATCTATAGGTGCTGGACTCGCCAAGGCAGCCTTGGCAGGTCGGGTCGATGGTGCCCTGGTGGATACTTCCTACCTGGTCAATGACGATGCCGAAGTGGCAATCGTGACTGAAAGAGATGCAGACGGTATTGAGGTGCTCAGGCATTCCTGTGCCCATCTGATGGCCCAGGCAGTACAGCGTTTGTTCCCGAAAGCGCAAGTGACTATTGGTCCGGTAATCGAGGATGGATTCTTTTATGACTTCGCCTTCGAGCGGCCGTTTACTCCTGAGGATCTCCAGGCTATCGAAAAGTCCATGAATGAGATCGTCAAGGAAAATCTCCAGGTGGAAAGATCGGTCCTACCTCGCAGCGAAGCAATCAAGCTCTTCAAGGAGATGGGAGAGGAATACAAGGTTGAGATTATCGAATCGATTTCCGGCGATGAAGATCTTTCTTTTTATCGTCAGGGGGAATTTATCGATCTTTGCCGCGGACCTCATGTTCCCAGTACTGGAAAATTCAAAGCGTTCAAACTAACCAATGTTGCCGGGGCCTATTGGCGTGGCGATTCCGATAAGGAAATGCTGCAACGTGTTTACGGTACCGCATGGGGATCGAAGAAAGATCTGAAGCTTTATCTGCAGCGACTGGAAGAAGCAGAGAAAAGGGATCATCGCAAACTTGGCAAGAAATTGGATTTGTTTCATTTCCAGGAAGAAGCTCCTGGTATGGCTTTCTGGCATCCAAAAGGATGGAAGATTTACCAGGTCATCAAGGATTACATGCAGGATGTTCAGAATGAAAACAAATACAAAGAGATTAATACGCCCCAGCTGGTAGATTTTTCTTTGTGGGAGAAATCCGGACACGCCTCCAAATTTGCCAACGAGATGTTCAATGTTGAGTCGGATAATCGAATGTATGCGATTAAGCCGATGAACTGCCCCTGTCATATCCAGGTTTTTAACCAGGGACTTAAAAGCTATCGCGACCTTCCTTTGAGATTCGCCGAGTTTGGCTCCTGTCACCGCTATGAACCTTCGGGCAGCATGCATGGCCTGATGCGGGTACGAAGTTTTGTACAGGACGATGGCCATATCTTCTGTACCGAAGATCAGATCCAGTCTGAAGTTGCCGATTTCATGGATTTATTGTTTTCCGTCTACCGCGATTTCGGATTTGATGAGGTTATCCTGCGGCTTTCTACCCGACCGGAAAAACGAGTTGGTTCCGATGAATTATGGGACGAAGCCGAGCAAGCATTAAAAGACGCCCTGAATGCGACTGGCCTAGCCTGGGAATTGGTGCCAGGAGAAGGGGCCTTCTACGGGCCCAAGATTGAGTACTCATTGAAGGATTGCATGGGTCGAATCCAGCAATGTGGAACAATTCAGGTGGATTTCTTCCTGCCGGAACGCCTGGGGGCGCTATATGTGGCGGAAGACAGCAGTCGCAAGACTCCAGTAATGCTGCACCGAGCTATTTTAGGCTCTTTCGAGCGCTTTATTGGCGTGCTGATCGAACATTATGCGGGGGCGATGCCGGCCTGGCTCGCACCTGAACAAGCGGTGATACTCAATATTACCGATAAGCAATCTACATATTGCCGAAATTTCCAAGAATCCTTGAAAAATAAAGGGTTTAGGGTCGCCTTGGACTTGAGAAATGAGAAAATCGGCTTTAAAATCCGCGAGCACACTTTACAGAAGATTCCCTATCTTCTCGTGGTAGGAGATAAAGAGGTGGAATCAAACTCTGTAGCGGTTAGAACACGTGGAGGTGAAGACCTGGGATCGATGACATTCGATGAGTTTTGTACTCACTTAAGCCAGGACGTAGCCCGCTTTGGCCGCAGTGAAAACAAGCATACTAATTAGGAAAAACTATTGGTAAACATCGAAAAGCGTTCTGAGAACTCCCGCGTATTATGAGGAGTAGCACCAAAAAGCCAATAATCAATGAATTAATTGAGGCTGACGAAGTACGATTAGTCGGAGCAGATGGCGCACAAGTGGGTGTAGTTTCCATAGAAGAAGCTCTGGCTGCCGCAGCAGATGCAAAACTCGACTTAGTGCTAATTGCGCCAGATGCAGACCCTCAAGTCTGCAAGATAATGGATTATGGCAAGCACGTATTTGATTTAAAGAAACAGAAAGCTGCTAACAAGAAAAAGCAGCGGCGTGTGCATGTTAAAGAAGTAAAGTTTCGACCAGGGACGGAAGAAGGGGATTATCAGGTAAAACTGCGCAACCTGATACGTTTTCTGTCAGATGGGGACAAGGCCAAGGTGTCATTGCGATTCCGTGGTCGTGAACTAGCCCATCAACATCTTGGGCAGGAGCTGGTTGAGAGAATCAAAGAAGATCTCTCGGAGTACGGCACTGTGGAACAGGAACCCAAGATGGAAGGCCGGCAAATCGTAATGGTGTTAGCACCGGTCAAAAAGCGCTAATTGCTACAAGGGTCAGTGTCCATTGATCCGAGTGGGTTAATGGACACTGGCCTTTTTGGTTGTTAGTAAATTTATTTATTTCCACTGAAGCAGTTTTTCAGTGAAGACGGTGAAGCCATTAGGCTTGTGTAATGAGATGTTGGGCAACGCAGCACAGCGGCTCAGTACGCTAGCAAAATGGATTCAACGTGGGAAATGCGGAGTTATATATGCCAGGAAAACTAAAAACCCATCGTGGTGCTGCGAAACGGTTTAAAAAAACCGGTTCCGGTTTCAAGCGCAAGAGCGCATTCAAGAGTCATATCCTGACCAAAATGACAACCAAGCGTAAGCGTCAGCTACGTGGTACATCGTCTGTTCATCAGTCAGACGTACCAGCAGTAAAGCGCATGCTTCGTGATAATTAATTAGTCGGTAAGGAGAATTTAAATGGCTCGAATCAAACGAGGCGTTGTTGCCAATCGACGTCACAAGAAAGTATTAAAAGAAGCGAAAGGTTATTACGGTGCACGTAGCCGTGTATTTCGCGTAGCTAAACAGGCGGTTACCAAAGCAGGCCAGTATGCTTATCGAGATCGTCGCGCAAAGAAGCGTGTGTTTCGCTCTTTGTGGATTACGCGAATTAACGCGCAAGCTCGTGAATGTGGAATAACCTACAGTCAATTAATCGCTGGATTAAAGAAAGCGAATATAGATATTGATCGTAGAGTTCTTGCAGATCTTGCGGTTCATGACAAAGCAGCCTTTTCAGCAATAGTAGACCAAGCAAAAACTAGCCTGGCTGCCTAAAAAACGGAACGGCTTATGGCTGATACCGATTCCCTTCTTGCGGAAGCATTGCAAGCGATCAGCGCAGCATCAGACGAGGCTGCGCTGGAATCTTTGCGTGTGCAATATCTGGGCAAGAAAGGAAGCTTTACCGCGCTACTAAAAACCCTCGGGCAGTTGCCTGCAGAAGAACGGCCAGCGGCAGGCGAAAAAATTAATGCTGCTAAATCCGAATTGCAAAGCGCAATAGAAGTCCGCAAGACTGACCTGGTCAGCGCAAGCATCAATGTAAAACTTGGCGCCGAAAAAATTGATATCACTTTACCAGGAAGGCGCCAGAGCACTGGTGGGCTGCATCCCATAAGCATAACCATCGAGCGCATCACAGATATATTTCGTGCCGCTGGCTACGATGTGGCGGTTGGGCCTGAGATTGAGGATGATTACCACAATTTCGAAGCGCTCAATATTCCCGCCCATCATCCAGCCAGGGCGATGCATGATACGTTTTATGTCAGACCTGGCACCGTTCTCAGAACCCATACCTCGCCAGTACAAGTGCATGTCATGGAGAAAGGTGAGGCGCCATTCAAGATGATTTGTCCGGGCAGGGTCTATCGCTGTGATTCTGATCTTACCCACACCCCTATGTTTCACCAGGTAGAAGGGCTGCTGGTGGACGAGCATGTCACTTTTGCCGATCTTAAGGGAACGGTGGTGAGTTTCCTGCGTGCTTTTTTTGAAACTGACTTGCCAGTCAGGTTCAGACCTTCCTATTTCCCATTTACCGAGCCCTCGGCTGAGGCTGACATGGGTTGTGTCAGTTGTGGGGGAAGTGGTTGTCGAATATGCGGGAATACCGGATGGTTGGAAGTGATGGGATGCGGCATGGTACATCCTCGGGTGCTGGAAATGTCTAACGTCGATATTTCTAAGTATAACGGTTTTGCATTCGGTCTGGGTGTAGAAAGGTTAGCAATGTTGCGTTATGAAGTCGGGGATTTAAGAACTTATTTCGAAAACGACATTCGCTTCCTGAGGCAGTTCAATTAGGGATTTGTTGCAGAGTGATTTTCAGTAATAGCTGGTTAAAAGAGTGGATAGACCATCAAATGTCGAATGAAGACTTGATGGAAAGTCTTACTATGGCGGGACTGGAAGTTGATGGTTCGCTGGCCGTTGCGCGCCAGTTCTCTGGGATTATTGTCGGAGAGGTCCAATCCGTTGAACAACATCCCGATGCAGACAAACTGAGTGTGTGTTCAGTTAACGATGGCGAAGAGCTTTGCCAGGTTGTCTGTGGTGCACCAAATGTCAAGCAAGGTATGAAAGTGCCATTTGCAAAGATTGGTGCAGAGATATTGGTTCCAGAGGAAGATAAAGCTTTCAAGATCAAAGCGGCAAGACTCAGGGGCGTAGAATCCCAGGGCATGATTTGCTCAGCCGAAGAGTTAGGTCTTGAAGAAAAATCCGAAGGCATATTGGAGTTGTCAACTGATGCGACGCTGGGTGAAGACGTACGAAGCGCGCTCAATCTCGATGATCTAAGTATAGAGTTAGATTTGACCCCTAATCGTGGGGACTGCCTCGGCATGATAGGGCTTGCAAGGGAAGTGGGGGTTCTAGCACGAAAGGATGTCAACAATCCTGATCAGGTAGCGGTTGTCGCTTCCTGCAAAGATAAGTTCCCAATAACCATTACGGCTAAAGATGAATGTCCAAGGTATCTCGGGCGGGTAATCAAGAATATTAACCTAAATGCCACTTCGCCTTTTTGGATGCAAGAAAAACTGCGCCGTTCAGGGCTTCGCAGTATCGACCCGATTGTTGATGTTACTAATTTTGTCTTAATGGAATTAGGGCAGCCAATGCACGCATTTGATTATGAAAAATTGAATGGTGGCATCGACGTGCGCATGGCCGAGTCAAATGAAAAGCTCACACTATTGGATGGTAAAGAAGTTTCTCTAAACCCGGACATCATGGTTATTGCCGATCAGGAAAAAGCCGTCGCTATGGCAGGAATCATGGGTGGCCTTAACACGGCGGTCACTGATACAACAAAGAATGTATTCCTTGAATGTGCCTATTTCAGCCCATTAACAATTGCCGGCAGAGCCCGGTCATTTGGAATGCACACCGATGCATCCCACCGTTATGAACGTGGCGTGGATTATCAGCTGCAGCAGCGGGCAATGGAAAGGGCCACAGAACTCTTGTTAGAGATCGTCGGTGGTGAGGCTGGTCCTGTCACCGAAGCCATCGGAAATCTGCCAGACGCGCCAAAGGTCAGACTCAAGCACCAGAGCGTGCCAGATCAACTGGGTATAGAGATGGAACGATCCGAGATCCGGGAAATTCTGGAGCGCCTGGGATTTATCGTGTTTGAGGATAACGACGAATTTATAGAGCTAGAGGTACCGTCCTATCGTTTCGATGTCAGTATCGAAGCCGACCTGATCGAAGAGTTGGCGAGAATCTATGGCTATAACAATGTGCCGGAGACGCTAGGAATGGGTCAGCAGGTATTGGCAACTGCGCCTGAAGCAGAATTGCCACTGAGGACTATTTGTCAGCAATTGGCGGCATTGGGCTACCAGGAGATAGTGACTTACTCATTCATCGATCCAAACTTTTCAGAACTTGTTATGGGGCCTGGATTCGAAGCCATCCCCTTACAGAATCCAATTTCAGAAGACCTGTCGGTGATGCGTGGATCCCTGATACCAGGCCTGCTCAGCACTTTTCAATACAATGCCAATCGCCAGCAGAGCCGGTTGCGCTTATTTGAGACTGGGCTGGTGTTTCAGTCAGATGAGGGAGATATCCAGCAGAAGGCCGTGATTGGTGGCTTGATTAGCGGTGATCGCTTACCAGAAAATTGGAGCAATAACAGAGAGATAAGTGATTTTTATGACCTTAAAGGTGATGTTGAGGCATTGCTAAGTCTGAATGGTGAAAGCAGCCAGTTTTCATTCGAATCAGCAGAGAAAACCGGTTTCCATCCAGGCCAATGCGCCCAGGTTCTTGATGATAAGGGTAATGAAATTGGTTACCTGGGAGCCCTGCACCCGGTAATTGCCCGAGAAATGGATGTGGATGCCGCTGTGTATATGTTTGAGTTATCCCTGGATGAGCTGCAGAAAGCCGAGCTACCCAAAGCGAATGCTCTCTCGAAATTCCCGGAAGTGAGTCGGGATATGGCTATCGTAATCGATGAAAACATCACTTCTGGTGAAATTTTGCGCAATGTTCAGAAAAACGCCGGAGATTTCCTGGTGAGCTCGAAAATATTTGATGTTTATCAAGGGGATGCAGTCGCAAAAGGCAAAAAAAGTATTGCTTTGGGCTTGACGTGGCAGCATCCTTCACGCACTCTTAGCGACGACGAAATAAATACAATAATTAGTAATTGCATCAATGCACTAGAAGAACAATTTGATGCAAATTTGCGACATTAGGCGGGGAATTGATTATGGGCGATGGAGCACTCACAAAAGCCGATATGGCTGAACGCCTGTTTGAGGAACTCGGATTAAATAAGCGTGAAGCCAAGGAAGTGGTAGAGCAGTTTTTTGAGGAAATTCGCCTATCTCTGGAGAGAAACGAACAGGTTAAATTGTCCGGATACGGCAATTTCGATCTCAGGGACAAGAAGCAACGCCCCGGTAGAAACCCGAAAACCGGTGAAGAAATTCCTATCAAAGCCAGAAGAGTAGTGACTTTCCGGCCTGGTCAGAAGCTAAAGGCGCGAGTAGAAGGATATGCTGGAACCGAAAAATAACGACGAATTACCCCCAATACCCCCAAAGCGCTATTTCACCATCGGTGAAGTGGGTGAGCTTTGTGCCGTAAAGCCTCATGTACTGCGCTACTGGGAAGCTGAATTCCCACAGTTGAAGCCCGTTAAACGTCGCGGTAATCGACGTTACTATCAGCGCCAGGACGTTGTCCTCATTCGCCAGATCAAGAGTCTCCTCTATGAGCAGGGTTATACCATCGGTGGCGCCCGGCAGAAGATGAGCGATGATCCGGAAGAAGTAGCAAAGTCGACGGTGAATTCCAAAGAAGTGAAGACACTGGTAAGAGATTTGGAAGACGTTATCTCCAAGTTGTAGCTAGTAGCCAATCCTTGCTAATCGTTCGCTAATCCTAAGTAGTTTTAATTTTCTCGCCCGCTTATCTCTTAGCAGGTAGCGCTCAAATTTCTAATGAACTTAGAAGATATTTGAAGGGACTGGCGATTTATTAAAGATCGCCGGTAGCGCACACACTGGTGGGGACTCAACAGGATAAGAAGTTAAATCGCGTCATAAATCGTAGTAAAATTCTAATCGCTTTGAAGCGATGTCTGTCGGGGTGTAGCGCAGTCTGGTAGCGCACCACACTGGGGGTGTGGTGGTCGTGGGTTCAAATCCCGCCACCCCGACCAAATTCCCATCCAACACAATACAAAAACGTTCTAAAAGCCCTGAATTACGGGGCTTTCTACGATATAATCAGTCCAACGCAATACATTCCAATACTACGAGATACCAACAATTTGTTGGTACTTTTGTTGGTACTTTTCGAAATACTAAATGAGATACCAACACTAGGTACATCTTGCGACCAAGTTCGACTAAGGCATCAAAGTACTATCTTGTCTAACTGGAGGTAAACAAATGCAAAAGCTGACAGCAGCATTCGTTAAGCAGGCTAAGCCTCGTGACAAGGCGTTCAGTTTAGTCGATGGTGGCGGCCTCTATTTGCTGGTCAAACTGGCAGGTAAATACTGGCGCTACAACTATAGATACTGTGGCAAGCAAAAAACTCTCTCTTTGGGCGTTTACCCTGACATAAGCTTAGCTGAAGCGCGTAAACGGCATCAAACGGCGAGAGAAGAACTAACTAATGGCATCGATCCTTCTGAGATAAGGAAGGTACAGAAAATCACTAAGAGCCTTGCAAATAAGGATGACTTCGAGTCTGTTGCGAGGGAATGGTTTAACCAGAAGCTGTTGGATAAGTCAGACAGCCATAAAGTGAGAACCACGCGGATATTGGAGAAAGACCTATTTCCCAGTATAGGTGGCCGGCCCATATCAAGAATAACCGCACCGGAGCTACTAGCGGTATTGAGGAAAATTGAAGGTCGAACTGTTGATATAGCGCACAGAGCTAAGCAGGTAGCTAGCGCAGTTTTTAGATATGCAGTTACAACAGGTCGCGCTGAAGGCGATCCATCTCGTGATCTAGCCGGGGCATTAAAGGTTAAAAGCAAGACACATCACGCTGCTATTACTGACCCTGAGGAGTTAGGGCGGCTACTATTAGCTATGGATGGCTATCAAGGCTCCCTAGTTGTAACTACGGCTCTGCAACTATCTGCGTTACTTTTTCAGAGGCCAGGTGAGATACGCCACATGGAGTGGTTGGAGATTAACTGGGGAAAAAACCTTTGGGAAATACCTGCAAGTAAGATGAAGATGAAAGTGGATCATTTAGTACCTCTGAGCAGACAGGCCCGAGAATTACTTACTCAAATCCACAAGCTCACTGGCCGTGGGAAGTAT
>CAZTTE010000008.1:0-148593 GCA_964616225.1 uncultured Pseudohongiella sp.
AGTTATTTATGCTAATGCTTTTACGAATCTGTAGTCATGGGAAAAGAGTTACAAACTAGTTACAAAGTCTATTTCAATACCCTTAAACCCAGTGATTTTATTGAGGTTTTACATAACGTAAGTATGTATTGGTATTGGTAGTAGTTCAGACTCGACCTTACAGATTGCGTCATATTCAGTTGAAGCTGACCCGCAGAAAGTGGGCTCGCTACCTACGATCGATAACTAGCGATGTCAACGGCCAAGAAGTGCCAGGAGCGGACATCGTTCTGGAAAACTGAATCACCCACAGCTTGTCGCATGGGATGAATGCATCATTCCAATATTCTATACCGATAAACCGGTGGACGAGCATCAAAATAGTTATGATCAACTGTCACATATGCATAGCGATCATGGACAGCTATGTCTGATGCTTCTCCTGCATCAATCCCTATAACTTCAACGGCTGTGTAAGTCTCATCCAAAATTATAATCGAAGTATAATTTTCGGTTATCAGATAAAAATAGTCATCATCACAGTCAATCCCGGAAATCATCAACGCTGAAAGGTCGGCGTCTAACTTGGTTAATTGTCTGAAATCGATAGTGCTGTAAGAGCCGTCTCCCAGATTGATCAGGTTTGAGGTCTCGCTGACAGTCGCCCAAATGCCCTTACTGTTGATACATATTCCTGTAAATTCCTCGTCAGCTAGAGAAAGGGGCAATGCGATATTTTGCTGTCGCCTCCACACACCATCTCCTTTTTCCCATACCCCAATAGCACCGATTTCACCGATACCCAGCACTCGACGCTCAGCGACTGTGATCGCTTCTAAACGCCCCTGTTTTAGTATCAACAATCCAGACAACAAATTAGCTTTCTGATCCTTGAGGTCAAAAGACAGGTTGAAGGTGAACAATTCACCCTGATCGGTAGAGACATAGATCGTGTCCTCGCTGAAAACTATACCGCTAGCCTGCTCAACTACAGTGGGAAGATCATAGGTGGATTCAGCGGACAATTTTCGACTCAGCAGCAAGGGGCTATTGTCTGGCTCCACATCGAGATTATCAGTAGAGCCTCCCACCAGGTCGAAAATCAAGAAAACTCCCAGACGTGTAGTGGATAGCAGTAATAACGCTGCAAGCAACACAAAGAGTGCGAGTAAAAGACCTTTAGAGCTTTTCATTTGTGCAACCTTTTTCATCGATGAATATAACCGTTAGCATGCAATGCGCCACTTTCGCAGGAGCAGCTTAGTTGCCATCCACTTTCTGGGCTTTGTCCGCTACCCATCGCGCAACCATGGGTTCCCGCACCCAGCGATGCGGACAGTGCCCCTCGACATCCAGTATTAGCACCTCGCTATCTGTCGCGGATTCAAGAGACACTTCCAGGTCATACAAGGGAGAAACCGGATCGCGATTGGTGCTTATAGCTAACAGTGGCGTATTTACAACGCTATTACTGTCCATGAGTCCCTGCAGTTCAAGCGAAGTCTGCTCCAGTATAGGGCTTAGTTCCGCAGTCGACCTGTCTAAGAGACCAAACCTTGAGTAGGCTCAATCACTAGTATGGTTTGGCAGTAAATCCACGCTTCTGGTTGCAGATAACTCTATCAAGTGTTACGGCAGGGAAAACAAAAAGAAACTCTTGAATGGATTGAGAATAACTTAGAAGAATATTTAGAGATGACAAGGTTGGGTTGAAGGCGATTATGAACTCAATGCACCAAATAATACAAAAGTGATACAAATCGGATTCTGATACCCAGTGTCTTTTGCGAACATAATTGTTTGAAATACGCTCTCGCGTCACGGTACTAATTCTGAGGAAAGGTCAGATCAGTGAATATAGGGGTAGTCAGGGAGAACGATAATTTTATTTTCTTTAAACTTGCTTTATTGTAAGGCTTTTCTATGAGAGCGCTTGCTGTCATCATCTGCCTGCAAATGGTGTGCTTCGTGGATGGGGGGAAGATTCTTGCTATTCCAACGTATCTTTCAATTATCTAAATCCTCTTAATTGTTATTGAAGGCCTTATCGTGAACAACATCGATTACCTGTATCACAGGACTTTCTCTGTCAGATTTGTAGCGTCGCTGTCGCTCATTGCGGTTCTGGCTACCTCAGCCACGAAAGCACAGGATGTCTCGGAAGAAGCCGCTTACGGATCAATTGATCTGGCAGGTGGCTTTATCCCCGATCCCTATACTCAGGAGATCCTTGCCGGCGGATCGGTAGATGCATCTTGGATTAACGGTTGTTCTGGTTATGTGTCCGATGCTCCAGATCTGGAACTGGACTATTCAAATTCCTCATTTCAACTCAGTTTCTTCGTAACCAGTGATACTGACACGACGCTTATAGTAAATGATCCCGGGGGTAGCTGGCACTGCAATGATGACTTCAATTCCGCAGGCGGCACCAATCCAGGCATCACTTTTTCCCAACCACAAGATGGGATTTATGATGTCTGGGTGGGAACCTACTCTGCGGATGACTCATTTGAATCTTCAAACCTACATATCACTGAACTGGGTGCGCCCTGGGACTCAAATAACAGTGGCGGTGGCACTACGGGAAGTACCCCGCTCAACCCTCTGCTGGACGCTAACTATGGCAACATTGAGCTTTCAGGTCTTTTCGATCCCGACCCTTACAGAATAACAATAAGTGCGGGCGGCAGCGTCAATGCCGATGGCCTAAGCAACTGCAACGGATTTGTGAGTTCTGCGCCGGACCTGGAACTGCGTTTCTCCGACCCTTCAGAATTGGGTCTTAGCTTCTTTGTTGAGAGCACGCTCGACTCAACCCTGGTGATCAACGGCCCCAATGGAGACTGGTATTGCAACGATGATTTCGGCGGCAATAGTGGAACTAATCCGGGTGTTGTTTTTTCTGATCCAGCACCTGGAACCTACGATATTTGGGTAGGCACCTATTCCGAAGGGGATGCGTTTTCACAAGTTGAACTATACATCACCGAGTTGGAGGCGCCCTGGGAAGGCTCCTCCAGTGGTAATTCTGAATCCTCTTCCGAAACTGGTGAAAGTCAATTGGTCGGTTCGGGAACCGGTTTCGTGGTAAGCCAAGAAGGTCATATTCTAACCAATCACCATGTGATAGACGGGTGCGCGCGGCAAACATTTCAGATTCGTGGCGATGCCGAAGTCAATGCAACCTTGCTTTCTAGCAATGCCGAAGTGGATTTAGCACTGTTACGAGCAGACATTGCAGGCGAGTTCGCCACATTCAGAGGGTCACAACCAGTTCGCCTCGGGGATGAAGTGGTGGTCTATGGATTTCCATTGCTTGGAGATCTTTCCTCCCAGGGTAACCTCACCAACGGTATTGTCAGTGCAATGAGCGGTCTGGATGATGATCTCAGTCGCATGCAAATGACCGCACAAATACAACCAGGCAATAGCGGCGGTCCTGTGATGGATCGCAATGGTGAGATAATTGGTGTAGTAGTGGAAACAGCCAGTGACGAGTTTTTTCGTGAGCAAAGAGGTACTGACATTCAAAACCTGAACTTCGCTATTCGTGATTCCATGGCCAGGTCCTTCTTAGACACTAATAATGTCGACTACACAGTGGGCGCCGCAGACGCTGGAGTACAGAGCGTTGCAAATATCGCAGAAGCAGCACAGCAGTTTACCGGCATCATAATGTGTTACAGGTAAAGTAAAAGCGCTTCCAAACAGTGAGCCTATTGCTAGTGGCTACCATATAAGCTTAAGCCTCTATTAGTAACAACAAGTAGTAACAACAAGGCTGTCGCAATGTCGTCACTCCTGTAGACATTGATTTTTTGAAAAGCCGTAGTGAGCGCAGAGTGAATCTTGGTCTCATTCGCCCATCAGGGCATATCCTCAAGATTGACCACCACCTTGATATCTCGAGGTCACACTCTTGGTAAGTCCTCAAAGTGCCCAAAGCAATTCTCACAAGGGGTGTGAGCCTCAAAAACATCTTGAGCTTCAGCGTCATATATTCCCCAGAGAAGCCCCAGGAACATCACAAAAAGAAGGGGCATCCACTCTTTCTGCCAGAGCAGGTTTCTAAGAAAGTTTTTCATCTTCATTTTTCCATGCTCTCAAATATGCTTGATAGTTCTTCCCAGGCTTTCCAGGTTTGTCCTTTTGATACTGCTCTAAGATTGGCGGCTGTCTGCAACCATGCCGCCGAAAGTTGAAAATTGGCGGACATCAAGGAGTTCGTTAAAGTTATCGAGTCTGGTGCTAAGGTATATAGCGATCTAGAAACAGAGAATATTCCAACTATATTTATCGACCTATTCAATCCTTTTACACTGGTACTGTAAAAGCATGGTGTAAACAGCACCTTTTTGTATCAAATTTTTGAGTCCTGCTGTGATGTGACTATATGTTCGCAGGGCTTTGTATGGGCAGTGCGAGAAAGGTTCTTCTTTCACAATTTGTAATTGATACAACTAGGTCTCATCGAAAGGCTATGCAAATTTTTCTGTTTAAACCTAAATAATTTCAATAATAGTCGAAAGTATGAAGCTCTCTTAATATGATAGAGGAAATCAGATTGGTGCTGGAGGATAGCAGGATGGTCTTAGTAAATTTGCAATTGAAGATAAAGCCAGAAGTTCGGGACGAGTTTATTACTTGGTTTCACTCGGTTTTGCCGGGAACACGTTCTTATGAGGGTTGTTCAGAGGTTAACGCATGTGATCTTCTTGGAGACGAAAACGCGGTAGAAGTTATCAGTCGGTGGGAGAGCAAAGCTCACTATGATAAATATCTTGCGTGGAGAGGAGAGGATGGCACATTGGATACTCTGGGAAAATACCTCGCTGCCGATCCGGTGTTTAGGTTTTTGGATGTAACGCTAGAATTATAATAAGGGAGTTATACTGCTTTTCTGATTTCGAAGCTGTACGAACATCAACCTTGCAAAGCGAGGCTGATGATTGGTCACTCCAAGCGAAGCTGAAGAACCGCGATCAGATAAGCGCTGAGTCAGCTGCAAGACAATTAGTATTTGAAATATTGGAGCGGACACAGCCGGTGGCATCACCTATAAGCCCCTCCGCCAAGTGGCAAAGGTGGTGCTGGTCCCGCGCGTGAGAATAAAATCAATTGTCTGGTGTCAATTTTTCTAGGAAGGCATTGATCTCTGCCATTAGCTGATCGGGACACTCTTCTTGCGGTACATGTCCGCACGCCTTTAACAGCTTGAGCTCAGTGTTGATTTCTTCGGCGAGCCTAATACTGCTTGCAGTGGGTACGATTCGATCATCATCCCCGCTGACGATTAGAATCGGTACTCTAGATTGCTTTAGGCTGTCAACGAGCCCCTCATGCCCCTCGTTGGCCAACACGTAGTACCATAATCCACGATCCCAGTTCTCAGCCCTCAAAGGCAGCTCATAGCCGGCGCGAATCTCTGGTCTATATTTGGTTTTGTCGTGCCAGGCTTCCTGGGCGAGGAGTTCTCCGGCCTTGGGGAAAGATGATCGCAGGAATCTTATAGCGAAATTTTCAACGAAAGGCAGTTGCATCAGGAATTGAAGCACTCCAGGCCTGCGGCGTGATTGATAGATTGAAGGACTGATTAGGATCAGTGCCTCAACGCGGTCCGGCGCTTGCAAGGCAACTTGCGCCGCAACAATGCCGCCGGCGGAGTTCCCTACCAGAATCGCTTTATCCACTTCAGACTTGTCCATGAGCTCTAAAGCGATGTCTACTTGCGCGCTGCTGCTATAGGGATTCCAGTTTGTCCAATCTAATGGCCTCTCGGTTAGACCGAATGCTGGCCGGTCGTAAGCGAGCACTGATCCTTGAGCAGCCAGAGGCTCCATGACATCTCGCCACGAGTAAACGCTGGCACCGAATCCGTGCAAGAGGAGAAAGAAAGGTTCGCCCTCGCCCTGTGCTTTGTAATGCAACTGCAGTCCTCTGAGACGCAAGAAACGGCTGTCAGGGTCGGCAAGTTGTGCAGGCGGTAGTGTCTCCGATGTGTTGTGTGCTGGAATCAGCAAGCAACCTGCAAATAACAGCACTATGCTGGCTAGCAGGAGAATTCCCAGGGTTTTTTTCACTGATAGCTTCCTGCACAAATGTGTTTTAAGGGTTTTCGTATGCGGTTGCAGATAAGGGAGCTACGAAGTTCTTTAGCCAGCAAATCGTAGATCTGCCAGGGTAAATATTAATCCGATCTTTTTCCCTATCTGGCAATGGCAATCCTAATTATAAAAAAACTCTTTCGGGAGTCCAGAACTGTAGTCATTCCAAATGCCTTGGCTAATGTGGGTCTTATTGCTGTTGATCGTGACAAGTCCTTTCTCTGATAGCTTCGCGCAAGTAGTGATGGCAGGGCTTTGCTTATGCCCCCTCTTTTTGAAGAAATACAACATCGATGGTCGGTCCCGATCTGAAACCCAGTGCCACAGAAGCAGCATAGTCCAAGGCCAACCCTGTTGATTTCGTCCTCTGTGTCGATAGCTAGTTAGTCAGTGATGAATTGGAATTCATATGGCTACCGGCAAAAAACTAGCGCCGCTATCGGGTCGCTACGCCTCCGCAGCAAAGGCTCCGGTGTTGCATGCTCAGTCTTCTTATCATGCTATGAAGGACAACCGCAAACATGCTGCTCGTGTTGCAAGCCTGCAGGCGATGATGATAGACGACAGTAAAAGAGGACAGCCAGAAAGTATTTTCAGGAGGGAACGATGGTGGTTGCAGGCAGCGGGAAGTTGGATTGAGCGAAAGGCGTTACCATTATCCAATTACTGGCCGATTATGGATGTTGCGGACTATCTTAAGCGGCATGGGTTAAAGCGAAAAAGCACAAGCTCGGTAGGCGAAACGTTGGTCATCACGCTCGCAGACAATTCGGCAATCTTCCTCTACAACGGACAACTGTGGCGCCATGAAAGCGCATCTCGGGATGCCGTGTTCTATGACTCTTCCCATTCAGAGTCCTTAAATCCTGGACAAACTCATTTCTGGGCCCGTACTGGCAAGGTTGCCAGTACGAAGAAGTGAATCAGGCCCTGATTACCGAAAGCTAGTTGGCTTTTTCATCTTCTCTGCTAAATCCATAGCAAGCAAACGCTTTATGGGCAATAATTCTTCTTGTCCGCCGGCGAAACGGACCTTGGGAAATATACAATTTGCAAAGCGTTTTCGGGCTTACAAGAACTGTCATGCGAAAAACTCAAGCAAAAAGAGAGTTTGCTTCAACAGAGCCTGCAGCTCAAAACCTTGATAATACGGTGTCGCAGCCAGACTCAGAGTCTGCACGGTTCTCCTCCGCGATTATTCAGCACAAGCCAGGCATCAAGCCTAACCTTGTTGACCCTCAAGAGGGCGCCAAGCCCTTCAAACTCAGCGTAGCGAAGCAGGCGGGTAGTAATGTGCTGGCTCAGGCAGAACACCGACAAGCCAGACAATTGGTTGCAGCTCTCCCGTCAATTCAGAATCGGATACGGATTTCAGAAAAGCAGGAGCGCACAGGTTCCAGCACCCCCCAGGCTGCTCAGCTGCTGCAAGCCGAAGAGTCTCCAGAATCAACAACTGCTTCGTCTGAATCTGTTACCAAGACAGAGACACCTTCTGGTGGCAAGGAATCAGGCGATAGCGTAGTAGACACTGCCTGGACCAGGCAGGTCGGATTGGCATTGCTTGGCGGTGGCTACGAAGAGAAAGACGATTCGCCCGGGACTCCTTCTCGTGAAGAGGAGTCAGAAATAGAAGAAGATCCGGCAAGGGACACACTACCGGCAAGCAGAATGCTGAGTTTTATGGAAGTGCCCGCCGAGTACTATAAGCTAAAGAAAGCCGAAACCAGTTTCTCCAAATTCAAAGAAGCGCTGAATGCAGACACGCAAACCAGTAGTAAAGAGCCTGACAAGAAGAGTAGCGGCAGGAGTGCTGAAGATAACGGCAAAATCTCAAAGTACACTAAAGGCATTATTGATCTCGTTAAGTCAGGGTATAAGTCCTGCATGCAGCTTAAGGCCACCTATGAAAAGTATCAGCAGGCCAAGGAAGATTCGTCAGGTGATGTGTCGGCTCTTGGGGGTGCCAAGATTGCTTTTGAAACGGCACTTTCTGGGACCAGCAATGCTCTGTCGCTAATCAACGGGTATCAGAAAAGCTCTGGCTCTGTAGCCAGTATGGCAGCCCAGGCAGCAATCCCGGCCAAAGGGATTGTGCTCAGCACTGTCTCATTGATTGGTCGTATCGTTACCCTTGTGCAACAGGGGAATTCCGACTTCGGTAAATCAGCAACTGAATCTCAGACAGAGAGCATTCTATCCAACGTTGTTGCCGATGAAGAAAAGAAAGCTGAGATTAAGCAGATTCTCGAGAGCGACAAATTTCGCTCGCTCATTGTTGCCACTGCTGATTATCGTCAACAAGAGCGAGACAATCCCGCAATATTTGCAGAATTTCGCAAAGCAAAAAGCAATAAAGACCTGCAAGCAAGATTGAAGAAGCGGTACCCCGATAACTATGCCCGCATCGAAGAGATCGAGAAGAACAATTCAATCAGTGTTGATCAGATTGGGCCTGAGATGCTAAGGCTGAACCGCCTGGGTGTGAACAATGAGCTCATTGATGCCATTATTGGCGACCAGACGCTAATAAACCATTTGGAAGAGGTAAAGGAGAAGCGCACGACCAATGCGAAAATCGGAATCTTTACTGACCTGGTTAATATCGGTGCTGATATAGCGACGCTTACCGGTACAGGTGCTGTTGCTGGCGTAGCCTTACGCGCAGGCACAGCAGCCATTGGAGCAGCCAGAGCTGGTGGCAACGCGATTAAGTTTGCTGCACGAGGGAAGGGCGCAGAGAACTTCGCCGGCGGTGCAGAGGGTGGACTATTTGGCGAATCGGTTTATGATGCCACCGATATTCTTAAGAGTGATGCGGCAAAACAAGAACGCTATTTTCATTCGTCTCGGCGGCTGGTTGATAATATTGCTGACCACGACAAGCGTGTTGCCGATGCCGGCAAGACGCCTCACAAAAACCTGGTTGGCGTGATCAATAAGGATTACGGTTGGGTAGAATCCAAGATTTTGCGGACTGGTGCCAGTGCCACACTCATTAGAGAAATGGCCAATCGTAAAACAGGCAATGAGCTAGTAAAGTATTTTATGGACAAGATGAAGTCTAGATAAGGCTTGATATAGGGCAACTCATTGAGAAAACCCAGAGAACATCGAACATCGGGCAAGGCTGAGGCAGCTTTTATTCCAGCTGCGAACCGAGAAACTGTTAGTGAAAATTCTCCGGTTCAGGCAAAGGCGCTATCTTCTCCGCAGCATAAACAAACTAGTGAGAGTATGAATGCAGGGCCCTGGATTGCCGCGCAGCGTAAACTGATGACTGGGTTGATCAACCGCACCTCTCACATAGCGAAGAACAATGCAGAAAGCCAGGCTTCTTCAGGGCAAGCTGCCCAGCTTCTTCCCGCTTACAAAGACAGCTCAACCGTTGATCATGACAAGCTATTTAGCGATGCAGCAGAGAAGGAAGTATCAGGCAAGGCTGGTGCAGCAGATTCTACTTCCGAACATCTTGGAATAGGCATGGAAGCATACTCAGCGGGCGATGGTTTTGTTGGTGCTGTAACTCATGATTCCAGCGCTCTCAGTCTCGATGATATGGAATGGAAGTCGGATGGCTCCAAGCGTGACGACGATGCGCAAAAGGATTGGCTGAAGGGCAGTAAACACACAAGCAAGGATGTTGACGCTCTCAAGGCTGAAGAGGCCACAAAGTCGGCAGTTACCGGTAGCATCGGTACTGCGCTTAGTTTTTTGAAAGTGCCTGCCATGTGGCAAAAATTCAATAAAGCAGAAACTAACTACGAAAAATTCGAGCTGGCTTTGGAGGGGGCATCGTTGGGCAGCAGTTCAGTAGCTACTGGAGCGAAGATTGCCGATGCCTCCAGTGGTGGCCAAGATAAAACTGCTCAGGATACTAGTTCAATCTCAGAATATACCAGCGGTATTATTAACCTGGTGAAGTCTGCTTACAAATCCTGCCTGGCACTGAAAGATGCCCGAGAAGAGTATCTGCTCATCAAGGAAAACACTGACGAGGACCCTTCTAAATTAGACGCGGCAAAGATAGCTTTCGAAGGCGCCCTGTCTCTTACCGGCGGCATTCTGACTAGTGTTAATGATTTCCAGAAGAGTTTTGGTGCGGCACAAAACCTAGCTTTAAAAACCGCGATCCCTGCAATCGGGATTGCGTTGTCTGCGATATCCCTGATGGGTCGCTTCATCACTGTCTTGGGTAAGGAAAAAGTAGACCTGGGCAAGACCGCTGAGGCTGCTCAATCTGATGCGATATTGGCGTCAGTAAAAGGTGCAGAAAACAAAGAGAAGGTGAAGGGTATATTGGAAAGCTCTCATTTTCGCCAGACCTTGAAAACTATGGCGGAGTATCGTCAGCAGGAGCGAGATAATCCTGCGATTTTCGCTGAATACCGAAAGGCCGAAGGCGACAAAGCGTTGCAGCAAAAGTTAAAGAAACGCTATCCACAGAATTACGAACGCATAGAGCGCATTTATCTGGCTAATAAACTAGGGGTGCATGATGTTAGTGTGGAATGTCAGAAGCTGATCAGATTTGGTGTCAGTAAAGAGGTGCTGGATAGTATCGTCGAAGACCAGACCCTTATAGATCATCTGCAGGAGATTAAATCCAAGCGTCGGAGAAACGCAAAGATTGGCATTGCCACCGACCTGGTCAATATTGGCGCCGACATCGCGATATTGTCTGGAGCAGGTGCCACGGTGGGAGCAGCCATGAAAGCTGGTACAGCTGCGGTCGATGTGGCAAGGAAGGGGGGTAATGCTGTTAAATTTGCCGCTCGCTCCAAAGGCGCGGAAAGTTTTGCCGGTGGTGCCGAGGGTGGACTATTTGGCGCCTCGATGTTTGATACCGCAGACATTCTCAAGAGTGATAAGGCCAAGCAGGAACGCTATTTCCAATCCTCCCGACTTTTGCTGGATAACATGGCAGGCCATGACAAGAAGGCTGACTCATTGGGAAGCAGTCCTTCTGAAGCCGAGCTGAAAGCCAACGACAGTTCCTATGAGTGGGTCGAGGCAAAAATTCTTGGTACTGGGGCAAGCGTAACGGTTGTGAAAGCGATGCTCAATTCAGGAGCTAAAACAGGTAATGACATCGTTAAGTATTTCATGGACAAGATGAAGGCAAGGTAGCTAAATGAGTGATTTGGAGTACTGTATTGAGCATTTTCACAAGCCTCGCATGGGGCAATTGGCGAAATTTTTGCTCGAGAAATCAGAGTTTTCCTATGAGTTTTTCGAGCCGCCTACATTCGAAACTTATATGATTCAGATCCAGTTGCCGAAAGGGCTCATCATCAGCATTAATTATTTTCCAATAGAGATAACTGATGAGACTCCATACTTGTTCTTGCAGATACATTGCCTGATCAAAGAGTTGGAGACTGAGCCGAGCTCAGCTCTACTGAAAACGGTTGCCGAAGTCAATTCAGCGACCGAATTGAGTTCAATCTATCTCGATGATGGGATTTTGTTCCAGAAAACTGTGTGGGTGGATGATCCTCAACAGGACCTGGATCTGGCAAGAGTCGGCTTTTTGCTCCGCATTTTCTACAATAATCTCGTTTCCCAGCTCGACTCTCTGACCTGATCGTCTTAGCTAAGATTCTCCTGCCTGCAATTAAGCATTGAGGTATACAGTTGAGTCAGATGTGTTGGTACAATGAAGGGGCTAGGTTGTTGCTCTTGGGTGCAAATGATGAAGATAAGAGTCAAATCTGAGGCTGATCATCAGCCTGCTGCTTCTCACTCTCGCAATTCCCATGCTCGACCTAATGCAGTGTCACTGACACTCGGCGAGAATTCGCCAGCTCAAGTCAAACGTCTTGATTCACTGCAAGCCAATCCTGCTCAGCTAGCTCTCAAACAAAAATCGGAAACGATGCAGCCAAAAAGAGAGTCTTCAATGAATTGTCAGCCGGAAGCTTCTTTGCAACGAGTCGAGGAAGAGGAGCTACAGGGTAAGTTCGAAACCGCTCAACGGATGGAAGAAGAAGAGCTGCAGGGCAAATTTGATACAGCTCAGAGGGCGGAAGGCCTTGAGGAAGAAGAGCTGCAGGGTAAGTTTGAAACCGCCCAGCGCTTCGAAGATGAGGAAGAGTTACAAGGTAAGTTCGACACCGCTCAGAGGGTGGAAGAAGAGGATCTTTTGCAGGGTAAAGCAAACGATACAGGGATGCCGGATAATCTTAAAGCCGGCATGGAATCCCTGTCGGGTGTATCGTTAGACCACGTGCAGGTGCACTATAATTCGGCGAAACCAGCCCAGTTGAATGCACATGCTTATGCTCAGGGTAGCCAGATTCATCTTGGGCCCGGTCAGGAACAACATCTTCCCCATGAAGCCTGGCATTTGGTGCAACAGAAGCAGGGCCGAGTAAAGCCCACGACAGAAACAAGTGATGGCACCAAGATAAATGATGATCCTGGGCTGGAAACAGAGGCGGATGTTATGGGTGCGAAAGCCGCACAGCTTATGTCTGCTACGCGTTCCGGCAAGTCAAAGAGTTGAGCAGTCTCTTGACTGATTGAGCATATGAAACAACGCGCAAAAGACAATAAAAGCACTGGATCTCACGCGGCGGCCGATCTTGTGCAAAAAGCAGCGAAATCGGCACCAAGTTATCAGATCGATGACCGGCGGGCGGCTTCAGTCATGCAACGCAAATTTCGCAACCTCGCCAATGGCTTGGCTTCGGCGAATATTATTCAGCAGAAAGAAGACAGTCGGGCATTTCAGGCCAGATCGAAGCCCTTTTCAGGTCCATCCAAGAAATCCGATTAACTAAAGCTCAATTCGAATTAGTATTTTGCAGCTCTATGTGGCTGGTATGTCGTTTGTCTGTGTGTGTAATAAACTGCGTATCAAGTCTGTACTGGCTTCGTTCGGTCGAATCCCCAGCTCCATGCCTAGTAGATGACTAAGATTGTTATACGCTTCTATCGCCTTGGTTTTCTTGCCGCTGCGCGCGAGTAACTCAATGAGCCGGTGATAGCCTGATTCGTCCAATGGGTCCAGAGTGATGAAACGATGGGCATGATGCAGGGCGAGATCGTAGTCTTCCTTTTCCGCATATCGCTCGATCAAGCGCGATAACAGAATTAATTCATAGCGGTGGTAAATTTCACGCTTGTTGCATATCCATTCATGGAAAAGTTCGTTCTGTGTGAGCGTACTCTGCTCCATGAAGTCTCCGCGATGCAGTTTGGATAAGTACTCCAGTCGCTCGATACTGAGTTCATTGCTGGGTTGCAAGAACTGCCCCAACGCCTCTACTAGATCGGCAACATCCAGAGAATAGTCACTTTCTGGATTGAAGCGAATGCTGGTGCGGTTGACGATGAGATAGGGCACCGGGTTCTTGTGATCTTCCAGCCCCTTCCTCAATTTACACAAGGCATAGCGCAGGTTGTTTCGAGGCTGGTCATTAGGGAGACCTGGCCAAAATAATTCCGCTAGCACCTCGCGACGGTGAGGGCGGTTAGATTCAATAGCAAGGTAGCAAAGTAGAGCCTCCACTTTCTCGTAAAAGACATCATCGAGCGAGATGCCATTCAAAGTAAGTCTGGGTGTGCCCAGGAGTGCCAAGGAGAGTCTAGCCATGAAATTTGCGAATTGCTTATCTTGTTTGTGATGGAAAATGAGCATACCTGAACAAGGCTAAGCTGACACGGATAAATGTGTATCAAACGATAAGCAAACAGTAGCAAAACCTCCGCAAAGCGATATACACACACTAAAGCAACAGTGAAACAGCGCTGCAAGAACGGTCGGGCAACGGAGCGATGATACCGTGCACAAAAAGAAAGACTGGCAAAAGTCTGGGTAGAGCAATGGAAGTCACCGTAATCAATACCATGCGAATCACACAACAATGATCAATGCCGCAATTAACCAGCTGGCTCTGAATTTGGATGAGGCGCTCAGAAAGACCTTCCATCTGGATGAGAACATAGTGGTTGTTTCAAATACGGTAGAACAGGATGGCAGCTTACCTTTGCAGGCCAATAACAAGGTGGCGCTGAGCCTGATCAACATTGAAAGAGAGATCTATTCGAAAAAACACACCGCAATGGGTGCAGGGTTTTCCCGTGCCCCAATCAGCAACCAGCCGGTTCATCTGAATATCTACGTCATGGTATCTATCTGTTTTGGTGGTAATAACTATCTGGAATCTATGAAGTTTCTATCCAATACGATCGTTTTCTTTCAGCGTCATCCTGTATTTGATCACGCCAACTCACCAGAGATGGATGACCGCATAGAAAAGCTGATTCTGGACATCGAGAACCTGTCGATTCAGGACCTGAGCAACCTCTGGGGCGTACTTGGCGGCAAGTACTTCCCTTCGGTGCTGTATCGGGTGCGGATGGTGACCATTGATCCAGGCGATATTACCGATCAGGCGGTTACCATTTCCAGCGCACCGGAACCGACGGTATTTGCCTAGACGGCAAAAAGAAGAGAAGCGAGCAGCAGTAGAATGGGGCAGTACAGGCCAATGTTTAACATCAGTATGGAGCACAACTATTTTCCTAACGGTAAATTGTCTGGGGTCAACTTTGTGCCCACTGACGCTACCTCGAAGCTGATGCACAACGTCAATCTAATCTCTCGCAGGCGGCCTGATGGTCTCACTCTGTTTTTCAATAGCGAACATCTGGATGCATTGAAGCTCTACGCGAGTGATGAAAACAATCCACTACGTATTGAATTTCAGTGCGAGGCGGAGCAGCAAAATTTCCAGAATTTCACTACCGCTCCCACTTTGTCCTCGAACAAGACGCTGTTTTTCGATTCTTCAATCGCGGACTCACAGCCCGTGGGGAAAAAATACTTACACGCCGAGGAATTTGTCTCCGATGCTGAGCTGATAGACCGGCCAGCGCCGGCGTCTGGTCACGTCAGCATGGCTGACCGGAATAAGCCAGACCTGGGTATGGTAAGCATTCGGGTGTCGCGCTCTGAGCTCGAGCAACTGGCGACCGCTGGCAATGAGCAATACAACGACTATGCCATTCGCTTCAAGGCTAGAGAAACCTACTGGAAGTACTACCTGATCGGCGAAGCCAATCGGGAAGGTGTCTATATCAGGGATGTGAATGATGACATTGAATTTGAATACCTCGGTGAGGAACAGGTTGCCGACGGCAGAATGGCAAAAATATTCATGACCACAAGAGCAATTCCCATGCGTGATCGCGCCAAACCAAAATTGCAACTGGTCATCACCAATAAAAACCGTGCAAAGGTTCTAGTTAGCCGTTTAGCAGTACCAACGGCGAAACGCATCAACAAAGTAATCCATCAAGATAACGAATTATTTGTTTCAGAGATCTATATAAATTTCTAATCGGAGGAGTGAGAAATCATGGCAGCACCAATGAAAACCCCCGGCGTCTATATCGTCGAAAAGAGTGCCTTCCCAAATTCTGTAGTGGAAGTCGCGACGGCTGTGCCTGCCTTTGTCGGCTACACGGAAAAAGCAGATAACAAGGGCAAGTCGCTTGAAAACAAGCCGTGGAAGATTTCCTCCATGGCGGAATTTCACAACTACTTTGGCGAAGGCTCCAAGCCTGTCTTCAAGATTCGTGAAGCGGATAAGGGAGAAGACGCAGATTTTATCCAGCGCCTGTCGGATCCCAAGGCCGAGCCCAAGAATTACGTTATCGAACAGGAAGCCGGCAAGTATCTTCTGTACAACAGCATGAAGCTGTTTTTCTCCAATGGCGGCGGCCCATGCTACATCGTTTCCATAGGTTCTTATGGTACCGATGATCAGTCAATCGATGCTGGTAAGTTGGTTGAGGGTGTCGAGACACTGATCAAAGAGCAAGAACCCACCATGGTGGTCATACCAGATGTGTGTCGTATCGCGGACAAAGGCGAAGCGATCAAAGTGCAGCAAGCGACCCTGATGCACTGCGGTGACAAGATGAAAAATCGAGTGGCTATTCTGGATGTCTACGACGGAGATAAAGAACGCACCGATCCTGATGGAGATCCGGTGGCCAATTTTCGTGGCGACCTGGGAATTAACAACCTCGACTATGGTATGGCCTATTACCCCTGGGTCAATACCACAATCGTACAGGACAATGAACTGGACTATCGCAATTTTGATGGCAGCCTGGATAAGCTCACCGACATCATTAAGGAAGACATGGGTGCTGCCAAGTCCGAAGAGATGAAAGGTCAGATCGCAAACCTGAGCAATGTTGATGAGGATGCCTGGGTTGATGACAAGACTGACGAAGAGACGCAGAAAAAGCAGAAGGAGCAGGCGCCGACGGAGATACGACTTCTGCAGTCTGCCCTGGTGCAGAATTCTGCTGCATTCAAGATCATCATGGATGAGGTGAAGAACAAGCTGAATCTCTTACCACCTTCAGCTGCCATGGCGGGTGTATTTACCCGTGTGGACAACGCCAGCGGCGTCTGGAAAGCGCCAGCTAATGTCAGCCTGAATGCCGTTGTGTCACCAGCGGTGGATATCTCTCACGATGAGCAACAGGATCTGAATGTCACGCCCCAGGGCAAGTCAATCAATGCGATTCGTAGCTTCATCGGTGAAGGCACTTTGGTCTGGGGTGCCAGAACCCTGGACGGGAACAGCCTGGATTGGCGCTACATTCAGGTGCGTCGCACCATGATCATGTTGGAAGAGTCGATTCGTCTGGCAGCGAAAGCCTATGTATTCGACAACAACGATGCCAATACCTGGATGACCATGAAGAGCATGATTCGAAACTTCCTGACCGGTATCTGGAAGCGTGGAGGTCTGGCCGGAGCCAGTCCGGACGATGCTTTTACCGTGATGGTGGGCCTGGGTGAAACCATGACTCCGGAAGACATCCTGGAAGGTATTCTGAAGGTCACAGTGCTGGTTGCACTCATTCGCCCGGCGGAATTTATCGAGATTACTTTCCAGCAGCAGATGCAGAAGTCCTAAGTATTCACTGGGAACTGATTGATATAGAGATTCTAATTTTAATTGTTAATGGAGAATAAACATGGCAGATGACGGTTCAGCCCAAAGCACCGAGGTGTGGCCCCTTCCCAAATTTTACTTTCAGGTGAAGTGGGACTCAGAGGAAATGTCTTTTCAGGAAGTATCGGGCCTGGATATCGAAGCGCAGCCGATTGAATATCGACTCGGTGACAGCCCGGAATTTTCTACGGTGAAGATGCCTGGATTGAAAAAATCAGGCAATGTCACCATGAAGAAGGGCGTTTACAAAGGTGATAATAAGTTCTGGGATTGGTTCAACGAGATCAAGATGAACACGATCAAGCGGGTCCCGGTCACTATCAGTTTGCTTGACGAAGAGGGTGCGCCAACAATGGTCTGGACACTCGCAAACGCCTGGCCAACGAAAATCACGGGTACCGATCTCAAATCTGATGGTAATGAAGTTGCTATCGAAACTATCGAGATCGTGCATGAAGGTGTGACTATCGAGAACGCTGGCTAGGCCCGCTGATTCTCAAAGTCAGGTATTGAGTCATGGCGGTACCCAGAGGTGCCAACTATAACGTCGCGGCAGAAGAGGAGGGTCAATCCTATCTGGCGCCCGCGTTTCACTTTCGCGTGGTGTTCCTCGGGAAGCTGACTGGTCTTAAAAACAGCTCTCCTGATGACAACTCTTTCCTGGAGGTCTCTGGCCTGAGTCCGGAGATGGAGTTGGATTCTGTCCATGAAGGCGGCGAGAACCGTTTTGTGCACCAGTTACCCAAGGGAGTGAAATATCCCAAGCTGGTGCTGAAGCGAGGTATTGCCGATTCCGAATCACCTCTTGTTGCGTGGTGTCAGGAGACACTCGAGAACGGATTTGTTGAGCGAATCAGGCCGATGAATCTTTCCGTACGTCTGTTGGGAGAAAATGGGAGTCCGATCAGGGCTTGGGATGTGATCAACGCCTTTCCTGTGAAATGGGAAGTTGAGGGCTTCAATTCGACCAAGAACGAGCTCGCAATAGAGAAGATAGAGCTCAGCTACAACTTCGCCAATAGGATTAAGTAGTTTATGACTATCGAAGTTAAACAACTCATCATCAAATCATCGGTTAGCGAAGGGGATGGTAGTTCCCCGCGTTCGGATGACATGGAAATTGATCTTGAAGCGTTCAAGAAAGAGTTGCTTGCTGAATGTAAGCAAATAGTTTCTGAATCCCTGGCCAGCGCGAGAGAAAGATAATGGCCGGACTTCAGCAAGGTACTCTGAAGAAACTATTGATTACTGCCTGCAGTATAGATCCTGACAGTGGCAAGATTTCGTTAAAGTCGGGTGAGAAAGACAAGTTTCAGGTGATGATGAATCCCCAGAGTTACACCCACCAGAAAAAGATCTCATATAACAAAGAGAAGACACAAGGTAGTACGGGCTCCAACTCCAGATTTCACAAGACACTTCCCGACGAAATCGGATTTAAGATTGAGATTGATGGAACCGGTGTTGTTCGTGACTATGCAACCGAAGACACCGACGAGAACCACTATCCAACCAAACAAGCAGCAGATGTTAAAACTCAGCTCAAAGAACTGAACAATGTTGTCTACGATTATAAGGGTATTGATCATGAGCCTCAGGTGGTGAGGTTGTTGTGGGGAAGCATGATCTTTTACGGCAGGTTGGCTTCTATGGGACTGACCTACAAAATGTTCAAGCCCAATGGTGAGCCTCTCCGGGCTTCGGTGGATCTCAAGTTCACGGGATTCGTCAGCAAGGAGGAAAGCAGTCTTGCTGCAAGAACCTCTTCTCCAGATCTCACTCATGTGGTTGAAGTCAAAGCTGGTGATACATTGCCACTATTATGTAACCGCGTCTATAAAGACAGCGCCTACTATCTCGCTGTTGCTGAGGCTAATGGGCTGAATCACTTTCGTGATATCAAGCCTGGACAAAAACTCATCTTTCCACCTCTCTCATAAGCCATGGCAGATTCACCGGACAAAAATAGCGAAGGAGTATTAAAGCTGACTGTCTATAGCGGTGGTTCCAAGCTTCCGGACACCGTTGGTTTTGACAGTATTGAAGTAGAGAAAACCGTCAACGCGATACCTGTTGCCAGGATCGTTATTCCGGACGGTGATATGCCCAACAAGAATTTTCCTATCAGTGACTCGGATGATTTGAAGCCAGGTAGTGAAGTTAAGATCTGTGCCGGTTACGGAGATGATGAGGAGGCTATCTTCGAAGGCATCGTGGTCAAGCATAGTGTAAAAATTACCGGGGATAACTATGCCAGATTGCTGATCGAGTGCCGGGATAAATCTGTTGCAATGACAATTGGTCGCAAGAATGCCAACTACGTGAAGCAGAAGGATAGCGATATATTCTCATCATTGATTGGCAATTACAGTGGATTAACTGCGAAAGCAAGCGCAACTTCTACCGAGCATCCAGAGTTGGTGCAGTATTACTGCTCGGATTGGGATTTCATTATTTCTCGCGCAGAAGTCAACGGCATGGTGGTAGTGGTAGATGATGCTGAGATTTCCATTGCAGAGCCTGACACACAGAGTTCGGCAGTGCTTGGGGTTACCTATGGTGAAGATCTTATCGAGTTTCATGCCGATCTTGATGCAAGAAATCAGTTCACCAAAGTTAATAGCTCTTGCTGGGACCCATCTACGCAAGCTGTCGTGCAAGAGTCCGCAGGCACGGAGACGCTTAACGATCAGGGAAATCTCTCCTCTTCAGATCTGGCCAAGGTACTGGGCCTGCAAAGTTATGACCTGCAGACGCCAGTCAGCATGGAGAATACAGCATTGAGTGGCTGGGCAACTGCACAACAAGTTAAGTCCGGACTGTCTCGCGTTGTCGGAAGAATGAAATTTCAGGGCTCGGCAAAGGCCAAACCAGGTAAACAAATTGAGGTTTCGGGTGTGGGCGATCGGTTCAACGGTAATGTCTTCATCAGTGGTGTGTTTCATGAAATTGTTGAAGGCGGCTGGAGCACAGAAGTTCGCTTCGGCATGTCTGCAGAGTGGTTCGCCGAAAAACGTGATCTCGCTTCGCCTCCGGCATCTGGCCTCTTGCCAGGCGTGGAAGGGCTGCATATAGGCGTTGTCATAAAGTTGGATGAAGATCCGGAAAAGCAAAACCGCATACAGGTGAAAGTCCCGGTGCTACAGGCGGAAACGGAAGGAGTCTGGGCCAGGCTTTCCAATTACTATGCTTCAAACGGTTTTGGTGAATTCTTTATTCCAGAAATTGGCGATGAAGTAATTCTTGGCTACCTGAACAATGACCCTGGTTGTCCCGTAATTCTCGGCAGCCTCTACAGTTCAAATCGCATGCCACCTTATCCGCTTACTGCGGAAAACTACATCAAGGCGATTGTGACCAAGAGTGAGATGAAGGTCGAATTTGATGATGAAAAGAAAATCATCACGATTGTCACTCCAGGGGAAAACACTATTGTCATCAGCGATGAAGACAAATCCATTCTTATACAGGACCAGACCAACAACAAGCTTGAACTCAATACCAGCGGGATAAGCATGGATAGTCCCAAGGACATTTCTCTTTCCGCGAAAGGCAAGATGTCACTTGATGCAGTTGGAGAGATTTCTATTGCGTCGAAAGCGGATTTAAAGGCTGAAGGACTGAATATTGAGCACAATGCCAATGTGGGGCTGACGGCGAAGGGCGGCGCGTCAGCTGAGTTGTCGGCTGGTGGGAACACAACAGTCAAAGGCGCCATGGTGATGATTAATTGAGGTGCTCGCCTGCGAGGCGAGAGAGTGTTGGAGAAGAGCTATGCCACTTGCAGCAAGAATAACTGATATGCACACCTGTCCTATGCAAACGCCAGGCGTGCCGCCGATTCCTCACGTGGGCGGGCCAGTGGTTGGCCCAGGTGTTCCGACAGTCCTCGTAGGGAAGATGCCGGCGGCAGTAGTTTCCGACAATTGTGTTTGTGTTGGCCCCCCAGACACTATAGTAAAGGGCTCAACAACTGTGACCATCGGTGGCAAACCGGCGGCCAGGATGGGGGATACGACTGCCCATGGCGGGCAAATCGCAATCGGCTTCCCGACTGTGATGATTGGTGGATAGTAAAAGTGAGCAAGGCAGGCAGGAGTAATGGCTGAAGAAGCGGACAAATCATTTCTCGGGCGTGGTTGGAGTTTTCCGCCGCAGTTTGACTTAAATAACGGCGTACTTGAGCTGCAAATGGTATCTCTGGAAGCAGATATCAAAGAGAGCCTGGGCATATTGTTGTCGACTGCACCTGGAGAGAGGGTAATGCAGCCATCCTATGGTTGTGGTCTAAAAAGCATGATGTTCGAGACCATAGACGAAACCGCAATTACAGAGATAAGAGATCTGGTTGAGCGAGCGATTTTGTTTTTTGAACCACGAATCAGCGTGGAAGACGTTAGTGTGGATACTGCAGACATTTACGAAGGGCTACTAAGAATTCACATCGACTACACAATAATTTCAATCAATACTCGAAGCAATATTGTTTATCCATTTTATATTCAGGAAGGAAGTTCCGTCAGCATCTAGGTAGATGAATTGAAGCTTTGTAACAATGATAACGGTAAAGGACAATTTTGGCGCAGGAGGAACAGAGCAGGAAGGCAGACTTCCCGCAGCTCTGAAGGAAGGATATTTCAATGTCGATGAGATGACATTTGAGGACCTCCTGGCAGCCAGTGTAGATTTTGCTTCCGAGCTAAAGTATTTCAATACGAGCGGTGTCAAGAACGGAAACTGGCGGTCATTCCTGGCTTCGAATGAGATCGTCATCATGGCACTGATCGTGCAGAAAGATGTCTCTGCTCTGCGCAAGAAGCTGGCTTCAGGTCGTAGCTATTCTGCCAGCAAGACCCTTCCCGAGGTTCTCGATCTGGTGGAAGATCTGAATGGCTGGTTAAGAGACATAAGCCGCTCCGATTCTTTGCCGGCACGAGATCTGACAACCAGGATTCAGAAAATGTTGTACAGCAGTTTGATGGCTGAGGCACACAATCTGGGTGTGGTATTCAATTATTTGAGACAGATGGATACTTCTCTTCAACAACGGCAGTTTCCGATACTGGACAAAATCTGGGGAGTCGGTGGCGACGAAACTGCGCTTCGTTTTCCAAGAGCTAGTGTTTCAGACTTTGAGGGCGTCAGCGATGCTGGCAAGCAACTGGCGAAGTCAGCTTTCGAATTCCTCAATGCGGTGGATCATCTTAAAAGTCATTGCCAGATCCTGTTACCACAATCGCTCAAAACCGAGAGCCACGATCCTGCCATTAGTGTGTTCATAGCATTTCTCAGGCTTTATCGATACGCCCAGGATAACGCAAACGCTTTTACTCAGCGGCATTTGGATTTCTACTATAGAGAAATTCTGAGAACGAAATTAAGGGAACCAGACCCGGAAATGGTTGTTCTGAATTTTGAAGTGCTGGAACACTCCGATGCGGTCGACATAGAAGCCGGAAGAAAATTTACTTGTGCTAAAGATGGGGACCTAAATGACATCATCTTTGAGACTGTGGATAGTGTTTCGGTTTCTGATGCTAAAGTTTCTGCACTCCACACACTGCACTTTGCGCGTGAGGAAATGATTACCCCAGCCTGCGACTTGAATTACGTGACAAAGATATTGAGGCAGGACATTCCTCTTGATGTGGTTACAGACAGTCAAGATCAGGAAGTGACTTGGCCTCTGTTTGGGAACAAGAATGCCACAGTGGCGCCGGAACAAGATGGTAGTGCAGAATTCCTTACCGGTATAGCTGTCGCTTCCAGGATCTTTTTTCTTGACGAAGGTGAGCGAAAGATCGTTCTCAGTATTCGACTAAATAGTAAGACCAGACCGCTTTCCACGCACATCGCATCTCTTGGTAGCGCAAGAACAAGAAGTGCATTCAAGGAATCTCTCTTTGCTTTTTCCTTAGGATTTATTGTGAATAAATCAGGCCAGTCTATTCGCTCATTCTTCAATGAAGTGCAGGATGACAGGATCAGGAAAAATGCGGCAGCGATTGACAAAGCTGAAGCGCCAACAAGGATTAGTCCAAGAACTGGTGAGGAGCAACATTTCACTGCCTGCGAGGAGTTGTACGACGCAATTCGCGGCATGCTGGATGCTGCGGTTTCCCAGTCTGACTTGTTGTTACTACGGCTCGAGCATGCTGATTCATCTGATGAATTCAGATCAGGCCTGGGCGAAGTGGTTAGCCATTTCCTGTTTGAAGGGATCACTTTCGATGGTATACAGAATGGGTCGCTCGATAGTGTAGCTCGGAAGCTGGAATGCGGAAAATCCCTGGATTCAGTCAGAAAACAGCTAAGCCTGCCTGATGCTGAAGAGGGGAATTCCACAGAAAGTCTTGATGAATTGATGTCAGGCCACCGTGAACGTTTGCTCGCCTCGTACCTTGGTTCAGCCTTTGAAATTCGACTGACAACAGAAGAAGGCTGGTATGTAGCTAGTAGATATGACGTGCTCAGACTCGCTGACCCGGAAACCGGATTCAAGCTGGTTTTTAATTTACCAATGGAAGCTCCGGCAGTGTGCGCTTGTGTTCCGGATGTTCATGGGGAAAGCTGGAAAACTGAGCTACCGGTTTTGAGAATTGATATTAATCCTGCGACCACTTTTAATGCTCATAGCTTACTGGACAAGTTTGAATTTGAAGAGATTGACATTTCGGCTCGAGTGCATGGAGTAAAGAATGTTGTAGTTTATAACAACATCAGCCAACTGGACCCGTCGAAACCGTTCTATCCCTTCGGCCCCACGCCGACAATCAACTCATACCTGGCAGTTGCGTCGCCGGAGGCGGCGATAAAGAACGTTGATGCCTTCCGGGTCCGTCTCCATTGGGGCGAACTGCCTGCAGGAGAAGAAGGTTTTAGAGGGCACTATAAGGGTTATCCAACAAAGTATGAGAATGAGAGCTTTCAGGCAAAGGTAACTGTGTTGAATAGCGGGAGCTGGCAGCCTGCCGCACAGTCACAGATACAGAAAGTAGCTCTCTTTAATTCTTTTGATCGAAAGTTGAGTGAGCATCAGCTTATTGATGTAGAGTCGGTTGAGCATCTTAAGCCAGTTGAATTGGCTGAGTTGCAAGAAGGATTCGGTCTCGGTCTAAGGACACGCAGTGGATTTGTCAAGTTATCTCTTGCTTCCCCGGGCACCGCATTTGGTCACGAGGATTTTCCAATACATTTGTCGCAGACACTGGAAACTAATTCCAAGAAACGACTTGGTAAGAGGAACAAACTGCCCAAGGCGCCCTATACACCGCTGCTCAATAAATTATCGGTCGACTACATTGCCAGCACGACAATATCAATACGGTCCGGGAAGGGAAGTGTAGAAGATAGCCTTACAGAGAAAGTCTACAGGACTCATCCATTTGGGATAGAGCACATCTTCCCTGTATCTGGTCGTGGTGAGCACCGCTTCTTTAAGCCATTTGGAAATGATGGAAACTTGCTCATTGGTCTATCAGCAAGCGAACGACCGAGACGGATAACTCTCTATTTTTTACTTTGCGATGACTCAACTCGAGATAGCTACGGTTCTCCAGTGCAGCACCACTGGTCTTACCTTGCAGCTTCAGGCTGGGAGCCGTTACGGCCAGATCAAATTGTTTCAGATGGTACTAAAGGATTCCTCAAATCGGGAATTGTGACTATTGACCTCCCGAAGGACTTTTCTAGCCAGTACTCTGAAATGCCAGGAGAATTATATTGGCTTAAAGTCTCATCCGACAGCGCTTCAAAAAATTTCTGTAGCTTGCGGCAGATCAGAACCCATGCAGTAAAACTGCGACGCGCGGCTGACGATGCCATTTTTGATTATAAGAAGTTTCCCATATCTCAGTTGCAATGGCGCCCTGTTGGTTCTATTCCAGGTATTTCCGCAGTCACGCAAATGGATGGATTTACTCAGCTAGCTGAACAAGAGAATCGTCGACAGCTCAATACTCGCATTGCTGAGCGCATTCGTCACCGATCCCGCGCGGTGCATGGCTGGGATTATGAGCGTTTGATTCTGGAAAAATTTCCTGCCGTTGGTAAAGCTGTTAGTTTTCCGAACCGCACTACTTCGACCTTGCAGAAGGTCCCGGGTCATCTCTTGATAGTGGTGACGCCGAGGATATTGGACATCGAACAGACTATTGGGGAGGCGCCAAGGCTTAGTGCTGCAAATCTTAACGACATACACGATTATGTTGCTTCACTTAATAGCACTTTCGCCCATGTTGAAGTGGTGAATCCAGTATATGAGTGGGTGCAGGTGCGTTGTTCAGTTGTCTTCGAGGAATATGCGCGGGCAAGTAACTATGTTGAGTTGCTTAATAAGGAAATCTGCCAGTTTATTAATCCGTTCTCCGCAATTGGCTATGGCCTGAATCTCGCACAACACATCAGACGAGAAGACATTTATTCCTTCATTTACAACCAGGACTTTGTCAGTTTCGTTTCCGATTTTTCGATGCTACATATCAGCAGGAGTCTGGATGGATATTATCGATTGGGAGATTCTGTGCAGCAAGAGATCGTAGGTGATGGTGCCGACCTGGTGCCTGTCTACCCCTGGAGTTTGGCTGTCCCCCTGAAGAAGCATTATATTGAAGTTGAAACGCAGATAGAGCCTCGCGCACCAGAAGTTACTGGTATACGAGAACTGGAAGTCGGAAATACATTTATTGTAGGTGGAATCTAGCTGATGCCAAAACAGAACAGAGAGACGCTAAAGCGATTTTTTGGTGCTGGCAAGTTGCCTTCAGAAGAGCATTTCGCCGATCTGATTGATTCGGCTTTGAATATAGTGGATGAAGGGTTTTCCAAGACGCCCAAATTCGGTTTCGAAATTACGCCACAGAATAGTTCGAGTAATACCGAAAATCTTATCAGCTTCTTCCGAAAACTGACCGATGAGCATCCTTCCTGGTCTCTGAGCTACCAGGAAAGAGATGAATCCCTGCAGTTTATCCATACCGATGCTCTGAACAACAAACCAAAAACCATTTTCTCTGTGGATATGTATGGCAAGGTCAGTATCAGTACACCGGATATGGATACCAATTCAGAGAGTGGTTCAGAAGATGAAACAGAGCCTGAATCCTATACTGACCAGATTATGCTTGATGTGGGGGGCAGAATCAGGGCGCCGGCAAGGTCTGGCGTGGCACTCACGCCAGATTCTTCGATACCAGCCGATGGAGTCTTCCACCCTATATCTGAAAAACTACTTGGGGTTCAGGCCTTGGAGGTTGTGGCGAAGATTGAGCATCGTGAGGAAGAAAGATTTGCCATCATGCATGCGGTTGCGCTCAATGCCTGTAACCCCAGGCCAAAAGTTCTAAATTTCTGGAATCGAGCGCGCCGGATTCGTATTCACCAGTCTTATTACAGTGGCCCTCGGGACAGGCTGAAGTTGCGATGGAAGCCAGCAGGTGATGACGATAATCCAGGACTTTATCAGCTATGCATGAAGTCGGCATTCTCATTTCCAGAGAAGGTGAGAATCTACTATCACGTAACCAGGCTTTGGAGCCAGGACTGGGAGGTGATTGATGGTGCCGCAGTAGGCGGGGGTGATCCAGGGTAATTCGGTCAATGAAAGTGAGCCAATCAATAGCGCGTGAATCCAGGGAGTCTAATCCCTATGCTTTCGATCGCCTGCGTAAAGAAGGCATAGAAATCTCCCAGGAGATGTCAGGTTCAGCCTGGACTGACTACAACTATCATGATCCGGGAGTCACCATCCTGGAGCAGGTCTGCTTCGCACTCACTGACCTGATCTATAGGTCTTCATTCGATGTCGCAGACTACCTGTGTGATGAAGATGGTGATATTGATCTTGAAAAACTTGGTCTGCATGCACCTGAAGATGTTTTCTTCAGCCGACCCTGCACACCCGAAGACCTGGAAGTTTCCCTGGTCGACATGTCTGATGATGCTGATCTGGTTTTGGTAAGTAATGGCGCAGATAATCAAAGCAAGGGCGGGTATGGCTTGTACACCGTCAAAATCAGAATGTCTGACCGCGATGTTGATGACGATGTTACTGCCGAGAAGGTAAAAGCCCAGGTCAAAGATAACTACTATCGAGTGAGAAACCTCTGCGAAGATCTGGATGATGAGATTGAGGTTGCCGTTGAGCGGGAGTGCTTCTTGCAGGCAGATATTAGCATCAAGCCTGAATACAGAGCCGCAAGTGTGTTCGCGGAGCTCTACTTCGAAGCAGCGGCAGTACTGGCCAGTTCGGTATCTTATACATCCTATAGTGAGAAATTGGAGGAAGGAGGATCTCTGGATGAGAGCTTCCTCGGCCCTTTTACGAAACGCGGCCTCCTCGTCGGTGAGTCTCTCAGGCATTCTGCTGAGAAATCCAGTCTTACACTTTTGGAATCGAAAATACTGTCACGGGCACAAAGCATTCCGGGAATTGATTATGTGGCAGCACTGAAGTTGCGACCAGTCGGGGGTGGCTCGGTTGCAGAGACTCCCCGAGATTTCAGATTTCGACTCAAGGCACCTCGAGCAGAAGCTGATCTGCAACATACTCGAGTTTCGGTTGCCGGGCAGGTCGTCTATTTTTCAATGGACGAATTCCTGGCTCAACTGGACACCATACGATTTGCAAGAGCCAATGCAGATTACTCTCTGCAGGAAGATATCCTGCTTTCAGTTCCTCACAAAGGCACTTACCGCAAAATCTCAAGTTATCAATCACTGCAGAATCAATTTCCGGACATCTATGGCATTAATCAATATGGTGTGCCCAGGAATTACTCAGATCAACGTAAGGCACAAGCCTTACAGTTGAAATCCTACCTGCTGCTATTTGAGCAGATCATGTCGAACTACCTGGCGAATCTTGATTCTATCAATCAGACGTTCTCCATATCTGACTACGAAGAAACGACCTATTACAGTGGGCTGCTGAGCGCGAAAGAAATATCCAATCTGGAAAAAATCTATCCAAAACAAGCCCGGATTGTTCTGGACGAAATTCTGGAGCGAATAGATAACTTCATCGGGCGAAAGAGCCGATTACTGGACTATCTGCTTGGGCTCTATGGGGAAGAATTTCTTCAACAACAGCTGCGCGAAGTAAACTGCTATCTAAGCGAAGAAGCTCTTGAACGCAAAATCATCACCAACAAGATTCGCTTGCTTAATCGCATCAAGTTTGCCAGTGGAGAAAGGGCAGGGGCCTTAAACTACAGTCGGTATTGTTCAATAAGGCCTGTTGTAGATCCTGGCTCAGGTCAGCAGGATCACCAACTTGAGGCAGCGAGTGGTCTCCAGTATCGAACCAGCATCTTCCTGGGATTTGAGCAGCTCACCTCCAAGTCAATGACAATTGAATTTTTGAAACTGGGGCTATTGCTGGGTTCACCGGGATCAGTTGGCAGCAAACTTTCTGGAGAGAAAGCAGCGCCAAGCGATTCTCTAGACAAAATTCATTCTCAGGAAATGATAAAGGCAGCAAGAAATGAGCTATTCGATGATGCTGGAATTTCCAATGAAGAGGCTGATCAGATTGCTGCAGATAAAGAGAGCCTAAAACGCTTTGCTGCGCTAGACGATGCTGATCGGTGGCAAACGATTCTTTCCCATGGTGTAAAGCAATCGAACTACAAATACCGCGCAAAGCGCCGCGAATTAGTACTTAGCATTAAGGAAGACGGTGAATCAACGGTACTGGTCTTACTGCGGGACGTTGACAAAGACGCTGCCAGACAAAATGCGCAAGACTTGCGATCCAGGCTAATAGACCTCAGCAAAGCATCGGAAGGGATGCATGTAATCGAGCATATCCTGTTGCGCCCCGAAAACTTCAACAGCATGAATCATGACATAAAGCAGAAGTTTGCCAATCGTATAAGCGTGGTCTTTCCTGTCTGGACAAGCAGGTGTCAGGATTTACGTTTCCGGGATTTGGCTGAACAAACTGTAAGGAAGAATTGCCCAGCACATATCGCCGTGGAATTTCATTGGCTGGATTTTCCAACGATGTGTGAATTCGAATATCTCTATGAGAGCTGGCTAAGAGAGAAAAAATCCGGTTCGGATCATGACGTATTCTATAAGGCCAGCACAAACCTGGCACTGTTTTTGGAGTTGCAGAAGTTCAAGCAAAGCAGACTAAACGCAAATGGTTCGGATTTTTTGGCGTTAAAGAAGGATGTAATTAGATCAATAGATCACTACTCCATCAAGCTTGAGAGGCGAAAACATGAGCTTGAGCAAAGTGAAAGGCGCGTTAACGAAGAAGAGCGTGCTCACTTGCGTGAATTCAGAAAAATCGATCGGCTTAGAAATGAAATCAAGAAATTCGATTTTTCAGTGATCAAGCATCTTGAGTTGTTCTCCAGGCGGGGTTCTGAGCATGTTGACTGGGGATTCCACGCTGGAAGGACCAGTGTGGTGCTACCAAGAATCAAGGCATCCAGATGCTCAGAGGGTGAGGTTAGCTACTTCCACAAGATATTTGATCTCGTTGAGAAGAAAATACAAGAGCACAATACCTGCCAGGAATCGTTGGCATTTCATTGGCTTGTGCCTTCAGACTATAGGAAATTTCTGAAGAAGTATTCTGAGTGGAATCGACATACTGGGCAGAATTCATCGGAGATGATTGAGGTGCTGAAACTGCTGGAGAAGCATAAAAGTACAACCTCTGATCGTCATGGTTGGACAAAATTGCTGGGTGGCGAGCAGTGAATAATCATCATTGCATAGAGTCAGCTGTTTTCAAGGTCACCTATCCGAGCGAGGAATTGGCGCTTGATCAACAGCATGGTTTTGAAGATTTCGTCAAATCGAAATTGTTGCCGACAGTTGAGGAAGTATTCGATGAAGTCTCAGACAGCGAAGGAGTTTTATGGTTTGATCAGATAGAAGTCGATCTGGGTGACTTGTCACTTGCCTGTTTCCACGACGATTTTCAGGAGAGGCTGAGGCAGGTGCTGTATTCGCGCCTTCATGAAGAGATAGCCGGCATCGAGCATGATATTGCCTCCACGGGACGCAGAATCACTCGACAACAATCAGAATTGCAAGTGCTCTGTTGCTTCCTGGAATCTGGCAGATTGCCCTGGAACGCATCCCCAGCACATGCAAACGATCTCGATGCATTGTTTGGTAGAGTGCTAAGCGAAAATTTGCATGAGCTAATCAACTACCTGAATTCGTCGCCGCTGCAGAGAGAGATAGTTTTCAGGTTGGCCAATCAATTCTCACTTGACTACATCAGCAAACTTGTAATCGGCGTGTTAAGACTCAGTTCGACAGAGTTGAGAACTGTGATTGAAGAGCTTTGTACTTTGAGTGCTCGTAGTTTCGGCCTATCAACTCACAGTATTCAAGGGCGAATCTGGTCGGAATTGCTGCGCTTCGGGCTGCGTTCACGCAATCGAGATGGGTCGCCAGAGAAAGTCATACTGCATGTCATCCAGACAATAGCTACATTCTTGCCGCAACACCAATCGCTGGTTCTTAGGCAACTTTTGCAACATGCCCGCGGCCAGGGGCAAAGAAACCAGCTATATCAGTTGTTGCGAGCAGTTGCTGCTGAAGCAGAATCCAGTGGATGGATGGATACAAAGATTGCCGCTGAACATGGAGGGCAGGGTCTGCTACTTGAAGAATCTCTGGGAGATGAAGGCAGAAAGCATCAGAAGGCTGCACGCTATCGTGCTCGGTTGATAGAGGCAATGCAATCGGGCTCGATTCGAAAACTGAAGACGGTGTGGCTTTCTCTGCTTTCTCACCACTCGGACCTGCTGAAATCGGCGACTCTGCACTATGGACAATCGGCAAGAGTACGCAACGTGATCGCGCACAAATTTGAAGAGCCTATGATCAAGGATATCGTGCAGGTTCTCGAACCGGCGAATTACGGGTTTATCGAGGAGCTGGTTTCTCAGCCCAAGCTCTATATAGCAGCGGAAGATGAACTTGCCATGGAAGAATCAGAGGCCAAAAAGTCTCTCTGGGAATTTACATTGACCTACCTCATCGTGGATAGAGGAAGCCGTTTCAATCGTAAAGCCTATATAGCGAGCGTAATGTGGCAAATGGCAGCACATATTAATGTGACTGTTCAGGATCTCTATGACTCATTAATGACCTTGATCGAACCTACGTCTGCCAGGAACCCATTACGCGGGGAGCTAATGGAATTGTTGGGTGAGTTAAGGGATGAACTGCCAAAAGGCGTGAAGCGACTTGAAGGAGAAGCGCTTGCAACGTCCACTGTCGGATCAGAAGAAGAGGCAGAGGATGAGGAACAAGGGCTCGGTGATGCAATTGGGGAGAGAGAATTACCACTGCTTTCGACCAGCATGCGGGATGCGCTATTCCTGGCCCTGGACAAGGCACAGATTTCTGAATTAAAGCCGTTCTGGGAGTCGTTGATGGTACAGCACACTTCCTGGTTGCTCGACACCATTCGGCGCGAAGGGCAGCGAGCAGAAGTCAGGCATAACATGGCAATAGGATTCAGCGATCCAATGTTGCGCGATGTTGTCATGCTGGTTGAGCCTGTGGAAGCTGAGTTCATTTATGAGATTGTGACTAACAGGCAGCTACATGACGGAATAGGCAAGCAATCAGAAACGAGTGCCGCAGTTGCAGAGGAACTTGCCTGGGAATTCACGTTGTCCTATTTGCTAGTAGAGCGGGGCAATCAGTTTAACCGAAAGTCATACCTGGAGAGTTTGATCAATCAAATGGCGGCACATCAGAACCAATCGGTTGAGCTTGTGCTGGATACTATTACCGATGTGCTCAGTAGGGGGGTGGCGGGCAACCGTATAGGGAGCAATCCTCTGGTTATGTTGCAGGAGATTCGGGAATATCTGTTTGGAGGTGTACAGGAAGATGAGCCTGCTGTTGTCGCAGACAAAGGGCAGGGATTGCACGAAGTGTTCGGCGGTGAATTACTGCGAGAGCCAAATCAGCGGGAAATGCATGGTAAAGAGAACTCGCCGGAGATGGAGCAGCTTGAACTTATCCGTGCTTACCTGCTATACGAGAAGCTTGTTGGTCTGGTCGCGATGGCAGACCAGTTGCCCGACAAAGAATCCTATCAGCTCGTGCGCTTATTGCATGAACTGATCGAAAACTATCCCTGGCAGCTTCACCGTTTCAACCAGGACCTGAATTCCGGTCGATTGCCGCTGTTGGCAGTTCTTTACAGGATGCCGGGAGCCCTGCAGAAAAGATTGCTTCTCGCATTTTTTGACAGTTTCTCCAGCAAGTATAGTTTTAGTGCCGCCGAATTTTCAGAAAGAGTGTCTGCGCTAGGTCGGAACACGAATACTCGGTCCCTCGACTTTGCAACGATATTCGAGCGCCTAATTGGCAACAAGATTCCTGACATTGAGACGATCTTTGCCGAGAAAGATTCACTATCAGCGAAAAGCTGGGATGAAGAGAAATATCTTGCTCGTAGTAGTTCTCAGGAAAACGACGATTGCCCAGACTTTGTAAGTCTGAATCCGGCAGAAAGACAGGCCACGCCGCCGCTATCTATGAATGACAATACTGTCGAATTGATTCGCGCTTATCTTTTAGGTCACCTTAATGTCAAACCCCATGAATCGGTTTCAATCGCCAATACCATTGAGCTCATGCTTGGTAGCCATTCATCGACTCTGTTGCAATTGCTTGCCGACTCTCTGCGAGACAAGGCCGCTTCAGACAGGTTAGCCAATATTCTTCCCGAGAGCCTGCTGGTCAAGATCATGTTATTACTCAGGCCAGCGGACCACTTCAAGGTGGTTCTCTATGCTGATCTGCTCACTATGGCTTGCGTGGAAAATGCTCGCGAACTTGCTATCGATCCGATTCTTCTGCATCGATTGAAATGGCAATTTATTCTCGATTATCTGGTGATAGAGCGTCGCAGTTTCAATGAAATTGACTTTGTTCGAAGCTTGTGCTCATACCTGAGGAACCGTAGTGCCGTCTTAGATGGAAGTGTTTTCCAGGAGATGCTCGCTCGGAATGTGATGGCAACTTCAACGGCGACTACACATGTAGCCTGTGTGCGCATTGTGATGATTCTTAACAGCTCTGAAGGAGTAGCTGGTTCGCAAAGGCGAAGTGAAGTCATGGCCCGTGAGATCTCCCACAGTGAGCAGGACATGTGGGATTCAAATCGAGAAGCTGTACAAAAGCGACATGATGCTGATCGCGATGTCTACGCTGATGCGACAGTTCAATCTCGAGGTTTTGATGAGAATGAAGATGAGCCAGAGATTCTGGAAGATATCTATATTGAAAATGCAGGTCTGGTGTTGTTGGCACCGTACCTGCAGCGCTATTTCGACAGCTTGAATTTAATAGCAGAGCGCAAGTTCAAGGATGTTGAGAGTGCTGAACGGGGCGTCCATCTATTGCAGTATGTGCTGAATGAAAGTACGGACAGCCCTGAATTCCAACTGGTGCTCAACAAGATTTTGTGTGGTGTTAAAACTGGAAAACCTATTGTTCGTAGTATCGAAGTGTCGGAACAGGAAAAGAGCCTGTCCGATCAGATGCTGCTAGGGGTTATAGGAAACTGGCCGGCGCTAAAAAACACATCGATTGCCGGCTTGCGAGAGTCCTTTTTACAACGAGAGGCCCAATTGCAACTGCAGGACGATTCCTGGAAGTTAATTGTGCAATCAAAAGCGTTTGACATGTTGCTGGACCAGTTGCCCTGGGGCTATACAACAATCAAATTACCGTGGATGGATAGAGCGATTTACGTGGACTGGAGATGAGTGAGCTGCTGAGTAAGGCAAATGCGCTGAGTTTAGAGAAAGAACTGGAGTGGTTTAATTCCGTTCTCGATACTCGCATTGCTTTGTATTTCGAGCATGAGCAAGACATGAATGAAGAAATGCCCGCATACGAGAGTATTTACGATATTACTCCGCCTGACCTAAGCATTGACGACTCTCCTTATGCCAGGTTGCTCACAGAACTCGATATCAGTGTTGATGAACGGCTCATCTTTCTTTTATCCCTGATTCCGCATATCAGGCCAGACTTTCTTGATCTGCTTTTTACGCGCAACAAGAATTTTGATCGAGGATTCACGCAATTCGGTGGCTGGAAGGGGCAAAGCCACGGGGGGTTCCTGCCGACTTGTGAAACTGCTGTATTTGTCGTAGCGGGCAGTGACCTGGAGAAGCGTTTCGAAGTTGCAAGTTATTTGGATGGGGAGAGCGTGCTGATTGAGAAGAGACTGATTGTGCTGGAGCACAAGTCGCCAGGGGAGCCTTTTATGAGCGGTGCGTTACGATTGAGCACAGAATGCCTGAATCGAGTAACTACCGGCATAGATCACAAGCCCGACTACAATATGAATTTCCCGGCGAAACTTCTCGAGACCAAATTGGCCTGGGACGACCTGGTATTGCCCATCGAAGTAATGATGGAGATTGAAAACATAGTAACCTGGATAAAACATTCCAAAACCATCATGAAGGATTGGGGGCTGGAGAAAGTGATCAAACCTGGCTATCGCAGCCTCTTCTATGGTCCTCCAGGAACTGGGAAGACCCTCACTGCCAGTCTGATAGGATCTTCCGTTGGCGCTGATGTATACCGCATTGACCTCTCCATGGTAGTGTCAAAATATATTGGCGAAACAGAGAAAAATCTTGCCAATGTTTTCGACCAGGCAGAGAGCAAGAACTGGGTTCTGTTTTTTGATGAGGCTGATGCCCTCTTCGGCAAGCGCACTCAGGCGAATAGCTCGAATGACCGCTATGCGAATCAGGAAATTTCCTATCTATTGCAACGCGTAGAAGATTTTCCAGGTGTCGTGATTCTGGCTTCAAACATCAAAGCGAATATCGATGAAGCATTTTCTCGTCGATTTCAATCCATTGTCTATTTCCCGATGCCCGATAGTGAGCATCGGCTGATGTTATGGGAGCGTATTCTGGGGACGACTCAGAATCTGGATCTGGGTATTTCGCTGGAGAGCCTGGCGGAGCAGTATGAGCTGTCCGGTGGCGCGATCACTAATGTTGTGCGCTATGGTGCTATTAATACCATCCAGATGAATCGAACACGAATGAATGAAGAGGACCTGATTGAGGGAGTCACCAAGGAGCTACGCAAAGAGGGTAAAACTGCCTGAACCGAGTGCCAAAATGGTTGTATCTAGATTAACAGTATTAGTTTGTTGGCTCAGGGCGAGTATTCTTGCTTTGAGTTGCAGTGTTGTGATTCCGGCTCTCGCTCAAACACCAACTGAAGATCCGAAGGATATTAATATCTACTACGAATTAACGTACCCGGCTTTAGAGGCGCTAGGCGACCAGTTGGCGATAAATGCCCAGTCAATTCTCGCCAGCATCGATATGGAAGTTGCAGCGGAGCAGTACATCTCGCGACTTGATAGAGGAGACTACGCGGGCCTTCTCTCAGACTATGTAGCCAATCTGGATGAAGAACAATTCGAGTCATTGGTAGATACCGATTTTACGTCTGCATTTGCGTTCTACATCAGTGAGATTAGCGACTCTGAATTTGCCGATTTGTATCGAGATTTTCTCGGTGAGCTCACGTCAGATTACCTGGTTGGTGGCTCTGAGATCGATTTCCCTGAATATGTATTAACGAGAATACTTCCACTTGATAGAGACCAGTATCGAATTCTATACGATGATTATGTTCGCACGCTTTGGAGATATTTTGTCGAAACCGCTTCAGAGGATGAGTTATTAGACTTATTGGGCGACGACTATGAGGAAATACTGGCCACTACAGATTATTCAATTGACGCGCCAGTCTATTTTAATGATTTAGATGCTGAGATTGTCGGTGTCTCTGAAGCACAATTCGTGGCTGTTTATACGGACTATGTGACTTTAATGATTGGTGGGCTAATTAATGATCCGAGTATTCTTGAACCGGCACCAAATTCTTCACCGCTAGACACGAGTTCAGATGACGATGAGGTCGATGTAAACAATGGCGAATCTGCTGGAGAAGAAAACGAACTGCCAGGCGCGCTCGGATTGGAAGCAATCACCTTTACAGACTTAACTCCCGAGGCGAGCTTGGGGTTGCTGCGATTGAATATTGCTACCGTCGCTCGCGAATATTTCATCGGGCCTTTCAAGACCCATCTGCAACTACACACCCAATTGTACACAGAAGCTGCAAGTGATGAACAACTCGTGTCATTGCTGCAGCTTGAAGGCTTCTCTGGGTTGATTGAAGCGCGTCGCATCGCCTACAACGAAACAAATCAGGATCGAATTACCGCCATCGAGGCATTGCTGCGAGATGAATTTCTGACGCCTGTTAGATCCAAGCTGCAGCTTGTTGAAAGTATTCGCTATCCCAATAGGCGATTGTTAGACATCGCAATTAATCTAGCGCTTGAAGACTACAATCCAGCCAAGTCGACTGGGGGAGACGTATTGAACTCTGAGCAGTTTGGTTTGTTATTGAATGCAGTATTGAATTCAGTGCAAGTCTATAACAGACGGGGCGTCATTCAAAGTTTTGGCAGCGCAGAAGAAGGAGCGGGTGCCAGTTTGGCGGCGGCAGCCGAAGCTTCCTGGAGTTTTGTTGGTTGTGGATGTGAAATCGAGAGTGACCGGGTGATCTACGGTTTCTATCCCAGTTGGGCGCTGCCTTATCCAGGAGGAGCGAGTCAGGAAATCGATTTGCGCTACTACGACAGGGTGGCCTACTACGGTATGAACCTTGATCGCGATGGCGAACTGGGAACTGACGATTACTGGAGCCCTCAGGGGGCGATGAATGAATTTATCATCAGAGCTCATTACCAGATGACAGAGGTTGATCTTGCGATCTATGTGCCCCATTGGCAGGAATGGAGTGTAGAGCAGTTGAATGTGGTGCCTATAAACATCATTGAGAAAATTGAGATTCCCTTACGTAAAGGCGCTTTCACTCAATTCGCGGAAGATTTTCTGGTTCCCTTTTATCCGACAGAGTCGGAGACTCTAGGGCGGAACTATATGGGTGATGGTTTGACCTTGCTGTTCGATGATCTTGAGGAAGACAATCTTGAGCAGGTTAAGGATTTGTCCAATATCGTTCTTCTGGTTCAAAACCTTTCCACGCAACTTGAGCTTAGATTTGGGGAAGAAGCGCCGCCTATCAACCTGGTGCTTGATTTTCATCAGCAGAATACCACTGCCGTACTACAGCAATTAAAACTGATCATCGGCGGATCGGAAGGGGATACGGATGAATATACTTCCCGTTTACTGGTGTTCCTGGAGCAGGACATACGGAAGAGCAGACAGCAACTCACTCAGTCTATACAGGAAGTGTTCGTGAACAACGATAGTGAGGTTTTGGATAAGCTCTATCCAGTGCTTATTCCCGCTCTTGACGCTGACGGTCAGTTTTCAACTCTATCAAGAGAATTGACATCAATGAGAGGTATGTTCGGTGGGGAGGCTGGAGGTGCGGCAATCTGGCCCATTCCTACTGCGAATACTGGTGCTGATGGTCTAATTGAGGCCGCGTTTAAACAATCCATGGAACTAGGCGGGTCCGGATTCTGGTTTGATGCCGAGAAAATTATCGAAAGTATCTATTTCAAACAGCGATTGTGGTGGATATTCGCATTCACATACATATTTTCAATATCCCTGGTTGTCATATTTTTTTCTTTCTATGAGCCGGTTAACGGATTTGCTCTGGCACTGTCCAGGTGGCTGGGAGGGATAACTCTCGTGCTGTTCTTTGCTGTTGTGCTTTTTGTTGACCCTCATTTGCATTGGTGGCGTATAGTTTATTTTCTTTTTCCCTTCCTGTTTTTGGTGTTATTCCTTCCCTGGCAGAATGCACCCATCCCGACTGGAGGAGTGAATCTAAAGGGTAGCAAGTACGTTAATCGTGGCATTAAACGCCAGAAGTCGAGGCTCTCGCGTAGTTTTCGTCGCTCCATTAGAAAAGCCTTATGGCATCGCAATGCAGATTAAAGATGTCGCTGCTGTGCATGCTTACCACAAATGTAGGGTAGAGCGCTTTGGTTGTGCGGCAACTGAAGCTCTGGGCTGGAAAAACAGTGAAAGTCAGTCAGAAAGATTCAGGCACTTTGCTGATTTTGCAGATCTGGCCAATAGCGAAGTGCTGGATGTAGGGTGTGGGCACGGTGACATCTACCCCTATCTACAGAGTATTCACGGAGAGCTCTTCTACACTGGCATCGATCAAAGCAGATCTTTTCTCGATGTCGCTGTGCAGCGATTTGATGCCGATGAGAATACAAGATTTTTGCTTGGTGATTTCTGTTCCTTGCTATTGCCTTCGACCGACTATGTGATTTGTTGCGGCGCATTGAACTATCGCAATAGCGATCCCAATTTCCTATTTAGGATGATCAATAGATTTTTTGATGCGAGTCGTAAAGCTGTCGGACTAAGCTTGCTCGAGCGCGTGGATTTTGACAATGGTATTCTGGTGCCAAGCGATCCGGATCGAGTCGTCGAGTTTTGTGAACGCTTGTCAGCAAATGTTGTGGTAAAGAATGATCCAGATACTGATCATTTCTCGGTATTTATCTACCATGCAAGCTGAATTGAAGTGATCTGGCTAGTCAGGAGTATAAGCCCAGTGGATAGGCTCGGTTTGTAATTGTGCAGTGAGTTGGCTTTTGGAGTTGGCTCTGTTGCCAAAATGAATCAGATTCCGGATATCGAGCAGGATTGCGCCGGTGTCAGCGTAGCCTGCTGCAGCTGCCAGTGAAGTATTGGCATTTCCTACTTCGATAGTTTCCACATGCTCGGCAAGGAAGACACCATTCTCTGAATTGCCTGCTAGATCTGGAATAACGGGTTTCTTGGTTACTGGCAAGGTTGAACTTTCTTCAGTTGATTCCAGAGCAGGTCGCGTGTAGAAATCTTTGGCATAATTCAAATCAGGATTGTTGCTGGAAACATAGGGAGTAAGGGGGTATTCATCGGAAGCGATGAAAGGCACAAGATCATTGCGGAACTCGGTTTTCTCTATGTCCGGTGCGATTAGTACGACTTCCCGGATTTGGTTTCGATATTCGGGATTTACCCGAAATGTGTTTTTCAGTGTTAGATTCTGAACCTTTAATGTGAGTCATGACCCCTTCGATGAAAGATATTAGCCGGGAAACTCATGAACAATGGATGCGCTTGGCGCTGGAGCAGGCCAAATTGGCGCAGCAAATCGATGAAGTTCCTATAGGAGCGGTGCTGGTGGACAATGCTTCCAATGAACTGATTGCCGCCGCCTATAATCGACCTATTAGTGAGAATGATCCTACAGCCCACGCCGAGATTGTAGTTTTACGACAGGCTTCACAGTCTCGAACCAATTATCGTCTGCCCGGTACTACGCTTTATGTTACTATAGAGCCCTGTACCATGTGCGTCGGGGCATTGATGCACTCCAGGGTTTCCGCCGCAGTTTTCGGAGCCCGTGAGCCTCGAGCCGGAGCCATAATCAGTCAACAGGAATTGACCAGGGCGGATTACTTTAATCATAGCCTGGAGTATGTAGAGGGAATTCTGGCGGAAGAGTGTGGTCAAATAGTACAGGATTTCTTTAAATCAAAACGGACCAAGACTGAATAACGGCCGAGAAAAGATTCGAGCTTTTACTAAAAGCCAATATAAGAACGAAAAGCCAGCAGAAGTAAAATCAAGATGCGCAGAATACTAATCCTGGGGTTACTCCCAATGTTTCTTCTTTCCTGTGCGGGAATTTCTACCTTTCAGGCTTATGAAGGTGATGCCCGGTCTAACATACAGGTTGCTTTGCTGTCGGGCGCGCAGTATTTAAGGCAGGATCTGATTAATCGCTACGTTGACTCGGTTCGTTTCACCCGGGTAGATACAATCCAGGTAGACGGTTCTCGTGAATACGATTCAGTTGCCGTTGCCCCGGGATTTCATGATGTGACTGTCTATTTTTACTGGGATCTGGGTAGTACCAGGGGTTTGGCCCCTGCGCTGGTTAGTTACGCGGCATCCCGTGAAACCCTCAGTCGCACGTTGAGATTTAATGCATTGGCAGGCCAGAGTTACACAATTCATGCGCAACCGGTTTTTAATGAAGGTGAAGAGCAGCGGGATATAACAACCATAAGCCATGTGGATTTCTGGGTAGAAGATGGAAATGGCAACGAGATCGTTACCCGTGCGCAGGGTCGCTACGTAGCCACTCAATAAACTTCAGTTTTTCCTGAATTCCTCCGTTAAATAGATTATCATTACGCCTCGTTTTTAGAGCGCTATTTCGCAGTAACTCCGGTTGATCCCGGACTCGTATTTTTGGATTTCGTCTAGATGCAAGCATTGTTTGGAGCGGCAGCTCTATCTGCTTTCAAATCTGCAAAACTACTCCGCACTCTACAAGCCTCTCTCCCCAACGTAAGTTCCCTTCATGCGCAGTTCGTACATTTCGTAGACTGCGAAAATGACTTTGTTGCTGCAGATTCAGCAGAACTCTGTTCACTATTGAAATACGGTGATCCGGCAACAGAGAAAGCGGAGGATCAGTATTCAGTTGCCAGATTGGTAGTGCCACGTCCCGGCACAATATCTCCCTGGTCCAGTAAAGCCACCGATATCCTGCACAACTGTGGCTTGAAACAAATCCGGCGCATAGAGAGAGGGGCTCTCTTTACCGTGGCCTGTGCCGAAGCATTGGACAGTCAGCAGCTTTCAGAGCTGGACAAACTACTGCATGACCGCATGACCCAATCGGTTTTGGATAAAATCGATGATGCGCAGATCTTGTTTGCCTCGGCCGAGCCTTCACCGTTGAGCTCGGTGGATTTATCTTCAGGCAGGTCGGCACTGGAACAGGCCAATCGAGAGATGGGTCTGGCGCTGGCAGATGATGAAATTGATTACTTGTTTGAGCAATTCGATTCACTAGGCCGGGCCCCCAATGACATCGAGCTGATGATGTTTGCCCAGGCAAATTCTGAACATTGCCGCCATAAGATATTTAATGCCAGTTGGACAGTGGACGGCGAAGCGAAAGACAAGTCTTTGTTCTCCATGATCCGCCACACCCACGAAAAATCTCCGCAAGGGGTGCTATCAGCTTATGCGGATAACGCGGCAGTCATGGGGGGACATGAGAGCTCGAGATTTTTCCCTGATCCTGAATCGAAGCAATACAGCTTTGCCGACGAGCCAGTTCACATCTTGATGAAGGTGGAGACCCACAATCATCCAACCGCCATTGCACCGTTTCCCGGAGCTTCCACCGGATCCGGAGGGGAGATTCGCGACGAAGGAGCGACTGGAACTGGTGCCAAACCCAAAGCTGGTCTCACCGGATTCAGTGTTTCAAATCTGCGTATACCAGAACTACCCCAGGCTTGGGAAGAAGATCTTGGCAAACCGGCTCATATTGCCTCGGCGCTGGATATTATGATCGAAGGTCCCATCGGTGGTGCTGCGTTTAATAATGAATATGGCAGGCCTGCGCTTTGTGGTTATTTTCGAAGCTTCGAAGAAAATGTCGTAAATGAAGCGGGTCAAACTGAGACTCGCGGCTACCATAAGCCAATAATGATCGCCGGAGGCATCGGCAACATTCGCGAGCCCCATGTTCAGAAAGGCGATATAGAAATCGGTGCGAAACTCGTCGTGCTGGGCGGGCCGGCAATGTTGATTGGTCTAGGAGGCGGCGCTGCCTCTTCCATGGCTTCCGGTGCGGGTAATGAAGATCTGGATTTTGCATCGGTACAGAGGGATAACGCCGAAATGGAGAGGCGCTGCCAGGAGGTCATCGATCGTTGCTGGCAACTTGGCGATCAGAACCCCATAGCATTTATCCACGATGTAGGCGCAGGTGGACTTTCCAATGCTTTGCCGGAGTTAGTTAAAGACGGTGGCTGCGGTGGTTCTTTTAGTTTACGGGATATTCCCAACGCCGAATCGCAAATGTCACCCCTGGAAATCTGGTGTAACGAGGCCCAGGAACGTTACGTGCTGGCCGTGGCGCCTCAAGATCTCGAAGTTTTCGACCAACTCTGCCAGAGAGAGCGTTGCCCTTATGCTGTAGTCGGTGAAACCACGGCAGAGAAACATATTCGACTTCATGATGATCACTTCGATAACAATCCAATCGACCTGCCTATGGAAGTGCTATTCGGCAAACCACCCAAAATGCATCGTGACGTCAATGGAGGTCAGGTTGAGCCGGAAAAATGTGATCTCAGTAGTATCGAAATTGATGAAGCGGTAAATCGTGTTCTTTCACTTCCTACAGTTGCGAATAAAACTTTTTTAATTACTATCGGCGATCGAACTATTACAGGTCTGGTGCATCGTGATCAGATGGTAGGCCCCTGGCAGATACCTGTTGCCGACGCGGCGATTACAGCCACTTCCTACAATCATTACACTGGTGAAGCCATGGCAATGGGAGAACGTACCCCATTGGCATTATTCGATGCGCCAGCTTCAGGGCGTATGGCAATTGCTGAAGCGATTACCAATATTGCTTCCGCACCGATTGCGAAGATCGGCGATATCAAATTGTCGGCGAACTGGATGGTGGCCGCCGGCCATGGCGCCGAAGATGCGAAACTGTTTGCCACCGTCGAAGCTGTCGGAATGGAATTATGTCCCCAGTTAGGGATTTGTATCCCGGTTGGCAAGGATTCCATGTCAATGCGCACTGTCTGGAATGATGCGGGCAAGGAACGCAGCAATACTGCACCGCTGTCCCTGATCATTTCCGCTTTCGCCCCGGTAACCGACCTGCGCAAATCCTGCACGCCTCAGCTTCGTGTCGATAGTGGGCCGTCGAGTCTTTTGTTACTGGACCTGGGGCGCGGAAAACATCGTCTGGGCGGCTCGGCGCTGGCGCAGGTGTTCCGGCAACTGAATAGCGAAGTGCCAGATCTGGATAATGCCGACGATCTAAAGAATCTGTTTGGTTTTATTCAGGATTGCCACAAAGACGAATTGTGTCTTGCTTATCACGATCGTTCCGATGGGGGGTTGTTCACGACGATCGCGGAGATGTGTTTTGCCGGACACTGCGGTGTTGATGTACAGCTGGCTGGATTGGCAGGCGAAGATTCGCTACTGGCAGGATTGTTTGCGGAAGAGATTGGCGTAGTAGTACAGGTAAACGATGAGCGACTTGAGGCTATTAGCAGGCTGGCGGGTGAGTATGAATTGCAGGATTGTCTCCATGTCATTGGGAAGCCGAACCAGACTGACGAGCTAAAAGTCTCTTTAGGAGGGAATCTTGTATTCGCTCGAAGCCGTGTGGAGTTGCAGCGAACCTGGTCGGAGACCAGCTATCACATGCAGAGTATTCGCGATAACTCAGACTGTGCCAAAGAGGAATTTGATCAAATTCTCCAGGCCGATGACCCGGGTATGAATGTTGTGCTTGGATTCGACCTCGATGAAGACATTACCGCCCCATATGTGAACAGAAACGCGCAACCTAAAGTCGCGGTCTTGAGAGAGCAGGGTGTTAACGGTCAGATTGAAATGGCGGCGGCTTTTGACAGAGCGCGTTTCGATGCCATCGATATTCATATGACTGACATCATAGAAGAACGAGTTAAGCTGGATGATTTTAACGTAGTCGTCGCCTGTGGCGGATTCTCCTACGGTGACGTATTGGGTGCGGGTGGTGGTTGGGCGAAGTCAATCTTGTTTAATGAGAAAGTACGTTCCGCATTCATCAGCTTCTTTGAGAATCCCAATACTCTGAGTCTGGGCGTATGTAATGGCTGTCAGATGGTTTCTTTATTGCACGACCTGATTCCAGGTGCTGACCATTGGCCCAACTTTGTACGAAATCGCTCTGAACAGTTCGAGGGTCGCCTATCCTTGGTCAAGGTAGAGAGTTCTCCTTCGGTATTCCTGAAAGGCATAGCCGGGTCGCAGTTCCCGCTGGCAGTTGCCCACGGGGAAGGAAGAGCGCTATTCGCAAATGATGCAGCGCAACAGGCTCTAAAAGATGCTGGCCTGGTAAGTATTCGTTACGTGGATAACAGTGGCGATGTTGCACAAAAATACCCGGCTAATCCCAATGGTTCTCCGGAGGGTATCGCTGGGCTATGCAGTAAAGACGGCCGTGTCACAATCATGATGCCTCATCCCGAGCGAGTATTCCGGGCCAGTCAGAATTCCTGGCACCCGGACGACTGGAACGAAGATGCTCCGAGTATGCGCATGTTTCGCAATGCCAGAAGCTGGCTCGATTAAGTAGTGGCAGATCAATTATTTAAAATTGAGTTTTATGTTCCGGAAAGCCATCTCGATGGAGTGAAAATGGCGATGTTCGATGCTGGAGCGGGCAGAGTAGGAGATTATGATGCCTGTGCCTGGCAAACTTTGGGCAAGGGCCAGTATCGACCACTGAAAGGAAGTAATCCGTTTCTAGGCACCCAGGATAAGATAGAGACCGTTGCAGAATACAAAGTGGAAATGGTCTGCGCAGAATCACAGCTGCAGGCTGTGGTCGAGGTTATGAAATCCTCTCACCCTTATGAAGAAGTGGCTTATTGTGTGATTCGAATGGAGTCGGAAGCGTAATCTATTGCTTCTTCTTGTGGCTTGCGGTTAACCGCACGTGCTCTTCTGGAAACAGTAGCCTCGGATACACCCAGGGCACTGGCGGTGAGCTTCTGGTTCCCGCCATAGTATTCCAGTACATGCTCTACCACAGTGCCTTCCAGATCTTTCATCATTGACTTCAGATTCAAGGAGCTATTTTGCGTTGGATCATCATAGATGGAGATGCAATTAGTGATTTGATCGAGCAGTTGTTTGTGCAGTTTTCGTTCCTTGGTGAACGGAACAAAGGTAAGTAAACGGAATAGCCTGGTCTTTTCTTCTGCGTAAACCAAAACACCAAGCATTACAGTAAAAGCTAATGACAGCACTATCGCGGCGGTAATGGTGGACCCGAACTCCTGTGCAACAACGACGATCATAGCAACGGCAACTGCAGGCAGTGTGCTAATCAGCATTACGAAGCAGCGCTGCCTGCTCAGGTTTGATTGCAGTTTGGTAAATCCACGAAGCAACAGGCCGACGCCAAAAGAAACGAAACCAAGCAAGTAGAGTTGTACGATCCAATAAGAGCTTCCCTCAACTTTGGTCAATGCTAGCCCGCCCGGCGTGACTATGGCAGAGTCGATAAGTGAGCGATCGAAGATCTGGGAAACAACCAGGAATGCCAGCAATAGGTTCATTACCAGCTTAACTTTCGGTAAGTGCCAATTGAATTCAGAATATTCAAGACAAAGACTTACATAGCCATGAACAATAAATACGACACAACAATAGTATGCAGCAAGGATTAGTAATGCAGTCTGTTCGCTGAACTCTGGTCTGAACGCGACAAATTCAACGATGTTTAAGAAGAATACTGCGATAAAGAAGATTCCCAGGTTGAAATTTTCCCTGCGCAGAGATTCGTGGTAGCGCATGAATATCGCTACCTTCAGGCATATAGCAAACAGGGAAGGAAATAAAAGAAGTTCCAAGGGATTATTGCCCTTATCGCTTTTTACGCTTTGTGTTCGCTGCTCTCGGCTTCGCTTTTTATATAAATCTCAAGCGCAGAAGCCACAAAGTTAATAGCTAGGCAGGTTAACATAGCTCATAAATATTGTGGGAACTTTTTGGGGCAAAACAGCCCGTTAAATTGTCGTTTTGTGACGCAGTTTGCGACTTCTCAGTTTCTCCTTAAAAAGCAGTCATCCCTTTGGTTTATATACAGTTTTTCTGTTTTTGCCAGGACGGAACTACTGCCAACCGGCGTAAACTACAGAATAATCCTACAGCTTAACAGGCTGCAGTTTGCTTGCTCTGGATTAGATCTCGTGTACCCGAGGCCAGGCAGGGCATCTGATCATGCAACCATCGGCGTGAATCTGCTTAGTGCTAATCGCTATAAACCTTAGCGCTGATTATTCTTATTCTGTCAGGATGGGCTTATGACTAATGCTAATCAGGTTAGTGGTGATAGTGCGATCCTCGTCATGGTGAACATCGAACATACGAACCGGGAAGTGGCTGGATTTTATATCCTGAAAATAGTGTTCCAATGTGCTTTTCACCACTGGAAATGCTATCTCTGACCAGGGAATTTCATCTTCTGAGAATAAGGCGACTTCTTCCGACTCAAGGCCAGGATTGAAATTCAAATTGTCGAGCTCCGCCCTGAAAAACATATATACCTGGTTAATAGTTGGTAAATTGAAAAGAGTGTACAGGCTATTTTCAGTTACCCTGACAATTGCACCGGCTTCTTCCATGGTCTCCCTGATAGCACCATTAAGGCTGGATTCCCCGTTTTCCATAAATCCCGCCGGTAGAGTCCATTTCCCAATGCGAGGTTGGATGGCTCTCTTGCAAAGCAGTATCTTGTTTTCGTGAACGGGGAGAGTCCCGACTACATTTTTTGGGTTCTGATAAAAAATTGTATCGCAATCATCACAACAGTGACGCGGTTTGTCGTCACCTTGCGGGATTCGAACAACCAGAGGGGAGGCGCAATGATGACAGAACTTCATAGATTCCCTGATTCAAGCTAAATATTGCCAGCACGGAACCTAGTTTACTTCGTTCCTTATGAAAGGAGCAAAGTGAGATTAACTATTGGGAACTCGTTAAGCGTGTAATTGAGAAAAATTAGATGCGATTGAGCTGGCAGTGCAATCGAAACTTCTTCGAAGTCATGAAAGCTTCAATTTCCCGCAGTCGTTTTTCCAGGTTACTGTATATCTCTGTGCATTCTGCACGAGAATAATTAGGGCCGGTTTCCTCTGCTTCGTCGATGTAGCTCTTACGCTTGGCTGAGGATTTCTTGAACCCATTAAAGGCATTTCCTAATTCGGTTTTTAGTTCCAGGTGAACTTCATCGGCTGCATCATGAATCTCGTCTTCAATATCCTGAATGTCTTCATCCAGCTCCTCGTTGACATAACTCTTGCGAGTGCGTCTTGCTTCTCTTCGCTCTTGACGTCGTGCCCGGCGTTCTGCTCTGCGTCTGCGCCGACGTTCGCGTCTTTGCATTTTTGCATCGTAGGCATCGGGATCAGGTCCATAAGGATCTGGATCAAACACGAACCAACAGATGACGTAAGCCCAGAACGTAAATGGGCCGAATATAAATAGAGAAAGAAGAGTAACGAGTCGGACAGAGAAAGCGCTTACTTCCAGGTAATCGGCTATGCCAGCACAGACGCCGGCTATCTTCTTGTCACGTTCGTTTCGGTAGATGGGTTTTCGATAATTCAGCTTTCGAAAGTGTTCGGCGTTTGGAGCGTTGCTGAAATAGTCCTGAACTTTCTCGGGGGTTAAATCTTTATCCAAACAAAAATAGAGTATGAAATAGCCTAAGAGAACTGTTGGCCAGGTTATGACACAAATTACGAAAACAATTCGGACCAGAGTTGCCGGGACATCTAACCAATTAGCAATGCCGGCACAAACACCCAAACAGCGAGCATTTTCCCGATCTAAACGCATATTAGCTGCCCCCATCTTCGTTCTGCTCCCGCCAATCAGGAACTTCAGCATCAAGGATAGATTCAAGTGTGTCGATGCGATCTCTCAAAGACTCAGCCATCGTTGACAGTTCGCGCATATCGTAATTGCCTTGCGGCTCGATATTTGCGTTGCCGCGATTTTTCCGTAGAAGAAGGATCCAGATGGTGATGGCACCAAGTACCATTGCCACGATCGATATGATGAACTCCAGAACACCCATGATAATTCCCTACTGGTCGTCAGTTTCGTCTACTTTCTGTTCTTTCTTGTTTAGCTTGGTTTTAAGCTCGGCGAGTTCTTTGTCGATGGATTCTTCCTTTTCCAATTCGTCGAACTCATTTTGAAGACCACGAGCTTCGATGCTGGCGCTGTCCATCTGGCCTTCCATCTGATCGATTTTCTTCTCGTAATACTCAAATTTGTCCATGGCATTGTCAATAGTGTAACTGCTTAGCTGCCGATGAACGTTTACACGATTTGCCGTTGCTTTAGTACGCATGACAATGGTTTTTTGTCGAGCCCTGGCATCATTAAGCTTTGCCTGGAGCTGTTCAATTTCAACGCTTAACTTATCCAGGGTTTCATCGAGTTTTGCTAAATCTTTTTCAGTAATCTCGACACTGGAAACAATGTTTGATTTTTCCAGTAGTGCAGCCTTGGCAAGGTCGTCTCTTCCTTTAGAGAGGGCCAATTCTGCCTTACTCTCCCAATCCGCCGCCTGCTTCTTCAGTTGCTCGGCGCGCCTGGTGAGGGTTTTCTTTTCTGCGATTACCTTGGCGGTGCCGCTGCGCACTTCAACCAGGGTCTCTTCCATCTCCTGGATAATCATGCGAATCATCTTTTCCGGATTCTCAGCTTTATCTAGCAGGGCGCTGATATTGGAATTGATAATGTCGGACATTCTCGAAAAAATGCTCATTTCTAATACCTCGTGGGGATATACCCCTGTAATTTACTTACCGCCGGCCTCGGTGACTCTGGAATCATCTTCCTACTTAATGACCGGGAGTCACTTTTTTACCGGTTTAAACTCTAAAGAGCAGGTACTGTGCCAAGTTTTTATAGAATTTAACTCTTTGATATTTATAGGAAAAAAACCCTGCCTTCCAGCAGCTCCGTGGTTTAATAGCTAAAACGGTTAACTAGTGGTAATTTTCACTAACGATATCGCCAAAATGCTTGAATTTAGCCAAGCCCAACCCCAAATAATCAATAGGCGCTCGCAATAATTACAGTAACCTACTGATTTAATTAAAAAATATGGAAGATAGAAACTCTCCACCGCGGATGATTGGCGAATCTGCCAGCTTTCTCGAAATGCAGGAGCACATCTCTGTCGTTGCTCCACTAAATAAGCCTGTTCTAATCGTTGGCGAACGGGGTACCGGTAAGGAATTAGTCGCCGCCCGACTTCACTTTCTGTCCCAGCGATGGGGCGAATCCTTTCTAAAAATCAATTGCGCTGCCATGAGTGAAACACTGCTCGAAGCGCAGTTGTTTGGACATGAAGCGGGTGCCTATACCGGGGCCACCAAACAGCGCAAAGGCTATTTCGAAAGAGCCGACGGTGGCACTCTGTTTCTGGATGAATTAGCCAATACCGACATGTCGGTACAGGAAAAAATTCTGCGAGTTATCGAATACGGTGAATTTGAAAGACTGGGTGGAAATGAAACTATCGAAGTCAATGTCCGAATCATTGCGGCTACTAACGAAGATTTGCCGGACCTGGCAGGGCAGAACAAATTTCGGGAGGACTTACTGGATCGATTGGCCTTTGATGTTATTACGCTGCCTCCTTTGAGAGAACGCTCCGAAGATATTATGGTGCTGGCCGAGCATTTTGCCGTGGGCATGGTAAAGGAGTTAGGCGAAGAATTCTTTGCCGGTTTTGCGGACAAGGTAGAAAAAGCATTGATGAAGTATTCCTGGCCGGGAAATATTCGCGAGCTTAAAAACGTAATCGAGCGTGCTGTTTACCAGAACGGTGACGGACACATCACCGAAATTGTTTTTAATCCCTTCGAATCACCTTATCGGCCCAAGATCGCGACGAACGGAAGTGGATCAGAAGAAGGGGGCAGCACTGCATCGGTTCCGGATATATCCAGTACTGACTCTTTCGATTTCAAGAATGAAGTGCAGCAATATGAAATTAATTTGTTAAACCAGGCTATGGAGCAATGCCAATTTAATCAAAAGAAGGCCGCTGAATTCCTGGGTCTTAGTTACCATCAGCTAAGAGGCTATTTGAGAAAATACGATCTGCTGAAATAATAAAGGGAGGCCTGGCCTCCCTTTATTACAATCCGATCAAATCAATCCTGCATAGCTTCATATACCATTCGTTGAGCCACATTTGCATTAAACGGGGAGGGTGGTCCACCCCATTTCTGTTCCATGTAGATCATGTAAAAGTCATTTTCTTCATCCACGGCAAAGAAAGTTCCGCCGATTCCACGCCAGCCAAAATTGTGTGGACCGTTGGCATCATCGGTAGTTGGTTGTAAATGTAACCCCAACCCCCAATCGCCGGTATTGCCGTAAAAGAAATACTCTCGAGAGACATCATCGCCAATTTTCCTAACGCGCATTTGATCGAGAGTGGATTCTTCGATGATGCGATTGCCGCGGTAGATTCCACCGTTCAGCAACATCTCTGCGAATCGCACATAGTCCTCAGTAGTCGAGTTCAGACCGCCGTCTCCCGACAACATCTTGCGGGGAATCGTATTGTCAGTCATGGCGTCACCAAAAATAGGTTCCGCAATACGATATTTTTTCGACACTGGTACAAAAAAACTGGTTTCATCCATGCCCAATGGATCAAAAATTCTTTCCTGCAACACCAGGTCTAAAGTCTTGCCACTGGCAACCTCCAACACTGCTCCCAATACATTTGTTGAATGTCCATAGTGCCACGCAGTTCCAGGTTCAAAATAGAGCGGTAGTTGTCCTAATTTAGCTGCGAATTCCTGTGCGGTGCTGTCACCAGATAATTCTTGTGCATACCTCTTTCCGAGATCGCTGTCCGGCGAGAATATCGCCTGAATAACTCCCGATTGAAAGGCTAACAGGTTTTCAATAGTGATCGACGATTCCGCTGGACGTGTGGCGCCGGTCTCATGATCAATAATCTGTGGATTAGCGAACTCGGGAATAAATTTTTCCACCGGATCATCAAGACTAATCAGGCCATCTTCCACCATTGTCATAATAGCCACACTGATAATTGGCTTGGTCATGGAATAAATGCGAAAGATAGTATCTTTATTAACCGGTGTATTATCTTCCGGCCCTTGCATACCTACAGTTTCCAGCAAACCTACTCCGTCACTATTACCCACCAGTAATAATGCGCCTGGAAGAAATTCCCCATCCACAGCAGTTTGCATGGCCTTTTTGATGTCTTCGATCTCACCCTGATCAATACCGAAATTGGTCGAGTGAATCTGGCTAATTGATGTTAATTGAATTGCTTCCCCGTGGTTGTCCGCCTGTACCGGGAGAGTCAGGACCAGGGCAAGCAAGGCAATTACTTTGCTTGATATGTTCAGTTGATTTTTCATCGGAGCTCCTTGAGCGCGCAGCACTGGAACAGCGATAGTAACTGATGGAAATTGCCCTCACAACAGAGGCGCAGTGAGGAGCAATTCAGGAAGATAAGAGGATCTAGGCGAAATCCCGTAACAGCGATTGGGCAATCTCGCTATCCAGAGGGTCGTTCGAATACTGATAGTTCAGATGCTCGCTTCTTATTATCCAGTTTGCACCTGCGCGGGCAGACTCGATCATTTCGTCAGCAAACTCGAAGCGGAGGAAATGAACCGATGAGGTTTTCTCGTCAGTTGAGCGAGGCAGATCCTCATTGGCAATAGGGTAAACCGCGTCATGACCTTCAATCTGGATTGAAATTAGCTCTTCAATTCCGATCAGCTGACTAAGCCTTTCTTTGCGCTCCTCCGGATCTGGATATTCAAGCATAAATGTGACTTTCAGGTTTTTTCCGTCAGGAATGAGTGGATTGTAAGCTTCCAGTTCTTCTTCAAGCTCTTCCTCGCCAGAGATTTTTTCAGCGCGCATTAGTTCCAGAACCTGGTAGCGCATGACCATGTAATCTTCAAAGTGCAGCATGGCATTTGGGCCAAGAGGAACTCTGCGGGTTTTCTTGTGCTCCATAATTGCTTGCCGAATTGCTGGTCTTTGCGCCTCATAAGCTTCGACCGACATAAGATCTGCAATAGTAATTTTCTTCATCGCTACATTTGCTCGCTCAGTATTATTCATAGTTAACTCAACTAAATTCCGTAAGCCAGGCGCAACAAATCGATTGGATGGATTGCTTCCTGCTCATTCTCCAAATTGTTTTCAATGTGTTTTCCAGCGATCGGGCAGTCGCTGCCGTAGTAATCCGGCTCCTGTTGCTTGATTTGGCGTACGATTGGAACTGCAATTTTGTTAGCGAATTTTAAGGTTTCACTTTTGACGCCATAGGTTCCATCATGGCCGGAACATCGTTCAATATTTTTTACTTCTGTTGCTTCGATTAACTCAAGAATCTGTTTGGTTTTTGGGCCAATATTCTGTACCCGCTGATGACAGGCTACGTGATAACTTACATTGCCTAACTTGTTTTTAAACTCCGTGTTTAGTTTTCCTTCCTTGTGCAGTTTATGCAGATATTCAAAAGGATCATAGAAGGCGTTGGATACTGCTTTTACCTTCTCATCATCAGGAAACATCAATGGGAGTTCCTGTTTGAACATGAGTACGCAGGACGGAACAGCTGCAATGATAGCGTTTCCTTGCTGCGCGGCTTCATAGAGAGCAGGAATGTTTTGCTCCTTAAGTCGCTTGACGGTCTCCAGGTCCCCCAGTTCAAGTTTTGGCATGCCGCAGCAATGTTCCTTACCGAGCAGGGATATCTCGACATCATTGTGTTGTAGAACTTTGATGACACTTTCTACGATACCAGGCTCGTTGTAGTTACAGTAGCAAGTGGTGAAAAGCGTAACTGGTTTCTTCGTGCTGCTACTTTCCCCGCTGTCCATGGCGTTGACGTATTGAGCGTGGGATTTTCTTGCAGTATCCCGTGCATAGCCAGGAAGTTTTGCGTCTTTATGTATGCCAAGTGTTGAATCGAGTATGTTGCGAGATAGCTTTGATTTCGTCCCCCAGTTGGTAATGGAATTCAGTAGCGGCTTGCTCGCCAGTTTTCCTACCATGTCGGTACTGGTAATAATTCGATCGCGAAACTTTGTATCACCCTTTTTAAACTTGATTGCCTTTGCTCGAAGCATCAGGTGAGGGAAATCAACATTCCACTCATGAGGAGGTACATAAGGGCATTTGGTCAAATAGCAGAGATCGCACAGGTAACATTGATCGACCACCTTGTTGTAGTCGGCGATTGCAACTCCGTCGACTTCCATGGTGTCCGATTCATCTACCAGGTCAAAAAGTGTTGGAAAGGCATTGCAGAGGCTGACACAGCGACGACAGCCATGACAGATGTCATAGACCCTTTCCAGTTCCTTATTGAGATCGTCCTCATCCCAAAACTTCGGATCTTCTTGATTGAGAGGATGTCTGGTAGGCGCGTCCAGTCCGCCTTCTCTACCTTGATCAGACATCAAAGGCCTCCAGTAAGTGCTTTTAAAAATTCCTGCCGCGAGAATACGGCAGGAAACAGGGGGTGCCTGGTCGTCTTTTAGTCGTCTAACGAATCCAGGGCTTTCTGGAACCGGTTAGCGTGGGAACGCTCTGCTTTGGCGAGAGTTTCCATCCAGTCGGCAATTTCATCGAAACCTTCGTCTCGTGCGTCTTTTGCCATACCCGGATACATATCGGTGTATTCGTGTGTTTCACCCGCAACAGCCGATTTCAGATTGTCAGAGGTGCTGCCTATTGGCATACCAGTTGCCGGGTCACCAACTTCTTCCAAATACTCTAAGTGGCCGTGGGCGTGGCCGGTTTCACCTTCAGCTGTGGAGCGGAATAGTGCAGAAACGTCGTTGTATCCTTCAACGTCGGCTTTCTGGGCGAAATAAAGATAGCGGCGATTAGCCTGGGATTCGCCAGCAAAGGCGGCCTTTAAATTTTCTTCTGTTTTGGATCCTTTCAGCGACATGTATTGTTCTCCTGTCGAAATTACTAGATTCGAGACCACCGGGATCTCAGCAAGTCAGTGCTAAAACTTTACTTGATGAGAGCACTTTAGGGCTTGAGCTTCATCAAATCCAATTGATTTTTTTAATGCCTTGATCGGTTTTTTCGATTAGTATGCCGCCCCTATGACGCCGTCCATAAAACAGCTGCGCTACATCTGTGCAGTGGCTGAACACAAGCATTTCAGCAAGGCCGCCGAAGCCTGCTTCGTTACCCAATCTACACTCTCTGCGGCGATTCAGGAGCTGGAATCCCAACTGGGCGTTGTGATTTTCGAGCGCAGTAAGAAATCCGTCCTGATAACCCCCCTGGGAGAGCGATTACTAAAGCAGGCCAGACTGATTCTTGGCGATGTTGAAGATTTTGTGAGCCTCGCCAAAACCCACGATGAAGCACTGGCAGGAGATATTCGCCTGGGAGTGATACCTACCATAGGCCCTTTTCTGCTACCGCATTTGCTAAAAGAATTGCGTAAGAATTACAGCAAGCTAAAACTGTTTCTAAAAGAAGATCTGAGTGCCCAGCTCTATCAACAATTGTTGCAGGGTCAGTTAGACCTGATCATTCTCGCGTTTCCTTACTCCTTGCCAGAAATGGAGACAATCAGCTTATTAAAAGATGAGTTTCTCCTCTGCCTGCCGCCAGGGCACCAACTGGAGAAATCCAAGCAGGTTAAGCAGGCGCAATTAAAGGGTGAAAGCTTGTTGCTATTGGAAGAAGGGCACTGCTTAAGAGACCATGCGCTGGAAGCCTGCAAATTGGAAAAAGCAGATACCGATCTTGTCTACCAGGGAACCAGTTTGCATACACTGGTACAAATGGTGGCAAATGGGTTGGGTGTGACTCTTTTACCGGCGATTTCAATTGAGGCAGATGTATTAGGTGACACCGACCTGCAACTTAAACATTTCACTAATGAGAATGTGACCCGGGAAATCGGCATGGCCTGGCGTAAATCCGACCCGCGGCGGGAAGAATATTTGCTTTTGGCAGACTTCATTAAAAAGAATTCACCGGGTGCCAAGCCGATTACAAAATAGAGCTGATGGTTTCTCTCAGAGCTGGTACGGTTTTATTCTCGAACCAGGGATTTTTGCGCAGCCACAATTGATTGCGAGGGGAAGGATGGGGCAAAACAAAGTTTGTTGGGGCGAATTCTCTCCAGTCTTTGACTCGGTCCGTTAAGGTCTGGTGTTTGGTGCTCAGGTAGTAGTTCTGTGCGTACATGCCGATCAAGAGTGTGCATTGAATATCAGGCAGGAATGCAAAAACTTTTTGATGCCAGGTCGGCGCGCACTCTGGTCTGGGCGGCAAATCACCAGACTTGCCTTTCCCCGGGTAACATAGACCCATGGGAACGATTGCAATTTTTGTTTCATCGTAGAAAAGCTTATCACTCACTCCCATCCAGCTCCGTAAGCGTTTACCACTGGCATCATCCCAGGGGATGCCGGAAGCGTGAACTTTAGTTCCGGGCGCCTGGCCGATAACTAAAATTTTAGCAGAGCTCGACACCCGCAGAACCGGTCGTGGTTCCGGGATCTTGGCTCCACAAAGCTGACAAGCGCGGATATCAGCGAGCAGATCGTTTAGATCAGATGCTACTATGTCAGTCATGCCTTAAGTTGCATTTGGTGAAGTAAGAGAAGAATGAAAGTTTACACGGTTTCTGACATACACGTTGATTACCCGGAGAACATGGAGTGGATATTGTCTCTGGATGCAAAGGCGTTTCAGGAAGATATCCTGGTGCTCGCTGGCGATGTGAGTCACAAGCTGGATGACTTGTCGCGAGTATTCAACTCACTGCTTGCAAAATTCAAGGCAGTACATTTCATTCCTGGCAATCACGAGTTGTGGCTGGATGGTGACGAATTCAGTTGTTCGCTAGAAAAGTTTGATGCAGTGCAAGTACTCTGTGACGGCATGGGTATTGAAACAGCTCATTGTGAGTATGGCGGGCTCAGTGTTGTTCCACTATACGGATGGTATGATTTTTCGTTTGGAGATCCTGATAAACATCTGACCCGCGCCTGGCGCGATTTTCGTGCCTGTGCCTGGCCAACAAAACTGGAAAGCAGTAAAGATATTAACGAACATTTTTTAAATCTGAACAGGGCTCAACTGGATATTTCAAACGACATCGTCATTAGTTATTCCCATTTCCTTCCAAGAATAGATGTTATGCCGTCATTTATTCCGCAAGACAGGAGGCGGGTCTATCCCGTATTGGGCAGTGATGGTCTTGGGGAACAGGTAAAACAACTAAATCCGGATATTCATATCTACGGCCATAGTCACGTAAACCAGTCCATAGAGCTCGATGACATTCGCTTTGTTAATAATGCATTTGCCTATCCGACCGAAAACAGAATCGCACGCAAAGAGTTGCATTGCGTTTTTGATTGGGAAGCCTGAATGTTGACTTTGGCTGCCAATGAAATTCATGCCTGGCATATTGATCAGGCAGAGTTTGATAAGTCGGAACTCGAAGCCTATTGCCTGGACTGGTTAACCGAAAAAGAGATGGGGAGGTATAAGCGCTTTACCTTTGATCATCACCGGAAACAGTTTCTGTTGGGACGCATGCTGATTCGAAAGACCCTTAGCGAGTACGCTAATATCGCACCGGATAAATGGAATTTCATTGAGAATAAATATGGAAAACCAGCTATTGCGCCTGAGCTTAATCATTCTTCTCTCTTTTTTAATCTCTCCCATTCCGGTGATCGTCAGGTGCTGGTGCTGGCAAAAACAGAAGCCATTGGGGTTGATATCGAGTCCAGCAATAAGCCTCGGCGAGTAGTAAAAATATCTGATCGTTACTTCTCCCCGTTAGAAGTTGGGGAAATGATGGCCTTGCCAGATTCGGATCGGCTGTCCAGGTTTTATGATTTATGGACCCTGAAAGAAGCTTACATCAAGGCTTGTGGATTGGGTCTGGCGATTCCCTTACAACAATTTAGTTATCAGTTTCCTTCTGAGCATCGGGTGTTAATAGAGTTTTCCGAAGAGCGAAATGACGATGCGACTCAGTGGCAGTTCTGGCAGATTGATCCAGGAGGCCCATTCAAGATGGCCATCGCCATTAAGAGTGGTGAGCACAAAATTGACTCAATCGTATCAAGGCGATTTCTGGCCTTTGATGAAGTCACCACGGCAGAGACAAGAATATTGAGAGACTAGGATCTAGTTTTCGGCTGGGCCTTTTGCCGACAGAGCAGCCGAGGCGCGCATCTTGACTGTTCGAATCACGTTGTCTTTTGTCTGAATAATTTCTGCATAGTATCCGTCCAGATCTATGCCGACCGAAGTATCAGGAATAGATTGCAGTTTATCTGTTAGCAGGCCGTTAAGGGTTTTTGCTCCTGCACCGTCTAGTTCCCAGTTTAGTACGCGATTAATTTCACGAATGCTGGTTCCACCGTCGATCAAAAAGCTGCCGTCAGTTTGAGCGCTTATGTCTTTATTCGCGTCGGCCATGTCAGTCGTGAACTCTCCGACGATTTCTTCAAGAATATCTTCCAGGGTAACCAGTCCTTGTACAGCTCCAAATTCATCGACAACGAAGGCGATGCGCATTTTCTTGTTCTGGAAATTGAACAGCTGTGTATGTAAGGGAGTGGATTCTGGAATATAGTAGGGCTCGCTTGTTTCACGAAGAATGGAGGCTTTATTGACATGCTCCAGTTTTAATAATCGCCCGACACTGCGTAGATGCAACATGCCGACAATGTTGTCCAGGTCCTTTCGATAAATTGGCATCAGGGTGTGCTGGCTACTGCCAATTTGATCGAGTATTTCATCCAGCTCGTCATCGATATCAAGGCCAATAACGTCATTCCGTGGCACCAGGATGTCATTAACCGTTGCTTTCTCAAGGTCGAGAATATTCAGCAGCATGCCGTGGCGCTTGGGAGGAATGCGCGCACTCGAATCGTGCACCACCGAGCGTAATTCATCGGGAGAGAGCTGCTGTTGGCTTTTATTGCGCCACGCTAAAAAACTTAAAGCGCGTTGCAGGAACTTGGAGGCAACATTCACTGTTATTTTTGGGGGTTAGGCAAGTATGTATTCAAGAATGAATTTTGAGCCGTAAAAACCGATTAATAGCAAAGCAAAGCCGGTTAAGGTACCGCGAATCGCTGTGACACCGCGCCAACCTAACTGATGACGGCCCCACAAGAGAGCTGCAAACACGACCCAGGCCAGTACAGAAAAGAAAGTTTTGTGGATGACGCCATCACGACCCCAGATGTCATCGATAAAAATCAGGCCGGCAACAATGCCGAGGCTCAGCAGGAACTGGCCCACCCAGAGTAGTTCGAAAAGGAATGCTTCCATATCCTGTAAGGGAGGAAATTTACTGATCAATCCTCCGGCGTGATGATTTTTTAATTGGCGGTTCTGGTAAGCAAGAAAGCCTGACTGTACGGCGGCAATAGTGATAAAGCTGTAAGCCAGGATTGAGATCAATACATGACTCGCCAGGCCAGCGCTCATATCCGTAGCGGGAAAGTCACTGCTAATAGTAAGGGAAGCAATAATTGAAATGATCGCCAGGGGAAACAGGCCCAGAAACAAATTATCAAGTGGCTTGCGAATACTGCTCAGCAAAACCAGCAGTGAGATTGAAACTGCAATGAAGGTCGAGATTTCAAAAAATCCAAAATGAAAGCCGTTAGCTGTTCTGATGACCCCATAGGCACTAATGGCATGGGCACATACGGCGATCGCGCCAAAGATAAAAACCTTGGATTTGAGGTCTTTCTTGGAGCTGAAGTTCAGGCCTTGAAAGACGGAGCCCATCAAGTAGAAGAAAACAGCAAATAGTCCTGATATTACGGTGACTTGCATTGGATATGGTCGAAAGTTAGCCGGTAAAAGTGTCGCATATACCTACTATCGGTTGAAGCGTTTTTTGTTCAATTCCCGCGTCTTAATAAGCTCTAACGTTCAATTAGGCAAAATGGTTTAGCCAATCCGAATTGGCTATAATTCGCTGCTCATTCGCCAATGTGGAACTGCGTGTGTTTGATAATTTAACTGAACGGCTATCGGGAACTTTTCGCAAATTAACCGGTAAAGCGACGCTTACTGAGAATAATATCCAGGAAGCTTTACGGGAAGTTCGTCGAGCATTGTTGGAAGCCGACGTAGCCTTACCCGTTGTAAAAGATTTTATCGACCGGGTTAGCTTGCGCGCAGTCGGTCAGGAAGTTTCGAAAAGTCTTAGTCCGGGCCAGGCTTTCATCAAAGTAGTACAGGCGGAACTGGAAGCAATCATGGGTTCGGCAAATGCCGAGCTGGATCTAAAAACCACCCCGCCAGCGATAATCCTGATGGCCGGTTTGCAAGGTGCTGGTAAAACCACGACCGTTGCGAAACTCGCCAGGTTTCTCAAGCAAGAATCGAAAAAATCCGTCATGGTGGTTTCGGCGGATGTTTATCGCCCGGCGGCGATTCAACAGTTAGAAACCCTGGCGAATGAAGTCAGTGTTGAGTTTTTTGCCAGTGATTCCGCGCAATCGCCCAGGGATATTGCAGCTGCCGCCCAGGCCGAAGCCAGGCGAAAATTTGTCGATGTGCTGATCGTCGATACGGCAGGCCGACTTGCTATTGATGAGGAGATGATGAACGAAATTCGTCAGCTCCATGGCCAGCTGAATCCAATTGAAACGCTGTTCGTAGTCGATGCAATGACCGGTCAGGATGCGGCCAATACCGCCAAGGCGTTTAACGATGCCTTGCCACTAACCGGTGTGGTTCTTACCAAGGCGGATGGTGATGCCAGGGGCGGCGCCGCACTCTCAGTCAGGCACATAACCGGCAAACCAATCAAATTTATCGGTATGGGCGAGAAGACGGAAGCGCTCGAACCTTTTTACCCTGACCGAATTGCGTCACGCATTCTCGGCATGGGAGATGTTCTCTCTCTTATCGAGAAAGCCGAGAAGAAAGTTGATAAGAAGAAAGCCGAACGACTGGCGAAGAAAATCAAGAAAGGTAAGGGCTTCGACCTGGAGGATTTCAAGGAGCAGCTGGGGCAGATGCAGAATATGGGGGGTGTTGCCAGCATCATGGACAAGATGCCGGGTATGGGCGCCTTAGCTCCCGGTGCTGCCAGCATGGTAAATGATTCCCAGTTTCGCCGTATGGAGGCGATTATTAATTCCATGACCATGCGGGAACGAGTAAATCCGGACATATTGAATGGATCCCGCAAACGCCGCATCACTCAGGGTTCAGGCACCCAGATTCAGGATCTGAATCGACTGCTGAAACAGCACAAGCAGATGCAGAAAATGATGAAGAAAATGAAGGGTGGCAATATGGCCAATATGATGCGCGGACTCGGGGGAATGCAGGGTCCCGGTGGAGGCGGAATGCCGCCATTTCCGAAAGGGGGCGGTCCCCGCTTCTAGGTCTACAGATTTCCTCGAAAATAAGCTTTCCAATTTGCCTGAATCCCGCAGAATTCGGGAATTTCAGCGCTTCCAATAAGCACCCATTTGCCTTAGAATACCCGCCTTTTTATCTCGGGGGCCCAATTAGTTAGGGCCAGTGGCCCTGAAAATCGTTTCAGAGCCTGGTAAATACCCGATTTTTTAACAGGAATTAGATATATGGTGACGATTCGCTTATCGCGTGGTGGTGCTAAAAAGAAGCCTTTTTATCACATCACTGTGAGTGACAGTCGCAAGCCACGTGATGGCCGCTTTATTGAGCGTATTGGGTTCTTCAATCCAATGGCGCGCGGTCAGGAAGAGCGCTTACGCCTGGATCTTGAGCGTATGGCCTATTGGCAGTCTCAGGGTGCACAGATTAGTCCTCGTGTAACCAATCTTGCCAAAGATGCCGCTACTGCTGCCACAACTGAGGCATAACAGTCCCATTTCAGTGCTGCAGCTTCTATGAGCGCGGATATTGAACGAAAGTGGGTGGTGCTGGGCCAGGTTGGCAAAGTTCACGGCATTAAAGGCTGGCTCAGATTAAACTCCTTTACTACACCACCAGAGAGTATTCTCGACTATTCTCAGCTATTTGTAGAATTCGAAGACGAATGGCAGGTGTTGGAAATCGACCAGCACAGGCAGCAAAATAATGGATTGCTTGTTCACTTTAACGGGTTCGATGATCCCGAAACAGCTCGCAATCTCACTGGTCTGGAGCTGGTTGTTGATGCCGAACAGTTGCCAGGCCTGGAAGAGGGAAGTTTTTACTGGCACGAACTGGAAGGCATGGAAGTTTGTAATGAGGCGGGTGAAGTATTCGGTGTAATCGACCGACTCATGGAAACTGGCGCAAACGATGTTTTAGTGGTTGCGCCCTATGCTAATAGCATCGATGACAGGGAACGATTGATTCCCTATATAAAGGATTCGGTTATAAAGAGTATCGATGCCACGGAAAGGAAGATCCTGGTGAATTGGGAAGCAGACTATTTGGAATAGAAAATCTGTTCACTTAGTTAGAGGTGCACAATGCAGTTAAGTATAGTCACCCTGTTTCCAGAAATGTTTTCCGCTATCACCGATTGGGGAATAAGCGGCAGAGCAGTAAAACAAGGATTGGTAACTCTGGATTATTTTAATCCAAGAGATTACAGCAGTGACAAACATCGTACGGTGGACGACAAGCCTTTTGGAGGCGGCCCCGGGATGTTGATGAAAACCGAGCCCCTGGTAGCTGCAATTAGCGCAGCGCGAGAGGCGACAGCAGGAAGCAGTGAGCCTGCTCAGGTAATTTATTTGTCCCCGCAAGGGAGGCCAGCAAGAAATCCGGACATAGTTCGGCTGGCCACACGAGAAAACATGATTCTTGTGTGCGGGCGTTATCAGGGAATCGATAACAGGGTTATAGAAAGCGAAATCGACGAAGAACTGTCAATTGGTGATTTCGTTATTAGTGGCGGTGAGCTGGCTGCAATGGCATTAATCGATGCCATGATCCGATTTCAACCGGGCGCGCTCGGAGATGACGATTCAGCACAGCAGGACAGTTTTGCCAATGGCTTGTTACATTGCCCTGAGTTCACCAGGCCCCAGGAAATAAATGGCCAGGAAGTACCGAAGGTCTTACTTAGTGGTGACCATGCAGCAATAAGAAGCTGGCGATTAAAACAAAGTTTGGGCGCAACCTGGTTAAAGCGGCGCGATCTGATCGAAGAAGCAGAATTAGATCAGGAACAACAGGAATTACTGAAACAGTTTATAAACGAATATCAGTCGCAATAAATAGAAGCAATCTATTATTGCGATGAATTCAGGAGCGGAAAGATGAGCAAGAACAAAATCATCCAGAAAGTCGAAGAAGAGCAGATGTCAAAAGAACTGCCCGAATTCGGTCCGGGTGACACCGTAATCGTTCAGGTAAAGATCAAGGAAGGTGATCGCGAAAGATTACAGGCATTTGAAGGCGTAGTTATCGGTAAACGTAACCGCGGGTTAAACTCTTCATTCACAGTACGCAAGATTTCTCACGGTGTTGGTGTAGAACGAACTTTTCAAACTCACAGCCCATTAGTAGATAGCGTGAAGTTGAAGCGACGCGGAGATGTGCGTCAGGCCAAGCTCTATTACTTGCGTGAGTTGGCTGGTCGAGCGGCTCGAATTTCTGAGAAGCTGGATAAGAAGCCCGAAGCTTAAACGCTCGTTTATTACTTATCAGGAAGCAGCGACCGGCTGCTTCCTACTTTATTCCCTCTGCTTGCCGAAACCCTTTTTGTAAGCTTAAAAACCTGGCTTAAAACGTCACAATTTATGACAAATGCGAATTGCTTTGGCGACTTTCCGGTCTTCTTTTCCACAGTAAAACGCAATAGACTCACAAGTCAGTACTCGCGGAGACTGAAGATGAAATTACTCGCAACTCGGCTATTCCTTCTATTAGTTCTGGCGCCATTGGCCTTCGCAGCAAAGGCGCAGGATTTTGCCGGACCTCAGACATTACAGGACAAACTTATCCAGGCCATCGAGGTAGCATCCCAGGGCCAGCTGGAAATTCTCGGCATTAAAGAAACGCCTCTGGGGAATATCTACGAAGTGGAACTGAACACCGGTGAATTACTTTACAGCGATGCATCTGGCGATTACCTGTTCGCAGGGGACATGTATCAAACCAGTGGAGCTGGTTTGATGAACCTTTCTTCCGGAACGCGTCAGATTCGAACGCTGGAGCGAGTTGCAAAAATTCCAGAAGAAGAAATGATTGTTTATAGCCCGGAAACTGAAGTACTGGCGACCTTAACGGTATTTACAGATGTTGACTGCACTTATTGCCGCGCATTGCACCGGGATATGGGTGATTTATTAGCCAGGGGAATTCAGATTCGTTACCTGGCTTATCCCCGCGGCGGAGAAGCAGCTGGATCTTACGACAAGATGATTTCAGTCTGGTGTTCTGATGACAGGCATAAGTCTTTAACCCAGGCCAAAAACGGTCAAAATCTACCGGAAAGAGAATGCGAGACCCCAATATTGACCCATTATGATCTTGGTAATCAGATAGGTATCTCCGGAACGCCAGCCTTGATCTTTCCCGATGGTCGCGTAATACCGGGCTATATGGATGTGGAAAGATTGGTCGCAATGCTAGAGATCGAATAGCGGCTTTTTATAACAACACCTTCCAAAAGCCTGCCTTCTGGCGGGCTTTTCTTTTCTCTCTATACTGTTATAAGGATCGAAGGGCTACATTTTCGGCATGGGTTTATGACCTGATTCCAGTATAATCCGCGGTTTGTTAATAATCGCCGCCAGTAAGGGTTTTCTACAGAGGATTAAAAGTGAGCGAAGAAGTAGCGAAGTCATTGCGTTTAGGAATCTGCGGACTGGGAACAGTCGGCGGAGGAACGCTCGCATTGCTCAAGGAAAACACCGCAGAAATAAGTCATCGTCTCGGTTCCAGGTTCGAGGTTTCGCGAGTAGCAAGCCGAACCCTGGAAGGCAAGGATCTGGGAGATATCGAACACAGTAGCCGCGATGTCTTCGATGTAGTCAATGATGAAAGTATTGATATCGTTATTGAAACTATCGGCGGTTACGATCCAGCACTCGAAGTAATCAAACAGGCGTTAAACAACGGCAAGCATGTAGTAACAGCTAACAAGGCACTTATTGCAGAACATGGAAACGAATTGTTCGCCATAGCAAAACAGAACAAGGTTGCACTGGCGTTTGAAAGTAGTGTGGCCGGTGGTATTCCAATCATTAAAGCCTTGAGAGAAGGATTGGCGGGCAACAAAATTAACTGGCTCGCAGGCATCATAAACGGAACTGGCAATTTCATTATGTCGGAAATGGCATCAAAGCAACGCCAGTTTGATGAAGTATTAAAAGAAGCCCAGGAACTGGGTTATGCCGAAGCGGATCCAACTTTTGATGTAGAAGGGATCGATGCCGCCCATAAGCTAACTATTATGGGATCGATTGCATTCGGCATTCCACTGCAATTCGATAAGACTTACACAGAAGGGATAAGTCATATCACTCCGGAAGATATATGTTATGCCAATGAATTGGGTTATTGCATTAAGCATCTGGGCATCGCCCGGCAATCTGAGAAAGGCATCGAAATGCGCGTGCATCCGACCTTGCTATCCAGGTCACGATTGCTGGCCAATGTAAATGGTGTCGGCAATGCAGTATTGGTACATGGCAATATGGTTGGTGCGACGCTTTATAGTGGGCCTGGTGCTGGCGCGGAAGCAACTGCCTCAGCGGTCGTTGCCGACATAATCGATCTGGCAAGACATATTCAAAGTGGGGTTTCAGAGCCCGTATATCCGGCGCTGGGTTATGTCGATATACATGAAGATTTGTCAGTTATCGAAATAGAAGAAATAGAGGCCGAGTACTACTTGCGAATTCCGGCAGTTGATCGTGTCGGGGTGATGGCCAAGATCTCGAGCATCTTGCAAGAACATGACATCAGTATAGAAGCAGTGATCCAGAAAGAAGCTATCAGTGAAACAGTGCCGATAATTATTCTTACTCACACAGCTACAGAGAAACGTCTTAACCAGGCTATTGCCGCAATTGAAGTACTTAACGATGTCACCGGCGAAATTAACCGCATTCGTGTGGAACCTTTCCATGGTGAGGCGACTTGAGTACAAGCCACTATAATGAAATACATTAGTACCCGCGGCGGCGGTTCACCACAAAATTTTGAAGAGGTGCTTCTCACTGGATTGGCAAAGGATGGTGGTCTCTTTGTTCCCGAATCATTGCCAGAGATATCAGTTGAGAAAATGGAATCGTGGCGGCAACTTAGCTACTCCGAACTGGCATTGGCAATCATTCCGTCTTTTATTGATGGTGCGATTCCAGAGCAGGAACTCAGGCAGATAATTGAATCGAGTTACAGTGAGTTCGATCACCCCGATGTTGCTCCTCTGACTCAGTTAGGAGAAAACGAATACCTGCTCGAACTATTCCACGGTCCGACCCTGGCATTTAAAGACTTTGCCTTGCAGGTTTTGGGTCGCATGCTGGATTACGTATTGAAAAAGAAGGAGCAGCGAGTAGTCATACTTGGTGCAACTTCCGGAGATACCGGATCGGCAGCATTGGAAGGCTGTCGCCATAGTGACTATGTAGATATATTTATACTTCATCCTTATCAGCGGGTGTCTGATGTGCAGCGCAAACAGATGACCACGGTTCCCGGTGACAATGTTTTTAATCTGGCAGTGAAAGGAAACTTCGACGATTGCCAGCGCATTGTAAAAGCTGCTTTCGCTGATCAGTCGTTCCTGCCTGCAGGCCGACAGCTGGTCGCGGTTAACTCGATTAACTGGGCGCGCATATTGATGCAGATCGTATACTACTTCTACGCGGCGCTAAAACTGGGCGCACCACATAAGAAAGTATCGTTTTCGGTGCCTACTGGAAATTTTGGCGATATCTATGCCGGCTATCTTGCCAAGGGCATGGGATTGCCGGTCGATCGCCTGGTTGTAGCCACCAATAAGAACGACATATTGCATCGATTTATTCGCAATAATGAATATTCGGTGGCCGAACTGAATAAAACCTTTTCACCCAGTATGGATATACTGGTTTCTTCAAACTTCGAGCGCTATCTGTTTGACTTATTTGATCGCGATGGTGCGGCATTGACTGAATTCATGTCACGCTTTGGTAGTGAAACCTTAAGTGTTTCCAAAGAACAATGGCAAAGTGTAAAAGACTGTTTCGATAGTTCCAGCGTGGACGATGACACTACCTGTGAAGTGATAGCCCAGGTTTTCCAGGAACACGGAAAACTGCTCGATCCCCATACTGCAGTCGGACTTAAATCCGCCAGGGATTGTAGTGGTGCGACTGATACACCGATAATTGTTCTGGCCACGGCACACCCGGCCAAGTTTGCTGAAGCCATTGCTGCCGCAGGGCTGCAGGAACCGGAACTGCCAGTTCACTTACAGGATCTTTTCGAGCGGGAAGAGCGTTATACTGTTGTCGCGAATGATTTAAATGAAGTCACTGGTTTCATTGAGGCCCACGTCTAACAACATTAATGTCCATGCTGATCCAGCGCAGAGCAAGCAATCCCGATCTCAGCTTTTCTGATTCAACACATCCCTTACTGCAACAGGTTTACAGGCAGCGCTCAATTCAATCTGTCGATGAACTGACGCTGGGCTTGCCCAACCTATTACCACCTGATCAGTTCAAAGATATGGATAAGGCGGTCAGGCTGTTAGCTGATTGCCTGCAAGAGCGAAAGCGCGTATTAATCGTTTCGGATTTTGATGCGGATGGCGCGACCAGCTGCGTACTGGCCATGAATGCGCTACGCCAGTTTGGGGTACATCATGTAGATTATATCGTTCCCAATCGATTCGAATTTGGTTACGGGCTGACTCCCGAAATTGTTGAACTGGCTAAACAAAAACAGCCGGATTTGATCATAACAGTCGATAATGGGATCTCCAGTATCGATGGGGTTACAGTGGCGAATAATGCAGGCATCGATGTATTAATTACCGATCATCATATTGCGCCAGAAATTCTTCCTTCGGCCCAGGCAATAGTAAATCCGAATCAACCCGGCTGTGAATTCACCAGTAAATGCATTGCTGGCGTGGGCGTCATTTTTTACCTAATGCTGGCTCTGAGGTCCTATCTGCGGGAGATCGACTGGTTTGCTCAAAACAAGCTGGAAGAGCCAAACCTGGCCCACCAACTGGACCTTGTTGCCCTCGGCACTGTAGCCGACGTAGTTGCCTTCGATCGTAATAACCGGATTCTTGTGGATGAAGGCCTGAAACGGATTAGAGTCGGGCGTACCCGGCCAGGGATAAGTGCGCTGTTACAGGTGGCGAATCGAAACCCCACTCGTATTTCTGCCAGCGACCTGGGATTTAGCGTTGGTCCCCGTCTCAATGCAGCCGGCAGACTGGAAGATATGTCTACAGGGATAGAATGCCTACTGGCAGAATCGGCCAGTCGTGCTCATCCACTGGCTCTGACTCTGGATGGCATGAATCAGGATCGCAAACAGATAGAAGCTGAAATGCGGGACCAGGCTTATGCCTATTTAAGAGAGCTTACACTGGAAGATGAACACATGCCGGCGGCCTTATGTATTTACGACGAGCGCTGGCATCAGGGTGTGGTTGGAATCGTAGCTTCTCGTATAAAGGATAAATACCATCGCCCGGTTATTGCCTTCGCCCAGAGTGATAACAATGAGCAGGGAACGATCGAATTAAAAGGCTCTGCACGTTCAGTAAATGGATTTCATATTCGCGATGCGCTGGATGCTGTTGCCACCAGGAACCCAGGTCTGATTACCAAGTTTGGTGGTCATGCGATGGCAGCAGGCTTAAGTCTCGATCTGGACAAGCTGGAGAGATTTAAAGAAGCCTTTGCCGAGGAAGCAGCCAGTTTGTTGTCTGATGAACAACTACAGGCAAAAATTCTAAGCGATGGATTGATCGATGCTGAATGGCTAAGTCTGGAAACCGCTGCCGCAATTGACGGCGCCGGCCCCTGGGGGCAGGCATTTCCAGAACCCTTGTTCGACGGTCGTTTTAATTTGCTACAACAAAGAAGAGTGGGGGAGCGTCACCTAAAAATGGTATTAAGTCCTGTTCAGGATCCGCAGCGAGTCATCGATGGAATTGCCTTTAACGTCGATGCTGAAGATTGGCCCGATGAAACTGCAACCGAAATTGAAATTGTTTATCGCTTATCGGTGAATGAGTTCAGGGGTGCAGTAAATCTACAGTTAATGGTGGAGCATATACTGGCCAGCGTTTAGATAGCTTAAACCAGGATATCGATGAATTGCCCTTTGCGCTGGGCTTTTTTGGATTCGGGATTATGGTTTGGTTTCAATTGCTGTTCTGCCGGAACTGCTTTTTCCTTTTCCAGAAGCGTGCTGGCATCTTGCAACTCATTGAAGCTACGGTGACCAGAAGGAACAGGCTTAACGCGGCGATGTTTGATAGCGACCATTTCTGCTGCTTGCACTAAATCGGCGATATTCGGGTCTAATATCTGGTCAATGATCAAGAATTTAGTACCAAGAATAAGCCGGGTGAGCGTGCCAGCTTAAAAGCTACAGAATCGGTACAAAACTGCCGATTCTGTCTATGAGTTGGCATGACAGCAATGTGTCGATTTGTTATCTTTTGGCACAGTCAGGCCCCTGGCTAGCAAGTACAATTCTTCCCCACTGTTTTTAGGGATTAGGAATGCAAGGTTTTTTCCGTAACATACTGATATTTATGGCTTTTATTGGTCTAGCCGCCAGCGCGTTCGGGCAAGTCCATAAAACCGATCAGATAGAAGTCGAACTGGTTTCGGAAACGACTAATGGCGTGGCGGGTGAAACCTTTTGGCTGGGCATTCGCCTCGATCCCATCGAACACTGGCATACCTATTGGAAGTTTGGTGGTGACAGTGGCGTAGAAACGTTCACCAGTGAATGGGAAATACCAGAAGGAAGCGTGGTTGGCGATATAGTCTGGCCTATTCCCGAGTGGACACCTTTCCTGGGTAGCGAACTGGTGACTTTTACCTATGAAAGAGAAGTCTTCTTACCCTTGCCGGTTACCGTTCCCGCTGATTACGACCAGGCTACTTTCGATTTTACTACCAAGATAGATTGGCAGGTTTGTGAGGAAATTTGCATACCGGGCGATGCGGTCTTTTCTCTATCGCTGCCTATTGCTGACGCATTTGAAATTGATGACAGATGGGTAGCAGGATTTGCCGAGAGCAGGGAGTTAAGTCCTGCTCCTCTGGATGAACACAAGCTGCTTACACAATTTAATGCTCACGATGACAAAGTAAATGTCATGGTGCAGGCCTTAAATGGCGAGTTCGAAAATGTCGACGAGGCATACTTCTTTCCAACCGAACGACGCATAATGAAATATGCCCCTTATCGGAAAGTAATGGTAGATGGGGATCGTATTCAAATATCTACCGAACAGCATCGCCGTTATCCTGCAGAGCTCAATGAGCTGGTAGGTACGCTTAAACTTATTGACGATGATGGCTCATGGCGAGCCTATGATATTGCACCACGCCTGACTAATATCGCCTGGGATCACAGCATCGAAGTAGAGCTTCTTGCTGAAACCACCAACATAGTGCCTGGCGAAACTACCTGGCTGGGTATTCGACTGGATCCTGCCGAGCACTGGCATACCTATTGGAAAATGGGTGGTGATAGTGGTGAGCCAACAAGCCTGAACGAATGGCAAGCGCCCGAAGGAACACAAATTGGCGAACTGCAGTTTCCTGCTCCCCATTGGTTACCTTTCTACGACACCGATCTGGTTAACTTCGGTTATGAAGAAGAAGTGCTTCTGCCGATTGCCGTTACCATACCGGAAAACTATGAAGGCAATACTGTTGAACTAAGTGCTCTCGCTTACTGGAATGTGTGTGAACAAATTTGTATTCCAGGGGAGATGCGATTAGGGCTAACACTTCCGGTAGGAGAAGTTTCCGAGTTGGATGCGAGCGCCGCAGAGATGTTTGCAACCGCTCGCGAAAAGCTTCCTATTACAGATCATGAGATCCAATCGATTATTGCCGTTGCTGGTGAGCGAGTAAGCCTCGGCTTCGATTCTGCTGATCCGGTTTTTGCAAACTATACCGATGCCTGGTTCTTTCCAGAGCAGCGTCGCATTATCAAACCGGGTCCCCTACGGGACGTTACAATCCAGCAGAACCTGTTGCAGATTACCCATCAGCAACCGAGGCGAATGCTTACCGATCTCAGTGAAGTTTATGGTGTGCTGGTCCTGGAAAATGACTCAGGTGAACGCACCGCTTACGACTTCGTGAATCCCGCGGCAGACGCTAACCTTACAACGATTACACCTTTAGCTGCAGCAAGTAACGGTAGCGGGAATAGCGATAGCGGTGGTGGCATCCTGCTCTATATGCTGTTCGCATTTCTCGGTGGCATGATTCTCAACCTTATGCCCTGCGTCTTTCCTGTACTCTCGATCAAGGCCTTAAGTTTTGCCAACAATATCGGTGAATCCCAGTTCAAACAACGTATGGACGGCATTGTCTATGCTGCCGGTGTCATTGCTGCATTTGTGGTATTGGCGAGTGTGCTGATTGCACTGCGTGCTGGTGGAGAAGCGATTGGCTGGGCCTTTCAATTTCAACAGCCCTGGTTTCTCGCATTTATTGTCTATCTGTTTTTCCTGATGGCTTTGAGTTTGTCCGGTGTCTTTGAAATCGGCACGAGTCTTATGGGTGCAGGAAGTGGATTGACAGAGAAGGGCGGCTACAAAGGCTCATTCTTTACCGGTGTGCTGGCGACAACTGTTGCGACTCCCTGTACAGCTCCGTTTATGGGTCCGGCGATAGGTTTCGCATTATCTCAACCCTGGCTCGTGGCCATGTTGGTTTTTGTTTCCCTAGGTTTCGGTATGGCCATACCGATTCTGTTACTTTCATTTATGCCAGCCCTGTTCCGTTATCTGCCCAAACCAGGCCCCTGGATGGACACCTTTAAGCAATTTATGGCCTTCCCGCTATACGCTTCCGCCTTATTCTTCTTATGGGTTTTGGGTAATCAGGTTGGTGTAATGGGCATGTCTATAGTGCTGGCAGTTTGTGTCCTGTTTGCCTTCGCGGCATGGCTGTATCAAAGAAGAATGACTATGGGACCGATCATGCGTACTGCAAACTACGCGGTTGGTATTGGCACATTCGCACTGGCCATCTATCTCACTCAAACGTCGTTTTTACAAACCGTGGTGAGTGCAGACGTAGTCCAGTTAGATGAAAATGGTAATCCTACCCAAAACTATGAAGTATTTAGCACTGCCCGACTCAATGAATTGCAGGCGGCAGGCAGGCCGGTATTCGTAAACATGACGGCAGCCTGGTGCATTACCTGTCTCGCCAATGAGCAAACCACGCTCGGCACCGATCGCGTGCAGCAGGCGATGACTGACAATGACATTACCTATATGAAGGGAGATTGGACTAACGAAGATCCGGAAATTACCGCAGTTCTGGAGCAGTTCAATCGACCATCGGTGCCACTCTATGTGCTCTATCCAGCTGATCCCAGCAAGGAACCGGTAATTCTTCCCCAGATCTTGACCCCAGGCATCGTGGCTGAAGCCTTCGAATCTATTTAGCTTTTCCTTCGTCTAGCTCTGCGCTCGCACAAGCTAGACAGTTCCTCCTGTTTTTATTAATGCTGCAGAGACTCGCTTTAGTAGTGTCATTGTGGCGCGACCCTGGAGGTAGATATGGCGAATCCCGTAGTGCATTTCGAAATCGATGGCGAGAGGCGGCCCGATATTTCTAGCTGGAAATGTTGCTTGATAAGTCAGAGCACATTTAAGTGCGCAATTGTTTCAACGTCGGGAGATTCCTCCGAAATGAAACTTATGCGTAGTAAAATGAGGCTTCTTCCTGGATTAGAAGCAGATGAGTTTACTGATTAGGATGCTGCTGTTGAGTGGGCAACAAGTTAGAGTCAGCCGGCGAGAAAGTATTCAATCTTTAATCGATTTATTTCTATAATGTCATGATTTTCCAGCTTAACAGAACGGGCACCGATATCTTCACCATTTACCTTGGGCATCCTTCCATCTGATGGTTGATCCAAACAAACTATAAAGTGCCCATCGGGACGTTTGTTAATCTGTACAACTTCAGAACCGGATTTGCCCAATTTTACAGAAGCTTTTAGCAGCAGTAATTCTTTTCCAGCCCCAGATCCGTTCAGTATCTGTAGTTTTGCTGATTCAAAGCTCGGTTCATCTGGTTGGAACTCAACAGTTTCAATTTGCGGGGGATTGGGATAGCTGGGTGCTTCCTGCTTTGGCCTGATTAATACAGTTTTGTCTTCATCGTCGTTGATGGCTTTTGAGTCGTTCACATAACGAAGTTCATGTTTACCTATAAAGATGACATCTCCATTTTTTAAAGGATGTTTTTGAACTGCTATGCCATTAACAAATGTTCCATTGGTGCTCTCCAAATCCTCAAGAAAAGAGTCATTGAATATTGTTAACAGCTTGGCGTGGTGGCCGCTAACGGCGAGGTTGTCGATGCAAATGTCGTTGTCTTCTTTGCGGCCTATAGTCAGCACTTCCCTGTCGAGAGAAAACTCGCCGAGTTTGTTGGAGTTAAAGCTTAGCTCTAATTTGCCTGGCATTTGATGCTCACTCATTTAATTCAATTCTTTGCTTAGGCAGATACTTTCTGAACCTGAACCAGGATGACGGAAATGTTGTCTTTACCGCCATTCCTGTTGGCAAGTTCGATTAGCTTGTTTGCTGTTTTATCTAATTCGGTTCCTCTTTCTCTCAGGGTTTCCTCTATTAGCCAATCAGCTACCATATCGGAGAGACCATCGGAGCAAAGCAATAACAAATCTCCATCTGCTATATCGTGTTGAACTGTATCGACTTCTACTTCCGCTTTGGTTCCAAGTGCGCGGGTAACGATATGTCCAACACTGGCCATTCTGGCTTCTTCTTCTGTGTAAAAGCCCCGGTCGACTAAATCCTGCACGAGGCTGTGATCCTTGGTAATTCTCTTTAAGGACTCATCTCGATATAAATAAAGCCTGGAATCACCAACATGGCCGGCATAGATTTGAGACCCTTGAACTATGGCGGCTACCAGTGTGGTGCCCATGCCCTTGTGTTCGTCCAGGGCTTCCGCAGCCTGATATATCTTGCTGTTACTGTAGGAAATTGTATTGGAGACATACTCCAATAACTGAGAACCAGTTATCGATCTAGAATTATTGCCATTGGCAACGCTCTGTAAATTTTCCAGAACAGATTCAACAGCCATATGGGAAGCGATTTCACCTGCCTGGTGACCGCCCATGCCATCGGCGAGCACGGCGATGCCCAAATTCTGGTTGAATCCGATGTGATCTTCGTTGTGGTTGCGTCGCATACCTGTGTCAGTACAGCCGGCTATTATCACTTTGAATACTTCCTCTGACATCAGTTTTACCTAACAATCCTTCGAATTGATCAACCATCGCGGAGTATACGAAAGGCATACTCTGGTTAAGTTTTTCTTGTCCATCAAATAGAAATAAATACTGCCCATATACCACTACCAGAACTGCAAACAGAAGGTTCATGCGGCCTCTGCTGCGTTTATATTCTTTATCTGCCGTAATAACAGATATCGAAGCTAAATCAGGTTTCTCCTTATCATCCTTGCGACGACCAGCTTCTCGGTTTTTATCACGTAGTGGTTTTTCAGTAAACGATTTGTAGGGTCTGCGGTGCATGTGCTTGTCAAATACTTCAATTGCTCTCTGCAGACTCTCAGGATGACGATTGCCGGGTATCGTAGATAGCATATTAGTAATGATTTCTTGGATGTCAGAAGGTAGTTTGGCGAAGAACTTGCGGATGACGAAACCCGTTTCATTGCGCCTTCTCGGCAAACAGCCAGTGAATATTTGATACAAAATCACCCCGACCGAGTAGATGTCAGCTGACTGTGTCCGCTCTTCGCCGTCCAGATAGTAGTAGTGAGCGAGTTCCACATCGGTGATGTCGTCTTGCAGTGCGAAGTCGGTAACTTTAACGTCGCCTTCCTTGGTAAATAGGATATTCGTAGGTCGCAGATGGCCATGAACAATTCGATTGTTGTGGGCAAATATGACTGCTTCACAAATTTGTTTTCCTATCTTCAAGGTATCTTGCCAATTGAGTTGAAAGGCCAGTTTGTCTTGTAGCGTGCCACCACTCATGTATTCCTGCACCAGCATAAAGAAGGTTTCATTACGGGAAGTGGCATGGGTGTTGACTATGTTTGGATGTTCCAGAGAAGCGAGCAAGTTACTTGCTTCATAGCCGCTGCTGTCTTTGGATTTTTTCTTAATGATTAGAAGATTTCCCTTTTCCTTTTGCTGGTAGAGATAGACGGCTCCGAATTTGTCTTCGCGCAGCACATCCAGTAGTAAAAACTTTGATTTAATCTTGGTAATGCCCAGTTCTGCTCTTTGTTTCGCTTCTTCATTAATGTGGCGTCCCTGGGAGGCTTCTAGCAATTCTGTTTTTAGTTCTTCGGCGGAAGCGGGGCGCTGTTCTGGGTTTTGGTTGAGACACTTTAAAATGAGTGCATTTAATTCGGGGTTGATGTCTTTGTTTAATTCGCCAGGATCAGGAAAACGTCCCGTTGGCAGTTTGCCAGTAAATAATCCGTACATGACTACGCCGACTGAGTAAAGGTCACTTCTTGCAGTCACGTTCTCTGAAGATTGTCGTTGTTCCGGGGGCATGTAGTTATAAGTACCCATGACAGTGCCGGTACAAGTTCGATCATCGGCATTCTTCTGATCTTCATAAAATTGCGCGATACCGAAATCCAGAATCTTAACGTTTCCGTCATCATCGATAAGAATGTTGTCGGGTTTGATGTCACGGTGTATGACGTTGTTCTTGTGGGCATAGTTCAGTGCTTTCAGCACTTGTATGATGATGTCGATCTTCTCCACATGGGAAATGTCTCTCATCTTTACCGCTGTGCTTAATTCCGTGCCTTCAACATATTCCATTACGAAATAGGGAAGGCCGTCAGAACTGATGCCGCGGTCAATTACATGAATGATGTTGGCGTGATTCATGCGCGCAATAATGAAAGGCTCCCGCTCAAAACGAGAGCGAGCTTCTTCATCAAAACTCAGATCATTAATTAGTAGTTTGATTGCTACAGGTCGGCGTAGAGAATCCTGAATGCCGCGATAGACATGCGCCATCCCGCCTTCACCAATTTTTACTAATTTTGAGTAACCGTCTAAATGCATTGGTAATACTACTTCTTACATGAATTTAAGGACGTCATATGAGACTTTCCTACGCCTTAGACTAATGAGGGAGGGGTTTATAAAATGTGATATTCTTCGCAAATCGCAGCCATACATGTAAAAAAAATCTACATATTGCGCGCCCCGGTTCTCATTGTTGTAGCGAACTGGACAAATTGGGCATTTGGCCGATAGATGCCTCAGAGGGTCAGCCAGAAGGTTTGAACAAGCAATGAAAATAGTGAATTACACGGCAGCAGCAATTCTTGTTGTGCTGATTTTCTACCTTCTATTTATAGGTAAAGATTTATTACTGCCTTTAGTCATCGCGTTTGCTCTCTGGTACCTGATAATTACTCTTGGTAATGCCTTTTCTCGAGTGAAGATCGGCTCCTTTAGCTTTCCTAAACCTGTATGTACCTTTGCCGCTTTCTTGAGTTTTATTGCACTAATCTGGTTGTTGGTAAATTTTCTCAGTTCGACCTTTGATGACGTGCTGGACGTTGCGCCGGTTTACCAGGAAAACCTGACAGTACGCCTACAGGGATTTTCTTTCTTCGATCTTTCAGAATTTGAAGGACAGAGTTTTGGTCAATTACTCTCGGGCTGGATCGATATTCCGAGTTATGCAACTTCGATTGCAGCTTCCCTGACAAGTATTCTGGCTAGTGGTGGATTAATTCTAATTTATCTTGGATTTTTGTTTCTGGAGCAGGGGCACTTCAGCAAAAAGATCTCCGCCCTGGTTGCGGATTCTGAAAAAGAACAAGACGTTAACAAGATCATCGAACGGATTCGAGATGACATCCAGAAATACATTTCGATAAAAGTCTTTACCAGTTCGATAACTGGTATTCTGAGTTACATCTTCTTGCGTGTAATGGATATCGATTTCGCCGGTGTGTGGGGAATCATTATCTTCCTGCTTAATTTTATTCCTACGGTGGGATCGATCGTTGCGACGATATTTCCAGCACTTATTGCCCTGGCGCAATCTGACGGTTATGCATTATTCATAGTTGTTCTTGGTGGTATCGGCGCAATTCAAATCTGTATCGGCAATATTTTGGAGCCCAGGTTGATGGGCTCGTCTTTTAATCTCAGTCCCATCGTCATTTTGCTAAACCTGGCATTGTGGGGTTACATTTGGGACATACCCGGTATGTTTCTCTGTGTGCCGTTTCTTATTATCGTGACTATTATTCTGAGCCATTTCCCCCAAACCCGTCCTATAGCCATTATTCTTTCCAGTGATGGCCGCTTACGCGTTCCCATCGATAAAACCATTGATCGCTTCTCATTCAATCCGGCAGCAAACGGCTTGTTGACGGCGGATGAAGAATCCTCCGACAAAAGCTAAAAACCCTGCAAATTCAGCGCAGTAAGCGCTATAATCCCCTGCTTTTTTGAATTGGCGGCATGCAGGGCAAGTAACAAGATGAAGAGCGCGGAAATTCGGCAAAGGTTTTTGGACTTTTTTGCGGCTCGGGACCATCAGGTGGTCGCGAGTAGTCCGCTCGTGCCCGGCAATGATCCAACCCTGCTTTTCACCAATGCAGGCATGGTGCAATTCAAAGATACTTTTCTAGGGGACGAAAAACGCTCCTACAATCGTGCTACTACTTCCCAACGCTGCGTTCGTGCCGGTGGTAAACACAACGATTTGGAAAACGTCGGTTATACTGCCCGCCACCATACTTTCTTCGAGATGTTGGGGAATTTCTCTTTTGGTGATTACTTCAAGCGGGAAGCGATTCAGTTTGCCTGGGAATTTCTGACGGAAGATCTTGGCCTGCCCGCTGAAAAGCTCTGGGTAACGGTTTTTGAAGATGACGATGAAGCGGCGGCATTATGGCTGGACGAAATGAAGATCGATCCGGAGCGTTTTTCCCGCCTGGGAGAAAAAGATAATTTCTGGGCGATGGGAGATACCGGACCATGCGGCCCCTGTTCTGAGATCTTTTACGATCACGGTCCTGATGTCGAAGGCGGCCCTCCAGGCAGTCCAGAAGAAGATGGGGATCGCTATATCGAAATCTGGAACCTGGTTTTTATGCAGTTCGAGAGAAAAGCTGATGGCAGCCTGACTCCCTTGCCGAAACCTTCTGTGGATACGGGTGCAGGTTTAGAGCGTCTTGCTGCTGTGATGCAACAAGTTCACAGCAATTACGAGATCGATTTGTTCCGCTCCCTGATTACCGATATTTCGAAAATTACCGGCGAGTCAGATCTTTCCAATTCATCCCTGAATGTAATAGCTGATCATATTCGCTCCTGTGCCTTCCTGGTGGTGGACGGTGTTGTGCCATCTAATGAAGGGCGAGGTTATGTATTGAGACGAATAATTCGTCGTGCCATTCGACATGGTTATCAACTCGGCGTTGAAGATATCTTCTTTTACAAGTTAGTCGACTCCCTGGCCACAGTGATGGGGTCGGCTTTCCCGGAATTGGTTGAGCGTCAGGCGTTTGTAGAAAAAGTTTTAAAAGAGGAAGAAGAACAGTTTGCCAGAACCCTGGAAAATGGAATGGCAATACTGGAGAAAGCTATAGCTAATCTTGACGGAGGTACACTTCCTGGCGAAACAGTGTTTCAGCTCTATGATACTTACGGCTTTCCAGTAGATCTAACTGCTGACGTCGCTCGAGGTAAGGATCTTAAAATCGATCTTGATGGTTTCGAGAAAGCCATGGAAGGGCAAAGAGAGTCCGCTCGAGCGGCCAGCAATTTTGGAGCAGTAGAGAAGCTCGATATCGATCCTTCCACTTCCACTGAATTTACTGGTTACTCTAATTTGCAGGATTCTGGAAAAATTATTGGCATCTTTTCCAGGGACAATGCCCAACTTGATACAGCGCCGGCTGATCAGGAAGTGTTGCTCGTGTTAGACAAGAGCCCATTTTATGGAGAGTCCGGCGGCCAGATCGGCGATCATGGTTTATTGAGAAGTTCCAATGCCAATTTCGAAGTAATGGATACACAAAAACAAGGCGATGTTCATATACATCGCGGTGTACTAAAGAGTGGCAATCTCGCCGTAAACGACGAAGTTGCTGCTGAGGTAGCTGGCGATGATCGTCATGCGATTACGCTGAATCATTCTGCCACCCACTTAATGCATTCAGCGCTGAGAAATGTACTTGGCGAACACGTTACTCAAAAAGGTTCATTGGTTGACGTCGATAGACTCCGATTCGATTTCTCTCATTCATCACCGGTTACAGAGGAAGAGCTTCATGAAATCGAAAAACAGGTGAATGCTGAAATTCTAGCCAACTCTGAAGTTAGTAAAGAAGTAATGCCGCTGGAAGAAGCCAGGAAGCGCGGTGCTCTGGCATTGTTTGGCGAGAAATATGGAGACGAAGTCAGAGTAGTTACCATGGGCGGAGATTTTTCTGTTGAATTCTGTGGCGGCTGCCATGTAAATCGCACCGGTGATATCGGCTTGTTCAAGATTACCAGTGAGACTGGAATTTCCGCAGGGGTCAGAAGAATAGAAGCAGTAACCGGCAATGGCGCTTTGGCTCTCATCAATGAGGAAGAGGCAGTACTTAAACAAGTTGGAGAAATTATTAGTTCTTCACCAGCTGATTTAGTCGAAAAGGTTCGGCAGCTTAGCAATAGAAATCGCTCACTAGAGAAAGAGATTGAGCAACTCAAGGCGAAGTTAGCTTCCAGTGCCGGGGATGATCTAACTGCCAAGGCTATTGAATTGAACGGCGCAAAAGTGCTGGTGGCCAATGTAGAAGGGTTTAATCCCAAATCTTTGCGAGATACGGTTGATCAGCTTAAGAACAAGTTGGGCTCCTCTGTTATTCTGTTGGCCACCGTTGCAGACGACAAAGTTAGTTTGATTGCCGGTGTAAGCAAGGACTTAACAGATAAAGTTAAAGCTGGGGATTTGGTAAACATGGTAGCCGAACAGGTTGGTGGCAAGGGAGGCGGTCGTCCGGATATGGCGATGGCCGGAGGCACCGATACCGGCGCAGTAACTGGCGCATTAGAAAGCGTGAAACCATGGTTAGAAGGGAAGCTTTAAGCTATGGCTTTAATCGTACAGAAATATGGCGGGACATCCGTTGGCAGCATCGACCGCATTGATGCTGTAGCCGAGAAAGTTTCCAGATTCAGAGATAATGGGGACGATGTAGTCGTTGTCCTTTCCGCCATGAGCGGTGAAACCAACCGACTTAGCGCCCTGGCGCATGAAATAATGGATCAGCCGACGCCCCGGGAGATGGACGTATTATTGTCGACCGGCGAGCAGGTTACGATCGCCTTACTTTGTATGGCATTGGAAAAGCGTGGCTGTGGTGCGCGCTCGTTTACTGGCGGCCAGGTAAGAATTCTAACTGATGATGCTCACACCAAAGCTCGCATACGGGAAATCGATAGCTCCCGTATGCATGCTCAGCTGGAACAAGGGAATGTGGTTGTAGTAGCGGGCTTTCAGGGAGTTGATGAAGTTGGGAACATTACAACGCTGGGAAGAGGTGGCTCCGATACTACCGCAGTTGCATTAGCGGCAGCTTTGGAAGCCGACGAGTGTCAAATCTATACCGATGTAAAAGGTGTTTATACTACTGACCCGAGAGTTGTCGAAGACGCCAAACTTTTGCAGAGTATTACTTTTGAAGAGATGCTTGAGCTGGCAAGCCTGGGTGCCAAGGTATTACAAATTCGCGCAGTAGAGTTTGCCGGCAAGTACAAAGTGCCACTACGAGTACTATCTACCTTCGAAGAAGGTAGTGGAACCCTTATTACTTTAGAGGAAGAAACCGAAATGGAAGATCCAGCCATAGCTGGTATCGCGTTTGAACGCGATGAAGCGAAATTAACTGTTGCAGGTGTGCCCGATGTTCCTGGTATAGCCTATAAAGTTATCGGTCCCGTGAGTGATTCAGGAATAGAAGTCGATGTAATCGTGCAAAACGCGGCTGCCGATGGCTCCAATGATATTAGTTTTACGGTGAAGCGAGCTGAGAGTGATAGAGCTAAAGAGATTCTGGATACCGTTTCAACATCGCTGCAAGCTGCTGAAGTCATACTCGATAAGAAAATTTGTAAAGTTTCTTTAGTAGGTGTGGGTATGCGCTCCCATGCAGGTATTGCGAGCAAGATGTTTAAAGCCCTCGCTGATGAAAACATCAATATCGAAATTATCACCACCTCTGAAATAAAAATTTCCGTGGTGATCGAGGAGAAATACCTTGAGCTAGCCGTACGTGCTCTCCACAGTGCATTCGAACTCGGTGATCCAGAAACTGAAAATATCCTTGAATAGGGTGTTTTCAAGCAATCTAGAGATAACTACCCCTCAAAATACGGCTGAAAGTGTTGGCAATTTGTCAATATAGGCAGATACTATACGTTTGGTTTAGGGCACTTACGGGAGCCAATCCCATTCACTCAGGGATTTGCACCAAGGTAGTGACCAATGTGTTTTCCGCGTCGTTCTTCAAGAGCGCGTTATAAAACCAAAAATATGGGAAGTACAAAGGAATGATTAATGGAGGAAGACAATGTTAATACTGACACGCCGAATCGGCGAAACATTGATGGTCGGAGATGACGTTACAGTTACCGTTTTGGGAGTTAAAGGTAATCAGGTAAGAATCGGAGTTAATGCTCCAAAAGAAGTCGCAGTTCATCGCGAAGAAATTTATCAACGTATTCAGAAAGAGAAAAGCGGCGAAGCTCCTGCGAAGCAGGAAGGGGAATAAATCGTTTCTGTTTTTGCTCTCCATTACGGTGGAGAGATGGCCAGCCTTGTGTATTCAACAAAGTTTACCCCTGACGCCTTCGCGTCCTATTCAGCGTCAGGTAGTTTCATTCACTACTATTTTTCTATTAATTTACTTCCCTGCCGCATATAGTAGCAAGAGTCGCTTGTCATTTAATTCTGTTATTCCAGGAACAGGAATTGGTTTATGAAAAAGATCTGCTTATCACTGCTGGTTATTGCCCTTCCAGTTTTTGCAGCTGAGGAAGATACAAGTTGGAGTTGCGAAGGCGTAAGTTCGATTGGATTTTATTGGCAGAATGGTGCCTGGGAAAATCAGGCTTTCGCGCCGACCACCTATCTATTTACAGTTGGATCAGGTGGGAATGGCACGCTAATTTTTTCTGGCTATCAATGGGCCTTCGAAAATTGCGTAAGTAGCAATATTGTTCGTTGTAGCACTAACGTGGGTAACTCAATTGTCATGAACCTGGGTACCGGGGAGGGTGCAGTATCCAGCATTGTGGCGGCAGCTGTTCCGCCAGAAAATGAAGAAGCTACGACTTTTATGGAGCGTATTCAGTGTAGTAGGGTCGGGGAGTGAGTAAAATTGGAGAGAGGGATTGACTCAAGAATTAGCTAAGCTAATTCTTTCCCCCTTCGGGTAGCGCTTCGCGCTATCTGCGACGCTAGCGCGTCTGTCGAACCGCGAGGCTTCTCTTCTCCTCATCTCTCCTTAAAACAAAAAACCCAGCATGGCTGGGTTTTCAATTTATGGCGGAGAGAGAGGGATTCGAACCCTCGATAGGTTTAACCCTATACGCCCTTAGCAGGGGCGCGCCTTCAGCCACTCGGCCATCTCTCCCATATCGAATTCGGGCGCATGATACCACAGCAGCATTCCTTTGAAGAACAGTCTAGTCGAAGCTAAACCACTTCACTTGTAAAAAAATTCTCGATTTCCGCAGTAGAAAATTCCAACTCCTCAAGAATCTCCAGCGTATGCTCTCCTAAGGCTGGAACTGCAGAAAGGCTCGCTTCAAACTCACTATTGTTAGTTGGCGGTTTAAAGCTTGAGATAAGGCCTGTGGGCGTTGGTGTGGCAACAATACGGTTCAATGCATTGAGTTGGGGATGTTTCCATACAGAATCCATGTCATTCACGTTGGCGTAAGCGATTTGAGCTCCATCCAACTTGGCGCTGATCTGCTCTGCGCTTAAGAGCGAGAACAGGCTCTGAATAATTTCTCTCAGTTCTTCCCGGTTCTTCGAGCGTTCCGTATTTGTTGAAAAGCGCGGATCGTCGACCAGGTTTGCCTGTTCGAGTACGAAGCGGCAGAACACATCCCATTCCCGCTCATGTTGCAAACCTATCAGGATGACTTTGTCATCATTGGTAGTAAACACGCCGTAGGGATATATGCTGGCATGGTCGGCGCCAGATCTTGGTGGAGGAGGGGCGCCATCGTAGGCGTAGTAAAGAGGAAAGCCCATCCACTCCACCATAGCCTCTAACATTGAGATATCGATGCAGCTTCCTTTCCCGGTTTTTCCCCGTTGAATTATTGCTGCCAGGATTGCTGAAAACGCTTGCATGCCAGCGGCAGTATCGGCCACAGAGATACCTGCCTTCACCATATGTTCTTCGGTGCCGGTTACAGAAAGAAATCCGGCTTCTGCCTGTACCAGGAGGTCGTAAGCTTTCTTGTTCTGATAAGGCCCCCCAGCACCATAGCCAGAGATATTGCAGACAATGAGTTTTTCATGTTGTTGTTTTAATGTTTCGTAGCTCAATCCCAATCGCTCTATGGCATTTGGTGCGAGGTTTTGTACGAGAACGTCGCTGATACCAACAAGCCGATTCAGGATTTCTCGAGAAAGTTCATGTTTGATGTCGAGTGTTAAGCTTTGCTTGGAGCGATTCGTCCAAAGAAAGTGAGACGATAGGCCCTTAACGCGATCATCGTAATGACGAGAGAAATCCCCCACACCACGCCTTTCTATCTTTATTACCCGCGCCCCCAGCTCTGCTAGTTGGCGCGTGCATAGCGGGGCTGCAATAGCATGTTCAAAAGAAAGAACGTTTATGCCTTCTAATGGTGGAGGATTAGTCATCTGCTTTTAAACGATGTTCGCCTTTGCTTGCATGCATAAGGCGTTAGCGTGATCTTTAATCCAGAGATTCAGGTTTCCTTCCTGATCGGGATCAGAGCCACAAACTTCAAATGGATTTAGATCGAACACGGGATTCATCGCTTTAAATTCAAATCGTTGCAGGGTTCTATCTGGAAACTGTTCTACCAGTAAATCTACGAGCAAAGTGGCTAATAGCGGTCCGTGAACAATAAGTCCTGGATAGCCTTCTTCCTTGGTTACGTAGTCTCGATCGTAATGAATTTTATGACCATTAAAAGTCAATGCGGAATAGCGAAAGAGTAAGACGGGGTCGGGATTAACAGATCTGGAATAGTCGGCTTCCCGTTCGACCTGTTTTGCTGCAGGAGGGATGGCGTTAGCAGGCGCATGATCGCGATATACGATGTCATGCTCTTCACTGATCGCCTGTTCCAGCTCCGTGCTGATTTTGTGTTTAACAGTTACGAACGCAAGTTGACCGCTGCGTCCTGCCTTAACACTTATATTCTTTATCCTTGACTCTCTTGAGACTTTTTCACCGGCATGAAGTGGTCGGTGAAACTCAAAGCGACTGCCAGCCCACATGCGTCTTGGCAAGGGTATAGGTGGCAGGAAATCACCCCGCTCGGCATGGCCATCTTTTGCAATCTTCGACTGCCTGGCCGGGCTTAGAAAATACAGCCAATGCCATAAAGGGGGCAAAACATCCCCGGGATGGAAATCCAGCTGCTCCTTATCCAGGGTTGCCGCCATCCCCTTGAGAGGAGCAAGAGTGAGAAAATCGGAAGTGGATTCTGTTCTGCCGATCCACTCATCGTAGGCTGATGCTTCGATTGTCATTTTTTGGTGATTGCTAAATCTAGTGATTTATCAGACAGGAGAATTTAATGGATGCGGCGTCAAGTTGCTACTAAAATGGCGAATTTGGTTCAGGATTCGGAAAACATGACTTTCCGGCGCAATTATTTAGATCAAGGAATAAGAAAGTATGTCAGGAAAATATTTCGAAGAACTGGAAGTAGGTATGGAATTCGATCATTTGCCTCATCGAACCATTACGGAAACTGACAATTTCCTATTCACAACAATGACCCATAATCCACAACCCCTCCATCTCGATGTTGAATTCGCAAAAACCACTCAGCACGGACAGATTATTGTAAATAGTCTGTTTACCTTAGGGCTCGTTATCGGATTATCAGTTGGGGACACTACCTTGGGAACTACGATAGGAAATTTAGGTATGGACAAGACCGAGTTTCCCAATCCCGTTTTTATTGGAGATACCATACGTGTTAACACCAAAATTGCCGACAAGCGGGAATCTAAATCAAAACCCGATCGAGGCATAGTGTGGTTCCAGCACACGGGGATTAATCAAAGAGATGAAGTAATATGTGAGTGTTTGCGCAAGGGTATGATGTTGCGCAAACCCGCGTAGTACAGCTATGAAACGAACCATCAATAAATGAGGACGCTGTGAGCAGAACGCCATCTGTAGGAAAGAAAGGATTGAGAAGATCATTGCACTTCGTGCCGGGAGGTAATGATCGCATGTTAGAGAAGGCGCTTGGCTTGAATGCCGACTCACTCATACTGGATCTCGAGGATTCTGTGACTCCAGAAAACAAGGATGCAGCAAGGGATCATGTATGTCGATGGATAAAGGAAACAGATTTTGGCAAAAAGGAATGCCTGGTTCGCATAAATCCCCTGGATAGCCCCTGGGGAACTGACGACTTACGAGCAATCATGGAAGTTCTACCAGACGGATTGGTACTGCCCAAGGTTGCAAGCAGGGAAGAAGTAGACGCTATTGATACCGTAGTTTCAGAGATCGAAAACAAACTCGCTATTGAGGTTGGTGCCGTATCACTTATTTTGATTGGTACCGAAGTTCCAGAGGCAGTATTTAGTCTTCCCACGATGGCAAAGAATCAAAGAGTAGATGGAGTAACCTGGGGGGCAGAGGATTTATCAGGAGCTATTGGTGCGAAGGCGAAACGGGATGAGCATGGCAACTACCTTGAAGTTTTTAGTTACGTTCGCTCCACTTGCTTGCTTGCTGCGGTGGCTGGGGGAGCCCAACCCATCGATGCTGTCTACGTCGATATTAAAAATACTGAAGGCCTGGCACGAGAATGCAAAGCCGGCGCTGACATGGGTTATACCGGAAAGATAACCATACATCCGTCTCAGATTGATATTGTTAATAAGGCATTCACACCTTCAGAAGAAGAGATTGACGAGGCAAATGAATTGATCGCAGCTTTTGAAGAAAACCAGAAGGCTGGCAAAATGGCGTTTTCATTTAAAGGCCAAATGGTAGATGTTCCACATTTACGTCGGGCTAAAGAGATATTGGCAATTGCGGCCCATATCGCCGGACAGACCAGCTAAGGCTGCCAGGAATTGGATAAGGTGTTGAATTAGTACATGAATTTTTCCGAATCAGAAGAACAAACCCTGATAAGAGAATCCGTTAGAAAGCTTTGCTCAGGATTTCCTGACGACTATTGGGAAGAGCATGATCGCGAAGGAAAATTTCCCGATGATTACTTTAGTGCTATGGCGGAAGCTGGTTGGTTGGGTATCGCCATACCTGAAAAATACGGCGGTTCAGGTAAAGGTTTACAGGAAGCTGCAATAGTTCTCGAGGAAGTTGCGGCATCTGGTGCAGCAATGAATGGTGCGACGCCAATTCACCTCTCTATTTTTGGCATGCATCCGGTGGTAAAACATGGTTCCGAAGCCATGCGCGAAAAGTTTTTGCCGGCCGTAGCAGCAGGAAAGCTCCATGTGGCTTTCGGTGTCACAGAACCTAATGCCGGCAGCGATACCACATCAATTGAAACCTTCGCGCGATTGGAAGGTGATCACTATGTAGTGAGGGGCAGGAAGGTGTGGACGACAAAAGCCCTGGAGTCCGAACGGGTTTTACTGCTGGTAAGAACCCAGACGAAAGAGGAAGTTGATCGTAAAACCGAAGGCATGACCTTGTTGTTCGCCGAATTACAGAAACCGGAGGTTTCCATCTCGGCAATTCCAAAGCTGGGTCGAAACGCAGTGCGTACCTGTGAAGTAGTCTATGACGATTTAAAAGTTTCAGTAGCAGACAGAGTAGGTGAGGAAGGTCGCGGATTCAGGTATTTGTTGGACGGGCTAAACGCCGAACGAATACTAATTGCCGCTGAATCCCTGGGTATAGGCAAGGCGGCACTGAGACGGGCGGTACAGTATGCTAACGAAAGAGTGGTATTCGATCGTCCTATCGGGAAAAACCAGGGAATAGCTTTTCCCCTGGCGGAGGCGCGAACCAAGTTGGACGCCGCCGAATTAATGATTCGTAAAGCTGCCTGGAAACTGGATAACGACCTACCCTGTGGTACCGAAGCCAATATGGCGAAATGGCTGGCAGCTGAAGCCGGTTTTTATGCCGCAGACTGCGCAATTCAAACTCACGGTGGCTTTGGATATGCCAGGGAATATCATGTGGAGCGTTACTGGCGGGAGGCGCGCTTGATGAAGCTTGCACCTATTTCCCAGGAGATGATTCTTAACTTTGTCGCTGAGCACGAACTCGGATTGCCGCGTTCTTACTAGGAGCAACCAATGAATTGGGAAGCAGTAGGCGCTGTAGGAGAGATACTGGGAGCCTTTGCCGTTGTTGCAACACTGATTTATTTAGCATCCCAGGTTAAACATGCCAAAGAAGCAGCTGCTGACATAAACCGCATCGCAAGAGCTACCGGTGTTCGGGAATTTAATCTGGCAATGGCAGCGAATGATGATCTTCGCAATAGCGTTAATAAAGTAATGGGCGGGGATAAATACATTGCGGAAATGGCTGCTCACTTGGGAATCTCTGAGGCGGATATGAGTCGCACGGAAAGCGCTAATGTCCACTGGTTCTGGCTGCATTGGGGGCAGTATGCCTCCACTACAAACGAGGGAGATTTAGCAGAGCTGCGGAATTTAATAGCAGGCTTTTACAGCAATGCGGGGGTTCGAGTCTCATGGGAGCAAAGCCCCTATGCCCGACCTATCCTCGATCCTGATTTTGTTAGCTTTGTAGATCAAATACTAGCAGAACAAAATGAGGAAAAATTGAGTTAGAGCTTGCTGACTTGTCATAGACAAGATTAGTAACGAATTAACTACGAAAAGACACAAGAATTCAGAGTATCATTTTGAATTATTGAAATTTCAGATACTACTCTTGGGACAAGGAATATTTATGATTTGCAAAAGTGGAAAGGCGTTAATCCTGGCGGTCGCATTGTTGTTGTCTGCTGCTGTAGCCGCACAAGATCTCGATGATAACGACAATCCAGAGTTGCAACGGGTCGCTCCATTTCAGGTTTTTGATAATCTTTACTATGTCGGGGCACGTTGGGTCTCGGCCTGGCTGCTGGTATCAGACCAGGGTTTAATTCTTTTCGACGCTCTCTACGGTGACTTAACCGATCTGGCCATCGATAGTATTAGAGAACTCGGCTTCGATCCCGATGATATCCGCTACGTGATAGTCTCCCACGCCCACTACGATCATATTGGTGGAGCACGTCGATTTCAGGAAGAGTTTGGCGCGGTGGTGATGATGACTGAAACTGACTGGAATATGACCAACGAACCAGCGATCTATCAAGAATACCCCAAACCTATTCGCCACCTCTCAGCTTCAGACGGAAGCACCCTGAACCTGGGCCGTACCCGTCTGCGTTTCATGGAAACACCGGGACATACACCAGGTGTGCTTTCTACGCGTTTTACCGTGTATGACAACGGCTATCCCCACGATGCTTTCCTGTTCGGTGGGGTTGGTTTGAATTTTGAAGGGGTGGAGCGCACCGAGATGTACATCAACAGCATTCAGCGTTTAATGCAGCTGGAAAACATCGAAGTCAATATTCCAAACCACCCGGAATCCGGTGAAATCTTCGAGCGTTATGAAATCCTGCAGGATCGTCAGGATGGTGATCCCCATCCATTCGTAGATCCAGAGAGTTGGGATGCGTGGCTCGATATTCTCATGCGTAACGCTCAGGGCAAACTGGAACGAGAGCGCGCAGCGGCTAATTAAGAAAATTTTCGAAGAATTGCTGGCTCTCTTCGTTAGCGGGGAAATAGCTTTCGATTAGCAATTCTTCTATGCCTATGTCCAGGGCGGAGCCGAACGACTTATAGTAGTAAACATGCTCAGGGTCAGGTCTCCCACTATAAAGTCAACGGTTAACACAAGTCCATCCTCCAGTGATTCATCCGGTTGTTGCCAGTTTTTTGGTGGCGACATGCTTATCAACTTATTAAACAGTGCTTCCTGCTCGGGTTTACCATAAGCATGTTGTAAGTGCTATCCATGGCCAGTGCAGGTTAAGGATTGTGATTATCCAGAGTCAGATTGAATGCCTGCCGAACTGGCTCCATCTCATTGCCTTCAATATCGAGATTGGTAAATGCTCCCGAGTTCAGTAATAAATTGCTGTCTTTATGGGGGCAGGTTCATGATCTCGGCCAGATTTAACAGCATGGCGCGACTGGGCTTGGCGCGACCGATTTCAATGAATGAGATGTGTTTGGGATATACATCGGCGAGCAGGCAGAGTTCTAATTGCGACAAGGGATTTCGCTTGCGATATTCGCTGAGTAAGGGTCCAACAGCTGACATTGTTGCTTCATCCTGATAGCTAAGATGAAGCCATTCTAGCGAGGAGATTTCGTCAAACCATTAGCTCAAAGCTAATGTGGGCGCTGTTACCGGTTGGGCAGGATTGGGGGCAGGGCTTCGATTTGCCAGGTGGCGAATAGACGGCGGGCCTCGCTCAATTCAGACGGGCTCAGATCTCCTTCGATTTCGTCTTTCAGTGCATTGCCATCCGCGTGCTCATTATTGGCCGCTTTTGCTGCCCAGGCATGGGCTTCCACCAGGTTCTGGCTGACGGGATCGCCTTCCTGGTACATTTTGGCTAGGGCATAAGCAGCATTTGGGTGACCACTGCGGGCTGCCCGTTTAAACCAATCGATGCCTCGCACATTGTTCTGGCTTGTACCCTGTCCATCGAGATGGAGGCTGCCGAGATTAAACTGGGCGTTTATATGGCCCTGCTGGGCGGCAGCTTCGGTCCATTTGAAAGCCTGCTCGAAGTCCTGTTCTACGCCCTGGCCGGTAAAATAGAGAATCCCGAGATTGTATTGAGCCAGATCCAGTCCCTCTTCTGCCGCCACACTGAATTCCCTGAAGGCAGTCTCATAATCACCGGAAAAGGCAGCATTGACACCTTTTTCGTAATCACCGCTAGCTACCGCGGGAGTAATAATGACTGTCTCAGCCGTATCCGAATCTGAATTCTGTGGCCACAGAAATACATAGATCATCGGTAGAGCCAGCAGCGAAAACAAGCCAAAGGCTACAACAATTTTTTTCTTACGAGCGACCATAAACAAACCTCGGATCAGGGCGGCTACAATAGTAATACAGCTGGAAACAGCATGAAAATGCCAGGAACTGCTAATCCGGCATATCACTATGAATAATCAGTAATTTCGCTATAATACCGGCCTCTCGAAAGGGGCTCATTGCGGCCTTAGAGAGCTTTCAAGAAATTAATGATATCGCCTGAATTTCTTTCGGATTAGGAGCATTAACTCTATTCGAATAAGGCACTAGTAAGAGAATTTAGCACCCGTAGCTCAGTTGGGTGAGACAGAGCGTATTGAAAGCGTCAGCTTTCAGCGAAAGTCGAACGACACCGATCTATGATCGGTGGCCGGGTAGAGTACCTGGCGAGTCGATTAATTAAGAATTGAGCAAGATTTTAGTTGTTTAGCACCCGTAGCTCAGCTGGATAGAGTACCTGGCTACGAACTAGGGGGTCGCACGTTCGAATCGTGCCGGGTGCGCCATAAATATAAAAGGGGTCCTTCTGGACCCCTTTTATATTTGCAGCTTCCGGTCGATTCAACGTGCCCGTTCGACCAATTGCGAAAGCAGTTGGGACAGCCGAAGGCTGCTCCTTGAGGGCCTTTATCAGAATTACGCTGACTAGCTAAACCACATAAGCCGCCTGTGTCACTACAATCCCACTTCCTGTCGAATTCAATAACACCTTCATACCTTCATTAAGTTGCCCCAGCGACTTCAAGAGATCGAAACAGGCTGGTACCGACACGCTGGTGATGTTCCCATAATCCTGGTAGATCTCTATGCTGTTTTCTTTTTCCAGTTCCAGCTTCTTCATATAGGAATCATGGACGCGACGTCCCACCTGATGCGCGATGAACATTTCGATGTCCAATTTCTCCCAGCCCACTTTATCGAGGGTGTCTGGCGCCATCTTGCCAACCAGCCTGATGGTCTCGCGGCTAATCCAGTTCATATGCATGGCAAAACTATTGGATTCCCAGTCTACATAACAGGCATTCCATACGCTGGACTTGGAATTAGTGTTAAATGCCTGAAAGCCGGTGCCATCATCGGTTGGGCCAAGTATCGCAGCGCCACCTGCATCTCCTACAGTAAAAGCCCCAATGTTGTCCTCTACGTCTTCTTTACCCAGTTCGCCTTTCCTGAAGCGATTGGCGATATGGTAGGTGCCCTTGCTGGCAACTTCTCCGGTACAGACCAGAACATTTTTAAAAGTGCCGGTCCGAATAAACGAGTCTGCGGCAATCATTCCTGCAGTAAAACCATGGCAGGCATCAGCGATATCAATGCAGAATTTTGCGTTAAGGCCGCAACGATGACTGATCTGGTGAGCAGTTGACGGTTCTTGCATGTCCCTTGTCATACCGCAAAAAAATACGGCTTCAATCTCATCAAGATCGCCATCGAAATCTTCCAGGCATTTTTCTATTGCCAGGATCGCGATATCGCTCGGACGGGTTACGCCGTTTGCATGGTGCATGCTTTTAATTCCGGTCAGGTCTTCCACATGGGTTTTCTCGATATCGAGATTTACCAGACCTGCATCCTCGATGATTTCGTAGGGGCAGACGATCTGAGGGGGATGGTAGGATCCAAGAGACTTTATCTTAGACGTCAACATTTTTGCTCTCCCGCCATATTTGTTCAAACAAGGGCGTTTTGGCTGATACAAATTGGTGATTACATTCTACACCCTTATTCCTTTTCGTGATTTAGCTTTCAATTGTTTAGGTCCATTATCGATTTCTTTTTTGAAACCCCACGATAATAAAGGGATAAGTATGAGGGTGTTTCTGCAAATAGTGTAAGAAGAAACTTTAAATATATTTATATATATCAGTTAGTTATATTAGAATTTCATTCTTGCAATTGTGGCTAGTCAGGTAGGCTATTAGTTGGAGTCAGTACTATGGGCTTGTTGCTTTGCATTTTGTTCGCCCCTGTTAATATGTTTCTGGCCGGATCTCAGATATTGACCGGTATGCCCTAGCAGAGATAGCTGGGGGCTGCCAATGAAAGGAAAATTCAGCTAATTTGAGAGCCTCATTCATTTAAATTCAATTTTCGATAGAATCACCTCCTGCATTCTCAACACACTGAAGAGCCATGAGTAACGAAAACGACCCAGATCTCGAAGAAAACTCCAAATTCACGGGTGACATTAAATAAGCCAATGAGTTTAATCGGAACAAGCGCAAAGCGGGCAATGGCGCTGAAAAGCCAACTCCTGACCTGGCTAAACTAGGTGATTTGTTGCAGGAAAAAGCGACTGAAAAACAAGTCGAGCAAAATCAGGAAGGAGAAAGTTCACCCGGTGATGGTGAAAGCTCCTGCTTTTGGGAGCATGGCCTCTGCTCGGCGATCGATTACTAATTAGGGAGCGTACTACTCTCTTGATAATGTTATTCCTCTATGTCTACTGGGCTCTCAACTAAAAAACTACTTACTGCTTTCGGTATTTTCGTAGCAATCATGGTGGGGAGCTTTGTGTTGATCGTTGCGCTCATGTTCAGTTTTATCGAGCCAACTACCATAGATGAATCCGATCCCGACTACCTGGCTCTGCAAAGATTCTTTAGAAATCCTCCAACAGAGTTAATGGAGAGTCACTTGCTCGATGGCTCTTTTGCTGGTGATGTAGAAAAAGCCTTCGCCGTCCGTGTTACAGGTATGGATACTGAATTACTCTGGCAACAGGCGGGAGTTGTGCGTGGAGATCGTTTAACGCCGGAGTTGATAGATGCGGTAGAGTTTATCGGCAATATGTTAGATAGCGGCTATGTCGACTGGTTTCCTTCCCTCGATGAGATCTATCGAGATTCCCATTATGTTTATCCTATAAATATAGTTGCTCGAGGCAGTTATCCTGATTCAGTACGCCTGATTGTCATGCGACCTTTTGACGATATGGCTTTCTTCGCTTATCTCAAGTACTGATTGTTTATTCTTCGTAGCAGAACTTTATAAAGAATACCCGCATACCTTTGCCATGCCTTGCTGTTTTTAATAGATCGATATTGTTGGCGAATCCGGATTCACGTGCCATAGATTCGGAAATGTCATCGAAACCAATTTCCCGAATGCTTGTTACTACTATATGACCGTCATCGAGCCGATAGCGATTATTCAGTTTTACCCGGGGCTGTTTCCAGATTCGAATGCTTGTGCATATCTCTCCACTTTTTACTCGTTCGCGTAGTTTTTTGGTGAAGAGCATTTGCGTTAATAGCAGAAAGTAGAATTAGAAGGCGTTCATTAGTGCGATGCGTTGTTGGCAGGTCATTGGCGCTGGTTCTAGTGCCGCTGTTGTTACCGCTTCGTTAAATTCATCATCCCAGGCGCTTCTCCCGATTACCATCCACTCTTTTCCCTGGGGAAACCCATTAATGTAATCGACGGCCTGTTGAACATTGGTTCGCCAAATGGTGTTAATTCCGCCTGTGTCTTCCAGCAACTTGATGCGTAAAGCGAAATTAATCTGTGCGGTAAAAACACTATCCAGTACTACCTTTTCAGCATCGCTTAAGTCAGCAGGAGTAAGACAAGCTTTTTGCTATCGTGGCTGCTGCTTCTTCACCAAACAGAGTAGTCTCACGCAAATTTAATTCGCTCATTGCTTCCTGGGCCATTTCGGTAAAGGCGATTTGGCGAGTTTGGTCTAACTCGTAGACAACCAAAATGATGCCGATGATAACAGCGAAGCAGGTGGCCATCTGCACCCAGCTTTCGATACTAATACTTTTTGAGGGCCGCATTTCTTGCTTCTGGATTCCAAATAAAAAACCGACCCGAATACTAATCCGGGTCGGTTCATTAAACTACTGTTTAAGGGCAGGGATTCTCGCCGGCAACCGGTGTAGCGCCAGAAGGTAAGAAGCGGCATGGATCTGCTTCTTCCAGGGAAACGCGAGTACCAATTCGAATCAAGCTTCCGGTGCTTGGGCCCTGAAAGAATTGATAACCATCGCGGGTTTGCATCCAGGCTGATGGGCCGCCAACAATCTTGCCAGCGTTTTCTGTTGCGCTTTTGATCTTGTCTACCAGTTCTTCATAATCAGGTTCGCCCTGTCGCATGCCACTAAAACTACCCAGGTCACCACTGGCGACAAACACAGCATCGACACCATCGACACCAGCTATTTCGGCAGAAGCTTCAACGCCAATGAGAGTTTCTACCATGGCAATAACCATCAGATTGTCATTCCAGGTCTGACGATAGTCGCTACCCCAGAGTCGTCCGTATTGGCCGCCACCCTGGCTGCGTCGACCTTCTGGTGGATATTTTGCAAAGTGAACGGTTTGTTCCATCTTTTCAGCGGTGTCCACCATAGGCACGATTAATCCCAGTGCGCCGATATCAGTGGCTTTCTGAATATCGCCTTCGGTTGCATCAGGAATGCGAATAAAGGGGACAGCTGGAGCGTCGCGACAGGCCCAGATCATCCGGGCTACGTCGGTGTAATTCAGTGAGCTGTGCTGCATCTCAATCCAGATGAAATCGAATCCGGAATTTGCCATCGCACAGTAGATATCCGGATCGGGTGTGTCTACGGTTCCTCCCACTACCTGCCTGCCTTCGGCTAGCTTGGTTTTTACAGTGTTATACATGCGCGTGTTCTGTGCCTGGGCAGGTAAAAACCAGGCCAGCGTCAGTAATGCAATAAGGGCGAGTCGAAGTATTTTCATTGTTATAGCCTCATGAGGATTATTATTAGCTGTTTGTGGGTAATTAACCGTTAATTGGGATGAGATTTCAACGGTTTTTCACCCATCTGCAACCATGGCCGCTCGTTCCATGCCTGCAGATTTCTGCTCGGCTTGAATTCGACGCCGTTCTTCGCCACGATGGGCGAGTTCTTCTCTGTTGGAATCGTCAACTCTGGCATAGTCATCGCGCCAGCTATTGTCTTCAGACCAGATGTAAGGAATTCTCTCCATAGTATTTGCTGATTCTGCGGTTCTAAATAACGCTATTGCTTGACTGATGATACTTAGCTGCATGTCATGATCGTAGGGTTTGCCGCATGGGTTTCCCAATGGGAAATCGCTGTAGAGAAAGCGGGGCACACCACAATGTTCAACAATGTCTTTTGCTGAGCCCATGATCAGCGTCGGGATTCCGTTGGCTTCCAGGTATCTCGCTACCAGACCCACGGTCTGGTGACAGACTGGTCACAAAGGAACCAGTATAGCGACATCTACTTCATCTTCCCGGAGACGCTCCAGAATTTCTGGTGCATCGTTTTCTATGGTATTGCGCTGACTGTATTCAGTGGGCACTGAATGGAACCTGGGTGCCAGACTTCCAATTCCTCCTTCATCGACGAGCACTAATAGCTGTTCCAGTGGAATAAAACTGTTCACATCGTCGGTATGGGTTACAGCCTGATGCCACGATAGTTCCTCGGTGTACATAGAAGCAGGAATTGGAGTTACCAGTGTGGAATAGACATGCCGATGTGTCCGTCCAGTTTCCGTATCAGGCATGGCTGTAGTTACAACACCCACGCGGGATTCATTCATCGGTTTGGAAAGGGCTGTGAAGGGTGTTTCTGTATTGTAAGCCCATTGGTAATCTGTGCTGTATCCTTGTGCCCGGTAGTAATCCCGGGTCCTCTCCATGTAGGGAACGTCATAGACTTCAGTCACTTACAACTCCAATCCTGAAAATGCACGGACTCAAAGCATAGCGGTTTCCATGCGCAAGAAAAAGAGCTTCCATTGATCGATAGCTGATTCCCGGTAGAATCCTGGATATAGAGGCTTGATTGCTGGCCATGGTAGGCTTGGGCTTTTCGCGAGTTAGCATCAGCAGTAAAAAGCTTGCGTCAGCAATAAAATGTTTGCATCAGCAGTAAAAAGAAGGGGGATTAGATGAAAACGGTATCTCAATTATTATGCAGGGCTCTAAGATTAAAAGCTGTTTCAGCCTTTCTTATTTTTTCAACTTTTGTATTTGCACAAGGGAACACCATGAGTACATCTTCCCCCGTAGAAGGGGTGACCTTTCGATTTATTGAGAGCAATGGCATACGTATGCGTATTGCAGAGGCGGGTGATTCCGGGCCGCTAATTTTGTTTGCTCATGGTTGGCCTGAGTCATGGTACAACTGGCGCCATCAGCTCACTTACTTTGCCAATAATGGGTATCGAGTTGTAGCGCCTGATATGCGTGGTTACGGGGAAACCGATGCGCCACCAAATGTTGAAGACTACGACATTGTCCATCTAACTGGCGACATGGTAGGGATTCTCGATGCCCTGGGAGAAGAACAGGCCATCATGGTTGGTCACGATTGGGGTTCGATTGTTGCCTGGAATAGCGTGCTCATGCATCCGGATCGATTCTCTGCTCTTATCGCCATGAGCGTACCCTATGGGGGTCGTGCGCCACAGTCTCCCATGGTGGGGTGGCGTGAAACCTTTGGCGATAACTTTTATTACATTCTTTATCACAATGAAGCGGGTGGCGTGGCCGAAGCGGAGTATGACAGTGATCCCAGGGGTATTCTAAGTGGGTTGTACTTATCGCCAACTTCTCCCAGAGAAGCTCCGATTATTACAGATCCTTTACGATCCGCGGGAGGTTGGATAGGGCGACTTGGTGCACCAATCGGCTTGCCGGATTGGTTGACCCAGGAAGACCTGGATTATGTTGTGGGTCAATTCGAGTCGGCAGGATTTCGAGGTGGAGTAAACTACTACCGCAACTTTCATCGCAACTGGGAAATCACCGAAGGTATCGTCGATAACATCGAAGTTCCTACTTTATTTATTGCTGGTGAACGTGATGTTGTGATTGCCGGTGCCAACGAAGGACAGCTAACTGGTGCAATGAGCCGAGTCGCCAAGGACTACCGCGGCACGGTATTGATACCGGAAGTTGGACATTGGGTGCAGCAGGAGGCGCCGGATGAAACCAATACAGCAATGCATGAATTCCTGAAAGGGATTTAGGTAAAAGAAACCGGGTAATACCCGGTTTCTTTTATGTCATTACCTTTCTATTTGTATTCAGCTTCCACTGGTGGTCGGTAATATTCTTCGCCGCCAGTAATTTCCCGGTGCTCATCAGCACGAGCCGCACTTAAAATACCAGTTAGCCCGTAGTTAAATTCATGACAGGCATATTCAAACGTAGGTCCTTCATGATTTTTCCAGTGATAGGCGGCTGTCCATGGTCGATCCCAGGTATTGGGATCTTCAATGGTGTACTCATACCAGAGGCGTCCATCAGGTCTTAGCGTTAAACGCTCTGTTACTTTCATGTTTGGGCTCGATCCCTGGTAGCTATAGGTTGGATGAATACCGGTGGTAATAATTACCAGCGTGTCTTCATCCCAGTATCCAGTACTACTTCCATAATATTGCTTTACTTCGGTTGGTAGGGTGGGCCTATTATCCAGCGGAACGATTCTGGAGTCGTGCATGCGTTCTGTTTGTATCACTGCATAATCTTCAGTCAGTACCAATTGAAGCATGGCATTTTCAATCAGGGTTTTAATCGGGGGTACTGATTGGGGCGCCCAGATGCATCGTTCCATCATGGTGCGATCTTCAGGTCCTCGCGCATAGTCACGATAGCGGGGACGATTGCTCAGCTCTTCGCGGCGATTTGCTAGCATTTCAGGTATACGACCATCAGGTGGGTCGATTACCAGCGATGTTCTATGATCGTCAGTTTCCCATTCATCGAGGGCTTCTTCGTGCCAGAGGTCGACCCCCACATAATTTACATTTTCATTGCTTCTGCCTCGCCGTTCCGCTTCACGGTTAAAGGCATTGTCTTCCCAGTCCCGAGCCTGCTCTTCAGTCATTGTTTCCTGACCTTCGAACTGCGCTGGTCGCTGCAGAGGGGTTAAATGATGGTAATCCCAGTAGCCATTCAGATCGGGTTTTCCCCATGGCGTTCTCTTTAACTCATCTTGTGCCTGGGCTCCGCTCATAATTCCCAGCAGAGCAACTAGCATAGCCAGTGAGCTGGCGATTTGTTTTGAGAAATTATTGAGCCGAGATCCCCATGGAGTTCTCTTTATTTCATCCTGTGCAACGGATTTACCGACGATGAGATCTGACACTGCAAAAAGCGAGTATTGAATTAGTCTTCTTTTCATTATCTAAATCCAATAGTTCTGTATTAAAGAGAGTATACGAAATCTGTTTCCCGATTTCTTCAACAATAGTATTCATCTCTGTGCCGGGTATAATGCTTGGCAATAAAATCAATAAAGAGTCTCAACCTTGAAGCCCCTATTTCGATCTTTCGTTCCAATTCTTTCGGCGTTGGTCGTCAGTATTTCTTTCTCCATATCCGCTCAAGATTTCGACTATGAAGCGTCCCGGGATGCCTGGGGCAATCCAGATTTTAATGGAATCTGGCAGGCAATTGGCACGGCCCATTGGGACCTTGAGACACACGAATCCCGCGCCGGTCCCATGTGGCAATTAGGAGCGATAGGAGCAATACCAGGAGGGATAGGTGTTGTTGAAGGAGGGGAGATTCCTTATCGCCCAGAATCACTTGAACAGAAACTGGAGAATCAATCCAACTGGTTAGAACTCGACCCGGTGGTGCGTTGTTACATGCCTGGTATTCCCCGTGCCAACTACATGCCTTACCCGTTTCAGATTTTTCAAACCGACCAAAACATACTTTTCGCATATCAGTTTGCTTCCAGTACACGAAATGTATTCATGAATCGACCAGATTATGAGGCACCAATTCTCACAGTTATGGGTCATAACCTGGGGCATTGGGAGGGAAACACTCTGGTAATCACTACCACGGATCAATATAACTGGACCTGGTTGGATCACTCGGGAAATCATCACAGTGAGGCCCTTAAGGTCACTGAACGCTTTACTGCCATGGGGCCTAATACACTGTGGTACGAAGCGGAAATAGATGATCCGGAAATCTATACTCGACCATGGAAAATCAGTATGCCTTTATATCGGCGTCTTGAGCGAGACATACGCCTGGTGGAGTTTAAATGTCAGGAATACACAGAAGAGATAATCTATGGTTACCTGCGCCAAACGGAAGAGGCCGCTGCTGCACTGGAGGAGGTTCGACAGCAGAATCAGTAATAGAATTTTATCTTCTTCGAGTTAACAAGCGTTCAAGAACAAATCCAAAAATTCCCAGCACGACCAAAAAATTCCGCCAGCGATTACAAAACGAAATTCATCACGAAATTCTGTGCGGGTATTGTAAAGAGCATAGGTTCGCGTTCCTCCCATCTCTATATTGGCTGCTTGCAGGTTAATCAGATCTTGTTCATTTGTCACTGGTGTGACGTAGCTTTGTCCGCGAAAAAATCCGTAGCGAAAGGTGATGGTATCGATAGGGTTGCATATTGTGCTTTTAACTCATCATATATAAGGTTTTCATCAGGCAATAAGTTGTTGCCTTGTAATCCGCTATCAAACAACTCCCGGCGTGCCGCTACAAATTCCTTCTCGATAAACGCATCGAGGGATTCGAAAGACTCGCTGTTATCTCCAATCGATACAATTTCTTCCGAACAATAATGGTAGATTGAGATTGGTATATCCAAACTAAATACTCCCAATGCTACAGACGTAGTGTCGAGGACACAGCAAATCGCAGAAGCGAGGAACCAGTTTCTCTGCCGGCGATGAGCTGCATCTTTTTGTTCCAGCAGGTGTCCGTTAACCAGTGGAATTGAACGTAAATGATTCCTGACTTCCGATTCATCCACGCCTTCCAGAAGTTCATCAATTGAGAACTCAAATGCATCGAGAACCCGTTCCAGCATTTCTGCGGAAGGTACAGATTTGGCATTTTCCAGTTTCGAAAGATAGGACTGCTCGATACCAATAGCATCGGCGAGCTCAGGCTGGCTCCAGTCACGTTGCTAGCGCAGTTGTTTAAGTCGTTCCCCAAAGTTCATGGCTAATCTCCTGTAAACAAGTAGATATGCGGGTCTTGGGAGTATTCTTGGATAGTCATGCAAGAATAAAAAGATGAATACCAGGTGATATTCGTGAATTTACGCGAATTAACTACGTGGCCGGTTTGGTTGCAGGGCTGACTGAGAATTTCTTATTCAGCAGCGAGCGGTAGCAGAAGCTCCGAGCCGACTGGTCGTTGCACATCAAATGCCTTGAGGGTCATAGCCACGAAATTGTAGTAACCCACCAGGCCGACAATATCCACCAGTCCTTCCGGTCCAAATTGCTCGATCGCCCGGGCGTAGGTTGCCGAACTGACTTTTTTTTCGCTTACCAGTTCCCGGGTAAACTGCACCAGGATTTGTTCCGTCTCACCAAAGCCGTCGATAGGAGGAAGGGTATTTAAATCCTTGCGGTATTTAACGACTTCGATGATGTCCTGTTCCAGGCCGGCGACCTGCGCTAATGGTTCGTGGGCAGACCATTCATACTGATTGCTTATTTCTCTGGCGGTGGAAAGAATTATAAGTTCAGTTAATCGTTGATCCTTGGGTGTGCCATAGCGGACTCTCTGGCGCACATCGAAGACGGCTTCTGCTAACTCCGGGCTATGCATCCACATTCCCACGGGTCCCCGCAGTCCGGTTTCGTAGCCGGTGCCTGGTCGCACATAGGTATCGAAGGCGTTGCGACCCACTGCATCCAGGTCTTCTCTTTGTACCTGCGGCAGACGTGCCAGGGAATCCATGTGAATATCTGTTGGAATCCTGTCCTGGGTTTGCATTCCCTGCAGCTGATATTGAACTTCCTGCGCATCAATCGTAATCGAAACGTCAGAGTTTGCGGCGATGAATAAAAGAAAAGCAGAAAAGAGTGCGATTTTTGTTTTCATAGTGGATTCCTAGGCCATTAGCTCCTTTATGCCAGCAATGGCGCGATCGACATGTTCAGTGGAATTATAGATTGTAGGGCATAGCCGGATTCCACCGGTTGCTGCACCGGCAATGCCGTGTTCAGTGTACAGGCGATTGGAAATTTCACCACCACGACCGCTGGGAGCCCTGGTAATACATACTCCAAAACTCAGCTCAGGATCTAATGGTGTTACTAACTCATGTCCAAGTTCCGTAATCCCTTCTTTCAGGCGTTGTGCCAGTACAACAATCCTGTCTTCAATTCTCTTTCTTGTAATAAGGTTTTGTTGTTGAGCAGCAATTCCTAGGCCAGCGAGTGCTGAATCGTCTCGTTGCCCCAGTGATTCAAATTTACGAGCACCTTGCAGGGTTGTTTCAACGCCACTTCCCCAGCCGGGGGCGATAACGTTTGGCCAGATGCGATCGATGTTTTGTTCTTTTACATAAAGCAGTCCGACTTCTTTAGGTCCCAAATACCATTTGTGTGCACTACCTGAAAAAGAGTCGACGTCAAGATCACGCAGATCCAGGTTCATCGCTCCCCATGTTTGTGCGCCATCAACATGAACATAAATGTTTCGTGCATGTGCTGCTTCCACCAGTTCTTTTACGGGTAGCCTGACTCCAGAGATGTTGGAAACATGGGTAATAGAAAGTACCCGGGTGCGGTTTGTAAATTCAGCGGTAAATGAATCCAGGAGTTGTTGCGCACTGCGAGGATTGGCAGGGGTGCTTACTCTTTTAACTGTCGATCCATATCGCGCCGCCCTGACATCCCAGGCGACGTTATTGGTCTCATGGTTTTGATCCCAGAGTATTACTTCGTCACCAGAATCCAGATCCAGGCCATTATTAATTAGATTATTCGCTTCGCTGGTGTTTCGAACCAGGGCGATCTCTTCAGGGGAAACGTTTAGCTGATCTGCAACGGCAGAGCGAGATTGCTCCAGTAAATCATCAAACTTGGCACGGTTATTAAAGGAGCAGTCTCTATCGATATCGTATGTAAGCGCTGAAACCGTTTCTGCTACCGCGCGGAAAGAAGGGCAGAGATTGGCGGCATTCATCGGTACAGCTGCTTCGCTAAACGAGAACTGTGATCTCACGATGGACCAGTATTTATCTTCATCGCTGGCAGTAAGAGATTGAGCCTTGCTTGGTTTGCTATGGCCTGCGGCAACACCAAGTAATACAGCTGCTGAACCTTGCAAGAATTGGCGTCTGCTTTGATTGGAATCCATGATGGAATGCCCCGTAGCTTATTGAGTTTTAAGCAAGATTAACCGAGGAATAGGGTGAATACTACTTTTCAAAAACCTGATGGTCCTTTACTCTCCGAGTTTACTCAAAAATAACTAGAATGATCCTATGAAACGATTTTCGACAGCAGTTCTTTTTCCCCGATTCAAATTCATCGCTGCTCTGATTCTCAGTGTTTTCTCCTTTAACAGTCATGCAGCCGACCAGGCACTAAAGTCTGCGATCGAGCAGTATTACGATGATCACCTGGAAGATTTATTTGTCTGGTTTCACCAGAATCCTGAGCTTAGCTTTCTTGAAAACCGGACAGCGGCGCGACTTGCCGAAGAGTTGCGAAACTTGGGTGTGGAAGTTACCGAAGGGGTAGGAGGCACGGGCCTTGTTGGCATGATCGAAAATGGCGATGGGCCATTGGTGATGATTCGAGCCGACATGGACGGTCTTCCGGTACTCGAAGATAGCGGTCTGAGTTATATGTCCCGGGCACGGCAGGTAAATCTTGATGGCGAAGAAATGCCGGTTATGCATGCCTGTGGCCATGATATGCATATCACTTCGCTGGTTGGCACTACCAAGATGTTAATGGATAACCGGGATAAGTGGAGCGGTACCGTGATGCTGGTAGGGCAGCCGGCAGAGGAAATAATTAACGGGGCGAAGGCCATGCTGGAAGATGGCCTCTACGAGCGTTTTGGCGTTCCCGACTATGCTCTCGGTCTGCATGTGGCTTCCGGTTTGCCCAGTGGGGCGATCTCAATCCGGGATGGCATCATGTATTCCAGTGTTGATAGCGTCGATATCCAGCTAAGAGGAGTTGGTGGGCATGGCGCCTATCCTCACCAGACTATAGATCCGATCTATGTCGGCTCACAGCTGGTCATCGCCTTGCAGGGAATTATCAGCCGGCAAATAAATCCTTTTTCCCCGGCTGTAATAACCGTCGGCTCATTCCAGGGTGGGAATAAACACAATATCATTTCAGATGAAGTCAATCTGCAGCTCACTGTGCGGACCGATTCCGAAGAAGTACGGGAACAGGTGCTGGGAAGCATCCGTGATACAGCGCTTAATATTGGCAGGTTGAACGGTCTGCCGGATGATTTACTGCCAATAGTGAGAATCGGTTTCGAAAGTACGCCAACCACGGTAAATAACTATGACGCTGTACACAGCGTTATTCCAGCCTGGGTTGAACAACTTGGCTATAGTCCTTTAAGCAGCTCTGAGCGGACTGGTATGGGCGGCGAAGATTTCGCATTTTTCACCCGAACCGAACACGAAGTACCGGGTGTCTTTTTTAGCGTCGGCGGCACGCCTATGGATGTCATGGAGCGAATAGAAGCTGGAGAAATGTCAGCGCCTCCACATCATTCTCCATTTTTCTTTATCGATCCAGATTCGGTGAAGGGAGGTGTCGAGGCCATGTATACCGCGGCAATCCATTTTTTTAACAATTCTTGAGAGCGCGAGTTGGATATGGAGGCAGTGATGATTAAAAACAGGAATTTCAGTTACCAGAAATTTGTCACTCTTCTGATGTTTGGCATGCTAAGTCTAAGCAGCTACGCAGCTGAAGCGCCAGGAACCAGCACTTTCACCGAAGAACAGTTCGAAAATGGGGCAGTACTGTATGCACGGGATTGCGCAGTTTGTCACGGTGCCGAGTTGGAAGGTGGAGCGGCGCGCTCACTTATCGGTCCTATTTTTCGAAAGACCTGGTCCAACTTTGGTGCCAATGTCGCCGAGCTCTACAACATAATCGCCACCACCATGCCACCACGACTGGAAGGCAATCTGAGTGAATCTGAGAATCTGGATGTTCTGGCATTTATTCTGGGAAGTAACGGTGTTCTACAAGGAGTTGAGGAATTACAGAACGATTATGAATACCTGGCAAGAATTCCAATCTCACGTGCCGATGACCAGTTGGATATAGCTGCCACATTCATAGAAGGGGCGTTTGGTATCGAGCCTACTGGTAGCGGCCCCAATATGGATGAATTGCTTACGGCCAATTCCAATCAGAATGATTGGCTTCACCATAATCGCAGTTACCAGGGTGTGCGCTATTCGCCCTTAGCTGAAATAAATACTGCAAACGTAGATGAGCTCGAGCAGGTTTGCGCTTATCAGCTCTATAGCAACTTTCCCATGCAAACCGGGCCGATTGTCTACGAGGGGACGATGTATGTTACCGATGCCCAGCGCACCGCCGCCATCGATGCAGCTACCTGCCAGGAACAATGGTCCCATACCTGGGAGCCAAGAGATCGAACGGTGTGGCCAAACAACCGTGGCGTCGCTATCAAGGATGGTTACGTTGTTCGTGGAACCGCTGATGGTTATCTGTTTGCCCTGGATTCTGCCAATGGCAATTTATTATGGGCTCGCCAGGTAGCAGATCCCTGGCTTGGTGAAACATTTACCATGCCGCCTTCTATTTTCAATGACATGATTCTGATTGGCCCAGCTGGAAGTGAAAATGCAATCTCCGGTTGGCTTGGCGCTTTTTCCATTAGCGATGGCGACTTAATATGGAAGTTCTACACAGTGCCTGAAGCAGCCGCCGGTGGTGGTCCCACCTGGGGGAATCCAGAAGATATTAAACTGGGAGGCGGAGCAGTATGGACGCCGCTAAGTTTCGATATAGAAGCGAACGAAGTTTATGTGGCAGTAACGAATCCGGCGCCGGATCTGCCGGGCTATTTACGCCCCGGAGACAATCTCTACACCAACAGTATCGTCGCCCTGAATATCGATAGTGGAGAACTTCAATGGTATCGCTCCATCGTTCCTAACGATGATCACGACTGGGATCTGACCCAGGTTACACCTGTACTGAAAGCCGGGATAAATAATGTCTCCCGGGATATGGTAGCTACTGTGGGTAAAGATGGGATTTTGAGAACACTGGATAAACAATCCCATGAGCCACTCTACGAAACAGCTATTACCACTATCTTGAATTACGATGTACCAGTAACGCGGGAAGGGGTATTGGCCTGCCCGGGTGTAACTGGCGGGGTACTCTGGAGCAGTCCTGCCTATCATGAGCAGGAAAAAGTACTTATTACTTCGGCTCTGGATTATTGCTCGACTTTTACCGCGGCCGAACAAGTGGAATACATACCGGGGCAGTTATACATGGGAGGATCGGTTGCGCCCACAGACGATATGTCCGGCTGGATTACCGCCGTCGATGTGGAAAGCGGCGAGGTTCGCTGGAGACACCAGACACCTTTTCCTAATGTTGCTGCCGTTACCACGACTGCCGGTGGGTTGGCCATTACCGGCACGATAGAAGGCAATCTGTTGCTAATGGATGCCAGTAATGGTGAGGTTTTGCGCATGATCTATACCGGCGCTCCAATTGGCGGTGGTCATATTACTTACGGAGTTGGCGATAAACAGTTTCTCGCCGTTGGTACTGGCATCGCAATGTTGACTGTTGCTCCTCGAGTGCTTGGTCCTGCCAGGGAAAGTAGCATCGTGGTTTATGCAATCCCCGAATAGCGGTATGACTTAGGGTCAGCTGTCACTCTTTATGAAGATTCGAAATCAGCAGCCTGGTGATTTGGGCTGGATAATCTCAATACACGGAGAAGTCTACACCCGTGAATTTGGTTTCGATGCAAGTTTCGAAATCAACATCGCCGATAAAATTGTCAAATACTTTTCAGAAAAGCATGACTTCAACCGAGTGTGGATTGCGGAGGTCGATGGTCAGCGAGCGGGTTCTGTTGCGATTCGGGAATTGCCCGATAAGGTCGGCTTCATAAATTTTGTTGTGGTATTAAACGAGTTCAGAGGGCAGGGAATAGCAAGGGCGTTAATGGATAAAGTGATCGCGCATGGTCGAGCCCATGGCAAAGATAAGCTTCGACTGGAAACGTTTACGGTTTTGCTAGGCGCGCGAGAGCTATATAAGAAGATTGGCTTCGAAATCGTCGAAGCCAATGAATTGGAATTATTTAGTTCGAATATGGTACAGGAGTTCTGGGAGCTAACCCTTTAAAACCCTATACAACTCGTTTGTCTCTTAACTCACTTATTTCCTCGGCGGAATAGCCCAATTCTCCCATGATCTTATCGGTATGCTCCCCCAGTGTTGGGGCGCGGGAGCGAATTTCGCCGGGAGTTTCCGACAATTCCACAGGAGTTCGCATTACCGGAGCAGGAGAGTCGAGTCCCGGGTATTCAACAGGCTGGAATAAACCCTTTGCTGCTATATGGGGATCGTCTAACACTTCTTGTGGGGATAGAACCGGTCCTGCTGGCAGACGAGCTTCTTCCATGGCATCCAGAACTTCCTGGGAAGTGCGTTCAGCACACCATGCTGCCAGGCGTTCACTAATTGCTTCGCCATTGTCTCCCCGGGTAATGTCGTCCTTAAAACGCTCATCATCCAGCCAATGGTCTTCACCCATTAAGTCTGCCCAGCGTTTGAACAGCGGCCCCCCTACAGATTGGACCAATACCCAACCATCTTTGGTCTTAAAGGTGTCGGCCGGAGCCGAGGTCTGTGATCGGTTTAAGGTGGCAACCCGATTTCGATTGATCGCCGCCTGCTCGATGGCCGTGCCGTTCATAATTGTCAGCCCGGTACTAAAGAGTGAGCCTTCAACTATCTGTCCTTTGCCGGTTTTCTGCCTTTCATATAGTGCCGCCATGGTTCCGAAGGCTGAAAAACTTGCGGTGCCAAAGTCGATAAAGGGGCCGTAGGCTTTTACCGGTTGGTCTGGAGTGCCGGACATAAACATATTGCCAGACATGGCCTGGCCCAGGCCGTCGAAACCGACGCGGTTGGCATAGGGCCCTCCAGTACCAAAGGCGGAAATCATGGTGAGGATAATGTCAGGCTTAATCGCAATGAGGCTATCGTAGTCCAAACCCATTGCTTTCAGTGTATCCGGGGGCAGATTGGCGACTACAACATCTGCTGTGGCTACCAGTTTCTTAACAATCTCTCTGCCTTCCGGCTTCATTGGGTTAAGAGTCAGGCTCAGCTTGTTTCTCCCCATCTGCATGAACATGGCGCCGTCGCCATTTTCTGTAATGGGGGAGAGAAAGCGGTCTTCGCTACCGTCTACTTTTTCGATTCGAATTACTTCGGCACCCATATCACCAAGCAGGGTGGAGCAGAAGGGCCCCGCGATATAGCGACCGAAATCCAGTACTCGAATTCCTTCTAAAACTTTAGACATAGTGGTTCCATTTTGTGGGCTTGGGCTCGATTTTGGCGGGCATATTAACATAAGCCGCTAATTCCTAGCCGAATTTCGATTCTTGTAGGAAAACTGCCAGTCTCACTGAATTTGTGAGGTGGTTAACACATTTTCATAAGCCATCTTTGCATAATGCAGCCCAAATGAGAGGCCATTTACAATGGCACGATAAAAGATTAAAGATTTGAACTACTGAGATTTTGGAGTTGTACCTAATGGATCTGGCCAAAAAGAATCCATCGACGCCTGCATTGGCAGAATTGCAGTCTATTCTTAAGAAACCCTATCAGGACGTCTGCAACATATGTAAGGGCGCGGGCAAAATAACCGAGCAAAGCGCCTGCCCAAAATGCAAAGGCTCTGGGCAGCGACTACTGAAACTGCTGTAAATATCGATTTCCGGACGTATTATCCTTGGTTTCGCATTACTGTCTTCTGATGGTTTAGCGAGCTTTCTTTTTTGTCTTTCTTTTTTACCTCCCTGATTTACAATCCGGTAATCGTATCCATAAACCCGATCTTGCTTGAGATTGGAACAGGACAGCTCATGAATTCTATTAGACGCAGCCTCTTTATCCTTATCCTGATTAGCCCATTTGTCGCGCCGATGCTCGCAATAGCAGCGGAGCATCCTGGCTACATTGAAGCCCCGGAAAGGAGAACAACCGGTATCGGAAAATTCTATATGGGGCGAGAGATTTCCTTTGTAATGGGTCATCGTGCAGCGGCCTGGCTCAATCGGCCAGAACGTATTCAGGAAGAAATGCCCGATGCGGTGGTAGAAAACATGAATCTGCAAGAGGATGAAGTAGTAGCAGATATCGGTGCCGGGTCTGGTTACTTCTCATTTCGTATCGCTCGCAAAGTACCGGATGGGAAAGTGTTGGCGGTAGATATCCAGCTGGAGATGCTGCAGCTAATCGAAGAACAGATGCAGGTCGAAGAAGTTGCCAATATTGAAGGAGTGCTCGGGGCCGTCGATAACCCAAACCTGGAGCCAAACTCCATTGACGCGGCTATTATGGTGGATGCGTATCATGAATTCTCCCACCCCTTTGAGATGATCAACGGCATCTACGAGGCGCTAAGACCCGGTGGGCGCATCTTTTTACTGGAATATCGTGGCGAGGATCCTTCGGTCCCCATTCGGCCTTTACATAAGATGACCGAAGAGCAGGTTGTTAGAGAGATGAGTGTGTTCGGCCTGGAGTGGACCGACACCCTGGATTTTCTTCCCTGGCAGCACATGATGATCTTCACCAAGGTGGAATAGCACTACTCCAGCTTTCCAGACCCTATCTCCAAAATCCTGGTCTACACTTAGTTCGTGGTAGCCCAGGACTTCAGTTCGTCCCGTTATTCCTGTAGTTGGTCAATTAGTGCATCCAAATCAGAGGATTCGGGCGCCTCTATACGTATACACAGCTAGAAATGGGCGCTACGGCTTAGCCGGGCAAAAAATTAATGGATTTCGTAACAGATTCCCTTTGCGGGCGTCTTATAGGGTAAGGAAGCAGTAAACATTCATGTATGAGCAAGCCCATAGACGCTTTATCCGAAGTTGGCAGAGGGGGCCAAAGAAGGTAAACGACAATGACTAATCACAGATATACACAATTTATCGCGCCGATGGATCGGTACGTAAAGCGACTAAGTCCGAAGGATAAACGCTTACTCGCTATCCTCGAAGGATCATTGCTATTGGTTTTATTTACGTCTGTAGTTTTTTACGTTCAGTAAGAACCGTAAAGAAGTTTTACCTAATTGCATAAAGGCACTTGGGTCATACCCGAGTGCCTTTTTTATTTTGCAAATGAGGTGTTACTAGAAAGTGTGACGAACTTTTAGTGCGTAGACCGGGCCGTCCTGGGAACAGTAGTCTTCGATTTCTTCCACAATACCATCAACAGTAGCGCCAAAAAATCGTGTCCGTTCACGGCAACGTAATGGATCGTTAGCATTCATAACATCCAGGCGAAAAGTTATGCCGTTAAAGGCTTTCTTTTCTACGAATAGCGACAAGCCATAATCCCGGATACTTCTTTCGATATCATTGATATCAATTTGGGTGCGGGCATCGCTTTCGTTATCTGAATTGAAATAGTTGAAACCGTAACTCATGTCCCAGCTGGTTAAATCGTGGCGGAAACTGGCGCGGCCAAACCAGCGTGAGTTCCAGCGCATCCGGCGCTTGGTATTAAGAAATGGATCGGTAACCTCTGAGTCCTGAACGCTAAAACCCAGCGATAATAAGGCGCTTGGTAATCCGATATAGCCGAGTCGCGAGCTTGTATCCAGATTCAGGCCATAACGATGAGCATCGCCAATATCACCTCGGGCTGAGCGTAAATCATCAGGCCCGGTGGAGACATCGACGCGATCGATTACATCCTGGAAATCGCGGTAATAAATTTCTGAATTGATGACGCCATTGCTGTTAGGTAGTCGATATTCAAAATTCAGGGAGTAATCCCAGTATTGTTCTTGCACGATTTCCGGGTTTCCAGCCTGGGTATTTTGATCATCGTCTTCGCTGTCAGAAGAAGCCATGAAATCGGAAAAGCTTAACTGTGAAACTATCTTTTCAACCTTGGCTCGTAACTGCATTGATTGATTGAAATTGTAACGATAGTCCAGTTTGGGCCGTAGGAAATCGAAATCACGTTCATTGCGCACATCACCTCTCTGGGTAATGGTCGACGTTTCGTATATCAAAGAACTTTCTAATGATGACTTGTCATTAATGCGCCAGTTGTGGACGACGAAATTCTCATAGCGAATTTCTTCCACGGTGGAATTGGCATTGTCTACATCTACTGCTGTCAGAAAGCCATGCTGGGGGGAGGGAGTTCCTCCAAGATTTAATCCGAGTCGCAAATTCCCGTCGCGAATGGTCTGAGCGCGTTCGACACCCAACTCTATGCCGTGATCCTCGAACGGATCTAAGGTGTAGGAGGTGCGAATAATGCGTTCCTGGTCGCGACCATCGTTATAGAGGTAAAGGTCTTTCTCTTCTCGGTCATCGAATACATCGAAGCGGTCGCGCTCCTGATCCCATTGCCCATCGTTGACAATAAACAGCACGCGATACTTACTGCCATTGGCGAACTCGTACTCGTAATCTCCACCGACTTCCCAGTTTTCGCGGCAGCGATCGATATATTCTCGTTCCTGCGTGGCTATTATGCCGATGTCGGTGTAATCATTGATAAAGCGATCTTTGTCTTCCGGAGCGCAGTCGCCACCGTAAAGACCGTTAAACTGAACCAGGCTATTCGTAAACTGGTAACCCAGGTTGAAACTGGTTTGATAGTCGGTGCGATCTCGCGTGCTTTCATCGTAGCGAGTCTCTAACAAATTGCCCATGGCATCGCGACTGAATTCTTTTCCGATGCGGTTCTGGTAACGAGGCTCGCCTTCAAGGTGAAAGAGGTAGTTAAAGGCTCCGGATTGGCCAGTCCAGGAAATTTTTGCGCCGGGGTCGAATGTGCCATCGTGGTAGCGATCCATATTGGCTTCGGCAGTAATGCTGGATCGAGACTGTGCGTCACTTAAGACAATATTTACAACCTGGCCACCGCTGCGGATATCCATCTCTTCTGAGGTGCCGCGAATAATTTCTATATAGGCAACCTGGTCTGCTGAAATTCGGCTGAGCTGGTTTCGGCCTTCGTTATTTTTTCCTGTCTGGCGCTGACCATTGATCAGGATTTCATTTTCACCAGCTCCCAGTCCGCGACGATTATTCGGTCCGCCACGGTTATTCATCGCCAGGCTAATGCCCGGAATGCGATCGATCATGTCGTTGACGTTAACCGGAGAGTATTCGGCAAAGAAAGCAGCGTCATAGATTACGCTGGATTCTTCTAATGCTGAGTCGGGGGTTTGCGCAGCCGATTCAGTAGTAGCTGCAATGGCCAGGCTAAGAACACTGGCTTTAAACAAATTACGTCGAATACCAATTGGCACTTTAGGACCTCAATTTTTAGTCACACTGCTGCCAAAACTTTTGGTTCTGGAAGCTGATCAGTAGTACGCCCAATCGCAGAATTCGGATTGCTGCGATTGATATTCTGAAATGGGTTTTTGACCCATAATTAGGCTGGTTTGCCTCCCTGCAATAGAGCCTGAATTATAGCGGCGAGGGGCCTTAAGAACTGTGACAAATTGTGCAAATAACATGGCAAAACTGCCATTTTTCAGGCATTTGCGAACTATTTCACAGTCCTCAAAGACTACGAAATATCGTCATCAAATTTCGAAACTTTAACTAAGAATAGTCGATTAATTACTGCTGGTGGTTAAGCTGCAGTACTTACGAATTTGGCTTAGACAAAGAGCTTAAAAAGTCCCGCGGATTTTAATCGCGTATTTTTCGCCAGCGTGACTGCAGGAATCTTCGATTTCGTCCAGAACACCGGTAGCAATGGTTCCGCCTACATAGCGAGATCGAATCCGACAACGCTCCTGCTCATGAGGGCTATAGGTTTCGAAGCGATAGGTGAGGCCACCCCAGCCCTGAATTTCGATAAAAGCCAGGATGAAGGGATCCATTTCGTAGTCTTCAATCTTATCGATGTCGTAGACTTTCTGATTGCCTTTGAAACTGCCGCTGACATTTATTCCATAGTTGATACTGTGGCTGGTCATATCATGGCGGAAGCCATAGCTGTAATTGCCTCTTTCTTGTCGTTGCAGGCGACGACTAATTCCCAGGAATGGGTCACGAATGTCGCCGTCTTCTACCTCCACTCTTGAGGTAAGTAATACCTGTGGAAGATTAAAAGTCGTTAAGCGCAGGCTGGCATCGATACTACCACCATAGCGTTCTCCATCCCCGATGTTGCCGTTGGCCGATAAGATTGAGTTTTCTGTTGAAACATCAATCTTTTCAATTACATCTTCCAGATCGTGATAGAAAAGATTGGTATTCAAAACACCATTATCATTGTCGAAGCGGTATTCGAGATTCACATCGTAACGCCAGGACTGTTCTTGTCGAATGTCCGGGTTTCCGGCGATAGCATTTTGGTCGTCATCGAACGCATTAATATTTGCCGTAAAATCATTAAAGCTTAGCTGGGCAACGTCTTTCTCGATTGTCGCCCTGAATTGCAAGGATGGTGTTATGTCGAAACGGTAGTCGACTTTTGGTCTTACAAAATCGAAGTCACGTTCTTTACGAATATCGCCGGTTTGTTCGATTGTGGATTCTTCAAATATGAGTGTGCTTTCTAATGACATGCGGTCATTAATTTGCCAGTTGTGAACGGCAAAGGCCTCGTAGCGAATTTCTTCAACAGTCGCGTCGGAGTTTGTGATGGGGGTGAGCCCACCGAAAGCGCTCGAAGTAGGCCCATTAGCAGTTTCAAGGCCCAGGCTCAATGTTGAATCAAGAGTTGTTTGTGCGCGCTCAATACCGAATTCCAGATCTTGAACACGATTTAGATTCATAGCGTAGGACGTACGGAATATTTTCTCTTCATAGCGATTAAAAGTTGCCAGGAATAGATCTTTGGTGTCGTTACGACTGACGTCGAATCGTTCTCTTAAACGATCATCTTCCTTGCGGTTAACGATGAATAGATTTTTCCAACGATTTCCGCTAGCAAAAGAATGTTCATAGTCCCCACCGAATTCCCAGAAATCAGAATCGTTATCAATCATGTCATTTTCAAGATTCAGAGTTGCGGGGCTTGTTAGTAAGTTTGTAATAATTCGATCTTCATGGCCCGGCGCATCGTTGTTTTGGTATTGGGCATTGAAGTGAATAATGTCGTTCGGGGTAAATTGATAACCGAGGTTTGCGCTAAAGACCGCAGGTTGTGAGTCGGTTGTCTGCCTTCTCACAATAAAATCGTTGGCAGTGCCGTCAGCCAGGAAACTGTCTTCAAAGCCTTTGCGATATTCCCAGCGAGGCTCTGATTCTGCGCTGATAAGGTAATCTAGATTACCCTGCTGTCCGCTTACGGAAAACTTTGCGCCGGGCTGTACCTCTCCGTCGTGATTGTGATCCGCATTTATTTCATAAGCGAAAGAGGAGCGAGATTCTGCTTCAAGCAGCACGATATTAATTACTTGTGTTCCACCTCTCACGTCCAGATCGCCGGAAGTGCCGCGAATAATCTCGATTTTTTCAACCTGACTTGCCGGAATACGGGAGAGTTGGGAATTCCCTTCATTTTCTTTGCCGGTAATTCTGCGGCCGTTAATCAGAACCTGGTCGCCGCCCAGTCCAAGTCCACGTCGGTCTGATCCCTGGGAGCTGCCCGGGCCGCCGCTACTATTGAAATTGTCACCACGGGCAATGTTAATTCCAGGTATACGATCCAGCATGTCGCTGACGGAAAAGGGCTCGTATTGATCGAAATAGGTCGCTGGATAGGTGACAGTAGAGTCATCAACCGATGTGCTGGGCACCTGGGCGAATAGGGATTGTGAGGAGATCGCTAGGGCAAGACTAATTGCCGAGGCCAGTGGATATTTGTTTCTCATTCTGCGCGACATCTAACACTCCAATAATTCTGATGATCCATGAGCCAGGCTCTAACCGCGCGCAAGTATGAACATAAGGACCGAATTAGTATTCACAGATTCTTCACTAATTGTGACTTTTTGTAATGACATGACCGGACAGACGGGATTTTGCGCTGAATTGCTGAATTAAGGATAATAGCCGCCTGCTAAAACCACTGGTACAACAATGAATTGTGATTTCCAGTAACTTCTTATCGTCTTATTAAGAGAATTATTTAGAGGCACTTTATGCAACGTGAATCCATGGAAGTCGATGTAGTAATTGTTGGGGCGGGCCCAGCCGGATTGGCGACTGCATGCCGACTTTTACAAATGGCACAGGCGGAAGAAAAAGAAATTTCCGTATGCGTGTTGGAAAAAGGTTCTGAGGTCGGCGCCCATATACTATCTGGTGCTGTATTTGAGCCCTCTGCTCTGGACGACTTATTTCCGGATTGGCAAGAAAAGGGGGCTCCCCTGAATACCCGGGTAACTGGCGATGACGTCTACTTCTTAGCTGATGAGAAATCGTCTTTCCGGTTTCCCAACTTTCTTGTTCCCAGAACCATGCATAACCATGGTAATTACATAATTTCCCTGGGCAATCTTTGTCGCTGGTTGGCAGAGCAGGCTATGGAACTTGGGGCAGAAGTGTTTCCGGGATTCGCAGCTGCAGAGATTCTCTATAACGAAGATGGCAGCGTGAAAGGGGTTGCTACCGGTGACATGGGCATTGATGCCAATGGAGAACAAAAGTCATCTTTTGAACCGGGATTCGAATTTCACGCAAAGTACACTATTCTGGCAGAAGGCTGTCGTGGGCATCTGGGTAAGGAAATCATTGGTAAATTTGAGCTGGATAAAGAGAGCGACCCGCAACTCTATGGAATCGGCATAAAAGAAATCTGGGAGATACCGGAGGATCAACATAAAGAAGGTCTGGTAGTGCATTCTGCTGGTTACCCGATGCGAGGTGACAGTTTTGCGGCGACCAGTGGTGGATTTCTCTATCACATAGAAGGTAATCAAGTCTCCCTGGGTCTGATCGTCGATCTATCTTATTCCAATCCCCACATCAGTCCTTATGACGAATTTCAAAAATTCAAGCATCATCCAGTAATCAAGAAATACATTAGCGGCGGAAAGCGAATCAGCTATGGAGCTCGTGCAATTATTAAGGGAGGGCTTAATTCCCTTCCGAAAATGTCTTTTCCAGGCGGTTTGTTAATTGGTTGTGATGCTGGAACCCTGAACGCTGCCAAGATTAAAGGTAGTCACACCGCAATGCGCTCTGGCATGTTGGCAGCGGAATCCTTGTTCGAGGCATTACGCGGCGATAAGCAGCAATCCGAGTTAATGGATTATGGGGAGCGATTCTTAAAATCGGATTTGCATACAGAATTACATAAGACCAGGAACTTTTCTGCCGGTTTTCATAAGTTTGGATTCTGGTTAGGGAGTGCGCTCACGTTTATCGAGCAAAATATTTTCTTTGGAAAGTTCCCGCTTACCTTTCATGACAAGTCGAAAGATCATTGCCAGTTAAAACCGGCGGCGGAATGCCCGGTCATTGAATATCCAAAACCTGATGGCGAGATCAGTTTCGATAAACTCTCTTCGGTTTTTTTATCCAATACCAATCATGGCGAAGACCAGCCTTGTCATTTGCAGCTTAAAGATAGCTCCGTACCTATAGGTGTAAACCTGCCAATGTATGATGAGCCGGCACAACGTTATTGTCCGGCCGGTGTTTACGAAGTGGTTGAAGATGGATCCGGAGAGAAAAAGTTTCAGATTAATGCGCAGAATTGTGTGCACTGTAAGACCTGCGATATTAAGGATCCATCGCAGAATATACATTGGGTCGTTCCCGAAGGAGGAGGCGGTCCTAATTATCCAGCCATGTAAAATAGCAGTTGCTGCAAACGCCGAGATTTACCGCCCCAGTGAGAACAGGATGCGAATTATTAACCGGGATAGTGTGTTGCGAGACTATATTCCTGGTATCACTATCATGGTTAATTAAGGATGGAATCCTGCCAGTAACGGGTTCCCTTGACGGTGGCCTGAAGCGCAAGCCCGCTTTGAGTTAGCTGATAAACAGTCACGTTATCTACCATGGCTTCTCCACCAACTGCTGCGCCCAGGTCGCCAGCCTTCGCCGCTGCATCTGCCTGTCCGCCGACGCTAATGCCAACGTCGAGAAATCGATCGAGGGCATCGTCATCATGAAAAACAAAGACAGCACGAAAATCTTTTACGCCGGCTCCAATGCCCAATCCAACCTCTCCCATACGCATGTAGGTGTCACGTCCATTTTGATTGTCGTGCACTACGCCGATGCCACCTCCAAAACTTGCGAGAATAAGATTCACATTAGCGTTTGAGAAAACTGCGTAGCCACTGGCGCTACCGATCTGGACTCGTGTGTCAGGCTTAATGGAGTAAAGCTCAGTAAGTACCTCATTGCGCATTTCCTGAATTGCCAGGCGGCGTTCTTCCGGAGCGCCGCGATTCATGCCAGTAGTAGAACAGGCAGAGAGCGCAGTAATTAGAAGAAGTGTTGCGAATGATCTGACAGCGAGTTTCATGGAAAATCCTATTCGATATGTTTGTTAGTTTATCGGCAGAATCTTCAAGTCCTTCTGTTTATAGCGAAATCTACCATGGTATGCAGAGCCGCTCGAAACTCTGAATTCGGGACATCGCCGAGGCATTTTTCTGCTGCCTGGGCATGGGTTCGAGCTAAACTCTGAGTATATTCCAGACCGCCGCTATTTCTTACGATTTCTATCACATCTTGCAGCATGTCGCCTTTGAGTTCGTCAATCCGAAGTGCTTCCTGTATCAGATTCTTTTGTTCAGGGCTGCCATTTTCCATGGCGTAGATCAAAGGTAGTGTAGGTTTGCCTTCAGCCAGGTCGTCGCCAATGTTTTTGCCCAGGTCTGCAGTATCGCCTGCATAATCCAGCACGTCGTCTACCAGCTGAAAGGCAGTTCCCACACGCATACCGAACTCTGTAAAGGCTGCTTCGATGGCAGGATTGGCATTGCCGAGCAAAGCTCCGCATTGGGCGGCAGCCTGAAACAAAATGGCCGTCTTGCTTTCAATGACCTGCATGTATGCTGCTTCTGAAGCTTCGGGGTTGTTCTTGGCTATAAGCTGAAGCACTTCGCCTTCGGCAATCTTGTTGGTGGTATCGGCGATAATTTCCATGATGCGCATATTGCCGATGCGTACCAATATCTGGAATGCGCGGGAATAGATAAAGTCTCCTACTAACACGCTGGAGGGATTGTTCCATTCTGAATTTACCGTGGGGCGCCCGCGGCGTAGTGTCGACATATCCACCACGTCGTCGTGTAGTAGCGTCGCGGTATGGATGAATTCGATGACCGCAGCCATCTTGATATGTTGCCGAGATTCGATTTCGCAAGAACGGGCAGCCAGCAAGGTTAAAACCGGGCGCATGCGCTTGCCACCGGCTTCGACTATGTAGTGACCAATGCTTTCGACGAGGTTAACTTCTGAATAGAGCTGTTCTACGATGAAATCATTAACAGCAAGGAAGTCAGACTCGACTACGGCTCGAATGTCCTGGTACATCTTTCTGGCAGACCTTAACCCTTAGGGTTTGAGCTGTTTTTATTGTTAGAGAGCCCTGCTTATTTGTGTGTGCATGCTAGGGAGCAGTCTACCCACTGTCAAGTCGGGGAAACCCCCGAAAATCGGTAGATTCGGCGGAATCTGAGCGGGTGGATGCAGGCGCTTTTTCCGCTCAAATTGACTTGCTTCAGAACGGTCGATCCCGTAAAATGCCGGCCCTCGAAGGAATGGGTCCGGATCTAACTCCCATTCCTTTAATTTTTGGAGAAGAGTATGTACGCGGTAATTGAGAGCGGTGGTAAGCAGCACAGGGTAGAGGAAGGGGAAGTTCTTCAGCTCGAAAAGTTGGATGCAGCCGCTGGTGATAAGGTCAAGTTCGACAAGATTTTGCTGGTGGGCGAAGGTGAATCAGTAAAGGTCGGCACTCCTTATGTAAAAGACAGCCAGGTTGAAGCGGAAGTAGTGAAACAAGGCCGTGGAGATAAGGTTAAGATCATCAAGTTCAATCGTCGCAAGCACTTTAAAAAGCAGCAGGGACATCGTCAGTTTTTTACTGAAGTAAAGATCACTGGCATCAAGGCTTAATCGGGGGCATTTATGGCGCATAAGAAAGCAGGCGGCAGTACTAATAACGGTCGCGATTCCATATCGAAACGCCTTGGCGTCAAGCTGTTCGGCGGCGAAGAAGTAAAAGCTGGCAACATCATCGTTCGTCAGCGTGGCACCAAGTTTCATCCAGGTGAAAACGTAGGTTGTGGTAAGGACCACACCCTCTATGCCAAAGCCGATGGCGTTGTTAAGTTTGCAGAAAAAGGGCCCCATAGCCGAAAATTCGTAAGCGTCGAGACGGCCTAGATTTTCAGGAATTATTCAAAAAGCCTCGTCATCCGACGGGGCTTTTTTATTTCCGGCAGCAATTAATCGGTGACAGCATGAAATTCGTCGACGAAGCAGAGATCACAGTGGAAGCAGGCAAGGGTGGCAATGGCTGCCTTAGCTTTCGTCGTGAAAAATATATCGAGAAAGGTGGCCCCGACGGTGGTGATGGCGGCGACGGTGGTTCGGTATTCATGCAGGCAGATGAAGCGCTTAATACACTGGTGGATTTTCGTTTTCAGCCCAGGTATCGAGCCCAGCCCGGGCAAGCTGGCCAGGGTAAAAACTGCACCGGCCGCAGTGGCGAGGATCTATTAATAAAGGTGCCGGTAGGAACCAGCATCATCGACGTCAATACAGAAGAGCTAATCGCCGATCTGGAAAATCCGGAACAGCCGGTGATGGTGGCGCGGGGTGGTCATCACGGCCTGGGTAATACGCGTTTCAAATCCAGTACCAATCGCGCTCCCCGTAAAACCACCAACGGCACTCCCGGCGAAACCAGAACACTGCAATTACAACTAAGGTTGGTTGCCGACGTAGGATTGCTCGGATTTCCTAATGCCGGTAAATCTACTTTGATTCGTGCAGTATCAGCGGCAAAGCCCAAGGTGGCAGATTATCCGTTCACTACCCTGGTGCCGAATCTGGGAGTAGTGAGTTTAGGTATGGAGCGCTCCTTTGTTATGGCCGACATACCGGGATTGATCGAAGGGGCTTCAGAAGGAGCAGGGCTTGGCTTTCGATTCTTGAAGCATTTATCCCGCACTCGATTACTGCTCCATTTAGTCGATGTATTACCGGCTGACGAATCGGATCCTATCGCCAGTGCCAGGCAAATCATTCAGGAATTGGAAAAATTCAGCCCTACACTGGCCAGGAAAGAACGCTGGATCGTGCTCAATAAAGTGGATTTACTGGATTCGGAAGCAGTGGACGAACTGGAAGCTGAGCTGAGAAAGGAATTGAGCTGGGACAAACCAATATACCGTATTGCTGCGGTAAACAAGCTAGGTTGTGATGTGCTTTGTGATGAACTCATGGGTTCGATTGAAACCCATCGGCAGCAGATGGTTGAAGACCAAGAATATCGCGAGGCCCAAGCCCAATTAGAGAAAGCCATGGCGTTTGAGATTCGCCGCACTGTAGAAAGTACTAAATCTGTCAAAACAAGTGACGACGACTATTGGGATGAAGATTGGGACGACTAGTTAGAACCATGAGAGAGAATATAAGTAGCGCCAAAAGGTGGGTAGTCAAAGTCGGTAGTTCGTTGGTGACGAACAACGGCCTCGGTTTAGACAAAGATGCTATTTCACATTGGGCTGAACAACTGGTTAAGTTGCAAAAGGAAGGGGTGCAGCTGGTGCTGGTGTCATCTGGTGCGGTAGCCGAAGGCGTGTCGCGGCTGGAATTATCTGCCCGTCCCAATGAGATTCATTTGCAACAGGCTGCGGCGGCAGTTGGTCAAATGGGTTTAATACAGGCATATGAAAGTTGCTTTATGCGTCATGGCGTTCATGCGGCGCAAATTCTATTAAGTCATGAAGATCTTTCCGATCGCACTCGTTATCTCAATGCTCGCAGTACTTTATCTACTTTGCTGGAGATGGGTGTGGTGCCGGTGGTAAATGAGAATGATACCGTGGCAACTGCAGAACTCTGTTTCGGAGATAACGATACGCTGGCGGCCCTGGTCGCTAATCTTATTAATGCCGACCTAATGGTTGTGCTAACCGACCAGGACGGTGTGTATAGCGCAGATCCGCGACTCGATAGTTCTGCGAAGTTAATTGAAACCGCGTCTGCCTACGATGATAAATTGGTGGAATATGCCGGCAAGGGAACCAGCCTCGGTCGCGGCGGCATGTTTACCAAGATCTCTGCAGCCAGATTGGCGGCGCGCTCGGGAACAAGAACTGTTATTAGCAACGGAAATGTTGATGAAGTGCTACTCCAGGTTGCCGCGGGCAATCCGATTGGTACGTTGCTGGAAGCCGACAGCGAACCGGTGGCAGCCCGCAAACAATGGTTGGCAGGTCAATTATCCCTGAAGGGATCGCTGGTGCTTGATGCCGGTGCAGTTAAAGTTCTGAAAGACTCCGGTAAGAGCTTGCTTGCCGTTGGAATTAAACAGGCGGAGGGGAAATTTTCTCGCGGCGACGTAGTTGCCTGTGTTGATGAGTCTGGTCGAGAAATAGCGAGGGGGCTGGTTAACTATGATCTCGGCGAAGTGCAAACCCTGTTGGGCCAGAGTAGTGAGAAAATTGCCGAACTATTAGGTTATGTCGGGGAAGAGGAAATTATTCATCGGGATAATTTAATTCTCTCCTGACAGCTGCGATGAACAGGCACAAAAAAACCGGCCTTGGCCGGTTTTTTGTTTAACTGTTTCGTTCTATTTAAGCGCTTTAACGGCCGTGTTTAATCGGCTCTTATGGCGGGCGGCTTTATTTTTATGAATGATGCCTTTGTCTGCCATGCGATCAATCACTGGTACAGTGCTATTGTATGCTTCTGTAGCAGCTTTATGGTCGCCACTTTCAATTGCCGCGTCTACTTTCTTTATTTGGGTGCGTACCATTGATCGAAATGAAGCGTTATGACGGCGACGAGTTTCGCCCTGTCTTGCGCGCTTACGTGCTTGTGGAGAATTTGCCAACTCTAACTCCTGGATAGTTTAAATCATGTTTTGAATCGTTTAAGGTCCGGAGCCCAATCACTGAGAAGTGCCCCGCCAAAGGTGCGACACTATGCCGTTTTCAATAGGTGATGTCAATAGGATGGCCCGGCTTGAAGAGTCCGTTTTATTTGCCAGAATACTTAACTATTTCAACTGCTTATCCGATATCTATTGATAGGTTTATTTGCTCTCCTGGGGCCCATATCGGAAATCTGTGGGAACTGAGATAATCCGGTCGCCATTGTAGTCAAAATCAACATGACAGAAATTTCTCCAGACTCAGAGCGCGGCGATTCAAATGCTCCCGACGCTACGGATTCCAAAGGCAGTCTCCTAAAAGCCAGTGGCATAACTGGCTCCATGACAATGGTGTCCCGGGTATTAGGACTGGTTCGGGATATCGTCATTGCCCGGGTGTTTGGGACCAGCGATGCAACTGATGCATTTTTCCTGGCCAATAAGATTCCCAATTTCATGCGCAGGTTGTTTGCCGAAGGTGCATTCAATCAAGCCTTCGTTCCCGTGCTGTCAGAATATCGCACAAAAAATTCCCATGACCAGGTGCAGGGCTTAATCAATGCCGTCACTGGCAGTCTTGGCGGATTTTTACTGCTAGTTACAGTCGTCGTAATAATTACTGCACCTTTCCTGGCAATACCAATCGCCTATGGCTTCACGGATGAACCCGATAAATTTGCCCTGTTTGTGGAAATGTTGCGAATTACTTTTCCTTACCTGTTGTTGATTTCAATGACAGCACTCTGTAGTGCGATTCTGAATTCATATGGAAAATTTGCGGTTCCGGCAATAACGCCAGCTTTATTAAACATTTCTCTGATTAGTTGTTCCTTCTTGTTAGTGCCTTACATGCGAGAGCCTGAATTAGCTTTGGCTTGGGCAGTACTAATTGCTGGATTTGCGCAATTATTCTTTCAACTCCCCTTTCTGAAACAAATTAGCCTTCTGCCGAAACCAGTTCGGAATAAGGATCATGAAGGTGTTGCTCGAATTAAAAAACTGATGCTACCGGCGCTTTTTGGTGTATCTGTAACGCAGATAAATTTGATGCTTGATGTTTTTATTGCATCACTACTAACGACTGGCAGTGTTTCTTGGCTTTATTATTCTGACCGGTTGATGGAATTGCCCCTGGGAACATTTGGGATCGCTATTGCTATTGTTGTTTTGCCAAGCCTTTCGCGAAAACATGCGGAAGCGTCGACGGAAGCATTCGCGGAAACACTGGATTGGGCGTTTCGGCTTGTTTGCTTGATTGCCATTCCGGCGTCACTCGCTTTAGTGTTCATAGCAGAACCATTGCTGGTAACGCTTTTTCAAAATGATAATTTTCCTGCTTCTGATGTAATTGGGTCGGCTGGGTCACTGCGTGCCTATTCCCTGGGATTGATTGCCTTTATGGCTATAAAAATCTTTTCTCCGGGATTCTATGCGCGCCAGAACACGGCAACTCCAGTGCGGATTGGTGTTATTGCCATGACCGCTAATATGATTATGAATATCCTGTTTTATTTGAACGGTCTTGCCCATGTCGGTCTGGCACTAGCCACAAGTCTGGCTGCGTTTCTTAACGCCGGCTTGCTAATGCGCGGGCTTCGTAAAGAACAGGTTTTTCATTTTCAGCCCGGCTGGGGAATATTTGCTTTGCGCATCGTTTTGGCGAATGCTGCAATGGCTTATTTTCTCATCAGCTTCGCCGGAGCCTGGCAGGATTGGCTCGAATGGACAGTCTGGGATCAGGTGGGACGCCTCACCCTACTGGTAGTCGGGGGAATCCTTATCTACAGTGCCGTCTTGTTCCTCTTCGGCTTGCGCTGGCGTCATATCTATCGCTAAGCTTCAATTATTTTAAGTACCCTGGTTTTGTATTGATGAAGCGAATTTACACTGCAGACAGTGTGGCTATGGCCTGGCATATTCGAAATGTCCTGGAACAGTACGACATTTACGCGGAAGTAAAGAACGATAAGCTCGCTTCTATTGCCGGAGAAACCCCTATTACTGAATCGATGCCCGAGGTCTGGGTAAAGCCACTTTACGCAAAACGTGCAGAACAAATTGTGCATGAAGTATTAAGCAGCGAAAACACACCTGATGGTGAAGATTGGGTCTGTGCTGATTGCAGCGAACAAAACGCGGCAAATTTCGACATTTGCTGGAACTGTCAGGGTGCCGCAAATTAAAAGCATGAAAAATCTTTTTGCTACTGTTTTCCTGGTTTTTTGCTGCTCAGGCACACTGGCGAGCGAGTGTGTTGTATTGCTTCATGGGTTAGCCCGTGTTTCAAATTCCATGTCTGAATTGGAAACAAAACTCATTCGTTCCGGTTATGAGGTGGTTAATATTAGTTACCCTTCAATCAGGCACGAGATCAATGTTCTGGCTGATGATGCAGTTGGGCGTGGCATAAGCGAATGCCAGGCTTTCTCACCGGAGCAGGTTCATTTCGTCACCCATTCTCTCGGTGGAATCCTGGTGCGTTACTATTTGAAAGGCAACGATCTGGAGTTGTTGGGCAGGGTGGTCATGCTCGGGCCGCCAAACCAGGGCAGTGAAGTAGTCGATGGCCTAGCGCCGGTGCCAGGATTCGGTTTGCTGGGTCCAACCGGAAGAGTGCTGGGTACTAAAGAAGAAAGTATATTGAAAGAATTAGGCCCTGTTGATTTCTACCTGGGAGTTATTGCCGGAACTACAAATATTAATCCCCTGGGTTTTCTTTTCCTGGATGGACCCCATGATAGCCTGGTCAGTGTGGAGAGCACGAAAGTGGAAGGTATGGATGCGCATATTGTATTGCCGGTTACACACACTTTTATGATGCGTAATAACGAGGTGATAGATCACACAATTCATTTTTTAAAAACCGGTCGGTTTATTCCCGAATAGTATTCAAGCGTGCACGAAACTAATAAATCAAGCGAGCAGGCACGCTGGTTTTTATTAAGTATCTTATGCCACGCTCATAAGGCAAAGTGGCGCGACGTGAGTGAGAGCGGTATTCCGGATGAGTAGCAATATGAACTGGCACTGCAGTTCATAAGTACCGATAAACACAAGCAATCCCTGCGAACTGTTCTGAAAGAAATCCGCTGCCGATTTACGCTAATCCATTTTGCAAAAGCACGCAATTTGGAAACTCGTACATTATCGACTACAACCAAGGCCTATAAAGAAGGGCGCTTGCAGTTAGTAGAGGCAGGACTGATCAGTGAGGCTGCAAAAACCGCCACGTCGCGCAAAGCGCCCAAGAGAGAGGATAAATCAGGATCCGTTGTCAGTAGGCGTGCTGCTCGTCGCGGCTATTTTGACGGGGAGGAAGTCGATTTTTTAGAGCCGGTAGAAATTCACTCACCTGAGAAAAACCACGATCAGGAAAAAAGTAATGAGTGAGAAAGAGTTTAGTGAACTCTCCGAGGTCATTGAAGATGAAGGGGAAAGGTCAGCTCCTGCTAAATGGAGCTATCCAACTAACGAAGATAGGTTGAGTTTGCTTATGGGTCTGGCTGCGGGTGGCGGTGTAATTGTAATTGCATTGCTGCTTTTCTTGTAAGTCCAGTCAATCTGAAAGCATTAAGCTCTCGACATAAATTTTCCAGTAACCGTGTTTACTTTAATTGTTTCTCCTGGTTCCAGGTATTCTGGTACCTGAATTTCCAATCCCGTATTTAGTGTTGCTGTTTTACTTCTGTTAGTCGCTGACGCGCCGGTTACTGCTGGAGGGGTATCTTCGATTATCAGGTTTACCGATTGAGGCAGCTCGATTCCAAGCAAATTGCCATCCATTATTAATGCAATAATGTCTTCTTGTTGCTCTACCAGAAAAGGTAATTGTTCTTCTAGTTGTTCTTGGTTCAATCCGTACTGGCTGTAGTCTTCCATATTCATAAAATAGTAAGTTTCATCATCGAGGTAAGAATACTGGACTGGCACACGAATGCAGTCCGCTTCTTTTAGAAAATCGTCGCCTTTAAATGAAGTATCGAGTTTTTGGTGGGTCTGCAAATTATTGAATCTTATCTTGTAGAGAGTTGCAGCTCCTCTGGAGGAGGGGGATTTCGCTTCCAGCTGTTTTACGATGTGGGGTACACCCTCCATATCGATGATCATGCCTTTCTTAAGTTCGCTAGCCTTCGGCACTGCATGCTCCTTCTGGTCGTTCCCTTATTGCCGAAGCAATGTAACTGATGCAGATGTTGGCTGCAATGGGGTGTAGGAGAGATTCTAAACCAAGACCTGACCGTTAAATGAACTTTGAGTTAAGGCGCCAAATGCTCCATAATCCCCGGTCCTGAAAACAGGCAGTAAGAAAATGGTAAAACGAGTAAAGGAAATCGACGATCTTCATATCACCGGTCATGAGGAGTTGCCCACGCCCGGTGCATTGAAAGATGAGTATGCTCTGAAAGGTGATGCTCTGAAAACAGTTAAGCGCGGCCACAGGCATGTTAAATCGATTCTCAACCGTGAAGATTCCCGGCTCATTGTAGTAGTTGGACCATGTTCGATTCACAATCCTGAAGAAGCAATAGAGTACGCCAAACTTCTAAAACCCCTGGCAGACGAATTAGCTGACGATTTGCTGATTCTAATGCGAGTCTATTTTGAAAAACCACGCACCTCTGTGGGTTGGGAAGGGCTTATCTACGATCCACATCTGGATGGCTCTCATCGCATAGATCATGGTATTCGCATTGGCAGAAAGTTGATGTTAGACATAGCTGAGATAGGTTTGCCGATTGCTATCGAAGCCCTGGATTTAATATCGCCGCAATACTTGCAGGACCTGGTAAGCTGGACTGCGATTGGAGCGCGGACTACCGAATCGCCAACCCATCGAAAACTGGCTAGCGGTATCTCTTCCGCCATTGGCTTCAAGAATAATGTGGATGGTGAATTGATGGTTGCGATTAATGCGATCCGTTCTGCCTCGGCCAATCACAGTTTTATTTCCGTTACCGAGGAAGGCAAGGTTGCAGTTTTTCGTACTGAAGGTAATCCACATTGTCATGTAATTTTGCGCGGTGGTAAGTCGCCGAACTATGACCGTGAAAATGTGCAACGATGTGAAGAAGAATTGCGCAAAGCGGGTCACGAAGAAAACATCATGATCGATTGCAGTCATGGTAATTCACAAAAGAAACATGACAAACAGCTGGAAGTTTTGGAAGAGGTAGCCAGTCAAATTAAAGAAGGTAATAATTCCATCGTTGGTGTCATGGTCGAAAGTAATCTGGAGGAGGGTAATCAACCCATACCGGATGACCTTGAAGAAATTCGTCCTGGTGTTTCTATTACTGATGCGTGCATCAGCTGGGAAACTACTGAAAATGCCCTGCGAAAGTTCGCAAAAGAGGTGAGTCCTTCGCTCAAAGCCAGATCCGCTTGATGTAGATCAAGCGCTACCTCGCTGTTTTAAAGTAACTTTTGCCACTATTGTAACAACTGTAATAACTCTGCTATCGAAGAAGAACCGAGGTATGCGGTAGGAGATAGCCATGGCTCATTTTCAAAAATTACTTCTGGCTCTCGACCTGAATTCCCATTCAGATGCCCTGATCGGCCGAGTGCAAAAACTGTGTCAAGATGAATCAGAAAACCTGCATGTCGTGCATGTAATCCGCGAAGGCATGCATGAGAGCTGGGCCTACGATAGAGATTTCCGTAGTGATGCTCATGCCCAGAGAATACTTGATCACACGCAGATTAGAATTCGGGACATTCTGCGCAAGCATGGTCTGGAAATTCCCAGTGATAGAATTTACCTCCCTCACGGTGAGCCGGCTTTTGAAATCAAAAAGCTGGCCGCTGCCATAGAAGCAGACCTGGTAATAGTGGGTTCCCGCTGCAAGGATGGTGACTGGATGCAGTTGCCGGGCACGACAACCAACTGTGTAATCCAGGGAATCTCTTCGAACGTAATGGCGGTTAAGATTTAACCGCCATTTTTGCAAGCTTACTCAGCTAATACTTCCGTCAGGCTGTTTACCAGATAATCGATGTTATAATCGTTAATGCTGGCAACATTGATGCGACTGGAATCCACTAAGTAAATACTGTACTTCTCAATCAGTGCTTTGATCTGGTCTTTATTAACGCCCAGGAAAGAAAACATACCTTTTTCGTTCTCGATGAAACTAAAGTCACGGGCTATTCCAGCATCCTTCAGTTTCTGCACGAACTGGGACCGTAACCTGTTAATACGGTCGCGAACTTCTTTAAGCTCTTCATCCCAGATTGATCGTAATTCAGGTGTGTTCATTACCAGCTGCACGATGGCGGCACCATGATCAGGTGGCATGGAATAATTAGCGCGGGCTGCTGCTGCCAGCAAGGTACCGGCAGTGGCGCAGGATTCGTCGCTGTCGCAGATTAGTGCTACAGCACCGGTGCGCTCTCGATAAAGGCCAAAGTTTTTAGAGCAGGAGCTTACTACAATTAATTCCGGTAATGACTCGGCTAGCAATCGAACACCGAATACATCTTCTTCTAATCCGGTGCCCATGCCCTGATAGGCAAGGTCGATAAAAATAGTAAAACCCTGTTCCAGCGCAACATCTCGAACTGCTTCCCATTGTTCCGGGCTCAGGTCGGCGCCACTGGGGTTGTGACAACAGCCGTGCAACAAGACCAGATCGCCTTGGGGTACTTGCTTCAGTGTCGCCAACATGGCTTCAAAGTTAACACTATGGGATTCGTAGTCGTAATAGGGATAGGAATTGAATTTCAATCCCGCAGATCCCAATAAGGGTTTGTGGTTCGCCCAGGTAGGATCACTAACCCATACCGTAGCGTCGGGATTTGCTTTACCGATAAATTCCGCCGCTAATCTCAGGCCGCCGCATCCACCCGGTGTTTGTACCGTTACTCGTCGCTTGCCCAGGCTTTGAACCAGGTCTTCGCCCAGAACCAGTTTCGCGATTGTTTCGTTGTAGTCAGCTGCACCAACCGGGCCTACATAGCTCTTCGAATCCTGTGATTGCAGTATTATTTCTTCAGCCTGTTTTACTGCTTTCATTACAGGCGTATTACCCTGCTCATCTTTATATACGCCCATTCCCAGATCGATCTTATTGGGATTGGAGTCAGCTTTGAATGCAACAGAGAGCCCTAGAATTGGATCAGGTGGGAGAGCTTGGAGTGATTGAAACATGATGATTTCTCTATCTTCGTTGGTAGGCTTTTAAAGTGTTCTGTAACAGGGAGGCGCGAGTCATTGGACCTACTCCCCCCGTTACATAGGTTATGTAAGAACATTTGTCCTTTACGTTTTCAAAGTCAACATCACCGACATTACGAAATCCGCTTTTCTTGCTGCTGTCGGGAACTCGAGTCTGGCCGACGTCTACTACTACGGCGCCTTCCTTAACCATGTCAGCGGTAACGAATTCAGTCTTGCCGATAGCTACAACAAGGATGTCAGCACTGGCGCACAGTTCCTTCAGGTTTTTAGTGCGGCTATGGGCGATAGTAACCGTGGCATTACCGGGATTGGTATTGCGGGATAGCAGTATCGCCATTGGCGTACCTACGATATTGCTACGGCCTAATACAACGCAGTGTTTGCCTTCGGTTTCGATGTCATAGCGACGAAACAGCTCCATGATGCCATTAGGTGTGGCCGACAGGAATGTAGGCAGACCCAGGCTCATGTTGCCCACATTTTCGGGGCAAAATCCGTCCACATCTTTCTTTGGATCAATAGCGAGTATTACCTTGTCTTCATCCATATGGTCAGGCAGTGGTAACTGCACGATAAAGCCATCGATCTCGTAATCGGCATTTAAGTCCGCGATCTTGTCCAGTAACTCCTGTTCGCTGACTGTTTCTTCCATGCGAATGACAGTGGAGTTGAAACCCACTTCGTCGCAATCCCTCGCCTTCATGGCGACATAGTTCTGGCTGGCACCGTCACTTCCGACCAGCACAGCTGCCAGGTGGGGTACACGATTGCCTCCAGCCTTAATTTGGTCGACTTGTTCGGCTATTTCCTGGCGAATTTGTTGAGAACATGAGGTGCCGTCAAGTAATTGCATCTTGTTTAGTCCGCTTGTTGAATTGTAAAGATTACTCAGAACTCAAAAGGAGTATTTTCGATCGCTAAGAGGTGCTATCGAAGGACGTGTATCATAAACGAGGGGGCAGGGTAGCTCAAGAGAGAGCTACCATTTGCCGGTATTTTCCATGCTCGCCCAGGGCTCCTGGGCAGGCAAGGCATCACCATTCTGCAGCAACTCGATAGATATATTGTCTGGTGAACGAACGAACGCCATGCGACCGTCCCGGGGAGGACGATTTATAGTGACGCCGTTATCCATCAAGCGCTGGCAAGTCTCGTAGATATTGTCTACGGCATAGGCCAGATGGCCGAAATTTCTTCCTTCATCATAATCTTCAGGATCCCAGTTATGGGTTAGCTCAACCTGGGCTTCTTCATCACCCGGTGCGGCTAAAAAAACCAGGGTGAACCTTCCTTCTTCGCTGTCATAGCGATTCACTTCCGTCAGTCCCAACTTATTGCAATAGAAGTCCAGGGAATCTTCGATATTGGTAACTCGAACCATGGTATGCAGGTATTTCATAGCTATGTCCTACGCTTTTCGATGTTAGTAAACGACCACTGAACGAATGCTTGCGCCTTCATGCATTAAATCGAATGCATTATTAATCTCTTCCAGGGACATGGTGTGGGTAATCAGTGGGTCGATTTGAATCTTGCCATCCATATACCAGTCAACGATGCGGGGCACATCGGTCCTGCCGCGAGCGCCGCCAAAGGCAGTTCCTTTCCAGGAGCGTCCTGTAACTAGCTGAAAGGGTCGGGTAGAAATTTCCTGGCCAGCACCTGCGACACCGATAATAAATGATTCACCCCATCCCTTGTGGGCGCACTCCAGTGCCTGTCGCATGGTGTTGACGTTGCCAATACATTCAAAACTGTAATCAACCCCACCACCGGTCATATCGATAATTGCTTGAGTGACATCGTCGACATCGTTAGGGTTGATAAAGTCGCTCATACCGAAGTTTTGACCCAGCTCTTCTCGGGCAGGGTTTATATCAACACCGATAATTCGGTCTGCTCCAACCATCTTGGCGCCTTGAATCACATTCAGCCCAATGCCGCCAAGTCCAAACACTGCAACGGTACTTCCCGGTTCAACCTTGGCGTCGAAGGCTACGGCGCCTACACCAGTTGTTACACCGCAGCCGATATAACAAACCTTATCGAAAGGTGCATCTTCGCGAATCTTTGCCACAGCTATTTCCGGTAGCACGGTGAAATTAGAAAATGTAGAGCAGCCCATATAATGCAGGATAGGTTTGCCATCCAGGGAAAATCGGCTGCTGCCATCAGGCATCACACCCTGGCCCTGGGTGCTACGGATGGACTGGCACAAATTGGTCTTCGGATGTAAACAAAAATTACACTGGCGGCATTCCGGGGTGTAAAGTGGAATGACAGTATCACCAACCTTTACTGACTTAACGTCGGGCCCAATCTCTCGAACTATCCCTGCACCTTCATGTCCTAATATGGCAGGAAATGCGCCTTCGGGATCATCACCAGAAAGTGTAAAAGCATCAGTATGGCAAATCCCGGTTGCCATAATCTCCACCAGAACTTCGCCAGACTTCGGCCCTTCCAGGTCTACTTCCACTATTTCCAATGGTTGACCGGCAGCAAAGGCAACCGCAGCTCTTGATTTCATATTCTTATCCTTTTTGTTAGCAGCTAAGAGCTCTTTCTGGTGAGCAAAGGGCTCTCCGTTGTTAGCCTTAGGAGTGCCATTGTAAAAGACCGCAGGAGCTGGCGGCAACAAATCATGGCCTGATGCCAGTTAACATCTATACTGAGAGAAAAATGGAAGTAATATTCTCAACGGCAGCAAAACAATAGTTTTTACATAGGCTGTTACTGGAGCTCTATCCCTCGAGAGAGTATTATGCCGCGCTTGTTTGGCTAACTCTCAAAGCATTCTCGTTTATGGAAATCGCTGTTGCGGCTATTGTCATATTTATAGGCTCATTCGTACAGAGCTCCATCGGATTTGGTCTGGCAATTATTGCGGCGCCAGTACTGTTCTTTATCGATCCTCTCTATGTTCCTGCGCCAATTACAGTTTCGGCATTCACTTTGTCACTGGCGAATGCTGCCAAGCACTGGCATTCAATCTCCTTCGAAGGCTTGAAGTTTGCAATTATCGGCAGAGTGCCCGGTACTGTGGCTGGTGGCTTGTTGCTATTCTGGATTTCCCAGGAGCAACTGGCGCTGTGGTTAGGGGTTTCAGTTATGGTTGCTGTTGTTTTAAGTCTGGGAAATGTTGCCTTTAAGCCGACCCCGGGTTCTTTGTTCTCCGCGGGATTCTTATCAGGTTTTATGGGAACCAGTAGTTCTATAGGCGGGCCGCCCATGGCATTGGTTTTACAACACCAGGAGAATGACTTTATACGTGCCAATATGGCAGCGTTTTTTTGTGTTAGCTGCCTTATGTCATTAGCAATGCTTGCCACAATCGACCGCTTTGGGGTGGAGCACCTGCTTATTTCTCTGCCCTTAATGCCCGCCACGTTACTTGGCTACTGGGTGGCAATGAAGACTCTGCACAAAATTTCTCATCAAAACCTGCGTCGCGCTTCCCTGGCGCTTTGCACGGTTGCCGGCGCCGCGGCAATTACCTCCTACTTCCTGTAAACCATCGCTTTTTCTATTTTCTTTCCTGTACTTTAGATACACTGGCAGGGTTCGACCAGATCATTTGTTCTAGAGGTGAATCATGAAGGAAATACTTTCAAAGAAGCTCCTGGCAATAGCAATGGTTGTAGTATTCAGTCCAATGTCTTTTGCCGCAGACAATGCCTCTGCCACGAAGACCATTGCCGGTGCCTTAGTCGATCTCAATCACTTCCCATCCGATACTGAGAAAGCAGAGCTTATGGCTCTGGCAGAAGATGATGGCGTGGGCAGGGCATTTCGTGCAGTCGCGAGTGCAGTTGCCAATATCCAGCATGCGGCAACGGTGGAAGATAAGGAAGTTATGAACCGCATTATTGCCAGTGATAGGGCTCATGCGAACGCCAAGCTGTTTGCGGAGATCCTGTTGGAGCTTAATCACGTCCCTGGCGACGAGGCAAAGGCTCGACTGCAAGACCTGCTCTAATATCCTCGGAAGACTCCTGTGATAATGCGGGAGTCTTCTAAGTCTAAGAATTACTTGTATTTTTTTGTCCGCAAAGCTTTTGGTTCTGCTTAACAGGACTTCGAATCCGTACTACACTCCGTGTGCGCCAGTAATTCTCTTCGTTATCGGTAAAGGACTAAGCATGGCGGAATGGCCGCAAGACACTAGTTTCGATGCTTTCAGGTCACGCTGGACCCTGGAAGGAGAGCCCTTGTGGCGTAGTGTTTTTGAGATGCATAAGGAAAAAATGCAAATCAAAAATGCCAATGTCGCAATTAATAACCTGGAAAAAATCTTCACTGCGACGTTTCAATTGGCGAACAGTAAGGGTTTTCAGGCCATGAGTTTGCGCGATCTGAGTAAGGAAACGGGAATCAGCATGGGTGGGCTTTATGCCTATATCGGATCGAAAAATGACCTGGCTTCTGTAATCGAAGGTGTGCAGCGTAAATATATAGACCAGGTTATCGGTGGGCTTACTGAAGAAAACCTGGCTCCAATAGATTGTTTGCGGGCAATTATATTTGGTGAAATTTTCATGATGGAAATCATGAATCCCTGGTACTACTTTTGTTTTATGGAATTGAAAGGATTACCTAAAGAGCAGCAACAGTTTGCCCTAAATGTTGAATTGAAATTCGAAGACGCTTTAATGGATACAATCAAACAAGGTGTTAATGCAGGGGAGTTCGTTTGTGGTAAGCCCGAACTGCTCGCTTCCCAGGTTACTGCGCAATTACAACAGTGGCATCTAAAACAATGGAAGTTTAAGTTAAGAAAGGTGGCTACTGAGGAATATGCTCAGTTTGTATTCGAAAATCTTCTGGTCTGCCTGGGCGTGCAATCTGTAGTTGATAATTCAACAACGCCACTCCAACAAACTGCATAAGACCTAGCTGTTTTCAGCTCGAAGTCCTTTCTTTGCTGCATAAAAATCGCGAATCTTTTCCATGTCACTCTCGGCATCGCCGCTGGGTGTGAAAAAATCCGCGAATCCGGCTTCCTTTTTTCCCGCATCGACATAACCAAGTAAAATTGGGACATCAGCTAAATTTGCGATGTGATAAAAGCCGGTTTTCCATTTGGCGACTTTGCTTCGCGTTCCTTCCGGGGGGATTAATACCACGAGTTCATCCTGTTCCTTGTATTGGCGAACTGTTTCGTTAACCACATTATGGGAGGCGGAGCGATCGATGGGGATGCCGCCAAGCCATTTCATCAGGCCGCCAAAAGGGAATGGGAAGAGGGTATGCTTCCCCATCCAGAAAACACGCAGCCGGAGTTTCAGTACAACCATTAACATCAGCGGGAAATCCCAGTTACTGGTATGAGGCGCGCCAATTAGTACAAAGCGTTGATGCTCGAGCTCTTCGCCCCGTGCTTTCCAACCCGCGAGTTTGAGAATTACTATGGAAATACCACGCAATAATGGTGTTATCAGTGGTGTGGAAAAAACTGTTCTGCGCATGCTTGTCTGCTAATTCGAAAACGCGCAGATTATAACAATGGGGCGGGAGTTTACAGGTGAATAGGAAGAAAAATTACCCGCAACATCCAGTGGACCCTGCGGGTAAGAGTTAGTCGTAGTGAAAAGTTACAGTAAAGTATTCCTTTCTCTTCGCCTTGACACTTATGTAATCGATATAGTGACCGGTATTTATATAGCCTGGTGGCTGGTAGGCGCTCAGGGTGTAGTCAAGCGGACTGAGTAAATATCGACCAGGATAAGAGATTACATCTTCAATATGTACATAGTTATTGTCGATGCCTGTAAGAGTGATACCTGTCACTATCCTGTCAGAAAAAGGATTCACGATAATTCTGGTACGTCGAGAGCTTCCACCACGAATTGGTTCGCTGGTAAAGCTCGCAGGACCGAAATCATTGCGCGGCCCTGGTCTGAATCCTCGATCAAAGCGGCGATTGTTATAGTTTCGATTGAAACTGCGATCACGGGGGCCGCTATGGTAGCCACGTCGACGATCTCTGCGTTGAGGATAGTCGGCTTCATAAACCCGGGCGGAGCGATCATTAAGAATATAGCCAGCCGTGATGCCGAGAATTAAATGCAGGCCGTCGTCTCCGAATAGTCCATCGGCGCTGCTGGGCACAGAATAAAACATTAGTCCTGCTGCACTAAATCCTAGCAAAACTCGCATTACAGTTTTCATAGCTAATTCCTCGTTTCTCGCGATTTCAGCATCCATCTTACGGATTCAGGCTGAACTGGAGGTGAATAAAAACTATGAATTTATGGGGCAGGGATGCTTATTCTTCGTCACCGAAAAGGCGTTTGAGTTCTGCTAGTGCTTTGTCCGCTTCGCTCTGAGGGCTTGCTTCTTCCGTTTTTGCACCATCCTCCGGAGCTTCCTCACCGAATAATTCTGCGAGTTTAGCCCTTGCCTCTTTGGCTTCTAAATTGTCCTGTTTTTGGTAGGCACGGGTATTGGCGCGAAAATAGTCACAGAAATTAGCTTTGTCTTTGTCGAGGATAAAATCGGCCCGGTCTTCATTGCAGCCATCTGAGATAGCTGGATTATAGTTTTTACAGGCGACGCAGACGTGTAAATCGGATTTGCAGGAGCTGCACTCTTCGTAACGGGAAAAGGGCAACAACAAGTTTTTCAAACCGGTACCACATTTCCAGCACTGCATGTCGATGCTACGGCTGCCCATTGTTACCACTCTTGGAAAAAATCGTCGATATTGGGTTCGCGTAATGTCTTTAAAGGACCATTAATTGTACCCAGGTATAGAAACCCGATAATTTTTTCATCTTCTGTGAGCCCAAGACCCTTCATCACAGTTTGATGATAGGCCATTGAACCGGTTCGCCACATCGCGCCAACTCCCTGGGCATGGGCAGCGACTAACATGTTCTGACTGGCAGCCGCCGCGGACAGGTCTTGTTCAAATTCCGGAACTTTCGGGTGGTCCTTTAAACTGGAAATACTCACCAGGATCAGTGGAGCCCGTAGTGGTTTGTTTCTAATGCTATCCTGTTTCTCTACTGAAATTTCAGGATTCTGTTCCAGGTTTGCCTGAAGAAAAAGCTCTCCCAGCTTGTTTCGTGATTCTCCTCGAATAACAAGAAAACGCCAGGGCCTTAATAAGCCATGATCGGCCGCACGAAAAGCAGCTTTGTAGATGTTTTCCAGGATGGATTGATCTGGCGCCGGGTCACTCAGGCGCGGAGCAGAGATTCTGGAATGGAGCGCATCCAAAGCTTTCATAGTAAAACTACCAATTTGTAATCTAATGGTCACAGAGTCATGTCAAAGTACTTGTGACCTCGAGGGCAGAGCATAATCCAATAGCGGAGATGGGGAAACTTTCCTCTGTAGAAATTCTGCTAATCCCTTATAAATTCAAGGGTTTCCCTGTGCGCTAGTTCATGCTCAGCCATGCCCTTTGGTGGTATACTTTTCGACCTTTCTGTCGATATGATTTTGGTGGATTGACCAATTAGGAAGGGCGCTGACGCCCAGGGAATATGAACTCGAAAGTCGATGTAATTGCCGTAAGTACCGAACGGCCTGTTTATCCTCAAGACAAATCCCGCTTCTTCCGGTCTGTGAAGAAGGAAAAGCTGCGCCTGGTATTTGCGTTTTATTCGCCAGACGGCAATGAAATCGCCATGCCGATCGCCAGCATGTCTGCCTATCTGAAACGTGACTTTCCCTGGGTGGAAGTAATCCTGGAGCCGGTACTGATCTTGCGAGATGCAGGGCAATACTCACCGGAAAATTACGCGAAAACCATCCAGGCCCTGGAGCCGGATTTAATTGCGTTCTCCATTATGAGTCCCCATTGGTATCCGATGGAGCCTTATTTCGAAGAACTGAAGAAACTGATGCCTGGTCTGCCAATCTGCATTGGAGGTTATCAGGCTATGTTGTCTCAGGAACAGACAATCGAAAATCCTAACATCGATTATATCTGTATCGGTGATGGGGAATATGCAATCGGTAATATCGTGCAGCACTTGCGCGGAACTAAAGATGGGCCCGCCGACGGCATGTGGGAAAAGCTGAATGATGGATCTGTATTTGAAACCGAACCACATCAAATCGGTGATCTCGAAGCATTGCCTTTTCCGGATTACGAAGTTTTCGCCAAGGAAGACGGGTTTAACGATGTTAATTCATCAATATTCGGGCCACAGGGAAAGCTAGTCCTCCCGGTAATGACTGGTCGTGGATGTCCCTATAAATGCACTTACTGTTGTAATACGCCAATTCTGGAAGGCTGGAAAACCAAGAAAACCTTTTTACGGAAGTATCAACCGGAAGCGATGGTGGACGAGCTTATTCGCTTGCGAGACTTATACAATGTTGGCTATTTTGAATTCTGGGATGAGTTGTTTCTCTCAAATCTGAAGTTTGTACGGGCTTTCTTCGAAATTTACAAAGAAAAAATTCGTTTGCCTTTTTCCATTAATTCTCGCGTTGAAGTAATGAATGAGGAATTTTGTCAAACCGCTGCGGACGCAGGTTGCCACACTATATGGTTTGGCATTGAAAGTGGCGATGAAGAGTATCGAACCAAGATGCTGGGTCGCAAAATGAAGAACCAGCAGGTAATCGATGCGGCTGAAAATTGTAAAAAGGCAGGTATTAATCGACTCACATTCAATATAGTTGGTATGCCACTGGAGACTGCGGAGAATATGCGGCAAACCCTGAAACTAAACCAGGCAATAGCGCCAGAACATTTCTTCTTCTTTCCTTATATCCCATTAAGGGGAACGCCCTTATATAACACGGCAAAAGAACACGGGTTGTTGTTAACCCATAAAAAGAATCTGCACTATTTGTCTGCTGCCAATGATCGCCAGTTCACTCTGAACATGAAAGAGTGCCCCGAATTGTTAACTCAGGATGAGTACAACGAAATCTGCATGGAGATGCTGGCTTTCCAGGAACGAAATAATCGCTTGAGTTATACCGAAGGGAATCAGGGCGTAGCGGATGCGGTGGAAGACAAGAGTTTCGAGTTGTCGGAATCTGCCGATGACGGAGAAGAAGCTGTAACAATTGATCCGTCGGCGGTACCTAAGCAGGAAGGCGGGCTCATTGATAGCGTTCGCAATCTATTCCGCTCCTAAGTTTATTTTCAAGGCCTGATTTAAGCGGTCAAGCTGTTTTCTCTTTTAGTTGGTGCTCGCCTGAAATGGCGCGATTAAATGTACGCCAGGAAATCATGGCCATCATGAAGTTGCCACAAACAGCGCCGGCGAAGAATCCAAACAGCCCAAAATAAATACTGCCTACATAGGCAAGTGGTACATAGAAAACGAAAAACCTGGCAACACTCAGATAGAGTGCCCTTAATGGCTTGTGCAAAGCGTTTAATGAAGAATTAGTCAGGATAATGATTCCCTGCAGCCCATAGCCCACCGGCATAATCCACACAAATAATCTGATTGCTTCCATGACCTCTGGATCATCGGAAAATACCGAAGCGATAAATCCGCCTCCGATTGCCAGCACCAGATAAACCAGTAATTGCCAGACGAGAATAAACTTAATAGCGATGCGATAAGCTTCTTCGACCCTATCGATACGGGATGCACCGAAATTTTGGCTAATGATTGGCGGCAGGGAAGAAGACATGGCAAGAACCAGCAAGGTGGCAATGGGTTCAATTCTCGCGCCGACCCCAAATGCAGCGACCGCGTTATCACCAAACCCAGCGGCAATGGCAGTCATGATTCCGGCGGCAAGGGGAGTCATCATATTAGCGCCGGCAGCGGGTATCCCGATGCGCAACATGTCTCGCCCTGACGATCGCATTACTGATCTACCAGGAATCGATCGGCTTACCATTTCCACTTTTACTACCAGTAAATAGAACAGGTAGCTGAATCCGATACTCCAGGCAATGACAGTTGCCCATGCCGCGCCCTGAATACCGAGTTCGGGGAAGGGACCAATTCCAAAAATCAAAAGAGGATCGAGAATTGCGTTAAGCAAGCCAGCAGCTGCCATCAAAATACTGGGAGTCTTGGTATCACCACAGGCTCGCAATACGCTGTTGCCAGTCATGATGCAAACTACCAGTATCGAACCTGGAAACCAGACATACATGTACTGGCGGATGAGGACCATTAAGCGCTCGCTGGCACCCATTAAACTGAAGATCTGCTCCATGAATGTCCAGCATAGGAATACTGTGATGCAGGCCAGGCCGAATGAAATGTAGTTGATTACCGTTGCGGCTTCTTTCGCTTTTTCGTGCTGGGAGGCGCCCAGGTATTTCGCGACAACTGCCGAGGCGCCGATACCAAGGCCAATGGCGAGACTCATGACGAAAAAAGTGACCGGGAAGGTAAAGCTAATGGCGGTTAGGGATTCAGTCCCAAGAAAGCTAATAAACCAGGTATCGACCAGGCTGAAGGTGAAGAGCATCAACATGCCAATAATCATAGGCATGGTCATGCGAATCAACGATTGCTGAATTGATCCATCAACTAAGTTACGGTGATTATTGTTAGCCTTTCCTGACATCGAAAGACGACTACCTTCTCGCTGGATCTCTAAAAATTCCCTTAAAGACTGTAGGTCTTTAAAGCCAGGTCGCCGGCTACTCAGTAACCCACGCTTTGTTCTTGCTTATTCAATATACCGTATATTTTGAAACTTATTGCAGTAGACACATAAAGTTTCAATTAGCTGCGCTTCTTAATCGGATTGGCGGATTTTCACGAATTCCTTAAATGTTTTTGGGGTCGCATAGATTAATTCAGATGCATTTGCTGTATCCGGACTGCCCGTCTCGCTTCCTACCAGGGCACCTGCCTCTGTGAGCAAGAGAGTCGCGGCTTGCTGTGCAATAGAATCACGATTTATGCACCACCCGGCTGAAAAACGTCCTGCCGCAGTAAAAGCCATATCGATGGCGCTGCTTCCAGTCATCCTCACTGAATCCTGACTATCACCAAATTTTTGCATAATGTTCGCGAGTTGCCCTGGATTAACTCCTTCTGCATCCAGCACAATGACGGCGTGCTTCTCATCTTTGTTATCGTTAACCCGAATTCTGCGGTTGTTTAACTGGGCACCATTTCCCCTTGAAGCGGTAAATTCTTCATTCATTACAGGCAGCAATACGACAGAATGAGAGAGATTGTTGTCGATTTTGCAGGCGATAGCGATGCCGTAGCGATCGCTGCCGCGACTGAAATTAAAACTTCCGACCAATGGATCTACCAGCCAGGTTGGTTCGTGCTCTTCCCCCTGAATCTGTTCACCAAGCCGGGTATTAAAAGAATGGCTGGGGAATGCCTTCTGCAGGTGGTAGAGAATAGTAGCTTCGGAATCCTGATCGGCGGATGAGATGAAATCGAGTGGATCATCATTGACGATTTTAATTCGATCCAGCCTGTCTCCAGTTTGAAGAAGCGCTTCCGCAGCAGATCGCGCTGCACGAAGCGCAATGTTTATCATTGCCTGCATTATGATTCCGAACTAATTAAAGAACAAAGGCCCCGTCAGTAGAGGGGCGAGGGGCTAATGATAGCAAAGCCGCCTGAGACAAAGAAGCTATAGCTCTTGCTACATTGTTAGCATGAGCTTGCTGGTATAATCGGCAATTCAAATACAATTAAGCAGACGTGGTCGTGCAAGATTTAAGTAATATTAAAGTTGTACTGGTGAATACTTCTCACCCGGGCAACATTGGCGCCAGTGCCAGGGCGATGAAGAATATGGGCCTGAACAAGCTGGCACTTGTGGATCCCAAAGATTTTCCCAGTGGGGTAGCTGTGGGCAGAGCCGCTTCTGCGGTAGATATTCTTGAATCGGCACAGGTATTCGATAGCTTGGAGGCAGCGATAGCGGATTGCGGATTGGTAATAGGTACAAGTGCCCGTTCGAGAAAAATCCCTTGGCCTATGCTTAGTCCGGAACAAACCGCGAACAAAGCACTGGCTGAATTAGACAACAACAAAGTCGCACTCGTGTTTGGACGAGAAGATTCAGGCTTGAACAATGATGAACTACAGCTCTGCCATTTTCACGTGCAAATTCCAGCGAATGAAAACTACAGCTCACTTAATCTTGCGGCGGCTGTAATGGTTATAAGTTATGAGCTACGCAAAGCGCAGTTGGCACCAACGGAAGAACCAGAAATCGACGGAGATGAATTTTGGGACCAGGAAAAAGCAACAGGGGAGCAGGTAGAACATTTTTATAACCACCTGGAACGGGTAATGATAGCAATTGATTTTCATGATCCGGAAAATCCCCGTCAACTCATGCAGCGCATGCGCAGGCTTTTCAGTCGTATACGTATCGATGTTATGGAAATGAATATATTGCGCGGAATATTGACGAATATCGAATTCAGTATAAAAAATAGGCAGAAATAAGAGTCCGGTGACGATAACCTAGTAGGTCATGCAACGAAATTCATTCTATTTTAGCGGCGGTCCATACCAGCAGTTATTGCAGGGTTTGCGTTGCTGGCAATCGCCTCCCTTGGTTTTCTGTATCAACAGCTAAACTCCTCTCAGGACAGCGTCAGTGAGGACCAGCTCATTGCCATACAGAATGATGTCGAGCTAGTGGAAGTTTTCGAAAACCAAGCTGTTGAGGCCGTTGAGCAGACTGATTCCAGTCAGCGGCCAGTGCAAACTGCGACCACTCCACCGGAATAGCTCAGAGCATCGATGAAGAGTCGGTATCTGACTCCAATTTAGCCCTGGTAACAGCGGCGGAACGCGGTGTATCTGTTGATGATATCGTCGATCCGGAATATGAACCGTTTTCTGCGAGTCCAGACGTGGCAACGTCTCAAGATGATGCAGCCGAGGAAAATTCCCAGCCCGGGGTCTTAACCCTGGAAGAGGAAGATTCAACTGACGATGTTATCGAGACTCCTGATGAAGTTGCAGTTTCAGAAACACTCGCCGTAGCAGAAGACGCGCCAGCGCCAATCACCGAGCCAGTTTCCACAGAGGCTAGCGATAGCAGTGACGAAAATATCGAGATAGCCCGTGTTCCAGTGGATACGGCTGCAAATCTGATCTCGGATATTGAAACTGGATCTGTGCCGACAGAGAGTCAGCTCCCAATTGCGTCAGCAATCCAGGTAACTGTGGAATCCTGGGTGGATTCCTGGCAATCACAATCTCTTCCTGACTACTTTTTCCACTACCATGATGAGTTTGCGCCTCGTTATCAGGATACGCCGAGCGAATGGCGGGCAAACTGGCAACGCGTAATCGGCAATGCCGAATGGATTCGATTGCAAATGAGTGATTTTCAGTTAATCACGGAAGAAAATGGTGTCTATGAAGTTCACTTCTGGCTGGCTTACGAATCTCCTACCTATTGCGATAACACTCTCAAGAAACTTCTGCTGGTGCTGGAAGTTGAGCGCTGGCAGATATTGGAAGAAATAAGTCTTGTCGTAGAAGACTAATTGCGACTTCGTCGTCCTGAGCGATTGCGCTTATTACGACGATTATTCTGTTTCTCAGGAGGGATCAGGTGTTTGCTTCCTGTTCCAATTAAATCACTCCTTCCGAGCTCAGTCAGAGCCTTGCGCAGTGTGGGCCAGTTTTTCTCATCATGGTATCTGAGAAACGCCTTCTGCAATCTGCGTTGATCCAAATCTTTACAAACATTAACTTTGGCGCTCTTGTAACGGACCTTCTTCAGAGGATTTTTTTCTGAGTAGTACATGGCAGTGGCCAATGCCATGGGGGATGGATAGAAAGTTTGGACTTGATCGGGTTTGAATTGATGCTCTTTAAGCCACAGGCTCAGGTTCAACATGTCTTCAGCATCACACCCCGGGTGAGCAGCAATGAAATAGGGAATCAGATACTGTTCCTTGCCGGCTTCTTTTGAAAACTTGTCAAAGAGAATTTTGAACTCATCGTATGCCGATATACTCGGCTTCATCATTTTCGAGAGCGTTTTATCTTCGCTATGTTCGGGGGCAATTTTAAGATATCCACCGACATGGTGAGTAACTAATTCCTTTATGTATTCAGGGTCTTTTAATGCCAGGTCGTAACGTAAGCCTGAGGCAACTGCTATGCGTTTAACGCCAGGAACAGCTCGAGCTTTTCTATACAATTGAGTAGTGGGACTGTGGTCGGTATTCAAATGCTTGCATATAGTGGGATAAACGCAGGAAAGTCTTTTGCAAGTCTTCTGAATTTTTGGAGACTTACAATTGAGTTTGTACATGTTTGCAGTCGGACCACCAAGATCGGAAATTGTGCCGGTGAAACCAGGCACCTGGTCCCGAATTTTTCCAATCTCGCGAATGATCGATTCTTCTGACCTGCTTTGAATAATTCGCCCTTCGTGTTCTGTAATAGAGCAGAATGTACATCCACCGAAACAACCGCGCATTATATTGACGGAAGTTTTAATCATGTCATATGCGGGAATCCTGGCATCTCCATAGCTTGGATGGGGCTTGCGTTGATAAGGTAGATCGAACACCCAATCCATCTCATCAGTTTCCAGTGGTATCGGTGGGGGATTTACCCAGACATCCTGGTTACCATGTTTCTGGACCAGGACTTTGCCGTTATAGGGGTTGGCTTCCTGGTGTAATACTCTCGACGCATGTGCGTATAAAGGCGCGTCATTAACAACTTTGTTGAACGAGGGCAGGCGTATGTAACTATACTCAGGATTAAAATCTGCCTTGCGTTGCAAAGGTAGCGGAATAATCTTGAAGGGAGTAGCTTCTTCTTTTCCGGTTTCTTCTTTTCTGGTTTCTGTTTCCCTGTTTTGATTGTTATGAAAATCATGAGGGTTTGGGAGTTTGTCAATTTTTGCAGGCCAATCGATTCGGGTCGAATCAATTTCTGTCCATTCTGCGGGAATGTCGTTTTTAAGGAGGGCGCTACCTCTTAAATCCCAGAGTTCATTGATTGATTTGCCATTTGCTATTTGGTGGGCCAGTTCTGCCAATGTCCGTTCGGCATTACCGAACAGTAAAATATCCGCATTGGCATCCACCAGGATCGACCGCCTTACCTTATCGCTCCAATAATCATACTGAGCGATACGCCGTAAGCTCGCTTCGATGCCTCCGATGACTATTGACGTCTCGTAATAGGCTTCTCGACAGCGCTGGCTGTAAACGATTACCGAACGATCGGGTCGCTTTCCTGGTTCGGCGTCAGGCGTATAGGCATCATCGCTGCGCATGCGCAGATCGGCGGTATAGCGATTAATGAGGGAATCCATGTTCCCGCCGGTAACTCCAAAGAAAAGATTGGGCTTACCCAATGCTTTAAATGGTTCGGCGCTGTCCCACTCTGGTTGGGCAATAATCCCAACTCTGAATCCCTGGGCCTCCAGCAGGCGGCCAACCACAGCCATTCCGAAACTCGGGTGATCTACATAGGCATCAGCGGTAACGATAATTATGTCGCAGCTATCCCAGCCTAACTCATCCATCTCCTCCCTGGACATTGGCAGAAAAGGCGCTGTACCAAAGCACTCTGCCCAATATTTCGGATAGGAATAGAGCTTGGGAGGATTGTCGGAATGCCCCTGGGGGATAGAGTCTGCTTCCTTGGTTGTAGTCATTGCTGGCTTATTGATCTAAAAAAACTGATCCAGCGGAACTTCTTCCCCATTCACTGTAAGTTCGCCGTTTGCTAAAACGGCGCTCAGGGAGATCTGACCATTCTGAACGTTCAGGTAGCCTTGCTGCACATAAGGATCGACTAATTGAGCAAACTGGCTGCCCATGATTGCCGCTTCATCGAGTGTTACTTCCAGGCGAATCGCCAACGCGTTTGCAATCTCTTTGAATTGAGGGTTGTCCAGATTGTTTCGACCAGGAATTCCTTCCCAATCAATTTGTATGTCTACAGTATGGTCACCACCGTAGACATTAGCTTGTACCAGGTTATTCAGAACCAGGCTGTTTTGAATAAGAAGTACCGCCATGTCTTCGCCAAACTGTCCGGCTGTGGCCATGGTAGCATTAGGATTTGAGTTTATCTGTGATTGAATTTCTCCAATCAATTTATAGTAGCTTCTAAAAAGTTCGTTCTGGATTTCGTTAAGCTCCGTCGTCCAGCTCAAGGATTGCACCGGTAATTCACTTTCAATATTTTCGACTCGCAGGTTTTGATAGATGTCCACTGCCTGCGGGATAGTCGACGCCTGCATGCGTGAGTTGGAGGACATATTGCTTACATTAAAAGGGAAGGGACCTGTAGAACTAATTGCAGGAATAGCCAGCAAGACCGTGCTGGGTGCTAACAGATTGTTCATTTGTTCGGTATTGGTTTCGACTTCCACTCCAGCCAGGTTGATACCAAACTGGGAACTTTTGTCCTGTGCCAGCATGGTGCCAAAAGATAGTGTTAATTGCGCAGATAGATCAGCATTGGCGATAAAACTGCCATTCATTCCCGCGAACGAAACTACGGTTCCATTCTGAGTGTACTCCATCGGGGAAACATCCAGCATGACTTCAAGCGATTGGTCGAAAGCTGCCAACATGCTGATCTCAGTCGTCGGTAAGTCAAACGGAATTTGGGTGAATGCCTTAGTTAAATCTGGGTTGTTAAATCCCGGTATTATTTGCGCGTAGGCAAGACCGAATTGGGGACCGTTGTCGGTCAGGAAAAATGGTCCATGCTTTATATCGAAATTAAGGCGGATGCCAATTGGCTCATTCAGGTCTAAAGAAGTGACCCCGATATCTACAATTGCAGTACTTCTAAACCAACCATTGTTGAACTGGGTTTCAGTAATACTTAATTGCTCCTGAGATTCTGGCGGCACCAGGTTGATCAAGTTGGTTACGGTGGCGTCTCTAATACCCAGGCCAATAATCTTGGGAGTCACACCAAAAAAAGCGACGAATCCGATCGCCAGCACCAGGCATACTTGCAGATTTCGATTGAGCATAGGAATCTCTAGTCAGGGAATTTTGTACTACTCGATAGCGACACTATAGCAGGAATTGGACGGTACTGGTGGCGTTCCACTAGTAATAGCGGGCTATTCAAGGCGTTTGAGTGAACTGATCAGTCTTTGGCCGGGCTGACTTTGTAGGCGCAGCGTCGCGCTCCACTCAATAAATGGTCGATACGCTCTACGGTGGCTGCTTCGGCAAATAAATCCTGAAAACATTCCAGCTCGGATTGGCAAATTTGGTGGCACTTGTCCGCTGCAGCGCAGATAGGACAGTGGTTTTCAATCAAGAGCCAGCCATCCGGTAGTAAGCGGACCTCGGCCATATAGCCTTCAGCGCTGCGCAGCACTGCAAGTTTTTGTACCTGCGCCCGGATATCCTCGCCCAGTGCTGCAAGTTCTCGCCGATACTGCTGTTTTAGCTGTTCATTGCGGCTATCTATCAAGCGATTCAGGCTGTCTTCCCCTAAATCCTCGCGAATCACGTCGATGAGTTCCAATGTTATCTGTGAATGGCCGTCAGGAAAGTGCTGGTGCCCGGTTTGGGTAAGCCGCCAAAAATGAACCGGTCTGCCCCTGGTTTGCTTTTCCTCCCTGGTTTGGCTGACCAAGCCTTTTTGCTCCAGCTCAGAAAGGTGTTGCCGAACCCCCATTGTTGTCATACCCAATTGATTTGAAAGGATTTTAACAGACTGTGGCCCTCTCGTTTTGAGACGGTGGAGAATCTGCTCCTGGGTTCTGGCGAGTTCCATAGATAACACCTCTGTGAGCTCATATCGGCATTTTAAATAAAGGGTTTACTTTAGTTAATCCTTATTAGTAGTTTTTATAATAGCAAAGTTAAAACTTTATTAAATAAGTAATTTCTCTATTATTTGGAGGAATAGTAATGCAAATACTTGAATATATACATGTAAATGTTGATTCTATCGCAAAAACGGCAAGGTTCATGGAAGTTGCAGTGCCTGACTATCCCATGAGGGGAGGAGGCGATGCAGAAGGATTCGGTCCATGGGCCCATTTAGGCGACGAATCCAGCTACATGGCCCTGACTGAGGTCAGGGATTCCAAAGTACCGGCAGAAATTCGGCATATTGGTATTGTCGTGGACGATGTAAACGCTTTAATGGAGCGGCTGGCTAAAGCGGGATTTGAACCGACGGATCTCTCAGCGCTAAATGAGCATCCCAGTAGAAAGAGGGTCTACTATACCGACGGTAATGGTCTGGATTGGGAATTCGTGCAATACCTGGTTGAAACGGCAGCGGAGCGGAACGATTACTCCCAATAGGATTGCTATTGTTATAGGATGGGTGGCGATTACAAATTGAATTGTGCCCGCATAGAAGGCAACGCTGTACATGAGTTTCGACGCTCCACTCCTGGTAACTTTCCTCACTTATTTGCTGCTAATTCTTTACCTTGGTGTTAAAGCTTACAGACGTACACACGACCTGGGAGACTACATTCTCGGTGGTCGTAAACTTGGTTCCGTAGTCACTGCTTTAAGCGTGGGGGCTTCTGACATGAGCGGCTGGCTCTTATTAGGGCTACCTGGCGCTATTTACCTGGCGGGAATCAGTGAGATTTGGATAGGTATTGGTCTGGTTATTGGTGCTTACTTCAATTGGTTTTTCGTGGCGAGACCTCTAAGGGTTTTTAGCCAGGAAGCTAACAACTCATTAACCCTGCCGGATTACTTTGAAAATCGGTTTAACGACAAAAGCAGAATACTGCGGGTTATTTCCGCTGTAGTTATTTTGGTATTTTTTACCTTTTATACCGCCTCGGGCCTGGTAGGCGGTGCAATCCTGTTTGAGAACAGTTTTGGTCTTCAATACAGTACCGCTTTACTAACGGGCGCATTCATTATTGTTGCCTATACCTTTGTTGGCGGCTTCCTTGCAGTGGCATGGACCGATGCGATCCAGGCATTGTTAATGCTGGCAGCTTTATTAATTGCGCCGCTTGCTGTTGTAAGCGGGGCAGGAGGAGCTGATGTTGTTATTGAGCAAATGTTAGCGGTAAACCCGGATAGCACCAGCCTCTTTGCTGATATAACTTTTATTGGATTTATTTCCCTTATTGCCTGGGGGTTGGGTTATGTTGGCCAACCTCATATCCTGGCGCGTTTCATGGCGGCAGAGAGCCCGCTCAAATTAGTGCCTGCCCGACGTATCGCCATGAGTTGGATGATCATCGTATTGATTGGCTCAGTTTCTACGGGCCTGGCAGGAATTGCTTTCTTTGTCGATGAGCCATTGGCAAATCCTGAAACAGTTTTTATTGCCTTGAGCCAGACCCTGTTTAACCCATGGATTGCAGGGATTATTACGGCCGCTATCTTGTCAGCCATTATGTCGACAATCGATTCACAGTTATTGGTGTCTTCCAGCGTTATCAGTGAAGATTTTTATCGCGTATTTGTGCGCAAAGATGCGTCCCAAAAAGAATTGTTGTTGGTTAGTCGAATCGCTGTGATCGTAATTGCCTTGATGGCCCTTGCCATTGCAAGTGATAGAGAGAGTTGCGTATTAGATCTGGTGAGTTACGCCTGGGCAGGATTTGGTGCAGCTTTTGGGCCGGTCATTGTGTTCTCCCTTTTCTGGCGCAACATGACTGCCTTGTCTGCAGTAGTTGGTATGGTAATTGGTGCTGTTACGGTCGTGGTCTGGTCGAATATATCAGGCGGTATTTTTGAGCTCTACGAAATCGTACCGGGATTCCTGTTTGCTTCGGTAGCTATAGTAGCAATAAGTGTTTTCAAGCCAGAGCAAAATGCTTCGACGCTCACTCAGTATGATGATGTAAAAGGAATGTTAGCTACGAGCTGATTTATTATGGCGAACAGCTGCTGAAGCACCTTCGTTGCCAAATTTGAATTGCCCGGTTGTTTTCGCCATGAGCAACTGCGCTGCCTCCGAGTCTGCATCTTCAATCTTCAATAAAAACTTTTGGGCTTCCTTGCCTTTTAATGTTTTCGCGAGTTTGTTGTTGCAGTAGATCATTGCCGCTTCATTTTTGACCAATGAAAAACTGAAAGAGTTTGATGTCGTGTCAGACATCTTTTGCAGTTTCCAGTGTCATCTCGATATGGGGAATCCCATCTTCCATGTAAGCAGTGTTTTTTTTCTCGAAGCCAAAACTTTCATAGAATTTCTGCAGGTATTCCTGGGCAGAGATGGTGATAGGGAAGTGTGGCCAAAATTCTTTGCAGTAGTTAATCCCGTGAGAAACGATTTGTTTGCCGTAACCATTACTGCGTGTGTCGGGTTTTGTCACTACCCGACTAAGAGAGGCCGCAGCATATTTGATCCCAGGCTTGATCAGGCGCGTATAGGCAACTAGCTCGCTATCGACATAGGCACAAACATGGACTGCTTGCTGATCGTAGTCGTCAATATCCTGATAGATACATTCCTGCTCGACAATAAATACTTCTGCTCTTAGCTTTAGCAAAGCATAAAGCTCGGCATTGGAAAGCTCATCGAAATTTTTCGCATTTACTAGTAGGTCTGCCATTAGCTTGTTCGCAAAAGAAACGAAGCGCGAACACTAGCATACTCCTTCATTGACCGTCTGCTGCAACGCTGAAATACTTAGGAGTGCAGTGTATTAAGTCCCCGTGGGTGAGGGTAAGGCTCATGCTTGGCGATGCGAGAGCATCGCATGAGCCGAACGACTCGCCATGGATGGCGAGGCTGGAGTTTCAAAAATTCTCAAAAGTCGCGCCAGGGATGGCTTGCACAGGACAGAAATTAGGTACACATTAAGTTTTATAGTCCCCGTGGCACAACTGGATAGCGCGACGCCCTCCTAAGGCGTAGGTTGCAGGTTCGACCCCTGCCGGGGACACCATTTCACTTTCTTGCTCTTCATCTCCACCGATTCTTATAAATCTCAATTCTTAAAAATTCCCTCATAAATTCGACGGCTATAAGACCTCTAATGGCTGGCAATTGACTGCAAAAAGCCCGGTTTCAAAAGTGAAATCGCATTGCATTTTTTAGTTATTAGTAATGGAAAAATAAAAATTTCTGAAAAAAATTCTTATTAAAATCAACGTGTTGACTCCATCATATTTCAGGGAGCAGAATGGCCAACTATTGGAAAGCACCAGTTTCAGGCAATTTCCCGGGTGTTTTCCAGAAGTCCAAAAAATGAATAAAA
>CAZTTE010000009.1:0-139318 GCA_964616225.1 uncultured Pseudohongiella sp.
CGTACTTTTTGAGGAGACTATCCCATTGAGAATGGTCAAATTGAGCTAACAGGGAGGAGGGAAAGAAAGCCGCACAAAAAATCACTGCCTGTAATAGTCGTCGGGCTCTTTTGCCAACGTATTTATTCGAATTTGAAGTTACTTCCACAAAACTCTTCCACGAAATTGCATAGTCCATCCAGCTGCTCGCTACCTGGCTATTCTCTATTTGGTTACTCACTATCCAACTACTATCCAACTGGCTGCCTGGCTACTATCTATTCAGCTTCCGGAAAATACAGTATTCTTCTTCACTTAGCTGCATTTGCCAAGGGTCCTGTTGATTTTCGATACCGCCTCTCAGGGAAGAACGACAAACATATAGGCAGTGATTAACATAAGTTGACCAATAAAATTGAACATCGCTATAACTATTTATAGCGGATGATCGATAGCATATATAACCGGCAAAACAAGAATAAACTTACGCAACAATGGAGAGATTGCATGAAGCATGCTGAAATTACTGGCTGGGGTAAGTGTGTACCACCGGCGATTCTCAGCAATGAAGACCTTGCGACCTTTATGGATACGTCTGACGAATGGATCGCTTCCCGCACCGGCATTCGCGAACGCCGAATCTGTCATTGCAATTTTTCCGATATGGCGCTGGTTTCCGCCAGGCGCGCCCTTGCTGCGGCCGATCTGGATCCCGCCGAGCTTGACCTTATACTACTTGGAAGCCTTACCAATGACAGCTTGTGCCCCAATACGGCATCCATAGTCGCTGATGCACTGGGCGCTCGGAACGCTGCAGCAATAGACATTAATTCTGCCTGCACAGGCTTTCTCTATGGCCTTCACATTGGTACCAATTTGATACGTACTGGCGCCCATAAAAAAGTCCTGGTGATTGGTGGTGAATTTATTTCTCACTACATGAACTGGAGCAGGCGAGATGTCGCAGTACTATTTGGCGACGCCTGCGGTGCGGTCGTCATCGAGGCAAGCGATGAAGAAACAGGATTAGTCGCCGCCAGTATCGGTTGTGAATCAGATGCCAAATACGCCATTCAGATTACCAATCTTGGATCTGCCTATTCACGCATGACGGATGATTTTCTCTACATCAATTGGAACTTCGAAGGTCAGGAAGTTTTTAAACGGGCCGTGCGCGCTATGGCGCAAGCCTGCGAAGAAGTGCTTGAGCAAAAAGGGCTTTCAGTTTCTGATGTGAACCTGGTTGTACCTCACCAGGCCAACAAACGTATTCTGGATGCATTGGCAAAAAAAGTGGGGCTGGATGAAGATAAAGTTTTCATCAACGTTCACAAGTATGGAAACACTTCTGCCGGAACTATCCCTGTTGCTCTAACGGAAGCCCTGGAAGAAGGCAAGATAGAACCTGGCGACCATGTCCTCATGGCTTCTTTCGGTGCCGGACTAACCTGGGGAGCTGGGTTGATCAAGTGGTCAGATCGAATCGCTCCTCTCAAGCAATCGGATGCCGATTTACCTCCATGCAATAAAACCGCATTGGAAATAATCGATGCCCAGATTAAGCGCTACGAAGAACGAGCAAAAGCCACCGCTTAATTTGTATCCGCGATAGAATCACCTTATTGATTCTATTTATATCGAGAATTTTAATTGTCACTTTCCTTAGTTTTCTGGTCTACAGTCGCTGTCGCCTTCGTTTCCTTCTGGTGGCAGAGTGACAAAATTAAACTGTATGCCATGCAGCACATAATTCATTACTGCCGCAGCAGAAATTTACAACTGCTGGATCAAACGATGGTGTTAAAAGGATTATGGCCTATAAGAGCGGATGATGGCTCGATTCGACTGAGGCGGCGCTACCACTTCGAGTTTACATCTACCGGCCAGGTAAGAAACAAGGGAATAATCGAACTAGTTGGGCGCAAGATCCAGGAGCTGCAACTGGAAGCACACATCCTGCCGTCAGAAGAAGACCATCTACATTAAGCTCAAATGCCTTATTTCGCTACAGATCGCGATGAACACGCCTCGTTTATCGTCAAAATAATAGAGCATAGAAAGATCAGGTGAGATACTTGAATCATGGAAATCTGGTCTTATATCTAGATTTATCACCCGTATAAAAGCTGACTCACCTTTCTCATGCGGTTGCAAAACATCCCCGCTATAGAGAGAACATAAAGTCAGCACCTTAATAAGGAGCCGGGAATGACCGACACTGATACCCTGCAAAGCGACAAGACCGAGCCTGTTGGTGCGATCAATACTGCAATAAACATAATCACCTCCCCTTCTGAAGCATTCGTAGATATAGAACATCACCCCACCAAGATATTCCCCATGGCCGTGGTACTACTCAGCATGATGTTAGTCATGCTCTGGTACTACAACATTGTTGACTTCGATTGGTTTATTGATGATGCGATGCGCTTATCAAATATTCCGGAAGATCAAATGGAACAAACCAGGGAACAAATGAGCTCGATGTCCCAGACAACATTCACCGCATTTGGCATTATGGGCAGCACAGTATTCCTGATTATTTTGTGGGTTATTCAGGCAGGCTACCTGAGCCTGGCATCTGCACTTAATGGGGACCGATTCAGATTTACTAACTGGTTTTCACTAATCGTCTGGACGACGCTTCCTTACCTGCTATCGACTGTCGGTATGGCGGTCACCATCGCGCTGTCACCAAACGGACAACTAAGTGCCTTCGATCTGAATCCTCTCACCCTGAGAAATCTGGGGATGGTTACCAGCATCGACTCACTGAATAGCATTTTCTCTCAACTCGATTTGACCATTATCTGGGGTATTACTCTTACCGTAATGGCCTATAAGCAATGGTTGCAATCGAGCTGGCTAAAAGCCTGCGCTATTGTGCTGGCACCTTATCTCCTTTTATTGGGGATTTCGGCGTATTTTGCCCTCACTTAAGCCGAAATATGCTAGGGTTGCCGCCCGAAAACTGTAACTCTTGGGTAATCTGGTCGTTATTGAGTAGTACTTATAAGGAATTGGAACAGCAGTCATGAACCTCAAGAAGCTTTTGGTTGTGGTCTTTTTGGCAGGGGCAGTTATCGCGCTGCCCTTTATTAACCGGACGGTCTTTGGCACCAATGCCAAAGAAGTAAACGTTTCGATCATCAGCCAGAGAATAATCAGCCCCTCAATTCTCGCCTCAGGTTTTCTCGCCCATGAAGAAGAAGTTATGCTGAGCTCGGAAGTTATCGGCAAAGTCTCAGAACTGTTGGTGGAAGAAGGCGACCGCGTCGACACCGGCGATCTTGTTCTGCGGGTCGATGACAAGAATTTTATTGCCGGCCTGGAACAATCGGAAGCGGCTGTTCGAATTAATACCATCGACATCGAGAGACAGGAAGTCAGAATCAATAACCTGGAGCGTCAATACGAGCGTAGCAAGAGTTTATACGAACAAGATCTAATCGGTGCCGAAGAGTACGAAGCCCTATTAAATCAGTTGGAACTGGCACGAATTGATTTCCTCTCTTCCCAGGAAAGATTAGCTCAGTCGGAAGCGCAACTGGACCAGGTGCTTGATCAGCTGAGCAAGACACAAATTATCTCTCCTATCGACGGCGTCATCACCAGCCTCGACATTAAAGTTGGCGAAACGGCGATTGCCAGTTCAACCAACATTCCTGGCTCTTCATTAATGACCATCGCAAACCCTGCGAGCATTTACACTGAAGTGTTAGTAGACGAAGCGGATATCGCCAATGTCGAAGTGGGACAACGGGCAGAAATTGTTGCTATCGCTTATCCCGATCAACCAATGCAAGGTGTCGTACGCTTTATTGCCAATACCGCGAAGGTTGCCCAGGGAAGAACTGGCCTGAGCTTTGTGGTTAAGATCGACATTACCGATCCAGGTGAGGTGGTATTAAGGCCAGGGATGTCCTGCAGGGCAGAAATTTTTACTCGACAGGATCAGCGCGTGGCAGCTGTTCCAATCGAAGCAGTGATCTTTGAAGAAGATCGCGCAGAACTGCGCAGCGAGTATTTCATATTTGTAAACGACGATGGCGTCGCCCGCAAAACCAAGGTGGATGTAGGTCTCTCTGACGACGAATACCAGGAGCTAGTTAGCTCTGTTGATGAAGACATCGAGATTGTTGTCGGTCCAAACCAGGAATTGCGTCACCTCCTCGACGGTGACCGCCTGGACGCCACCCTGGTGGAAGAGAACTAGCGAGCATATCCAGAGGGTCTGATGGCTCTAATTCAACTGCAGGGTATTACCAAATACTATGAGATGGGATCTCAAGTCGTTAAGGCTTTGGATGGTATCGATATTGAAGTACTAAAAAACGATTACCTGGCCTTTATCGGTTCATCGGGTTCAGGCAAATCCACCATGCTTAACATTCTGGGCTGCCTGGACAAACCTACAGACGGCCAATATCACCTGAATGGCACCAATGTGGAAATTCTGGACCAGAATGAACTATCCGAGATCCGCAACAAGGAGATTGGATTTATCTTCCAGAGCTTTAATCTCCTACCCCGCGCTGATGCCCTGGGAAATGTGATGCAACCCCTCATCTACCGCAATATTGGGCTTAAACAGCGCAAACAGATGGCAATGGAAGCGCTGCAACGAGTGGGATTGGCAGACAGGACAGACCATTTGCCAAACCAGTTATCGGGCGGACAAAGACAGCGTGTCGCCATTGCCAGAGCCCTGGTAACACACCCCTCAATTCTCCTGGCTGACGAACCAACGGGAAATCTGGATTCCCGAACCACTATCGAAATCATGCAGTTGTTTGACGAACTCCACGCCGAAGGCCATACGCTAATCGTGGTAACCCACGAAGACGAGATCGCCCAACACTGTCACCGCATCGTAGAAATGAAAGATGGCAAAATTTTCAATGACCAGGCTGTGCAAAAAGGTACTGCGGAGTTAACCAGCTAATGTTCTTTGCCCTGCTTGAAAGCTCTCGCTCTGCCCTGATGTCAATATTCGCCCATCGGCTGCGAAGCTTCCTGACCACCCTGGGAATCATTATCGGTGTCGCCAGCGTGATTGCCGTCGTGTCGGTAACCCAGGGCATGAGCGCATTTATCGGCGATACCTTTGCCTCACTTGGAACCAATAGCTTAACTATTCAGTCCTACACACCATTCGAAGATCAAATGAAGGGGATTCGGGCCCGACTTACGCCTGACGATCTGGAACTTATTGAACGACGCGCCGACGGCATAGCATCCATTACTCCTATTCTTTATGCAAACCGGTCTTCACAAATTAAATACGGATCCCAAACAGCATTCAGCCAGATTATGGGAACGACTTACGCATACCAGGACGTTGCCCAGTCATACACACAGGCAGGGCGCTTTCTGGCCCAATCCGATAACCTGACGCGACGCCGCATCGCCGTAATTGGCGAAGACGTTCGAGAGAATCTGAGCCTGCCTGAAAATCCAATAAACGAATACGTGGAAATTGGTGGCGAGTGGTTCAAGATCGTAGGTTTACTGGATTCCATGGGAGACATAATGGGCATGAGCAGAGACGACATCGTGCTCGTTCCTTATGCAACCATGGTAAGCCTGCAAGGAAACCAGGCGCGCACAGATATTCAAATACAACTGAGCCTGTCAGAAAGTGCTGAGCTTGAGGACGTGACTACCCAACTTTCCACTCTATTGCGCAATGCTCACAACCTGGGTAGCGAAGAGGACGATGATTTTCGCATTCAGACAGCCGAACAGCTCATGGAAGAATTTAACCAGATCATCGGCATGGTCACCGTGGTCATCGGCGGCATCGTTGGTATTTCCTTACTTGTTGGCGGCATCGGCATCATGAATATCATGCTGGTGTCAGTAACGGAACGAACCCGTGAAATCGGCATCTGCAAAGCCATCGGCGCAAAACGTCATCACATCCTGATGCAGTTTTTGATCGAAGCGCTGCTTCTTTCCTTGCTGGGGGGACTAATTGGTTTGGCTACGGGATTTGGACTAGGCACATTAATCGCCAATACGATTCCCGGTTTTCCATCGGCCAGCATTCCTTTATGGGCCATCGCACTGGCGTTAGGATTCTCCGGATTCGTTGGTGTGCTATTTGGTATTTTGCCTGCCGCCAAGGCTGCCAACCTGGATCCTATCGATGCCCTGAGATACGAATAGCTTTTTGGCTTAAAAAGCGGATATAAAAAACCGGTGATTGAAATTTCAATCACCAGTTTTTTAATGCAGAGGTTTTACTTAGTGATTAATCTATACTTTCAATATTAATATCGCTGTTATTTGTTTCGATAAAGATACGATCGCCACCGCTTCCTGCTGCTCCGGCCCTTATGGCCGAAACCAAGTCTTTTTAAAAAAATAAGCACATTTTGATATCACTTTGATTTCACTTTTCATGTACACAGTCAAGCCGAAATCCGCAGAATGAAACAGATTCAAGCAGGCGGGAAATCCTTGAACGGCCCGAATTTACTGGCCTGCTGGATTGATTTTTACTCATGGCGGGGTTACTGTTGGAGACTGAGCTTTCCCCCGATATACGTGCAAAATGCGCGAAAACAAAAACTAGGGAGTGCCTTACCCGTGAATCCAAAACTTTCAAGACGTCGATTTATCAAGGGCGTGATCTACTCCAGTGCTGCTGCCGCTTCCGGTACCGGTTATTACCTGGCCACAGCACAGAGCAATTCCAATGCAGTCGTGGAGCGCTTACTGTCTTTAACCGTTAATGGTCAAACACGACTGGTTGATGTCGCCCCCACCGAAACCCTTGCCTTTACCTTACGCAACAAACTCGGCCTGACCGGTTTGAAAGTTGCCTGTAATCGTGGCGAGTGTGGTGCCTGTACCGTGTTATTAGATGATGTCGCCAACTACGCTTGTTCATTACTGACCCATACAGTCAAGCAAACTGCTATTACCACGGTAGAAGGTTTGCGCAGTGCCGACGGTCAATTGAGTGCAGTACAACAGGGATTCGTGGAAGAACTGGCTCCCCAATGTGGTTTTTGCACTCCGGGACAGGTGATGTCAGCTACCGCATTGTTAATTGCAAACCCAAGCCCCAGTCGGGAAGAAGCGCGCCAGGCGCTGGCGGGAAATCTTTGCCGATGTGGTGCCTATGATCACTACCTGAATGGCGTCATGCGCGCCGCGGAGTTGCTGTCATGACATTTATGCATATAGGAAAAGATTTCACTCCGCCGGATGTCGAAGGCAAAGTAACTGGCGACGCCAAGTATGTTGAAGATTTTGCAATGGAAGGTATGGTCTATGCGCGACTATTGACCAGCCCACTTCCCAGCGGTCGGGTTATCAGTATTGACGCATCTGAAGCCTTACGTATGGATGGCGTATTAGGAGTGCTAACCGCAGATGATTTGCCTCCATCTTCCGCACCTGACGATCCTGTGCTCGCATCGGACGATGTGACTTATATCGGGCAACCTATTGTTGCGGTTGCAGCAATCTCCGATGCGATTGCCGAAAATGCCATCGATTCTATTAACGTAGAGTTCGAGCGACGTGGTTTTGTTACTGATCCACTGGAAAGCCTGGTGGAGGGCGGACCCAATGCCTATCCCGATGGCAATGTGTTAATGCAAACCAATTCGCTGGAAGATGAAAACGCCACGATTCGTGGAGGCATCGCCACCATTAAATGGCCTGCCAGTGAAATTGAAAAACTGAGAAACGGACAGGAACCCCAGGGTGTGGATTTCGCGGATGGTTGGACTTATGGCGATCTTGATGCCGGCTTCGCGGAGAGCGAAGTCATAATCGAAGAGTCCTTTGTTACTGCAGGTACACCACACCACTGCATGGAACCTCGTAGCAGCATGGCTTACTGGCAGAACGGTAAATGTTATTTTTATGCGTCGACCCAGAGCCAGAGTGCTGTAGTAGAACCATTGGCTGACTTATTGGGTATCGATCCTGCAGATGTCTGCATGATCTCAGAAAACACCGGTGGCGGATTTGGTTCTAAAGGCCGGGTGTATCCCACCATGGCCATTACCGGAAAGTTTTCACAGTTGCTGAATCGTCCGGTGCAATTACGTATTACCCGTGAAGAAGAGTATTACCTGGGTGTTGGACGCCCGGGCATGCAAGGCTGGGTAAAAACCGGCGTAAGAGCCGACGGCACTGTCGCTGCAGTGGACGTTATTATCATTAGCGATGGCGGGCCAACCGGTCGTAATAGCGCATCCTCATCGGCCCAACATATTTCGGTGGTGTACACACCAACGGCGATGCGCTTGCGCAATATTCCGGTGTTTACCAATACTGCACCGCGTGGTGCACAACGTGGCCCGGGCCAGAATGAAATGTCGGCTGCCATCGCACCCATTATGGATATGGCGGCGCGAGAACTCGGCATGGATCGCGCCCAGTTCCGTCGCGTGAATGCTCCCCATAGTGAATCGCCGGTCTATGAATACCAGGGTCCGGTAACCAGCGCATTTATGGCGGAAGCAATCGACATGGCTACCGACATGTTCAATTGGACCGAGCGTGAAGCGGCACCGCGTCAACGCAATGGCAATAAGGTGCGCGGTCTCGGTGTTGGTCTCGGATATCACTCTGCCGGTGGTAATGGTTACGACGGATTAGTTCGAATCACTCCCGATGGTCGTATTCATTTACACAGCGGTGTGGGCAACCTGGGAACTTACTCTTATGCCGGTACCGCACGAGCTGCCGCCGAAGTATTGAAGTGTCGTTGGGAAAGTTGCGAGATTGTTCGTGGCAGCACCGATAGCCATCTACCTCATTCTTCTACACAAGGTGGCTCGAATACGATCTTCACTCACACCAGAACAAACTGGGTTGCGGCTGAAGATGCCGTAAACAAACTCAAGAACATCGCAGCGACAGAGTTCGGCGGAACTGCGGAAGACTATGACATCGGCGAAGAACGAGTGTTCAGAATTGACGATCCGGAACAGGGAATGACTTATGGCGAAGCTGCCAGCAAGGCAATGGAAATGGGTGGCCGCTTCAGCGGAGAAGAATACCCTGAAGATATCCATCCAATTACCCAGCGCGCCGTGCAGGGAATCGCCGGTACCGGTCTCGTTGGTGTTGCCAAAGATAATCTTGAGAAACGGGGCATAGCGCCGGGTTTGATGATTAGCATGGCGGAAGTGGAAATTGATGTGGGCACCGGCAAGTACGACGTAATCGACTATGTCGGTATTGCCGATTGTGGCACCATAATTCATCCCCAAGGTTTATCACAGCAAATCAATGGCGGTGCAGTTTGGGGATTTGGCATGGCTGCATCGGAACGCCATGTTTACGATCCACAGAATGCCTTACCCGCTAATATTGGTTTCTATCAGGCAAAACTACCTACTATTCTCGATGTACCGATTGAGATGCCAAATGGCGCTGTCGATATTGCAGATCCATACAATCCTGCCGGCGGCAGAGGAGTTGGTGAACCTTCACAGGGAAGCGCGGTAGCGGCAGTAACTTCTGCTATTGCCGATGCCCTGAGTCACTCATTTAATCGAGTTCCGGTATCACCTGATATGATTGTCAATTTCGTAAATGAGGAAGAGCAGGAAGCGAAGCTGCTTGCACTCAATACTTTTTAATAACCATGACTGAGAAAAAAGGCCGACACTCGTCGGCCTTTTTTGTGCCTGACTAATTCGTATATCGGTGCCAAGCGTACACTTTAAACTACCCGATTATGCTGGGCTTTTGAGCTAAGCCATTGAAGCACTTGAAATTTTTAAATTCGCCCCCATATACAGGTTTACTAGGCAGCCCAATCAGATCAATAATGGCTTATTGCTAAAAAGGAGACGAATCATGGATTTTGCCCTTCTCTATTGGCACTGGATTGTATTCGGCATCGCCTTGATGCTGTCGGAAATCTTTCTGGGTTCATTCTTTATTTTCTGGTTTGGAGCGGCTGCCGTTGTCGTAGGCTTGCTCATGGTGCCGCTCCCGGCAATGACAGTAATCGCCCAGATAATTATCTGGGCCGTAACATCCACAGCATTCGCCTTTGCCTGGTTCAAACTAATTAAACCACTCAACAGTGACAAGACCAAAGCTGGTCTCTCCAAAGAAGCATTGTTAGGAGAAATTGGTCAGGTCTTGAGAGTTCCTAACGGAGAAAAAAGAGGGAAGGTGAGATTCCCTGCTCCTGTTCTGGGTTCTGATGAATGGCTGATAATTTCCCAGGATGAATTGGACGTTGGCGACCGGGTGAGCGTTATAGATTTGTCTGGAAACGCACTAATTGTAGAGAAAGCCTGAAACCGGCTTTACTAAAAGGAGTATTGCGATGGAAGAAGGAATGATTTTGGCGATAGCCGTATTTGTATTCCTATTAATTACGGTTGCGCAGGGAGTACACCAGGTACCACAGGGATTCAAGTGGGTTGTGCAGCGACTCGGTAAATACAATAAGACTCTTAATCCAGGTCTTAACTTCATAATTCCATTTATCGATGCAGTTTCATTTAAAGTAACCACAAAAGACATAGTTCTGGACATCCCGTCACAGGATGTAATTACCAAAGACAATGCAGTTATCATTACCAATGCAGTTGCTTATATCAACATCGTGTCACCGGAAAAAGCAGTCTACGGTGTTGAGAACTACGTGATTGCGATTCAAACTCTCGTTCAGACTTCATTGCGTTCGATCGTGGGTGAGATGAACCTCGATGATGCCCTCTCCTCGCGAGATCACATCAAGGCCAAACTAAAAGCGGCCATATCTGATGATATTTCCGATTGGGGTATTACTCTCAAGACGGTAGAAATTCAGGACATTAATCCTTCCGGCACTATGCAGCAGGCCATGGAAGAACAGGCAGCAGCAGAACGTGAGCGTCGCGCTACGGTAACCCGCGCCGACGGTGATAAGCAGGCTGCAATTCTGCAGGCCGAAGGTGAACTGGAAGCCTCCAAGCGCGAAGCGGAAGCCCAGGTGATTCTGGCTGAAGCCAGCAAGAGAGCCATTACCAAAGTCACCGAAGCAATCGGCGAGAAAGAATTGCCTGTGATTTATTTGCTGGGTGAAAAATACATTTCATCCCTGCAGCAACTCTCGGAATCTGGAAACTCGAAGTTCGTCGTGTTCCCAGCGGATATACCTGCTGCACTGCAAGGTATGATGGGCAAGCGCTAATAACAATCACTTAAGTAAAGAAGGGAGCGATCGCTCCCTTTTTTGTGCTTACAAAATTTGCGGCTATTCTCCATCCAGTTCCTTTAACATCCTCTTCAAGGCGAAATGTCGATAACTCTGTTCAACCAGGCTTTCAACTTCACTCCAGTTAACATTTGACTCCATACTCAAGTCGATCCAGCCGTTATGGCCCAGGTATTTAGGTATGGCGAAGCGCTTATCGGAAATTAGGGAACTCTGTTGGTCCAGCCCCACCCATACTTGTAGCGTGAGCTGTTTGTTATAGAGATGCAGGCAGGCATAAGTTTTCTTTCCTGCCTTCCACAAGGGATTGCCAAACCCTTTGCCATTATTGGTTTCGGGCAATGAGTGACAATAGGCGTCTAAGCTTTTTATGAACTGCTGCACTTTAGGCGCCAGGAATGGATTGATCTCTGCTGGATTCAGTTTTGTTATCGGACCTTTTAACTTTATGTTAGGTCCCAAGTTTTTGACGAGATCGCCAGAACCAACTTTTTCGTAGGCTTCCCGCACCCTCTGGCTAATCGATCCCCACCCCAGGTTTTTATTCAGCTCCACACCCAACCATCCTTTGGGGCCAACATATTGCGGCTTGAAATAATGCTCAGAATCCAATTCTATGTGATGAGATTGCGAGCCTGATGGCGCATCTAACCATAAGGCGACTCGACCATCGCCGTGATGGTTTACGGCATAGGAGGCAAAAGTCTTATCCCGGACCTTGAAGTTAGGCATGCCATGGCTTTCCGTTTCCTCAGCCTAGGGAAAACTCAGGCAAACTTTTCTGACTGCATCACTTACATTCAAGCCCGGGCTGCTGCAGGTTCAAGTATTTGCACGTTCTTGGTTTTTACAAACCGTATCAGGAGGTAAACGGCAAGTCCTGTAGGCCCCAGCAAAAAGGTAAGAGGCAAACAGGGGAGTACGAACCAGTGAGAAAGCCCAACTTTTTGTGAATCCTTAACTTCCCAGGCTCCAACAAACAAATCAAAAGCCAGGTAATGAATCCAGCCCGCTACCAGAATGTAGTCATTACCGAATCCGGCCCTGACCGCTTCAATTGATCCGAATCCCCCTCCTTCAGGCATGCTGCCCAACTGGGAGATCATAAGACTTATATAAACCACGCCCAGGACGAATGGAATGATGACCGTAGTAACAAGAGTTAAGGTCCATTTCCATTTCGGCAACAGAATCAGTAATAACCATCCAGGTAAGACGAGGTTCCCACAAATTGAGAAAATAAAATCGGCAGACATTTAATACCCCACGCAATGCTGTTAGTAGACTCAAGATTAGAGTAACAGTTTGATGGGAAATAATTAAAGAAAAGAAAGAAGTGGGAAAGGTACTATTTGGTAAATTTCAGCAAGGTGCGCTCGGTGATTATTGTTACTCCGGCCCCTTCTCTCTTAAGTAACAGCGCTTTTTCGATCTTCCTGCCATGGCTGGTGTACAACCAATCCCTACTGGCCAGGGTACCTATAACCAGGTAGTCAACATTCTTGTTCACATTGGGAGAAGTCTCCGCCCCTCTCAAGCGTAGCATGGTGTCTACTGTGTCCCGGTCGCCACTGACAAATTCGCCTGTAAGGCAGAAAGTCTTTCCAGCGATTTCCAGAGTATCGACTTTGTCTTCCCAAACTTCGGTGGAAGATTCATAGCCAATATCATCTCCCTCAGATGAGTTGCCAGTAATTTGATTTACCGTTTGCAATAAATCCTGACACTCTTCTTCCGTAATAATTCCATCTTCCAAAACATTGTTGAGACGATTAACTATTACACTTGCTGGCCAGGTGTCTTTTACAGACTCATTCACATCTAGCCAGCTGGAAAGTGCTTCAACCTCCTGATCGTTAAGCACACCATCCGAAGCAACACCTGTCAGGAATCCTACTAATTCTTCTATCTGGCCTACACCTGGTTGCGAAGATTCTCTGTTAGAAAGAATATCTTCGATACTGCGCTGCATATCTTGTAGTTCTTGGGGGCTAATTTGACCATCTTCGAGAATGTCGCCTACAAGCTTTAGGATCTTAACAACGTCCGGATCTTCTACCAGGTATTGCTGCGACTTTAATCAGGCATCTAAAAACAAAAGCTCTTTCTCATTAAGCAGCTTATCCGCCACCATGCCGGAGAGAATTCCTTTAAGACCATACACAGCTTTTTCTTTTTCTTTAGAAAAACTAAAGGCCTGGCTTAATGGTTTGCTGTCTAAATCTTTCGTGACTTCCATGCTTTCTTTATCGATTTACCGTCTTTAGCGCAGGTATTTCGCTCTGCTTGAACTGGGGATTTCTTGTAGCTTGAGTATCATAAATCTTTAAGGAATGACTGTCGAAGGTTTCACCATTTGTGATTGCGCCACTGCCAGGAAGCCAGGCTAAAGAAGCGGCTCCCGGGACTGAATTACTCCGGGGAAATCCGGGTAATCTGCACAAACCGGAGCTTTAAAAGCGCGCTAATCTTTTGTTTTTTACGCATTTTCAGGGATATGTTCGTGGGTTACACTTAACCCTCAGGAAATCACTATGACAGACGTAGATCAGCTCTCCAATCGCGACGAATTTGATGACAGGTCCTTTGCCCAGCGGCTGGTTGCCGGGGAGTACGGCCTTGCTATCACCTATTGGGCGCTTTTTTTCTTCGGTTGCGGTCTTTACTTTATTTTTGGCAGTCGCGCCGTCGATTCTGAACAGTGGATTCCCTATCTGATCATGGTAGCGGCCCAGCTTGCCTATACCGGCCTGCTGCTGGTGGGAATTCGAGCCGCCTATAAAGGGCCCCAATTGTGGAAAGTCATGTCCAGAACCTCCTCCATTTTCATGATTATTAACATCCTGGTTGGAATCTCTACCCTGGGTTTCATTTACTGATTCTCACTGGCTGGAACTTAGTTTATTACGCTACACTACCCTGCTGTATTCCAAGATAACCCTGAGACACATTAATTGAATCAATCTTCCGCCAATAGAATCACTGTCGTTGTAAAAAAAGACTGCCCCACCTGTGCCTTAATAGAACCTGTATTGGCCGAACTAGTCGACGAATTTGAGAATCGTATATCGATATACGTGCAGGACGATCCGGCGTTTCCCGAAAGTATCGACAGCAAACTAGACGACACCTCCCTCGAGTTCTCCTATAACAACAAAATAGAAACCGTCCCTACTTTAATCTGTTTCAGCGAAGAGCAGGAAATAGCCAGAACCGTGGGTTGGGATAAGGGTGAATGGCAGCAGTTAACAGGATTGGAGTCATTAGGGAAAGAACTGATCGACTTCAAACCTGGCTGCGGATCCAAGACTCAAGATCCCGGCATGGAAGAAAAGCTGTCTGCGCAATTTGATAAAGACTTGTTACAGGCACGAAAAGTAGAGCTGGCGGAATCCGAAGATGAAATGGAAGCATGTTTCGATCGCGGTTGGAGTGATGGCTTACCGGTAGTTCCGCCTACTGCCGTGCGAGTTATTCGCATGCTGAATGGCACCGACAGGGATGCAAGTGAAATCATCGGCAACATACCTCCAGATAACCTGCCCTGCACCGTCGAGAAAGTTGCCATTAATGCGGTTTTGGCTGGCTGCAAACCGGAATATTTTCCCGTAGTTCTTGCCTCAGTCGAGGCTGCGCTACAGGACAAGTTCTGCATGCATGGCTTGCTGTGCACTACCTATTTTTCAGGCCCGATTATGATTGTTAACGGTCCGATTACCAAACAGATTGGAATGAACTGTGGTGTAAATGCCTTAGGCCAGGGCAATCGAGCCAATGCTTCAATCGGACGGGCATTACAATTACTGATTCGTAATGTGGGAGGCGGCATTCCTGGCGGAATCGACCGCGCGGTAATGGGCAATCCAGGTAAATACACCTATTGTTTTGCCGAAGATGAATCCGATGAAGATTGGACTAATCTCGCCCAGGACCGTGGCTTTGAAAGATCTGACTCGGTAATCAACTTGTTTGCCGGTGAAGGGCTACAGGCGATTGTCGATCAACAATCTCGAGAACCGGAATCCTTAACGAAAAATATCTCTAACAGCTTGCGTAGTGTCGTTAACACCAAAATGTACGGAGCTGCTGATGCAATATTAGTTGTTAGCCCGGAGCACAGACGCGTATTCAGACAGGCAGGCTGGAGCAAACAGGATTTACATCAGGCTCTTTATGACAACCTGATGATAGAGGGCAAAGAAGTCATTCGCGGCGCACAGGATGTCGCCGAAGGCATGCCAGCAAAATTCAAAGACAAGTTACTTAACAAGTTCAGAGACGATGGACTGCACATCGTCACCACGGGCGGCAATGCCGGAATGTTTTCAGCCATTATCAGTGGCTGGGTCGCTTCCGGCGAGAAAGGCAGCCAGCTTGTTTCACAGAAGATTTAATAACAGGAGGTCAACATGAGTAACTCGATCATGCTAGATCCAACGGCAGAGATAAATCCTGTCGAAAAGCAGATACTCCCGCGACTGGAGACTTTATCAGGTGCAACCGTTGGATTGCTCGATATCTCCAAGCCCCGCGGCAAGGAGTTTTTGGATGAAGTTGAAAAACACCTGGTGGAAATGGGAGCAACGGTTAAGCGCTACATGAAGCCAACCTTTGCCCGGGTAGCTCCCCAGGAACTCAATCAGAAAATTAGTGTTGAATGTGACGCGGTAATCGAAGGTTTGGCCGACTGAGGTTCATGTACCTCGTGCAGTTTGCATGACATCATGGATTTAGAAAGTCGCGGACTACCTTCGGGTTTTGTAGCATCTTGTGAATTTGAACAGGCAGCTGATGCCCAGGGTAAATCGCTCGGAATCAAACCTGCCCGCGTGTTCGTTCCCCACCCGATTCAGGACCGAACCGATGAGGAGATGGCAGAAATAGCCAAGACAGCCATTGCCGAAGTAACCGCACTAATACTTAATGACTAACACGGAAACTATTTGTATCACTGGAGAAAGTAATGACTAGAGAAGCAGTAATCGTATCAACGGCGCGCACGCCAATCGGCCGAGCCTATCGAGGTGCGTTCAACGATACCGATGCTCCGACCCTGGGTGGTCACGCCATCGCCCACGCGGTTCAACGTGCGGGCATCGACCCAGGAGAGGTTGATGACGTAGTTATGGGTTGCGCCATGCAACAGGGCTCGTCTGGACAGAACATCGGTCGCACCGCTGCCATAGCAGGCGGCCTTCCAAATACCGTTGCTGGAATGAGCATCGATAGACAATGTTCTTCGGGCATGATGGCCATTGCGACCGCCGCAAAACAAATTATTCACGATCAAATGCCTATTGTTGTTGGCGCCGGACTGGAATCCATAAGCCTGGTGCAGAACGAACACCGTAATGGCTATCGCGTGCAGGATCCGAACGTAATCGCCAAGTCTGAACATGCCTATATGTCCATGCTGGAAACTGCGGAAACTGTTGCCAAGCGCTACAACATTTCCCGTGAACAGCAAGACGAATACGCCCTGCAAAGCCAGCAACGCACCGCCGCTGCCCAGGAAGCGGGTAAATATAATGATGAAATTGTTCCACTTCCTTCAAAGATGATTTTTGTCGACAAGGAAACCAAACAGCAAAGTGTCCACGATACCAAGCTGGAGAAAGATGAAGGTAATCGCCCTACCACAACACTGGAAGGCCTGGCGGGATTAAAAACCGTATTCGAAGGTGGCGTAATAACTGCGGGCAATGCCAGCCAACTTTCAGACGGCGCATCTGCATCGGTATTAATGGATAGTAAACTCGCAGAACAGAAAGGACTGGAACCACTGGGCGCCTACCGCGGAGTAGCAGTTGCCGGATTGGATCCCGATGAGATGGGCATTGGACCAATCTATGCAGTGCCAAAATTGCTGGAGCGCTTCAATCTCTCGATGGACGATATTGGCCTGTGGGAATTAAACGAAGCCTTTGCCGTACAGGTGATTTACTGCCGCGACAAGCTGGGCATCCCTAATGATCGGCTTAATGTAGACGGCGGTGCGATTTCCATAGGACACCCTTATGGTATGAGTGGTGCGCGAATGGTTGGGCATGCGTTGATCGAAGGTAAGCGAAGAGGTGCGAAGTACGTAGTCTGCACTATGTGTGTAGGTGGTGGAATGGGCGCCGCGGGATTGTTTGAAGTTTTTTAATTGGAAAGCTACTGCAATTGATAGCTCTTCGTTAAACTCCAGTTCGAAATGCTCACCTATTAACTATAGGCTCTGCTTTCTCACTGGAGTTTGCCTCGATCTATCTGCTCTCGTAACGCTTTTTGTAAGCCCGCAAAAATCTTTTTGTACACCCGCGAAGATCTTTCTTAGACACAAACCGAATCGATAAAACTGATAACAGCTGCCTCATCGAATTGAGATGATGGTAGCTGCTGGTTGCTTACTGATTCGGTTTTTATTTCATTGATGTTATCCAGCAGAAAGGTTCCGAATTCATCGGCCACTTCGTTTTGAAATTCCTCGTCGGTAGCGATGTATCGCTGGATACGCTCATCCAAATCTCGCAACAGGCCAAAGCTGATTTCTGCTCGTTCTTCTATAGTCATACGACCATTCTCTGGATCACGATAAAACTGGCACATCGATGAGTTCGAGTTGAACTCACTACTGAACTCTTCATAGTAAAATTCCAACAGGCCCATGAATGCTTCCAGATCCGACCCATCCACACCGGGATTATTAGTCAGCCTTCCGGTATTCCGAAAAGTCTGCAATGTATTATTGATGTAGCGAAAGCTTTGCTCCGCACTTTCGATGGATGACTGGGCTTTCACCATCGGCGCAGACCAGACTAATAGCAAACAAACAAAAGATACGCTGAAATACTTCATATTGGTCAGATTCTAATTAGTAATCTTATTCAGAAACAGGAACCACAGCTTCACAGGACATTAACAAAACTTTGCCGGTGAAATGGATAAGCTCATGAGGAACAACATCTGCACTGGCGACGACTTCATAACACAGGCGATCATAAAGTCGTTTGGCCCCGGTGTTTTGCTCAAAGACCAACAGGCTAAGACGTTTTAATCCCAGCCCGATGCAGCGGCTGTTAGCGACTTCCATCAGCATATTGCCGATTCCCTTTTACCCCGAAATTTATCATCGATTGCCACGCCGCTTATATAGTAACTATTGTCTTCCTCTAGCACTGGCCAGGGAGCAAGAACAGGATCATCTTCCATATAATCCGGATCCACTTGCATGGGAAACGCGAACAGCATACCCACCGGCTCATCGTCCAGGGTAGCAAACCGGCAATTCTGGTAGCTAAACTCGGTGTTTTCCCGAGCGTAACGACGGGCACCCACATCAATTAACGATTCTCCCGCCTCAGCCAATTTACTCCAGATGTAATCTGCAACGCCAGCTGATGACATCTGGTAAAACGCTGCTATCCGCTCACACTCGTCTATTCGCGCGGGACGAACTAAAACCTGCTTGTGCAGATTATTACTAATCATTTAGGGAAGGCCTTCCTCTCATTTGTTTCTTGTCACCAGCTTTCTTCTTCTCTTTCAGTCGCTTTTCTTTTGCCGACCTGCTTGGCTTGGTTGCAACTCGCTTTTTCTTAATCCTCGTTGCCTGCTTAAGCAACTCATGCAAGCGCTCAAGCGCATCCTGTTTGTTTTTTTCCTGACTGCGAAAGCGCTGGGCTTTTATCAGCACAATGCCATCTTTAGAAATTCGCTGGTCTTTATATTCAAGTAATTTCCGTTTGTCATTCTCACTTAAAGAAGATGCCATTATGTCGAAACGCAATTGAATAGCCGTCTCTACTTTATTGACATGCTGCCCACCAGGCCCACCGGCTCTTATAGCCGAGAATTCATAATCCTGTTCAGATATTTTTGTTGAGAACATAGAGATTCATCGCCTGTTTCTGGGCTTTTCTTGATTCAGACTGCCACCTAGGTTATGTTCGTGATTCACTGCATCCAGGGATTTAGGCAGCCAATTTAATCCTAAAAACTACAGATAAAATAAGAAGTTAGCAATGAGAACAAAGCACTTACTAAGAAACTTTTTCCTGTCCATATCCCTCTTAATCAGCAGCAATGGTTTCGCACAAGATCCTGTTCGCATTGCATTCATGGATCCCCTTACCGGCGCTTTTGCCTCCATAGGAAACAGCGGATTAAAACAACTGCAATTTGCCGCCGATTATCTATACAACTCAAAAGGAGGCATTCTCGGTGGCCGTATGATCGAGATTGTTCCTCTGGATAACAAGCAGTCTCCTACGGAATCGCAAATTCAATTTCGTCGCGCTGTTAGCGAAGGCATTCAATACATTTTCCAGGGCAATGGATCCGCAGTAGCCAACGCCCTGAACGATGCAATTAACCGCCACAATCGACGCAATCCCGGCCAGGAAGTCATGCAGGTGAATTACTCGGCTGTCGATCCGGTGCTAACAGAGGAAAATTGCAGCTTCTGGCATTTTCGCTGGGATGCCCATGCCAATATGAAATTAAACATCTTGACGGATTACATCGCCGATAATGACGAAATAGAATCCGTTTATATTATTGGGCAGGATTATTCCTTTGGGCAGGTTGTTTCAGATACTTCCATCGAATTGCTGCGGCAAAAAAGGCCTGATATCGAAATAGCCGGTAACGAATTTCATCCGATTGGCCAGGTCAAGGATTTCACCCCTTACGTAACCAAGATCGTAGCTTCCGGTGCAGATGCGGTTATTACAGGCAACTATGGTGCAGACATGGTTTCCCTGGCCCGCTCCATTATCGATAACGGTCTGGATATTCCGATTTACACTTTCTACGCAGCTTATGATGGCATTACAGCCACACTTGGCGCCGATGGTAAAAACAGAATCCGCCTGATTCATAATGAAACATCGAACCCTATTCCCACCGAAGAGCGCAAAGAATTTATCCGGGCATTTAAAGCTGCAAATCCCAATAACGATGTTACGCAACCACGTATCACCAATGCCCTGATGATGATCGTCCAAGCCATGGAAGAAACCCAGAGCACCGATCCTTATGATGTCGGTCTGGCGCTGGAAGACATGCGCTTTACCACTATCGGCGGGGATGAAGTATGGATGCGCGGTGAAGATCATCAGGTCTTTCAATCGCTGCATATTTCTGTACACACCGATGAAGGAATAGAGTTTGACGCTGATAACTCCGGATTTGGTTTATACACAGAATACAGTGTTCCCCTGGAAGCCACTATTGTTCCTGTTAACAACTGCCGGATGCGACGACCTCGTCGATAAGAAGCGGATAGCGATTTAGCGGAACAGTAATCCCACATGTTAGAAGTTTTTATTTTCGCCACCCTTAATGGCCTGGTAACAGGACTTTTATTGTTCATGCTTGCCAGCGGCTTGACGCTGATCTTCAGCATGATGGGTGTCTTGAATTTTGCCCATGCCAGTTTCTATATGCTGGGTGCTTACTTCGCATACTCCATCAGTCTCTACTTCGGCTTCTGGACCGGCCTGATATTTGCGCCACTTATCGTTGGTGTTCTTGGCGCCCTTGTAGAACGCTACGGATTGCGCCGTGTACACCAACAAGGCCACGTTGCCGAGCTGGTTTTCACCTTCGGCCTGGCATTCCTGATTGAAGAAGCGGTTCAGTTTTTCTGGGGAGCCGACACCAAGAATTACCAGTCACCAGATCTTTTGGACTTCCCTTTATTCACACTGTTCGGGCAGGAATTCCCGGCTTATCGCGGTTTTATGATCGGTATTTCCATCGCGATTTTTATCGGGCTCTATTACGTGCTTACCAAGAGCCGCATCGGCATCATCATACAAGCCGCTATTACTCACCCGCATACGGTTTCTAATTTGGGCCACAACGTACCGTTGATATTCATGGGTGTGTTTGGTGTCGGTTCTGCCCTGGCTGGCGTTGCCGGTGTTATTGCAGGCCCGGTATTAACCACCTTTCCGGGAATGGCCGTTGTGCTTGGCAGTATCGTGTTTGTTATCGTCGTCATCGGTGGGCTTGGATCTCTCGCCGGCGCTTTTATCGCTTCTATTCTTATTGGCCTGGTCCAGTCCTATGCCATTGCCTCCAACCTGGGTATGCCGGATCTTCTCAATCTGCTGGGTCTGGAATTTGGGCGAGATCACCCACTGACGGATTTATGGACGCTGACACTGCCACAGATCGCGCCAATTCTTCCGTTCTTATTGTTAGTACTGGTCCTGATTTTCAGGCCGACCGGCTTATTGGGTAAGCGGGAGCAATAATGGCGCTATTAAAAAAATCAGCCGTCTGGATCGCCTACCTTGTAGCCCTACTTTCACTGCCTCAGTTTTTTAATTCAGTACTGGCCATTTCCATCTTTAACCAGATGGCAATCGCGATCGTGTTTGCACTGAGTTACAACATGCTACTGGGCCAGGGTGGCATGCTCTCATTTGGCCACGCTGTTTATTTTGGACTGGGAGGATTTCTTGCAGTTCATGCCCTGATCATGATCGAGTTTGAAACAGTGTACTTTTCCATCATCTGGATTCCTCTGGTGGGAGGATTGTTTGGATTATTGGCCGCACTGTTTATTGGCACCTTTTCTACCCATAAAGCCGGTACTGTGTTTGCCATGATTTCACTGGGTATCGGCGAACTGATTGCTGCTTCTTCACTTATTTTTGTGAGTTTTTTCGGTGGAGAAGCTGGCGTGAGTGGCGACAGAACCTTTGGTCCTCCTTTCTTCGGTATCGAATGGTTTCAAAACGTAGAAATTTATTATCTCGCGGTGGCCTGGGTGATTATCGCCACCCTTTTTATGTACTTGTTTACACAAACTCCTGCGGGGAAAATGGCAAATGCCGTAAGGGATAACCCTGAACGAGCCGAGTTTATTGGCTACAGCGCGCGCAGGGTTCGTTACATTACATTCTGTGCCTCCGGGTTATTTGCAGGCGTTGCCGGCGGCCTGTTTGCTCTCAACTATGAATTCATAACCGAAGAAAATCTTAACGCTGCCACTTCTGGCAGAGTGCTGTTAAGCGCTTACATCGGTGGACTGGGTTACTTTATCGGCCCAATTGTTGGTGCCGTCATCCTCACCCTGATGAATTCCCTGCTGAGCAACTACAGCGACTTGTGGATGCTTTACCTGGGAATCATGTTCCTGCTAACAGTACTGTTTCTCCCCCGCGGCTTCGCCGGATTCATCATGATGCACCAGGTCGCATGGGTTAGAGGAACCATGAAGCAGTTAATTGTGCCTTACCTGTTAACCGGCCTCCCCGCAATTGTGTTTGTAATGAGCAGTATCGCGCTCATCGAATTGAGCCACACTGATGATGCCGAATTTCAGTACCTGGGGTTAACTTTCGATTCCACTGGTGCGATGGATTTCGTCTTGATTGCCCTGGTGACTATTGGCGCCCTGGTGTGCGTACGTAAATCATTACCCCAACTCAGAGCTGCCTGGGAAAGTGCTAACGAAATCGTGGAAGAAGCTAAGGAGAGTAAGACATGACTGTGCTTTCCTTGCAGAACATCACCAAAAACTTTGGCGAAACCGAAATTATTCGCGGAGTATCACTGGATATCGAACAGGGAGAGAAACACGCCATTATCGGCCCTAATGGTGCGGGAAAATCCACCCTGTTTCACCTGATCAGCGGCCTCTACACTGTCACCAGCGGCAGCATTCGTTTCAAGGAACAGGAAATTCAGAACAAGAAGCCCTACGAAATTAATCGTCTCGGAGTGGCCCGTAGCTTCCAGGTAACAAATATATTTGCCCGCATGAACGTGTTTGAAAACGTTCGCTGCGCACTCCTCTGGTCCAGTGGTTACAAATATTCCTTCTGGCATCTACTGGGAAGACAGAAAGAACTCAATGACAAAACCCTGGAAGTTCTCGAACAGATAGGGCTGCAAAACAAGATGCTTTTTCCCGCCGGCGAGTTAGCTTACGCCCACCAGCGCGCCTTGGAACTGGGTATAGCAATAGCAAGCGGTGCCGAGGTGATTATGTTAGACGAACCAGTTGCAGGCATGAGTCATTCCGAAGCCGAAAGCGCGGTAGAACTAATTCACAAGATTACTACTGGCAAGACACTCATCATGGTTGAGCACGATATGAACATCGTGTTCGATGTCGCCGATCGCATCTCCGTATTGGTGTACGGCGAAGTAATTGCCTGCGACACACCAGAAAACATTCGTGCCAATCCGAAAGTACAGGAAGCCTACCTGGGAGAGGTTGTTACCAGTGCTTAATGTTACAGACCTTCACGCTTACTATGGCAAGAGCCATATCCTCCAGGGCGTAAACTTCAATATCCAGGAAGGTGAAATTGTCAGCTTGCTGGGAAGAAACGGCGTAGGCAGATCGACGACGGTAAAAACCATTATGGGTGAAGTGGAACCGCAGGGATCGATTCAGTTCAAGAACCAGGAGATTGCAGGCAAGAAGAGTTTTGAGATTGCCAACATGGGCCTGGGCTATGTTCCTGAAAACAGAGACATCTTTCCTACTTTAACCGTGCGCCAGAATTTACTGCTCGGACAAAAATCTGATTCCAGTTCTTCCCGTTGGAATATTGAAGAAATGTTCGACATGTTTCCAAATCTTGGGGAACGAGCTGAAGTTGCAGGCGGCGTGTTAAGCGGAGGAGAACAACAGATGTTATGCATGTGCAGGACCCTCATGGGAGACCCTGAACTCATAATGATCGACGAACCAACGGAAGGTCTTGCGCCCAAGATCGTTGAGCAAGTTGCCGCACTACTACAGGAAATAGCCAATCGTGGCGTCGCTATCCTGTTGGTGGAACAGAAACTTTCCATCGCACTTAAAATTTCCCATCGACTTTATGTCATGGGCCATGGGCAAATAGTTTATGAAGGCACTCCTGACAGCCTGATGCAGGCGGACGATGTTCGTGCCGAGTGGCTGGAAGTATAGGAAACCTAAACAAAACGCTTCACTAAATATCCCAATATACCAGCTCCAAAACCATGTTAAGCTGAGGGACCACCCATCCGGGAATAACCATGGGTCTAAAAAAATCTCTCTTAATTGTTATTCTGCTACTGGCATCACCCTCCATGTTTGCTTGGGACAGTGTGGGCCACCGGCTAAGCACCAGCATTGCATTGCAGTTTATTTCTGAAGACACCAGAAGAGAGTTAATTGAAATACTAAAGGCTCATCCCAGGTACGAAGAAGATTTCATTGACCAGGTTCCAGGCTTTGTTGACCAATCCGATGAACCGGAATTCTCTACCTGGTTACTGGGACAGGCGGCTTTCTGGCCGGATATTGCCCGCAGACTACCTGAACCGGACCGGACTCGATACAATCATCCTGACTGGCACTATACCGATGGTGCATGGATCAGGGGCACTGCCCAGATAAGCGGCGACAATTATATCGGCGTGTCTGCCAGACCACTGCTTCAGGGTGAAGCTGCCAGTTCAATTCGAAATGCCAACCAGGCCCACAACGTAGTTACCGCAATTGATTACAACACAAGGCTGTTAGTAAATAAGTCCGCTGATGCTGCGGACCGGGCCATCGCACTCTGTTGGATACTGCATTTAATGGGAGATATCCACCAACCCCTGCATACCGGTTCACTATTTTCCCGGTCATTGTTCGAACGTGGTGACCGGGGTGGTAATGGCGTCGAAACCGAAGCGGGAAGAAGCCTGCACTCCGAATGGGATAGCGCATTAAGGGAAGCAGGCATTGATGCCAGCATTCCGTTAATCCTGGATTCAATTGAAAAATTTGGCGACGCAGAACTCGCTCAGGAAAATTCTGACTGGACGGCCTGGATGGCAGAAAGCAGGGAAATTCTATTGAGCACTGTTTACACAGAAGAAATGAAAGACGCCATAGCCACCGCCGATGAATCGGGCCACCGTCTGGGGCAGCAGCAATTAGGCGCTTCCTACCGTGCGGAAATGCAAGCTATTTCTCGCCAACGGCTTGGACTAGCAGGCTTACGAATAGCAGCATTCCTTAACAGGGAGCTCAACTAGTTACACCGCCAGCCCCAGACTTTTTAATTCATCGATCTCCGCAACTACGTTTCGAATTAGCTGGTGCCCAACTCGTCCTTCCAGACTCATGATCGACTCTGGATGAAATTGCACAGCACTAACAGGTAACTCGTGATGCTGCACTGCCATCACCTTTCCGTCTGTGGTCTCCGCGCTCACTTTCAAGCATGTAGGAACTTCATCGGCCACCAATGAGTGATAACGACCCACCGTGAATTCCGTAGCAATTCCCTGGAAAAGCGAGCCACCCTCGTGGATTACTGTCGAAGCTTTGCCGTGCATTGGATGCTCCAACTGTTCCAGGGATCCCCCGAAATACTCAACGATTCCCTGTAAGCCGAGGCACACACCGAAAACAGGCAGGTGTTTCTCTACACAGAGGGCAATAGTCTTTTCCATAGCGAAATCACCGGGTGTAGAAGGCCCCGGCGAAAGAATGATCAGGTCAACTGAATGCTCATCCAGGTACTTTCTAGCTGGATCTGGACGCAGGGTAGTTAATTCCACCCCGCACTCACGGAAATAGGAAGCAAGGTTATGGACGAAGGAATCCTGATGATCAACCATCAGAGCCTTGATTGGATTTCTCAGCTTTAGCGGTGAAGGCTTTTGCTCCGTGTCGGTTTGCGTCTGCTCGCCTCTAATGGCCTGGATCAATGCGCTGGCCTTCAAGCGGACTTCCTTCTCTTCCGCTTCGGGATCCGAATCGATTAACAGTGTTGCGCCTGCACGAATTTCTGCCACACCGTCTTTCACCCGGATGGTGCGCAGGGTAAGACCAGTATTCAAATTGCCATCGAATCCAATATGACCGAGGGCACCGCCGTACCACCGCCTCGGAGATTTTTCATTTGCTTCAATAAACTGCATTGCCGCCAGTTTGGGCGCTCCGGTAACAGTAACCGCCCAGGTATGAGCCAGGAATCCATCCAGGGCATCGAATTGCTCTTGTAATATTCCCTTCACATGATCCACGGTGTGAATGAGTCGAGAGTACATTTCGATCTGGCGACGACCCACAACTTCTACCGTTCCCGGCACACAGACCCGCGCCTTGTCATTGCGATCGACATCGGTACACATGGACAGTTCCGATTCATCCTTGGCGCTGTTTAACAGGGTTTTTATCTGGGTGGCATCACTAATGGCATCTTCCCCTCGCCTGATGGTGCCGGAGATAGGACAGGTTTCAATTTGTTTGCCATCGACACGCACAAACATCTCAGGTGAAGCCGCGATCAGGTATTCCTGTTCACCAAGATTCATTAATGCCCCATAGGGAGCGGGATTACTCTGTTTTAGTCGCGTAAAAACTTCTGCGGGAGAATCTTTACAGGGCTCATAGAAACACTGACCGGGAACAACCTCGAACAGGTCGCCGCGCTTGAAGTATTCCAACGCCTTTTTTACCTGCTCTCCATACTCCCCTTCCTGATGATCGCAATGTTGCTGTACATGAATCGCCGGCGCATAAGCAACTTTCTTTCCGCTGCGCTTAAACCCACCTGTTGTTTCTGTCTTTTTCTCTGACTTCCAATTGCCACAGATAAATTCATAGCTGTAACAAACTGACTTCTCGATACGGTGATCTGCCACAACAATCTGGTCAGGCAAATACAAAACCATGTCCCTGTCGTTTTCGTTACGAGATTGACACCTGCGTACATCTTCGAATTGAAAAGTTAAGTCATAACCGAATGCACCATACAGGCCCAGGTAGGAATCCTTCGACGACTGAAACCGATTTACTATTTCTCGCAGAACAGCAAAGACACTCGGACGCCTTGATCGCAGCTCTTCTGCGATATCGTGTTCATCTTCACCAAGAGTAATGGAAATTTTGTCGTGATCTGCTTCGAGCTCATCAATCGCTGGGCAATTCTGTAATGCGAAATAAACCTCAGGCAGCAAAATAATCCCGCGTTGATTGAGTGCTTCTACACTAAGCTTTCTCCCTCGCGCTATTATCTGTAGTGGTGGATTTGCAAAACCAATATCCCAGCGGGTATATCTACCGGGATACTCGAAGCTGGATGCGAGCAATACGCCTCGCTGCTCGTTCAGCGAACGAGCAAGCTCATCCGTTGCATGGGCATAATCGAGTTCCATGGCGGAACGGCGAATTCTTACGCCACTTGCGCATTCGTATTGAATCTGATTGGGAATCTGCATAACCAAAACCTCTTGGACTCTGGATCGCTAAGAGTTATGGCGTGCTGATTGGATAAAGAAAAGACAATAGACCGCCACAACCCTGGGCGGCCAAAGAAGAAAACTAACTTAGTTTCATCTGGCAGCCCTTGTTGGAAAACCACCAGAAATAGAAGCGTGCGTTCATAGTGGCGCGATTCTGCGCTTCGCTCCTTCTTATGTCAACCACTCTATATGAACCACATAGTGGCAATCAGAACCTCCATATGCCGGAGGCAGCTGTTTTTCGGCCTTTAGCGCTCTAAGCAGGAAATTAGTGACCATACTAAATGTAAGTAGTTATATGCCTGGAAACACCGAAAAATCGCCGTAATAACAGTTTTTGTTCATTTAAATCAAACAGTTACATGGGTTTGGCTGGGCAGGAGTGACACCTGGTGAAAGCCCTAATGTCAGCTCGAATCGTGGTGCCGGCCAGTACCAACCTAACCCAATTCATTCAACACCGGGCGATTTTAGCTCCTTCTTTTTTCGGTGAGGATCAAGAAATATAACGTTGTCAGGAATAGGCAGCGTGGCGTGTTCTGGTAATACCTTCGGACCTTTGAAATCCCAAGATTGAATGTCAGGTATGAGAACCCGTCGGTCTTTATAACGGTAACGCACTGTACTTCTCCCTTTAGCTCTAAAGTGGCAAGTAGGAATAAATCACTTATGACTATGACCGACGCGAAAAGAAAAGAAGCAATTGCAAAGCTTGAAAAAGATATTGCGAATTACCTAAATCGAGACGGTAAAGTCAAAAAATAAAGTCGGGCGAATCAACAATAGACCCGTCCGACCATGATTTTAGCAAAAATAAGCTGCTTAACGAAAAGTATTAATTCTGAAAAGTGTCCAGCAATTGTTTTCATTCCCGTTACGGTAATTTTCCATAGGCGCTATACTGCGCCATCTGCAGACTGACGAGCTTTAGAGAGAAATTCGAAACAATGGACTTAAACCAGGCATAAAGGGAAAATTTTGTCGCAATCCAGCATCAATCTTTCAGTTCTCGATCAATCCCCGATCAAATCCGGTAGCGATGCAGGCGCTGCCCTACAGGAAACTATCGAACTCGCCAGACTCTGCGACGAGCTGGGCTATGCGCGCTATTGGGTTGCGGAGCATCATGCGTCCAATGCTCTGGCAGGCTGTTCGCCGGAAGTATTGCTCGGCCGCCTTGGCGCTGAAACTGGAAAAATTCGACTCGGATCGGGCGGCATCATGCTGCCCCATTACAGCCCTTACAAGGTCGCCGAAAATTTCAAAATACTCGAAACGCTCTATCCTGGCCGGGTGGATCTCGGTGTAGGGCGAGCACCGGGAACCGATCCCTTTACGGCTGCAGCAATTCGTTATGGCTCCCGTGTCGGACCGGAACATTTTCCTAATATGGTGGTGGACCTTCAGGCACTGTTAAATGATACGAATCCGCGAACAGAAGGAATGGAAAACGCCCGCGCTTTCCCCAAGGTAAAGTATCCACCGGAATTATGGATGTTGGGCTCGAGCGAAGACAGCGCCACTTTGGCGGCATTAACCGGACTGCCCTACAATTTTGCTTACTTTATAAATCCGCAAATCAGACCAGATATTTTCGATTATTATCGAGAGCATTTTAAACCGGGGCCGAATTGGGACCAACCCCATTCCTCACTCACCGTATTCACAATCTGTGCAGAGTCTGAAAAAGAAGCAAACGAGTTGTCGAAGAGTCGGGATCTATGGTTCATCCGATTGTTAAGAGGCGATCCCGGCCCATTCCCGTCGGTACAGGAAGCCCTTGACTATGATTATAGCGAAGGCGAGCTCCGGGCAATCGAGGAAAATCGTGATCGTCGCGCCGTTGGCACAGCCGAACAGGTGTGTGAAAAGCTCCAGACCTACGTCGACAAATTTAAACTCGATGAGCTAATGATTCTGACCATAACCCACGATCCCCTGGCCCGCCGCAGGTCCTATGAATTGCTCAGTTCAGCCTGGCAATAGCTAGACGTCGACTAGTAGAGTCTTTATGCTAACCCTCAGATAATGGAGGAGCATAAAGTGAAAAAAATAGCTGTAATTCTCACGATTTATCTTCTGGCACCCACTGTTTCGGCTCAGCTTGCATCCCCTAATGACAATGGCGTTACTTTCGGCCATGTCCACCTGAACGTTACCGCTATCGAAGAACATAAACGCATCTGGGTGGAACATTTTAATGGCATTCTGGTTGAGCGTGGCTCCCACACGGCTATCAAATTTCCCAACATGCTGGTGGCATTAACAGAACAAGAGCCCACCGCGGGATCCACAGACACTGTTATGCATCACTTTGGATTCAAAGTGCGCGACATGGCTAAGTTCCTGGATAAATGGCGAGCAGACAACCTGGAAATCGGCAGAATATTTTACGGCTCAGAAGGCCAACTAAACACCTACGTCACCTTGCCAGGCAATGTTGAGGTAGAAATGCAGGAAGACCGGGGATTACATCAGGAGATCACCGGTTACCATGTTCACTGGTTCCTGGATAATCCCGAAGAAACCTTGCAATGGTATGTCGATATGTTCGACCTGGAAATTCGACCCCGGGGTCGCATAACTACCACGACCAACGCACCGGGAATAAACATGAGCTTTGGCGGGAACAACAGCGGCAGGCAGGCTACTCGAGGGTCAGCCATCGACCACATAGGGTTTGAAATAGATAATCTGGAAGAGTATTGCCGCCAGCTGGAAGCCAAAGGCCTGGTATTTGACGTGCCTTATCAGGAAAACCCTTCGACGGGACTGAATTCCGCTTATTTTACTGATCCATCGGGTGTATACGTAGAACTCACCGAAGGATACGACGAATATTAGCGACCATGAAGGCGGAAACAGTATTAAGCATCATCGTCGGATTCCTGGCCATCGCAGGAATTGGTGGCTCAATCTTTTTTATGTTTAGCGGCGGCGCGAACGAGAGATTCGCAGATTTTCCAACCATTACTAATTTGCATGTGATACCTGGCGCTATCTATCTAGCCCTGGCTCCACTTCAATTCTCACAAAGTATTCGCAATAGATCTCGCAGTTACCATCGCTGGGCGGGTCGCTTACTGGCGACCATCGCCCTGGTAACGGGAGCCGGCGCACTATTTCTTGGAGTTATAATTCCCTATTCCGGATTACCAGAACAGATTGTTACGGGATTTTTCGGTTGTTTCTTTTTGTTCTCAACAGCACAGGGATTTATTTCAGCACGGGCGAAGCAGTTCGATGCCCACAGAGAATGGATGATGCGCGCCTTTGCCATCGGACTCTCCATCGCAACAATGCGCCTGATTTTTGTCCCGATATTAATTTCCATTGGCGAACCAAGCCGTGAAGAAGCCGAATTCTTTTCAATCTTTTCATTTACCATTGCCTTTATTCTGCACAGCGGTTTTGCCGAATACTGGATTCGCCGAACCAGGGCAAAGCAAGCAGCAAGTCAGACACCTGCCCTGGGCACTAGCTAACGGAACAATTCATGAACAAACTAACCCGATTCTCAGTCTTTTTGCTGTGCTCTACGCAGCTGACAGCCCAGGAAATTAGCCTCGAACAGGCCATGGCGCACCCTGATTGGCTGGGTAGACAACCACAGCAACCTTACTGGTCCGATGACAGCGAGTCGGTCTATTACCGCCGTAAACGTGAAAGTACGGAACAAACGGATTTGTATCGAATCGCGATCGACGGCGAAGATTTACAACAACTCTTTCCCGAAGATTTCAGCACTATCGATGTGCCTGGCGGTGTACTCTCACCCAATGGGCGCTTGAAAGCCTATGCTAGGGAAAGCGACATTTACGTCAAGAATTTGAGAGACGGAGACATAACACAACTGACTCGAACGGCAAGCAGTGAATCTAATCCATTCTTTGCGGCTGACAACGACAAGCTTATTTTCGAAAGGGATGAGCTCATATTTGTACGGGATCTCAATTCCGGCCTGGAATCCCAGGCAGCAGATCTCCGTTTTGAAAACCCTCCCGAAGAAGATAAGCAAAGCTATCTCGATGAACAACAGCTAAGACTCTTCGATATTATCGAACTGGATAGGGAACGGGAAGAACTGGAACAGGAATACGATGAAGAAAACCAGGAGCTGGATGGCTCACGCCTCGCTCTTCCTTATTACCTGGGTGAAGATAACGAGTTGCTGGATGCGGTGCTTTCACCCAATGAAAACTGGATGCTAATCGCCATTCGGGATAAAACCGAACGAACACCAGGACGGGTAGGAAGTATGCCTGCTTACGTTACGGCATCGGGTTATGTTGAGAATCGTGAAGTGCGGTCCAGGGTTGGCACTACTGACTTTGCTCCTCAGCGTCTTTATTTAATCGATCTTCGGGAACACAGAATCGCCGGCATCGATTTAGACGAACTCCCGGGTATTAAAGACATTCCCTTGCGGAATCAACTAGGGGATGACTATCCTGAGTCGGAGAATGAAGACGAAACCCGGGAACTGTATTTCGCCAATTTGAATTGGAGTGATGACGGCAGCAAGCTCGCGTTTCAGGCGGTAAGTCGGGACAACAAGGATCGTTGGGTTTTAACACTCGACACAAACGAGCTTGTATTGGGCGATGCGGAAGAGGATGAAGATGGGAATAACAGCTGGGAAATTTCAGATCTTGCCGCTCCAATCGATTTAGACAGCAGTCATTTGCGACTTGCTCTACACAACCATGATCCGGCCTGGATAAACCGCCGGGTATTCTTCTCAGGAGAGTGGTTGCCTGACAACGAAACCTATTACTTTCTGAGTGAGCTCGATGGCTATCAGCATATTTATGTTTTTGATGGCGAGGATACCGAACAGATTACCCGGGGTAAGTTTGAAATACTCGAACCAAAGTTAAGTAGGGATGGCGAACAAATCTACTTCCAGGGCAATCTTGAACATCCAACCTTCTATGAAATCTATCGAGTCAACCTTGATGATGGGGAAATTGAACAACTTACCAATCTGGGAGGCATGAATGAATTTCAGCTATCGCCGGATGAGGACAAGTTATTAATCGTTCATAGCGAAGCCACTAAACCGCCAGAAATCTATGTAACGAGAACCCGCCCCAATGCCAATGTCACCCAGCTCACTGACACAATAAGCGATGCATTCAATGCTATTACCTGGGCCGAGCCGGAATACGTGGAAGTGCCCTCTTCACATGTAAGCGATCCAATACATTCCCGCGTCTACACTCCGGACAATAATGAAAGCAATAGACCGGCGGTAATTTTTATTCATGGCGCTGGTTATTTGCAAAATGCCCATCAGGGCTGGTCAGGCTACTTCCGTGAATTCATGTTTCATAGCTTCCTGGTTCAGCAGGGTTATGTTGTATTAGACATGGATTACCGCGCCTCCGAGGGTTATGGAAGAGACTGGCGCACGGCTATCTATCAACAAATGGGAACGCCGGAAGTTGAAGACCTTGCCGATGGCATCAATTGGCTGGTAGAGAACAAGCAGGTGGACAGAGATCGCGTCTGTACTTACGGCGGTTCCTACGGCGGCTTTCTTACCCTGATGGCACTGTTTCAACATCCCGACCTGTTTGCCTGTGGAGCAGCATTGCGGCCAGTGACTGACTGGGCACACTACAACCATGGCTATACTTCAAACATACTCAATATCCCCGAAATCGATCCGGCTGCATTCGAACGCAGCTCGCCAATCGAATTTGCAGAAGGACTGGAGAAGCCATTACTCATTGCCCATGGTATGTTAGACGACAACGTATTCTTTCAGGATTCAGTACGCCTGGTGCAACGCTTGATCGAACTCAAGAAAGAAAATTGGGAGTTGGCTGTGTATCCCATCGAGCCTCATGGCTTCCGGGAACCCAGTAGCTGGCTCGATGAATATCGACGCATCTACAAACTTGTCGAAGAAACCTTAAAAAAATAACACTGTGCGCAGATTACCACTTCCAGTAAATCACCTGGGCTCTCTTTCCAGAGAAGGAACGCCATTGCACCTAGCGCGACAATTCTCGCGACGTGACTTCCTGAAGATTGCCGGCGCTGGCTCGGCGGCAGGTTTGCTGCTTGCCAATTCATCTCCTGTCGCTGCCCAGAGCATGACTTCGACTGAACGGGAGCTATTGCAACATGCCATCGATGTTGCCATATCAGCAGGTGCCGACTATGCAGACGGAAGAATTATCCGTACCCAGTTCGAAGCCATTGGAACGCGAGAACAAACTATTACCCAGGTACAAAACACAGATTCCTTCGGAATCAATGTGCGCGCATTAGTCGGTGGCAGCTGGGGTTTTTCTGCTACCCGAAATCTAAATCGTGACGATATCGCCAATATGGCACGGGAAGCAGTGGCGATTGCCAGCGCCAATGATTCCGTTGCTCCTGCGGCAACGACTTTGGCACCTGTAGATATTTATCCCAATGAAAACTGGGTGACACCCCACAGTATTGATCCCTTTACAGTTTCACTGGAAGAGAAAGCAGCGCTGCTATTGAACGCCAATGCCGAAGCATTGCGGGAACAAAATATACGCTTTGCTTCAAGCTCTATCCTGTCAGTAAAAGAAGAGCGGCTGGTTGCAACATCGGAAGGATCATTTATCGATCAGACCCTGTTAAGAATAAATCCATCGATGAATATTACTGCCATTTCCGCTGCTGGCACGGATTTTCAATCCCGTAGCGCTGTGGTTGAACCAGCCGGTAGAGGATATGAGTATGTGTTGGGCCTGGACCTGGTTGGCAACGCACCGAAATGGGCTGAGGAAGCCGCGATGAAACTGGATGCGGTTTCTGTCGATCCGGGCCAATGGGACCTGGTGCTGCATCCTTCAAACCTCTGGCTAACTATTCATGAAGCTATTGGTCATCCAACAGAACTGGATCGTGCTTACGGTTATGAAGCTAACTATGCCGGCACATCATTTCTGCATCCTCCTGAAGAGGTGTTGGGACAACTGCGTCTCGGCCCGGAGTTTATGCAATTTGTTGGCAACCGAACGGAAGTCGGTGGTTGTGCCACTATTGGCTGGGATGATGAGGGCGTTCCCGGTGAATCCTGGCCAATTATAGAAGACGGAGTGTTCGTTGATTACCAGACAACCCGGGAACAAGTGGCTTGGATTGAACCATTGACTGGCGTGAGTAGCAGTCATGGCTGTGCTTATGGACAGAACTGGGAAAGCATGCCCTTCCAGCGCATGCCAAACGTAAGCTTGATGCCTGGGGAAGAAGACCTGAGCGAAGAGGATGTCATCGCTGCCACCGATCGAGGTATCTTAATCGAAGGTCGCGGTTCTTACTCCATCGACCAACAACGTTACAACATCCAGTTTGCTGGCCAGGTATTCTGGGAAATTCGAAATGGTCAGAAATACCGCATGTTACGAGACGTGGCCTATGTAGGCAGGACACCGGAGTTCTGGAATTCGCTGGATGTCATAGGCGGCGACAGCACTTATTTTCTTGGCGCTTCCTTCGGCGATGCCAAAGGCCAGCCCATCCAGGTAAATGCCGTTTCCCATGGTTGTCCAATTTCCCTGTTCCGAAACGTAGAAATTATCAATACGGCATAACAGATTTACTATGGCTGAAGAAAAAGGACTATCAACTGACGATCTGCGCGCAATAAGCGATCGGATTTTGCGCTTGTCACAAGCAGACCATTGCCGTGTAAATATCGACTCTGGCTGGCGCGGTTATACCCGGGTCGCCACTAATCGCATCACCAGTGCAGGTGGTAGAGACAATACCGCAATCACTATCACCAGCGTGTTTGGCAACAAGATTGCTTCCGTTAGCACTAACCGTTTCGATGGTTCGGACCTGGAGCAGGCGGTAAGGCGTTCGGAAGAAATGGCCAGACTGGCTCCTGATAACCCGGAATACATGGCAGAGCTTGGACCACAAAACTTCGATAGCGTAGACGCTTATTATGAATCCACCGGCAGCCTCGAACCCCAGACTCGTGCGGAAGCCGCCGCGCTGGCGATTCAGCAGGCACAAGCTGCCAATCAAATTGCCGCATCCTATATGGATGTTAGAGCCGGCACCTCTGCCGTAGCTACTTCCAATGGTTTGTTTGGGAGTCACTCCAGCACCGGCGTTGCCTATACCCTTACCTCGCGTTCACCGGATGGGCTACAGTCCGGTTGGGCCGGCGACGAAGCTAATGACTGGAACAATATCGAAAGCACACGAGTGGCAAGCGATGCAGTACGTAAGTGTCGTAACTGGAACAAGACAGCATTGGAGCCGGGAGAATACACAGCAATTCTGGAGCCAACCGCAGTTGGCATGCTAATGCTGAGGATGATGGATGCCTTTAACCAGCGCACTGCTGATGAAGGCAGGTCGTATTTCTCCAATCCCGGCGGAGGCAATCGCATCGGTGAAATCCTCTTCGATGAAAAAGTTACTCTGTATAGTGATCCTGCTCACCCCGATGCCGAAACAGCTCCTTTCTCAAATAGCGGCCAGCCAGTTAGCCCGAAAGTATGGGTAAATGCTGGCAAGCTGGAGAACTTATCCCGTTCGCGCTACTGGGCCAATCAGCAAGACCAGGAAGCTGTGGCAGGCCCTTCAAACTTTATTATGCAAGGTGGAGATTCCAGCATAGAAGAAATGATCGCTTCCACCGAGCGTGGAGTCTTGTTGACCCGTTTCTGGTACATACGGGGATTAAATCCTCGCATAGTGTCTTACACAGGCCTGACCCGAGACGGCACATTCCTGATTGAGAATGGAAGAATTTCCCGGCCGGTTACTAACTTTCGTTTTAATCACTCCCTGGTGTCCATGCTGCAGAATGTGGAAATGCTGGGGCCGAGCACGAGAGTAGCCGCGTCTGAAAACAGCTCGGTGAGCACACCAATCGTAGTACCGGCACTGAAAGTAAACGGATTTAATTTGTCCAGTGTAAGCGACGCAATTTAGCCAGGAGCTGCAATTTATGAAACGCCGTGAATTTTTGAACAAAGCGAGCATTGGTCTAACTCCATTTTTGTTTCCCTCACTCGGTCTTGCCCAAAATCAGCGACCTCGCATCACCGACATTAAAGTGTATCGTCTACGCACACTTGGTGAGACTGGCATGATGGAATCTGCCTGGGCACCGGGAAGACCTTATATGCGCCGCATCGGTGGAGGGTCGTTTACTGAAATTTTGACGGACCAGGGCATTAGTGGCATTGCCCCGGGGTTGAGCACCGCCGGCATTAATCGCATGAAGCAGCTCCTGGTTGGACAAGATCCTTTTGACAATGAACGACTGGGCCATCAAATACGTTACACCAACGGTGCAGCAAACAACTGGCGAGACGTTGCCTGTATCGAAATAGCGCTATGGGACATCGTCGGAAAAGTTGCCGGTCAGCCGCTGTACAAATTGTGGGGTGCACAGAAAGATAAAGTTGCTGCCTATGCCAGCATGATTCAACTGTCCACACCCGAAGAAAGAGCAGACATGGCGGTTCGGTTAAAAGAAGAAGGCTGGCAGGGAATGAAGATTCGCCTTCATCACCTCGAACAGAAGGAAGACATACGCACAATCGAGCTTGCAAGGCGTGCAGCAGGTGATGATTTTGAAATCATGACTGATGCCAACCAGGCCCAATCGAGCGGTATCTGGCAGCCTGGAATCCAATGGGATTATAAACGGGCCCTCGACACGGCCCGCGCTTTAAACGAGATGGACGTTTACTGGCTGGAAGAGCCATTACGGCGATACGACTATGAAGGGCTGGCGGAATTAAATCGCCAAAGCGATATTACCCTTGCCGGTGGCGAGAACAACCAGGGAGTACAGGAATTCGTAGACATTATAGACCGTAAAATCTACGACATCCTGCAACCGGAAATCCTGGTTACTGAAGGTGTGCAGGGATTACGCGCAGTTGCAGCACTGGGACTAGCCCATCACAAGATGGTTATCCCTCACCACGGCGGCGGGCAACTTGGAACCATTGCACAACTTCACATGATTGGCACCTGGCCTCACTGCCCCTGGGTTGAAATCATGAACGACCCACCGATATCTCCCTATACCAATGGATTCGCAATTTTTGAAAACCCACCAGAAGTTGATAGCGAAGGGTTTATGGCCATGCCACAGGAACCAGGACTGGGAATTAGAATTAACAGAGAGCTGATAATAGGCGAAGCCTAGTCTGCGCCGGGCCTTATTTCTTTATCTTCTTCTTTTTCTTTATTGTTTGATTTGGCTTGTTCCTGGTCAGCCGCTTTATTTGCTGACTGCGCATTAGCAGCCACTTTCTTCGCAGACTTTGCGAAGTCTTCGGAAATTGTCTGCGCCTTGTCTTTCACTTGCCCCACGACTTCATTGAAATTCTTCTTTATTTCTGGTGAAGACTCATCCAATTTCTGCATCCACCGCCCTATGGGAAACTCTATATTTCTGCGGGCCAATTCAACTCCTATCCAGTATCCAAGATAAGCGACGAGTACCCAGATGATTATTGAATCCGCTGGCCAGTACATGAACCAGACAAAGGCCTGGATGACATTGCCTAGCTGGTTGACCAGGAACTCGACAACGAAGCTGATGATGCCATCGCCGAACAGAGCTTCGAAGCCGGGAAAATTGAAGATAAAGCCGAAGAACTGGCTAATTTCTATTACAGCAAACGTCCATAAGCCCGCCAGGCCATAAAAACCTGTACCAAACCAGCTCCATTTTTCGTAAACATAGTTGGCGTTCTGATTTTCATTATCCGCTACGACCTTTTTCAATTTTTTTAATCGGCTGGTAATCGTCTTATGATCATCTTCACGGCCAATTTCACCGGAACTGAATAACCAGCTAAAAATAAACCAGCTGAGCGCAACCAGGGGTCCGCCCAGCAAGATTATGGCCTGGAATAAATCCAGAGTATTCATAACTACAAGATCTTAAAAAGAGGGTTATTCGTAGCGTGCTTCCTGCGGCATCAAGGCAGCTCGGATAATCGATCCCCAGATTAAATTGCCCATGTCATTCAGATGCAGACCATCCTCTATAAAGATGTCCGTCATAACCGAACCATCGGCTTTCAAAAATGGGTTGGCCGAGTCTATGTAATAAACCAGCGGATCATTTTTAGCGACTTCCTTGTAGCCCGCATTTACTCGCTGTGCATTTTCCCAGACATTAACTCTTAAGGTAGAAGGCTTTACCGCCATGACATAGATTCGAGTTTCCGGTAAGGCCTCATGTACCCTGGCAACGACTTGTTTAAAGGCACCTACAATGTCTTCTTCTGGTATTTCATATGCGGTGTCGTTATCGCCCTCATAGATAAGAATGGCCCTGGGATTGTATTTAAGGGCTACAGTATCGAGATGATAAAGCACATCGTTCATGACACTGCCACCAAATCCTCGGGGAATCACGGTTAAAGGAGCCAGGGCTTTTGCCGCCTGATCATTCCAGCGCGCAATCGATGAACTACCGGTTAGAACGATTGCATCTGACGGCGGAGGATTCATCCGATCTTCTCGGGCAAACCTGTCCATGGCATCGTTCCATACCGTTGGATCGGTTCCCCGCTGCGCACTTGCCGGTAAAGCCAGCAAGGCTAATAAGAAAAGAACAAAACTGTTTGAAATTATGCGAGCTACAAAATTTTTCATGATGTAAACCTTCTTTGGGTTTGGCAGCGAGTCTAATCGATACGACCACCGAACTCTAACCACCTGGCGAGTTCAGGTCCGCACTCTGCTAGCGCTATTTCGTTGTATTTGGCAATCTGTTCGTCGGTAAAAATTCCTTCCCACCGCTTGTTGGTTCCCTTGTGGAAAAAGTTGCTGGTGTCTTTCCATAAACCTGCCGTCGCACCGGGCGCCATTTTCTCTGCATTGGATTTCATTGACCCAAACGTTACACCTTCGACCAGCGTTGACCACACTTCCTCATTTACAGGTATGTCCAGGTAATTGGAAATACGTCGCATCTCGCCATCCAGGTCTTTCAGCAAATCTTCAAAATGCACCATCAAGATGTTTGGCAAGTGGCGGTAGTCCCACCAGGTTTTGGCATGGTGCAAGTGAGACCAAAAAGGATAACCGTCGTTTTCCCAGTCAAAGCTACCTTTGGATAGCCAATCGTCAATCGCGGAGTCGATATCGTCGGGTGCGTGGGCGAGAGGTGGCCCTTCCCTGCCCGGGGCATTATTCATTTCATCGATCACCTCAGGAATCATGTTATGCCAGTGATTCCACATGGACATAAACACGTCTTTACCATCGCGGCCTACGAAGATGTATTTGATATCGTCGAAAAACTTAATGCCGTCCAGGGGCAGGTGGGTCTTGATGTATCTCCTGTTTGTTAACGCTTCCAATTGCGCTAACACTTCTTCAACGGGTCCGAAGTTAGCATCCAACCAGGGCGTCAGCTCGTCTTGAGGAACTGGAGGTTCCGGCGCCTGGAATACGAGCGCAGCACAAATGCCCTGCATCCATGTAGTCCCCGCTTTGTAGGACGTGGTTATTACAATATCGCCCTCCCTGACATTGAAACTATCCCAGCGATTACTGTCACATAGGGCACTAACATAGCGATGTAAAAATTCGGGTTTTTCGCTGCTCATGTGAATTCCAGCCTCTTCTTATTAGTTATTGATCCTGAACAGGAGTTTATGGCATGAATAAATCGGATGCCAGTGCTTACTGCCTGATCTATAGGCTGCGCCTTTTCCCATTAGATTGAAGAGTTTTGGAAATCGCAACAAAGAAGACTAATTGATGTCTGCCGCGTGCTCTTTCAGTTTTTCCAGATCGACTATTTCGAGGGCGCGCTTATGAGTGCGCATAAGATAAACCTTGGGTGCCATTCCCTGCTCATAGGCTTCTAACCAGCGCGAAGCACAGAGACACCAACGATCCCCCGGCTGCAATCCTGGAAAGCCAAAGTCTGGCATGGGTGTAGAGAGGTCGTTACCTCGAAAGCGGGAGTATTCGAGAAAATCCTGACTTACTTCCACACAAACGGTATGGGATCCGAAGTCTTCGTCGCTGGTATTGCAGCAGCCGTCGCGGAAGAATCCTGTAACAGGATCCTGACTACAGGCCTGCAAGGGCTCATCGAATACGTTGAGAGAATCATCCATCTGAAAGTTGCTCTTTTGGCTTAACGATCAGCCAGGTCCACCCATTTCTGGCTATTAGGTGCCTGGTAATTCGCAAATTTTTCAAACATGGAGCCGATGTCTGTATCCACGACTATCATCTCTCGATGCTGTGGTCGTATAAATTTTTCAGTAACTGCATGATCCAGATACTCCAGTAGCTTGTCGTAGAATCCGCCGACATTTAGCATTCCAACAGGTTTGTTATGCAGACCTAATTGTAGCCAGGTAAGAATTTCGAAGAGTTCTTCCAGGGTTCCCAGACCACCCGGCATGGCAATAAACCCATCGGAAATTTCCGCCATCTTGGCCTTTCTTTCATGCAGGGAATTTACTTCGATTAACTCGGTCAGCCCGGCATGGGGTACTTCGGTACGGAATAAACCAACAGGAAGTATACCGGTAACAGAACCTCCACCCTTGAGCACTGAATTGGCTATGGTGCCCATCAATCCCACCTGCGCACCGCCGTATACAAGCTCGATTTCCCTGGCGACTAAAGCCGCAGCTAGCCGTTCTGCCAGTTCGACATATACGGGATTGGCACCGGTCGCCGAGCCACAATAAACACAAATCCTTTTCACCGGTTCTTAAAAAACCTCAACGTCGTAATACTAGAAACCATCGACCAATATGTAACACATTTGCCAGGGCAGCGGCAAAGTAAGTGAGCGCTGCTGCTTTTAAAATTTTCCGAATAGCAGGAATTTGTTTTTCTTCTACGTATTCCCCTTCCTGCAAAATTGGCAATGCTTTATTGAAACTCGCATCCCATTCCTCTGGAAGAATAATCAAGTAAGCAAAGGCACCGGCTAACTGTAATAACAAGCTAAGCCCGATAACCATTCCAACAGCAAATGGTGATCGAAGTACCAGGCCTATGATTGGAAATGACCACATTATTGCCACCCCTGCCTGGTTAAGCGCATGGGTTGTTGGTAGATATCGGCTGCGTAATTCAAAGATTTTCTCTTTACGATGAAATTGAATGGCATGGCCGACTTCATGGGCAGCTACGGCAACCGCGGTTAAGGATTTACCGTTAAAGTTTGCTGGACTGAGTCTTACCTTCTTTTCTTTAGGATCGAAGTGATCCCGCATAGGGTCCGTTTCTTCAACTGAAATACCTTCCAGCTGAAATCGGTTTATCAAATGCTGCGCCAGCTCACCACCGGTACCGGGCAAGCCGTCTATTTCGGTGCTGTTTTTCGACATCACCCGGCGCACCCAAAAAGACGGGATATAAACCAGGATAGCAAGAATTGCACCAATAATAAGAAAAGGCATAGAGTTTGCCTTCGCGCAGCCCTAAATTACCCGACTGAATTTTGGAGAGACTACTTTTTCTCTGCGCTGTTTTTCAGCAGGGCTGACTTCCCTTAGTTGCTGCTCCCTTAACCAGAAGTTACAGGCCCACTTTTCACCTTTTACTACTGGCATACCTACGTTCAGGCTGTCGGGGTGTCTGATCAGACTTCCCCCGTGACAATTATGAAATAGCACCATGCGCCCTTTCTTGGCACAAACCTCCATGTCCAGTTTGGGAAAACACGTGCCTCCACCCTCTTCAACATCATTGAGATACAGCAGGCAGGTAATCAGACGCTGCCCACCTTTGGCCATGCAGCGCTGTCCACGTTCCGTAGATGCGTCCCAGGCATCATAATGAGACGCATACTCTTCGGTTTTACCGTAATAAATCACCTGCAGGGATTCTGCGAATTCGAGACCTATACCAACTACTTCTGCGACACGCAGAGAAAGTTCTTCGATGGCTGGACCATAGCTATGAGATATCCAGCAATTACTGCCGGAACGTCCAGGGCTGGAGACTCCCGATTTCGCCGAACTTACCAGGGCCTGTTGCAATTTAGGCCTGGCGGCATCCAACAAACTCTCAATTTCTTTGGAATCAAGAAAGCCTTCGAACACATAGACCAACGGATCGTCATTGACCTTTTGTCCTATTTCGTAAAATTCTCGTAGCTGGATACTCATATCAAAATTCCCTGTTCACCAGTCTACTAAAAAAAGCAGGAATTTGGCGAAATTCAGAAATTTTTCAGCTTAGCGTAGCGATCCCGATGAAAAGTAGCGTCTCCCAGATACTGCTGGGCAACTCGGGCGCGTTTTATATAAAAACCAATATCGAATTCATCGGTCATACCGATACCGCCGTGCATCTGCACGCCTTCGTTACTTAGCAGAAAGAAAACTTCTGAAAGCTTGGCTTTGGCGATGCTTGCCAGTTCAGCGATTTCACTACGCTCACTGCCTTTGTTATCCAGTGCCGCCAGTGCTGCACGCACCACAGATTTGCACAATTCGATTTCGCTATACATATTTGCCGCACGATGTTGCAATCCCTGGAAGGAACCAATCAACACGCCAAACTGTTCTCGTTGCTTCAGATATTCAACAATCCGCTCAAACACTTCTTCTATACTACCAAGCATTTCAGCTGACAGACCGATACGGGCGATATCCAGCACATAATCCAGCGCCGCAAACCCGTCGTTCTCATCACCAAGTAAACATGCGGCATCGACATTTACGTTTTCGAATTTGACTTTCGCAGAATTGCGACTGTCCACCATCCAGGTTCTGTTTATGCATACTCCAGGCAAATCAGCATCTACTAAAAACAGACTGACACCTTTCTCGCTGTCAACTTCGCCGGATGTTCTCGCGGCGACGATCAATTTATCAGCGACATGACCGTCCAGTACAAACGTTTTTTCGCCATTAATCTGATAGCTGTCCCCAGCTTTAGTAGCAGTGGCGCTAATTCGATTGGGGCAATGGATGATATCTTCATCCAGTGCCAGGGAGATAATCAACTCTCCAGCTGCAATCTTAGGTAGCAGTTCCTGTTTTTGCGACTCAGATCCGATCTCACTAATTGCTGTCCCGCCAATAAGTACCGTAGAAATTAGCGGCGAACTGGTTAGAGTACGCCCCGATTCCTCCAGAACGATGCCCAGGCCGCTATAGCCAAAGTCGAATCCACCATAGGCTTCTGGTATTGCCATACCGGCCCAACCCAGCTCCAGCATTTGCTTCCAGACATCCTGATCGAAACCTTTTTCATCCTTACTATCTCTCAAGCGACGCAGAACTGAAACCGGAGAGTTTTGTTGGCAAAAATTCTTCGCAGAATCTTTCAGTAATTGCTGGTCTTCATTTAGTACTAATGCCATCGTCCCTGCCCTCACTTGTCCCTGGTCTTACTCATACTGAGTATGTCCGGCAAGCCCAATACTCTTTTCGCAATAACATTGAGTTGAATTTCCGAAGTACCACCCTCGATGGAGTTTGCTTTCGAGCGCAGCCATTCCCGGGTAACCAGCAATTCGTCATCATTAAAGCCATCGCCTTCCCAGCCAAGGCCCTGACTTCCCAATGCCTTCATCATAATCTCGTAACGCCGCTTGTTTAACTCACAACCATAATTCTTCAGCATCGACGATGTGGCATTCGGGCCTTGCCCCTGCTTTGATTCTTCAACCGAGCGCTGCGATGTCAATGCAAACGCTGCCGAATCGATTTTGAATTGGGCAATTTCATCCCGTAATACCGGATCCGATAACTTTTCCGTATCACCCCGATAATGCATTGCTGCTCCTTCCAGGCTTTCGACGGTAGAGGTAGTGCCGCCACGATCCGATTGGCCACTGGCTAGACCGAAACTAGAAATCATAGTGCGCTCGTGTTGCAGCAAACGCTTGGCAATGGTCCAGCCGTCATTAAGCCTGCCAACCAGGTTGCTGGCGGGAACTTTTACGTCATCGAAAAAAGTCTCACAGAATGGAGAGGCACCACTTATTAATTGTATGGGCTTGGTGGAAACACCTTCGCTTGCCATATCAAACAAGATAAAACTGATACCGGAATGTTTGGGCACTTCAAAATCGGTTCTTACCAGGCAAAAAATCCAGTCCGCTTTATCAGCATAAGAGGTCCAGACTTTCGATCCATTAATAATGTAATGATCGCCCTGTAATTCTGCCCTGGTTTTCAGGCTGGCCAGGTCCGAACCGGAGCCTGGCTCCGAGTAACCCTGGCACCAGCGAATTTCACCACGAATAATTTTAGGCAGGTGCTCCATCTTCTGTTCATGGCTACCGTACTCCAGCAGTACCGGCCCGAGCATGCTAATCCCAAAACTGGTTAGCGCAGGCCTGGCATTAATCCTGCGCAATTCCTCATTGAGGATTATTGCTTCTTCTTTATTAAGACCTCCGCCGCCGAATTCTGTGGGCCAGATTGGACAAGTCCAGCCTTTCTCCGCCAAGCGCTCCAGCCAGAGTTTTGATTCAGGATTTTCGAAATGGGGATTACGACCACCCCAGACTATTTCTTCCTGTACCATGGCAGTGCGCATTGAAGGTGGACAGTTTTCTTCCAGCCACTCACGGGTGGAAGTGCGAAAATCGTCGAGCGCCTGTAATTGCATATTCATTATGTATTAACCATTTACCAGGACCTGCCGCCCTTTTACCTTGCCGGCTTTTAAGTCAACCAGAGCGTCACTGGCTTCCGACAGGGGGCGTTCGCTTATATCGATCGGAGCTATCTTGCCATCGCGTACCATTGCCATTAATTCATCCATGTCTTGCAAGGTGCCGACGTAGCTTCCCTGAATAATTCGTGCGTTCATTGGGATAAAAGGAATCGGCATTGTTAATGCCCCACCGTAGAGGCCTATAATTATTAACATCCCGCCTTTGCGCAGACAGCCTAGTCCATAATTAACGCTCGCTTCCGCACCGACGAAGTCCAGGGCAGCGAAGGCACCGCCTGTGCTCTTGCGAATTTCTTTCGCGGATTGCGGATCCGATGAATTAAACGTGCGACTAACACCCAGCTCCTGTGCAGCAGCAAGCTTGGCATCATCAATATCAACCACGATAGGATCCATTCCCAGGGCGCGGGCAATCTGGATTGCCATCATGCCAACACCGCCTGCGCCGATGATGACTATCTCATCTCCATCCTGCAGATCGCCGACTTTTTTGAGCGCACCATAGGCAGTCAGGCCAGAACAGGCATAAGTTGCCGCGAGCGAATCCGGCACGTCGCCTTTATCAAACAAATAACGACTGTGGGGTACCAGTACGTGATCGGCGAATCCTCCTGGCTTCATGATTCCGAGCGCACGTCCCGGAGTGCAGATGTTTTCTTCTCCACGCTTACAGGGAGCACATTCGCCACAACCAATCCATGGAAACACAACCCGTCGGTCGCCGATAGAAACACCTGCAGCTTCGGGCCCTACTGCAACAACTTCTCCGAAAATTTCGTGGCCCAGCACCATGCCTTCGCCGCCTACTTCCAGTTTCTTGCCACCACCGAGTTCAAACGCACCTTCATGGATATGAATATCGGAGTGACAAACACCACAGGCCACAGTCTTAACCAGAACTTCTGCACCCTTGGGTACCGGCGTATCCGATTCCACCTCAACTAAAGGAGCACCCGGACTTGCAGTTTGATAGGAAATCATTAAGCCGCCCCTCGTTCTTTATCCCACTGGGAAAATGATTTGCCCTCTTCCGCCAGTTGCTGGAGTAATGGCGCGGGCTGCCAATACTCTTCACCATAACGATCGCGAAATTCGCAGATTTTATCGTAGACATTTTTCAGCCCAACGGAGTCGGCATAATGCATGGGTCCACCCTTGGCGACCGGGAATGCATAACCGTAAATGTAAACCACGTCGATATCACTGGCACGCTGCGCGATGCCCTCTTCCAGGATTTTTGCGCCTTCATTTATCAGGGGATAAAAACATCGAGCCAGAATTTCCTCATCGCTGATCTCTTTCTGTTCAATGTCCAGCTTGGCTGCTTCTTCTTTTATAAGTGCTTCCACTTCCGGGTCTGACATGCGTTTACGAGTTTCGGGATCGTATTTATAAAAACCTGATCCGGTTTTCTGACCGTGACGACCCATCTCTACCAACAGTGTTCCCATGCGATACAACTTTGGATCGTCGGGAAGATCTGTTCTGGCCTGTCGGGCTTTATACCCAACATCGAGACCAGCCAGGTCACCCATTGCCAGTGGCCCCATAGCCATTCCGAATCCTTCCAGGGCGCCATCCACCTGGGCTGGCGTGCATCCATCCAGCAATAGCATCTGGGCTTCTCTACCATAGCCACCCAGCATACGATTACCGATGAAGCCGTAGCAAACACCGGAAAGCGCGCAGACTTTGCCTATCTTCTTGCCAATCTGCATGACGGTAGCGAGCACGTCATGGGCAGTCTTGGCACCACGAACTACCTCTAACAACTTCATGACGTTGGCAGGACTAAAGAAATGCATTCCCACAACATCTTCAGGTCTTGAAGTGGCTGCGGCAATCGCATCGACATCCTGGTAGGAAGTGTTGGTGGCCAGGATTGTTCCCGGTTTACAGGCTGCGTCCAGTTTTCCAAAGATTTCTTTCTTCAGATCGAGATTCTCGAAGACAGCTTCGATGACCATATCCACATCACCAATATCATCGTAGCTGGTCGTACCACTTATAAGAGCAATGCGATCTTCCATCTTGTCTTCGGCCAGTTTGCCCTTCTGCACGGTGATGGTGTAGTTCTTACGAATGATTCCCATGCCCCGCTCTAGAGCTTCATCGTTAATCTCAAGCATTATTACCGGAATACCGACGTTGGCGAAACACATGGCAATACCACCGCCCATGGTGCCACCACCTAAAATGGCAACTTTTTTAATTGGACGCAGTGGAGTGTCTCTCGGAACATCTTTAATTTTCGCGGCCTGTCTTTCGGCAAAGAAAATATGTCGCATTGCTGCGCTCTCGGGCGAGGAAACCAATTCTTTGAATAACTCTCTTTCGCGCTCAAGCCCTTCATCAATTGGTAACTGGACTGCAGCTTCCAAACAGGAAACGATTCGGTCCTGGGCGATTTGGCCCCGGGCGCGCCTTGCCAATCGCTTGCGGGCATTATCAAAGAAATCAGGCTCGATACTGAATGCATCGATGGTGATATCACGAATGCGTTTAAGCGGGGCACCTGACTCTACCAGGCTTTTTGCATATTGCACCGCACCAGCGCGTACATCTTCATCCCCCAGCACCTCATCAATTAAGCCCATATCCCTGGCTTTGCCGGCTGCCACCGGATTACCGGCGGTAATCATATCCAGCGCTGCCTTCACGCCCGCAACACGGGGAACCCGTTGCGTGCCACCTGCACCTGGAAGCAGGCCCAGCTTAACTTCTGGCAATCCAACCTTGGCCGAAGGAACAGCGCAGCGATAATGACAGGCTAACGCCACTTCGAATCCACCGCCGAGAGCAGTGCCGTGAATAGCGGCTACTACTGGCTTGGATGAGTTTTCGATTGCAGTAAGCACTTCTGGCAGCCAGGGATCCTTGGGTGGCTTACCAAATTCGGTAATATCAGCTCCGGCAATAAAGGTTCTGCCTTCGCAAGCCAATACTATGGCCTCCGATCCGTCGCCCTGTGCTTCATTCACTGCATTAAGAATTCCTTCTCGCACCACCTGGGCAAGTGCATTAACCGGAGGATTGTTAACACTAATTACTCCGATGTTTTCATTCAATTCGTAGCTAACTACTTCAGACATGTTCTTTCCTTTCTAATCTTCGTTATTCTGTACTTGTTTATACGCGCTCGATAATGGCTGCAACGCCCTGACCGATTCCTATACACAAACTGATTGCTGCATATCTACCCTGCATACGCTCCAGTTGGCGTGTTGCCGTGATGGCAATGCGCGCACCGGAAGCTCCCAGAGGGTGCCCGACTGCAATTGCGCCACCATTGGGATTTACTCTCGAGTCGTCGAAATCTACTTCCAGCATTTTTAGACAACCCAATACCTGGGGAGCAAACGCTTCGTTAATCTCGATAATATCCATATCAGCAAGAGACAAATTTGCACGCCCCAGCGCTTTACGGATTGCAAACACAGGACCAAAACCCATGACTCTTGGCTCTACTCCCGCAACCGCTCCCGAGATAATTCTTGCCCGGGGAGCAACACCGTGTTTTTCACCAACTGACCTGTTACCCACAATCAGCGTTGCTGCACCATCATTAATGCCAGATGCATTGCCCGCAGTAACCACACCGTCTTCGAAAAGTGTTCTTAATCCCGACAGGGTTTCAATTGTTGTTTGTGGACGGGGGTGTTCATCACTATCAACAGTAAGCATCGGTTTCTTGCGCCCCTGGGATACTTCGATAGGAATAATTTCATCGGTAAAGAATCCATCGGCCCTGGCCGCTTCATACCTGGCCTGGGAACCGGCAGCAAAGGCGTCGGTTGCGTCGCGGGTAATGGTTAAATCTGCAGCAATATTGTCAGCGGTTTCGGGCATGGTGTCGTTACCAAAGGCTGAAGCAAAAGCAGGATTGGTAAAGCGAGCACCCAAGGTGCTGTCGGCAATCTCCTGGCTGCGATCGTAAGCCGACTTGGCTTTGCTCATGACAATGGGCGCACGACTCATGGATTCAACACCGCCGGAAAGGAACAACTCTCCTTCTCCCACTTTCACACCCCTGGCAGCATCCAGGGTCGCAGCCAGCCCAGATCCACATAAACGGTTTACAGTTTGTCCGCCTACTTCCACCGGCATGCCTGCCCGCAGTAGTGAAAATCGAGCGACGTTTCGACAATCTTCGCCTGCCCCGTTCGTATTACCCATGATGACGTCTTCATAGGCTTCAGCCGGAAACGCATTACGCTCGACTACGGTTTTAATGGTATGTGCCAGCAAATCATCTGGCCGGACAGAGGAAAGCGCCCCGGCGTGTCGCCCGAAAGCGGTGCGCCCACCGTCATAGATGTAGGCATCGGATAGTTCAGACATAAAGCTTCTCGTATTACTTACAAATTCTTGTGTTATGCCCTGCATTCGCTTTGTGACAGTCCTTGTGAGAGCTGACTCGGCAGGGTCTTGTGCGCCCCTCGTAAAACCACATATTCACAGGGGACAAGGGGCCGCATTCTACCACGGCATTCGTAAAAAACGGGAGCTTGTGGTAGCTTAGCCGCTCGTTTTTCAGCGGGCCAAGAGCAGGAATTCCAAGGGTTTAAGATGATTAGAGATCAGGAAACACTCAACCAACTTGTGGATCTAATCGATCGCTTTGTGCGCGAACGATTAATTCCAAGAGAAGAAGAACTGGCGGAATCTGGCGTATTGCCGGAAGACATTCTAGGGGAAATGAAAGAGTTGGGGTTGTTTGGGCTAACTATTCCAGAAGAATACGGTGGTTTGGGCCTCACCATGGAAGAAGAAATTCAGGTTGCGATTTCCCTTGGCCGAACTTCGCCTGCTTTTCGTTCGATTATGGGAACCAATAACGGCATTGGCTCCGCTGCCATCGTTTTCAACGGCAGCGAAGAACAGAAACAGAAGTATCTACCAAAATATGCCAGCGGCGAATGGATAAGTTGTTTCTGCCTGACCGAACCCGAAGCCGGATCCGACGCTGCCTCACTAAAGACCACTGCAGTTAGAGATGGTGACAAATACATCCTCAACGGCACCAAACGCTACATAACCAACGCCAAGGTAGCCGACACCTTTAATGTTATGGCTCGCACCAACCCATCGATTCAGGGAGCCCGTGGTATTTCTTCTTTTATAGTAGACAGGAATTCTCCTGGCATAACCCTCGGATCCGTGGATAAGAAGATGGGGCAATCGGGCTCCATGACCTGCGACGTCATCTTTGAAGACTGCCCTGTTCCTGCGGAAAACATTATTGGCGAAGAAGGCGAAGGATTTATTACAGCGATGAAGGTCCTTGATCGTGGCCGCTTACACATTTCCGGTGTGAGTGTGGGCGTTGCCGAAAGACTGATTGGCGATGCACTGGAATACGCCATGCAGCGCAAACAATTCGGACAGCCCATTTCTGAACAACAATTAATCCAGGCCATGTTCGCCGACTCGCAAACTGAGACCTATGCGGCAAAATGCATGACCCTGGAGACAGCCCGCAAGCGGGATAATGGAGAGAACGTCAGCACCGAATCTTCTGCCTGTAAATTATTCGCCACAGAGATGGTTGGCCGCGTCGCCGATCGCTGTGTGCAAATCCATGGTGGTGCCGGCTATATGTCGGAATATGCGGTGGAAAGATTCTATCGTGACGTTCGACTGTTCAGGCTCTACGAAGGCACCAGCCAGATCCAGCAGTTAATCATTGCGCGAAACATGATCAAAGATGCCGGCTAAACGCCGTTCAACCTGACTACGGGATTCTCAAAACTCGAGGAGCGTAATGAGCGCAGGAAGTGTGAGGCAAAACTGATTTCAATAGCGGAGTGTATATGACAATACATGAGCATTTTGAAATCAGTTTTAACGAAGCAATTCCAAGCGCAATAGCTCCGTCTCAATAACTAATGAAGTTTAGTGCACGTGACTATAGCCTTCGGTAGGCACCGAAGGCTTAAACTGAGAATGACAACCTTCGCAGGTTTCGATAAGATCATCACTGGCAACCGTCAACGAAGTCTTGTCTCTTAAACGCGCACTGGTTAGTGCCAGCACCGCCGCCTCATTCATCTGATTCACATAGTCACGCCATGAAACCTGGGCAATCCACATGGCGTCATTAGCACCAGTACCACCCATAGTCATGGCAGCCCTGCTGGAGATCAATTGAATGGCATGATGTTCCACTTCCTGCCACTGGTTAGGGGCCAGATTTACATCAGGATCGGCAGCGTCCCAGATAAAGTGGGCAGCATGATCAATCTGGGCCACCATTACTTCGTTAATACTAATATCAGGCGTGAAAGGAATATTCACTACCGGGCTTCTATAGAGTTCAGATTGATCGCTGCAGGAAAGCAACAATGCCGGTAATAAAACGATAAGTTTAATAGTATTCAGGCCTTTCATTCATCCTCCCTGTTCCGGTGCGCCGATCGGCTTTAGCCGGAGTCCATTAATAATAACTGCAGTATGGAAATCCGGGGCCTCAAGCTTGTTGACATGGATCAACAAGCTTACCGGTAAAAAGCAAACAATATAACTTACACGCTTGAACTATTGGAATTCACCCTAAAAAGATAAGTGTTAACTATTGATATCTCTTAGGAGGAAGAACAAATGAACCTGGTACCTAGAAATCAAATCTTCGATTTCGACTCACTCTTTAATGATTTTTTCCACGGCATGCATTTGCCTCACAAACATCGTTCTGACAGTGAACCGCTGGCAGGCATGCGAGTTGATGTACACGAGGCTGACGACAGCTACGAGATCCATGCTGATCTGCCGGGAGTCAAGAAAGACGACATCGAGATTACACTACACAATGATGTACTGACGGTATCCGCGAGAAAGGAAACCGAATCAGAGAAAAAGAAGAAAGGGAAAGTGATCTGGAAAGAGCGCAGTAGCGGTTCCATTTCCCGCTCGTTTAACGTTAGTCCAGGTACGACCCAGGATGGCATAAGCGCAAACTTTGCTGACGGCGTTCTGACTCTGACAGTTCCCAAGCTAAAGCCGGCGCCTAAAGAAACGGGCAGCAATCGAATTCCAATTGCTTAAGACCTTAATTGAGTGCTTTGTGATTCGTAAGGAGCCACAAATCACTATCATGGAAACAAAGGAATACAATCATGGACAAAATTGAATCCCTGCTCGTCGTAGTTGACCCCACCGTAGAAAGAGACTTTGTTGTTAAGAAAGCAAAATTGGTTGCAAAACTTTCTGGCGCCAAGGTCAAATTCTTCATTAACAACTCCAACACCCTGACCAAGAATTCCTATATCTACGAAGGTATAGATGGAGATTTCTTCGAAACTCAGAAAAAGCTATTCAGAGATCACTACCAAAAAATGCTGCAAGACCTCGTCGATGAATTCAGCAAAGACGGTATCGATGCGAGTTATGAGTTCGAAGAGAATCACCACCTGGCAGAATCCATCATCCAAAAGGCAGTTGAACTAAAACCCGACATGGTCATGAAAAGCACTCACCATCATAGCGTCATTGACCGAACCCTTATTACCAATACTGACTGGAGACTAATTCGAAAATGCCCTGCCACCTTGCTATTGGTAAAACCAGAGAACTGGAATTCCGAAGGCAACGTAGTGGCAGCGGTGGATCCATTGCACTTCAAGACTGAACAGGCCGGACTGGATGACCTGATCATCAATACGACAGCATTCTTATCGAAGGAGTTTGGCCTGCAGCCAGGAGTATTCCATTCCTACTACCCGTTTGTTTCTACGTTATTTCCCATGGGCGGGGAAACCAAAGAGCATCTGGACAACATAAGACAACAACATCTGGATAAAGTTGTTGAGCTTAGCCAATCGGCCAGTATAAGCGGAGAGCATGTGCATGTTTCTGAGGGCGATCTACTGCAGTCGCTTGTTGAATACATAGGAGAAATCAAGGCGAACGTACTGGTCATCGGCGCACTCTCCAAAAATGTAATGGAGAGAGCCATCATCGGTAATACGGCGGAAAAAATTCTGGAAAACTGCCCCTGCGATGTAATGGTACTCAAGGCCTAGCCCACGACCTTAATACCATCAGTGACTGTGCTGGAGTTTTACTGTTAAAGTAAGGCTATGAACGATCAATTCAGATCTGAAACCCAGAAGCGGGTATACGACGTAATTTTCGGCTACGACTCCAGCGCCGGAAAGCTATTTGACGTTGTACTAATCTGCATGATCGTCGTCTCGGTCACAGCAGTACTAGTCGACTCCGTAGAAAGTTATCACGACCAGTATGGGGTTTTCCTGTTCCGCCTGGAATGGTTTTTCACCATCGTTTTTACTATCGAATACTTTTTCCGGATATACAGCACGAAAAATGTTAGAGGTTATATCTTTAGCTTTTATGGCCTGATTGACCTGATTTCGATCCTGCCTACTTATATCGCGTTTCTTTTTCCTTCTGCGCAGTACCTGATCGTTATTCGCATTATGCGAGTATTGCGTATATTCCGAATACTGAAACTGTTTCGCTACATGGGGGAAGCGAACCTGCTTTACACTGCCCTGGTCCAGGCGAGAAGGAAAATATTCGTCTTCCTGTTTTCTGTTATAACCCTGATCATTATTTTCGGTGCATTGATGTTTATCGTCGAAGGACCGGAAAACGGATTTAACAACATCCCCCGTTCTATCTACTGGGCTATTGTCACAATAACCACAGTTGGCTATGGCGATATCTCTCCGCAAACTCCGGTGGGACAATTCATAGCAGGCCTGGCAATGATATTCGGTTACGCCATCATCGCAGTCCCAACCGGTATCATTGGCGCAGAACTCATAAACGAATTCCAGGAGCGCGATCGACGCGCCGCCAGTAGCGAACGCCATTGCGTAAATTGTAATGCCAACGATCACGACCTTGACGCCCGTTACTGCAAATTCTGCGGCGGCGAAGTTAGGCAGCAATAAAAAAGCCCAACTGGGTTGGGCTTTTCCTTAAAATAACAAATACGCTTAGCGTTTCGTTGATTGATTCTATACCTCAGAGTCTGCAGTAACTCGAAAGCCTCGATGTCTAATCGGAATCAGAATCTTAACTATCTACGGCAGGCTTCATTATCAGGATGTCAGTCTTAATGTAGTCGAGCACCTTTTCCGCAGTACTGCCAACCAATGACTCTGATACGCGCGACCTGGAGATAGCACCCATTACCACCATGTCAGAGTTTATTTTCTCTCCGCACTGGTGTAAGGCGAAAACCGGAGTCTCATCCAGCAAGTGCAATTGCGAATCATCGAAATCGTAATTGGAAACCAGCTCATTAAATGCATTTGCATGCTCTTCCCTAATCTGGCCTGCTGGAGCAAATGGGCGAGCCGCTTCAGCAAAGGCGTGCACTATATGTGCCTGACCACCAATCTGATTGCTAATGGAGTTTGCCGCGTCAATAATGATGTCATCTAACTGCAGTGGCTTGTTATGGCTATGTAATGGATCAACCGCCGCCATAACGGTTATGGGGTCACTCCAATCTGCATCTTTAACCAGCAATAGTGGAATAGGACAAAGTCGAACGAGCTCCCAGCTATCATGGGTTAAATGGTGGTATTCCAGTTTTGCGTAAGGACGACAATGCTGGATTAATAAATCTGCATTAAACTCCTGCGCCATCTGAACAATCAGTTGATAGCGTGGATGCGCCCAACCCACTTCGCAGCTAATATTAAATCCATCCGTCTTTAGATCGGCAACCATTTCTTCCATGATGGAACCAAGGCGATCGACAAATTCTCTCTGTAATTTCTCAAAGTCATAGCCAATGCTGCGGAAGCTATGGGCAAGATACCTCTCATAGCCAACGCTGACCAATTTGATCTCGGTAGCTGCCTTGTCCTTGACCAGTCGCAATGCCTTTCTAAGCTCAATAGGTAAGCCATCTGGCACAGCAGAAAAATCTTCATCTGCGTCAATCACAACCATGATTCTTTCAATTGTATTCATCTTTGTCGCTCCTTGGACAAACACTTCGTGCGGATAGGTGCAATCGGAAAGCTGTTGGCAGAGTAAAAGCTACTCAGCACATTTAATGCAGCGATCGGTATAAGGAATAGCCTGAAGTCGCTCCTCGCCGATATCCTCGCCGCATGCAGCGCACTGTTCATAGACGCCTTCTTCGATACGATCCAAGGCACCATTAATTTGAGAGCTTTCCTCAATACCATCGACCTCCAAGGCCATTACCAGATCGTCATTCTCGGTTTGCTTTACTTGCTCATTGAAGTTTGCACTAACCGGCTCATCTTTCTGATAGATGTGCTTATGAGTCCGTTCCAATCGGGATTGTAATTCTGTCCTGCGTTTAATTAGTTCTGCTTTAATTTTGTCAATGTCCATTTCTACCTCATTGAATTCAACATCTATTGACATAGATAAAGGTACTTTGGGTTGCGATAATGCATGTTGACGCAAGTCAATTGTTACAACCCGTGGTTTCGCTAGTTGATAAATGTCAAAGGTTTCCGCAGCTCGAAATGGACGATTTCAGAGTACTGACACTCAATATTCACAAGGGCTTCTCTCTGGGGAATCGCCGGTTTACTCTGCAACAAATAAGAGACAACCTGCGGGAAACCGGAAGTAATATTGTATTTCTACAAGAGGTCTTAGGCGAACACGAAAAACACCGGGAAGCAATAGCCGACTGGCCGGAATCAAACCAATTCGAGTACCTGGCTGATACGGTCTGGGATCACTATGCCTACGGCAAGAATGCGATTTATCAACACGGGCATCACGGCAACGCGATACTAAGCGAGCTGCCTTTCTGCTTTTACGACAACATCGACGTATCCACTCTCAAGGTATCCCAGCGAGGCATACTCCATGGTCAATTGGAGAATGATATTCACCTCATGTGCGTACATTTGGGTTTATTCGAAAGAGAACGGCAGTTCCAATTATACAAGTTGATTAAATACATCGACGACAAGGTTGATCCCTCACACCCTCTAATCATCGCCGGCGACTTCAATGACTGGAGAAAGACCGCTCACAAGAGACTCAAGAATGATTGCGGCATGGTCGAAGCCGGCGAATTATTCTCCAACTCAGTGGCTAATACCTTTCCTGCCGTGATGCCTGTGCTACCGATGGACAGGATTTATCTGCGCGGGTTTTCTGTTACTGGCTTCGAAGTAATGGCAAACTCCTGTTGGAGGCAGTTATCGGACCATTGCGCAGTACTGACTGACTTAACATTACAGCACTGATGCTTATTCATGTTTTCTTACGAATTCGACAGCACAATTAATGTTCTTATCGCCATAGCCCTCGGGGCGATGGCGATAATCGCGGCCCTGCACGCACTACTTTCCAAAAGGGATTCCAAGTCTGCCCTGGCCTGGGTAGCGATTTGCCTGCTCATACCTTTCTTTGGCCCAGTCATCTACCTGGTGCTGGGAATAAATCGTATCTCCGCTAAAGCACAGACCAACTTTTTACCAGACAGCATTGCCGAAGAAGCCGAGATCACTGAAACCGAAGAAGGCAAAGCTTCGCCACTGGCAATTATTGGACAATCTGTATCCGGTCGCGGGCTGTATTCTGCCGATGACATGTCCATACTGGAAAATGGCGAGGCACTTTTTCCGAAGATGCTGGAAGACATTGCCGCAGCCAAACAGCATATTTATTGTTCTACCTACATTTTTCAGAAAGATTCCACCGGCACGGCCCTGGTGGAAGCCTTCGCGACTGCACAGGATCGTGGCATAGATGTACGAATCATCGTCGATGGCCTGGGTGGGATTGCCTATCCACCAAAAATTCTTTCGCTGTTAAAGAAACGAAAGATCAACTTCAGACTGTTCAACCCCATCACCCTTATTCCCCCTTCACTGCACGTTAACATGCGCAACCATCGAAAAATCCTGGTGATTGATGAAAAATGTGCATACACCGGCGGACAGAATCTGAGTGATCGGCATCTCATTAAAAAATCCAATAACCCCAAATGCGCCCGGGATTTACATTTCCGATTTACCGGCAAGATTGTTGATGATCTAACACGAGCGTTTATAAAGGATTGGAACCATTGCTGTGAAGAAAAGGATAGACTTGAGCATACGCCTGTACTCGAAAATCAGAATAGCTCAGAAATCTGGACTCGATTAATACTGGATGGCCCAAACGAGAACCTCGACAAACTAAATGAATTATTAGTCGGAACCTTCGCCATGGCGAGGGAGCGACTATGGATTATGACTCCTTACTTTCTTCCCGGCCTCGATCTGATTGGAGCCCTTGTTGGCGCCAGGTTAAGAGGAGTAGACGTCAAAGTATTACTGCCGGAACGTACCAATGTACATCTCGCTCACTGGGCCTCCCAACACAATCTAAAACATCTCCTGGATCGTGAGATTCCGGTGTATAGCTTGCCTGCGCCATTTATTCATACCAAGGCTATCCTGATCGACAATGGTTATTCCCTGATTGGTTCTGCAAATCTGGATCCCCGCAGTTTGCGCCTGAATTTTGAACTGGGGCTCGAAGTATTCAGCACAGAAATTATTGGGAAATTACATCAGTATTTCGAAACAAAGCTGGCCAGCGCTACCCGCGTGGACAATTCCCATTTGACGAGGAAATCCAGGCTAATTCGCGTCCGCAATGCCCTGGCCTGGTTGTTTTCTCCCTATTTATGAGACTCAAAATTAGAAGACTTGCAGCTTGACATAAGTCAATCAGCAGGCTCAGGATAAAGGTTCAAATAGAAGTCAACGGAGAGTTTTAAACCTATTCTGAATTGCAAGTAAACAGAGGTTCATTTCATGTATAAAAACGTTTTAGTAGCTGTAGATCTATCCAATGATTCACAAAAAGTCATCGACACCGCTGTGCGCATGGCTAGCGGAGGAGCCAGCAAGTTACACCTGGTACATGTAGTAGAACCAGTGGCCGCCGCTTACAGCATGGACATCTATGCAGTAAATGTGAGCGAGTTACAGCAGGAAGCGATCAATTATGCGGAACAACGCCTGGAGAAAATTGGTGCCGACCTGGGAATTGACGGAGACCATTTACACACAATAATGGGTGCACCGGCTCCCGAAATCAGGAACCTGGCTAACGAACTTGATTGTGATGCGATTGTGATCGGTAGCCACGGCCATTCTGGTTGGAAAATTCTGTTAGGGTCCACCGCAATCAAAGTCCTCCATGGATCAACCTGTGATGTGCTTACGGTTCATGTTGGCAACGACGAAGAATAAGTAATTAGCATAAATAACAAAGCTAATAAAAAAAGGGGAGCAGATTTACTGCTCCCCTTTTTTCTATTCTGGTATCACTTGGGATTACAAGAGAATCTTGTTAAGAGCCGGCATCTGGTCAGGCTTGACTACCAAGACATCACAATCGAGATGATCGAGTAACTTCTCAGCTGTATTACCAATCAATATACGATCAAACCGTGATCTGGAAATAGCTCCCATGACCACGGCGCTGGCTTTTAATTCCTCCGCCATTTGCGGCAAAGCATGTACGATATCATTCGTTGACCAGTGACAGTTTGCCTGGGGCACACCATTAATGTCCGCCAGCCGATTTAACTTTTCACCCTCTTCTTTCTCATCGGCTACAACCGGGTACATGCCTGAGAGTGGCGGTAACCAGGCTGAATGAAACAGGTGTACATCCCCGCCGGAGATAGCAGCCATCGATTTTGCTGAGGTCACAATCTTGTTGTCCAGGGATGCCGGCTTGTCATGCAAATGATCAGGGTCGACCGAAGCGAGGAAAATCGGATTAGACTCCCATAATTTGCTTTTAACCAATAATAATGGTGCTGGACAATAACGCACCAGTTCCCAGTCTTCATTGGAAAGCACCAGGCGGGAAAGCTTATGGTGATGTCGGGTTGCCTTGATTACCAGCGAAGGCTTGGTGTCTTTGATGCGGGTTACGATTTCTCCGTAAGGGGGGTTACCCCAGGCAGTTGAGACCGAAACTTCCAATCCCTGCTCTCTCAGAGGCGCTGCCAATACTTCCAGCTCCTTGATGCGTTGATCGCCGTGCTCATAGCGAAGCTTCTGTGCCTGCACGGGATCAAAATAATAGCCGTCTTCCAGATAAGCGTTGTAGTCCGCTATCATCAACTCAATTTCAGATTCTGCGTACTTCGCTAGCTGTGTAGCCTTATCCAGGGCTGGTTGTTCGTCAGCATCCGGCTCAATAATTACCAGTATTCGACTCAGTTCTAGCATCTGCAAACATCCTCATTGTTATCCCAAAGTGCCGCGATTGTAGTTTTCTCGAGAAAGCAGCAAATTAATCTAAATCAATATTCTGATTTCTGAATCTACCTAGAATCGGTCAACACTGATTTTAAGCTGTATAGGGTGCGCGATACAGTGCACGGAAAGCCAGAAAATGGAGGGTTTGGGTATGAACGAGAGTGGTTCCAAGGAGGCGCTGCTGGAGTCAATTGCTATTGACGTCAAGCCCGAAAATCGCGAGGACAAACTCTGCCCTCATAATTCCAATATTTCTTGCGCCAGCTGTCGGCTCAATGAACTCTGTCTGCCAATCGCGCTGAATAAGTCAGAGATTCATCAATTGGACGAGATTGTTGAACGCAACCGACCTTACAAGAAAGGCGACCATCTCTATCGTCAGAATGACAAGTTCAAGTCGGTTTTTGCCGTACGCTCAGGCAGTTTCAAATCTTATGTAGTAAGCGATAGCGGCGTAGGCCGGGTTACCGGATTCTTTCTTCCGGGGGAAATCATTGGCATGGACGGTATTGCCAGTAAGCACTATGCCAACTCCACCCAGGCACTGGAACATTCCTCAATTTGTGAAATCCCCTTTTCTCAATTGGAAAAACTCAGCCATCAATTACCTAATCTGCAGCATCATTTCTTTGCCATCATGGGTAACGAGATTGCCAAGGATCAGCAAGTCCATACTTTGCTCAGCAGTTTCACCGCTGAAGAACGCACCGCATCTTTCCTGCTCGGCCTATCGAGTCGATATGCGCGAGTATCCCTCTCTCCAGTGCGATTCCTGTTGCCCATGACCCGGGGCGATATCGGTGAATACCTGGGGCTGACTGTCGAAACCGTTTCTCGCATTTTCACTGCATTACAAAGAAAGAAACTGATCGAAGTAAATAACCGTGAAATCGAACTCTTGGACATAGCGGAATTACGCAATATCATTGGCGTTAATTAGTTAAGAACTGGCAACTCCTGCCACCAGAGAGTTTATGAATTCCAACAATAGTCCCTATCCTCGATTATTCGAGCCGCTCGACCTTGGCTTCACCACTTTGAAAAACCGCGTCCTCATGGGCTCAATGCACACGGGCCTGGAAGATATCCCCGGCAGCCATGAACGCATGGCAGCGTTTTATGGAGAGAGAACAAGAGGCGGTGTAGCCCTGATCGTCACCGGCGGATTCATGGCCAGTGAATACTGCCTGCCACCCGGCGAACACCCTCTTTATAAAGATCCCTCACAAATTGAGAAGCACAAATTGCTAACCGGCGCCGTACACGAGCACGATGGCAAAATTTGTCTGCAGATTTTGCACACTGGTCGTTATGCCAGACATGAAAACCTGATTGCACCCTCTCCCGTCAAATCGCCTATTAGCCGCTTCGTTCCCAATGAAGCAACGGAAGCACAGATCGAAGGCGAAATTCAGGCCTTTGTAGATTTCTCCCTATTCTGTAAGAAAGCCAATTACGATGGCGTGGAAATAATGGGCTCGGAGGGTTACTTCATTAATGAATTCATTGCCGAGCGCACCAACAAACGCACTGATAAATGGGGCGGCAGTTATGAAAACCGAATTCGACTGCCACTGGAAATTGTTCGCAGGGTGAGAGAAGCGGTCGGTGAAGACTTCATTATCATCTATCGATTATCGATGCTGGACCTTGTTGAGGGTGGAAGCACTGCAGAAGAAGTATTGCAACTGGGTCAAGCAGTTTGCAAAGCCGGAGCCAGCATCATTAATACTGGTATCGGCTGGCACGAAGCCACCATCCCCACAATTGCTACCAAGGTACCCCGCGCCGCATTTGCCTGGGTAACCGCTCAGTTCAAAGATCAAATTCCGGCACCGGTGATTACCTCAAATCGAATTAATACGCCGGAAGTAGCTGAAGAAATTCTGAATCGTGGTGATGCGGACATGGTCTCCATGGCAAGGCCGCTGCTTGCAGATGCCTTTTTTGTATCCAAGGCGGAAGCCAATCAGGCCGACGCCATCAATACCTGCATAGCCTGTAACCAGGCCTGTTTGGACCATATTTTCAGCGGGCAGGTCTCCAGTTGCCTGGTTAATCCTCGCGCCTGTCACGAAACAGAGTTACAAATCTCGCCTGTTATTGAAGAGAAGAAAATTGCCGTGGTCGGAGGGTGGTCCCGCAGGACTGGCAGCGGCGGTGACAGCAGCGGAGCGCGGACATTCTGTTACCCTCTTTGATGCTGATAACAAGATCGGCGGCCAGTTCAACCTGGCGAAACGCATCCCGGGCAAAGAAGAATTCTATGAAACCCTGCGCTATTACCAGAATCAACTAGATCAGTTTAATGTCGAGCTAAAGCTGGCTACGAGAGTATCGGCAGAATATTTGAATGACTCCGACTTTGATGAAGTCATTGTTGCCACAGGAATAGAGCCACGTGTCCCAGATATAGACGGTATCGACCATGAATCCGTGCTCAGCTATGTGGATGTTATTACCGGCAAGGCTACTGTTGGTGAGCGAGCAGCTATCATTGGCGCAGGCGGAATTGGTTTCGATACCGCAGAATATTTAAGCCATGCCGGTGAGTCTACCAGCCAGAATATTCCTGCATTCATGAAAGAATGGGGCATCGATATGGAAATGAATGCGAGAGCTGGCGTCGAAGGCGTAGAGTCTTCAGTTACCCCCTCCCCCAGGACTATTTACCTCTGCCAGAGAAAATCAGAAGGGCTTGGCAAAACCCTCGGCAAGACTACAGGCTGGATTCATCGCATCGGTTTGGTAAAGAAAGGCACAAAGATGCTGGCGGGCTGCCAGTATGTGCGTATCGACGATGCTGGTTTGCACCTGCTGGTCAATAACGAGCCGCGCACATTGGAAGTGGATAATGTTGTTATTTGTGCCGGCCAGGAACCATTGAGGGAATTGGTGGAAGGCCTGAACAAGCCTTTCCATTTAATCGGTGGGGCGGATGTTGCAACAGAGCTAGACGCCAAGCGTGCTATCGATCAGGGCACACGCCTGGCGGCTAATCTATAACTTAATCGCTAAAGCTAGCAGTACCTTTCAGAAGATGTTGCTTGAACCAGGCTACCGAAGCGCTTGACGCCCGGCTGGCATCATCGCCCCTGAATCCATGCCCTGCTCCCGGAATTGTAATGAAATCGGACACTACCGACTGTGCCTCAAACTCAGCCTGCATGATGACCGAGTTACTTATGGGCACTAATTCATCCGCGTCGCCATGAATCAGCAAAGTTGGCGGATCACCGGCATCGGCAAAAAGAATGGGAGAGATACTCGCCGCTTTCTCCTGGGGAAAATCCAGGGCCGGGAATCTTTCGTTAGGACCTGTTATCTCGCGCAGATCTACTGGTGGAAAGTAGGCAACTACCGCAGCCACTTCATTGTCATGGCGCATCACTTCATCCTGGGCATTGGGATCACCCTGATCGGAATCCATTCCCAGCATTAATGACAAATGACCACCGGCACTACCACCAAATACACCGATGCGATCCGGGTCAATGCCGTGGGTATCAGCATTTAGCTTGATGTGACGAATAGCCCGGCTTACATCAGCATAGGCTTCGGGCACTTTATAACGCGGCGCGCTGCCGTGATGTACGGGAATTAGAGTAAAGCCTTCATCGAGATAATAGGCAAACTGCTGTACACGATTTTCCGGTGGCGCCCAGCGGGAGAACCAGCCTCCACTAACCATGAATACCACTGTCGCACCATTGGCATTTTCTGGCGTGATAACGTCATAGACCAGCGCCATGCCGTCTTTATGTCCGTACACGACATCGGACTTAATGCTGACCTCGGCAAGACTTGCGAAACTCCCGCAGCTAATAGCCAGGATTAAAATCAATTGCGCTAATTTTTTCATAATGATTTCCGCTTTCTAATTATCTCTAAGCAGGTTTCCAGGTGAATACTGGTCGGTAAGTTCACGCCGACTCATATCCCAGTCAACCCGGGTGTTTAATCTTCTCGGGTAATCCGTTAAGGGTACGCCGTATTTTTCCAGACGCTGTGCAAGCCTTCTGGACTCTTCCACCAGTTCATCACGGGACGGCAAACTTTCCAGTTGCGCGATGATGATGCGATTTCCCGAACTAGGCAGTCTAAAATTGTAAAATTCACCAAAGGCGCGTTGATAAGTTACTGATTCATGATCATAGAGCCGGCTGGTGGAAAACGTGTTTGCCACCAGCACACTATCATCAGTCATGATTCTCTTTACTTCATCCAGAAATTCACGGGTTAGCATATGTTCTGGAATGTAATCACCACTGAATGCATCTAGTACGATGTAGTCATACTTCTCGCCACGAATCCCGGCACGCTTAATAAAAGGTCTGCCATCATCGACGTAGACCTTCATGTTGTCGGTATCACTGTAGTAGAAAAACTCTTCCGCAACCCGCACCACTGCTTCATCGATCTCAACGACGTCAATCTTCGCGTCGGGAAACATATCGGAGAAAGTCATGGGAATGGAACCACCGCCCAGACCAATAACCAGGATATTTTGAGGTTCAGGATTCAACAGCATGCCGGCAAAACTCATGCGGGTGTAATCGAATACCAACAAGTCGGGATTGTTAACCATCATGCAGGTTTGATTACGATCACCACGGTGAACGTTAAACAGCAAACATCGTCGCTCACCCACCTGGGTCACAGTTATGTCGCGATACTTTGAGCGCTCTTCATGAACTGTTTCCGCCAGCGAAGTTACTGGCGGCAATAGCAATGCTGCCAGTGTAATTAATTGAAGAATTTTATTAAGCACGCTTTTTCGCATAGCTCGTACTTTGATTCGTTGTTTTTAACTTCTGCATATAATCGGTTAAGAGAATAATGCCACCAGCTAACACTAATGCAGCAACCGCTCCCCACAAGATCTGGTTAACTTCGAACCAGAGTACGAAATAAAAACTGGTACCCAGGGTACCGGCCGCACTACCCAGGGTTGAAATAAAATAAAGCAATCCTGCCATGTGCCCACTGTGTTCTTCCGTTTCAACCATGAGTCGTACGGAATAGGGACTGATCATGCCGAGGATACTGGTTGGAATAAAAAACAGGAATATTGAAGCAAACAAGGAACCGTAACGAGGGTCTTCGATAGCCAGAAAGATTGGCTCCATGATGGGATCGGCAAACAGAATCACCGGCAGGGAAAACGCCGCTGCGCCAATGAAAAACATGGCGTAAGTTACTGCGTTAGGTCGCCGGGTAGAAAGGCGTCCGCCAAATAAATAGCCAAGGGCCAGCGCCAGCATGAAGATGGTAATAATACTGCCCCAGACGGAAAGACTACCGCCAAAATACGGTGACAGGATGCGCGCACCCAGCATCTCAATGGTCATAATGCAGAAACCACTGACAAAGGCCATGCTGGCGATGACAGTTCTGGGAAGGACTCGAGGTTGCTTCTTAGTCACTGCTACTACGTTCTTATAAATTACGAGAGCGCTAAAGTAACACCGTAAGCCACGGAATTAAATGGATTTTAAGCCCAGAAAGCGTTCGGTGAGCCGAACGGAAAGCCCCTGAGGCGCCCTAGTCCCGGGCTGCCCCCAGGTTTCGACCACCATCCAGGGCAATTACCTGCCCGGTTAAATACTTGGTCGCATTGGATGCCAGGTAGATAGCAAGGCCGGCCATGTCATAAGGATTGCCGATTCTGCCCATTGGATTTTCCCTGGCAATCTTGTCCCCAAATTGCTGCAACATGAAATCCATCATCTGGCTTTCGAAAGGCCCCGGCGCAATGGCATTAACTGTTAAGCCTTTTGGTCCGAAGCGCACGGCAAGATTTTTGGTCAGGAAATGTACTGCCGCCTTGCTGGCACCGTAGGCGAAATTGTCCGTACTGGATACTCGCAGACCATCGATAGAACCGATATTGATTACGCGACTCGGGTTTTCCCGGGAAGCATCTTTTAGTAACAGCGGCATTAAATCCCTGGTCAAAGTGAATATGGCTTTGACATTGATGTTCATGACCTTGTCATAACCATCATCGGGATATTCTTCGAATGGCGCACCCCAAGCTGCACCGGCGTTATTAACAAGTATGTCGAGCTTGTCTTCCCGCTCTTTTATTTCGCCAACAAAAGCATCCCTACCTTCCTTTGTCGAAAGGTCTGCCGGGAAAGCAATGCATTCACCCTTTTCCGATAATTCTTCTGCAGTAGCAACACAGGCTTCAGCTTTACGCGCCGAGATGTAGGTCTTAACCCCATTCTCCACGTATCCCTGTGCAATCATTTTTCCGATGCCACGAGATCCGCCGGTTACGACTGCCGTCTTGCCTGCAATGGAAAATAAATCATTAATCTGAAATGACATAAGTGTCTCCTTAATCTGTTACTTCACCGGCGATGATCATTTCGCACATTTGCTGTAATACATGGGCCTTCTTGAGAAAACCTTTAAAGCGTTCATCTTTCGTGTGGCCGTGATAATAACGGTAATAGATCTGTTGCCCGATGACACAGAGTCGAAACAGGCCAAAACAAAAATAGAATGGAAAGTTCTCGACAGATAATCCGGTACGCTCCTGGAACCGAGTAATGATTTCGGCACGCTTCGGCGCGCCCTCGATATCTGAAGGCATGGTGCGCGCTTCACGAAACCAATCCGGGTCATCGGTTTGCACCCAGTAGCCAAGAGTGCAGCCCAGATCCATTAAGGGGTCGCCTACGGTAGACATTTCCCAATCCAGCACGCCGATAACTTGTATGGGATCGTCAGCATCGAAGATTACGTTATCCAGCTTGTAGTCATTATGAATCACGCTGGCCTTGCCGCTTTCTTCCGGCATGTTGTCATTTAACCATTTAATCGTGTTATCACAATTCACGGTGTCCGGAGTTACGGCATCGCCCCAGCGACGACTCCACCCTTCCACCTGGCGACGCACATAACCAACAGGTTTGCCAAAGTTATCGAGACCTGCTTCCTTAAGATCTACCGAATGCAAATCTCCTAACACATCGAAGAAATTCAGTAGCTGTATACGAATCTGGTTCGGACTCAGATTTAGATTGGAAGGGTACTCGCGACGAATAACCAGGCCCTGGATGTAATTCATTAAATAGAAATCGCATCCGATTACACTGTGATCTTCACAGAAGTGAATCGGTACGGGACCATAGGAATATACGTCTTTTAGCGCGGACAGGATGCGGTATTCCCGCGACATGTCATGGGCAGATTTTACCTTGCTGCCAAACGGTGGTCGCCTCAAAACCCACTGCTCATCACCGCTGGTGAGCAGGTAAGTGAGATTGGAATGGCCGCCAGGGAACTGTGATATTTCCAGTGCACTGACTTTGCTGCCCAGAACTGGTTCTAAATGTTGCCTGATAGCATCAAGATCGAGCTCTTCCCCTTCCCTGATGCTCCCTGCCTTATCGATTAATTCTTCTACGCTCAATGCATTCTTCCAATATTACTAACGGTAAGTCACGAATTCTTGCATGCCCTTCTTTTCCAGATGAGGCAGGCTGTTAAATTGGGTGAGGGAAATCTTACCATTTCCGTAGCGTATTCGAGTAACCGAACTGTTATGCACCATCCAATTGGTTTTAATTACCTGATCATCGGGAAATTGCAGCACTCGCTGTAATGCCAGGGCGATTACACCGCCCGAGGTAGAAACCAGAATACGGCTGCCACTGCTGTGGCGCGCCATGATGTCATCGATTGCACTGTAAACCCTGTTCTTGAACTCATTCCAGGATTCGAAATGGGGTTCGGCAGCGGAGGGTCGCAGCTCATCCTTTATCCATTTGTCCGTAGCCTCCTCGAATACCGCCTGAAAAGACCTCTTGCCTGTTTCTGAATTGGCAAAGCCGCCGCCGAATTCGATATCAGATTCAATATCGCCGCCCTCATTCCGCAGATGGATCTTAACAATAGCATCGCCACTGTATTCATTCAGACCTGCATGGGTTTCCGGTGCGGAGGGATTGTTCTTTACTACGGGTAAAAGCTGTTGAGCGGTTTCTTGCTGACGCAACAGGGAACCGGCATAAATATGATCGAACTCTTCTCCGAGGCCTTGCCAGTGTTGCGAAAGAATTCGAACCTGTTCGATGCCCAGCTCACTGAGCTTATCGTAGGATTGCTGGCCGAAGGAGGCCTGCCCATGTCGAACAAATATAAGTTCACTCATGGGAAGATCCTTCCTGAATCAGAGAGATGCGAAACGTTCGGTGTGGTAATCAGCATTACCGAACATGATATCGATTGCTGTTACCCGTTTGAATAAGTGCCCAACGTCCAACTCATCAGTCATGCCGATACCGCCATGAATCTGGATAGCCTCCTGACCAACCTGACGTATGGCTTTTCCGACCCGACTCTTGGCAGCAGAAACAGATTTGGTTTTCTCCAGATCATCTGCTGTGGAATCCAATTGCATTGCCGCCATCACGACGATAGAGCGTGCCAACTGACATTCGATAAACATGTCTGCCATGCGATGCTGTAAGGCCTGAAAGGTACCGATAATGGTTCCAAACTGTTTTCTTGTCTTGCTGTACTCGACGGTTTTTTGCAGCAACGATTCCAGTGCGCCAACAGCTTCGGCACTTACTCCAACCGTGGCCCGGTCGACAATTTTTTGTAAGGCTGGCAATGCGTGCCCGGCCTCGCCGAGTCGGTTTTCAGCAGAAACTTTTACATTTTCGAAAGTCACTTCAGATGACTTCTTGCCATCCATGTTAGTAAACGCATTAATCGAAACACCATCCGCACCGGCATCAACCCTGAAAATTGAAATGCCATCGGCATCGATTTCATTACCGGACTCACGGGCAACAACCAGGACCTGATCGGCATTCGGCGCATTCAGTACAGCAATCTTCTTGCCATTGATGACTACATCATCACCGTCAGCTGTTGCAGTAGTCGCTACCTTGCCGAGATTGAAACGGCTGCCCGATTCGGCATAGGCGCAGGCAAGTTGCAAATTACCGGTGACCAGTTGCTCCAAAAGATTCGCTTTTGATTCACCTTCTGCCAGCTCTGCAATCAGTCCGCCACTTAATACTGCGGTTGCAGTGAAGGGCTCAACCAGGTTGGCCTTGCCGAATTCTTCCATCATGACGATTAAATCGACAGCAGAACCACCGAGCCCGCCATCTTCTTCAGTAAATGGCACTGCCAACCAACCAAGCTCTGCAAACAGCGCCCAGTTTTCTTTGCTATAACCCTCTTCGCTTTCAACAATCTTGCTGCGGGTTTCATGGTCGTAACTCTTCTGTACAAATTTTTGTACAGAATCCTGCAACATTAATTGAACTTCCGAATATGAAAAATCCACTTTAAGTACCTCGTCCCCAGTTCCTATAAGCCCAATACTGCTTTGCAGATAATATTGCGTTGAATTTCATTAGAGCCACCGTAAATCGACGCCTTGCGGTTGTTAAAATAAGTCAACGCAAAGGCGGCGGAGTTACCCGGCCCCAGAGATGTACCCTGAAAACCATCCTCGAATTGCTCCGGCACGAACGGCAGACAATGATAGGCAGCAAGATCCATGAAGATCTCATCGATACGTTGCGCCAGCTCGGTACCAACAATCTTCAGGATCGATGATTCCGGGCCAGGCGCCTTTCCTGCGGAGATCGATGCGAGGGTTCGCAACTCAGCGTACTCAAGTGCTTTTAATTCGATTTCGATGTCAGCCACTCGATTTCGAAAAGTCTGGTTCTCCATCATGCTATTACCGAATCCATCGTCGGTTTCACTTGCGAGGTGTTTCAATGCTCGTAAACGACGCTTGCCACGAGGAACACCCGAAATATTGGTGCGCTCGTGGGTAAGCAATACTTTTGCGTAAGTCCAGCCCTTGTTCTCTTCTCCGATCAGGTTTTCCGCCGGCACTTTTACATCATCGAAGAAAACTTCGTTAACCTCGGCATGGCCATCCAGCAGATAAATTGGTTTGAGACTAACACCGGGAGACTTCATGTCGATAAGAAGAAAGCTAATACCTTCCTGTTTCTTAACGGTGTTATCGGTTCTTACCAGGCAGAAAATCCAGTCTGCATATTGACCATAGGTGTTCCAGGTCTTGGCACCATTTACTATATAGTGATCACCATCACGCACGGCGGTTGTCTTTAAGGAAGCAAGGTCGGAACCGGCATTGGGTTCGGAATAACCCTGGCACCACCACACATTGCTTTCCAGAATATCCGGCAGAAAGCGAGCTTTCTGTTCATCATTGCCATAGGCCATGATGATTGGTGCAACCATTTTCATTCCAAAGGGAACAGGATCCGGCGCACCAATCAATCCCATTTCAGTGGCGAAGATATGACGCTGAATTTGAGTCCAGCCTGTTCCCCCATATTCTTGCGGCCAGGAAGGAGCAGCCCAACCCTTGCGGTAGAGAATTTTCTGCCAGTTAACAACTTCTTCCTTGCTTAAGCGCTTATTAGCGTCAATTTTTGCGCGATACTCGGCTGGAAATTCGTTTTCAAGAAAGCCCCGTACTTCTTCCTGGAAAGCCAAATCTTCAGCTGTGAAATCAGCATTCACTCTTCATCTCCTCGGCAGGATCATCATTGCAGGCCTTTCCTGCAATTGGTTCCTGCTATTAATTCTGGATGCTTTTTCTAAAATGGACTCGCTATTTCGCTGCGTCCAAAAAAGCGACAAAAGATTAACACTAAACCCGCCAATCAGGGTAGAAAAATCGAACGATTGCTCGATGTTGTTGCAGACCCATGAATCAGCAAAAATCTTCAATAAATTCAGTATACAAGCTCGCCTTACAATGGCTTAACAATTGAGTTGACTCAATAGATTTGAGTATATAAATGGGGTATTCTTCGCCTTCCTTTTAAGACACTGACTTTCCGAGATTTTTTGCCCCTTTTAGGTAGGTACTGAACATGAAAATAAACCATCTTTTTAAACTTGTACTACTCTTGTTCGCCTTAAGCACGGTAGTTGCCTGTAGCTCTACCAGCGAAGAAGCCGGCGCAAGTGAAGTTGCTGACAGTGGTGAATCCGGGATTGATGCTACCACCAGGCGAGCACAAGAATTAGAAGACGCCGCGGCGGCACGAGCAGCAGCTGCAGAAGAACGTATGCGACGCTCGGCACTCGCAAATCGAGTATTTTACTTTGACTTCGATATCGCCGATTTTCGTCAGGCAGATCGCGATGTACTGACTTTTCACGCACAGGATTTAGCTGCCAATCCCAGTAAGCGAGTTCGTTTGGAAGGCCACGCCGATGAACGCGGTACACGGGAATACAACCTGGCCCTGGGCGAACGCCGTACTAATAGTATTCTGAATTACCTGATCGTTAACGGTGCAGCCCGTAACCAGATTGAAACTGTAAGTTATGGCGAAGAACGGCCGGCTGATCGCGGTACTTCTGAAACTGCCTATCAGCGCAACCGCCGGGTAGAAATAGTTACCCAGTAACAATTAGGTGAATTAAAAAAGCCGAGCATCGCTCGGCTTTTTTGTGGCTACAATTCTGTTTTCAGCCTGCTGGCAATCTCTTCGATTAATTCCATGCCAGCGCCAATGCCACCGGCGAATGAAATAAATCCATGGATCATGTCGGTATAGCAAACATGTTCCATCGTCACACCCTGCCGGGCGAGATGATCGGCAAAAGCCTTACCTTCATCCCTTAGTGGATCGAAACCTGCGGTAATGATAAAGGCAGGAGACAAGCCGCTAACATCTCTTTCTAAAAAGAGTAAGTCAGGATCATGTGCCTGGTCCGGTGACTCCAGGTAGTGACTGCGAAACCACGCCATGCCCTTTTTAGTAAGAAAGTAGCCCTCACCGAATTCTTCAACAGAAGGAAAACTCATGGGTAAATCAACCGAAGGGTAAATCAGTACCTGGTACTTTGGTACCGGATAGTTCGCCTGTTTACAGAGTAACTCGACGCCAATAGTTAAATTACCACCGGCACTATCTCCTCCGATAGCAATCCGGTCTTCATCGATTCCCAGGTCTGCAGCATTTTCCCTTACCCAGCGATAAGCATCGAAACCATCCTGGTGAATTCCTTTAATCTTGTTATCCGGCGCTAACTGGTATTCCACCGATACTGCAATGCAACCACTCTTGGCAGCGAGATGCTGGACAACGGTATCGTACTGCTCCACATCACCGAGTACGAAACCTCCACCGTGGTAGAAAACGAAGCCTGGTCTTAAGCCCTGCTTCCAGCCAAATGGTCGATAAATTCGCAGCGTCAAAGAACCGGACGAAATGGAAACCTGAATATCTTCGATACTTTCCATTTCCACAGGATCAGGTGCAAAAGGATTGCCCCGTTCACGCCGCATGGCGCGGGCATCTTCCGGGGAGCCATCTTCTATTTGCGGCAGGCGTGCAGAGGCATCAACTACTTTCTGCGCTATTGGGTCGAGCTCTCTGGCACGAATTGCATCTGTGCTGCGTAATATTTCCATGGTTTTAGAAGAACATGTTTTTCGGTTTGACCGGCTCGAATCCTACAAGCCAGATCATAAAGGTAAACAACAGAAAACCGGGCACAACATACAGGGCAATATTACCGATTGACTGAGTGACCAGTTCGAAAAAAGCGATTGCGCCATATAAGAGCATTCCCGCCACATGTGCCAGCAAATAGTAATTTATAAATGGCTTACTATTGTGAGTCATGGGCCAGGGCTTGCACAGCAATAACCAGCGCAGGGAAACTACGACACCCAGGATATCAGTTGGCCAGAACAACAGGAGATTAATGTTGTGATGGGTGTCGACATGATTCGATACGAACCAGCTTCCCAACATTAAAATTCCGTAGACGCCACTGAATATCGCCGTGAGTAATCCAATCAATCCGAGAATCCGGAAATTAATGCCTGCGGCTTTCAAGCCAATACGGGAATGGGTCGCAAAATAGGATTGCGGAATGCGCTTTAGCATCAATGCCAGGAATAAAACCGGCGCTACCAGAACCAGTGTGGCAATCTGGTAAGGATCGGAGTCGGCAGTGGGTGCTGGATACTGACCGACGATTTGCGGATCGGACAACAACATGAGTTGCTGACCATTTTCCGCAACATCAGAACTAACGCCCATGAGTCGTTCACGAAGTTTCAGTGGCAGAAACATGTCTTCCCATTCCGTCATGTTCCTGTCGATATTGCTGTTCATCAGTATATCGAGGGAGAACCCGATTAAACCCACAGATTCGTAGTGAGCCTGCACCTGGTCTCTGAAGCTTACATCGGTTTCCGCAGTGTACTGACGACTGATCCTGCCCAGTAATGCCTCATCCAGGTAGTCTCGCACCTTGGTAGTACAATTATCGAAGAAGTACTGGTAGGGATACTGGACATTGCCCGGTTCCAGGTTCCACATGAGGCGACGATACAATCTTTCCTTCTGCGGATTGGTGAGGTTGATTCTGTCCTGCCAGACCGTGCGTTCCTGTGCCCGGTACATTGCGAATTCCTGGCTGGGCGAATTGGTTACCAGGCTATAATCCATTATTCCCTTGAAGAAATTCCAGGAGAAGGCAATCACTCCATCACCAAAACTGAAATATCCCCAGTTAAATACCGTATCGGTATTGTTATTTTCGTCCCGCACTCTAAGGGCGGTATGTCCAAAGTTATCCCAGACGGAATCCCCCACATCCACGGTAATCAGGTAGAAATGCACATCGTTCATGTCCGCCGGAACGGCGTAATCCGCTAATTCAGGGGGCTGGGCGTTAAGAGTCGGAGAAATTACCAGAAAGCTGGCGAACAGAAAGTTTAACCAGGGCATGGAAAATCGAGTTGGCGCGCGACTGCTTGCTGTCATTGGATCCTGCGGTCCATCGCACAGTCGTCCCTGCACGAGTAGCAAAAACTGAATCTTATCAAAGATTTACTTCAGATCAAGCTGACAATAAACCCAGAAAACCGGATGACTCGAAGGGAATAAAAAATCCCCACTCCCTATCCGCCATATAGATGAGTGGGGATTCACGGAAATAATGTCAGCGCGAAACAGGACAATATGATGTGGGTTTTGCGAGGAATGCCTGCTTTGCCTAACGATTCCGCTAGTAAAGGAGATTAATGAGTTCAGCCTGAACAGAATCTGAACGAGTAATAAGTAATTTTGACGGCGATTCAGCTGGCAGACCCTGAACTTTTGTGGATTAATAGAGCCCATTGAAAGAATAACTATCCGCCTATAATAATTCCCAACCTGGAGGATAGCCCGTGTTTAAGAAAATCCCGATTCTTCTACTTGCTGCAACGGCCCTGTTAGCCTGCAGCTCTGTATTTGATTTTGATTCGAACGAATCATCAGTACTGCCAGCTGAATTCATTGCACCGGAAGCAATGTCCCTACTTAGCGATGAAAATCAGGCGTCGTTCCGCAATTCTCAACGTCAATCCCAACTGGTACCGGCAGACAGCGAATATTTGGTTTTTATGGTTGATACCTCGGGCAGTATGTTCAGCAATCCAAGCTGGAACAAAATGCTGGAGACTATCGAAACAACTATAGATCTCTACCCTGAGCTGCGCGGCATCCAGGTATTAAATGACATGGGTGACTACATGCTGTCCCGTTACAGTAGAGAACGGATTCCTAACACTGAAGAGCACCGACAGAATATGCTAAGTACACTCGATACCTGGAATCCCTACAGCAACAGTTCACCGCTTGAAGGGCTTACAGAAATCTTCGGTTCACTCGCCAATAACAATGACGCCATAAGCATCTATGTGATTGGAGATGATTTACAAAACAGTGAGGATTCAATCGAAGCAATACTGGCAAGAATTAGCGCGCTGAACACCAGCCCAACAACTGGTGAAAAACTCGCCCGCATTCATAGTATTGCCTTTACGACAATTTTACTGGGCCCGGAACAATTCCGCTCCAGCGCTAACAATTATGTAGCGCTCATGAGCAGTGTTGCTCGAGAAAACGGTGGCTCGTTTCAGTTACTGGACTTTAACTAAATTGACAAATGGTTCAGGCGTGTCGATTTTTCCAGGCGGCGATAATTTCCCGCTCACGTTCACGGCTTATTCCTGCCCGGCGATTTTCACGCTCTTCTGTCGGGCGCGATTTATCCCACTCTAGTGTCTCCCGTGCAGTCTGTTCGATGCTGCGGAAAGTTAAACCAGCACCAAGCGCACGCTCGATGCTGACATAGGAGAGTGGATCGCCGGGAATCCAGGTTGGCATATCACTCCATGGCGCCACATTTTGTTCTTCCAGGAAAGTTTCGGGAATCCAGGTCAGAACATAGTCGCTATCGACAGCATCTCCTACTGCTGAGAGTAGGGTACTCATGGTCAGCCGAAAATCAGGACCGGTGACATTAAAGTCTCCGGCCACTCGATTTTCCGCCAGCCTTACTATCCATTCCGTTAAATCTCGCTGATCGATAATCTGGTTGGCATGATTCGGATTTCCCGGAGCCAGCACCTCGCCACCTCCATCCAGGCGTACCGGCCAGTAGGTAAATCGGTCGGTAGGATCACCAGGCCCAACAATTAAACCGGGGCGCACCACCGCACAGCGATCGGGAAACGCGGCATGGGCAATATCCTCACAAAGCGCCTTCATCAAACCATAAGGCGCGTCATCGCCGTCGTTCCAGCCTTCCGGTGGTCGCAGTCTTTCGTAGTCTTCATCGATCATGGGTTCGAACACGAGGCGCTGCCAGTTGTCATAGCCGAATCCTTCGGCGGCATAGGCAGATATAGATGAAACCAGGATGTAGTGCTCGGCGGCGTCTTTTAGTAATTCCGTGCTGGTTTGCACCCAGCGATAGTCCTGGGCATTGTTATCGAGAACCACATCCCATGAGCGCCCCATCAACGCAGCATGATCGTTATTGCGATCACCTACTAAATGTTCGACGCCGGGCACATCCAGCTCTCTATTCCCGCGAGTGAATACGGACACTTCGTGACCACGGGAGACGGCGTAGCTAACCATGTGTGGCCCAATGAACCCGGTTCCACCCAGCACTAATATTTTCAGTGGCGTTTGTGCCCGCACTGGAAAACTCAGTCCAGCTGCCAGCAATCCAGATAACTTAATAAAATCTCGTCGCGAATTTTTCATTTGTCCAAACCGTTTCTTATTTACAGGACTATTCTACATGCTGCGATCAGGCTTGCAGCATTTCTCTGATCTTTTCACCGCATTCCAGTTTTCGCCGCTCCCCGATAGACTGAAACCTCTCTCGCAGACTTTCGAACTGGGTGTTTGCAATCGCTGCTGCATTCAACACCGCTGCATGTTCAATCTGGAAATTCATTTGAATAATTACTTGTCTGACCACACGGCGAGTTCATTGCCACTGGGTTCAATAAAATGAAAGCGCCGAACACCGGAGAAACTAAAAATTGGTTTCTCAATAATGCCGCAGCCAGCTTCTACCCTGGCGAGCGTATCTTCCAGATCATCGGCGAACAAAACAACGATGGCACCAGAATTTTCGTAAGTGGACTTGAGTTCGCCACGATAAAAGCCGCCGTCCAATCCAGCATCGGTTATGGCCGAGTAATCGGGACCATAATCTTCAAAACCCCAGCCAAACACATCACCGAAAAACTGTTTTGTCGCTTCCAGTTCCCGAGCACAAAGCTCAACATAGTTAATACTATTATTTGCCGGTATCGCGAGGTCTCCACTAAATTGAGTTTTCGAGTATGGCACTTCACAACAAAGTTCGACAACCGTTTGGTTTTCTATACTTGAGAACAGGGCGAAAGACCCATTCCTAAATCGCGACCACAAAAAAGGCCGGCAGTGCCGACCTTTTTCGAATCGATATAGATGACTACTGTGAATTTTCTGCTTCACGCATCTCAGTCATTCTTTCTCCGCGGAGAATATTAATCATGCCGTAGTTACCTTCATGACATGCATATTCGTAAAGCTGACCATCAACTTTTGACATTGGAATCATGACAGTAACCCTGTCAGTAAAAGTCGCTGGATCTTCAACGGTGAATTCATACTCGACCGTATAGGCATCGGTGCGAGTAAAGCGTTCGGTCAGTAACTTCTCTTCTGCCGTTCCATAAACGCTGAAGCTCTGGGTAAAGCCGTTGAAGTTACGAGTCTCAACCACCAGGGAATCACCATCCCAATAACCGCGAGAATCACCAGTCCATAGGCGAATATCATCAGTTAGCTCATTATCACTGGCGATTGGAACAATCCGGGCATCGTGAATCATTTCAGTCATGATCACGGCAGTGTCTTTATTCTGGAAAATCTGCACATTGTTGTTGTACAGGTTTGGTGTGAACGGAGGTCCTGAATTAAAACCAACGATGCAACGCTCCGACAAGCCGCGATCTTCTGGCCCGTCTTTGGCGATTCCACCCACAACCATGCGCACCGGTCTTACACCTGGCTCATCAGGACCAAGACCACCAACTTGTACCGGAACTCCTTCGACAGTTTCCGGCAAGCGACCGTTTTCAGGATAGGTAATCAAGGAAGTGCGGTTATCACCGGTACCACCCATCTCAGTCCAGAAAGTGTTGTAACCACCTACTCCAATATTGTTAATCGCTTCCAGTCCGGCTTCCGTCTGCGCAGCGAGTGCCGCCAGATCTTCTTCCGTCAGGAATTGCTTATCACCAAAAAACGCAGGACGCTCTAAAGGAATGTTGGAACTGAAATTCCACACACCTTGCAGATCCGGCTGACCCCATTCAGTGCGAGGCGCAGTATAGTCGTCTTGCGCTTGCGCGATTCCCGCAAAAAGTACTGATGCAGTTGCGAGAGCTAGTACGCGTGTTTTCATCGTATCCCCCAAATTCGACATTAACGAGGTAAAACAAGCGGCGTAGTTTACAGCATTTACCCCGTCACCGCTTGATTAAGTGCAACTAAACTCGACGAATTACGGGCTCTGCGGACGAAAAGCAGCAGTTATGAGTTACTGATTTCCGAAAAGGGCTGAATTGGCTGCTGCTGTAGAAAGATGCGCTGGATGTGAAACAGCTGCTTGTTTGTATGGCCGTCGCCCGCCGGGGTGAGACAAGCGTTTAGCATGCGCGAGCATGCTGCGCAGTCGAACGCCACTTTGTGGCCGGGACAGCGGGCGCCGAGCCTACTTGGGTGAGGCAAGTGTATTTCATGCGTGAGCATGAAGCGCAGCCGAACGACACCAATCTATGATTGGTGGCTGGACCTGTTTGCAGGTATTTACGGCGTGCCAGACAAATAAGTAGCAGTTTCGCATCCACAAGCCGAATCCTGGAGGACTAATTTTGCTTCTTCTTGGGTTTCTTCTTGGCGGCAGCCCGTAAGGCGGCGCCAAATCCCTTATTGGCCCATTCAGACATGATCTCAATATCTTCCATCGCTTCTTCGGGAGCCTGAAGATAACCAAGATTCATTTTCTTGCCAGCCTTGTCGTAGGAAAAAGGTTGCAAGTCCAGCTCTTCGAATTCATGGCGCGTCTCATCATCTACCTTGATGTAATAAACATTGTCGGCGATGAGTCCGAACATGAGTCCTTCCAGAAAGATTCCAAATCCACCAAACATGCGCTTGGAATAGACCGGACCGATGGATTGGGAGAGGTCTACCACATGGGCTGCAAATTCTTTTTCTTCTTGAGAAATAGCCATTGTTGGATGCTATGATAGCCAGCCTTTAACAATACAGATTTTCCAGAGCAGAGAAACAATAACATGAATGGAGCTACGGCACTGATAAATACCCTCGCCGATTGCGGTGTGGAATTTTGTATAGCGAATCCAGGTACTTCCGAAATGCATTTGGTGCAGGCACTTGATGCAGTACCAAGAGTTAAGTCTGTGCTGGCACTGTTCGAAGGTGTTTGCACCGGTGCTGCCGATGGTATCGGGCGCATGACAGGTAAACCTGCGGCAACACTCCTGCACCTTGGCCCTGGAATGGCGAACGGTATTGCGAATTTGCACAATGCCAGGCGCGCCAATTCACCAATGATAAACATCGTTGGTAATCATCCTAATTTTCATGTGGGACACGATGCGCCTTTAACCTCGGATATCGATACCCTGGCCCGTAATTTTTCCTGCTGGATAAAATCCGAATGTACCGCAGAGTCCTTAGCGCAGGTCGGAGCCGATGCCTACACCGCCACTTTAAGACAATCAACAGGGTCTACCGGACAAATTGCAACATTAATCATGGGTGCCGATGCAGCCTGGGGAGATTGTGACGGACCGGTTAAACCCAATGCCCTTCCGCAACGGGCCAAGGTGGATGAACAGGCAGTCGAAGAAGTTGCCAAAGTCATTGAAAAAGACGGAAGTTCTACCGTCATTCTTTTAGAGCATCACGGCACCGAGCAGGCTGCCATGGCAGCAGCGAGCAAGATCGGTAACAAGTTTGGCTGCAAGATGTATAACGGAACTTTTCCTGCCCGAGTTGATGGAGGCCCGGGAAGAGTCAAGATTGATCGCCTGCCTTATTTTCCAGAACATGTTTTAGCCACCCTGGATGGCGTGAGCAATCTGATCCTGGTAGGTGGCTCGATTCCTGTCAGTTTCTTTGCTTACCGAAATCAACAAGCCCAGTTAATTCCAGAGGGATGCAAGGTCACAAGACTTTCAAACGTTGAAGAAGATGCAATCGACGCCATGGAACGACTGGCCGAAAGACTGGGCGCAAGCAAGGAAGGAATTAGCACGTTTGAAAAAATAGAAGTCGACAAGCCAAGCGGCGAACTCAATACCAAGATCATCGTGCAATCTATTGCGGCGACACTACCAGATGACGTTGTTATCTGTACCGATTCAGGTGGTGGCGTAGCAGCATACCCTCTCTGCCAGAGCACATCCCAAAATAACTGGCTTAGCCTGACCGGCGGTGCCATTGGCCAGGGCGGGCCTTGTTCGGTGGGTGCGGCACTAGCCTGCCCGGACCAACGGGTATTGGCCATGCTCGGTGACGGCGGCGCCGCCTATACCATCCAGGCCTTGTGGACCCAGGCTCGGGAAAACCAGAATGTAACAACCGTTATCTTTGCCAATAACTCCTACAATATTCTCGATGTGGAGTACGGGCGGCTTGGTGTGACCGAAGTAGGAGAAATTGCTGCCAGTCTTTTCGACATTGGTAATCCGAGCATCGATTGGGTAGCACTGGCGAAAGGCTTCGGTGTGCCAGGAGGTAAAGCGGACACCGGCGAAGAGTTGTGTGCACTCCTGGAACAGAGTTACAGGACACCTGGCCCCTTTATCATCCAGGCCAATGGCGAGATCAAGCGCTAGCCAGATTGAGTTTGGGTCTCACCTTCATCTTCGGTTGTCCACCTGAAGTTCCACTGAATGCGCCCGAGTACGCGGTAGAAACTGTCGTAGTTTGCATTCGCTTTTTCATCATTGGGAAAGAGCAGCGTGAATAGTGGCACTACTATTATTGGAAAGATAAAGGTGGCGAAGGCTGGATCACTCCAGGCACCAATCTGGTTGTAAAATTCGTGATACCACTGGGCGAAGCCGCCTACATCTGCATTTTCCGCCCCGTCATACAGGGTATTAAACAACCACATTAATAAACCGCCGCCGAAACCCGACGCCATGCCATAGAAAGCAGCTTTCTCGGAAGTGCGTCGCCAGTAAAGCACGAAAGCAACCGACACCGCCGGCGGTACCACCAGGGCGAAACCGATGAGCACCAGGCCCAGCACCGAAGTAATCGGACCCAACCAGGCAATCAGTGCAGCAATAACGCCGTAAACAACAGCAACAATCTTGTAAGTTTTTAGCTTTTTGTCAGGTGTATAGTTTTTGGAAGCCGGAATCCAGTCATTCACGAACATGGTTGAACTGGCCAATAGTATTGGTGCTCCAGAAGAAATGACTGCGGCGAGTACGGCGGCCAGCGCGATACCAGCCAGAATTTCGCCACCAAGCATGGCCAGCCTGGCAATATTTTCGTAACCACCAAAACCTGTTTGGGTTCCAAATTCCGCCATGGTCAGGATGCCAATGAATCCCGCCACCAGGGGCATCGCGGCGGCGATTACACCAGCAAAGAAGAACCCGGGAATCAATGCATCTTCAGATTTCGCTGACGATGCATAGTTGGCATAAACCGAAGCAGCAGGCGTATGAATAGTAGCAGAAATAAACATGGCAATAATGGTTGCAACACCTATCCCGGTAAAACTCCACCAGGCAACTTCATCGCCACCGGAGGTAGCAAGGTGATCATAGGTTCGTTCAACCACAACTTCCCAACCGCCTATTTCATTCATGGCGATTACACCAACCAGTAACAGGCCAAAGATAATGACAGAGCAATGGATGATGTTAGCGAGCGCTGTGCCTTTTAAACCACCGAATACGGTAAAAGAAATAATCAGGAAAGCACCAATGGCAACTCCTATGGGGAAAGGAATGCCGGTGGTCGCGGACACTATGGTTCCAATAATGTATGGCTCGATGATGTTTACAATGAAATATTCTGCCTGAACGCAGAGACTGGTTAACCATTGGCAACGATATGAACCAAAGCGGCGATCGAACACCTGTCCCACACTTACTACCCTGAGGCGACGATAGGGAATAACGAAGAACAGTCCAACGAGAAATAGTGCAGCGAAGGAATTAAAGCCATACCACATGTGGCCAACACCTTCTGCTATTACGTCACCTGCGACACCGTAGGTGCCCGCCCCACCAATTCGGGTTCCAGCGGCGCCGGCTGCAATCATGAACACACCCAGGGTGCTACCACCGATTGCCCAATCAGCGGCACTGCCTTTCTTACTGTTCAAATAAAGCCCGAGAATTATGAAGGCGCCGAGATAAAGAATAATGACGAGGGAAGTAAGATTCATGCATAGCTCCTGCTACTTTTTTTATGAAACAGCTTCTAGCCCGGCTATGCCCTGACTGGTATTCCGGCATACTATAACAACGAATCCGTAAGTATCTATAGCTGTAATGCGATAAGCTACGTGCCAGTTATGACCATTTGAAGCGCAATTACTTTTTTCAGGTAGTACTTCTTGCAATTCGATACCTTAATTTTCGATCTGGACGGCACGCTGTCGGACCCGAAGCTGGGTGTAGTGCGCTGCATGAACTACGCCCTCACGAGCTTCGACTACCCACCGCGAGCGGAAGCCGAAATTGCCCAATACATCGGCCCGCCCCTGGAAGAAACCATTCAAAGACTCACCGATTCCAATGACGATCAACACATCGATGAGCTGGTGGCCAAATACCGGGAGCGCTATTTCGAAGTAGGTTACAAGGAGAATGAACTTTACGCGGACATAGCCGAGATGTTATCCGCGTTAAGCAATCACAATTTCCGCATGGGGGTTTGTACTTCCAAGCATCAAACCGTTGCGAAAAAGATCATCGAGCGATTCGAGATCAATCAGTATTTTGATTTTATTGATGGCCCTACCGGCAGAACAACAAAGGCGGAACAATTAACGCAATTGCTAACAGATAAGACCATCACCAAGGCCTCCATAATGATTGGAGACAGATTCGTCGATTTAACAGCAGCTAAAACAAATGGTCTTGCCAGTGCAGGCGTTCTATGGGGCTATGGAAGCCTGGCAGAATTATCAGCGGAAGAGCCCCGGTATATTTTCAAGTCACCGCTTGAATTAGCGAAAACTTTTAGCGGGGATTGATTCTTTTTATAACGGCACTGCTATTCAGTACGGGTTTGCCATCGACGCTTAATTCACAACGGCTAAACACCATAGACCTGCCGCGCCGGATTATCTTGCACTCCCCTTCGATCAGATCGCCTTTATAGGCTGGTGCAACGAATTCATTGCTCAGACTGACCGTCGCGACACTTTCGCTCTCGCCCATATTGGCCCCGAGACATAAGGTGTAATCGGCAAAAGTCATCAGAACGCCGCCATGCACTGAATCATGGGCGTTGCAGTTATGCTCCTGCACTCGAAAGGCAGTACGGGGAGTTTCACCATCCATATAGAAGAAGAATGGCCCGATGTAATCCTCTGCCTTGTCACCCACCCAGTGTTTGTACTGGCTGGGAATATCATAGTCTTCGGGATTAAAACTCATCTGCTTTCTTCTTGCTCCTTTAACTTACTGCTAATCGTCATCATCATCGGGAATGGCCAGATCCACTGCCGCACCAACAACTTTGAACGGTACTTTAGCAACTTCAATACTTGTGTCTACAGCAGCGCCTACGATGGTGCCCACGCAGGATTGTAGCCCCAGGCTAATAGCCAGAAGGATTATCACTCTCAGGAAAGGCTGTTTTAAGTTCATAATTTTTGTCGCCAGTATCCAACATCGACAAACTGGTCGAATTTCTTAGCAACTTCCTCGAATTGTCCGATCTTTTTAAAGCCAAGCTTTCATGCAGCTTAACGCTTGCCTCGTTAGGCAAGGCGATGCCGGCGATTAACACATGTATCGGCATTACCCGGATTTCATCGATGAGAGACTGCATCAGCTTTAAGCCATAGCCTTGTCCGGTGTGATCTTTATGGATGTAGACACTGGATTCCCTTGTATAGCGGTAGGATGGCCGCGATTTGAAGGGAATCGCGTAGGCATAGCCCAGTAACTCTCCTGCATCTTCCAATACCAACCAGGGATTGGAGTCGTCTACCCTGCCGAGGCGCTGAATAATATCTTCCTTACTAACTGGCGTTTCTTCAAAACTGATAACGGTGTTGCCTATATACCAGTTATAGAGTTCGGCTATCGCGCTTGCATCTGAATTTTGAACTTGCCGAACAATCATTTAGCGGTCTCTCATCTCAATTGGTCGAATGCGGTCCATGCCTTCACCTGTTTCTACCAGCGCGCGAAGTTCCAGCGCCAGCTGCTCACTCTTCTCGATGACTTCCTGCCAGATTCTTAGCCGCTGTTCGTAGGCATAGTTCTGAAAATCTTTTCGATCCGGGATCTTTTTACCCGGAAGGCTGGCTACAAATTCCACACTAGGTGCCAGGAGTACGACATTGTCCAAATACTCTTCTTTAACCTTGCGCCACTTTAAGGCCTTATCGAACCAGCCGGGAATTAGTTGCGCACTGAAATGTGGATACAGAACCAACTCGGGCCCGGTATGAAAGTGCCAGTCGAAATGATAATCGGTAATGCCGCCATCCCAGTAATGCCCTTTCTTTGCACCACTAATATTGCTAACTCCCTCCAGCACGAAAGGAATGGAACCGCTGGCAATCATGACGTCCACCAGGTTTTCATCATTGATTTCTGCAATCGCGGAACTGATACCCCTTAAACCTGACCAGGGTGATTGCGAACACACGTTTGTAAAAAGCGTTCGTTCGAAAAACAGTGACAAAGTTCGACGGGAAATTACATTCAGGCCAGCACTCGCCGCCAGGTGAATAACCCTTAACACTTTTAAATTTGAAGATCCGATTCCCTTGCAACGATCGGCGACAATATGGGTACGAAAAACGTCATTTGCAATAATTTCCTGCGCACCGCTATCGTTCAGCACTTTGCCCAGCATGACTCTCGCACTATCAGTAATTTCTTCTACTGTAGGAGCATCGGAATATTTTTCATGGCTGTAGTTGTAAGCGAGACGTTCGACGCTGCCCACTGGATCCCTGGTTGCCAGGCAACACATGCGCCAGGCTCCCACAGAAGATCCTACGGTATAGAGTTTCTCGCTGCGTCCATTGAAGAACTCTCCGAACAGGTAGCGATCCAGCCCAACTAACACGAACCATTTCGGCCCACCGGAAGCACCCACCAGAACCTTAAAGTGATCCTGGCGAAAACCATCCCGTTGCAGTTTTTTCATTGCGCTGGGGCCAGCGTAAATAGTGAGAGAAGCCATAGGCGAGGAATGATATAATTGCCGCCACACGCAATCTACTGTGTTTGATTCTCCTCCCTGCCAATCTAGGCAGTAAATCCACAACCCAGAACGTCAGCATGAATCTTCCTCAGCTTAAAAGCCGTAAAGCACTGCTATTTCTCCTGGCAATTGGCAACACTATAGCCTTTGCTACCTGGCAGGTCCTGCTTAATAACTTTGTGGTGGAACAGGCAGCCTTTACCGGGGAAGAAATTGGCATCCTGCAAAGTCTGCGGGAAATTCCAGGCTTTCTTGCCTTTACCGCAATCCTGGTAATGATATTCGTCAGGCAGCAAACCTTTGCCATTCTTTCACTGATCACCCTGGGTATCGGCACGGCAATTACCGCCATTTATCCCAATGCCCTGTGGCTTTATTTCACCACGGTAGTCATGTCCATCGGCTTCCATTATCTGGAAACCTTGCATAATTCCTTGAGCCTGCAATGGTTAAGCAAAGACGAAGCTCCTCGATTACTGGGGCAGATACTAAGCGTAAGAGCAATTTCCAATCTGTTTGTACTGGGAGCGATCTATCTCTATCTCCTGTTCTTTGCCGCCAACTATTTGCTAATTTACATTCTCGCCGGTGGCGCCGCAGTGGTAATCGGCTTGTTCTGCTGGTCGGCGATTCCTCATTTCGAAGACCAGGTGGTGCAGAAAAAATCACTTTTTTTGCGCCGACAATATTGGCTTTATTACCTGCTAACTTTTCTGGCTGGTGCCCGCCGACAAATCTTTGTGGTGTTTGCCGGATTCCTCATGGTGGAGAAGTTTGGATTCCCAATTGAGAATGTTGTGTTGTTAACCCTGGTAAACGCGGGTCTCACCTTTTGGCTCGCGCCAAAGATTGGTGCGCTAATCAGTTTTATCGGAGAACGGCGTGCGCTGACCCTGGAATACATTGGCCTGGTAATTATTTTTGTCAGCTATGCTTTTGTTAGCACCATCGAAGTTGCCATCGCGCTCTATCTGCTCGATCACCTGTTCTTCGCTATGGCCATAGCCATCAAAACATACTTTCAGAAGATCGCCGATCCAAGGGACATCGCTGCCACCTCTTCCATCAGCTTTACCATTAATCACATTGCGGCGGTTATTCTGCCAGCGCTGCTGGGTTTCCTCTGGGTCATAAACCACAGTGCGGTCTTTTTAGTGGGCGCTGCTATAGCTTTCGGGTCGCTACTACTCACGCAGCTAATCCCTGACCGCCCACAACAGGGTCAGGAAACCCGCTGGATTCACTGGGATACACCCTCGCAGGCGTCACAAATTCCAGAATAATCCAATTGCAATTGATTGTTGCAATCCACTAGCAATAGTAAAGCAAGTTTTATATTCTCGCTTTCCTTTGATTTCCTTGCTTATCAGGAGTTTAGCAAGCAAATGCAATTTCAGTGCAGGGCACTTGCAGGCATATTTTCGGCTGCCACTCTGCTTGCAATGCAGAGCACCCACGCACAAGAGGATCAACTCGAAGAAGTAGTGATCTGGGGACGCTCACTCCAACTATTGGGAACCGCCGACTCTGCCTCACAGGGGGTCGTTGGCTACGCGGATTTCTCCACCCGCCCTATGTCGCGAGTAGGAGAACTGGTGGAAGTTGCACCCGGTATGATTGCCTCTCAGCATAGCGGTCCTGGCAAGGCCAACCAGTATTTTCTGCGGGGATTTAACCTCGATCACGGTACTGACTTTTCTACCTTCTTCGATGGTATGCCTGTTAATCTCCGCACCCATGGCCACGGCCAGGGTTACATGGATCTCAACTTCATTATTCCTGAAATTATCGAGCGGGTTGAATTTCAGAAAGGTCCTTATTTTGCAGACACCGGTGACTTTTCCCTGGCCGGTTCCAGCTCAATGAAGACTTACGATTCCCTTAACGAAGGCTTCACTGAATTAACCCTGGGATCTCGGGATGAAATTCGGTTGGTCGCAGCTAACTCCTTTGATGTTGCAACAAGTACCTGGCTTTACGCATTAGAGCATCAACAGAACAATGGCTTTTATGATCTCGAGCAGGACGTTAGAAAACTTAATGGCTTACTCAAGTACACCGGTGAAATTGCGGGTGTGCCCAGCCGTATTTCATTAAGCGCCTACGATTCAGAATGGACTTCTACCGATCAGATTCCACTGCGTACTGTAAATAGTGGCTTGATCGATCGATTCGGATTTATCGATCCCGACCTAGGCGGTGATTCTTACCGTTATTCGATTACAGGAAACTTTCAACTGTCGGAAAACTGGGACTTAAGCCTATACGCCAGTTCTTACTATTTGAGTCTTATTAACAATTTTACTTATCTGTTAAACGACCCTGTTAATGACGATGAGTTTGAACAGGAAGATGAGCGTCGTTTGTTTGGAGGCTCATTAAGAAACGAAACGGAAATTGAATTATTTGGTGTACCGGTTAGGCGAAGCTACGGCACCGATGTTCGTTACGATGACATTAACGAACTCAATCTGTTTAACACCTCAAGCCGACGCCGTATCGGGAGTGTGCGCGAGGATGAAGCGGAAGAGTTCAGCGTAGGTGTCTTCGGTGAACTGCAGTTTCATCTGAGCGAAGCATTACGCGCCTCACTGGGTGTGCGCTATGACTACTATGACGGCGACGTCGATGCACTGCGTCCTCAAAACTCGGGTAGCGACGATGATTCGCTATGGCAACCCAACCTGGGTCTGGCCTATCGCCTGAATGAGAATCTTGAGCTATACGCTAACTATGGCCATGGTTTTCATTCCAACGACATTCGCGCCGCAATGACGACCATTGATCCCAATACCGGAAATCCAACTGAATCATTGGATGTATTGGTAGAAGGCAAAGGCAGCGAAATTGGTTTTCGTTACGATACCCTGGAAGGATTCAATTTGTCGGTTGCCTATTACATGCTGAAGCTGGATTCAGAACTGGTGTTTGTGGGCGATGCTGGTACGACAGAAGCCGGCGATCCTTCCCGGCGCAGCGGCATCGAAGTTTCTTCTTTCCTGCAGATTAACGAGCGTGTGGTGTTTGATATTTCTGGAGCCAAGTCAGACGGCCACTTTATCGGGCTACCTTCTGGCGCAAACTCCATTCCGGATGCTCAGGATTTAGTGTTCGGCGCAGGATTAACCTATGCAGGCTTTGATAACGGCTGGACTTCCAGTTTAAGAGTTCGCCATTTCGGAGATGCAGCATTGACCGAGGATGAGTCCGTAGAAAAAGGCAGCTCTACCCTGCTTAATTTCGGTATTTCCTACGCCCGGGATAAATGGGAAATCGGACTGGATATTTTAAATCTTCTGGATGAAGAAGATGATGACATCGCCTACTGGTTCGAATCCCAACTCCCCGGGGAAGTCATGCCTGTGGAAGATTTTCATTTTCACCCAGTTGAGCCACGAACTTTGCGCCTATTACTCAGGTACAAGTTGTAGCCGGACTTAAACCACGCACCGATTAGCTGCCAGATGCAGTATTTGCATTCGATTTACTGGGGTTCACTTAACTAAATAAGGCCACACCAGAAAATCCGCCGGATTTACTGGTCTCCCGCGATTCAGACCTCTCGAATTCCTCAGTAAAACTTTCTTTACGGTTAATTAACGTCACTTAGCTAGTTTTAGGCGGACTAAATCACTATTTTCTCTTCTTATTGATTTCCCTGCGTTTTTTGAGAGAACCCCACAAACGATGAGATTACAGCGTAAAGCCCTGTCAACAATAATTGCCGCAGCTACATTAGCCTCAATGCAGTCAGCATGGGCACAACAGGATCAGATAGAAGAAGTCGTGGTTTGGGGCCGGTCCCTGCAGCTACTGGGTTCGGCAGATTCTGCTTCTCAGGGGGTGGTGGGTTACGCGGATTTCTCAACTCGACCTATGGCTCGAGTAGGAGAGCTGGTCGAAGTAGTGCCCGGCATGATAGCTACGCAACACAGTGGTCCGGGTAAAGCCAATCAATACTTCTTGCGGGGATTTAACCTCGATCACGGTTCTGATTTCTCCACGTCTTTCGACGGCATGCCGGTAAACATGCGGACCCATGCCCACGCCCAGGGATACATGGACCTGAATTTCATTATTCCCGAGATCATCGAACGGGTGAATTTCCGCAAAGGACCCTACTTCGCAGATAGAGGTGATTTTTCCCTGGCAGGCTCCAATGCCATGAAAACCTACGACTCACTGAGCGAAGGATTTACAGAATTTACACTTGGCTCAAGAGATGAGTTGCGCTTTGTAACGGCTAACTCTTTCGATTTCGCCGAAGGTACTCTACTTTATGCCTTGGAACATCAACAGACTAATGGTTTCTATGATTTAGAACAGGACGTAAGAAAACTAAACGGCTTACTCAAATACACGGGTAATTTTGCTGGCGTGCCGAGTCGCATAACTTTTAGTGCTTACGATTCAGACTGGACATCCACTAATCAGATCCCGCTTAGAGCTGTTTCCAGTGGATTAATCGATCGCTTTGGCTTTATCGATCCCGACCTTGGTGGTGAATCCTATCGCTATTCCTTAACAGGCAATTTTGAAATCGCCGAGAACTGGGATTTAAACCTTTACGCCAGCTCCTATTACATGAGCCTGATAAATAACCCAACTTACCTGTTAAACGACCCGGTAAATGGTGATGAGTTTGAACAGGAAGATGAACGACGCTTATTCGGTGTCTCATTAAGAAATGAAGCGGAAATTGAATTGCTCGGCGTCCCGGTCCGACGCACTATTGGGACCGATGTACGCTATGACGATGTCACCGAACTCAACCTGTTTAACACCATGTCTCGCAGGCGCATCGGCACTATTCGTGAAGATGAAGCGGAAGAATTTAGTATTGGCGTATTTGGCGAACTGCAATTCCTGCTGAGCGATGCATTGCGAGCAACTCTCGGCGTGCGTTACGACTATTACGATGGCGAGGTCGACGCATTTCAACCCCAGAACTCTGGCAGCGATGACGATTCCTTGTGGCAGCCAAATCTTGGTCTGGCTTACCGTGTAAACGAAAACCTGGAGCTCTATGCCAACTACGGCCATGGTTTTCATTCCAACGATGTGCGGGCCGCAGTAAACACTATCGATCCGGTTACCGGCGATCCGACAGAATCCCTGGATGTATTGGTTGAAGGCAAAGGCAGCGAAGTGGGATTTCGCTATGACACGCTGGAAGGATTTAACATTTCAGTTGCTTATTTCAATTTGAAAATGGATTCCGAACTGGTGTTTGTAGGAGATGCCGGAACCACAGAACCGGGAGACCCTTCTCGCCGGGATGGCATTGAAGTGACTTCTTTCTGGGAAATTAATGAGAGGCTGGTATTCGATATCTCCGGTGCCAAATCTGACGGCTATTTTATCGGGCTTCCCTCCGGCGCGAACGCAATCCCCGATGCCCACGATACGGTTATTGGCGCCGGCCTCACTTATGCTGGCCTCGATAATGGCTGGACCTCGAGCCTGAGAGTGCGTCATTTTGATGATGCGGCGCTTACCGAAGACGAAAGCGTAGAAAAGAACGGCTCTACCTTGCTGCACTTTGGTGTGTCTTACGCCCAGGATAATTGGGAAATTGGATTGGATGTTTTGAATCTTCTAGATGAAGATGATGATGACATTGCTTACTGGTTTGAATCGCAACTTCCCGGTGAAGCTGCGGCTGTGGAAGACATTCATTTTCATCCGGCTAATCCACGCGCAGTGCGTGTGTTAATGCGCTACAAGTTCTAGAGCAGAAATCAAAAGTTCACCCCGTCCCTGTTGATTAGAGAATGACAGCAAGGACACGCAGGCGGGAGCTCTGTTTTTTTTCAGAGCACCCACTGCACCCATCTTAAGATCACTTAATCTTCTTCAAAAACTACGGTAAAAGAGACTGGCACTGCCCGACTGATGCTGGGAAGTCCAGCTACTTCTCTTAACGCTTCTACTCCCGACACCATACCGTGAGCATCGGCGGTAACCAGAATTGGTTTTACCGTTGAAGCGACAACACCATTCGCCAAACGGGTAACTAACACGTCGGCATTATAGGAATTGGACGCTCCGTGGATATCCAGATCGAAGGAAATCTGCATGGATTTTGTTGAGCCTACGGACATGGAGTTAACCGACGACACATCGATGTTTCCAGTGATATTTGCTTCCGGGAAAATGCTCGTCTCGAACAACATGTTTTGCATGCGCTCGTTACGAATATCGATGAGCGTGTTGACGCTGGCAAGTTCGACGGTAATCGCCACTGAACCATCATCGCCAATGGATCCTGACATCAGATCAAAGGTATGCACCTCACCAACATGATCAGCCTTGATGGTGACAAAGCTCAGGGTGGAAGAATCATTATCTAAAGACCATTCCGCCTGGGCGGTGCTGGTTAATAGTACTGCCGCCATAGCCAGGGTGGCTGTTTTTACCAGGGATTTGAGGATCATCCTCTCTCTCCTTTTTAAATACTTACAAATAGTGTGTGAATTAGCAGGGAAAATCGAGCTGCTAAGCTTACCCGATAATACCTTTCAGGGTATAGCATGTTTATAATCTCCACAGAACGATAGCTAACCAGAAGAAACAACAGATGACACTGAACATTCCTGTTCTCGATGCAAGCAAGGGCTTCGATGATCCCGAATTCATCGAAAAACTCGCCCGCGCCTGCGAAGACTGGGGCTTTTTCCAGATTATTGGCCATGGTATCGATCAGGACCTGCGGGAGAAGTTTTTTCGCACCCAGGCAGATTTTTTTGCTCTGCCTAAAGAAAGCAAGTTAGCCCTGTCCCGCAATGAAGAAAATTTTTGGGGTTACTACGACAAGGAACTCACTAAGAATAAAGTCGACGCCAAAGAGATTTATGACATCGATGGCAACATCGATCATCTCAATCGAGAACACCCGGAGTATCCGGTTCCCTGGACAAATGAACTTCCCGAGTTAAAGCAGACTGTGTTGGAATGGTTGCGTGATATGGAACAATTAAGTCTCAGCTTACTGGGTTCTATATGCCTGGCGCTGGGAGAGTCATCCGCCACACTGAATCCTTTTTTCCTGAAAAACCATACGAGCTTTTTAAGATTCAATTATTATCCATCGGTAAGCGACAGAACTGCCACCGGGGAAGATGAACTTGGCATACATCCCCACACCGATGCCGGCGCACTCACGGTTCTTACTCAAGACGACGTACCTGGATTGCAAGTCAATAAAGATGACACCTGACACACCGTAATACCAGCTCATGACAGTTTTGTTATTAATGTCGGTGATATGGTGCAGGTATGGTCAAACGATCGATTCAAAGCGCCCGAACACAGAGTATTGGCGAGTGGAGAAAAAGCCAGGTACTCTGCGCCGTATTTTTATAACCCTTCCTATGCAACAGTTTGTACTCCACTGGTAGCACAGCAAGAAGACTGTCGCTACAAGCCTATCTCCTGGCGGGAATTTCGCAGTGGCCGCGCCGCCGGGGATTACGCCGATATCGGCGAAGAAACCCAGATCTCCTGGTACCGAATCTAATTCATAAGAAATTGGGGTAAACTGGTTCCCCCTTTGCCTGTATTCGTAGTTTATGAAAGCAAATAGCCCAATCGTGAAGCACCTGGTACTGGTCGGCGGCGGTCATAGCCACCTGGCGGTACTCAAGTATCTGGGCATGAATCCCGTACCCGGTCTCGCAGTAACCCTGATTAGCCGCGATATCAACACTCCCTATTCAGGCTCTCTCCCCGGCTACATCTCCGGTGTCTACGAGTACGACGATATTCATATCGATCTGCGACCCCTGGCGCAATTTGCCAACGCGCGAATAATCCAGGAAGAAATTGATTCCATCGATTTGGAAAAGAAGGAAATAGTTCTTGCGGACCGGCCAGCTATTTCATTCGATCTCCTGTCTCTCAATATTGGCTCCAAGCCGGACGCTATAAAAATCCCTGGCGCTACAGAATTCGCCCTCGGTGTAAAACCCATCGATGAGTTCCTGACTCACTGGGAAGACATGCTGAAGCTGGCAATACATAGCCTAGAACAGGATAAACCCTTTAGCATAGCCATCGTCGGCGGCGGGGCGGCCAGTGTCGAACTGGCCTTCGCTACCCAGTTTCGTATTCACAAGGAATTGCAGTTAAAGATTACTGACAAATCATTGCTGGATATAAAAATCATCAGCGCAGATCAGGAACTACTTTCATTTCACAACAGCAAGGTAAGAAACTTTGCTAAAGCGGAACTGGAAAAAAGAGGCATAGAGTTAATACTGGATACGGTGGTCTCAGCTTTTGAGAAGAACGAGGTTGTGTGTGAAAACGGAAGTTCACTCGAAGCAGACCGCATCGTGTTCGCCACCGGCGCAAGTATTCCGAGCTGGCCGGGCGAAAGCGGCCTGGCTTTAAGCGATGACGGATTTATCGAAGTAAACAGTCATTTGCAATCCACTTCCCATGATTTTGTTTTCGCTGCCGGTGATGCTGCAACAATTCAGGGTGAGCGCAGGCCGAAATCCGGAGTCTACGCCGTGCGCCAGGGCCCACCTCTGGCGAAAAACCTTGTGCGTTTTGCTACCGGTAAATCCCTGACCCGCTACAAACCTCAGCAACATGCCCTCGCCCTGATGAGCATGGGCAACAAAACGGCGATTGCCTCACGCAATAATTTTTTCTTCCAGGGGCGCAGTGTCTGGTCAATCAAGCACAACATCGATACCAAGTTCATTCGCAAGTATTCCGAATTGCCAGAGATGAAAACCGAGCTGCAGGTCGCCGACGGCCTGGCGGATAAGGAAACGGAACAGCAGTTGCGAATCCATGCCATGCGCTGCGCTGGTTGCGGCGCAAAGGTCGCCAGCAATGTGCTGCAGGAAGTATTACAACAACTTCCTGACAGTCGAAGGGACGACATCCTCACTGGCAATAGCGCGGCGGAAGATGCGTCCATGATCAAGCTCAACGATGGCAGAGTCCTGGTACAGAGCATCGATCAACTAAAGGCCTTTGTTAACGATCCCTGGTTATTCGGTCGCATCGCCACAAATCATTGCCTGAGCGATGTCTATGCCATGGGTTGTGATCCCCATTCTGCTCTGGCTGTTGTGGGATTGCCCTTTGCGGCGAAAGATTATGGGCGCGCTCAACTCAAGGAAATCATGCTTTCCTGTAGTGAGGCGTTAACCGAACACGATTGCAGCCTGGTAGGTGGCCATTCCGCCGAAGCAGAGGAATTGCATTTCGGTTTGTGTGTAAACGGTTTTATCGAAGAAGAAAAGTTGCTTACCAAAGACGGCATGCAGGAAGGCGACATCCTGATCCTCAGCAAACCACTGGGTACTGGCACACTGCTCGCCGCCGATATGCGCTACAAAACTTCCCAACGATGGATGCAAAATGCTTTCGAGCATATGTTGCAATCCAATAGAACAATAGCCCATTGCTTTATTGCGAATGGCGCAACTGCCTGTACCGATATCACTGGATTCGGATTGGCTGGCCATTTAATGGAAATGTTGTCGGCAAACAACGTCAAAATAGAATTGAGCCTGAGCGACCTTCCGGCATTGGATGGCGCACTGGAATGCCTGGAAAATAATATTCTCAGTTCTCTGCACAAAGATAATAAATTAGTTGCCAGTAATATTTTCAATCACGAAGCCTTTGCTGATGATCCCAGGTTTGAACTGCTGTTTGATCCGCAAACTGCCGGTGGCCTGATCGCCTCGGTGCCAGATGGAAAAGCCGAAGCCTGTATCACTCAATTAAGAGAAGCCGGCTTCGCTGAAGCGAAAGCCATAGGTCGGGTATCGAAGCTTGGTGCGGACCTGCCGGCAATTATTCTTAAATAGTAAGTCATTGTTTTTGTTATAATTTATTGCTTATTAAGCAAATCGCCATACGTCGAGTCTGTGGCGGAATTTGAGGCCGTCAGGTATAGTCGGGCTACTTCAATAGCTTCAAACGGATTTTTTAGTGAACAAGAAATCGAAATTTGGCAAAGCTCTGAACCTGCTCGCCTATGCCAGCGTGGTACCAGTTATCATGTTGGGCCCAAGCGCCTACAGTCAGGATTCTGCCAGCAGCAATGTGCTGGAACGCTACGGTAATCTCGATGTCACGCGGGAAGGTCCGACCATCGATGCAGAGCTAGCACAGAAAATGTTTCGCCGGGGTAATACTTACAGTAACCTGCAGCGTTACGAAGAGGCGATCGAAGAATACCGCAAGGCCATAAGCGCCGATCCAAATTTCTCCGCGGCAATTCGCAATCTTGCCAACACCTATTACTTTCTCGAGCGATACGATGAAGCGAAACCTTTACTGGCTCGCTTTATCGAACTGGAAGATTCACCCACCGCTGGATTAATTGCCGCCGTCTCGACCCTCGGTGAACTGGAACGGCAAGCCCGCAATTTTGATGTAGCCATCGACTATGACTTGCGCGCCATCGAGTTGGATCCTGACAATGATTCACAGATACATATCATGGCCAATACCTATAACAACGCAGGTGAGGCTGACAAGGCCATTGCCGTGTATCGCGCTGCCGTCGCTGTTATGCCTGATAATGCATTTTTCTATCGCAGCCTGGGAAGAATCCTGGAACAGGAAGGTCGGCTGGAAGAAGCCCTAAGCGAGTACGAATCAGCTGCAGAGAAAAATCCTGATTCTGATTTCTACGTAAACCTGGTTGAAACAACCCGTCGTCGCCTGGGTAATTAAGTCCTGTTAATCCCTACCCAGTAAATCGTCTCGCGCTTGTTCCGGCAGGGCGACGATGCGTTCAACTTCGTCATAAAACGCTGGCAAGGAACCATCGGACTCCGCCAGCAGTTCATTAAAGAATGGCACCAGGTCGTTATAAGAGCTTACGGTGGAAAGCTGGGCATTATTTAGTGATCGGGAAAACCAGCTATCGTAACCGCCGTATCCACCCCAGCTTGATTTCAGCCTGGCGTATTCATCGCGCAAATTATCCTGCAGCGCAGCCTTGGCACGTCGCTTATCCACTTCACTCCTTTCTTCTGCGTAGAGCTCATCGAATTGATCTCGAAAACTAATTACCAGGTCGATGAATTGTTGCTGACGACTGCTATTGGTTTCAGCAATGCTAATTGTTTCCGCCTGGTCAGTCGCTTCCAACCAGCGACGTAACCCTTCTCTTTCTACTGCCGTGGCAAAACTTTCGTTAAAGGTGGTATCGCCGGGCAGGTAAGTAAGCTGATGGGCCAGTTCATGAAAAATGAGACCCGCCAATTGGTAGTTCGCCCGTGACATTACCGTGCTTAATAACGAATCTTCGAACCAACCCAGTGTGGAATAGGCATCTACCCCACCGGTATATACATCGAATCCATCTTCCTCCAATTGGGAAGCATAGTTAAGAGCACGGGACTCGCTAAAATATCCGCGATAAGCCACACAGCCGGCAATGGGATAGCACCAGTTAACGGGATCGGTAGAAAACTCCGGAGCTGCAAATACGTTCCACACCACGTGCTCCCGCCCCACATCAACGTAAGTGCTATAGTTTTCTTCTACCGGCAGCGCCAGTTCACTGGCAGCGAATTCGCGAATACTTATGACCTCACGAAACTTGTCCCGTAGTTCTGGAGATAGATCCGGTTCATTAATCAGGCGCTGAATATCTTCGCGACCAAATACGATGGCGAGCTGACCTCGAGCGGCCTGGGTGTAGTAGCTGACGGTTTCGCAGGAAACGAGAAAGACAGAAATTACCAGCAGGACAATCAGCTTGGCCAGCTGTTTCCAGTTGGATTGCCACTCAGCTATCATCGCCCGCCGAACCCTGTATGGTTACCACTACCGAACGGGAACCAGCATGATTGCGATGTTCCCCCAGGTACAATCCCTGCCAGGTACCCAACAGTAAGCGCCCTTCGCCGATGGGTATGCTCAGCTCGGAACCAAGCAAACCTGATTTGATGTGGGCGGGCATATCGTCCGGCCCTTCGTAGGAGTGCTCATAGTAAGGCGCATTTTCCGGTGCCAGCTCATTAAAATGGCTCTCCATATCGCGGCGTACGGAACTGTCCGCATTCTCATTAATACTCAGGGAGGCGGAGGTGTGTTGCAGCAAGAAATGAGCGACACCAACTTTCACCGATTGTATTTCAGGAAACTGGCTGGTGATTTCTTCCGTAACCAGGTGAAAGCCGCGAGCTTTCGGAGAGAGTTGGATTTTTTTCTGTAACCACATAGAAGTGTGAAGCGAAAGACTCAGGGTTCCACTATTTCGATTTCAAACAGATTGGCCCAGTGCTTACCGGTAACAAAGAGTCGTTCGTTATCCCCATCCCAGGCAATCCCGTTGAGTACCGCTTCGTTACTTCCCAATTCCGTTTCGTTGCTTAACCCTGTCAGATCGATAAAGGAAGTTACCACCCCGTCTTCAGGATTAATCCTGACAATAAAATCCGTCTGCCACACATTGGCCCAGACTTCACCGTTTATGTATTCCAGTTCATTAATACTGGTTAATGGGTTGCCCTGAAAAGTTACGGTGACTCTTCTTTGGGGAACAAAAGTTTCCGGATCCATGAATTGTAATGTGGACGTGCCGTCGCTAAGAATCAGATGCTCACCGTCGTAAGCCAGGCCCCAACCCTGGGTGGCGTTGTAGTGGGTGCCGAGCTGTTCAAAATTATTCTTGTCCCAGACGAACACCATGTTAGAGGTCCAGGTAAGCTGATAAATTTTGTCGCCGACAACTTCGATGCCTTCTCCAAAATAGCGCCGACTCAGACTCTGGCTCAGCAACACTTCATTGTCTTCCAGGTTGATCTTGCTCAGCTTCGACAAACCGTTCTTGCCAGTGCCTTCGTAAAGAAAGCCTTCGTGGTAAATCAATCCCTGGGTAAAGGCAGTGATGTCATGGGGGTAGGTATTGAGAACGCGATAGCCGTATTGCGTCGGCGCATCCTCTTGTGCCAACACGCCGGTGCAACTTAAACCAATAAGCAGCAGGCAACAGCTTGTTATCTTTAAATATCTCATCACTGTTATAGAATGACCCGAATAAGCTGACTTTCCTACTCAAATTGCGACCAAAGCGGAGAATTCCATGTCAGACGATTGCCTATTCTGCAAAATAATAGCCGGTGAAATCCCTGCAACAGAAGTCTACCGTGATGAGGATGTTTTTGCATTTGAAGATATCAATCCTGCGGCTCCTACCCATACCCTGGTGATTCCAACTAAACACCTGAAAGACGTGGCGGCGGCACAGGAAGAAGATGCAGAGTTGTTGGGAAAACTGATGTTGGTGGCCAACAAGATCGCAGAGGAAAAAGGGCTTCTGGATGACGGCTTTCGCTATGTGATTAACACCGGCAGTCATGGTGGGCAGACTGTTTATCACCTGCACCTGCATATTATTGGTGGACGCCAGATGGGCTGGCCGCCGGGTTAGTCTATTCCAGCAACTTAGCCAGGGACGCTTCGCTCGCTTCGAACACACCCCGCTCGGTGATAATGCCGGAAACAAATTCAGCCGGAGTAACATCGAATCCGTAATTACTAATGGCAATATCTTCCGGGGTCACCCGTACGCTTTCAATTTCCCCTTGCGCCGTTACTCCCTGGATGTGACTGACCTCCTCTGCATCCCGCTCTTCTATTGGAATCGAATCACTGGCACTGATAATTGAAAAATCGATAGTGGATACAGGAAGTGCCGCATAGAAAGGAATATTGTTGTGGTGTGCTGCCAGCGCTTTTAAATAGGTACCGATTTTATTGCACACGTCGCCACCCAAAGTAGTGCGATCACTACCGACGATACATATATCCACTTCACCGCTTTGCATTAGATGTCCGCCGGCATTATCCACAATCAAGGTGTTAGGAATTCCCTGCTCCGTGAGTTCCCAGGTAGTTAAAGCGGCACCCTGGTTACGTGGACGGGTTTCATCAACCCAAACGTGTATAGGTATACCAGCATCGTGGGCTTTATAGACAACTGATAATGCCGTTCCCCAATCAACTGTCGCTAATGCACCGGCGTTGCAGTGAGTAAGAATATTCAGACGCTCCTGGGAATCACGCTTCGACTCCCAGAGCTGTTGCAGAACTGCTAAGCCACTGTCGCCAATGGCTTCGCAAACCGCGATGTCTTCTTTTTCCAAAAACTGAGCCATCTCCAGTGCTTTGCCCGCCAGGGCGTCAGTTTCTATTCCAGATAGGGCTTCACTCACTCGCTCCAGAGACCATTGCAGGTTTACTGCCGTGGGTCGCGTGTTGCTCAGCGCCTTGATCGCTTCATCGAGACTGCCGGCATCATTGCGCAGCGCCAGGTAGACGCCGTAAGCAGCAGCAACACCGATCAGCGGAGCGCCCCTGACTTGCATGGAAGAAATGGCATGGCAGGCTTCGTCTAAAGAAGTGAGAGCGACGATCTCCAAATGATGGGGAAGCCGGGTTTGATCAATGATGCAAACTTCGCCACTGTCCGGATCAAACCAGATACTTTGTAAATGTTCGCCATCAATTTTCATGAATTGAATGCAGAGCTAATCAGATGACTCGCTCGTTACCGCCGTCGATAGGTAATTGGGAACCGGTGGTTTTTGCCAGTGATTCGCCGGCAAACAAGGCAACTGCCCGCGCCACATCGGCGGAACGAACTTCGGTCTTCAGAACATTTGATGTTTTATATTCTTCGACGCTCATGCCGTAGTGCTCTGCCCTCGCCGCCAGCACTTCATCGGTCCAGATCGCCGTGTCGTAAACTGCGTTGGGATGGAGAGCATTTACCCGGATACCTTCTGCTCCTAATTCCAATGCCGCCACGCGCGCCATCTGGGTTAAACCCGCCTTGGCTGTGGAGTAAGCTGCAGCACCGGGGCCAGGGGCCGGTACATTTTTCGAAGCGACGATAACAACCGCTGGATCGAAGCCTGCTTTTAAGTATGGCAGGCAGGCACGCATTACCCGCATGTGGGAACTGAGATTAAGTTCCATGGATTTCTCCCAGTTGCCATCGTCCATGGTTTCAATATTCTGACTTGCGGGGAAATTCCCGGCATTACTCACCAGGATATCTATGCCGCCAAAATGTTGTACGCCCTGCATTAAGGCTGCAGTAATTGCATCGGAATCCGTTACATCACAGTGAACAGGCAGCACACTGGCGTCGCCAAACCTGTTAGCCAGGCTTTGGTCGATATCCAGGGCGATAACTGCCGCACCTTTCGCCAACAATTCTTCAACACAAGCAGCCCCGATTCCGGAAGCGGCACCGCTTACTATGGCCACCTTGCCTTCAAACTCTGATCGCTTGGCACCGGACTTGAGTTTGGCCTGTTCCAGTTCCCAGTATTCCACATCAAACAGGTCTGATTTTGGCAAGGCCTGCCAGGCACCCAGTGCTTCACCCTGTTGAATCGCTTTTACCGTGTGTTGCGTTATATCTCTTACGATTTCCATCCGCTTGCGATTGCCAGCCAGGTAAATCATGCCTTTGTTTTTCCAGACACCATAGCGAGGCATGGTATCCAGGCACTGATGTTCATCGCCCGCATATTCTTGAAAGTAATCGCGGTAAGCCTGTTCGAATTCAGTAATTTCTGCGGCAGGGTTCTCATCGAAGATAGCGGCAAATGCCTTGGCGTGTATAGTGTGATCCGGCGTCAGTGGTCCGCGAGTAGCAAGATCGGCAACATTGGATAGAGACGCAAATCCGGCCGCTGCGTCTGAACAATCCATTCTTAACAGCACCGGATTTCCAAAACGTTCGCCTGCTGCATGGCGCAGTTGTGCCAGCTGCAAACAATCCTCATCGGTAATGACATAATCTTTCTGCGCGATGGTGCTGGCATCGGTATTACTGGCCAGGAAATCTTCGGCTTTAGCTACCAGTTCGATCATATTGTCGTAGCTGGTTTTAGCGTCTTCGTGAAAGGTAAATATGCCGTGATGCAGTAATACGATGCCTTTAAGTGTGGACCAATCCAATGACCTGGTAGCCTCCGCCACCTGCCGTGCCAGTATGAATCCCGGCATGATGTAGGGCAGTATGAGTACTTCGTCGCCGTATATCTGTTTTAAATGTTCTGCCCCGATGGGTGTATTACTTATAGTTACCACCGCATCGGCGTGGCTATGGTCTACATATTTATGGGGAATCAGGGCATGAAGAATGGCTTCGACGGAAGGGGTTGGCCCCTGGGGATCCAGCAGGGCCAGCCGTAACTGCCGCATCATTTCACTATCGCTTAATGATTCCAGTTCGCCCAAGCGTAACAGGTAGTCGAGATTAACAGGGGGGAAACCGGCCGCTTCAATGGTTCGCAGATCCCACCCCGATCCTTTTACGAACAACACCTTTTCTTTGTCGCCGAAAACCGTTTCCATATCACCCTTAACGGAAGTATTACCACCGCCGTGCAGCACCAGATCTTCTTCCTCACCCAGCAACTTCGATGTAAGCACGCGCAAGGCAACAGGATCGTCACCGACGTCACCTAGCCTGTCTTCATCCCAGCGGTTTTTCATGGGTAACTAGTATTTAGTAATTTCAGGGCTGTATAAACAAAAAACGCACCTTCGAAGAAGATGCGTTTTTCCTAATTTTGGGTACTGCTTAAATTATCTGGGTTCAACAATCGAAATATTTGCCATTCCCGCCTGTCGCGCCGCGTCCATTATCATAACCAGGGTTGAAACGTCGGAATCATTATCCGGTTGGATAATAACCGATGCCGCTGGATTCTCAGCTTTTAGCTGATCGATATTGGAACGTACCTGGGTCGCAATAATTGGACGTGGGTTACCGTTCAAAATGATCTCGTTATTAGCACCGATCTCAAACAGAATATTTCTGGGTGTATCTTCCTCTGGTGGTGGAGGATTATCATTATTGTTGTCACTACTCGCTGCGCTTATGGCAGTTTCTGAAAGAAAGGTAGCGGTAACAACGAAGAAAATAAGGAGAATAAACACCACATCGAGCATAGGTGTTAAATCAATTTTGGCATCATCTTCCGATTTGCGACCGGCGATTTTTTTCATTGTTTTGTCCTGATTCCTGTCCTGTCCAGCCTGTTTTCAACGGCTTACTTCTGAATAGACCCGAGAGTATATCAGCCATCCGGTCAGAAGCAACAGGGCGGCTAAGGCTTTGTAGGGCCTGCAAAAATAAGAAGGGAAGCCATTGGCTTCCCTTCTAAAATTGCTACTTTTTACCACTATATTGGTGGGAGTGTGTTACTTTTTTAACGTGTTGATGCTGTGCTTGATAAGCTCTTCCAGCTGTCGGGTATTCTTGCCATCTCTGGAATTTACCCTTACACCATGAAGCGTGTTCATTAATACGTCTGCAGCAAACTCGACGCTCACGCCTTTTTTTAATTTGCCCTTTTTCTGGGCTTCTTTTAGGCGAGCTACAATTGCTTTGCGAATAGTCGCCAGTGAACCGCGCACAACTTTCTTCATGTCTTTATCATAGTTAATACTTTCACATAAAGAATTAACCAACAGACAGCCCATTGAGCGATGTTTGTTTGAAATATTCAGAACTGCTTCATCGAAATACGTGTCAATCGCATCCCAGGCATTCAGCTCCGGATTTTTTAAGGAACTTTCAATTTGCTTATCGACAATCTTGTTGTACTGATCGACACAAGATTTAAAGAAGGTGTCTTTATCACCAAATGAATTATAGAGAGTGCCTCTGTTTATTCCTGTGCAGTCTAAAAGTTTTTGGACCGAACTCGCTTCGTAGCCTTCTCGCCAAAATTGCTCCATTGCGTTGTTTAATACTTTGTTTTCATCGAATTCGACCGGTCTTGCCATAACACTTACTCAGTAATAACTATCCATAAAATTAAAATTAGAGTTCTGTAAAACAACGAAACGGCCTCCATGTATACCGTTTTGTTCTCTCCAGAATTTGAGAGCGCGCTATTGTATTACAGTCATTTTCGATTTACACCAACCCGCACTAAAAATTTTGGAATAATTTTGTACAGACTTATATTCTCTCAGAAAAATCGGTTTAGGAAGTTAAAAAGAATAAAAGTGCGCCAAATAGGAACACGAAAATTGAATGGGGGATCAATTATAAGGAATGGCTGGTTAAAAATTGATCAGCTACAGGTTGGAGACGAAGGTAAGCGTCAGGCCAATCAAACCACCCAAGGCTAAACCCAAATCTATATATTTGAGATCACGGTAACCGTCAGCCCAATCAATCCACCGAACGCACATCCCCATACAACTAACCAACCCAGATGTTTGCGAATCATCTCCTGGATAATTTCTTTCACCATCTGTGGTGTCATCTGATCCAGGCGCTGGTCGATTAATTCCGCTACCTTTTCACGAATAGCATCATCATCCAGGGCACTCTTGAGCGCATCCTGGATCTGATCCTGGAAACCGGAGTTGGCAAACTGATTCTCAAAGTAGTCTCGCATCTTCTCAACAAAGGGAGACTTGAGAGGATTTAGTGCATCGCGACCACCAACCATGTTCAACATGCCGCTGAATGATGAGGACATGATGACATCCAGCAATGATTCGAATGCGGTCTCGAGATCCAGATCATCGATTGCCTGCTTTAAGGAGGCACCGATTTTTTCGCTGGTATCTCCGGCTCCGTGAAAAAACGCTTCCAGATCGGCACTGTTAAAAAATTGATCCATGATCAACTTGCGAATGCCCAGCTTGAATTCTTCGAAGCGCAGGGGAATTACACCTGAGCCGTAAAGCCCTGGAACCCGCTCGAACAGCATATGCACGGCCAACCAGTTGGTAATGCCGCCAGACAGGGCGAACAGGCCAGTGTTCAGAATATAGACCTGGTAAGGACCGGTAATAGTCAGGCCAATGAGAATCAGGACGGCGGCAGCGAGGTTGCTTACAAGACTCTTGTTGATGGTGGCACTCCTGAAAAAGCTGGCAACGCAGCATCATAAAGGATGCTTCTTGTAGATCGCAAGCTAGAGACGAAGCTGGTCCGAAATGGGCATTCTTTCCCTGATCTTGCGCAGTTTTTCGAGGTCTATTTCGGCTACTGCCACCCCTTGTCTTTACCTAGAGCTTGAGCTGCTCCGATATGGGCATTCTTTCCCTGATCTTTCGTAGTTTTTCGAGGTCTATTTCGGCTACTGCCACCCCTTCGCCTTTCTCGACCTTAGATAATACTGTGCCCCATGCATCTATGATCATCGTGTGACCCCAGGTTTCACGCTTCTCATTGTGCTTACCGCCCTGGGCGGCTGCCACGATGTAACACTGATTCTCGATTGCCCTGGCTCGTAACAGGGTTTCCCAGTGTGCCTTACCGGTCACTACGGTAAATGCCGAAGGTACGGTGACGATTTCTGCTCCCCCCTGAATAATTCGCGATACAACTCCGGGAAGCGCAAGTCGTAGCATACGCTTAAACCAAGGTGGCCCACCTGGGTTGGCAGGCTGACGATTTCATCGCCCGGTTCATAGCTGCGGGATTCGGAATAATTCGCCTGCTTGTCCGCCACTTTGACATCGAATAAATGCATCTTGTCATAACGGGCGATTTGCTGACCATCGCTGTCGTACACCATGCAGGCGGGGCGCACCCGCGCATCCTCGATAATATGATTGGCATCGTCGGAAGTGGTGTTCGGCCGGGAGAGCAAGGGAATGGTCCCGCCAACGAGAATCAACCCATGCTCTTTTGCCTGGGCAGATAGGAATTCCTGAATTTTTCCGCTTCCCTCAACTTCGCCAAAACCCTGCATGGATCCGCCTTCGAGAACTGCAAAAACTTCAGGAAGCGAAACCAATTCAGCATTTGCGGCGGCGGCTTCCGCGATCAGTCTTTCTGCAGCAGTGAGATTGGTGTCCACATCTCCTGTGCTCACCATCTGAATCGCTGCTACTACCTGTGTCATGTCTTGCTTCTATTTATAACTTTTATAAGATACTACTGTGCGAGTGCCGCCTCAGCTCGATCACGAATGTAATGCCGCAAGCCTTCCAACTGATCATCCGTTAGATCACGATAAATAGGCATACCCCCATCAGAGAGCGCACCATTTCTTACCACGTTTTCAAACGCTTCCCGAGAGAGAGGAATAGCTGACGCTCTTAGATCAGGCGCAATTCCAGCGGCAACTGCCCCACCACCATGGCACATACTGCAAGTTCCAGAGAATTCCAATCTTCCCTGTTCGGCCAGGTCTCCATTGACAATAAAATCAGAAGAAGCCAATGGCTGAGGCACTCTTGGCAGATCCTGCGGTGGTAGCTCTAAACTCCCATCCAGGGAAAATGTAACCAGCCTGCGTTCTTGAGCACCAAAAGACCAACCAAGATTTGCAACTGCCTGCCCGCCTAATGCTGCTGAAGCACCTCCGAATCCAACCATTATTGAAAGGTATTGCTTACCATTAACCGAGTAAGTAATTGGCGGTGCTGATATCCCCAAGCCTAAATCGTAATCCCACAATTGGTTACCTGTTTCAGCATCGTATGCGCGCAAGTGGCCATCAACCCTGCCTTGAAACAATAAATTCGACGCAGTTGTCAGCGTGCCAGCATTCATCGGCGTGTCTTCGGGTATTTCCCAAACCTGTTCCTGAGCGACAGGATCCCATGCCTGCAAGGAACCAACTGCATCGTCGCGGGTTGAACCAGCAGCTTGTGTGTTCAGCCCTGTAACCAGGCGCCATTGCCCTCTTTCAAAACTTTCCAGATCGATCCCATCATCGCCATAGATCATAGTCGTATGAATTGTTGGGATGTAAACCAATCCGGTTTGGGGGTTATAGGACATGGCATGCCAACTGTGTCCGCCCACCGTTGCAGGCGCGATCAGGGCAGGTTCTGATTCATAGCGAACACCAGGCAATTCAACCGGCCTTCCCGTTTCCATATCGATATGAGATGCCCATAAAGTTGTTGTGTAGGGTTCGGCAGAAATCAGCTCGCCGTTTTCACGATTAATCACATAAAAGAATCCATTCTTTGGCGCCTGCATTAGCACCTTAACTGTTTCACCTTCAATCTCTAAATCGGCCAGCACGATATCCATGTTGGAGTTGTAATCCCAGGTTTCACCCGGAGTGTTTTGATAGTGCCAGAGGTACTCGCCGGTATCGGGATCCAACGCAACAATGGAATCCAGGAATAAATTGTCACCACCTTCCGGACTTCGAATTCGATGATGCCAGGGAGAACCGTTTCCTGTTCCGATATAAACCTGTTCCAGCTCAGGATCGTAGGTCCATCCATGCCAGGAATTTCCACCACCACCATGACGCCACCACTCACCACTCCAGGTTTCCGCTGCCATTTCCATGGCTTCATTCTCGAAACCATCGGCAGGATTTCCCGGCACGATCCAGAAACGCCAGGCCAGCTCCCCTGTACTAGCATCGTAGGCGCTAACGTACCCCCGATTAGGCCCATTCTCTGTACCTCCGTTACCGACCAAGACTTTCCCCTTAAAAGCTTTCGGTGCGCCGGTGATGTACATGGCCAGTTCCGGATCAATAGTCTGGGTACTCCAGAGCTGTTCACCGGTTTCTCTGTTTACACCGATTAGCCTTCCATCCCAGGTTGCCACGAACAACTTGTCTTCCCAGATCGTAATGCCACGACTGTTATCCCATCCGGCACGCATGCGCTCCGGCGCTACCTGTCCAACTTGTGGATTGAATGACCAGAGTTCTTCACCAGAAGTGGCATCCAACGCTCGCACTACATTCAGACTGGCAATGAAATAGATGACCCCATCTACAACCAACGGTGTAGATACAAGACTATGACTGTCAGGAATCGGGAAATACCAGTCTGGTTGCAGGCTGGCTACATTCTCCCTGGTAATTTGAGTCAGGGGACTAAAGCGTTGCTCACTGTGAGTACGCCCGTAGGCTAACCAGTTGCCGTTCTGATCGGGGTCTCCAATGGCTGCATCGTTTACTGTTGTAGATTGCGCGAGCGTAACTGCACATGCAGCACTTACTATTAAAGTAGTAAAAGACTGAATCACAAATTTTTCTTTCTTATTCATACTGTGATACTCCAACAAAGAGCAACTTAAAAAGTAGCAATCGGATTCATGGGTGAACCAGCTCCACCTTCTACTGGAATCGGCGAGGCAGTTAACAAAAACTCCCATCTATTATGTCGCGCGGCTTCTTCGCCTAGTGCTTCAAGATCCAGGTTGTCGAATAGACGCATACCGAGAGCAACAATTGTTAGCTCGTGAACAGGTAGTAAGTTGCCGTCCACCATAGAAGGACTGACTTCGTTGGCATAGTCTCCACCGAGAATCGCCACGCCTCTCGAGCGTAACCAGGGCACCACGGAAGCATGAATGCCCGAACTTCCACCGGCAGTACCGGCAGGCACTGCCCAGCGCCCGGTCCTGATGAATAGCACATCGCCAGGCTCAACCTGGATTCCGGCTGCACGTTCCGCCGCTTCCAGGTCTTCGACATAAATAGGAGTACCGGGAGCGAGATAATCCACACCTTTCAGCCGCGCAATATCCAAAAGCACACCGCGGGTAACTATTCCCTGTTTAACTCCAACGATATCCAATCGCTCACAACCATTTTCGGTAATGGTGTCAGCAGAATAACCGTTGTACATCTGACCGTTCTTCAATACATGGCACAGGGAATCGAGATGACTGTGGAGCAATCCATGATAGGAAAACGTCACCCGTTCCATGGCGGCATGAACCGGCGCTTCGATGGTAGTGACATCGGAATCAAATGGCGGCAAATCACCGGCATTGGGATCGACCCGGTAATTATGAGCCAGCGATACCGAAACACCTGTCTCCACCAATCGGGTAGCAGCAATGCGCTTATCTGGCGTAATCAGGTTCAGGGTTCCCAACTCATCGTCGGCTCCCCAGCGGCCCCAGTTAGAAAGTTCTTCCATCCATTGATCTACCTGGGCTGCAGTAACATCCCGATCTGATTGAGCATAAAGAGTGGAAAGACCAAGAAAGATTGATAGGAGCGCAATCGCTCCGCTTTTGGCGAAACTTTTTATTGTTTTCATAGCTGAATCTCCAAAGTAGAAATTCAGGATAATCCCAGCTAGGGGATAAGTCTAATGCGATTTCCTGTCGAATTTTGTGAGAAGGAGGAACTGTGATACAAAGCGCAATCGCTTTAGTTGGTGTATTCGATGTTTGTTGGACTGGAAAACTCTGCTGTCGGCATGTGGGTTAGCACTTCATTGTGGGCCTACCCCTTCCTGTTGAGTGTCCACATCGTGGGATTAGCCATTGTTGTCGGCATTTTCTCGATGCGGGATTTACGGCTGCTGGGTATGTTTGCCGCTTTACCCGTAAACACTTTTAGCAATCTCGGCAAGCTGGCATTAGCCGGATTTATTCTTAATGCCATTTCCGGGCTATTACTGTTTAGCTCCCAGGCATCGATCTTCGTTACCAGTGTCCCTTTCCTGAGCAAAATAGTTGCCATAACAATTGGAATGATTCTGGCTCATTCCATTCAGGAAAAATTGAATGACGCTGTTAGCTCGAACACCAAAATACTGGCTGCAGTTTCCTTGATTTGCTGGATTGCGGCAATTATTGGCGGACGATTAATCGCCTACATATTTTAACTATTCATATAACGATGTTAGTAAGTTTTGCAGAATCAATCGTCGACAGTTCCCTGACCCAATGGATACAGGGAACCTATTGGTTGTGGCCGGTAATGGAGATCACTCACTTTACTGGCTTAACGCTTTTACTAGGCGGCCTGATTGTAATCGACTTACGCATGGCGGGATTCTTTCGCTCAATCGATCCGGCGACAACGCACAAGTTACTTCCTGCAGTAATCTTTGGCTTCTCGCTTAACCTGATTACAGGGATTCTGTTCTTCTACGGTGACCCAATGCGCTACTCAATCAACATCGGTTTCCAGATAAAGATGGTACTGGTACTAATAGCTGGTGTTAATGCCGCTGTCTATCACTTCAAAGTCGATCCCTTACTGCGCACCATGGATCGCAGCCTGGCATCCCCTGCTGTTGCCAAGGTAGTTGCTTATACGTCACTTGGAACATGGACGGGTGTGCTTCTATTAGGAAGATTGATTCCCTACGTGGGCACGGGTTAGAGCCAGCAGTAATTTTGTGGATATTTCAAAGACTGTCACCCGCAGGAAGCGGGCGCCAAGCCTACAGGGATGTATTCACGGCGTGTCGATGTAGAAACTAACAAATTACTGCCTAAGGGCCATTGCAGACCCCTTTTACGCATTATCTAGAAAAAAATTCTGCAGCTAGAAATACTGGTTGTCTGTACATGGAACACCCCACCCATATCCAGGAAGACTCCTTAGCCCTAATTAAGCTCAAGGAAAAGCTTTTGCTTTTCCAATAACTACAACTATGGGCCCAGAATCGGAGTCGATATGAACGCAAAATTTCTCGTGTTAATTGGTCTGGTTTCAATTATGACTACCTGCGGCACCGTGCCAGGTAATCTAAACACTTACGACAGTGACGTGACGGAATACCGACTATTGATCGTCAGATGGCAGGTTTCTAAATCTTGATAGTCCAGAGTAAAAATACAAGACTGTATTTTTACTCTGGCCTTCTTGGTTTACGCCTTGGTTCATTTCTACCAATGGTTAGACATGAACAATGTCTTTACGCATGCTGTACAAGACAAACAACACTTCTTCCTGTTCTCTCTGCCCAATATTATTCTTTTCGAGTGCTTCAAGGGCGTCATCCAGCACGGCCATAAATTCGGTAGCTGAAATATTCATTGCCTTGTGCGTGGCCAGCATGTCCTGGCCTTCATAAACATTTGGCCCACCGGTTCCGGCTATAAAGAAAGTTGCCGCACCGTTTTTAACTTTTGCGGGATCCGAATTTACATACCTGGGTGCAATGGCTGGATTTGCCAGATGAATATCAACCAGGTCATTGGCGATATTAGTTATGCCTTCGGTTCCACCAAGTCTTTCGCATAAAGATTCACTCATTTAATTACTCCCATAGTTCAATTAAAGGATCGAGCTATATTTCTCAGATCAGACTTGGCCGAAATCATAACATGTGTAATATATATAATACTTAGGGTAAAAATACAGGTCTGAGTTATTATCAATGCTCTTGCAATTATGTTTACTGTTAATCTCAACTTCGGATTTCGGAACTGTTGGACCACCAATAGCACAAACAAAAAAGCCGCCCTTAGGCGGCTTTTACTCACAATCTAATCAATTAGTCATACTTCGACGGAAAGAACTGCACCGACAATCGCGATGCTTCCGGATCGCAATCGTATGGCGCGAGTCGATAACTATCCGCTGCCGGTAACCAGCGAGTGGTATAGGAAACGTCGCCGTTGAAAAACATCGGGTCGGTAACGGTTAGCGTTAAACGTAACTCTTCACCTTCGCGCCAGTATCTTTCCGTAATCACTTTCTGTGATGAAGAAGGAATACCGTTGTAGTCATCGAAGCCTGCGATGTCAAAAACAAAGTGCGTGGTCGTGACGTATAAAGACCCATCTTCGTAATATCCTCTGGAGAATCCCTGCAGACTGAAGTCCATTGGCGTGGGCTCACGCCCATCCAGCCACACAGTGCGTAGCTGGTCGTCTTTTTCATAACGGAATAAAACACGATCGGGCCACTGGGTAACCTGCATAAAGTAGGGATCGTATTGAATTGCTGGAGAAGATGCTGGCTGACAATCGTACTTGGGCGCCATGATTTCTTCCCACACTTCCTGGTAAGCAAGGGCGCGGGCATTCAAATCGGGAAAATTGTCTTCACCCCAGGGTACGTTTTCACCGTTTACCGGACGTACACGAGGAGTGCCATCCCAGATTCCAGCCAGATCAGGAATATGGCTATCTACGCCCTGGGCGTTGAGCTGCGGTAGCGCCAGGCCAAACGCCAGTGCTACCAATCCAGTCAGTGCGGCAACTAATTTGGTAAATCTGTTTTTAATTATTGTTTTCATCTCAAGTTTTCTAACCTCCACTCCCTAGTCCTGGGTCCGTTCTCTGACTGCACCGCCTTCAAGCACGGGACTGCCATCGGCGCGGGTCATGCGGACACAGCAAACACCCTGGGAGCCTTCAGCTCGGGAACGACGACCAGTGAACTTGACTTCCATACCCACAGGAAGCGTGTCCGGGGTCCAGCCTATGCGACGCAAACCAACCGGTGCACCCAGCTCGATCTGCCATTCGGAATCCGCACCGTTTTCATCAGGCACATTAACAAACAAAAATGCGTGGGGGTTTCTGAACACGAAACGGGTTACCGTACCCTCGAGATCCACCACATTGTCCGGATCATAGAAAGGTGCTGTGGCGTGATGGGCCAGCACCGGCAAGACCAGCAGCATCAGCCCTGCAGTGGCCGCTGCCGCTATAGCAGTATAGATTCGACGTAGTTTCATTCCATCCTCCTGGAGGGATTTTGGGTTGATTAGAATGTCCGTGAGAGTAAGGTTTATCCCGGCTCGAGTCAACGGCAAATACCTGGCTTTGAGCAAGTTTTAGTTGCTTTTCCTATAGAATTAGACATGACCCCTATATGCTATAAACACAGCCTATTTACATCCCAATTGAGTTCTGGTATCACTTATAAAATCAGATTTGCAAAAGGTCCAGTCAAAGGTCTAAAAATGAAAACAATGCCCCGACCATTAAGGAAAACAAACTACCTCCTCTCGCTTTTAGTCTCACTTGCTTTGAGTCCTTATGGGCTCGCCCAAAGCGGACCAATCAACATGGGCGAAGTCATCAATACCGAAGCTCGAGATGCCGAGCCTACCTTCACCCCCGATGGCAATACCATGTACTTCAATTGCTTCGATCGTGGTAACGAAGTGGGTTCCGATATCTGCATTACCCATCGCGACGGCGATGACTGGACCGAACCGGAAATCGTCTGGGAGGTCAGTACGCGGGATTACCTGGAAGTAGAGCCACTGCTCTCTCCCGACGCGCAACAGCTATACATCATGAGCAATCGCCCGGGCGGATTTGGCTCGACAGATATTTACGTGAGTGATTGGGTAGACGGTAAATGGACGGAACCCCGCAACCTGGGAGAACCGTTTAACTCACCGGACATGGATCACTGTCTCTACTTCACCGGCGACGAATGGCAATACGCCTATTGGACTTCTACTCGTCCCGGCGGCTTCGGTGGTAACGACATCTGGATGTCGGAAAAAGTGGATGGCGTGTGGCAAGAAGCGGAAAATCTCGGACCGAATGTTAACTCTGCTGCCAGTGAACATCATTCACTGCCTTCGGAAGATGGTCGTTCGCTTTACATCACCACAACGCGGGATGAAGGTTTTGGTATGGAAGACATTTACGTTACAACCCGCAATAGCAACGGCGAGTGGACCGAGCTGCTAAACCTGGGACCGGAAATCAATTCCGATCAGCACGATCGCTGCCCGGCATTCTCGCCAGATTTCCAATACTTTTATTTTGATTCGGAAAGAGCGGGTGGTTTTGGCAACAAGGACATCTGGTACGTGCCCTATTCCCGCATTGAAAACATTCGCTGACGGGAGATACTAATTAGTTGAAGGTGCCTGAGACTCTTCCGGCGAACCAAAGGCCTGTTTGAATTCCGGCTCGAGGCCTTCCCAGGGACCATCCAGGGTATAAACTGCACTGGTTAGACTATCTACCTGGTCACCAAATATCTGATCAAACAAATAGGCACCAACTGCAAGCGGGATGTTAGCCGTTAACAAACCCAGCCAGGGAATATTGTCACTTACTGGCAGGGTCACAAACATCTCACCGAGAATGGTTTCGTCTTCGAGATCAAGCTCACCGGTAATCTGGTAAAGACTGGATGGCCCGGAAATAACCAGGCGATCTTCGATATTCACCAGGCCGTCATCCAGGTTCAGTTCGGCGGTAATTTCGTCGTAGGCAAAACCACTTCGCACCAGGTCATCGCTCAAGCGCGCCCGGCGCATGATGGCATCGAAATTCAGGATGCTGATGAGACGGAGGGCACCCTGCCCACCGGAGCCCTGCAGGAACCTGCCTTCTTCGATATCCATATCGATCTCACCGCTGAGATTCAATCCGGCAAAAAACGCCGGTGATCCTGGCCAGGAAATATCGGCAAAGAAAATGGCATTATCGCTTTCCAAACTGGCAGCATAACCGTTAGCAATAAGCACGTCCGCCATGTTGTCGGCGTACAAAATACCTCTCAGCTCGGTGCTGTGTTCAATGCCGTCATAATTCCACCGGAATGCCGGCGCAAATCGCTCGGCGTATTCGTCAATATCGCCACCATTTACATAAGGCCCTTCCATGTTCAGCCGCAAGCCACGAAAGTCGAATACCAGGTCACTTAGCTCGACACCATTTTCATCGGGCTCAAAAGTAAAATCAAAAGATCCATAGGGGCGACTGCCAATACTGAAATCGTCGGTGGCAAAATACATGGAAGGAAGCTCTCTTGGATCGATACGCGCCAATACATCAATCCGTTCTTCTTCGCTTTCAATCTCTTCAGCAACGACTTCTTCTTCATCCCCTGGTAAACGTAAATAAGCCAGATCCAGCCGCAGGTAATCTTCCTGATCGAAAGGAAAATTCACCAGACCCTGAATGGAATCGCTATCCAGAGATATCGCCCAGGAGTCGGAAGCTTCATCGGCTTCGATGCGCATGGCAACACCGGGTAATTCCTGTTCGTACAATTCAAAGATTGCTAATTGCACATCGATAAAACCAATGGTGCTACTGAGTTCGGCAGAAGGATTGGCCGTGCTGCCCAGGCCGGAAAGGAACTCGGTCCATTCTTCCAGCACCAGGCGTTCCAGCTCGCCGATTATCATGATGCCTTCCCCATCGTTTTCCGACAAGGATGACAGCGGCGAATCATAGGAGCCTATGTAGACCACGCCATCGTTTACGGCACTTTCTTCCATGCCCAATTCGAATTGCACGTTGTCGCCGAAGTTGCCGGTTACGGATTGTTCATTGCCGAACTGCAATTCGATATGCAGATCTGTAGTGGATTCCGAGGTCTTGCCAAAAGGCTGAGGAAGATTCAGCGCAGCACCAGCCAGATCGGAATCGATAATAAGTGAATTACCGGTTTCACTATCTTCCAACTGTTGCAGGCTTAGCTGTGCAATATAAGGAAGGTCGCCTTCCATTTCCGCCAATACGTCTCGCACGAACCGACTCTGTTGCGGCCAGGCAATAAGTTCTTCCGGTATTCCTGAGCCCTCGGCATTAACGAAGATAGTTTCGATTTCACTCCCAACAAGCTGCGAAGAAATTTCCAGCGCAACCGGATGACCAAACAATTGTCCCTCCAGGCTGGTTGGCTCTAGCCCGGAAAGGCTATCGAAAATAACCAGGCCGGTTAACGCACTCACATTCAAAGAGTAATCAGGAATCTCGATGTTATTTTCGACAACAGCAATATTAAGCCGCACTTCCGGCTCACGGCCGGGCTGATTGAGCGGCACTCGTACCTGGATGTCCGCCGCCACATCCCCTTCCGCCTGCCAGTTGGCAAAGGAATTTTTCAACCGCTCACCCACCGGCGCCTGCTGCAAATAATTTAAGCCGCTGCTAGTGAGGCCAGCCGCCTGACCGCTTACGCTTAACCAGTTTTCATCCGCTTCATTACGTCTGACTTCACCAGTAACGGCCCCCAGATCCAGGTTCAGGCTTTCGCCACTACTCACTTCGATGTCGATGTTATTGTCGTCGGTGTAGACATAGCCGAACATTGAATTGATCTTGGGCCATTCGTCGGCAAAATTAATTTCACCGTCGGCCATTCGATAGAAAGACTGGAAGGTTTTGGTGATGGGATCGGAGCCCTGAATTGTCGCACCGCGAAAGATCACACCGCTGTCATGAACTTCGCCGCTGATAATCGCGTTATCAAGCCACTCCATGCTCTGTCTTAAATTGTCAGCAATGTTTGGTCCGTCCGGAAGATAAATGGACTTGTATTCGGCGTTGACGCGGGAGGCTCCGATGACCAGATCCAGAACCGCTTCCCGCTCACCATCAGGATAACGATGGGTGCGAGAAAAGAATTCCACATGACCATCAACCGCTTCCGATTCCGCGATAATAATACTGCTCTGCAACTTCACTTCCTGGCCATTGCTCAAATCCACCTGGAAATTCAGCCGGCCGTTTAAAAAGCTGTAATCCCATACCGAGGTGAACACATTAGGCAGGTTAATACTGAATTCATCGGACTCCATTTCACCGATGCCGAAAACCAGGTTTTCGGAAAAATCATAAGTAAGATCCAGATAGCCGTTTAATCCCCACATGTTTGGAGAACCGCGCACCGAACCCGCTTCGGCACTCACTATATTAGATCGAAGAGTTAGTGCCTCGTCGGAGTTTTCACCGAGAGGCGCATAGAGACTAAAGTTTTCCAGGGAACCTTCCGGCGAAACCAATTGCAGCTGGCTGCGTGCCGACTCATCCAGCAACCCACTGGAAATCGCCAACTGGGAAATTAGCGCCAGGTCGATGTTGTCCGCCCACACGGTAAGATTTTCATCGGGGGTAAAAGAGGTAAATAAATTAAACGGTCGCCAGTAATGGCTCTCCCAATTCATTTCCATGTCTGCCAGGACGACTTCCCAGTTATTGCTTACTAAGTCCCTGTTTACCTTCGCTGCACCGCTGATGTTTTCCATGGTGACCGGTGTCAGCTGTTCGCCGAACACGGTGAAACTCTGGACGTCAAACTGGGAAGTGGCATTGGTAACCTGACCACTCTCTAGAGTAAGCCATAAGTCCGCACCGGCAGTTAATTCCTGCACACTGAAATTCTCGATATCCTGGGCGCGGGTTAAATCAGAATAATCTGCGACAGGTAAATCGACGTGTATTTTTCCAGCGATGTCCGCAAGCTGATCCCCTTCCAGCTCCAACGACAACTGTATGGTTTCGTCACTACGCTGGAGATTCCCATCCACATGATAAAAGTGCCTGGTGCCCTGGTTTTGGATAGCCACATCACCATCGGTCAACACTAACTGACTACCATCCCGGGTCTGAATGTTTACCCCAACATTTCTCAGGTTAAGAAAGGCAACCCTGCGCAAAGCCTGAAACAGGTCTTCTATGTTTAGCTGCCCGTCACCGCTGCTGGCGAGCCCTGCTAACTGCCAATTGCCATCGACGGATTGCTCTACATTGATATCGAGGGTGTCGATTTCAAAATCTTCCAGCACCCATTCTCTTTCCCTGATGCTGCCGAATACATCCAGGATGACTGTAGCTCGCTCGAACTCCAGCGCGGAAGCATTGGGATCTTGCAGAGTCTGACCAACCAACAGGCGTAACCCATTTATCTCAAGGCGGGGATTGAATCCGCTGAATGAACCGGTAAGAGAATCGATACTGACCGGCACACCGGTAAATTCGACAATTCGCTCCTCGAAGGTATCGGCATAACGGGAAACCGCCGGCATAAACTGTCGCCCGGCGCTGACATAGGCTGCCAGAAGCACGATAGACACAATAAGCAGCAGTACCAACTGCTGATAAAGGCGCTTGAGGATCTTCAGAAACATACTATTTAATGTCGGTATCCCGTAAGATTTTCCCGAGCTTCATTTCTGACATCGGGTATTCTGTATAACGCATGTTTCCTGAACTGGAACTTAAAGCCGGGAACAAGCCACAACCCGGGGGTTGTCTAGTATAGAACAACGTCGAACTGTTCCTGAGTATACATAGGTTCCACTTCGAATTTGACTGTCTTACCGACCAATTCTTCCAGCTCGGCGAGGGTATCTGACTCCTCGTCAAGCAGACGGTCGACCACCAGCTGCGATGCGGTAACGAGCAATACATCATTCTCGTAAGCTCGCACGATACGCAGGATCTCGCGAAATATTTCGTAGCAGACTGTTTCTGCGGATTTCAAAGTGCCGCGACCATCGCAAATAGGACAATAGCTGTTAAGAATCTGGCCCAGGCTCTCCCGGGTACGCTTGCGCGTCATCTCGATGAGGCCTAACTGGGAAATACCGGTAATAGTGCTACGGGCGTGGTCTTTTTCCAGGGCCTTGGTAAACGTGCGCTGCACCTGCCGCTGGTGTTCCAGGTCCACCATGTCGATGAAATCAACGATGATAATGCCGCCAAGATTACGCACGCGAAGTTGCCGCGCAATAGCCGTGGCAGCTTCCAGATTGGTCTTCAAAATCGTTTCGGAATGATTACGGCTGCCCAGATAGGCGCCAGTGTTTACATCGATGGTAGTCATGGCTTCGGTCTGATCGATGATCAGGTCACCACCAGATTTGAGTTTTACCTGACGACCCAGGGCCTTGTTGATTTCATCTTCTACCCCGTAGAGATCGAAGATAGGTCGATCACCTTCATAATATTCAACGTCGGCTTCGAATTCAGGAATAAAGTCTTCGAGGAATTGTTTTATCTCGTCGCAGGAATCCTTTTTGTCGATACGAATTTTTTCTACCTGGGGAGCGATTAAATCCCTGACGGTTCGAATGTATAAAGGAACTTCGCGATAGACGTTGCGAATGTCGTCATTGTTAGCAATGCGTTGCTCGACTTTGTTCCACAGCCGTTTAAGGAAACGAATATCTTCCTTGAATTCTTCTTTGCTGGCAGCTTCTGCGGCAGTACGAATAATAAAACCACCCTGGTTGGAAAAATCTTCCTCTGCCAGACTTTCTTTTAACTGGTTCAGTAATCGTTCTCTTTCCTCTTCGTCTTCCAGACGTTGGGAAATTCCGAGATGTTTACTGCGAGGCAGGTAAACCAGGTTTCTCGATGGCAGGGTAATATGCGTAGTTAAGCGGGCGCCCTTGGTACTAATTGCGTCCTTGGCCACCTGCACTACCAGCGACTGCCCTTCTCTCAGTAATTCATCGACGGTCTTGTGTTCTTCGCTGCGAATCTCGAATCCTTCGGCATCGATTTCCGCCACATCGGAAGAATGAATAAAGGCAGCCTTTTCCAAACCGATATCGACGAAGGCGGCTTCCATGCCGGGCATGACCCGCACGACTTTACCTCGGAATACATCACCCACCAGTCCCCGCTTATTGTGACGCTCGATGAAAATCTCCTGCAGCAGGCCGTTCTCGATAAGCGCCACACGAGTTTCCATCAGGGTTACATTGATGAGTATTTCTTCACTCATTGGAAGATTCCTGCACGGCTTGCCAACAGGGAATACCAAACTCAATCAATAGTTCTGCGGTTTCAAACAGCGGTAGCCCCATCACGCCACTGTAGCTGCCGTTAATGGATTGCACAAACACAGCACCAAAGCCCTGGATGGCATAGCCCCCGGCCTTGCCCTCCGGCTCGCCGGAATCCCAGTAAACTTCCGCTTCGATTTCACTTATCTCCCTAAACTGAACCGAGGTGTCGGACAGCACTGACTTCTGCCGTATAGGTGTGGCCACCGTTACCGCAGAAAGAACGCGATGATTCTTGCCGGAAAGTGATAACAGCATCCTGATGCCTTCGCTCTTGTCTTTGGGTTTTCCCAACACCTGATCACCGCACACGACGATGGTGTCCGATGCCAGCACCACGATGTCATTCTCTTTACGACCAAAAAGTGCTGACTTTGCTTTTTCGTCAGCCATGCGCTGGGCAAATTTTTCCGGCGATTCAACAAGCGCGATTCGCTCGACGATGTTTTGCGCCTCCACCGTGAAGTTCACACCCATTTGCCGGAGTAATTGCTCCCTGCGCGGAGAAGCCGAAGCCAGTATTAATTTGGAACCACTCATTGAAGACTACTAATGAACGTCGAAACTACGACGAATCTGACGCAGTAATTGAAACAGAGAGGGCCAGATAACAGCACTGGTGAGCGCAGCCATTAAGTACATCATGTTAGAGGCAACTGTTTGCCCGGTGATGATTTGCAACCAATTGCTCAGTAATAAGTTGAGACCTACCAATGCCAACACCAGGCCAGCTTGTTGCAATGAAGAGAACATGCGTAAACGCAAATGGAGGCTTAAGGTGACATAAGCAATTATAACTAACGCCATTGCGTTCAATCCGAGTATGGATCCTTCGAGAATGTCCAGAATCAGTCCGGCAAACCAGGCAGAACCGATACCGATGCGATACGGCAGAGCCATTACCCAATATATAAGTACCATGGGCACCCACTCCGGACGGTAGTTCATGGCCCAATCGGGAAATGGCACGATTGCTAGCAGATACGCTATGAAGAAACTAAGTACTATTACCCAAGTGGCATGTGGTTTTTGTTGTATTGCCACGATTACTGTTCTATTGCTTCTGTCTGTATTTGTGAAACCTGACCATCGATTTCGGTTGGAGCTAGCTCATCACTCGTGAACTCTTCTGTATCAGGAATTGATTCGACCTGGCTTTCTTCGGTTTGAAAGACGAGCATGACGTGACGGGTACTTGCCATTTGCGCCAGGGGTCGGGCCCGCACGGTGGCGAAGTCTAATCCCGGATCAGCATAGACCGATATGATTTCTGCCACCGGGTAATTCTTTGGATAGATCTGTCCCATTCCGGAGCTAACCAGTCTATCCCCCGCCTGCATGTCCTGGGTCTGGGTAACAAATTCCAGTTCCAGTTCATTGGCAGTGGTTCGGCTTCCCCTGGCCAGGGCACGCTCACCATTACGATTTACTTCCACCGGTGTTACGTGATGGGAATCGGTAATCAACAATGCCCAGCTGGTATAGGGAAGCACTTCATCGATCTGCCCCATCAATCCATTGACATCCAAAAGCGGCTGCCCGATAAATACGCCATCGTTGGCGCCCTTATTAATAAGTACACGCTTGGAAAAAGGATCCGGTGACACATTTATTATTTCTGCAGGTAGTACTTCGCCTTCGATACCACCGGTGGCCTCATTGAGGGCGAGCAGGCGACTGTTTTCACTGGCCAGGCTCTCTAATAGTTGCAGCTCACGCTGGGCCACCAGTAATTCTTCTCTTAATACTTCGTTTTCTTCTAACAGATCGGTGCGGGAGACGAAGACGTCATCGATCCAGAAAGAGACCCGGGTAGGAATATCGGCAACCCAGTAAACCGGCGTGGTGGCGTAGCCAAGCCCATAGCGGACTTTTTCCAGATAGCTGAAACGGCTGTCTGCAAACATGATACACACAGATAAAAGAAGAAAAGCCAGAGCCCGGTATTCCAGGGCAACGCCTTTGATGAATAAGGTCTTGTCGATGCCGGATTACCTCCTTTGGGAAACCGGAATTATATTCCGCCGCCCCAAAGCCCGTAAATCCTCGAATTCCCACAGGATTCTTGTTTTTGCAGAAAAATCCGGGATTTAGGGTGATTTTGCCCTGTCAGCCGCCCTATTCCAGGGTCAGCAGGTCGATTTCTTGGGCATCCATGAGTTCCATGGCCTTGCCGCCTCCCCGGGCCACACAGGACAGGGGGTCTTCTGCCACGATCACCGGTAAACCGGTTTCTTCCGAAAGCAATTTGTCCAGATCCTTCAATAATGCACCACCACCGGTCAAAACCAGGCCGGATTCGGCGATATCGGAGGCCAGTTCTGGCGGCGATTGTTCCAGCGCACTCTTCACCGCCTGGACTATGGCGGAAAGAGGCTCCTGCAAGGCTTCCAGGATTTCATCGCTATTGAGGGTAAAGCTGCGGGGCACACCTTCTGCCAGGTTACGGCCGCGAACGTCGATTTCCCGGAGCTCGCTGTCATTACTGGCATAGGCACAACCGATCTCTTTCTTGATGCGCTCGGCGGTGGCATCACCGATCAGGCTGCCGTAATTACGCCTTACATGAGTAGTAATAGCTTCGTCGAAACGATCGCCCCCTACTCTTACTGATTCTGAATAAACCACACCGTTGAGGGAGATAATGGCGATTTCCGTGGTTCCTCCACCGATATCCACCACCATGGAGCCGGAAGCCTGTTCTACCGGCAAGCCTGCACCGATCGCGGCAGCCATAGGCTCTTCGATGAGCCGCACGTCCCGGGCACCAGCGCTGGCTACCGATTCACGGATGGCGCGGCGTTCCACCTGGGTCGACTTACAGGGCACACAGACCAGAACCCGTGGGCTGGGGGGAAAGAAGCTATTTTCATGCACCTTATTAATAAAGTGCTGCAGCATTTTTTCCGTGACCTGGAAATCGGCAATCACACCGTCTTTCAAGGGGCGGATAGCGGTAATATTGCCTGGCGTTCTTCCCAGCATGCGCTTCGCATCGGAACCCACCGCGGTCACTGTCTTCTGACCATTGTGGGTGCGAATTGCCACTACCGATGGCTCGTTCAGCACGATACCTTCATCACGCACGTAAATAAGTGTGTTCGCCGTACCTAAATCGATAGACAGGTCATTGGAGAACATTCCCCGAATTTTCTTAAACATGTATTTTTGCGATCCTCAAAATAAAGATTCCAATCCTTTATATCCTGGATGGAATCACTTAGTAGTTTTGACACTGCTCTGCAGTACTGAAACGTTCAGCTGCCAGGCACATTCCGCCGATAATGGCAGCCTCCCTTATCAAGGGATGCAACACTGCAGCTGGGCGTTTCAGCCCTGCCCTTCGGGGCGTTCAAACAGCACATTATCCTTCGTTGCCAATCCTCGCCAGGTGATCTACATGCCTTCAGATTGGCGCCTCGGCTAAGGAGCTGTTTGATAAGCCAGAGCCGAATCTAAATTACTAAGTGCTTCCATTATTTAAGCGGCATGAAAGCTGAGAGATTTAGCTAATGCGGACGATTTGTTATCGGCTTGAAAGGATTAGGTTTGACTAAAGGAATCTCCCGGAGCCATTAAACTACTGCAATCACCGCTTTTGGTGAAAAGGGGAATTCTGAAATCCATTCAAATTTCTCCGCGGATTAATCCGCGGAGAAATTTGAATGGAAAATAGAAGTCCCCACAAAGTATAATCCCGCGTTCTCGCGAATAGGTCGCACTCTAGCAACGGCACTGTGTTAGAGCAAGTGGCAAAGGCCTGAATTAGGCATAAATTAGAGCTCTGCCACATTTCTGCCACTATTCATTCTTAGTACTGGCTAGATGCCCAAAAAGCATCTGCGAAACACTGGTTTTTCCGGAGTAAATGGATGGCTTTAGACAAGTCTGAAGTAGAAAAGATTGCGCAACTCGCACGGCTGCATATTAGCGAAGCCGATGCCGACGAAGTGGCCAATCGCATTACAGACATTCTGGCGCTGATCGACCAGATGCAATCTGTGGACACCGAATCGGTTGAACCAATGGCTCATCCGCTGGATGTTGTTCAGCGTCTGCGTGCCGACGAGGTGACAGAAACCGATCGCCGCGATGAATTACAAACCCTGGCACCTGAAGCACAAGACGGCTTATACCTGGTACCGAAAGTTATCGAGTGATAAGCGAGCCCATTAAGATTTAACGAATTCATCGAGATGATTGAAAAAACTGCTGCCGAACTATCGCAAGCGCTTTCCAGTGGAGAGATCTCCAGCGTTGAACTGACCCGGTCCTATTTAGACCGGATCAACAAGTACAACGAAGAACTCAATGCGTACATTACAGTCTGTGAAGACTCTGCCCTGGCCCAGGCAAAAACCGCCGACGAGAAAAGAGCTGGTGGTGATAGCTCTCCACTACTTGGTGTACCACTGGCTCACAAGGATATTTTCTGCACCAATGGCGTAACCACTACCTGTGGTTCCCGCATGCTGCATAATTTTGTGGCACCCTATGATGCAACGGTTGTCGAGAAATTTAACAATGCCGGCGCGGTGATGTTGGGCAAGACCAACATGGACGAATTCGCTATGGGTTCTTCCAACGAAACCAGTTTCTTCGGTCCAGTTAAAAATCCCTGGGGCAGGAAAAGAGTGCCAGGTGGCTCCTCGGGTGGATCGGCCTCGGCCGTTGCTGCGGATTTATGTGCCATGGCAACAGGAACCGACACCGGCGGATCCATCCGTCAGCCAGCTGCATTTTGTGGAATTACCGGATTCAAACCCAGTTATGGTCGCGTTTCCCGGTGGGGCATGATTGCTTTCGCCTCCAGCCTGGACCAGGCAGGTCCATTGTGTAAGAGCGCCGAAGATGCTGCCCTGATGACCAACGTTATGGCAGGACTGGACAACAAAGATTCCACCAGCATCGATAAACCGGTAGAAGATTACACGGCGACCCTAAATGACTCTCTGGAAGGATTGAAGATTGGCATTCCGAAACAACACTTCGCCGAAGGCTTAACGGCAGAAGTTGAAAAAGGGATTCGGGAAGCCTTGAGTGAATATGAAAAGCTCGGTGCCAGCATTATCGAAGTTGATTTACCCAATAACCATTTGTCGGTGTCTGCCTATTATGTAGTCGCACCGGCAGAAGCGTCGGCAAACCTTTCCCGCTATGACGGTGTGCGTTACGGCTACCGCTGCGAAGATCCGGTGGATCTTGAAGACATGTACAAGCGCACCCGTAGCGAAGGCTTTGGCGATGAAGTAAAGCGCCGCATCCTGGTGGGAACCTACGCACTTTCGGCAGGCTATTACGATGCCTACTATAAAAAGGCGCAAAAGATTCGACGATTAATAAAGAACGATTTCGTTGAAGCCTTTAAAGAAGTCGATGTGATCGTGGGACCAACTTCGCCTCACACAGCTTTCGAGTTAGGGGCCAAGACCGATCCGGTCACCATGTACCTGGAAGATATTTATACCATTGCGGTAAACCTGGCGGGATTGCCAGGCATTTCGATTCCCGCAGGGCTGGCCAGTGGTTTACCCATTGGAATGCAAATCGTCGGCAAGGATTTCGGTGAAGCCAAACTCCTAAACGTTGCCCACCAGTTCCAACAAGTGACTGACTGGCACCGTCAAAAGCCGAACTTCGGGCAGGAGGGCTAGGCATGGAATGGGATTCAGTCATCGGCCTGGAAGTGCACGTTTCACTCTCCACCAAATCGAAACTCTTCTCCGGCACTGCGTCAGAATTTGGTGCCGAGCCTAACACCCAGGCGAATATCTTCGATCTGGCGTTACCCGGCACGCTGCCGGTATTTAATGAAGAAGCCTTGAAGATGGCAGTTCGCTTCGGACTGGCGATCGGTGCGGAGATCGGTGAACGTTCGGTGTTCGATCGGAAAAACTACTTCTATCCAGATCTTCCTAAAGGTTATCAAGTTACGCAGCTCGATTTTCCTACGGTAGGTAAAGGCTCCTTAACCATTATCCTGGAAGATGGCACTGAAAAAGTCATCGGTGTAACTCGCGCCCATATCGAAGAAAATGCAGGCAAGTCATTGCACGAAGAATTCAGTGGCCAGTCGGGTATCGATTTGAATCGTGCCGGCGAACCCTTGCTGGAGATCGTTTCCGAGCCGGAGATTACCAACGCCCAGGAAGCAGTGGCGTATCTGAAGAAACTACATTCCATCGTGCGTTACCTGGATATATCCGATGCCATCATGGCCCAGGGTTCCATGCGCTGTGATGTAAACGTATCCATTCGCCCGAAAGGCGAAACAGAACTGGGCACACGAACGGAAATCAAGAACATCAACTCTTTCCGTTTTGTTGAGAAAGCTATTAACTCTGAAATTATTCGACAGCAGGAAGTGATCGAAGATGGCGGCGAAGTGGTTCAGGAAACCCGCCGTTACGATGCCAACAAAGACATCACCACTTCCATGCGCAGCAAAGAAGTAGCGAACGACTATCGATACTTTCCAGAGCCTGACTTACTCCCAGTGGTAATAGACGAAGCATTTATCGCATCTATTAGAAAAGAGTTACCCGAACTCCCTGACGCCAAGAAAGAGCGCTTCATGGAAGAGTTTGCTCTGAGTAACTATGATGCCGGTGTGTTAACTGCAACAAGAGAAATGGCAGAGTACTTTGAAGAAGTGGCGAAAGCTTGCGACGATGCCAAACTTGCAGCGAACTGGGTAACCGGTGATCTGCTGGCCTTACTTAACAAAAACGATATGGAAATTACCGAATCGCCCATCCAGTCTGAACGATTAGCCACGCTAATCAGTCGCATCAAGGACAATACCATTAGCGGCAAGATCGCCAAGACGGTATTCGAAACCATGATCGATGATGCAGCGGATGTGGATCAGATCATCGAAAAGAAAGGCCTGAAACAGGTAACGGACTCCGGTGAAATCGAAAAACTGGTAGATGAAGTAATCGCCAACAATCCAGACCAGGTACAGCAATTTAAGGACGGCAAGGAACAGGTGCTCGGATTCCTGGTTGGACAGGCCATGAAACTGTCACAGGGTAAAGCCAATCCTGGCCAGGTAAATCAACTGCTTCGAGACAAAATCAAGTGATGTTTGGCCAGGAAGGCCAAATCCATTTACGAAGCAAATACGAGCGAAGAGATTGTCAGGAAAATCGTATTTTTCGCCCGCAATCTCGAACGACAGTTTTTGAAAGTCAGGACGACTTTCAAAAATTAGGAAGTAGAGACCCATGAAAGAAGGAAAAAAGCGCGGAGCAGAAAGAACCCAGATCGCAACTCGTAACGAGGAGTGGTCTGACGAGCGCCTGAAAACTTTTCTTGAGCTGGAACCTCCCATCGGCATGCCTGCTGATTACAATGTTTTATTGAAAGCCTACCGGGGCATGACCGCAGATTTGTTTGAAAGATTTCTTGCCTTCTATGTCGAAGACGGCCGGGACATTAACGTAAGCCTGCCTGATGGCAGCACCTTCCTCGATCTGGTTTCCCAGCATCGAAAATCTACAGAGTACGCCGCCGCATTAGAAGCGGTGGGTGGTAATAGAAACAAATCCTGAGCTAACGGGGGCGGGAAGGCCTGCGAGGTCGGCGACCCGGACCTTTTGATTTTGGCTTGAAACGAGACTCCCTGGTAAAGCCCGGTGCCTGTTCCAACAGATGTTCCAGCGGATGGGTGCACTCCAGTTTACTGCCTAACTTTTCTTCTATTGCCGGCAACAAGAACGAATCCTCTTCGCAAGCAAAGCTAATGGATGTACCCACGGCACCGGCACGACCAGTTCGACCGATGCGGTGCACGTAATCTTCTGGTTCTTCCGGCAGGGTGTAGTTAACAACGTGAGTTACATCTTCGATGTGCAACCCCCTGCCAGCTACATCGGTTGCCACCAGTACGCGAAGTTTTCCTGACTTGAATGCATCCAGTGTTCGTATGCGTTTGTTCTGGGGAATCTCACCGGACAACACACTGCAGTTGATGCCGTTGCGATAAAGATCATCGGCAAGTTTTCTAACCTGATCGCGGCGATTGCTGAACACCATGACTTTTTCGGTGCCAGGTTCATCGAGAATATTGTAAAGCAAATTGTATTTGTCCGCGGTGGTGACCAGGTAGACCACCTGATCCACCGCATCTGCCGCAACTTTTTCCGGTTCAATTTCTACCATCACTGGATCCATGGCCCAGCGATCGGCGAGCTCGATTATTTCCGGAGTAAAGGTGGCGCTGAATAGTAGGGTTTGCCGGCAATCTTTTTTCGGCGTCCTGGAAACCACTTGTCTAACCTGTGGAATAAAACCCATGTCCAGCATTCGATCCGCTTCATCCAGCACTAATAATTCGATGAGCCCAAGGTAAAGATTGTCGTTACTGACAAAATCCAACAGGCGACCGGGAGTAGCAACAACGATGTCGACGGGTTGTTTGTCGAGGGCTCGATTTTGTTTTGCGTAATCTTCACCACCAACAAGGGTAACGGTGTGGATATCACAAAACTCGGTTAGCATTTCAGCATCGTTGCCGATCTGAATTGCCAGCTCACGGGTAGGCGCAACGATCAGTGCTCGAGGTTCGGCGAGATACCTGTCTTCTTCCACAGGGTTGGAAATCAAGTCATTGATGATGGTGATTAAGAAGGCGGCCGTCTTGCCTGTACCGGTTTGCGCTTTTCCGGTGACATCAAGACCGGCGAGCGTGTGCACTAGACTCTGTGCTTGAATGGGTGTGCAGTATTCAAATCCGAGTTTAGTTATCGCCTCTCTTAACGGTTGTTGTAATTCAAATTTATCGAACGACAACAAATCCTGTTTTTCTTCTGTTGGGCTTTCCATATTTCCCATTTTTCCCATCTATCTACTACAAATTACTACCACGATTGCATGGGGCCTCGCATAATAGCGATATGAAGGGCTTTTTAAAAGGAATGATTAGTCTTAAGTGTTACTACAGGCGACACACTCAGGGTCGCGAGGCAAGCGCATTTCACGCCATTGCATAGTAGAAGCATCCAGTAGCAGGAGTCTTCCGGCAAGGGTTTTGCCTATTCCCGTAATCACTTTAATGGTTTCCATGGCCTGTACTGAACCGATGATTCCAACAAGTGGCGCCATTACGCCATTATGGGAGCAACTGGCATCATCATCGTCCCCTTCCTGGTAAAGGCACTGGTAACAGGGGCTTTCCGGGTTGTTGCTATCAAAAACTGCCACCTGACCCTCCATGCGAATAGCGGCTCCGGAAACCAGCGGTTTTGAATTCGCGATACAGCTGCGGTTAATGGCGAAACGGGAAGTAAAATTGTCACAGGCGTCGACCACTACATCGGCCTTCTGCACCGCGTCATCCAATGCAGCACCTTCCAGGCGCGCGTTTATGGCGGTGATCTTTACATCGGGATTCAGGCCAACCAGCGCCTGTTCGGCCGAACTGACTTTCGCAGCGCCGAGCCTGGATTGGCTGTGGGCAATCTGGCGCTGCAGATTGGTCAGCTCCACTTCATCATCATCGGCAATGATGAGATGACCGACTCCGGCGGCGGACAGGTACATGGCCGCCGGGCAACCCAAACCACCCATGCCGACAATGAGCACCGTGGCATCAACCAGTTTCTGCTGTCCTGCCACATCCATCTCGGGAAGCATTATTTGTCGACTGAACCTGAGTAATTGCTCGTCTTTCATAGCTATTTAAAATTTATCAGACCATACGGCTTCGACAATTCGATCGACTCCGGCATAGTCTTTGTAGCCAGCAACTTTTTCATATCCTGATGATACCAGGGCATCAATTAATTGGGCTTGTTGATCATAGCCATGCTCCATAAGGAGCCAGGCGTCTTTCTTTAAGAATCCTGGTGCTGCCTTCATAATTGAATTAAAAGCGGCATACCCGGAGTCATCTGCAATCAGCGCAAGATTCGGCTCAAACGGTAAATCTCCCTCATCTAAATGCCTATCACCGGCTTTAACATAGGGAGGATTAGCAACAATCAGATCGTAGTGCACATCAGGCAGGCCATCACACCATGATCCGAGATGAAACTCAATGTTATTAACTCCAAGCGTAGAGGCATTTTCACGAGCAAGCGCCAAAGCATCCTCGCTGATGTCTACTGCATCGACCTGCCAATCTGATTTGGACCGGGCAATAGCGATTGCAATAGCGCCACTACCAGTTCCCAGATCTGCAATCCGCAACGACGCCCCTCTGCTCTCCAACCTGGCCAGGCATCGCTCCACCAGCAACTCTGTTTCAGGACGGGGTATTAAAACCGAAGAGTTAACCTTTAAATCGAAATCCCAGAATTCCCGATGGCCGAGTATGTAGGCAACTGGCTCACCCTGTTGACGCCTGTGCAACATGGATTGAAATTGTTCATAGAGAGCAGAAGGGATTTCATCTTCGCCATGGGAACGCAGGTACTCGCGGGACTTGTCCAGCACATGACTGAGCAGGAGTTCTGTTTCCAGAACATAACTATCACTAACGGACTTTAAAGAGTCAGATTCACGCAGAGCTTGTTGCACCGAGACGGGCACGACCAGGCAGCCTTATTCTTCTTCAGCAAGACCTGCCAGAAGATCCGCCTGATATTCATTAATCAACGGCTGTATGACTGCGCCGAGATTACCGGCCATGATCTCCGGCAAGTTGTAGAGAGTAAGACTGATGCGATGATCGGTCACCCGACCCTGGGGATAATTGTAGGTGCGAATCTTTTCAGAACGGTCACCGCTGCCTACCAATTTGCGGCGAGTGTCCGATTCTTCAGTCTTTTGTTTTTCCTGCTCCATGTCCAGTAGCTTCGCCTGTAGCAGGGACATGGCCCGCGCCTTGTTCTTGTGTTGTGATCTTTCGTCCTGGCACTCCACCACAATCCCCGTCGGGATATGGGTAAGACGAATAGCACTGTCCGTTTTGTTTACGTGTTGACCACCGGCACCACTGGCGCGAAAGGTATCGACGCGCAAATCGTTTTTGTCGATGTCGATCTCTTCCACTTCTTCGATTTCCGGCATGATGGCAACGGTACAGGCGGAGGTGTGGACGCGGCCCTGGGTTTCTGTTTCCGGTACGCGCTGCACTCGATGGGCACCGGATTCAAACTTCAGTTTCTCGTAAACATTCTTGCCGTCGATACGCACAATAATTTCTTTGTAGCCACCGTGCTCCCCGGGGCGCTCCGTCATGACTTCCGTCTTCCACTTCTGCTCTTCTGCGTAGCGGTTGTACATTCGAAACAGATCGCCAGAAAATATTGCAGCTTCATCACCACCAGTACCAGCGCGAATTTCCAGGAATACGTTACAACCGTCTTTAGAATCTTTAGGCAATAGGAGTTTCTGCAGATCCAGCTCCAAAGTTTCCAGCTCCTCTGTAGAACTGGCGACTTCTTCTTCCGCCATAGCACGAATATCAGGATCGGTGTCTTTCTGCATTTCCTTCGCTTCGCTCAAATTACTCGAGACTTCGTTGAAACGATTAAAACTCTTCACCACATCTTCGATTTCACTGTACTCTTTGGAAAACTCACGAAAGCGATTCTGATCCGCAATTATTTCGGCATCGCTAAGCAGCGCCTCGAGTTCTCCGAAACGATCCTGCAGGTTTTCCAATTTGAGTCGTATTGATTCTTTCATTGGTACATCCAGACGATCTCCTAATTCTGATCGTCTTCTCCTAGATCAAACAATTCCTGTGTTAGTTTCAACAGCTCGTCCCGACCTTCGGAACTGGCTTTCTTCATTTGCACGCTGGGAGCGTGGATTAACTTATTGGTGATCGCTCTGGCCAGAGCCTCCAGAACAGTATCCGGTGCCTCACCTTTCTCCAGGGACTTTAATGCCCGTTGCAATTCCTGGTCACGTATTCCATCGGCCCTGTCACGAAATGCGCGCAAGGTAGCGACGGCATTTAGCGACCGCAGCTGCTTTAAATATTCCTCGACGCCGCGCTCGATTATCGACTCGGCCTGGGCTGCAGCTTCGGCACGGCTTTTTACATTGTCTTCGATGACTTCACTGATGTCGTCGACACTGTAGAGATAGGCATCGGCTACTTCACCCACTTCTTCTTCGATGTCCCGGGGTACAGCCAGGTCGATTAACAACATGGGTTTGTGTTTACGCTCTTTTAACGCGCGTTCCACTGCGCCTTTTCCCAACAAGGGTAATTGGCTGTTAGTGGAAGACACCACGATGTCCGCAGCAATTAATTGCTCAGGAATATCAGAGAGCAATACACCGTGGGCATCAAATTTCCCAGCTATCTCCAGGGCGTTATCCAGCGTCCGATTGGCCACCACGATTGCCGACGCACCTTTATCTACCAGATGCCTTGCCACCAACTCGATGGTGCGCCCTGCTCCGATTAACAACACCGACAGCGTGGAAAGATCGGAAAAAATACGCTCCGCTAATGTAACTGCCGCATAGGCAACAGAAACCGGATTTTCGCCTATGGCGGTATCGGTTCGTACTTCCTTGGCAATTGAAAACGCCGCCTGGAATGCCCTGCCCAGGGATGCGCCCACAATCTCCAGATCCTGGGAAACGGCAAAAGCAGATTTAATCTGACCAAGAATCTGCGGTTCACCCAGGACCATCGAATCCAGGCCACAGGAAACCTTCATCAAATGCCGAACAACATCCCGGTCGCCGAGGAAGTAAACACTGTCGGTCAGTTCCTCTGCGTCTAACTCGTGGTAATTCCCTAACCAGTCAACAATGACCTGTCGCCGCTCGATAAGCTGGCGATTTGTGTCACCTTCTGCCTGACCATTTTCCTTATCCGCTTCATAGCTCAGATAGAGTTCAGTGCGATTACAGGTAGAGACGATTACCACCTCGTCTACCCCTTCAATAGCCCGCACTTGCCCCAGAGCCTCGCCGACCATTTCCGGCGGAAACGCAACCTTCTCGCGCAACGCGATATTCGCCGTCGTGTGGTTTATTCCCACCAGTATAAGAGCCATTGGGATCCCGGAGAGCCGTCGAGTAAAAAGCCCCGTATATTACTAGAACCTACCCTATAATTCATCGCGGCAGCGATTCACTATAAGTTAGATTCTATATCGGCCAGGGCAGTTATTAGTAACTGATTCTGCTGGATTTTCCATATAAGCGCTTAATCCCGGTGAAATGAACTGGTGCCAGTTCACGGCATACTGTCCAGGTGATTCAATTTCGATTTCAGGGCGTATAAAAGGAAGAAAGAATACTTTGACCCGAATTCTCAGAATTCCCAGCAAACTGCTACAATGCAGGCACATTTGGATGGATAGCGTGAACTACTCACTAAGACAAATTCTATTATTGCTCCTGCTTGGCGGCCTGTCTGCCTGCACCAGCGCGCCTCCGCCTCCACCACCTTTAGTGGAGGAGCCTGCAGTGGCCGTGACTGAACCGGCGGAACCAGAAGAGGAAGAAGAAATCGAGTACGGTTCTTTTACCGAGGAGCAACTGTTCCAGACCATTATCAGTGAGCTGGGTGCACAGCGAGGCGACCTGGAAGATGCCGGTGATAATTACCTGGATCTTGCCATGGAGACTCGAGACCTTGGCATCATCATGCGGGCGGTTCAGTTTGCATCGGCCAATGGCGACCTCAATGCACTCATGCAACTCGGTCTGCTTTGGGCTGAAATAGAACCGGATAATCCACAGCCCCATTTATCCCTGGCCTTTCAGTTTCTCGAAAATGGCAATTACAGCCAGGCGCTTTCCCATATGACTCGTGTTATAGATCTCGGGGGGCAAATGGATTTTACCGCGCTGGCTGCCAGAACCGGCAGGCTTAGCCCGAGAGAACGACAAGCACTTATCGATAACCTGCGCCAACTCGCTCGCGAATTCGAAGAGGAAGAGACTATTCACCTGGCGCTGGTGCAATTGCTGGCACAGAACCGCCAGTTCGACGAAGCACTTTATGAAATGCAAATAGTGCTGCAAAACGTCGAGCTCACACCCAACATGGTTTTACTCCATGGCCAGATACTGCAGAACATGGAAGACAGCAATGGTGCTATTCGAATCATGCGCAATGGTGTACGTGAATTTCCCGCTGATAAATCCCTGCGCCTGAGTTACGCCCGCTTGTTAATCCAGGACGATCGTTTCGAAGATGCCCAGGAACAATTCGAGATAATCGTCGAGCAAGACCCGGAAGATTACGAGACGCTTTATTCAGTCGCCTTACTGGACATGGAGTTGCAGAATTTCGCTTCGGCGATTGTAAACCTCGAGAAATTAATCAGTGCCGACCAGCGTTTCGATGAAGCCCAATACTATCTTGGCTTCATTTATGAACAGCGGGGAGACCTGGAAAATTCTATCGAGCATTATCGCCAGGTAAGAATCGGCACCAACAACTTCCTGGCAGCACAACAGGAGGCAACCAGGCATTCCATCGCCCTGGGGGAACTGGACGATGCCAACGCCTGGTTGATTCGCAATTCCAGTGGCCAGCCCCGACTGGAAATCCTGTTCACTACCATCGAATCCAATTTGCTGGTGCAGGCAGGATATATAAGCGAAGCCAAGGACCTACTGGATTCCGCACTGAATCGCTTTCCCAATGAAGCAGAGTTGCTGTTCGCCCGGGTTCTCTATTACGACTCTCAAGATGACCAGGAAGGTTCAGAAAGAGACTTGCGCCAGATTATTCGCATGCAACCGGACGATTCCCGAGCGCTGAATCATCTGGGCTATATGCTGGCTGATCGGACAAACCGCCATGACGAGGCATTGGAGCTGGCAGAACGGGCCATCGCCATTTCGCCGGACGATCCTGCCATTATCGATACCCTTGGCTGGGCCCAATATAAAGTGGGTCGCCATGAAGAAGCCCTGGCAAATCTGCGTCGTGCTTTCGAAGTCTTTCCGGACCATGAAGTGGCTTCCCATGTTGGCGAAGTGCTGTGGATGATGGATCGCAAAGAAGAAGCTATCCAGGTCTGGGAAGATGCTCTGGAAACCACACCCGACAGTGAACTCATCAAAGAAGTTATCGAACGCTTTCAACCTTACGAATGATCTCATTCTTTCTTCCTTATATAGGAAACTTGCAACAGGCAGGTAGAAGCATTCTCTGCCTTGCCCTTCTCCTTGTTCTAAGCAGCTGCGCCAACGTCGCACCACGGGCGGTTGAAAATGTCGTATGGGACCAGCAGCGAGTACTACTGGAGGATCTCGGTAACTGGCAATTGCGGGGTCGCGTAAACGTAGTCTATAAGGATGAAAATGACACCCCGCGGATTCGCTGGCGACAACAGAACACGGCCTACAATATTCGCCTGTGGGGAACATTCAATGTCGGCATGACTGTTATCGATGGCCGCCCGGGATTGGTCACCATGGAACACGATGGCGATCTGTTCCGCGCTAACAGTCCGGAAGATTTAATCCTGCAACAACTTGGCTACGAGTTACCGGTTTCCTATCTGGAATACTGGATTCGCGGATTACCGGCGCCGGATTCAAATGCTGACATGACATTCAATGAACTGAATCAGCTCTCCCAATTGAACCAGGATGGCTGGTCCATCACTTTCGAAGATCCCCGCCAATACGGGGAGCTCACCCTGCCCCGGGAAGTCGTCGTGGCCCAAACTGAAGAAGACATCCGCCTGACCTTTTTCGGTTTGAACTGGACCCTGGATGCCGAAGTTAATTAATGACCGATCAAGCCCTAAGCCTGCTCTCTCCCGCCAAACTCAATTTGTTTCTCCATATTCTAGGCAGGCGGGATGACGGCTACCACGAACTGCAGTCCCTGTTTCAACTCCTGAACTATGGTGATGAACTGAGCTTCGCAGCAAACACATCAGGCAGGCTCTCCCTCCATGTTGATGCCGATTCGGAAATAAAGGCCATCCCCATGGATAACAACCTGATTCTACAGGCGGCGGAAAAATTAAGGAGTAGCAGCGGGAACCCTGAGATGGGGGCCAGAATTACCATTAATAAGCGCATCCCTATGGGATCTGGCCTTGGTGGGGGTAGTAGCAATGCTGCCACGACACTGCGGGCCTTGAATCTCCTATGGGGCTGCCAGCTTAGCGACTCTGATCTTGCATCGCTTGGCCTTGTTTTAGGGGCCGATGTACCGGTTTTTGTCCACGGAAAATCCGCTTGGGCCGAGGGTGTCGGGGAGCGGCTGGAGCCGATTGAAATCGAGCCTGCCTGGTACCTGCTAATCACCCCGAATTGCCCGGTTTCAACGGCCCGGATATTTTCTCAGGAAAATTTGACACGGAACTCTTCTAGCATCAAAATGGCCGACTTTCTGGCGGGCAGGGCCAGAAATGACTGCGAAAAAGTGACCCGTTTGTTGTATCCCGAAGTGGATCAAGCACTGAACTGGCTAGCCCAATTCAGCGAGGCTAGAATGACAGGAACAGGGTCTGCAGTCTTCGCCAAATTTGAGAGTGAGGCCGCTGCCCGGAAAGTACTTGCGAAAAGCCCATCGAGCCTGAAAGGATTCGTCGCCGAGGGAATTAATTCGCTTTAGGCTCCAAGGAGCTACTTAGATATTGGGGTGTCGCCAAGTGGTAAGGCACAAGGTTTTGATCCTTGCATTCGTTGGTTCGAATCCAGCCACCCCAGCCATATTTTGTTAGACCAATCAGTTTAAAAAGTTTTAAAGCCCAAGGAACTTAGTGTGGCAACAAATTTAATGGTCTTTACTGGCAATGCTAATCCGGCGTTAGCGGATGCCATTGCCAAAAATATTGGTGTCCCCCTGGGATACGCCAGTATCAGTAAATTTAGCGACGGTGAAGTTTCCGTTGAATTAAATGAAAACGTTCGTGGTAAAGACGTCTTCATCATTCAACCGACTTGTGCACCCACCAACGACAGCATCATGGAATTGCTGTTAATGGCAGATGCCCTGCACCGCGCTTCGGCGAATCGAATCACTGCGGTGATTCCCTACTTTGGCTACGCAAGACAGGATCGTCGCGTACGCTCGGCCCGGGTTGCCATCAGCGCCAAAGTTGTTGCCGACATGATTAGCGCCGTCGGTGTTAATCGTGTGCTAACGGTTGATTTACATGCTGAACAAATCCAGGGGTTTTTCAGCATTCCGGTGGACAACGTGTACGGTTCACCGGTACTGACTGACGATATTGAGCGTCAGAAGTACAACAATTTAACAGTGGTATCACCTGACGTTGGTGGTGTGGTGCGAGCCAGGGCAGTTGCCAAGCAGCTCGATGTAGACCTGGCGATTATCGACAAACGACGCCCATCGGCCAACGAAGCGCAGATCATGCACATCATTGGTGACGTAGAAGATCGTAGCTGTTTGATTGTCGATGACATGGTGGATACCGCAGGTACCCTGTGCAAGGCAGCAGATGCGTTGAAAGAACACGGTGCCAACAAGGTCGTGGCTTACTGTACCCACCCGGTACTTTCCGGCCCGGCGATTGAGAATATTGAAGGATCGAGTCTGGATTCATTGGTGGTAACCGACACGATTCCATTAAGCGATGCAGCGAAAAGCTGTGCGCACATTCGTCAGTTATCGATGGCTAAACTGTTAGCCGAATCGATTCGACGAGTAAGCAATGAAGAATCCATTAGCGCGATGTTTGATAATACATAGTTTTATCTAACATCACGTGGATATCGCGAGTGCAGAAGTTTCAAAAGAACGACTGCCCTCTTTTATGAATACTTTATTAAGTTGGTCGCAAACTTATTAAAGAAATACGCAACGAAACATAGTGTGCTTATAGCGCTCAATAGCTTTTTAGAAAGTTGCTCAGAAGGAATAGAAACATGTCAGAAGAATTTGAATTGAATTGTTCTGTTCGAGAAGACTTAGGGAAAGGTGCGAGCCGCCGCCTACGTCGCTTGAACGAATCAATTCCCGCCGTCTTGTATGGCGGCAAGAAAGATCCCGTTTCGCTCACTATTGCCCATAAAGATATTGCCAAGGCAACAGAGAACGAAGCGTTCTTTTCCCACATTATTACTCTCAATATCGACAGTAAGAAGGAACCGGCTGTAATCAAGGCACTGCAGCGCCATCCTGCCAAGCCGTTTATTCTTCATGCCGACTTTCAACGCGTGGATATGAAACAGGAACTCCATGTGAAGGTTCCGATTCACTTCCTTAATGAAGAAAAATGTGTGGGCGTCAAGCTCGGTGGCGGTATTATTCGCCACACTCTTAACGAGATCGAGATTGTCTGTCTGCCGAAAGACTTGCCTGAATATATCGAAGTGGATATGGAAGAAATCGATCTTAACCAGTCTGTTCACTTGTCTGATATTACCTTCCCGGAAGGTGTACGCAGCGTAGCACTCTCCCATGGTGAAGAGAGTGACCTCAACGTAGCCAGCGTGTCTCTGCCACGTGGCGGCATGGAAGAGGAAGAAGAAGCGGCAGCAGCGGAAGGCGAAGAAGGAGCAGAAGGCGAAGCTCCAGCAGAAGGAGAAGGTGGCGAATCCGGCGGCGAAGAGTCTTCTGGCGACGACTCTTAATCTGTTGGCACTGCCAGGGAGTCCGGAAAAATGAAAATGCCGGATCATCCATTAAAGCTGATTGTGGGCCTGGGAAATCCAGGCCCACAACACGATTCCAATCGTCATAACGCAGGCGTTATTTTTTTACACCATTTAAGCAAAGCCTATGGTGGACAGCTGCGTGGCGAATCGAAATTTTTCGGGGAATACACCTCGATCAATATCGATGGAACCGATGTCAAGTTGTTGTTCCCAACTACATTCATGAATCATAGCGGCAAATCCGTCGCAGCTGTCTGCAAGTTCTTCAAGATAGCACCAGAGAACATGCTGGTTGCCTATGACGAAATTGACTTCGACGTGGGCGTGACTCGATTCAAGGAAAGTGGTGGTCATGGTGGACACAATGGCATTCGCGACATCATCAATGCACTGGGTGGAAAGAAAGATTTCTTTCGTTTGCGCATTGGCGTGGGTCATCCCGGACACAAATCCATGGTGGCCAATTACGTATTAAGCGATCCATCCCGCTCGGAAGCCGACCTCATCATGAGAGACATAGAAGACGCCATCCGGGTCATTCCCAGAGCGGTCAAGGGCGAGTGGGAAGAAGCCATGCGCTCGCTTCACAGCTAACAACAGAGAAAGGACAAAGTTAATGGCAGTTAAATGCGGTATTGTAGGATTACCTAACGTTGGTAAGTCGACACTATTCAACGCCTTAACCAAAGCAGGTATTGCGGCAGAAAATTTTCCCTTCTGCACCATCGAACCCAATTCAGGCATCGTTTCGATTCCCGATGATCGCCTGGATAAGATCGCAGGTATCGTAAATCCTCAGAAAGTCATTCCGACTACAGTGGAATTCACTGACATAGCGGGACTGGTAGAAGGTGCATCCAAGGGTGAGGGCCTGGGCAATAAGTTTCTCGCCAATATTCGCGAAACCGATGCAATCGCCCACGTGGTTCGCTGCTTCGAAGATGAAAACGTTACCCACGTTTCCGATCAGATCAACCCGGCAGCAGATATTGAAACCATTAATACCGAACTTGCCCTGGCCGACCTGGAAACTGTGGAGAAAAACCTGGACAGGGTTATCCGGGTTGCCAAGAGTGGTGATAAAGATGCACAACGTCAGGTTCAATTATTGGAGAAAGTAAAAACCCATCTGGACGAAGCGAAACCAGTCCGCACACTGGAACTGTATAAGGAAGAACAGAACGATCTTTATGCATTACACCTGCTTACTGTTAAACCTGTGATGTATATCGCCAACGTAGACGAAGATGGTTTCGAGAATAACCCCTACCTGGACAAGGTGCGCGAGATAGCTACCAGCGAAGGCTCCGAAGTGGTTGCCATTTGCAACAAGCTGGAAGCCGAAATCGCCGAACTGGAAGACGAAGAAAAGGTGGAATTCCTGCAGGACCTGGGCATGGATGAGCCAGGTCTGGATCGGGTAATTCGCGCCGGCTACAAATTACTGAGCCTGCAGACCTACTTCACTGCCGGGGAAAAGGAAGCGCGAGCCTGGACGGTAAAACAAGGCGCTACGGCGCCAGCTGCGGCGGGTGTTATTCACACAGACTTTGAAAAAGGCTTTATAAGAGCCGAAGTGGTTTCTTATGATGACTACATAGAAAATGATGGCGAACTCGGCGCCAAAGACGTAGGCAAGTGGCGCCTGGAAGGCAAAGATTATATTGTGCAGGACGGCGATGTGATTCATTTCCGTTTTAACGTGTAAGCGTACAGAGAAACCGGAGTTAAACGTGAGAAAAACAAAAATTGGACTAATCGCTCTCAGCCTTTTATGGGCAGCGGGGATTAACGCACAAGATTTGGAAGATGAGTCAGTAAGATGGCTGCAGGAATTCATCCGCATCGACACTATTAATCCTCCCGGAAACGAATACCGCGCCGTCGATTTTTACGCCGAAATATTTGAAGCGGAAGGAATCGAATACGAAACCGCAGAAAGCGCACCGGGTCGCGGCAATATCTGGGCGCGACTCGAAGGCGGCGATGAACCCGGTCTAATTCTGCTGCAACACACCGATGTTGTTCCGGCGGAAGAAGAATTCTGGACCATCGAGCCCCTTTCTGGTGATATTCGCGACGGCGCTATCCTGGGTCGTGGCACCAGGGACATGAAAGGTCTCGGCATTATTCAGCTTGCCACTTTTCTCAGCCTGCATCGTTCCGGGGTTGAGTTAAATCGCGACGTCATTTTTCTGGCCACGGCAGATGAAGAAGCCGGCGGCTATTTTGGTGTTGGCTGGTTAATTGAAAACCGCCCGGAAATATTTGACGGTGCCGGCATCTTGTTAAACGAAGGTGGCGGCGGCAGCAGCAATGAAGACGGCGATATTGTTTTTGGTGTTGAAGTAACGCAAAAAGTACCGGTGTGGTTACGACTCAATGCTATCGATACACCGGGCCATGGTTCTTCACCAAGAACAACCAGCGCAGTAACCCGAATTGTCTCGGCACTGAATTTATTACTGGAAAATCCCTTCCCTCCCCGCATTATCGGACCGGTTTCCGAGTATTTCTCAGAACTCTCCGTAGACATGGGTGAAAATTGGGGGCCGTCTTACGCAAACATAAGTGATGCTATTAATGATCCGGCGTTTGTGGAAAGACTCCATGCCGCACGACCGGGACACAACTCACTTATTCGTGATACCTGCTCCATGACCCGCATGAGCGGATCGACCAAGATTAATGTGATTCCACCGGAAGCCTGGGCGGAACTGGATTGTCGCATCTTGCCGGATAAACCTTCCGAGCAATTTATCGCAGAGTTGGAAGATTTGATCGGCGAAACCGGCGTAACTATCGAAACCATCATGGCATTCACACCGGCAATCTCGGAAACGAACACGAGATTGTTCAGGGCCATAGAATCGGTAACCCAGGAACTGCATCCCGGCTCCCGGGTATTACCCTCGGTCAGCACCGGATTTACCGACAGTCACTTTACCCGTGACCTCGGCATTGTCAGTTATGGCTTCAATCCCCTAATCACCGGTCACGAAGACCACACCGGCGTCCATGGTAATGACGAACAGGTCCCGGAAGACGCGTTCCGCCGCGCCGTTAGTGACTTCTACGCCGTTGTGCGCAATGTGGTGATCGATTAGCTGGCTTGACATTTTGGCGCCAAATCGCCAAAATTCGCGGCCTTTCGGCATGCTGTGATCAGATTCTGAAGGGATTGAAATTCAGGATTCCGAATCGACTGGAAGCCAGATGTTACAAACAAACGCATGTTCATTATCTAGAGTGCGTGATGTTGAGAGTTTCGAGAGTGCGTTAGATAGGAATATTATTTCCAATTTAACGCGCAGGCGTATACAGACATACGTCGAGCATTAAATTGGAAACAAAATTTTCAGATGACGTGCTATCGGAAGCCGATAGAAACCAAGGCTATGTAGCTCAGCTGGTTAGAGCACAGCATTCATAATGCTGGGGTCGGTGGT
>CAZTTE010000010.1:0-136494 GCA_964616225.1 uncultured Pseudohongiella sp.
CGATTAGCTGCGTAAACTAACTTTAAAACTGGACCAGTTAGGTGAGGCATGTCACAGAGGCAAATATCAGTGTGATAGGTGCACGAAATGTGCGCGCATTATGTTTTGCTTAACAAGTGACAGAAGTGAAATTGAATCGTAGAAATTGATCGTAGAGTAAAGAAGGAAAGGAAATAAAGGTATGAGAAAAGTCGATGCCCAAATCAGAAGCATAATGAAGGCGCGTCTCAGAGTTCTAAGTATTTTTACTAATTTAATCATTAGATCTCTGTTCTTTGCAGTTCCAGTAAACCTTTTAGCCCAAGAGCTCAAAACATTTGAAGGGCATGCTTACGAGGTGATTAGCACGCCTATGTCTTGGATGGCAGCTGATGAATTTGCAAAAAGCAAAGGAGGGGAACTCGTCAAAATTGATTCGTTTCAAGAAAACTTTTTCTTAGAAAATTTAATGTCTGCTGTAGAAACAAGCGCACCTGACGGTGGGGGGTCGAACTACTTTTGGCTAGGCGCGAATGACATTTCTCAAGAAGGCGATTGGACTTGGAGTCAAGGCGGAGAATTAAATGAAGCTTCGATTTCGGGAAGACCTCTATGGGGTAATGGTCAAGGACACGGAGCTGGGTATAGTGAGCCAGATAATTTCAATGGCATGCAAGACTGTTTAGCAATGGGTGTAACCGGTTGGCCTAAAAGCAATCCTGGATTTTATGGTGCTGCTGGCCAATGGAATGATTTGAATTGCAGCAACTTACTGAGTTTTGCCATTGAATACACCTTAGACGCATCCTTTGGTGACAATATCCTTCGAATAGAGAATATTAAAGTAGGAGAACAAACCTATTGGGCAACATTAGTACTGCAGGAATGTGAAACCATATGCTTTAAAATAATAGAAGCGGGAGGTACTAACTACCCAGTAACTACAACATTCAGTGAGTTCGCTGACAATGTACTAAAAATAGAAAGGGTAAACGTAGGAGATTCTGCATACTATGTAGAATTAGAGTTAATAAATTCTTCCGATCTGATATTTCAGCTTAAAGCGGGGTCTCTAACGAGATCTCTAACTTATGTTCCTGCAGATTCAGATACGTGGGTTAAGGCTGAGCCGGAAGAGGTTGGCTTAAAGAGCTCAGAGATTCAGAAGGCTATCGACTACGCTTTTGCCGAAGGTCAAAATACTCAAGGGCTGCTCATATTGCGACACGGTGCTATTGTTGCAGAAAGATACGCGACCGGTTCGGATAAAGACAGTATTGCTACGTCATGGTCCATGGCAAAATCGTTCGTAAGTGCTTTAACAGGAATTGCAATTGACAAAGGGTTTATCTCGTCAGTTGAAGTTCCAGCTGCTGACTATATAACTGAGTGGGCGGGAGATGATCGCAAGAACATCACCTTGAGAGACCTTTTGTTGATGTCATCAGGACTCGATGAAAACGGTGATGATGGTGAGGTTATGTACGTTGGATTGCAAGATAGCGATGGCAATTACATACTAGATAGCAACGGGAACTATCAAAAAGTAAATAATCTTCAATATTCCATCAATCGAACAGTCAATCCCTTTAGAGCTCGTTGGCTAGGAGCAGGTTATACTTGGAATTACTCTAACGCAGATACTCAAATAATTGGTCACATCATCGAGTCTGCTAGCAATAAAACTATCAACTCATTTGCGGAAGAGTATCTATTTTCAAAAATAGGTATCTCAGCTGACTGGTGGACAGACGGTTTTCATAACTACATGCATTATTGCTGTTTAGATATGACGACTCGAGATTTTGCAAAATTTGGAATCTTATTTGCAAGAGATGGGAAATGGGGCTCTGAGAGGGTCATTCCTGAAGATTGGGTACTCGAATCGACGGCGCCTACAATCACTATAACTGAGTCAATGCAGATTGGTTATGGTTACCAATGGTGGCCAGATAGATCTGGTGATTGGTATTACGCTGTTGGCAGCAGGAAACAACTTATTTATGTGCACCCGGGTCTTGATATTGTAGTTGTGAGGAATGGCACTGTAGAGTTTATAGGCGATACCAAGCACAGACGTGGTGATTCATATCACTTAACTCAATTTCCTGCTTACTGGGACAACGTAGAGTTTTTCCAGCACATAATCGACGCAGCAAAGATTAATTAGAAGTTGTAGAGGAATAAACGGGTCGCAGTAAAAGCATCTTACTGTATTTTTTTACTGTGACCCGGTTGCTATTCCTAGAATTGTTTCTCGACAGTCAGAAACCTGAATACCGGCTCTTCACTTAAATAGTCGGCTAGGGTGGTAAGATTCCCTTCTTCTTCTCGCCATGCTAGGTAAGTGTCATATTTTTCTTGAGATTCCCATTTGCTTATGACATCTACTGCATTGGGTTCGCCTGCAATAGAGCTCGCATTAAGCTCACTACAGCCGTCATAGTTTCTAGTATCTGGAAGTAGCCCATAAAACCATTCTATAAACTCTTCCTTTTTTCCGGCTTAACTTTTAGTTGTAAATTAACAATTATCATAAATCTCTCACTCTTTAATTAGATGCTAGTGACCTAGCCTGAAATTCCTGGTCCAGATCGAAAGTGGTAAAAAGCCAATATAGGAGATCTGAACCATGCCGAAGAAACGATACAACGCCCTCAGAGCTGCGTCTATAGTTATTACATAGAAACAAATGCAATAAAGCTGCTGCTAGAATTGGTTCAGAATAAGGCGCCGCTCCTTTCTTCCTCTTTATGTTTTGCTGTTCGTTACAGTAGCTATTTGTCCATTCAGCATCTCAAGCGGGTGTTTCGTCTCAATTAAATCCTTTATTCTATTCCCTTGCGGGATTTGTGGTACCAACCAAAAACCATGAGCGTTTCATGCGTCCTGATCGTAGATCAAGCCATATTTCTATTAATTATGCGGCAATCTTGACTCAACTAGAATAATATAATTATGGCGTGTGTAAATTTAAGATTTGTATTCTGAGAATTACGCTTGCTCTAACAATTACCTTGATAGGTATAGCAAGCTTTATTGATATTAAGTTGTAGAAATTAAAGGAATTTACCTAATGTCAAAAAAACTTAAACATGTAGAAGAAACATTTTCGATTAGATCGCTAAGAGCAAAGCTGCGTCTTAGGCTTTCTTATGAAGAGCTAGCAAACAAATCAGGAGTTGATATTAATACTCTTAAAAGAATTCTCGGAGGTAAGCAGCCAGCTCGATTACACGAAGCAATAGAAATAGCAGACGCCTTACAGACAACTGTTAGCTACCTTGTGGATTACAAAGACACCAGGTATATGCTGAGCAAAACTCGTTCTTTTTATGATTGGTTATTAAAAGAAAAAGAAACGAAAAAGGAAGAAATTTCTAGGATAAATGAAAAAGAAAAAGAGCTAGATAGACACATTTCCTATTTCACTGAAATCTTAAGCAAAGTCGATACATTCAAAGAACATTAAGAAGTTTCTTTTAATGCTGCCCTTGCCGGTTGAAATTACTCCATTTGGCTCATCAAGCGATTCGTAGCAGTAGCAAAATTATCAATAGACTGATGTTCATTTATTGAACTAATTAAAGCCTGGTACCAATACAGTTTGCAAAAATAGTTCGCTAATTGACTTTCATATTTGGCTGAAATGAATAAATCTTAGCGGCCGTATTGTGCATAGTACAAAATAACAATACTCAACTTATAGAGAAAATGTATTTTTTATCAAAAGGCCTTTTCTCCAAAACTTAGTTTGTAATAAAACTCATCTATTTTCGTTGTTTGTGTAGGCAAACGCTTATCACAAAAAAGATATTTATTTAGGTAAATTTAAGGGGTTTTGATCAATATGAAAAAAATTATTTTGGTGCTTTCCTTTTTAACACTGTGCTTGGGATCTCTATTAACGCAGGCACAAGACTTGCAGGTTCCTGCAGGTACTGTAATCCGAACGGCAAATTGCGTAATCACCGATGATAGATTCAGTTTTAATGACGTCGTTGAAAGAGCAAGGGCATTAGCGTTTGATGAAAATGATCCTGATTCTATTTTTTTTAGAAGACCTATCTATTTATCAGCTAACTATGATTGGGATTTGCAAATTGCTTTGTACTACCCGAGCTATACAGAAATGGTCGAACGGCGCGTAGCCGCTGGTAACAACGCTTATGGGCGTCTTCCTATTTCTTGTGATGCGGCACGGGTAGTAAGAAGCGTTCCCATTACTGATCCTGCAGCTGCTGGAGACATCGAAAACCAAACTGCGATGCTGACGCGTCGTTGTTCATATACCGACAGCTCTTCGCTCGGATCTGCCTATAACAGGTTCAGAGCTGCTGCAGAAAATTTTTCTGACGCCGGGAATGATGTACTTATGTCAATGTGGCTACCAGGCCTTGGCGGACCTATAGAAAGAAATTACGATTTTGTTTTGTCGGAGGTCGGACCGGAAGTGACAGAGCGACTGGATATGTTTGCCAATGGCTATAGGCCTTTCAGGAATAATGCCGAGCCTGCGTTTTCATGTAATAGGCCTTCAATGTGGGTAACGGCTCCTATCCTACAGACGAACTAACAATAATTGAACTTGAGGTTTTAGACATGAAATTTAAATTACTTACCCTTGCTTTTTTGGGAGTTCTGGCAACACCCGTTTTCAGTCAGACAAACAATATCGTCGAACGAAGTTTTGCCTGTAGCATCAATGACGGTTACACAATGAGGGATGTCGTAGATGTGGCGCGGAACTTTGCGTGGCCCGAGGACTCAGCTCCAGGAGTTGTTATTTTTAGGTCCGCAGTAGCAGTGGCAGGAGAATTCCAAAATGACTGGGATTTCGTTTTTGCGTCCTACTATCCTAGTTACGCTGACATGGTAGAGAAGCGTGGCGTATTCCTGAACCGCTCTGGTGGTACAACTGGGACAACTTTTTCTGATGTTGCTACCTGTGGTGATCGCGTAAGAATCTCTAATATGCGATTCGCTAGCGAGAGTGGCGGGAGTGCTCCGGAATTTACCCTAGCAGCCTCATTTGTATGCGATCTTAATGGCACTACATTTAACGATGCGCTGGATAGGGCAAGGGCCGGTGAACAAGCTATTGGATCAGGTGCACGTGCTGTAGTTACTAGCAGAGCTTTCGGTGGGCCAGCAATTCAATCTAACTCGCAGGTAAGTATTCGAATGAGCTTTCCCAGTGCTGCCGATTTCGGCGCAGGGATGGACTCTATTCAACAAAATACCCCACCTCCAAATGCTATGACTTGTGGCCGTGCGTCAATGTGGGCCCAATATTTGATTCATGCTCGCAACAACTAACTAAAGAGGGTTAAGAAAAGACTGTGGTGTAAATTTTTCAGGAGTGAACTATGGCATTAGGTGAATTAATAAACGAAGAAACCGGCTCAATCACAGGAGTTAGAGTCCTGCCTGCTTCAGCAGAAGGAGCAAACTATGAGGTTTGTTTGAGAGCTGAGGGCAGCCTTAGAGGATCCAGCTATGTAACCAATTGGACTTACAGGCAAGTAGAGAGAACAGATGGAACTATCTATGGGCAAGGTGATGGGGTATGCAAGACAGAATGCGGACAAACCCTCTATCTGAAAGGTGCTGGTGCTGCTAAAGCTGTTACAGAAGATGGAATTGTTCGCTACAGAGTCATAAATCATTGGCACACTGAATCTGAAAAGTTTGCGGATCTCAACGGGGCGGCAATGGCGGGGGACTATGACGTCAACCCTGATGGAACCACTGTGGCTAAAATGTGGATTCTAGAATAAAACGTCGGTCATTATTAAGGTGTCAGAGCAAAAAGAGGCAGTCTGCATTTTGCTCTGACATCCTATTTTTCCTTTAAGTTACCGTTGGCAGCTCCTGCTTGGTTAACGGAGCATCAAATCTTCGCTTGTTCTTCTATTGGTGTTTAGCTTCTTTGTATAGAAAAGCCGGAAAGATACTACCTGATCCAGTTGGGCTCTAACGAGAATCCCTGGGGTCCTTCGCGGGCAGCGCTGCTCGCAATTAATTCGGCCATCGAAGAAGCTAACCTTTACATTTTTTTCCTTCACGATGAAATAGCAGAGCTGATCGGCAGCCAGCAAAATATTGGGTCGGAATTCGTCAGTGTGGGTTCTGGTTCTGGTGAGATCCTGAAGATGGGCGGCTTATTAGCTAGCATGGAGCAGGGCTCAATCGTGATTCTTGATCCGACCTTTGAGGATCTTCCACGCTATGCCGCTGACAATGGCTCCGAGGTAATTCGCGTCCCAGTCAATGATAAAATGGAAATTGACCTTGAGGACATGGCCAGCGCGATTCACCGAGACACCAAACTGGTTTACATCTGCAACCCAAATAACCCCATTCCAAGCATAATCGAGAAGAACGCGCTCAGGGACTTCGTGTTGGAGATATCCCGTGACCGAATGGTTTTGTCGATGAGGCTTACCACGAGTTCGTCGATAACTCTGACTACAGCACCATGATGGATTTAGTGCGTGATGGCCACCGGAACATCATCGTCGCACGGACCGCTTCGAAGGTTCACGGTTTAGCAGGTCTCCGCATTGAGTTTGGTTTCTCTCATCCTGATCTTGCTGCCGAAATCAACAGGCGAATGACGGGTACGCTCAACATAATAGGCTTGCGAGCAGCATTTGCTAGCTATCGTGATGTAGAGCATTCGAACTTCGTGTTGCGCACCAATCGAGAGTCACTGGACATTGCGTAGAGTTAATTGCGTGAGGGCATACGTCACATCAACTCCAACGCCAACTTTACGTTCGTCGAGACTGGCCATGACATTGCCGAGGTCCAGACGCGCTTTTTAGAACACAACATCCGGGTTGGTAGACCATTCCCGCCATTTTGCAACTGGATGCGCCTGAGCATGGGCAAACCTGATGAGATGCGCTATTTCGTACAGACTTATGAGCGGCTATACGGGTAGACTCGCGGTTATCCAGGAAAGACAATTTGCGTTTTGAGGTGGCAGTGCATGACAGGCTTGCCTGAAAAGAAACATACCCCCAAAAACTCAGCTCAACAGATCCTTAAAAAAACACATAGTTGTCTGCGTCGATAAAAGGGGTCAGGTAAATCTGTTTAATCACGCAGTGCTGTCAGATCACGCTCTAAGCTGTCAAATATTAAGAAAAACAGATTATCCCTTATTGCCACAAGAGTGAGTAATATAATGGTTATCAGGACAGAACAGCTTTTTCCTGTGGCGACCAGTACCAACGCCCTGATTTTGGCGTTTTTAATTCAGCTTTTACTGGCTTCCTATGGTCGAATCCCAAGTATCTAACCCAGAAAGTACTTCCGCAAGTCCCCAAAAATAGAATAGAGTGTGGGTTTTCATCCGATTGGAGGAATCCACATGAAGCGCCTTGCTATCGCGTTCCTTTCAATGACCGTCCTGCTTCCTTTGCAGGGGTTGGCACAACAAGAAGAAACATATGATTACTGGCAGCACCAGCGAGAAATGGTGCGCCGAGGCCAGCACGCCATTTTTATGTGTAATGGCCTGTTTACGTCCAATAGAACCCTGGATCAACTCTACGACTGGGAGCTGGAATTTTTTCGCGACCCCATCGGCAATCCGGATGGTGGCGATTACAACGTGGACTGGGACAGGCAAGCGGTGGAAATAGGCGCGCCTGGTGCAGTACCTGTAATGCGGGCCGCATTCAGGGAAGGTATTGGCTGCGTGATTATGCCGCCGGATCAGGATCTGGACGACACCGAAGGTCTGCCAGAATTAACCCTGCCTTATCCTCCCGGTGATCCGGCCCGAATTCCCTGGCCCGATGGTGACTTGATCGAAGATAGCGGCTTGCCTGCGAATATCGATCAGTCCGCACTGCAAGCAGCTTCCAATTGGGCCTTTGATCGACCTTCCGACGAGCAACAGACGGTTTCACTGTTAGTGGTTTATAAAGGACAGATTGTCCATGAGCGTTACGCCGACGGCTTCGACATGACTACCCGTACGCGAACCTGGTCTACCGCCAAAAGTATTGCTTCAACCCTGATCGGTATGTTGGTAGATGACGGGCGCCTGGAACTGGATGAACCTCTGGGTTTCGATTGGTTGCCAGCGAACCGCTCACCCGAAACCGATCCCAGAAACGAGATTACCTTGCGTAATGTTTTACACATGAGTAGTGGTCTGGAAACCATCGATAATCGCGGACTGGAATATGCAATAGGCTCCGGTATGTCTTACTGGGCAGGCGCGAGTTCGGTGGAAGGTGCGAGAAGTCGTGGGTTGATTCGAGAGCCCGGTACTTATTGGGATTATGAAAACTACGACACGCTGCTAGGTGTTTATGCCATGAAGCTGGCCCTTGGCGGTGAACGTGAATACGCAGAGTTTCCACGCAAGGCGCTGCTGGACAAAATTGGCATGCGTAACACCCTGGTAAGCACCGACAGGTTTGGTGATTTCATTCTCAGTAGCCAGGTCTATACTAATGCCAGGGACCTGGCTCGCTTTGGCATGCTGTACCTGCAGAATGGTGTCTGGAATGGAGAGCGCATTATTTCGGAAGACTGGGTCGACTTTGTTCGCACTCCAGCCCCTGCTACTGCCGAGATTGGCAATATGTATGGCGGGCAGTGGTGGCTGGTGCCGGATAATCGCGACGACGTTCCTAAAAATGCCTACTCAACTTCCGGCAATCGCGGACAGTTCACCATCGTAGTCCCGGATCATGATCTGGTTATCGTGCGTCGCGGACTGGATTACGGTCGACAGGGCTTTGATCGCTGGGGACTGACCCGAGAAGTAATCAAGGCGATTAACTAAACCGATATTTGTAACTATATATAGAAAGAAGAATGGAGGTTAAAACGATGCCAGGGCGAATCGGGATTTTCCGTGCTGTGTTTTTTTGTTTCCTTGCTCTATTTAGTTCGGTAGCAGTGTCTCAACAAACTATGCTGCCTCCATTGGACGAGCCTCGAATCGATCGTGTGCAAAAGCCATGGACTGCAGCAGAAGCTGCAATCCTGGCGCCGCGGGAAAACAATGGTAGGGTGCTGGGTGTCTGGTCTACCTGTGCCAACGCGCCAGCTCTCTGTACTGCCTGGCTGGAGTTTACTGACTATCTGCTGCAGGAATCTTCCCTGCCGATTCGTGACCGCGAGTTGCTCATCATGCGTATCGGTTTCTTGAACCAGGGAGCCTACGAATGGGCGGCCCATCGTGGCTTGGCACTGGGCGTTGGCATAAGTGAGGAAGAGCTGAAGCAAATAACAATCGGCTCTTCCGATCCAAATTGGAGCGAATGGGACGCAACACTCTTAAAAGCTGCAGAAGAACTGCACGAGGAAGCGCTTTTGAGTGATGAAACCTGGGATGCACTGTCTGCTCGCTACACCAGGCGTCAGATGATGGAAACGGTCTTCACCGTGGGCCAATACAATATGGTGGCCATGTACCTGAACAGTCTCGGTGTGCAGTTCGAAGAAGGCTGGATTGGACCGCCAATCGACTAAGCTAATCTTGCTTGAAGAAAGGGTTTAACGGCAGTTAAACCCTTTTTTTATGGCTGATTTTCAAGAAAGCTGTGACTTTTCCTGCACTTAGGTCAAAAAGTAAAAACAGATCTGATAAAAGGCAGGAAAGGGGCAATGTTCAAGAGCTACCTGGTTATAACGCTTCGCAATCTCGCAATGGAGTTATGATTTAGTTTATTGCGACATTTTTTCCGGGTATGTTTAGAAGATAATCGCAAAAATGCTTCGATCAATTTAAAGCAAGGGCACAGTCGGAACAGGATTTACCATGAAATTAGCTATTCACCTATTTTTTCTGTCGATATTCGTTTTGCCATCACAGGCATTAGCCCAAGCGGCGAAAGCTGAAGATGTCGAATCCATCGCTGCCACTATTACTGCGGTCTATGCAGCGATTTCAGGCGATGCCGGTGAAGCAAGAGATTGGGACAGGTTTCGTTCACTATTTGCCGAGGGTGCGACCTTGAGTCCGGTTATTCGAAATGAGCAAGGAGCTTTTGAGCGAATTGTCATGACTCCAGAGACATATATCGAGAGAAGTGGCAGCAATCTCGAGCGAAACGGTTTCCACGAGATAGAGATTAGTCGCGTAACAGAACAGTTTGGTCAGATAGCTCACAGCTTTAGCACCTATGAATCTCGTCGCCAGGCTAGCGATCCAGAACCATTCGCCAGAGGCATTAACTCGTTTCAGTTACTGCACGACGCTGATCGCTGGTGGATCGTTTCGATTTTCTGGCAGGCGGAGAGTGATACAAATCCTATTCCGGCCAAGTACCTGGATCAATAAGATAGAATTCAATGTTGGTTGGCATTGAACAAGAATTCAGAATGTAAAAATGGAGAAATTCTAAAAATGAAAAAAGCCTTTAGATTGTTAATTTCAATTGCAACAGCTACGTTTGTCATTTCGCAGCTATCTGCCCAGAGCAACGAATGGATAACGCTAATCGATGGCACCGAAGGCATGGATAACTTTAATGTCGTTGGTGATGCCAATTGGCATACCGATGCTGCTTCGATAAGAGCCACTCAAGGCAGTGGTGCTTCCTGGTTAGTCACAAAGGAAAGCTACAGTAATTTTGTTCTCCGTGTAGAATTCTGGGCGAGCCACGATGCCAACAGCGGTATTTACATGCGTTGCCAGGAGCCAACTCGTATCACTGATCGCAACTGTTACGAGGCGAATATCTTCGATCAGCGGCCTGATCTTTCCTATGGCACAGGTGGAATTGTTCATGTTGCGGCAGTTGAAGAGCCTTATCCAAAGGTTGGAGACAAATGGAGCACTTACAAAATTACAGCCAACGGCGATCGTCTGCTGGTTGAATTAAACGGAGAAGTTACTGCTGACGTCAGAGACAGCCAGATGTCAGAAGGGCCGATCGGTTTGCAGTGGGGGAGAGGAATACTTCGCTTCCGCAAAGTGGAAATCATGGAACTATAACTTCTTCCAATAAACAAAAAGGCCGGATAAGAAATCCGGCCTTTTACGTTTGAGATTTCGATTCAATTAGTACTCATCATAGCCTTCGGTAAATTCGATGCGTACCCCTCTGGGATCGATGATATAAGCAATGTTCAAATCGATCGCTGGGATCTCACGATAAGGCACCTGGAATTCGATGCCAGCCGCTTCCAGTCGACGGCAGAATTCTTCCAGGTTATCAATTTCGAAGCCGATATGATCAATCGCCGTTCCCTGGGTAGCAGCCCGATCAGCGCCGCCTCCGCCGAAGCTCAAATTCATACCGGGTACATTAGTGGTGGTTGCAATAGCACCACGAGGACGCACTTCGAGATTGAAGATTTCGGTATACCAGGCCAGCAGTTCTTCATGTTCCGGCGTATTAAAGTGAATGTGGTAACCGGTCACTTCCTGTTGCAATCCCTGGTCTTCCTGAAGTTCTACTCGCGCGCCATTAGGTAGATCGACAAAGGCATTAATCTGTCCTTCGGCACCGATAAAAGTATCACCGGTAAATCCATTAGGCGGGCTTGCAAATTGTTCTGCCCAAATATCGGTTGTAACCGGAAGGCCGTCTGCGCGCCATTTGTCCAGGAACCGCTCCATATTACGAACCTTAAAGCCAAAATGATCCATGGCGGTCTGACTGGAAGGCATAGTTGGGTCACTCGGGGTCAGTGCAACCAGTGTGTTGTTTAGAACGATGGCAGTTAACAGTGGGTCGCCATTGGCATTCTGGCCTTTCCGAACGGTGCGGCCACCGAAATGATCTTCCAGGATTTGAATATGACGGTCCATGTCGGGCACATTTAAATGGACATGGCCATAAGTGAGACCATCGTCGTTAAAACTAGCCAGTACCTGGGCTTGGGCTGGAAGTGTTAACAGGCAAAGAAAAATTAGAGTTGAGAATATTCGCATTTGGTTCCTCCGGAATAGCTTCCCGATTCCTATTATTATTTTCAGACAAGCGAGCATAAAACGAATATCAGCCTTAGTCTATTCAATAGTCGGCCAGCACCGGGTTTCAGCCGTTGTGGGAATCGGGAAAGCTCCGTAAACTCTGATTCTTCCGGAATTGTAAATTTGTGTGTCAATCCCTGATTCCTAACAATTGGTAGAAATATCCAGTGAAGCTATTTAGCCATCTGCTTTTCTTGTTATTACTGGCATCGAGTAATTTCAGCTGCATGACCCAGCAATACATGAATCGAATAAGCGTTAAACCTTTTGGTGTGCTTGATGATGGCAGGGCGGTTCAATTATTTGAACTGCGAAACAGCAATGGCATGAGTGTCGAAATAATCGATTTAGGTGGCATCATTGTCAGTCTGAATGTTGAGGACTCTCAAGGAAGCTTCGCCGATGTAACGACGGGTTTTGATGATCCGCAAATCTATGTTGACGGTGCGGGATTTGCAGGAGCCATTGTAGGGCGCTATGCAAATCGTATTGCCAATGGACGTTTTTCTATCGACGGCATCGAGTATTCCCTGGCACAAAACAATGGCGGCAATGCGATTCACGGCGGCCTATTTGGATTCGACAAAAAAATCTGGGAAGCAGAAACATTCTCCAGTGATATCGAAGCAGGTTTGGTGTTAACCACTACCAGTCCCGATGGAGAGGAGGGTTATCCCGGTCGCGTCGATACCAGCGTTACTTACACCCTGAATGACCAGAACCAACTCATCATCGATTACTCTGCAACCACCGACAAAGCTACGGTCATCAACTTGACCAATCATGCCTACTTTAATCTGGAAGGCCATGATGGTGGCTCCATCCTCGGACATGAACTAAGCATCAATGCAGATCACTACACACCGGTAGGCAACGAATCTATTCCAACAGGAGTAATAGCTGAAGTCACAAACACACCACTGGATTTTCGTGTTGCAAAAGCAATAGGACGTGATATCGATTCTTCTCATCAACAGATTCAGTTCGGCTCGGGTTTCGATCACAATTTCGTCATCAATCATGAACGACCAGGGCAGGTTTCATTGGCGGCATCGGTTTATGCGCCGGGATCCGGTCGCGCCATGAATGTTTACACCGACCAGCCGGGCATGCAGTTCTACACCGGAAACTTTTTGAACGGACGATTAGTGGGAAAAGAGGGTGCACGCTACGACCGCCGCGAGGCCTTCTGCCTGGAAACGCAGCATTATCCCGATAGCCCTAACAAACCGAACTTTCCTTCCACGGTTTTGCGACCGGGCGAGTTGTACGAAACCCGCACTATCTTTGAGTTTGGAATCCGTCGGCCATAAGCCTGCGCTTTCATTAGATTTTTGAACGCTTTGAATTTACACTAAGTCCTGATCTTTGAGGAGCGATTCAATAGGCTGCAATTTATTGAATCGTTTGCAGTGCCACATCGAGCTCGTAAACTCGCTAAAAATAAAAATTATAGTGGAGTGCCGTCAAGACATGAGAGCAGGGAATTTACCCAGGTTTACTTCCGTTCTAGTTGCGTTATTCCTGTCAGTTCAAAGCTTTGGTCAGGCAGCCAATACTCTTACGTACACCGAAGATATTCTGCCAATATTCGCGACTACTTGTTTGGATTGTCATGGTCCGGATGAGGCCCGGCGCATGCTTAATCTCCGTCTCGATACCCGGGATTTTCTCAGCAGTCATATAGTTCCCGGCGATCCTGCAGCGAGTCTAATCTACCAGCGAATCTCGGTTGAAGATGGCATCCGGGTTATGCCACCTACATCGAGTGGACGAACTCTCTCATCAGAACAAATTGCTACGGTTCGTGACTGGATAGCGAGTGGAGCAGAGTGGGGGTCGGATCTTAATGAAACCCAGCAAGCTGAATTATTGCAGGCCGCTGAACGACAGGTTGTATTTGCCCGTGAAGTCCGTCCGATCCTATCCCGCAATTGTTTTCAATGTCATGGGCCCGATGATGACAATCGGCAGATGGGATTGCGCCTGGACATTCCTGATGGCTTCGCCGGCGATCGGGGTGCCTTTGGAGGGCCAGTAGTCGTTCCGGGAAATGCTGATGACAGTTTAATGTTTCAGCGCATTGTTGCTGAGGCTGAAAATTTTCGCATGCCGCGAGATCGTGATGCCTTAAGCGAAGAAGAAATTGAGACTATCAAGCTCTGGATAAATCAAGGCGCGGAGTGGGAAAGTCATTGGGCATTTATTCCACCGGAAATGCCTGCGGTTCCTGCGGCCAGTGATCCAGGCTGGCCGCGAAATCCAATCGACAATTTTGTCCTGGAACGTCTCGATCAGGAAGATCTCAATCCCTCGCCTGAAACCGATAAAGCTACCTTAATTCGACGGGTGACTCTCGACCTCACTGGCATTCCGCCGACCCTGGAAGAAGTCGATGCATTCCTGGCAGACGACTCGCCTGATGCTTATGAGAAAGTCGTTAATAGATTATTGCAGTCTCCGCGCTATGGTGAACGCATGGCAGTAGACTGGTTAGATGCTGCGCGCTATGCAGACACCAATGGCTATCAAACTGACGGTGAGCGCACCATGTGGCGCTGGCGCGATTGGGTTATCGATGCGTTCAACACCAACATGCCTTTCGACCAGTTTACCATCGAGCAACTCGCCGGTGATATGTTGCCTGATGCAAGCCTGGATCAGCGCATTGCCACTGCCTTCAACCGCAATCACAGCCTTAATGCGGAAGGTGGAATTGTTCCGGAAGAATTCCTGGTTGAGTATGCAGTGGACCGTGTCGCTACTACTTCAACTGTTTGGCTAGGACTAACCATGGGTTGCGCGCGTTGCCATGATCACAAGTTTGACCCCTTGCAACAAAAAGAGTTTTACGAGTTATCTGCCTTTTTTAACAACATCGATGAAAGAGGCAAAGGATTTAAATACGTAAACTCTCCACCCTTTATTACAGCGCCTACCAGTAATCAGCAAGAACAACTGGATGAAATAGACAATCGTTTGACGCAGGCAAGACTGGCATTCGCAGAACTTGAAGATGCGATTAATGCAGGACAAGAACAGTGGGAAGACGCCTTGGTGGGTGCCAACGATATCGATGCGGAAATCGACTGGAATTTGAAAGATGGTCTTCTGGCGCATCACCCCTTGGATGGTGATATTTCAGGTGTTCACGCGGGCCAGTTGATGGAAGCATCACTGGAAAACGGTCTGCCCCATTTTGTCGATGGACGCATTGGCGCGGCAGCGAATTTCGATGGCGAGCGATTTATTAATGCAGGAACTTCTCCCGATCTTGGTTATGAAGATGAATTCACTCTGTCCGCCTGGATATATCCTACTGCTGATAACGGTGTCATTTTTTCCCGCGCTACCGAAGGGGATCAGGGTGAAGTCGGCTGGGGTATATACCTTGAAGAAGGAAAACTGCGCTTAAATCTTTCGACTCGTGTCTTGGATGATGGCGTTGCCGCCGAAACCCTACAGGCGATCCAACTCAATCGCTGGCAGCATGTGACGGCTACTTATGATGGCTCGAAGACACCGGGTGGTATGCGCGTCTATGTGGACGGCGAATCCCTGGAACTGGAAGGCCTGCTGGATCTGGTTGGCAATCGACTGCCGCAACGTTACCCACTTCGGATTGGCGCCAGCGGATCTTCCAAGCCCAACTTTCAGGGCAATATCGATGATGTTCGCATTTATGACAAAGTGTTAACTCCTGAAGAAGTCGCCGTAATTGCTACCGCGGAGTCTATTTCCGAAATTGCCCAACTCAACGAGGAAGATCGAACGGCAGGGCAATTGGACAAGTTGCGATTGAGCTATCTGAATCAGTATGCCCCGCCTGAAATTCGTACTGCATACAGTGAATTGAAAACGCTGGAACAGGAGCGCAAAGAACTCTGGGATGGCTTGCCAACGGTCATGGTGATGGAAGAGATGTCGCCGCGGCGTCCAACCTATCGCTTGAATCGAGGTGTTTACGATGCGCCTGCCGAAGAAGTTTTTCCCAGTACTCCAGCCATTCTTCCACCCATGCCTGATGCAGAAAAGAATCGATTAAGTTTCGCCAACTGGTTAATGCAAGAGGAAAACCCTTTAACAAGCAGGGTAACCGTTAATCGTTTCTGGCAGATGTACTTCGGCACCGGACTTGTTAAGACCGCGGACAATTTTGGTTCCCAGGGTGAATTCCCCTCCCACCCTGAATTGCTGGATTGGATGGCGGTGTCATTCATGCAATCCGGTTGGGACGTGAAAGAATTGCAGCGCCTAATTGTGACAAGTGCTACCTATCGACAATCATCGAGTGTTACCCCGGAGATGGCGGAACGAGATCCGGAAAATCGTCTGTTGTCCCGGGCTACTCGTATGCGGCTGCCGGCCCAGGTAATACGCGATCAGGCCCTGGCAATCTCTGGTTTGCTTACAGAAAAGATTGGCGGCCCTTCTGTAGGGCCTTATCAGCCAGATGGCCTCTGGGATGACATCGTAGAACGTGGTCAGGAGTATCGGCTTTCTACTGGCGAAGACTTGTACCGGCGCAGTCTCTACACCTTTTGGAAACGAACCCGGCCGGCGCCGGCTATGATTACCTTCGATTCTTCCACTAGAGAGACTCACATTGTTTCGCCTACCCGAACCAATACGCCTTTGCAGGCGCTAAATTTGATGAATGATGTGACTTACACCGAAGCGGCCAGAGCCCTGGCTCAGCGAGTGATGCAGCGAGGTGATTCGGTGGATGAAAACCTGCGTCATATGTATCGTCTGGTAACGGCACGGCAACCGAATCCCAATGTGCTCTCGGTATTAAGTGGAGCCTATTCCGGGCACTTGGAAAATTTCGAAGCAGATAGAGCGGCTGCCTTGCAGCTCGTAAGCGAAGGCGAATCCCAGCGGGATGAAACGCTAGACATAACTGAGTTAGCTTCTTATCAGATGGTGGCCAGCCTGATTATGAATCTGGATGGCACTATAACCAGGGACTGAAACTATGAATCCGATCGATGATCGCAAACAGCAATTAACGCGACGTAGTTTTCTAAGTCTGGGCAGTACCTGCTTGGGTGCAGCTGCATTTAATAGCTTGCTGGCACAGGATAGCTTCGCTCAATCAGGACAGTCCGTCGGTGGGCTTGCCGGTCTGCCCCATTTCGCACCAAAAGCCAAACGCGTAATTTACCTGTTCCAATCCGGTGGGCCATCGCAACACGAACTGTGGGATTACAAACCGAAACTGAAAGACATGGTGGGAGAAGACTTACCACCTTCTGTTCGCGGCAATCAGCGGGTAACCGCAATGACCTCGGGCCAATTGAGTTTCCCATTGGTTCCCTCTATTTATGATTTCGAGCAACACGGTCAGTCCGGTGCCTGGGTTAGCGAATTAATGCCCCACACGGCAAAAATCGTTGATGACCTGGCTTTTATTAAGACCATGCATACCGAAGCAATCAATCACGATCCGGGAATTACTTTTTTCCAGACTGGTGCGCAATTGGCAGGACGTCCAAGCATTGGCGCCTGGTTGGATTATGGTCTTGGAAGCATGAACCAGGACTTGCCGGCATTTGTTGCCATGGTCTCTATTGGCAGCGGCAATGGCGGCCAGCCGCTTTACGACAGGCTCTGGGGGAGTGGCTTTTTGCCAACCAGACACCAGGGCGTTAAGTTTCTCGCCAGTGGTGATCCTGTACTCTACTTATCTAATCCTCCCGGTGTTAACAGTTCGACGCGCCGTCGATTTCTCGATGACCTGGCCAGGCTTAATGAACTTACCCAGGAAGAATATGGCGATCCGGAAACCAGCACGCGTATTTCCCAATACGAGATGGCTTACCGGATGCAGACTTCGGTGCCAGAACTCAACGATTTGTCCAATGAATCCCAGGCAACCCTGGATCGTTACGGCCCTGATGTCTTGAAGCCAGGCTCTTTCGCCAGAAATTGTTTATTGGCGAGACGACTTGCGGAAAGGGATGTGCGTTTTATCCAACTGTTCCATCGTGGATGGGATCAGCATACTCGCTTACCGGGAGGTATCCGCAACCAGGCCCGTGATGTCGATCAGCCACAGGCGGCTCTCGTGCAAGATCTGAAGGAACGCGGACTGCTGGATGACACCCTGGTGGTTTGGGGTGGCGAATTTGGGAGAAGCGTTTACTGTCAGGGTAGATTTACCGAAGAAGTTTATGGCCGTGATCACCATCCCCGTTGTTTCACCATGTGGATGGCAGGTGGCGGTGTTAAACCGGGAGTTACCTACGGAGAAACCGACGACTTTTCATACAACATTGTAAAAGATCCGGTCCATGTGCATGATTTGCATGCCACCATATTGCATCTGTTAGGAATTGATCATACTCGCCTGACATTCCATTACCAGGGACGCGATTTCCGTTTAACCGATGTGCACGGAAGAATAATCGAACCAATCCTGGCATAGATCAAGAATTGCCAATAAGTTAAGGCTGGTACGCATCTGCTGATATGGGCCGTATAGCCTTACTCCCTCCTGTTTGTTAGCCTAGGCACAGTTTAATGACCTGCAGCAGCAGGTGTAATCGAAATCAAGGCAGGCAGGATGAAACGCATTAGTCTGGAAGGTCCAGATCCTCATTTTATTGGTTGTTGGAATCTTGAGCAGGATTCCCTGTGTGATGAGGTAGTTAATTTTTTTGAGGCGCATCAGGAGAAACAGGAAGCGGGTAAATCTGCCGGTGGGGTAGACCTGAATGCGAAAAACTCCACCGACATTACAGTCCATCCGAGGGAGCTGGAATCAGACGAATTCAAGCCTATCAAGCAATACATCGATTGTTTATTCGAGTGTTACAAGGACTACACAGAGCAGTACCCGTTTCTGGGCTCAATCATGTCCAAGACAGATATCGGCTCCTTTAACATCCAGAAATATTTACCCGGTGGTCATTTCAAACTAGCTCACAGCGAGAGAACCTCGATTCAGAATTCATTTCGGGTGCTCGCCTGGATGTGTTACTTAAACGATGTGGAAGATGGCGGCACGACTACGTTTACTCAGCAGAACATGACAGTGCAACCGGAGAAAGGAAAGCAAATGATCTGGCCTGCGGAATGGACCCATGCGCACACTGGAGATGTTTTAAATTCTGGTGAAAAATACATAATTACCGGCTGGATGCATTTTCCCCACGAAGCCAGATAAGCTTAGTGCAGAGATTTACTTGCCTGAATAGAACTAATGGATAATCCAAGCGTAAAAAACATTGTAATCCTGGGCGGCGGCACAGCTGGATGGATGACTGCCAGTCTGCTTCACAAAAAGTGGCAGCACCTGGGAATAAAGATCACGGTCGTGGAATCTCCAGACATCGGCATCATAGGGGTCGGGGAAGGCTCTACCCCCTTGTTGAAAGTGTTCTTCGATTCACTGGATATCAGTGAATCGGAATGGATGCCGGTATGTAATGCAACTTACAAAAACGGCATCAGCTTTCTGAACTGGTCTACCGTTGAAGGCTATGAAGGCTATTTTCATCCTTTCCCCACTAGCCTGGACTTCGCTACATTTGGGTTCCTCTACAAGTATGCAGCGCTGCGCCGGCAGGGTCTCGATGTGCTCGCCCATCCAAACCGTTTCTCATTGTTGGCAAACATTACAGACAAGCGATTGGCACCCTTACCAGCAGAGAATTTTCCTTTCCATTTCCAGTATGGCTATCACTTCGATTCTGTGCTGATTGGAAAATTTTTGCGGGAAAGGGCAAAAGCAAAAGGTGTCGAACACATTGAAGCCACGGTCGAGAGTGTTGAGCAACATGACAACGGTGACATCAAGTCCTTAAAACTTAATACCGGACAGGATCTGGCAGCGGATTTCTTTGTTGACTGTTCTGGCTTTGCCTCCATTCTGATGCAAAAAACTCTCAAGGTTCCTTTCTTACCCTTTGCCGAGAATCTATTTAATGATTCCGCTATTGCCGTACCTACCGAAATTGATTCAGACCTTCCGTCGGAAACCATATCGACGGCATTGTCCAATGGCTGGGTTTGGAAGATTCCACTCACAAACCGTTTCGGCAATGGTTATGTGTACAGTTCTAAATACACCACGCCCGATGAAGCCGAAACAGAATTGAGAACACACTTGGGTATTCTCGATAGTGATGTCGAAGCCCGCCATCTAAAAATGAAAGTTGGTCGAACTGAGGAAACCTGGCGCAACAATTGTGTGGCAATAGGATTATCACAGGGTTTTATAGAACCTCTGGAAGCGACCGCGCTGCAATTTGTGTACTCAACTATCGATGAATTTTCGACAGCATTTGAAGAAGGAGAGTTCACGAATCAATACAGAGAAGATTTCAATGCCCGCATGAACAAAAACTTTGAAGGCATTCGGGATTACATCGTCTTGCACTACAAAACCAATTCCAGGTCGGATACTCAATACTGGATCGATAATCGCGAAAACACGAACCTCTCTGACAACCTGAGAGAGATGTTAAATGTCTGGTACGGTATTGAAGATATGGAAGCTGCACTGACTCGACTTAATATCGGCCAGTATTATTCCTTGCGATCCTGGACCTGTTTGCTGGCGGGTATGGGAATTTTTCCCAGGCAGGAAAACCTGTCCGTCGCTGATGAAGCAAACGCGGAGGCAGCGAGGTCTGACCTGGACTACGTGGATAATTTTATTGCTGGTTGCTCGCTGAATTTCGAGCCCCACGCCAAAGTTTTAAAGTCCGAAATGTCCCGGGGCTCTTAGCTTCTGATTTCCCCGGCTTCTTCTCAGAGAGCGCCAGTTGTAGCTCTGTTTTTTGCGTGAATGGCGCACATCCCCCTAAATTCAATAGATTCGGCCATGAAATAGGCGCCAAAAAGTTACTTTAGGTAACGGTTTCTTCATCGAGCAAATGCTCGGTTCTAAATGCTACTGAAATGTTACTGGATGTGTCTAATAAGGCTTGACTGGCATCTTATTGGGTGTTTTTATCGGGGGTGGATAAGTCCGTAAATCCGGTACTTCTGGCTGTATCGAACCATGAATGCGCATTGTTCGAATCATAGAAAACATCGGCTTTGTGGACTCTTCTAGCTGCATTCTTATGTTTTGCAGCATCGATGCTAAAAAAAGATAGAAACGAAGTACTAGAAGTAAAAAATCAAGAGAGAGGAATTTTATATGCACGTCAACCGAAAAACCGGCTCTCCCGGTTTTCAAAAAAAGATGCTCTGCTCGGCGATATCATTATCGCTACTCCCGGTGTCCGGGGCAGTGCTTGCACAGGATGATGATGTCGTTGAGGAAGTTATTGTAACTGGCTCATTCATCCGGCGTACCGAAGGATTTCGGTCTGCATCTCCCCTGACGCAGTTATCCCTTGAGGATATTGCTGCGGAAGGTACACCTAACATGGGTGACATCGTACACAGCCTGAGTTTTAACCAAGGCTCGTCGATTTCATCCAACATCACACCGGGTTCCGGTGCATCAGAAACTGCAATTAACCTGCGTGGTCTCGGCCAGGGCGCGACACTCGACCTGGTCGACGGTAAGCGTGTCCTCGACGGTAACGTTAACGCGATGCTTCCGCAGATTGCGATTCAGCGACTCGATATCGTTGTGGATGGTGCGGCTGCACTTTACGGTTCAGCGGCGGTGGCAGGGGTTGTTAACTTCGTGCCCATCAAGTCTTACGACGGTTTCAAGATGGAAGTCTTCACCCAGCACACTGATCGCAGCGACAGTTATCAAGAGCAGATGTACAGTTTCCTCTGGGGTGGCGATGTAGGTGGTTGGGACATTGTTACTGCCGGTCAATGGCGTGACAACTCAAACCTGCTATGGCAGGACCGACCGAAGTTCTACAACTCAGGTTTTAACTTCTCATCATCGGGTAACCCCGGCCAGTTCGCGGTACCAAGGCGTGATGCGAACGGCGTGCTAACGGGTTCTACCCGAAGAACCGGTGACCCGGGTTGTACGCCAGTAGCACAAATGCAGGATCCCACTGCAGGTGGTAATGCCAATAACCAAAATGTCCACGGTGTGTTGCACCCACTAAACAATACCTGTTACATGGACTTTGGTCAGTGGTGGGAACTTAACCCGGCTAACCAGCAGGGTGTGTTCTATGCCAATGCCAACTATGAGTTCAGTGACGACCTGAGTATTAACCTGCAGGCCAACTGGAACAGCCTGACCTATAAGGGTCAGAACTCAGCTGCTAACCCGGGTGGTCGTGTTGATGAGCTGCCAACTCTGCGTGGTGAATTACCGGGTAACCCATTCCGAGCAGTGGATGCCAACGGTAATGCTTTGTTCGCACAGGATGCCAACGGCGATACTCTGCCGGATCGTGACGCCAATGGCGACGTGATCCTGGATCCGAGCGGTATTCCGTTTAACGAAGACGTTCGATTCTCTGGCTGGCGTCCGTTTGGCCGTTCCCAGACTCAGGCATCTGGTCTTAACAGCAACACCAGTTTCCCTGGTTTCTACCGTGAAAGAGGCTTTCGCGTTGCGGCCGATGTGAATTTCACTGTGCCTTACGTAGACGGATGGGATGGTGTGTTCTCCGTTATGCATACCGAAGAAGTTGTATTGTCTCGTCAGAACAACCAGAGCTTCCCAATGATCGAGCAAGGTCTGAACTGTGACACCCTCGGTCCAATCGACGAGTGTTTCAATCCGTTTGCGCGCAATCCCGATGTACTGCGTCCATATACAACCTCGCAGTCGGTGGCTGACTCAATCTTCCCAACCCAGTTGTTGAGAAACCGTACCGACTCCAATCTGTCAACTTATGACCTGGTGTTTAACGGAACCATGCCTCTGCCGTATGACTTCGAGTTTCCTGGTGGACCCATTGGTATGGCCATCGGCGCGCAACGCCGTAACAATGGCTTTGACCATATTCCAGCGGCACTCTACCAGAGTGGTGACCTGTACAACGGTCAGCAGGACTTGCCTGCCAACGAGAGCCGCTCAGTTGATGCCTGGTTCGTCGAGGTTGCGATTCCGGTTCTTGATAACCTGGAAGTCACAGCAGCAAGCCGTGATACTCGCTACTCAACCGGCCAGAGCTCCAAGGACCCGAAGTTCGGTATTACCTACAGCCCAACTGACTGGTTAACACTTAAGGCCACTAAGGGTACTGCATTCATTGCACCTAGCCTGAATGACCTTAATGCGCCAGAGCGTTGTAACCTGTCCAATATCGACGATCCATTGTCTTCGTTCTTCGCTTACGCACGTCGTTGTCAGGCGGGTAACCCGCTTCTGACTCCAGAGACAGCCGATACCTTAAGTTTCGGTTTCACTCTTGAGCCAATCGACAATCTGCGTATCGATCTGGACTGGAGCCAGACTGAGTTCACCGACCGTATCGTAAGTATCGATCCACAGCAGCTGCTGGACATCGATTACTACAACTGGTCGCAATGGTCTGGTGTATCCGGCAGAGAGCCAACCGTACCTGAACTTCAGGCATGGGTTGATTCCGGAAACATGGATCCACGTGTTGTTCGTGCTGCCGGTGACCCGACGCAGATTCTGCGGGTAACCGTTGGTCAGTCCAACGCGGCGGCTAACAACGTAGAAGCATTCGACCTCAAGGTCCGCTACAGCTTCGACCTGGATTCAATTACCGGCATGTTCGGTCTTGATGACGTGGGTACTATTACTGCGAACCTTGGTGCGACCCGCATTGATAAGTGGGAATACCAGAAGTTCGTAACCGATCCAGTGAGTGAGCCTCTTGGCAAGCGTAACCGTTTCCTTGGTGAAGCGCCTCCGCTGCCTGAAGACAAGGCGAACCTGCGCATCGGTTGGGTAATGGGTAACCACAGTGCTTCAATCGCAGCACACTATATCGATGAAGTTGAGTATGACGGTTATAGCTGGGGAAGCGGTTTCTTCGGTTACTTCCCATACTTCACTGGCTTCGATATCAGCGAAAGAGACACACTACGTGCTTTCACCAGCGCGGACGTGGCTTACAACTACAGAGGACTGGAGTTATTCGGTACCAATGTTGATGTAACGCTGGGTTCTCGTAACGTATTCGATCGTATGCCTCAGCGAGTGAATGACTTCGCTGGTATGGAATCGATTCTATACGACGCACGTGGACGTCTGATCTATGGCCGAGTCTCAATAGAGTTCTAAGCCTTTAGATCTACCAGTAAAGAGCGGCCCCTTCGACAGAAGGGGCCGTTTTTTTTGGGGCGATTAAACCAGGCAACTCATTGACTGGGCTTTAAATAATTGCGCCGAGGAAGGATTCAAAAAGCTGGATTTACAGATTGATAGTCCAGGTAAAAAAGTCGAGGGATCGTTCGAGACGATTAATATCGAGGTTGAATGCCGTACAACTGGCGTAGATATTCAAGCCGTTCTGGTCAGAAGTAACTGAGGATTTCAGCCGATAGCGAACGTTGGAGCCAACAGTTTCAAACACTTCTAACAAATTGTTCGGGTCATCGTAGAAACAATTGTTATCGATGCGACCAGGTTCGAAGACTACTAATTTTTCCAACCATGTCACCATCACGCCACCCAGAAACTCGTCATCGAAGATAAAATCCCTGGTAAAAGGTGAGGGGCCGATAAAACCGACAAATGTTTCGCCGGTGAAAATGGGCTTTCGGTATTCCCGGCTTGAGGCACTGACCACGGAAAACTCAACGGGACCGTCGGTTAGCAGATTGGCTTCCAGTTCAAGCGTATAGAATCGATCTGCATTGGCTGTCGCATCCACATCGATCTCGGTAGAACTGGTGGTATAGGTCGCAGTAGATTGATTGTTTGATACGGTGAGTGTGTCGAGGCAGCTTTCCGGCACTTCATTGAATGCTTCAATTGGCTCCACCAGTCGAAAAGACTCACTTCCTGGGTTGGTGTTTGAGAGGAGCAGGTTTAGCGCGTAGGCAGGAGCCAGACCTTGTAAGGGATTACCGTCTTCGTCTTGAAGCACGGCGCATGGAATTCTTAGTGTTAGCGCATCACTGTCAAACTGTGACCGAGCGAGCCCGCTCCAGACATCGCTCTGGGCAAAGCTTACGGTCGATGCAAACAACGAAGCCAGGGTGGCATTTAGCAAATTTTTTTTAATCATCATTTTCACAACTATTCTCATACTTCTTCTTATACGACATTCCCTTCATGATCATTCCTTAAAGCATCGATTCGCCTGCAATGAAAGCGGGATCACGGTCACTCCATTACAGACCAGAGCTCCAGCGAAAAACTTGCGGTGAATTATAGGATGACTCGCGGTGCGCTAGTCAATAAGCACAGGCTCAGAACCTGAGGATTCTCCCTGCAGGTTTGTGGTACTTGATGAACTTGGGAAACTCAGTTGCCTAATTCTTCCAGGCGGGTTTTTAAATCTTCCAGAATCAGCAAGGCTTCGGCAAAAGCGGGGTAAGTCTCGATCAACTCGGCATAGACTCTGTTCATTTCAGCGGTTTCTTGTTCAACATCCTGGCTAATATCTTCCAGTTCCGCAATGCCCGAGAACTCATGGATAAATTCCTGAATATTACGATTCCGCGCCTTGGTCCAGAATACCGGCTCACAGACTCGCTGTTTGATCATGGTGCCGGTGACAGCAACATCATCACAAATGATGTCCAGTTCCGGATTCCCGTTGCGATCGTTGTAGAAAGCGTAAATATCGTTTTCTACTCGAATGATTTGCTGCCTGACAGCACTTCTGGATAGCTCGCCGATAACGACGATCTCTTCCACTTCCGTCTCAGCTTGATCCTCATCCTGGGCGAGTGAAACTGATGACAGGGATAGTATCAAAATTATCAGGATGAGCTTTTTCATGGTTTTCTCGCGATCGCGCCCGGATAAGAGGAATTGCTAACAATTATAAATGTAATTGCAGGTCAACGATAATCAGAAAATCGCAATGACAGGCTATCTATCGATAATGTCTTACCGGGGTGACAGATGCCGCCCATTAGAATCAATGGTAGTCTTTGAATCCCGGTGAATTATTCTAGAGACAGGAGTTTGTGTTTGTGAGCCAGAACCAATGGGCTACATTTTCAGGCCAGCAACTTGCTGCGGCTTATGCTCAGGAAGCGGACGCCTTGGGTGCGATCGCCATGAGCCCGGATTTTGGTGATCTGATCAGCAATTACAAGGATTACGATCGTTATCTGCACGTCTTAAATACCGATTCCAATCACCAGAAGACAGTCGGGGCGCTGCTTCAGAACGATGGAATCATTGACACTGCGACACCAACAAAAGAATTGGCGCAGCTATTCTGCCTGGCGCAGATTGCAGCTTGTTGCGAGTTATTCAAGGGATCGAAAATAGATGCAACGCAAATGAATCGGGATGGCATGCATGCACTAATCGAACAGGGAACTGCAAGTTTAAGAAATATCCCGGAAATCCCCATTACGACTCAACCGAATCAGTATACCGATTCGCAACGCGCTCTCTTAAACGGCATAAACATTATCCAGAACGTTGATACGGTTCGGGTAATGCAGGTACTCAAATTACTGGGACTTATGAAGGCTTCTGCCAGTGCAACACAACAACTTTCACTTGGAGTGGGTAACGGTTATCGTGATCTGTACGGTATTCACCTAACTCCAAGGGTAAGTGCAATACAGGAAGAATCACGGATTAGATTTCTGTTTGAGACGGAAGAAAGGCAGGCAGCTCATACCGTGCTAATCGATAATGATCCGGTATATCAGTCCCACTTCGATACCCTAAATGCAGAGGAACAGGGGCGAGTACTGGCGCTTAACTCAGACGCTGACCAGGCCTTGCAAACAATCGAAAGCAAACAGCAAGACGGGGAAATAAAACCGCGCAACCTGGTACTGGGATTGCGACTCGATCATCGCATGATCCCGGACAGTGAGGCTTTTCTAATATCCATTGCCAGCGTTATCGATTCTGAAGCAGATTTCCTTGTCACCATTGGGGCCGGTAATAATCTTGTGGAATTTGAAGGCCGGCTTAAATGTTTCGATGAGTTGTTTAGTGCATTGATCCAGCGAAATCAACAGCCAGTCCGAATTTTATTACATGGCAAAGGCTCCAGTTCGGAACAACGCAGTCGGCCAAACTTTGGACAATTGGCCTATACCAGTTACCAAATTCTGTATTGCAAACTCAAACGTGAACAATTGGGTTAGAAAGATCCAGAGGTTTATTCCTGAATTTCAGCGCCTTCAAAGAAAGCAGTCCAGGCGAACCAATAGGCAATAAAGGAATTGGTTTTTTGCAGTTGGGTGCCGACTCGCGGACCTGACTGAGCCCGGCCGAACACATCCCACTCCGTCCCTTCATTGTCAATCATTACGATGGGTAGTTTGTTTTCAACCCCAGCGAACTCCAGCGTTGTGCAGTCTTCCAGCTGGCGATTGAATATCACGGCGAAGTTATCACCTGAGCTTCCCGCTGCAACCACATCCATGTTGCCTACCTTATCGTTAATCACCGAGAGCGAGTGCTTGAATCTGGAAATAGGGTAGACCTTGGAGCTCTCACCTACGTTTATTCCCAACACTCTTTCTTTGGGATGCAGGCGATCGTCGTCACTGTTGTTGGCGTTAAAGGGAATACCGGTGTCAGTACTATGGGTGCCATAAGGATTGATTTCGTAAGGAAAACTGGATTCTGTTTCTTCGATCATTAGCAGGAAGGTTTCTGGATACATAGCTAACCAGGTTGCCCAGATGGTTTCCACAAGCTGGATTTTCTCTGGCACTCGTTGCAATTCAGGGCCGCTAATGGCTTGTTCCAGCATTTGCGACCAGAGACTCTGTGTTTCCCGGTCATACAGAATCAGGTTCGCATTATAGAGTAATCCCGAAACGCCAAAGCTGGTGTCAGCAGAACCAGCAAGTGCATTCCACAGCACGGCAGAACCGCTAAGGGGGCAGAAGCTTAAAGTTACATCCTGTTTTTCCTCATTAATCGAGATTCGGTCGTTAACGATCTCGTGGTAATTCAGTATTGAGTGCGGATAGGCCTTGGTTACTCCATCGATGTTGAGTCCTACAACAAGGTCTTTCGGTTGTATAAGCGTTGAAGAAAACGATTGGGTAAATAGAGGACTATCGATTGAAGGAATGCCATCGGGTCCGGGCCCGCCATCGACGATCTCGTTGGCAGGTATTAACAGATCATCAAATAGAGGAGGGTTATCAGGGCCGTTGGTGGTATCGGGATCGGGACGCGTACAGTTTTGCGGTGGCGGGCTGGCAGCGAGTAAGCCTGCATCACCCAGGACGAAAGCCGGCGGATCCGTGCTTAACAACCTGAACTCGGCCCAATAGAGTGCGCCTTCTACATCGATCGCAGGAATAGACAGCTTCTCTCCATCAAATACACTGGCATCCGCAGTGTCCGGGTCGACCAGTTCTTCTGCTCCGGTCACCAGTACTTCAACAGGATTACTGTTCGCGACAAGGGATAGTTCGATTGCAAACACCTGCTCGCCAAACACCACCACAGGAACTTGAATAGTGCTTCCTGTCACGGTGGCTGTCTGTGCAAAAACAGTTCCGGAAGTCAGTAAGCAAATCCACAAAATCCAGCCAGAGAGTTGTGGAAATTGCCTTCGCTTTTTCTTTGAGTTGAGCAATCGATCCGGCCTATTCATTTCTTTGCTTTTCCCTGCCTAACAGACCGGGGGTCTGGCGTAGACCTTTCAACATAATCCATTGTGCTTTATTGGCACTATGGACTAAATTCCCAAAGGCTTCTATGCTTGCTCATTCCTAATTGGAGCCGAGTTTTAACAATGGCCAACGGCGCAGCAGGCAATCCCCCAACGGATCAACTTTCGCGGCTTTACAGTCTCTACAATTCGCGAGATTTTGTGGCAACAGAAAATTTTTGTCGCCAATTACTCAGTACTCATCCCGGTGCCGCGGAGGTGTCGAAGATGCTTGGCGTAGTGTTAGCGGCTCAGGGTAAATCACAGGAAGCGGGTACAGTTTTCGAAGATACGATTCGAATGAATCCAGAGTATCCGGATGTGTATCTAGATTACGGTTTATTCCTGAATTCAATGGGGCGAAAAGAAGAGGCAGTCGAGAATTTCAGGCGTGCGGTAGAGCTGGACCCTGACTGGGGCGACGCGCGCAATAATCTGGGTGTGATGTTGCAGAACCAGGACCAACATGAGGAAGCACTACCTCACCTCGAGCAGGCAGTAAAACTAGATTCCAACCAGGCCGCTGCCTATTTTAATTACGCCAACTCTCTAAAGGCGGTTGATAGAAAAGAAGAAGCGTTGGAGCACTACAATCAGGCGGTAAAATTGCATCCATCGTTTCCTGTTGCGTTTAATAATCGTGGCAATCTTTTAGACAGTATGGAGAAATTGGAGGATGCCCAGCGCAGTTTTTCGCGGGCTATTGAATTAGACCGCAGTTACGCCCGGGCCTATAGTAATCGCGGCATTGTTGAGAGAAAGCTTGGCAATTATTCCGGTGCCTTAAGAGATTTTGAAAGGGCCCTGCAACTCGATCCCTGGCAAGCGGACAATCCCAATCAGGATGGCAACTTCCAGTTCCGGCTGTACATGAATGTGGGTGATATTTATTTGTACTTTAAGGAGTACGAGAAAGCACTGGAGTCTTATGATTACGCCCAGGAGATTGAGCCTGACAATAAAGATGTACTCGGTTTCAAGAGCAATGCGGTCGCAGGCCTGGGTAGGATAGAGGAAGGGCTAAGGCTCAAGCAGGAATCTTATGGTCTTATATCTTTCGATACCTCGAAAGGTGTGAGTATTAATCACGGTTAGCGTGTTCAATTCGCTATAGCAATTCCTATCGTCAGCAAGGTATTCGCGATCAGGGCATAAACGTGTGATTGAAAAATTGTCATGCTATGAGCGTAGTCATCCTTCCCCAGGCCCATGTGTTCAAGATCGTATAGGGTTTAATCTTCTAGGTAGTAGCCTTTACCAAACACCCGTAATGCGGTTTCTACCCTGACGATTATTCCACCTACAACACCAAATTCCTGGTAGCGGGCGCGGATAGCAAACACGGCAATTACCAGGGTAAGAATAGCTACGAGTATGATGACCATCATCTGATTGTCATTAATGCCTTCACTGCGGGTAATCACCCAACCATCGATGGCCAGTAGCAGCGTGATATGCGCGGCAGCAATCTGGGTCAGACGCTCTCGCAGCTTGCGGGCTGTGGCCTGCTGCTGGGAATAGAGCATCTTGAGTACTTCGATTCTGTTTGGCTCGAAGCTGTTTATTGGATTAGCTATACCCACTATTTCGGTAGGGCCACAATTGGCTTGAGACATAGCGTTATATAAATTACTATATAACGCTATGTGTATTGAATTTACTGGGAATTTTCGTCGGTGGCTGCTAGGGCTAGCGCTTGTTGGTAGTGCCAGTGGATATGCCGAAGAAGCGACGATAGCGGCAGCTTCTAACTTTAGCCTGGCTGCGAATCAACTGGTCGAAGTATATGAGGCGGAAACCGGGCATGAGCTTAGCCTCGTCTTCGGATCCTCCGGACGTTTTTTTGCACAAATTTCTAATGGGGCTCCCTTCGATGTTTTTCTTTCGGCGGACCAGGAAAAGCCCCAAGCACTCATCGCAAACAATTATGCGGTAGCACAATCGTTGCGCACTTATGCAATTGGCTCATTAGTACTCTGGTCCAGCGATGGGGAGTTGGTCAATGAATCCTATGAAGTATTGGATTCCGATCGTTACGCCAGGCTTGCTATCGCCAATTCCCGGGTCGCACCATATGGCATTGCTGCTGAAGAGGTACTTAACAACTTGGATTTGATAACTGCGGTTCAATCCAGGCTAGTTCGCGGTGAGAACATTTCTCAAACTTATCAGTTTGTCTCTACTGGTAATGCAGAACTTGGCTTTGTGGCGAGGTCACAAGTTTATCGAGACAAGGAATTGATCTCGGGTTCAGCTTGGGACGTACCGACTACAATCCATTCTCCAATTCGGCAAGACGCCGTATTGCTAACGAGAGCACAAACCAATGTTGCGGCAATAGCGTTTATGGAATTCCTGCTTAGTAGTACTGGTAAAGAAATTATTCAATCATTCGGATACGACGTAGTGGACTAGAATGGGATTTAGTGAAGCTGACATTACGGCGATTCTTCTTAGCTTGCGTCTCGCAACGACGGTAACCATACTCTTGTTGCTCTTGGGGGCGCCTATCGCCTGGTGGCTCGCCAGAACCAACTCTCGTTTTAAAGGCCCGATTGGTGCTGTAATCGCCTTACCCCTGGTGCTGCCGCCGACTGTTCTTGGTTTCTATTTATTGCTAGCGCTGGGTCCGAACGGGCCGATAGGGCAACTCACTCAAGCTCTGGGTCTGGGAACCTTAGCCTTTAGTTACTCCGGGCTTGTAATCGGTTCGATATTCTACTCATTACCATTTGTGGTGCAGCCGCTGCAAAACGCATTCGAAGCAATCGGTGATCGCCCGCTGGAAGTTGCGGCAACACTTGGAGCTGGCCCGTTTGATCGATTTTTTTCAGTGGCACTGCCCATGGCAAAGCCAGGATTTTTTACCGCTGCCGTACTTGGGTTTGCCCACACGGTAGGAGAGTTTGGTGTTGTTCTCATGATCGGGGGCAACATTCCCGGCGAAACCCGAGTTGTTTCTGTGCAGATCTATGATCATGTGGAAGCGCTGGCCTATGACCAGGCCAATCAACTTGCACTGTTAATGATTGTGTTTTCATTCCTGGTGTTGCTTTCGGTTTATGGCCTGCAGAAAAAATCCCATCGTCAGATCCTGAGGTTTAGCCCATGAAGGGTGAACACTCTACAATCGAATTGCAGATTAGCCATCAGTTATCCGAACGGGGTGGCCGGGGGTTTAGTCTCAACGTCGATCTGCAATTACCAGGAAAAGGTATTACCGCAGTGTTCGGGGAATCCGGTTCTGGCAAGACCACACTGTTACGTTGTCTTGCTGGCCTGGAGTCCGATGCGACAGCGGAAATCAGGATCAAGGGAATTCCGTGGCAATCTGCGGCTGCTACAGTGCCTACTCACAAGCGCAGGGTTGCTTACGTATTTCAGGAATCCAGTCTCTTTCCCCATTTAAGCGTAGAAAAAAACATTCTTTATGGCACCCATAGATCGCCGTCGCCTATCAATAATGGTAATTACCGACAGATCATCGACTTGATGGGTTTGGGAAATTTACTGGAGCAATATCCTGATCAACTCTCCGGCGGTGAGCGTCAGCGAGTTGCCATTGCCAGGGCGCTGGTGATTGAACCCGAGTTATTACTTATGGATGAGCCCCTCGCTTCTCTGGATGTAAAACGAAAACACGAAATCCTGCCGTACCTGGAATCAGTACATGATTCCCTGGACGTTCCCATCATCTACGTTACTCATTCGGTAGACGAAGTAGCGCGGCTTGCTGATCACCTTGTGGTTCTGGAAGAGGGTGCAGTTGTTGCCAGCGGTGCATTGTCTGACGTGTTATCGAATATTGAGTTACCCATTCAACTGGGTGAAGACACCGGGGTAGTGATCGAAGCCGCGGTAGTAGAACGGGACGAAGAATGGCATTTGCTGCGTACAGAATTCGACGGCGGCGGGCTTTGGGTAAGAGATGGCGGCGATGCTATTGGCGCGAAGATTCGTATCCGGATACTGGCACGGGATGTTAGCCTGGCTCTTCAGCCACACGACGACAGCAGTATTATTAATCGCCTCCGGGTGAAAATAGACAAGATCCAGAAGGGAAGCGATGCTTCCATGTTGCTGGTTAGCCTGATTGCCGGTGGCAACAAAATTATCGCTCGACTGTCCCGACGCTCGGCACATCAACTGGGCATAGAGCCAGGCAACGAAGTCTGGGCGCAAATAAAAGGCGTCGCAATCCTGCGCTAACCTAGTTCGTCATCAGGATGACACTGGAAGCTTTAAACAAGGCGCAAAGCTCATCGCCTTTCTTGATCTTTAATGCGTTGACACTTTGATTGGTGATCACGCTGCACAGTGTTTTGTTCTCGCCAAGGTCGATACTGACTTCGCTGTTAACTTTTCCCTTGTTAATTTTACTTACTGTGCCTATTAGCTTGTTTCGGGCGCTGGTTGCAACATCCAACTCCTTGCTGAGAATGATCCAGGAAGATTTGATCAGGGCAATCGCATTACTCCCTTTCTTGAACTTCATTTTCTGCGCGCTTTCATTAGTGACATGGGAAACAATGCTGGTAGTGTCGCTAATCTTCAATTCGATCTCGGCATTCACTTCACCTCGAGTCACTTTCTTAATCTGCCCACGAAACTGATTTCTGGCGCTGGTGTGCAAAGTTGTACTCCTTAAAAAATTAGCCAGGTCACTCATGGAATGCAAGCTGGTACCAAGGCGTTCCACGTAGGCGGCATGCTCTTCCTGCAACTGGGAAAAACCAGCCAGGATGTCTTCGCCGAAGTTTGTAAGTTGAGTACCTCCGCCTTTCGCACCACCGGCACTTCGAGCCACAAGAGGCTGATCCGACAGGTTATTCATGGCATCGATGCGATCCCAGGCTGTCTTATAACTGATCCCCACCTGCCTGGCTGCCGCGGTAATAGAGCCGCAGTCTTTTATAGCAAGCAGCAATTCTATTTGTTGATTGCTCAGGGATTGCTGCTTACCGTCCTGCAGAAACAGGTTTCCCTTTAGCGCGGCAGATTTTTTTCTAGGCATCGAAACAACGGTCGAGAACTGGTTTGGAACAGATTGGGCAATTGTACCTCAGCCACCGTTATTTCTCTCAACCGCCTATATCCAAAGCGGATGAAGGGGAAAGATCCTGATTCAATTGCGCTTGATCAATTAATCCCGAGATTTGCTCGAATACTATGAAACCCTTAAGCGTGAAAGTTCTGTTAATGTCTATAAGGGAGAAGGAGTCGATTTATGATTTACGAAGTGGAAGGCGATATTTTGCTTACTGGCGCACAGCTTATTGCCCATGGGGTTGCGGCAAATGATCCCATGAACCAGGGACTGGCTCTTTCTTTACACGAAAATTATCCGGCAATGCATAAGGATTTTCACCACTGGTGTCATCAGCAACATCCAAAGCCCGGAGGGGCCTGGGTTTGGGGTGGTGCGGAAGGCGCCAGGATTGCCAATCTGCTTACCCAGGAGGGAGGCTATAGTGGCAATAATCGTCCCGGGAAAGCCACCACATCAAACGTCAATCATGCACTACGCGCCCTGAAAAAAATTATTCAGAATGAAGGTTTCACGTCCGTGGCCCTACCCCGGCTAGCCACCGGAGTCGGTGGGCTAGATTGGGATGAGGTTAAACCTTTAATCGAGTCGCAGTTGGGCGAGCTGGATATTCCCATCTATGTGTATGTCACCTTTACTGCCGGGCAGGCAGCAAAAGAACCCTAGCTAAAAATTCAGGATAAACCGAAAAGTTTCTATCCCTTATATCGAAGAAGCCTTTTAACTAAGCATTGGGTAGGGCTCGATGCAGGGGATTATTCCTGCCTGTCTTGTTCTCACTGAGATATAAAATTTCCTGAAGCAATTGACGCCTTCCCTGACCAATGGCATAAGGGAAGTTGTATCCCAGTAGATCAGGAAAATAACAATGAGAAACAATCTCTTGAAAGGCGGATTACTCAGTTTGATGTTGCTGGCGCTAGCGACAATTGGATTTACCACAGCCCAGCAACGACCCACGCTAACCCCGGAACAACTGGAACGCTTAACGATTCGGCAAGTCCCCGGCAAGCAAGGGCTGTATCTCATGCCCGGTTTCGACGGTGCCATGTCTGGTGGCAATGTCGCCATTCGTGTCACCGGCGAAGGTGTGATCATCGTTGATAACAAGTTCTCTTACAGTTATGAGGACATAACCCGACAGGTTGCCAGTGTGACTGACCAACCCATACTGTATGTATTGAATACACACCATCATTTCGATCATGCCGGTAGCAATGCCTCGTTTATGCCCAGCGCCCAGGTAATAGGGCACGAGAATGTGCGCATCAATATGCTGCGCAATCAGGGGCCCAGTGCGTCGCCGGATGGCGCGCCCCGTATTACCTATAACGACAAGACCAGTGTGCACCTGGGTGATGCCGAAGTAGAGGCTTACCATCTGGGTTGTGGTCATACCAACGGCGATTCAGCCATAGTGTTTACCGATCAGCGCACTATTCATACCGGTGACTTGTTCATCTGGGGAGAGCGCATGGATGGCAGCACCCTGGCGCCATTTATCGATTACGGTAATGGAGGCTGCGCTTCCGACTGGGTGGCAACCCTCGATCAAATTCTCGCGCTGGATTTTGACACCGTGATACCTGGCCATGGTCCGCTGCTACGCAAAGCCGAGATACGTATCTTTCGCGATAAGTTTGAACAGATGGTTACGCGAATTCGTGCACAGATTACCAGCGGCACCAGCAGAGCCGACATAGTTCAGGAGTTGGATATTTCGGATCTTAACTGGCCTCTTGCGCCAGATCGCATTCAGGCCATCTACGATGAACTAAGCCAGTAATTAAGAGCCAACAACTAGAGACTACGTAATGAAGCTGCTAGTTAAGTTTAATTTCTTACTCGTCACATTATTAGTGATAGGCACTGTCGCAGCCCAGGAATCTTTACGACCGGATGTGCCAGTGGCAATTGTCGGTGGCATGTTGCTCGACGGTTACGAAGCTGAACCGGTTCATAATTCCGTAGTGGTTTTTGAAAACGGCAGAATTACTGCTGTCGGCCAACGTGAAGACACAATCATTCCAGGCGATGCAGTAATTCTCGATGCCAGTGGGCGAACGGTGATGCCTGGCTTAATCGATGCCCATATGCATATCGATCTAATCGGTCATGGTGAGTATGACGACTATTACGCCTTTTTGAATGAGATGGAACGCCTGCCTGAAGCCATGCCTATCGCCGCCAAGCAGATGATGCGGGCTGGAGTAACCAGTGGCCTGGATTTAGGCGCACCTTTCCAGATCCTGGAATTTCGTGAACGTATTCGCCGAGGTGAGATTCCGGGGCCACGCTTAACAGTTTCCGGCCCCTGGATTACCCGTATCGATATGGCAGGAATTCCCGATGCCTATGAAGTGGTTATAAATTCTTCTGAAGAGGCGGCGCAGCGAGCCCGCGAGTTAATTGCCGCCGGGTCCGATGTAATAAAAACCTGGGAAGGTTTGAATGAAGCCGACTACCGCGCCGTCGTCGCTGCTGCTCATTCCGAAGGCGTTAAGGTGCACGCCCATCTTTATGACCAGGAAGACATCCGCGCAGCGCTAAATGCAGGAGTCGATGTGTTTCAGCATGTGGGTTCGGCCCGAAATCTTCCTTACGATAGTGAGCTGGTTGCAGAGATCGTTCAGAAAAATATTCCTGTCGTGCAAACTATTTCTCATCGCATCTGGGTGTTTCCTGCAACGGAAAATTTTCCAGAACGTCTATACGACCCGGTTTACAAAAAAGACATGCCTGCAGATTTTTATACAGAGTTTATTCGCTCCTTCGAAGACATACATTCCCTGACTTACTTTAATGACCTGGAAGAAGAGACGCGAAACTCAGTACTATCGGCGAGCCAGTTTATCGATGCCGGTGCCTACATGGGGGTAGGTACTGACGCGGCCAGTCCACTTAATATGCACACGGAAGCCATGTGGCGGGAAATGTCTGCACTGGTTGAAGTGGGTATGACGCCGATCGAGGTGATTTCTGCTGCAACCAAAACCAATGCAGAAATACTCGGCCAGATAGATCAACTGGGCACAATTGAAGTGGGTAAGCTGGCGGACATCATCGTCGTCGACGGAAATCCGCTGCGCAATATCGAAGTGCTGGATTTCGTGGATGTGGTTATTAAAGACGGTGGCGTGTGGTATTCAGAACGGGTTGCTTATGGCCCGGTGACCGAAATCGGTCATGCCTTTTAATTACAAAATAAGATGACCCATTAGCACTGCGATAGGGAAGGAAATCAGTGTGCGCAGGAGAAATATTTGCGCTACGTTGACAAAGCCCAGGGGAATTTTCGATTTGATAATCAGCGCGCCCACTTCTGACATGTAAATCAGTTGGGTTACAGAAACCGTTGCCACAACGAAACGCGTTAACTCACTCTCGATATTTACACCCACCAGGGCCGGCAGATACATGTCGGTAAATCCAATCAGCATTAGAGGCGCAGCCGCCTGCGCTTCATCTAATTGCATCAGGTTTAACAGCGGTGCTATTGGCGTACCAAGCCACGTAAACACCGGCGTGTATTTGGCAAGAATTAATGCTGAAGTTCCCAGTCCCATCACCACCGGTATCAGAGACAACCAGATCTCGGAAACATTACGGCCGATGCGTTGCAGTATTTCCCCCGGCGGTGGCGCGTTTGCTGCCCGTTCCAGGGCCTGATTGATAGCTATGGGAAACAGCCGAACTCCCGGTGCAATTCTGCGGTCGTCGGTAGCTGCCGTGCCGTCGATAAAATTGTCTGGAATGTGCTTTAGCGGGGGTAAGCGGGGGGTAATCAGGGCAGCGAAAAAACCGATTATGATGATGGAAAAATAATAGGGCGCGAACAGATGGCCCAGGCCAATGTAATTAATTACCACCAGTGAAAACGATACCGACACTACAGAAAAATTAGTGCAGATAACCGCCGCTTCCCTTGCTGTATAAAAACCACGCTCGAATTGCTGGGAGGTAATAAAGACGCCTACGGGACCGGAACCCATCCAGGATGCCATGGCATCGATGGCGGAACGGCCAGGCAGGCCAAAGACGCGATCGAAGATTCTGGTCATCATGACGCCGATCAGTTCCATCAGGCCAAAATCCACCAGCAGTGGTAGAAACACCGCGCCAATCCCCAGGTAGGTCATGGTGATCGGGATGAGATTGCCGAGGGTGGTGCCGCTGGTAGCACCTCCGGTCAGGAATTCAGGTCCGATCTGGAACAGGAAGGCCACCGCGGCGATGGCGCCAAACAAACGCATGGTGAACCAGAAGGGATGCAGGGTTAAGTGAACCGATAAGAACCCCAATCTTTCCCGGGCGCTACTGCTCACTGTAAACAATAATGTCAGTAATACCGAGCTGACAATAAAAATACCAGCCAATTGGGATAGTTGGGTGTTATAGCCATCGATAAAGATATCGCCGACGTAAGCCATGCCGATGGTGACTTCGCCATCGATAAACAAGGGCGTCAGGAAAAACAGTACACCGATTGACGATGGAATCAGAAACTTGAGCCAGTTATTCAGGGATGCTTTCTTAATCGTTTCGTTCACGTTATGCATTCATCAGGACTAAACAATCTAACAATTGTTCCATGTCGGCATCATCGCCGATGGTAATACGCAAGTGGTTCTCCAGTCCGGGCGCATGGGACTGATCACGCAAAATAATGCCATGTTCCGCCAGGTACTCGAAGGTTTTCTTGCTGTCTTTAAAGTGCACTAATAAAAAGTTAGTCACACTGGAATAAACTTTTTCAACACAGGCCAGGTCGTTTAGCTTCTTCTCTACCGCCTGCCTGGTAAGGAGAATGCGATCCCGTTGTGCTTCCATAAACGACACACCGGTGTCGCTCAGTGCATGAAGTGCGATGCGAGCACAGGGGTCGGGTATGGGATAAGGTGCAATCAATTTTGCCAGTAGGTCGATTACATCGGGATTTGCCAATACAAAACCGATTCTGACCGCCGCAAGGCTAAAGGCTTTTGACAGGGTGCGCAGAATCACCAGGTTGGGGGTTGAGGCAATGTCAAGGGCAAAGGAATCATTGGGTGTAAATTCGATGTAGGCCTCATCGATAACAACCAGTGCTTCATCCCTGTAATGTTCCGCCAGTGCTTTTACATCGCTCTTTTTGAGCAAGTTTCCGGTAGGATTGTTCGGGTGACAGAGAAATACCAGTTTCGGTTTACCGGAAATAGCCTTAAAGCTTTCGATATCCAGTTGAAATTCTGGAGGTGAAAGCGCGGCGACTTTCACGCCTACCTGGTGGGCTTCGGCAACAAAATCGTACATGGCATAAGTTGGCGGACAAACTACGATGCTGTCTTTCTTCGGTTCGCAGAAGGCGCGAATCAGGAGATCGATTCCCTCGTCGGCGCCGCGGGTTGTGAGCACGAAGTTTTCCGGAGTCCCTGCGTAGAGACCATACTTGGTGGCCAGATCGTTGGGCAGAAAATCGGGATAGCGTTCCCAGCTTTCTGCTTTGGGCATGTCATAAGCCCCATAGGGGGATTCATTGGCGTTGAGATAATTATTGCCAATGCCACCGATGCGTCGGGCCGACTGATAGGGAACAAGCTCCTTAATCTGGGGTGCTGCCAGTTTGTCCGCTAAACTCATGTGCCTCTCTTTGACCTTCCCATTATTTACTTTCTGGGCTTTCTGTCTTTTCTATTCTTGCTGTACTTTCTATTCTTACGATCTTTGCTTTCCATATTCCGTACTTCTTCGCTCAGACTGTGCCGTTATTGTGGCAAAGCAAGGCAAGCATAAGGGCTTAAGCGCCCTATATCCATCCTCAATTTACTATAAGCCCCAAGATTCTACCGGATTCAGGAGTCTTGCCTCTATCCGGCTCTTATGGTGTTCTTATATCTCTTGCTGGCCACAGAGGGAGCGCTATGATCTATGAAGTTGAGGGGGACATTTTGCTGTCCCGCGCCCAGGTTCTCGTTAACGCTGTGTCGACAAATAGATCTCTAAAAACATTTGCTTGGCGTGAACAAAATTCTTGGCAAGTGGCGATCGATACAACATCATTGTTAGCTTCGGACATAATAGTAATGGGCCTAATATTTCTTAAAGTCGGAGACAAAATTAATGCTAAGCATTATCTGGATAGACAAGTAAACCTGTTAAAGTCTTCAGATGAGTGGCTGTATTTACCAACAGGTTTAAGTTCTCGAGCGAAATTCAATATCGCAATGGAAAACTTCGAGGCAGCGTTAAAAGACTTGGAGGAAGCGATAGAAATAGCCCAAAGGACTGGCGCAAAGTTTGGAGAATGGGAAGCATATTTGGGTATGGCTCAATTACAGCTTAAGCGGGAAAAATACAAACTTAGCCATGAATATCTTTCGAAGGCGACTTCTATGCCCAATATGGAAGAGTATCGATTTCGGGATACAGAAATACTTGAACTTCAGAGTAGATTGGCAGAGCATTTACCTAATTCTTCGATAAATAGAGATGCGATTGGGGAATCGATTCACTAAGTATGACTTTTAGTAAAAGTTGTTCTGGAATAAGTTTGAATCAATAGACATTTAATTCTTATTTAATGGATTTATAAGCACATGATGTTCAATGTTTCACTGACTCGCTATCTGGCTATCAGCTTGGCAGTCATCACTTTATTTGGACTGGGGCTCTACAATAAAAACAATATTTCTGCCCAGGAAGCATTGCCACCCATGGCCGTGGACCTGGGCGCACTGGAATGGGGCCCACCGGGCGGCGGTAACGGCGTTCCCCTCGGCACCCGTACTGTACGCTTAAATGTTGACCCGGATGACGGCGGCGTTTCCTATTACGCCATGTTTCCTGCCGGCACCCACTTCGATACCCACTGGCATACCTATGACGAACACGTGGTGGTGGTGCAGGGGGAGCTGAGCATCACGCTGGGTAATACCAAGCATGATTTGAAGGTAGGTAGTTACGTACTGATTCCAGGCAAGCTCAATCACTCCTGGGACATTCCTGCCGGTGGCAGCGATGCGGTAATACTGGTGAGTCGACGGGGCCCTGCGGACTTTCATTTCGTCGAAGAATAGCCATCGACTGAATAGCCCGATTTATCACTCTCTGTAACAGCTCGTTATAAAGCGTTGCTCATTGGCGCAAATTACAATTTGTTGCATTTAATCAATGGTTTACGCCCCGCAGGACGGGCCTCTCAGCGGATTTCAGGTGGACTTTAGAGGTGAGGGAAATTATCCTTTCACTTCGCAAAATCTTTAGAAAATCCGGGGATTCAGAGAATGAATACACCGTTCAAAAACACCACAAAATTAACCCTTGGTCTGGCCCTTGGTGCCCTCGTTTCCACTTCGGCACTGGCCCAGTCAGGCAGCCTGCGCGGCGAATATGCCGAACTGGCGGATCTGTATAACGCCTTCGATGTAACCCAGGCCGGCATCTATGACGCCGTCGCTGACATCAACAGCAACCCTGATTCCCAGGAAGGAAACATGGAGCTGAAGATGCATCTGGACATGATGGCCGAGATGGACCATGGCGGTCACGGCGGCCATGGTGGCATGCAGATGGAAATGGACATGGATGGCCACTTCGGTGAGCTGGAAACCGACGCACGTATCGCCCTTGGCGGCACCGTTCGCGGTTCTCATTCCGTTAGCGCTGCCAGCGAAGCCTATGGCAATTCCGAAGCGCTGTCTGTCCACGCCAGCATGGTACTGGCCCACGGGCGGGCTTTTGAAAGAGAGCTATGGGATATCTTCGCCAACGACTCTACTTCCATGTACCAGAAGCAGATGGCAGTGGATGCGGCGATTCAGGATTACCTGACTTCCGATCCCCAGCACGCCGTTTCCATATCACCTAAATCGGCGGAACTATACCTCGATCATCCTTATGCAGATGCGTTCCGCATGGGTTATCCAAAACTGAGTGGATTGCTTTATTCAAACCAGTGGTTACAACTTGCTTCCCTGGAAGCCATTATCATTGGCCAGGTGGATCCCCAGTTTGCCGGTCGCGTTCCTGTAACCCTTGAGCGCTACTGGAACAAGGTTGGTTCCGATACTGGTATGACCATGTTCCCGGCCCCATCGGAAATGCCAAGCGTACCAGCGATCTCGCCTCAGCTTTACAGCCAGGCACCGGTAGCGGCAGTAATCGTCGATAATCTCAACATGCTGGAAACAGCACTGGCGGATATCATCGCTTATCCAGGCCTGCAGGATCGTGAATCCGTCATCGATGAGGTGGTTAACCAGTACACCTCTGATGACATGTATGTTGCCGACACCATGGACTATTTACTGAACGCATTGCGCGGCGGTATCTTTAACCAGGGTGGGCCGGCTATCGGTGATCTGTCTCGCTCCGAGCGTAACCGTTCCCGTGATGCGATGAACATGAATCACACCATGATTATGAGTGCGCCTCAGTAAACAACATTAAAAGCGCCGCTTGATAAGCAGCGCGATAGAATAAAAAACGACCACACTGTGGTCGTTTTTTATTTTGAAAACAGGAAAAGTAAGCAGGAAAAGAAAACGGAAAGAGCCAAGGGCAAATAATTCACTTACCCTAAATAAGAAAGGGCACCTGTGGTGCCCTTTTTGTTGCTAGCGTCTTATTGCTGAAATGAACAATTCTATATTTGGTTGTCTTCCAGTTGCTTCACTGCGTAGTCGCAAGCCCGTGCAGTAAACGCCATATAGGAAATAGAAGGGTTCTGGCAGGCGGCGGATGTCATAAAGGCGCCGTCGGTAATAAACAGGTTGGGCACGTCGTGGGCCTGGCACCAGCGATTTAGCACTGAATTCGCCGGATCATTACCCATCCTCGCACTACCCATCTCATGAATCCTGTTGCCGGGAACAGTGAGGTTTACCGGATTGGAATTAATGTCGGTACAACCGGCGGCTTCCAGCATGGCAACCGCGTCCTTGCGGGCTTCTTCCAGCATGGTGTGTTCGTTTTCACCGTAACTCACATCAAACAAGGCCTGTGGATTACCCCACTTGTCGGTCTTTGTTGGATGCAGGGTTACCCGGTTGTTTGGATTGGGTAGTTGCTCACCAAATGCCCCGATATTCACGCGCCAGGGGCCAGGGGAACTGTGTGCTTCCTTAAAGGATTTGCCGATGCCCGCCATCTGACCGCCGGCGTTGCCTAATGGCGACGCGCCACCCTGGTAGCCGAAGCCACGGGTGTAAGGCTTGTCGTTCTCAGTGATGTTGGCGTAACGGGGAATGTAGATGCCTCCCGAAGGTCGTCGGCCGAAGACTTTCTGGTTTTCGAAACCGGGCAGGATGCCGTTGGCACCGGCACCACTGATGTGGTCCATCAGGTTACGCCCCACCTGGTCAGAACTATTGGCAAGACCATTGGGAAAGGCTTCGGATTTAGATTGCAGCAGAATCATTGCCGAGGCAATGGCCGAGGCATTCAGAAATACCAACCGTGAAGTGTATGTGCGATGCTCATTGGTTTCGGCATCGACGATACGCACGCCACTGACACGATTAGTCGCTGGATCGTAATCCAGGGATTGCACGATGGCGTTGTGCACGATGGTCATGTTACCGGTGCGTTCCGCGGCAGGCAGTGTTGCATGCAGAGAAGAAAAATAGGCTTTAAAAGAACAGCCAAAGTGACAACGGTTTTGCGCCTGGCAATTGGTTCGCCCCAGTTCTCTTTGCTCGTCAGTCACATCCGTTAAGTGTGCGATGCGCGCAGCAATAACATTACGTCCCGGAAAGGCGGTTTCAACTTTTGACTTAAATGATTTTTCCGCGTCGGTTAATTCAAACGCCGGTTGGTAGACGCCATCGGGAAGTTGTTCCAGGCCGTCATTGTTGCCGGCGATACCGGCAAACTTTTCCACGTAGTCATACCAGGGTTTGATGTCGTCGTAGCGCACCGGCCAGTCGATGGCCACGGCTTCATCTTTATTAGCGGTAAAGTCTTGCGGTCCCATGCGATAAGACTGGCGACTCCACATGATGGAGCGGCCGGCGGTGTGGTAACCACGGAGCCAGTCGTATTGCGTGCCTTCTACCGTTTCGTAGGGATGCTCGTCGTCTTTTACCCAGAAGTGTTTGTTGGATTCTTTGACCGCATAGGCCACACCGGGGTATTGCCTGAAGTAATGCTTTTCGATTTCATCCTGTGAAATGCGATCGAGATTCTGTTCCTGCCAGGGACGCAGTTGATCGACGTAATCCCGTTCCGGTTTAATCTCCGGTCCCCGCTCCAAAACAAGCACCTTCAGACCCCGTTCGCATAATTCTTTGGCGCTCCAGCCGCCACTCATGCCGGAGCCAACTACGATTGCATCAAAATCTGTCAAAACTGATTCTCCTGTTCCTTGCTTGTTCTAGATTTCTACGCTGGGATCCCAGCGACCGGGAACGGCTACCCATTGCTGTTCCTGCAGGCGACCTTCTTCCGAGGCGAAGTAGGCCTGGGTGATAAGTCCTTTCCAGGAACGATAAGCACTGAATCGGGAAGGGCGACCATCGTAGGCTTCAGCATCCAGTGTGGCCAATCGGCCTTCTGCTGTTGCATCGTCAACTTCCGCGAAGTCTCTGCCCAGTTGCATACCGAGTTCACGCAGGCTGCGATGCTGATTTCCTTGGGTTTCGGCATTGGCCCATTCCGCCATCAGGCCATCGAGAAAACCGGGCACGTTGACATCCAGTGCGCCGGGGGTATCGGTGCGGGGAATGATGAGGTCGCTAACACGAGACACCAGTTGCAGTTCTTCCTCGGAGAAGAAACGCATGCCACCGGCACTGGAAGGAATCACCTGGGCCACACCGCCGCAGGCAGAGAGCAGGGATGCACCACCGAGGGATAGGATCATGCCTTGTATTACTTCACGCCGGGTAGCCATAGTTTTTTCTCTTTCGTCGAACTCGAAAGATACTAAGGATATGAAAAATGGCGCGAAAAGGGAAAAGAGATAATGAAGAGAGTGCTACGAAAAGGCCAGTGAAATTTCTCTCACTGACCTTTCTAGAATTAAGCACCAAGCAGCTAGTTACTTACGCTCCTGGTGCACTCAGTCGTTTTCTTCAGAAAACGACTTGTAGTGCTGCGTCACTAGTTAGTTTTTCCTTTGGAAAAACTAGTCCTGACCTGCTACTGAACGCTGTTCTCTTTCACGACGCTCAGCTACCAGCTTCTCATAACCCTCGTCATTGAGATGGGTAATGGCCAACCAGGCGTGAGTCATTTCATCACCGGTGCGGCTACCACCGTATACCCACTGATCCGGATCAGGATTGTTTGGATTATCGGCAGTGTTGTCGTACCACTGCTTTAATACCAGGACAGCACCGGCTGGAATCAATGGCGCAACATCTGGCTCGTAGATGTGGCTGTGATGCCAGGTAGCACTCCAGTTTGAAATCTGGCTGATGGCTTCGGTGCGGCCGGTTTCCGGATAGAAGATTTCCAGAGAGGCAGCATTCATTCGAAGGTGGCCGTGAGGCTGGAAGCTATCCAGTCTGATGGGGTGATCGAAAGAATGGAAACCCTGGGTCATCTGGAAACCGTGAGGAGGAATGACTAAATCATCCTGCTCTTCGATTCGATAGAGGGCGAGGTCTTGCTTGTAGATATTCTCACCATCTTCATAACCGTCTTCATGGAACCAGAGGCCGATTTCCACCACGTTATCTTCGATCATTTCACCCTGTGCAGTTGCACCAACACCACCTGGATACATGTGAATGCTCCACTGGATCTGTGCACCGGCAGGAATGGTTCGGCAAACGCCTTCAGGAACCATTTCGCCCCACTTGCCCATCGCGTATTCGGTCAACATACCCTGGCGTTGTAGTTCACCTTCTTCATCTTCTAACCAGACAGATGAGTTAGCGTGGTGAACAACGGCAGCGGCATCGCCTCTTGGCTTAACCTGAACTGCTTTAATGCAACGATCCTGGGCAATGCCGGGATTAACATACTCGTTGCTCCAAAGGTCATTACCGCTTGCGGGAATGTCATAGGAACTTGAGGGAACTATCAAGTCTGGCTGACCTAACTGTGCAGCGAAGTTCCACTCGTTGGGATCTTTAATCTGGTATGGAGGGGGAGAGCTATCGGGATCACCAAGCGGAGCACCTTGCTCTACCCATGCTACGATCTGGTCGATTTCTTCCTGCTCTAAGCGCCAGTCACCAATCAGGTGCTGAATGCCAATTCCGTCGTCATAAGCGTAGGGAGGCATTTCCTTGGTCGCTACTTTGTAGGAAATCAAAGGTGCCCATGGGCGAACCTGGTCATAGGTTTCGAATTGCATTGGACCGATGCCACCTTCCTGATGACATACCACGCAATTCTCGTTGATGATTTGCCCGATCTGACTGTTGTAAGTCAGTTCGTGGGCTTCATCCTGGGCGTAAGCTTGAATACCTAGCAGGGAAATAGTTAAAACAAAAAGACTGCTAGCAATTCTTCCAATTGCTTTCATTTTTTTCTCCTTTGCCATAATGGCGGGGGCCCCAGTTCCTGGAGCAGTCTTACTGTGGGTTTCGCAGCAGGGCTGCACTTCTCAAACAAGGCTGAAGTTTACCTGTTTTGATTGCAGGGAAAAAGTAGGGGAGGTGCCACCAATATCCCTCGTAGTGGGCACTGGCGCACAAAAAAGGCCGGTAGAATGGGCTCTACCGGCCTTTTATACAATTTGTAGTAGAGTTATCCCAAATGTAATTCCGAAGGAATTTCGCGTGGGATAACTCACTAGCGACGCACAATTGGGGTTTCTAAGAAAGCCCAATTGTAAGGAGAGTCTACTGGACGAGCGCGTTTTTGAAGAAAACGCGCTTAATGCTCGGTGCTTTGGCCTACACACAAAAAAGCCGATAGAAAATTATCTATCGGCTTCGATGTAATTGAGGACTAGACTACGCTTTTTTTGAGCTTCCCCTAAGGTGAAGCTTTAGAAAAGAGCTCCCTGACCTCAGATGCTCCCAATAAAATCGATTTCCAAGAAAACGATTTTATTGGATCGCTAGTGATTAATTTTTCCCTTTGGGAAAAATTAATCTTGTCCCGCTACTGAACGCTGTTCTCTTTCTCGGCGCTCGGCAATCAACTTGTCATAACCCTCTTGGTCGAGGTGGGTTACGGCAATCCACGCGTGGGACATTTCGTCACCGGTGCGGCTGCCTTCGTAAACCCACTGTTCAGGGTCAGGGTTGTTGGGGTTATTAGCCGTATTGTCATACCACTGCTTGATAACCAGTACTGCGCCATTTGGCAGCAAAGGTGCAACATCTGCTTCGTAGATGTGGCTGTGGTGCCAGGTTGCGCTCCAGTTAGAGATCTGGCTGATCTGCTCAGTGCGACCAGTTTCCGGATAGAAAATTTCCAGCGACGCTGCATTCATACGCAGGTGTCCGTGAGGCTGGAAGCTATCGATACGAACCGGGTGATCGAAAGAGTGGAAACCCTGGGTCATGGTGTAACCGTTAGGAGGTACGATTAACATATTGTTCTCGTAACCTTCACGCATGACATAGGCTCGCAGGTCCTGGGTGTATGGCTCGTTAGTTTCTTCGAAGTCGTCGTCGTGGAACCAGATGCCCATTTCAACAACGTTGTCTTTAACAGCCTGACCTTGCGCTGTTGCACCAACACCACCCGGATACATGTGGATGTCCCAGAAGATGCGTGAATTGGGTGGCATCTGACGGCATACTTCTTCTGGAATTAGTTCGCCCCACTTGCCCATCGCATACTCAGTCAGCTGGCTGAACTGTTCGTATTCACCAGTTTCTTCATTGAGTACTTCGATTGACGGGTTGGCGTGGTGAACTACCGCGCGGGCATCCCCGCGAGGCTTAACCTGCATGGCCCGAATGCACTTACCTTCGGTAAGACCGGTAGGCACGTAGTGCTTGTGCCACATGTCGTTACCACCGGCAGGAATATCGATAGGAATAGACGCGATTACCAGGCTTGGCTCACCGAAGTCTTCTTCGAAGTTCCAGGCTTCAAGGTCTGGTACATCTGCAACAGGAGGCACGACGTCCGCTGGTCCGACCGGGGAACCGTTATTCACCCACTGAGTAATGGCATCGATTTCTTCCTGCTCCATACGCCAGTCACCTTCCAGTTCCTGGATGCCAATGCCTTCATCATAGGCATAAGGAGGCATTTCGCGATTGGCCACCTTTAACTGGATCAGTGGAGCCCATGGACGCACCTGGTCATAATTCTCGAATTGCATGGGGCCGATACCGCCTTCACGGTGACAGACAACGCAATTCTCATTAATGATCTGTGCCACATGAGTGTTGTAAGTGATCTCAGCGTCTTGGGCCTGAACGCTGGAAAAGCCCATGAATAGTAGGGCTGCGCTCAAAAAGCCTAGAATTTGCTGCATTGATTTCATTGTTGTATTCCTCTTTGCAGGGATAAGAATGGGGCAATTTTAGCGCTTTTCGGCTCTTTGCAGTAACGAAATATTTATACATTTTGTGATTTAGGGAAGCTGCTTAAGCTCAGCTTTTGGAGTTTTGCCTGGGAAAAACCCATATACATAAAAAAAGCCTGAAGGATTTATCCTTCAGGCTTTTCTACTTGAGTCTTTCAATCTCAAAGCTGTAAGGCTTGAGCTGACCGGCTGCTTGGACGCTCCCGGCGCACTCAATCGTTTTCTGTAATAACGATCGGTAGCGCCGGGTCGCTAGTGAGTTATTACGAGGTAAAAACTCTTAGTCTTGCCCAGCCAAGCTTCTCGCTTCTGCAGCTTCGCGCTCTTCAACGACCTTGGCAAAACCTTCTTCGTCGAAGTGAGTCACAGCAATCCAGGCATGAGACATTTCGTCTCCAGTACGGCTACCGCCATACACCCACTGATCAGGATCAGGGTTGTTTGGATTGTTAGCTGTGTTGTCGTACCACTGCTTGATTACCAGTACCGCACCAGTTGGAATCAGTGGCGCTACATCTTCATCATAGATGTGGCTGTGGTGCCAGGTTGCGCTCCAGTTAGAGATCTGGCTGATCTGCTCAGTGCGGCCAGTTTCTGGATAGAAAATTTCCAGAGCGGCTGCATTCATACGCAGGTGGCCATGAGGCTGGAAGCTATCGATTCGTACCGGGTGATCGAAAGAGTGGAAGCCCTGGGTCATCGCATAACCGTTAGGAGGAACGATCAAGTTGCCATTCTCATAACCTTCACGCAGACCGTAAAGGCGCAGGTCTTGACGATAAGGAGTTTCAGCAACTTCGTAGTCTTCTTCGTGGAACCAGATGCCTAGTTCAACAACGTTGTCAGTGATTGCTTCACCTCGTGCAGTTGCACCAACACCACCAGGGAACAGGTGAATGTCCCAGTAGATGCGAGAGTCGCCTGGCATTTCACGGCATACGCCTTCAGGCATTAACTCACCCCACTTACCCATGGCGTATTCAGTAAGCTGGCTGAAACGATCGTAGTCGCCAGTGTCTTCGTTATACACCTCAAGAGAAGGATTGGAGTGGTGAACTACTGCGCGGGCATCGTCGCGAGGCTTAACTTGCATCGCCTTAATGCAGCGCTTTTCGGTGAGACCGGTTGGAACATAGTGCTTGTGCCACATATCGTTACCACCGGCAGGAACGTCGATAGGAATTGAAGCAATTACCAAATCAGGTTCGCCCAGTTCTGGTTCAAAGTTCCAGTCATCCAGGCTAGGTAGTACTGGAGCTGGTGGGACAATGTCCGCAGGACCAAGTGGTGATCCATTGTTTACCCATTGAGTAATAGTATCGATTTCTTCCTGGGCAAGGCGCCAGTCGCCTTCCAGGTCCTGGATACCAATACCATGATCGTAGGCATATGGAGGCATTTCACGACTAGCCACCTTCAGCTGGATCAATGGAGCCCAGGGACGGACTTGGTCGTAATTTTCGAACTGCATAGGTCCAATTCCGCCTTCACGGTGGCAAACCACGCAATTCTCATTAATGATCGTAGCAACGTGCTCGTTATAAGTAATTTCTGCATCCTGAGCGAAAACCCCCGTAGATAGGGCAATTGCGCCAATTCCGAATGCAATTTTCTGCACTAATTTCATGCTTTTCTCCTCAAGTAGAGAGTTGTGGGCAATTAACCAAAAAATGATAATTTTGGGGGCCCGAAAAGTCCATTAAATAAGTCTCATTTCTTCGATTTTTTGCAATAAATTGCAACAAGCAAAGGCCCGAAAATACTAAGCTCCGAGCTATAAGACGGCTAATTTTTATACCCTCAAATAAAAACGGCCGGTTCAGAGAATCGGCCGTTTTTTTGAGTAATTAAGTCTTACTCGACGATTACACGCTGATAGACGTTAGTCCAGCAGCACTGGTCGCCGTCTGAGCTGTCAGGTGCGCGGTGTACGTCCACCTTGGTGCGAATCAGGTATTCGCCCGGCGCTGAGAAGCTAGCAAATACGCGACCGACGCCGGATGGGCCTTCGATCTGCAACTGGTTTGCTGCAGGCGTTCGGAAGAAGCGGAAGCGAGGATCGTCTTCTGCGTAGGGATTCTCCGGTACTTCGGTATCAGGATGGCGGGTAAACTCAACGCTTGCACCATCTGGCCCCTGATGTAGTTCAAATTCTACGCCTATTGGTACAGGCTCCTCGAAGCGAGGATCTTCCGGATCTCTGTCTGCAGGGTCGGTAGCGTTCACAACAATTTCTACCGGAATGCCAACCTGGGCAGGATTTCGGGGATAATCACCAACCTGGGCAAACAAGCCTGCACGCTGGGAACCGCCTTCACCCAGGCCAACCATTGGCTGCAGGGCACCCTGTGGGCGTGGCAGGATGAAGTCTAATTCATAGGCAGATGCACCATAGCGACCGGGTACTTTTAATACTTCGCTTTCACCAGTCTTAACATTCCACCATACATCCAGCTCACGCTCGTTTTCAGCAACGGTCACTGTGAAAGCGCCGGTGGTACGACCGGGAGGAAAATGCGTTGGCTGATTGCCATCGAATTTGGCTGGCTCAATGTAGTTTCCTTCGCCTAATGGAATGTCTACAGCATTATCATTTCTATTGATAATGCCAAACGAATAGGCTGTAGTACCGTCAGGATTCGCTGTCCATCCTTCAAGAACAGGAATAATTGGCATTCCGCCAGGAGGTGCCAAACTTAGAAAACGGGCATTGTCAGTTGACTGTGCTTGAACTGTTAATGCCGCCGAAGCAAATAGCCCAATTAGCGCTGCAGCGATATGTTTAGCCGAAATTCGCATTGAATGTATCTCCAAGTAAAACAGGTTTAGCAGTAAGTATTTTCCATCGAACAAACTATTAGTTTTTGCTGTTTGCGACAGAATATTTTTTTATTCAGTTGAATCTTATTCACCAGGGACGCTAGGATAGCGGCCAATTCTCCCCACGTCCAGTTGTGATGTGGCGTAAATAGTGACCATATGTTGTTGTTTTTTTACAAATTGTTACAACCCGTTTCACAATCCTGATTGTGTTCGAAAGATGAAACTAGCAATACAGATTTTCGCTATAACTGGCAGCGTATTTTTATCCTCAACTGCGTTCACAGCCCTTGACCGTGTGAGCGATTTCGCAGTGCTGGACAATGCTGGTGAGTTTCATCAGTTGAGTCGCTACCTGCACCGGCAGGGATTGGCCCTGATGGCCTATGACGCCAGTTGTGAAAACATGGCTGGGCTCTTGAGCGAGTACCAGTCCATCGCTGCGGAATATGCTGAACAGGGTATCGATTTCGTATTGCTCGATTCTCTGGATCTCGGGCGCGAAGCATTTGCCGGTAGCAGCATTGGATTACCGGTATTGGAAGACGATGGACAACTGGTTTCCGAATCCCTCGGCATTCAACATGCCGGCGATGTGAGGGTGTTGAATCCCCAAAGGCTTTCGCTGTTTTTTCGTGGTGCCGTGTCGGCCGAATTGTCAGAGACGCTGGCTGGAGTTGTTAGCGAATCAGTGAATGACACCGTAAGCGTTGCCAATGATGGATGCGAGATTTCCTATCCTGTGCGCGAGGCTCACGCCCAGACTCCACCGGACTATGCCAGTGAGATTGCACCAATCGTTTTAGAGAACTGCGCAGACTGCCATCGCCAGGGTGGCGTAGGTCCATTTGCCCTCGACAGTTACATCATGTTGCTGGGTTGGTCGCCGATGATTCGGGAAGTCATTCTCAACAAGCGTATGCCGCCCATGCAGGTAGATCCTAACATCGGGCATTCGGCAGACGCCCGCTATCTCGATGCAGACGAAATGCAGAAGATGGTGCACTGGATCGATGCCGGTGCGCCCCAGGGCTCCGGGGAAACTGATCCACTGGAACAACTGGCAGCAAGCATCGACAGTGAGGCTGTCGAAGAGTGGCAACTGGGTGAGCCGGATTTCATCGTTACCGGGCCGAGTAATGATGTACCTCCTACTGGTGTTCTGGATTACGTCTACGAAGAAGTTGATCTACCCTTCGACGAAGATAAATGGATTCAAGCTATTCAATACCGGGCTGGCGATGCCTCGGTTCTGCATCACCTTATGACATTTGTCACAGCTCCCGAGGAAGATTTCTGGGGACCAGAGCGCGATGAATTATCGGTGGCGAGAAGATTTATTGCGGGCTATGCACCGGGGAAATCTAATGTTTTTGAATTTCCAGAGGGGACAGGTGTCTTTATTCCCCAGGGTCATGGTTTGTCGATGCAGTTTCACTATGTCACCAACGGTCAGCGCACCAGTGATGTAACCGAAATAGGTCTATATTTTAGTGATGAAACCGACTTGCAGGAGCAACTGGTGCAGGCAGTCTCTTCACGTTTCACCCTGCCTCCCAATGAGCACAATCATCCCATGCAGGCCGAACACGTGTTTGAGGAAGAGGTGGTGTTAACCGGCGTGCGGGCGCGCATGAATTACCGTGGCAAGAAAATGAAGTTTGCTATCGAAGAAAGCGACGGTTCCTTACGGGAGATTTTCAGCGTGCCTGCTTATAACTACGGCTGGCAGCCGCACTATATCCTGGAGCAACCGGAAGTCTTGCCGGCAGGAACCAGGGTTCATGTAATCGGTGCCTTCGATAATTCGATTTCCAATCCGACCAATCCAGACCCGGAAAAAGAACTGAGCTTTGGCCTGAATAGCTGGGACGAGATGTTCACCGGTTATTTCACTTACTACAAATCCCCCTGAAGTAGTTCATTTTAATAATGAGTGATTCTGCTTATATTCGCGCGCAAGCGCATATACACCATGCTTACCTGCTAGGCCTGCAGTTAATGCTCTCCGCCAACAAAGAGCCTGCTTTATTGGAAGAGTGGTCCTTCCGTTTGTTTCGTCGGCAACACGAGCAGAAATTTCTCGCCAGCTTTGAAAAATTAGGACTCAGCGATCTGCCCGATGCGGTGGCTAGCGCTCAGTACCATGTGGTTTCCAATGCCATTGGCGGCGTCGGTGTGGAATACATGTACGAGAATGATCGAAAGGCCTGGGTGCGGTTTCGCTATCCCCGCTGGATGTACAAGGGACCGACAATCTGTGGTGTACCCAATGAAATCTGTCGGGGGTTTTTGCGGGGCTGGTATGCCCACAATGGTGTGTCCCTGAAAAATCCCAGGCTTGGTTTCGTCTGTGTGTCGGAAGACATGACTGGGGAAATCGGATTCTGTGGCTATTTTAAGGAATACGATCGTGAGCTGTCTGAAGATGAAAGACTTGTCTTCGCCAAAGACGAAATGCCACCACCTTATCGTGCTGAAGATCAGCCTTCACCGCCAACTGATCAATGGAATGAAGAACGCTTGGAAAAGGCTAACCGAAACTACGCCATCGAATTTATTCGCAATTCCCTCATCGAGCTAATGGGAATAGTCGGTAAAGAAGAAGCGCAGGCGTTGGGCAGTCGTGCGGCAAGACTTATTGGGCTGCAGTACTTTCAGGAAACCCGGGAGATGATTGCTGCCGAAGATGGCGATCTTCAATCTGCGGTTCAGTATCTGGAAAAAATGTTCAGGGGCATGGGGGATGAAATTGGAGTAATCCCTGCTGCAGATGCCGGGGAGATCAGGCTAGTTCATTCCAATCTCCGTATTGTGAGAGGATTAGATAGTGAGGAACGGGATCTGGTTCTCAACTGTTGGCAGCAGCTCTGGCAGGGGGCGATGTCATCTTTTCGTGTACTGAAAAAACTGGAATGGGAAACCACTGATGACCAGATACAGTGGACAGTTTCCGACCTCAGCTCGCGTTAAAGATTTAGTGTTAAAGGTTTAATAAAGAATAGGCTTCCATTACCAGAAATAAAACGCAGACTATTGTTCCTGCAGCAGGGACGAACACAGGTACCTGGAACACATCCTCTTCTACTGGCGAACTTCGTTTGATTCTCACTAATGCCAGGTTAACAAAACAAAATACTATTAATAGAAGGCCCGTTGTCATACGAGCCAATACTTCGATGGGGAACCACAGAGCTGCCACGATTACCAGGCCGCTTACGATTACGGTTGCCAGCACAGGCGTATTGGTGCGGGGGTGTACCTGGGCAAACCGGGATGCCAGCAGGTTTTCCCGACCTAATCCATAAAGCACTCTTGAGCCCATGATAATCTGGATCAGGGCGCCATTAATTACCGCAAACAAACTAATAAAAGAGATCAGCCAGGGACTATTGCCTGTTGCCCGTTCGTAGACCAGGGCGAGGGGAGCATCGGTCTGACCCAGGGTGTCAGGATCCACGGCTAATAATGCGGCAATAGTGACGACGACATAGAGAACGCTAGCTCCCAGCAAAGAAAACAAAATTGCGAGAGGCATATTGCGCCGGGCGTTCTTAACTTCTTCTGCAACATTGACCATGTCTTCGAAGCCAATGAAGGCATAAAAGGCAAGGAAGGAACCGCTTAGTAATCCCAGTGCGCTAAAAGTTCGGGTCGACTCAACTGGCGCAGCAAAGTCGTTAATGGAATCGACCTGGGGTATCACTACCCCAAGGATGATTAGCAGACCAATTACCTCGATAGCGGTGATCACCGCTGCGGAACTGACAGATTGCGATATTCCCCAACTGGCCAGGGCGCCAAGTGTAAACAGGAGAAGAGAAATTATGAGCCAGGGTGGCAATTCAATAAAGGTGCCCAGGTAGCCGACGAATCCTCGCGCCATGGTTGCGGCGGAAACAATCCCGGTTAGCACCACGAGCAAAGCAATTACCCTGGTGAGTTGCTGTCGATTAAAACCGCGATGCACATAGAGGGCACTGCCCGCTGCGAGAGGAAATCGAGAAGAGAGCTCGGCAAAAGAAAAGGCAGTGATTGCAGCGACAGCCGAAGCGATAATAAATGCTATGGGCGCAAGGTAACCAGCTGCATCCGCAACTCTGCCAATAAGTACATAGATGCCGGCGCCTAATATATTGCCCAGACCGTAGAGGCAGACCAGCGGCAGGGATAAAACCCGTTTCAGTTCTGATGCTTCAGATTTGCCCAATTTACTCAACTCGCTTGTATTGTCTGCTATGCTTCAGCGCGATCCCCAATGTAGCAAACAATCTAACGAGAGGTGCCAAATCGTTATTTGATCTGCTGCAATAAATACTGATAGAGATATGACGAGCTCAGAAAAAGAACAGGTCTATTACGGATGGAAGATAGTCGCGGCTATCCTGGTGCTGCTTACTTTTACCAGTGGGCTCAGTTTCTATAACCACGCAATCTATCTCAATGCATTGGCTACAAAACCTGCCTTCGATGTCAGTAGCGCTTCCACCGCCGTCTCGATCTTCTTCTTAACCGGCGGGGTGATGGGTCTGTGGGTAGCCAAGTGGGTTCAGGATTATGACCCCAGAATATGTATCACGGCAGGAGCCATCATTTCATTCGTGTCTCTGGTTGCCCTGGCTTATGTATCCACTGTCTGGCAATTGTTTTTAGTCTATGCGCTGTTCGGCACCGGCTTTTCGGCTTCGTCCCTGATTCCTGCTACAACTCTCGTAACCAAATGGTTTCAGCGCAGGCGGGCAATGGCACTTTCTGTTGCCTCCACTGGATTATCCCTGGGGGGAGTCATTCTTACACCGCTGTCTGTGCTAATGGTTGAATCATTAGGATTCGAAATTGCAGTGCAGCTTATTGGCGTCATGTTTTTGTTCGGCGTGGTGCCGGTGGCGTGGCTATATTTGCGCGTCAGTCCGGAGTCCATGGGCCAGCATATCGATGGAGTAAAGCCGGAGCAGACAGCGGATAATGTTACATCTGGCACCCCTGAAATAGTTGAGGACGGTATCACGTTTAGAGAAGCGAGAAGAGGGCGCTTCTTCTGGGGGGTTAGTTGTGCTTATATATTTTTAATGGCTGCACAAGTGGGAGGAATTGCCCATCAATATGGCCTGGCCAGGGAACTGCTGACCGAAGCACAAACGGCAATCGCCGTGGCCATACTTCCAGTGTTCAGCATAATCGGACGTCTTATAGGTGGCTGGATTGTAGACCAGATGTCTATCCGCACATTCGCCATCGCCATGATGCTTTTGCAGGTGCTCTCTCTGAGTATTCTCTCCGGCGGGTTTAGTATCTGGACCTTGTATTTCGGGCTGGCTGCATTCGGTACCACCGTCGGCAATTTGCTGATGTTGCAGCCTTTGCTGATCGCCGAAGCTTTTGGCGTGAAAGATTACGCTCGAATATTTTCGGTCAGCAACCTGATGTCTTCCTGGGGAACTGCTTTGGGTCCCGCCGTTCTTGGTTTTGTCTACGCAGCCAGCGGCGAATTGTATGACGTGCCTTATCTGGTGGCCGCTGGCGCGGGCGCGCTAGGTCTCTGCCTCTTTCTCATGGGTGGGAAGATTCTCCGTTCCCATGCCTGACGGACCAGTCAGCGCTGTACATTGTTCTCTTTAGTGATACATTTCCCGCTACAGGAATTACGTTTTTCGGCGCCTATAAAGCGAGTTGAGTATTAGTGAAAGTTATTAAAGGAATCATAGCACTCGTCTTCGTGCTGGTAGCCAGTGTCTTTCTTATCGGCCCATTCGTCGGTCTACCCCCTAACTACATTATTCATGGACCAAATGTTGGATCAGGAATTGGTTCGAAATTGTTGTGCAGTTCCAGATATGTAAGTGGCTATTCCAGGGAGCAGGCCTATCAGGATCTGATTCAGTATTCGGCGATATTGGAATATCTAACGATCGACTACGACGACAATAATCGATCCGTCTCAACTTCCCTGTTCGGTATCCAGGGCAAGACTGCAACTGCTCTGCCCGGTCTTGGATGTGCGGTTGATTATTTAGGTATAAACGATCGGTACGAAATACAAACTCAAGCGGTTTCTGCAAGCAATGATCCCTGGCCTCGGGGATCTGCTGTCACCACCATCGATAACGCAGTGCAGGCGCTGGTTGAGGAAATTGTTGCTGCAGACAATGCGGCAGGTCTCAATACCCGGGCCTTGTTAGTGGTTAATGGTGGAGAGATCGTAGCGGAATCCTATGACCAGGAAGCAGGCCCGGAGACTCCCTTGCTGGGCTGGTCCATGGCAAAAAGTTTAATGGCGGTTGCCCTCGGTAATCTGGAGTATAGGAATTTAATCGATCTGTCAGCTTCTCCAGGATTTCCTGGTTGGGATGATGAACGGGCCGGGATCACCGTGGTGGACATGTTGCATATGGCAGATGGCCTGGAGTTTTCCGAAGAATACGAACCTGGCGATGATGTAACAGCCATGTTATTTACAGTGCCAGCATCGGCTGATTATGTATTGCAGCAAGAAGCGTTATTCGAACCGGGTACTTTCTTTAATTACAGTTCCGGTACTGCGAATCTGTTGTCAAAGGTGCACCAGGATGCAATTGGCTCAGCGCAGAAAGCCTATGCTGATTTTCAGGAAAATATTTTTCGCCCAATGGGATTTCAGCATGCTGTGTTCGAAACCGATGCCAGTGGTGTATTTGTAGGCAGTTCCTATTTTTATGCTTCGGCAAGAGACTGGGCAAGATTGGGTCAGCTTATGTTAAACGAAGGCACGTTAAATAATCGGCGTGTTGTCTCTGAAGATTGGGTAGCTAGAGCTACAAGTCCAAACAACACCGACAATGAAAAAGCCTACGGCTATCAATGGTGGTTAAACAGTGGCGATGAACGATTACGTTATCCATCCTTGCCTGCAGATACTTACTTTGCCAATGGTAACCGTCAGCAATTCATGATGGTGTTTCCCTCAGATGATACGGTCATCGTGCGACTGGGTTGGACCGGGGGGGCTTATCCGGTGGCAGATAATTTTGGAAAAATCCTGGAAAACTTATAACGGCTGGCGAATTAGAATTAGTCTGAGATTTTGCTTATGCCGTGGCAACGTCGGAGTCAGTAGCTGAGTCTTTGAGGTTTGTTATTACAGATTCCATGGCGCGATCTACTAAGGAATCCTTACTTACAACTTTTACGCTACCGATTTTTAATTCGTTGGCTAAACGCATGCGGGTTAGTTCGATGACTTTCTTGCCCTGATTATTGGCGAAGAAAAGCTTATCGATACTGTCGATCTTGGAAGCAAGTGTAAGGCGAACCGGTTTGCCTGCAGCACTGCGAAATTCTAACCAGGTTCCCACCGGCAGTTTGTCCACTTGGCGTAAATAAGGGTCATCACGAGATAGTGGAGGCGGTTCACGCAGGGATCGTTTTGCTGCTCCCGACTCCATTGATGCCACAGTACCGACGCCAGATCCCTGTTCCAGTGCGGCAACTTCTGCTTTATGAAAACTGTATTCCTGAACCTGTTTTAGCTGGCGCATGATCTTGATGATCTTGGTCTTGGAGGCGCCGCCAATTTCCAGTGCTTTGCTCAGATTATCCAGCAAGCGTGGATTAATTCGTTCGAAGCGATCACGGTCGCCCAGTTGTTTTTCTGCCTGGACTGTCCACAGCAAGACATCGATGGTACTCATTACAGGCTTCCAGGAGCCGCCGTTTATGCCTTCCCTGACAACGAGCTTAACGAGGAAGTCGTGGATGTGGGTGTCCAGAAGATTTCTGATCGATGGATCGAGATAGCCTTTCAGTACCCGCTCGTTCACTTTCTGGCTTACATAAGTATGAATGTCGTCCATGTTCTGACGGTGATCGTCGGCTTCACGGATACGCATCTCGACAGTTGCGTCGGTGCCGGTTTGTTCGCCAACGGACTGCCGCAGTTCGATTAACACGTTTTGCAGAAACGCAATCGATAAATCGGCTTCACCGAGAATGCGTTCCACCAGTTCTTTTACCTTGCTATAGAGAGGGTCGTTTTCGAGATCTTCAGTTTCTGTCCAGGCAATTCCTGCCAACGCGAATTCATTCAAAAGCAAACGCGCCGGGTGTTGGTCATTATCGAAAAAGCTTGTGTCAGACAGCGCAACTTTCATCACAGAAATCTGGGTACGACCAATTAGTTCCTTCATGACAACCGGTAGCGATTGATCTTTCCAGATTGCTTCGTAGAGCAGGGTAACCAGGTTAATTACATCGGATGATTGAGCTGATATGGGACCAATGTCTCCACTGGTGGTTTCAGTTTCGAGGTTCTGGCTGATTTCCTGGGCAATTGCAGAGGCATTAACTTCCGTATCGTTGCTGGATTGCAGCATGTTCGACTGAATGTCTGTCAACATGCCCATCAATTTGTTCTGTTGATCCCGCAGCTCCTGTTGATCGGCGACGATGTCTCCCGATGCTACTGTTCCGGAAACGGGCAGTGCAGTCCCCTGACCCTGATTTTCTGCAAGACTCTTGACCAGTGTCTGCATCATTGCAAACATTTCAGTCTGCTGAGCCGCTTGCGGTGGAGGCGCGGCTTCAATTTCTTCTACGACTTCGGTTTTCGGCCTGCGCTTGCGAGCTTCGAGTTCGGCTTTCTCTTCTTCTTCCTTGAGCTTCTGCTCTTCTTCGAGTTGTGCTCGAGCCTCTTCTCTCTGTGCTTTACGTTTGGCTCGTTCTTCGGCAGTAATATCGAGATTGGGCAGGATACCGTTTTCAATCAGAACGTCATTGGCCTCGGCAATTACTTCTTCGAAGTTCTGGAATACAGATTTATTGAATTCTCGATAAATAGTTAGCAAGTAGTGTGCTTTTAATCCCAATGGTCGGATCGATTCGTCAAAACAATCTCCGATTTGTTCAGGATCCAGCGGGTTTGTTGTTTCATCGACACGATAATTTGGAAACATTGTTTCCAGGCGTGTCATCAAACTCTTGAAGCCTTTGATTTCTATTTCGCGCATGTTTTTAACCATGCCTTCCATCGCGATCATGGCTTCAAGGTAATCGTGGTCGACCAGGGAAAGATTGTCGTAATCGTCCGGTTCGATTTCGGTATCTTTGACGGTAAGGGAAGTTAGTTCGTCAAAGTAATTGTAGAGATTATTCATGAAGCGATCGGCGATGCCTGGTGATTCTTCTTTAATAGGTGGCAACTTGGCACCTACAAAGCGCATGGCCTGTGCTTCAATTTGCAGACGAGCGCTTTCCAGCGCAGCAATAACCAGCCTCGTTAGCGTTTTAGCGCTGGCAAATTTCAGTTTATTGAGGACGTCTTGAACTTCTTGCATCGATAGTTTTACTTCACCTATATGCCTGCAAAATGACTAATGTGGCTGAAAAGTTCGGTTCTGCCTTCGCATTATCTGCTAACTGTTGATTTTAGCTCGATTTTCCAATCAATTCATGGGATATATCGAGCAATATGTCACAAAACTCCCAATTTTCACTGTTCTCATAAGAATATAATAAAAACAACAAGTTAATATGTGAAAATTGGCTAAGTGACCTTCAATTGCTGGTTAAATGCCGGTAACAGGTACATGCCTTCTTCGAGAACCTCGCCAATAGCGTGGGTGGCATGCCAGACGTCTTCGAAACGCAGGTGAAGGGGAGAGAAACCAAAGCGCAGCAAATCCGGGCTGCGGAAATCCGCGATTACCTGCTTTGCCGCCAATGCCTGGCAAATACCAAATCCTTTGGGATGAGAAAATGCCAGCTGCTTCCTCGCGCTACGGCCGTGCTTGGAGAACAGAGTTGTAGCTGCTCCAGGCTTCCATTTTCTTCCAAAAGCGCAAGAAATAATTCCGTGAGTTGAATCGATTTTTCCCGCAATTGCTGCACGTCGATATTTTTGAAGGAAGCCAGTGCAGCTTCCAGCATGCTCATGGATAAAATTGGCGGAGTACCGGATAGAAACTTTACTATGCCATCACTGGCTTTGTAGTCTTCTTCAAACTTAAAAGGTGCCTTGTGTCCCATCCAACCACTAATGGGTTGTTCGCAGTTTTTTATATGGCGTTTTGCCACGTACAAAAAAGCCGGGGCACCGGGACCGCCATTTAAAAACTTGTAGGAACATCCGACTGCGAAATCCACTTTCCATTTATCGAGTTCGAGAGGCAATACACCGACGCTGTGAGATAAATCCCAGATTACAAGAGTGCCATTGGCGTGGGCCTGGCTTGTGAGTTCTTCGATATCAAATAACTCGCCACTACGAAAATCGGATTGAGTTAAGAGCAGTACTGCTGGCCTGGATTCAAGTCTTGCACCCAATTCATGGCGTTCCACCAGGTCCAGATGACAGCGACCGTCACCCAGGAAGCGTTGTACGCCTTCTGCGATATACAGGTCTGTTGGAAAATTATCCCGCGTCGAAAGAATAGATTGCCGCTCTGAGTTAAGTGCCAATGCGCAAGTCAGAAGCTTAAACAGATTAACCGATACGGAATCACAGCAGATAGTTTGTCCCTTTTTCGCACCGATCAATGGAGCGATTTTTTCGCCGACATTGACCGGCAGATCGATCCAGTTGTGAAGATTCCAACTGGCAATAAGATCGTTGCCCCATTGCTTGTCTACCACCTCGATGGCCCTACGTTTTGCAACCAGGGTTAAAGGTCCCAGGGAATTTCCATCGAGGTAGATTTTTTCTTTGGGTAGGAAAAATTCGTTACGCTTATCAGCGAGTGGGTCTGCAGCGTCCAGCTTTTTAACTGCTCCGAGATCCATTAGTCCAATAATCCTTTCGCGGTCCTCACAAATATTTGAAATCCATTACTGCCCGGGTGAATCCAGTCGAAGTGGCTTGCGCCTTCTTCCAGAACGGTGCGAGCGCCAGTTAATCGACTCTGTTCTATAGGTACGATTTCATCCAGGCTGCCGTGCAGAATTACTGTATTGGCATGAGGCGTTTTCTCGGCAGGATTGGCCTGACGGTAGGTCAGCGGATTCTGGTTATAGCTCGATCCCATGAACTGTGATGTTCCAGCCTGGCAGGAGTTGGATCCCTGACTGTAAGCAATAATATTAGTAATTGGTGCGATGGCGATGACGCCTTTTGCCGAGGGCGTATCCGTCCCGGCGAGCAAGGCAAGATGGCCACCGGCGGAATGTCCGGCAATGAGAAAATTGTCTGTGTCCACCCTGTATTCGCTAAGCGAGCTTAAATGATTTACGCCGTTCTTAATGTCTTCATAAGTGCCGGGCCAGCCACCGCCAGGATCACCGGTTCGGCGGTATTCAAGAGACCAGACTGCAAAACCTTCCTGGGCGAGCCCTGAGAGAAACGGGTAGGTGTGCGACATGTCGAAACTGTTTTGCCAGCAGCCGCCGTGGATAAATACGATTAAAGGGTGAGGTGGTGAAGCGTTGGCAGGGAGAAACAACTCGCCAAACTGAAACTGGTCCTCACCATAGGCAAGTATTTCATTTGCCTGGCGAAAGTCCAGGGACTGAACTTGCCCAAATCCTACGTTGTTATCTACTGCTGGATACTCGATTGCATTGTCTGCTGCATTTGCATAGGAACAGAAAAACACTGCAGTAATAAAAGAAAGAGCTTTCACGAAGTTTCCTTCATTGAAATAGCCTGGCCCATTGTTGTGGCATACGGGTGACTTTTCCATCTTTATCGGTCCAGATATGTTTGGTAAATCCCGTGACCAGCTTTTCGCCGGTGTCAGGATTAAACACATCGTAAGTAAAAGTTACTCTGCGGCTTAAATTTTCTTCGATGCGTGTATGAACTTTTACTTTCTCACCGTAGCGAAAACTTCCAACATAGCGCACGCCTAATTCGGTGACCGGCATCTGGAAACCGGCGGCTTCGATCTCGGCATAGTTGCTGCCGAGATCCCGCATAAGCTGACTGCGTCCCTCTTCGAAATAAACCAGGTAAGTTGCATGATGAACCACACCCATGGCATCGGTTTCAGCGTAGCGGACGTGAAACTCTGTTTCCCTGGCCTGTTTTTCTTCTGTTTCCATACGCCCATTCTATCCATACATTGCCAGTAGCTCGACATGATTTAAGTCACAACTGCGGATGCGGGGCCACAATATCGGTATTATTTTGCGAACTACTAACTGGCATTTACACCGTCGATAAGTATTCTGTCTATCACGAAAGAGCGTAAAATAATCTGTGCTAAGCGGTCTTGATAAGTTAGGATCGCAACAACACAGAATAAAAGCGATGCGAATTACAACCTCCACAGCTATTGTATTCTCTATGCTGATTTCCAATGCCTTTGGGCAGTTGGATTCTATTGAGCGTCTGCAGGAAGCCCAGCGCGAATTGGATGAAAACCGGGAAACGCTGCATGCGCTGGAAACAGAGTATGGCAGGCTGGATCGCAGAATGCTGGAGCCACTGGACCAGTTTAGTCTCGCGCTGATTGAGAATGAGCGCTACACCGAAGCCCACGATGTTCTGGATCAGGCAATTCAGATAATCCGCGTAAGCGAGGGGCTCTATTCACCCTCACAATTCCCATTAGTGGTTCGTCACATCGAGAACTATATTAGTCGTGGTGACTGGGACAGTGCGAAGGAGCTAATGGAGCATCTGGATTGGCTGAGTAAACGTGGTGAGAATCCAATTAATGACGAGTTGATTACCACCTTACTGGATCTTATCGATATCCATTTATGGGGTGTTGCCGACGACTTCACCACACACCAGCCGTTTCACTTCAGGCGGGCGGAAAACCTGACTAATTTTGTAAGCGGTATTGCCCGTTTCAGTTATGAAGAAGATGACGACCGAATCCCGGCAATCATGTATAAAAAAGTGGTGCAATTATATTTGCAGGCAGTAGCCATAGACGTTGGGGGGCCAACAGGAATTTCTCTAAGAAGTTACTCGAATACAGGATATGCCATCTCCCGCGGGGACGCTCGCACTTCGATATATTACAGCGGATTGCGCTCCCTCGCAGGCATTCGGGATTTTTATTTCGAACCAGAAACTCCAGATCTTGAAGGAGCGGGATTAACTTATTTTTATATTGGTGATTGGGAAGTATTGTTTGGTAATTCTGAAGCTGCCAGTCGCGCCTATGAACAGGGTATCAATCTCTTACTCGCTGCCGAATTCTCACAGGAATCGATTGATAGCTTAACAGCACAACCCCAAATGTTGCCCTTAACAGAGTTTTACGGCTCGCTGGAAGACGCTATTACTGCAAGCAGGGAATCTGACGTTAGTAATGGTGCAATTAGTTCAAACTTTTCTTTCCGGCAATGGTCGTCTCAATTTCCCAAGACTGTTGCGCCGGTTAGCTACGGTGTAAACGAAACAGACCCGGACGATGGAGATTATGCGATGTTCTCTTTTAGTCTGGCTGGTCTGGACCAGGTTAACCGCTGGTACCGTGGTAGATTGAAGAAGAATGTCAGTTCTCCCCAGGATTTAGAATTAATTAATCGCGAAATGGATAGCTCCGTAGATTGGTTCGAACTCACTGAATCAATTAAAGACTTCAGCTATCGACCCATGATGGTTAATGGTGAGCCCCAATCTGTAAATGCGACCCTGTATTTCCAGCTCGCCAACTGAAACCCCTGATTATTCTTAAAAGGCATTGAGTTACGGCCTGTTTTTAGGCAATGTAGCTCTTGTAGACGCTTTTCTATCGTTTCGTAGTAAATCCATGCTTAATTTTCCAGAACCGCCAAAGGAATACAGTTCGGTCTTCTTAGAAGAAACGGACAAACCCTTGCCGCAAAAAATTGATCCGAACCTGCGCTACGCATTCTTCAGCACCTTGGCAACCGGCGGAAAATCCCTGATTAAATCTTGCAAGGATCTGCATCTATCCCGCTTTGTTTGTTACAAGACTTTGAAGCCTGAGTTTGCAAATGATGAAGTGGAACAACAGCGCCTTATAAGAGAAGCAAGAGTATCGGCAATGCTGCAACATCCCAATACGATACCAACTTACGAATTGGGTCGTGACAAGAAAGGCAATCCCTACTTCACTATGAAACTGGTGCATGGCTATACACTAAGGGAATTGCTGGATTACCGGGATCGTTATGACTTAACCCAGTTGATCGAAGTTGTCTTACAGATTGCATTATGTCTCGCCTATGCCCACAAGCACGGTGTAGCCCATCGCGATATAAAACCAGAAAACATTCTGGCCGGGCCCTATGGAGAAGTTTTATTGCTGGATTGGGGCTTGGCCAAGGTGTGGCATCCAGATGGATTGGGTGACGAAGAAAGAGAAGGGCAGACGGTTGAAATTAAAGATATTACTTTAACCGGTGCGGGTAAGGCTCAGGGAACACCTCATTACATGTCACCGGAGCAGATAAACCAGGATCCGGCTATCAATCATCGTACCGATGTCTATAGTCTGGGGGCCATCATGTATGAAATTCTTTGTGGAGAGACGCCAGCCAAAGGCGAAAAAGTTCACCATATTATAGAGAGTGTATTAAATGACTCCCCGGAAAAACCTTCGGCGCTGGTAAAAACAAGGATTCCTAAGCTACTGGAAGAGCTAACCATGCGTTGCCTGCAAAAAGAACCGGAGAATCGCTTTCAGTCGATGGACGAAGTTGTGCGTTACCTGCAACAAGACTGGAAGTCTGATCTGGTATCTTCAATTTACTAAAGCGAGATTGAAGCAGAAGTGAATTCACTGCGCACTTGATTTAACACTGTTAGGAAAATAAAAATAATGAACAAAAAAATGTCGATTAAACACGCCCTGCTTGCCATTGCATTGCTCGGCTTCGGAGCGTGTGCTCCAGAACAGAGCGAAACCCAAAGCCCTCAACAAATCGCTGACATTATCTTTGTAGGCGACAACATCATTACCATGGATGATAGCAATGCCAATGCGGTTGCAGTCAATGGTGATCGAATCGTTGCGGTGGGAGATCGCGCCGAAATTGAAGTAATGCAGGGCGGCGCTACCCGGCTGATTGAGTTGGGTGAAAGGGCATTGTTACCGGGCTTTATTGATGCTCACGGACATTTTGGCGCAGTAGCAACTTATTCGGCGCTGCTGGATTTGTCATCGCCACCGGTAGGCACCATGGAAGATATCGATGACATTGTTGTGGCAATACAGGACTGGATTAGCAGCAACAACATCCCAGATGGACAGCTAGTTTATGGAATTGGTTACGATGATTCGCTGCTGGCGGAGCGTCGTCATCCAACCAGGGTAGATTTAGACAGGGCATCCACCAGCCACCCAATCGTCATTCGACACGTCTCCGGGCATTTGTCTTCCGCAAACTCCTTTGCGCTTGATACTTATGATGTTGATGCATCTACCGAAAATCCGCCTGGCGGCATTGTGCGCCGAATTGCTGGCAGTAATGAACCCGATGGCGTCATGGAAGAAACCGCAATGGGTCTGTTGCCGGGAACCGGGGCCACCGTGGATGCGGAGATGGGTTGGCAGTTACGCCGACAAGCGGCGGCTATCTACGCCAGCTATGGCATAACTACAATCCAGGAAAGCAATGTCAGCACTGGTTATGTAAATGCACTTAAACAACAGGCCCTGGCCAATCCATTTGCCGTGGATATTGTTACCTACATCATGGGAAACCCGTTGTCAGACGAAGAGCTGGCTGCGGTTAATCACGACAGGAACTATACCAGTGGCGTCCGCATTGGAGGAGTGAAGTTCACCCTGGATGGAAGTCCACAGGGACGCACTGCCTGGATGTCGCAGCCTTATGATGAAGGGCCGCCTGGTGTCGATGCGGATTACGTAGCCTATCCAAGTTACGATCCGGAAGCCTATCGCCTGCGCATTGACCGTTTGTTAGAGCGCGGAGTGCCGGTTTTGGCCCATGCCAATGGCGATGAAGCTATCGAATTGATGATCGATGGCATCGATGATGCGTTGCAGGGTGAAACTATTCCGGATCATAGATCCGTCATAATTCACGCGCAATTGATTCGCGCTGATCAATTAGATCGAGTAAAAGAATTAGGCATAGTCCCTTCCTATTATGCAGCCCATCCCTTTTTCTGGGGTGACTGGCATCGCCTGAGCTTTGGTGACGACCGGGCAAGTTTTATCAGCCCCGTTAAAGCAACTATTGAGCGGGACATCCCGTTTACCGTCCACAATGATTCGCCGATAGTTCCACCAGACATCATGCGCCTGGTTTCAATTACCGTTAATCGCCTGACCCGCAGTGGTTATGTATTAGGGCCGGATCAAAGAGCCACCGTAATGGAAGCTTTGTATGCAGTAACCCAGGGAGCGGCATATCAGTATTTCGAAGAAGATGAAAAAGGCAGTATTACTGTTGGCAAGCGAGCGGACTTTGTCATCCTGGAAGAGAATCCTTTAAGTATCGATCCTTTGCAGTTGGCAGATATCGGCATCGTTGAGACACTTGCTCGCGGAGAGTCAGTGTATCAGAACCCAGAATTCAATTAGTAATATCAGAATTAAATTAGAAACAATTTGGAGCAAGGCATGAAAGTCGCATTCATAGGTTTGGGAGTTATGGGTTACCCCATGGCAGGGCATGTAAAGAATGCCGGTATTGAGGTCTGTGTTTATAACCGCACTGCAGCTAAAGCTGAGCAGTGGGTTGAGGAATATGGGGGAGACATGGCACCTACACCGGCAGAAGCGGCTGCCGGTTGCGATGTAGTACTCGTGTGTGTTGGAAATGACAACGATGTACGTGAGGTAACTACGGGAGACAATGGTGTTTTAAGCAGTATGCAAGAAGGCACTATCCTAGTTGACCATACTACTGCGTCGGCAGCATTGGCCCGGGAGCTTTATGCAGAAGCAAAGAGTCGCGGTGTACAGTTTCTAGATGCACCTGTTTCCGGTGGTCAGGCCGGGGCTGAAAACGGTGCCCTGACAGTAATGATTGGTGGCGACGAATCGACTTATGCAGCAGCAAAACCAGTGATCGATACTTATTCGAAATTCAATAAGTTATTGGGAGCCGCCGGAAACGGACAACTCGCCAAGGCGGCGAATCAAATTTGTATTGCCGGTGTCGTTGAAGGATTGGCAGAAGCTTTGAATTTCGCCGTCAAGGCAGGATTGAACGGGGAAGACCTGATCGAAACCATTTCCCAGGGCGCAGCCGGATCCTGGCAAATGGAAAACCGTTATCAAACCATGCTCAAGGACGAGTATGAATTTGGCTTTGCGGTGGACTGGATGAGGAAAGATCTGGGTATTGCCAAGGAAGAGGCGGCAAGAAACGGTGTTGAAATGCCCCTGGTAGACATGGTGGACGGTTTCTACGAAGAAGTGCAGGCCATGGGTGGTGGCCGTTGGGATACTTCCAGCTTGCTGACCCGATACACCCGTCGTTAGATTTGCAATAGGCGAAAAGCCTCCTGCCCTGGGGGCTTTTTGGTTCCCACAACTGATGTAAAGCCCCAACCCGTAAGGCCTTGAATTGGCCGCAATTCCCCGGCTTTCTATTGATTATTAATCACTAACCAACTACCTTACGGGGTCAGTTCGAGTAACCGATAGGGACAGCTAATGAAAAGCTTAAAACTACTTATTTTGTCTGCACTTACAGCATTTACAGGTATTGCTGCAGCACAATCAGATTACGAAGTACCACGCACCGAATGGGGGCAACCTGACCTTGAGGGCGTATGGAACTTTTCTTCCGACGTGCCAATGCAGCGCCCGGAGCGTTACGGCACCCAGGAATTTTTATCGCAAGAAGAAATCCAGGAACGCCGCGACCAGATCATGGCCCAGCGACGAGCAGCAGATGAAGCTGCTGCGCGAATCAGTACTCAAGATATTCCTGATGAAACATCAAATCCAGGTGGCTATAACGATTTCTGGTTTGAGACTGCAGGATTGGGTGATGTTGTCCGCACTTCCCATATCGTTTATCCAGAGAACGGGCGTCAGCCAGATTACGTGGAAGGGGCGCAGATTCAATTCGGTGGCCTTGGTCCTGACGTTCCAGGAGATAGACCAGTTCGTTACGTAGTGGGTGGCATTGATAAAGCAGGTCCAGAAGATCGTGGTCTGTCTGAGCGTTGCATCGTTGGCTTTAATTCTGGCCCTCCGTTCGTGCCAAGCCTTTACAACAACAACATGCAAATCATTCAGAGCAAAGACACCGCGGTGATCATGACTGAAATGATTCACGATGCACGCATTGTTCCTATGGTGGACAAGCCTGCATTAAGCGATGACATTCGCTTGTGGTCAGGTGATTCCAGAGGTTATTGGGATGGCGATACCCTGGTAGTAGAGACTAAAAACTTCAACGGCTATCGCCAATCTTTCGGTGCTGCAGGACACAATTACAATGCGGTACTGGAAGAAAGGTTCACACGCGTAGCCTATGACCAGGTGGACTATCAATTTACGATCGACGACCCTTCGACTTTTACCGACAAGATAACTGCCATTGTTCCAATGATTAAAATGGCTGGGCAAATCTATGAGTACGCTTGCCACGAAGGTAACTACGGCATGATCAATACCCTGCGTGGTGCTCGTGTGGAAGAGCGATTGATTGAAGAAGGCGTCGATATCGGCGAAAGAGACTAAAGAGTAGCGGCTCTAAATAAGAGTCACTGCATTTTAAGATCAAGATTTAAAACACATAAAAGATTGAATTAAGGTTTATCAATGAAAACTACAGTACAAAAATTATTAGCAATTGTTTGTGTCGTCTTGTTGACGGGATCCGTCAACGCGCAGGTTCTCGATGAATTTCCGCGAACTCCCGATGGCAAGCCAGACTTCAGTGGAATTTGGCAGGCGATGACAAATGCTCATTACGACATCGAGCCTCATGCCGCCGCTTACGGACCATATCCTCGAGAAATGGGCGCCCTGTCTGCCAAGCCTGCGGATCTGGGTATTGTTGAAGGCGGTCGTATTCCTTATAACGAACAGGCGCGCCGCGTCGCTGATCAGAATCGTGTCGACGCCATCACCAAGGATCCATTGGCAAAATGCTTTATGCCGGGAATTCCTCGTGCGAACTATCTGCCATTTCCATTTCAGATCGTTCAATCCAGCGATATTATTCTGATCGCTTACGAGTTTGCCGAGTCAAACCGTATCGTCTACGTGGACCAGCCAGAAATCGTTTCACAGGTTGATGCCTGGATGGGACATTCCAACGCCCACTGGGAAGGCGACACTTTGGTAGTGAGCGTTAGTGGTCAGATGCAAGAAACCTGGTTTGATCGCGTTGGAAACCATCATAGTTTTCAAATGGTCGTAGAGGAACGCTGGACGCCAGCCGGACCTAACCATGTGAACTATTCGGCAACGATTACCGATCCCAATACTTTTACCGAGCCGTGGACTGTAAGCTTCCCACTCTATCGTCATATACGGAATGACATGCAACTGCTGGAATTCAAGTGCGTTGAATTCGCAGAAGAGTATATGTACGGCGAGTGGCGTAAAGAGGGTACACTTATCGGTAACCCGCCAGAGTAAAAATCTTTAGTAGTTCTTAAAAAACCCGGTCATGAAAGTGATCGGGTTTTTTATTGTCTTGAATAAACGAATCGCAGCCCGATCTCGCTAGACATTGTCCGCATTACACTGCATCTTAAATTTTTTAGTTAATTGTCAGAGGGACGCCATGAAATTGTTTTCTCATCTACGCATCCTGCTAATTGCTTTGTGCATGATTACCGGTTATTCAAGCACTGTCGCGCAGGAATCCAGGGATACACCTTTTTATGTTGAAGGCATCAGCTATGATCCTGCCATTCCGACACCGGAGTCGATTATTGGACATCCTCTGGGTCACCGCATTGCCCGCAATGATTTGCTGGTGCAATACATGCGCACCATCGCAGAGGCATCGGAGCGCATAAGCGTTGAAACCATTGCTCGGACCCACGAGGGTAGGCCGATTCTGGCATTAACCATAACTACACCGGAGAATCACAGTCGTCTGGATGACATAAAGGCAGCGCACCTGGCGCTGAATGACCCGGAAAGTGATCAGGAAGTTACTGATGATATGCCGGTGATCACCTGGTTGAATTACGGTGTGCATGGCGCCGAAGTAAGTTCCACCGATTCATCGATGGCAGTTGCCTACCACCTGGCAGCAGCCCAGGGAGCGGCAATCGAGGAAACTCTCAGTAACAGCGTCATCATCTTGATTGCCGTGTTTAATCCCGATGGCAATAGCCGCATGTCGGCCTGGAACCACATGCATGGGGCCTATATTCCAGTTACCGATCCAGCCCACAGGCTTCACAATACATTCTGGCCCGGGGGCAGAACCAATCACTACTGGTTCGATCTCAATCGTCAGTGGCTAATGATGCAACATCCTGAACCCCGGGGATGGGTGGCCAAGTTTCATGAGTGGCGACCAAACATCACCACTGACTACCATGAGATGGGACCTGACAGCACTTATTACTTTCATCCCGGACAACCGGAAAGAACTTTTCCCTACATACCCGATCGCTCCATGGAATTACTTGATCGGGTTTCAGACCGGCCGCGCTCTTTCCTGGATAGCGAGCAGCGGCTCTACTTCCATGAAGAAGGTTTTGATAATTACTACATCGGTAAGGGTTCCACCTACCCGCACATGCATGCCAGCATGGGAATGTTGTTTGAACAGGCAAGCTCTGAAGGATTGCTTGAAACCGACCACGGTATTCTTTCTTTTCGCGACAACATTCGAACCCAGTATCGAACTTCCCTGGAAATGATTCGGGCAGGAATCGAGATGCGGGAGGAACTCTTGCAATATCAACGGGATTTTTCACGGGAAAGTATCGAGCTGGCCAATGAAGATGACATTAAGGGATATGTCTTTTCTGTGCCCGGTGATGCAGCAAGGGCCTTTCATGCCATCGATATTTTGAATCGACATCAGATTCAGGTGAATCGCCTCAATGAAGCCCTTACTGTCGATGACTTCGACTACAGTCCTGAAGATTCCTATGTGGTGCTTACCACCCAGGCCCAGTACAGGATGGTAAAAGCCCTGTTCGAGCAGATTACTACATTTGAAGACAACACGTTCTATGATGTGTCTGCGTGGACCCTGCCCCTGGCCTTCGATTTTGATTACGGGCCTTTAGCAGCCAGGGATATTCGAGGCTCTACGTTAGGTGAATCAGTAACTGCGGAATTTCCCGTAGCTTCGACTCCAGATCGTGCCGAATTCGCTTACTTGTTTTCCTGGTCTAACTACTACGCACCTCGCGCCGTATATAGACTGTTAGATGCGGGTGTGTTACCAAAGTTTGCTACGCAACCAATAGCTCTGGACACAACAAGAGGCAGGGTAGAGCTCGGTCATGGCGCAATCCTGGTACCCCTTGGCTGGCAGGGTGGCGAGCTAAGCGATAATGAAATATACGAATTGGTTGCCAGCATCGCGATAGAAGATGGCATAGAAATCCATGCTATAGATTCAGGTCGTACACCCCAGGCCGGTATGGATCTGGGCAGTCGTAATTTTGGCGCCATGACCAAGCCCAGGGTCTTATTGCTGGTTGGCGAAGGCATCTCTGCCTACGATGCCGGCGAAGTCTGGCATCAACTGGACGCCCGCATGGAGATGCCGGTCTTCATGTATGACAAGCGTAACCTGGCTTCATTGAATCTCGATGACTATACCCACCTGGTATTGGTAGGTGGTGGTCACGGCGACCTTAATGAGCGTCGAGACCAGATTAATTCATGGATTCGAGAAGGTGGAACCCTGGTAGGTATTCGCCAGGGAGCCCAGTGGGGTCATGACAACATCCTCTTTCGTGACGAAGATGATCAGGAAGATACCAGCAGCGCTGACGAGTCACAGCGTTTCAATTACGGCGATAAGGACACTATTGAAGCCCAGGACATTATCGGCGGTTCAATACTTGCAGGAGACCTGGATACCACGCACCCGATTGGGTTTGGGATTGCTAACAGGTCTATCCCCAGTTTGCGCAATACCCTGATTGCCTTTGACCGACCAGAGAATCCCTGGGCAACGGTAATTGAGATACCGGAGAATGGGTTAATGTCGGGATTTGCTTCCGATGAGAACCAGGCAAACCTGGCGGGCAAGGCATCGTTAATTGCCGAGCGGCACGGGCAGGGCAGTGTGATTCTGTTCGCAGATAATCCGAATTTTCGTGCTTACTTTTTCGGTACCAACAAATTGTTTATGAATAGTTTGTTTTTCTCTAAAGGATTTGCACGACCCAGGTAAAACTTAAAAAAGTAGAAACCTAATCCTCGTGAAAGCTGGTGAAATCAACCAGCTTTTTGCGGGTGATGTCAGGAACCCGCGCGTCTTCCTCAGGATAGCCAACAACCAGAATCATAAGCGGTCTTTCGGTGTCGGGACGATCGAGAATTTTATTCAGAAATTTCATCGGTGCCGGAGTGTGGGTAAGGGTTGCCAATCCAGCGTTGTGCAATGCTGCGATTAGCATGCCTGTTGCAATGCCGACGGATTCCGTTACGTAATAGTTCTTTTGTCTTTCTCCCTGATCATTTACTTCAAATTTTTGCCCGAAAATAACGATCAGGTAAGGCGCTTTCTCTAGGAAAGGTTTATGGGCATCGGTGCCCAACGGTGCCAGGGCATCCAGCCAATCCTGCGGCGCGCGGGACGCGTAGAATTCCTTTTCTTCTTCTTCGGCGCCCTCGCGAATTTCCCTTTTCTTGGCGCTGTCTGCAACCACGGCAAATCGCCAGGGCTGCCTGTTGGCGCCACTGGGAGCAGAATTTGCAGTTAGCAGGCACTGTTCAATGACTTCCCGTGAAACCGGCCGCTCGGAAAAATCCCTGACGGTGCGCCGCTTTTGCAGGAGCTCGTTAAATGCTTCTGCGCGAGCCAACATCTCTGACTCTTCCAGTAGAGAAAAATCCAGCTGAATGGATTTAATTGTTTCGTCGGCCATAACTGTACCCGGTACTCATGGAGAACAGATTAGACCTTATGTTCTGGAGTAAGCACAAGGGCGTGGGTTGGCCCTGTTGAAACATCGCCACTTATTTGGAGTAGAGCTCTGATTGAAAAATCGCTAGTCTTAGCTCTCTCCATTGCTGCGGTGCTTGATAGCCGCATCAATATCGAAATACAACAACCAATTGAGACAAATCATGAAACGCCTGTTCATTCTTTTTGCTTCGCTTATTGCACTGCAATTTTCAACTACCAGTCTCGCCCAGGACGACTTCGAATTCTGGCCCAATCCTGATTACGATCCTTCCATCCCTACGATCGAGGAGGTGCTTGGATACGAGCCGGGAGAACGTATCACCTGGCATGGCGACGCAATTCGTTATTTTGAGGCCCTGGCGGCAGCGGCCCCGGACCGAATGACGATTACTGAATACGCGCGCAGCTGGCAGAACCGCGAGCTTATTTATGCAGTGCTTTCTTCGCCGGGGAACATAAGTAATCTGGATGAAATCAAAGCAGGCATGCATCGCCTGGCAGATCCAACTATTACCGATGAAGATGAGGCGGCGGCAATTATCGAAGACCAGCCCGCCATCACCTGGTTGTCTTATGGCGTACACGGGAATGAAATATCTTCCACTGATGCTGCCATGTTAGCTGCCTATCACTTGTTAGCGTCCCGGGGAGACAGTCGGGTAGCACAGATCATGGAAGACACGGTTGTTGTTATCGATCCCATGCAAAATCCTGATGGGAGAGATCGATTTATTCATCATTTTGAAACCGCAGAGGGGCTGGTGCCCGATTCCGATCGTATTTCAGCGGAACATGATGAGCCCTGGCCCGGAGGTCGTACCAATCACTATCTATTCGATATGAACCGTGACTGGTTTATCCAGACCCAACCGGAAACCATTGGCCGCACAGCTGCCATGTTGGAGTTTTATCCAGTTGCCTACGTCGATGCCCACGAAATGGGGTCAGATGGCACTTATTTCTTCGCCCCAGAAGCGATTCCATACAACCCGCATCTGGCAGAAGATCAAAGAGCGAGCCTGCAACTTTTTGGTAGAACCAATGCCCGCTGGTTTGATGAATTTGGCATCGACTATTTTACCCGCGAAGTTTACGACGCCTTCTATCCGGGTTATGGCGCCAGCTGGCCTTCCTATTTCGGCAGTATTGCCATGACCTATGAGCAGGCATCCACCCGAGGCCTGCTGTTTCGTCAATACGATGGCAATGTTGTCACCTATGCCTACACCGTTAGAAACCATTTCCTGACTTCTTTGGGAACTGCTGAAACGGTTCAAGAGAATAGAGAGAAATTCCTGACAGATTTTTATAACTACCGGGTAAGCGCAATTGAAGAAGGGCAGGAAGAAGATATTCGTGCCTATATTATCCCTACCCAGAACGACCAGGCGGCGGCAAATAAGCTGGCAGGCCTGTTAAGTCGTCAGGATGTTCAGGTAAACAGAGCCCTAAACTCATTTGAGGCCTGTGGCGAAGACTATCAAGCAGGCTCCTATGTAATTCGTACGGATCAGCCAGCGAAAAGATTTATCCGCACCCTGCTTGATGTAGACGTGCCCCTGGAAGAAAGCTTTCTGGAAGAACAGGAGAGGCGTCGCTCCGAGAACCTGCCTGATGAGATTTATGACGTGACGGCCTGGTCTCTGCCGCTCATGTTTAACATCGAAGCGAATACCTGTAACAGACCTCCTTCAGGTGATTTCGAATTGGTAGGAACAGACCTGGTACAACCGGGAGTCGTAAGCGGTGGTCGTGCCAGCGTTGCTTACATCGTTCCCTGGGGTGAGGCGACCGCGGTCAGGTTTTTAAGTCATGCCCTGCGCAGAGGTCTTGATGTAAAGAGTAATGACATGGCCTTTACCAATGTGGGTAATGAATATCCTGCGGGCACCTTAATCCTGGACGTTGCAGATAATCCCGATGACTTGTTCGAGATTGTCACTGAGCTTGCTGAAAATACCGGAGCGAATGTGGTTTCGGTAAACGATAGCTGGGTAACCGACGGTCCGAGCTTCGGTAGTGCCAATGTGGTCCGTTTCAATACGCCAAAGGTTGCCATGGCCTGGGATGAGCCTACTGCTTCATACAGCGCCGGAAACACCAAATTTGTTATCGAGCGCCAGTTTGATTTTCCGGTAACGCCAATACGAGTTGACCGCTTGCGCAGTGCCAACCTGAATCGTTACCAGGTATTAATTCTTCCATTATCCCAGGGAAGCTATGAGTCAGCTCTGGGCAACGGTGGCGTCGAGAATATTCGTAACTGGGTAAACCAGGGGGGTGTATTAATTGCCCTGGGCAATGCCACCAGGTTCCTCGCCGATCCCGATGTCGATCTGCTTTCCGTGCGCCGAGAACGTGCCGTAGTCGAAGTCGATGAGCCGGAAGAAGATGATGAAGAAACTACGGTGGAAGGTCGTTACCTGACCGAGTTAGAGGAATGGGAAGATTCCATTACCGCATTGGAAGACGATCCGGATAATGTTGCCGGGGTGATTGTGCGGGCCGATGTTCACCCGGAACACTGGTTAAGTGCCGGTGTGGCCCCGGTGCTCAATGTGCTTATTCGAGGCACCGATGTTTATACGCCAATTCGAATAAATGACGGAGTTAACGTGGCCCGTTTCCAGGGGCCGGATGACCTACTGGCAAGTGGTTATATTTGGGATGAGAACCGTCGGCAGTTAGCCTATAAGCCATTCGTGATTCAGGAATCCCGGGGAGCAGGTGAGGTTATTGCCTTCACCCAGGATCCAACCGTACGAGCTTATCTCGACGGATTAAACGTCATTATGATGAATGCAATCTTCAGGGGATCAGCGCACGCGAGACCGGTGCGCTAGTTCCAAAAGGATTTATAGTGGAGGAGAGTGGACTCTTCCTGTTGACTATCTCTCGATAGTGAAGAGTCCATTCACATTGTTGAACTGATTCAGTCTATCGATCAGATCGAAACCACCAACAAAAGCATCTGCTCCCGGTCCGGTAAACACACCAGCCAGGTTGGCATCGATTTGATTGCTGATTGCGCCGGTGACATCTATTAGCTGCCCACCTATCGCATTCAGATTGACCGCGCCATTACTAATTGCGCCATCAAAGGCTACTGACCAGGCTTGATCTGCAACCCCTACCTGTAAGTTACCGTTACTGATAACACCATTATCGAAGTTGACTTCCATGCCGGCCACCAGGCTGTGAACGTCTCCTGCCGAACCACTACCGATAAATGAAGAAGCAAGATTAGTCTGTATTGCAAATGATCTGCATTAATTGGCATGGATTAGCTGAGAAATTGATCTGGCGAATGGCATCAACCGCAATTTCATGTATGCCATGGAGCTTAGCCTTGTAGAAGTAATTCCTCATCTTCCGCTTTAGAAACACTGACATGATCCGCTGGCTTGTTCGAGATTTTGGTCGGACCGGTTTCTGTAGGAGAGGGAGCAAAATATTTCATCCCTGTTCAAAAGCCTGCCGCGCTTCGGGCTGCCAGCAGACTTTCATAAATTCAGGGAAATTCACCGTTTACCAAATACTTCTCCGTTGGCACGAATTCTGCTCAAAGTCGCTTGAATAGCGGTTTTCGCGATTTGCTAAGACAGTACTGGCTGGAATACCATTCAGCTCTATTGGGTAAAATCACGAGTATTACCTGGAAAATCTATTGGAGTGAGCTAAGTGCGCCAAAGGAAAGGGCGTGAAGCGAACTCCACAAATTCTATTTAAAGCAGTGAGTTTTATGATGAGTCGTCGCAGAGTTGTCAGCAGGGTGTTGCAGAAGCCAACCCAAGCCCTGGTTCTGGTTCTTAGTTTTGTCTTGATATCGACCTCGTTCTCGGCAGGAGGGCGTATACCAACCCGTGCCGAGAACGGCATGGTGAGTTCCGCTTCTCGCCTGGCTTCAGAGGCAGGGGTTGAGGCCTTGAAACAAGGTGGAAACGCCGTAGACGCGGCAGTTGCAACCGCCTTCGCCCTGGCTGTCACCTGGCCAACCGCTGGCAATATCGGTGGTGGGGGATTTATGGTTTATCACGGTGACGATGGCCACGCTACCACCTTCGATTTCCGTGAAAAGGCGCCACTGGCAGCGACTGAACGCATGTATCTTGGTCTTGATGGCCAGGTAGTGAACAACTCGAATCACATTGGCTTCCTGGCTATCGGCGTACCAGGAACCGTTGCCGGACTCTATAAGGCCCATCAGGAACTGGGCTCGTTGCCCTGGGAGGACCTGGTTGCGCCTGCCGTGGCATTGGCCCGGGATGGAATTCCAATTTCCTATGCGCTGCAGACCGGTTTCGCCAGAAGCGCAAATCGTTTCCGCCAATATCCATCTTCAGCGGAGAAATTTTTCCGTGCTAATGGTTCTTTATATGAACTGGGTGACACCTGGGTACAAGCGGACCTGGCCCATACCCTGGAACTGATTCAGAACAATGGCAAAGATGGCTTCTATAAAGGCGAAAACGCCAAGCGCCTGGCAGACTTTATGGCTGCCAATGGTGGATTGATAACGGAAGAAGATTTAGCGCGCTATGAAGCGATAGAAAGAGAGCCCACCCGAGGTAATTATCGTGGCTACGAAATCGTCAGCATGCCGCCACCCAGCTCTGGCGGGGTAGCGATGGTGCAAATGCTGAATATTCTGGAAGGCTATGATCTGGCGGCGCTCGGTCATAATTCCGCTGATTACCTGCATGTACTAACCGAAGCGATGCGCCGGGCTTATGCCGATCGCGCCGAGCATCTGGGAGATCCGGATTTTAATGAAGCCATGCCACTGAATCGTTTAATGGATAAAGATTACGCGGCCGGTTTACGTGCATCCATAGATATGGACGAAAAATCTGAAAGCTCACCGACCGAGTTTACACAAGCTTATGAAAGCGAAGAGACCACCCATTTCTCAGTAGTGGATAAAGATGGCAACATGGTAAGCGTTACCTACACGCTTGAATTCGGTTACGGATCTGCAATCGTTGCGGAAGGCGGCGGCTATTTACTGAATAATGAATTGGGTGATTTTAACGCGGTGCCAGGTCTCACAGATATTCGCGGCAATATCGGGACAGCTCCAAACCTGGTTGCGGCAGAGAAGCGTCCCCTGTCTTCCATGACCCCAACTATTGTTGCCCAGGATGGCAGGCCGCTTTTTGCGACCGGTAGTCCTGGCGGTAAAACAATTATCAATACCACCATGCAGACTATTCTGAATATTATCGATCACGGTTTTAATATCGCAGAAGCTATCGAGGCTGGAAGAATTCATCACCAGTGGTTGCCGGATTTCACCAGTTTTGAATCCGATGCATTCTCACCGGACACAGTTCGTCTGTATGAATCTAAAGGACACACAATCAGAGAGCGTGGTTCCCAGGGGGCGGCCATGGGTGTTTATTACAACAGAGAAGAAGGATTGTTCGAGGGAGCTTCCGATTCTCGCCGTGGCGATGGAGCGGCGGTAGGTTATTAATTCAACAATGAGGCAGAAAATGAAAACAAGAACGCTTTGCCTGTCACTTCTATTCTTCGCATCATCAGCCCTGGGGGCTGATAATGTCGAAGCCGTAAAGCAAAAATTCATCGGCGACTGGGAACTGGCCAGTTACTACACTTTTCCAGCCAATGGTGAACCCCGCGAGATGGGATACATCGGTAGATTGAGCTATGACCGTTTCGGCAATATGGCTGGTCTCGGCATGCCAAAGGATTTACCGGAACGCCAGAGGGAATCCAGCGAACGCTTAATGCGGGGTTTCGCCTATTGGGGACCGGTTAGCTGGGACCTGGAGCGTGGCACAGTAATTCACCATGTACAGGGTTCGCCCATGGTTCCCCAGTGGGTAGGTGGTGATAATGTCCGCTACTTTGAGTTTGAAGGGGATGACATACTCAAGCTGTCCTTGCGTGATAACAATGGTCGTACCACCGGGACTTTGACCTGGCACAGGTTAAAGTAGCTAAAAGCCCTCTTCGACGGCTCTTGCACCTTTTAATATGTTGCCAATGGCATAGTTTCCAGCATGGCAGGCATATTCGTAAAGATTGGAATCCGTTCTGGTCATTGGCATGACGCCAACGATTCTGTCGGTGAATGTCGCAGCATCATCTATCGTCCATTCATAATCCATGGTGCCGCTATCGGTTGGAATAAATCTTTCAATCAGCAGCCGTTCCCGGGCATCCCCATAAGCGGCGCCTCTTAAACTGAGACTTCCTACATTCGAGCTAAAGTTTCGGGTTTCAACAACCAGGGTATTGCCTTCGAAATAGCCGATGGAATCGCCGGACCATAGCCTAATGTTTTCATGGACGTGTGTTGCCTGCTGTAGTGGCACAATACGGGCGTCGAATCCCATTTCTGTTAAGAGCACCACGTGATCGCGATTCTGAATGATCTGCAGGTTGTTGTTATAGGGGCCGCTGAAGAGAGGCGGGCCAGAGTTAAAAACGAGACAACGTTCTGAAAGCCCTCTGTCCTCCGGGCCATCGCTGCTGATTCCACCGTGGGTAAACTTGACCGGCCTATCCCCCGGAAACTCCCTGACACCGTTAGGATCACTACGCTGAATTAAAACACCATCTCTTACCGGAGGAATGCGACCATTAGAGGGATGGATGATTACCGAAGTTCGTGCATTTTCTGTCAACCCATCCATTTCCATCCAGAAAAAATTTACCGAAGCGACAGAAGTGGAAGCGGAATCGAGAGCACGCCTTGCCGCTTCGGTTTCTCTTTGATCTCTGCCTTGCGCTGCAGATGCGCGGCGTTGCGCCGCAGTCTGTAATTCCTCGCGGCTGAAAAATTCCTGTTCGCCTAATCTTTCGGGTCGCTCGAACGGCGCGTAAGTAGAAAAATTCCACACGCCTTGCAGATTGGTTAATCCATGCTCGGTAAGCGGGGGCACATAGTCCTGGGCCTGTGTCCCAGTAATAATGCAGCTAAAACAAACTACAGCTAATTTACATCTCATACAGCTAAAACTTTCCTTAGTAAAAATCTCCCCTTAGTTAAAAATCTCCGCAAAATCTTCCCAGGGAGTTGGCTGACCATGTATCGGCACTATTGTTTCAACATCCAGTCCCAGTCTTTGCACATGATTGTACAGGGTACGATTTTCAGGACTGGGCTCAGCAGGCAATACGTTTGAAATCGGGTCAAAGAGATCCGCTTCAACCAGTATCTTTTCATCGGGCAGGTAGGCAACCAGCATTCCTTCCACATGGGGAGAAGGATGCACGTAGCTCATTTGCATCATGCGCTCACCGTCAGTCAAAACATAGTTCTCACGTACGGTTTCATATTGATAGCCTTCGGCCAGCTCGGTAGGTGGCCAGAGACTCACCATGTCCGGATCCAGCGTGCGTTGGGAATAATTGAGCACATCATTGGTATAGAACTCGTAGTTTTTCCAATGCGTAATTATCGTGGCGCCAATGTGCATATAGGTTCTTAATCCCCCCACATGATCATGGTGCTGGTGGGTGTTTACTACGAAGCGAATCGGTTTATCAGGAATGCGCGCTACGATTTCATCGATTACCGCGAGATTGCGGGATTCATATAAAGGCGCTTCGACAACTGCTATATAGTCTTCGAATTCCACCACGACGCTGTTGTGGGAGCCGCCACCGTACAGGTAAACCCCTTCGCCCAGGGATTCTACTTCCACGTTTTCAGCAAAATCTGCGTTACGCACTGAGTCTGGAACCGGGACTTCTCCCGGACATTCATTGACGGCTATGTCTGCCTGCCGACCGCCAAAGGCATTGTGTCCGGCATTAACACTCTGGGCCTGGTAGTTATCATCCCACCCGGTGTGATGATGCCAGACTGTTGGGAATCGAATTCCGTCACCAATATCGATGTAATCGGCATTGGAAAATTCGTGTTCGTAGTTGGTATCACCAATAACAGAATCGGGTACCCAGGTATGAATGCGCTGTAACAGGTTCTCCGAATTGATGGTGGCATCAACACGATACTTACCCATTACCGTTATGGAAACGATGGTGACTTTTTCCGGACTAACAGTTGCACCATCACGACCCATCTCACCCAGTTCCCAGCGCCAGGTGGCCACGGGATTGGCTCCCGGCAAGCGAGCAGCCTTGAGAAAACCATGGGGAGTAAGCCACATGTCCAACTGCCAGCGCTCCGCATCGAAAGGGCGGGCCGCGACAGGTGCGCCATTCTCTCCATCCTGAGACCAGGCATATTGGCCATTAAGACTGAAAATCTGTCGCTCTTCCTGCTGAATGGGAGTCCCTCCATACCAGCCAAGACCATATTTCCAGGACGCAGGATTATTACCGGGCTCGCGATCGAAAGTTTCGGTCATCCGTATATTGTCAAAATCGATCGTCCGGGTGTAATTGCGCAGGGGTTCGCCTCGAGGCCAGTCCACTTCATAGGCATTGATATATTGCTGGCCCACCATGCCGGTGTAGGCGCTACCGGAAATAGAGACACAGGAGAGTCTTTCTTCACCAATGGCAGCAGAGGCTGCCGCCAGTATTGGTGTTGGATCGATATAGCCGTGGTCGAATTCTTGCGCTGCTGATAAGCCGGGCAACAGGAATATGAGCAACGCCAGCCGTGCTTTGGAGCGAAATGGGGACACGGGACCTCCTGATTTTATTCTTGTTTTAAGGCAGATTAGGGTAATAGAGCTCTACCGCTAATTCAATTGTCCCTAGTATGATATAAATCTTACCCTCAGCAGTTATTTATTAAGCAATGAGCGATAAAAACAATAACAGCACATTAGCCCGCCGACTTCGCCAGGAAATTCAGGGTGAGGTTCTTTTCGATGATTTTAATCGCGGTCGTTACAGTACCGATGCGTCGATTTACCAGTTAATGCCAATCGGTGTGGTGGTACCCAGAAGCGATGACGACGTGGAGGCCGCAGTCAAAATCGCAAGAGAAGAGGGGGTGCCGGTTTTGCCTCGAGGAAGTGGTACTTCCCAGAACGGCCAGGCCATCGGCGAAGCATTACTACTGGATACTACCCGTCATCTGAATAAAGTCTTGGCTGTTGATGAAGAAAATAAAACCGCCTGCGTGCAACCAGGCCTGGTGCTTGATCACCTGAACCGGCACCTGAAACCTTCGGGCCTGTTCTATCCGGTGGATGTTTCTACCGCAAATCGCGCCACCCTCGGCGGCATGACCGGAAACAACAGTTGTGGTGCCCGTTCCATTCGCTACGGCAACATGGTTCACAATGTCTTATCCGTCGAAGCACTATTAGCAGATGGCAGTAAAGCACACTTTAAAAAACTGAATGGCGACGCCAGCAATGGCAATGTTTCAGATGCCCTGCTACATCAATTGCGGGCCCTGGGAAAAAGAGAGGCGGAAGAAATTGCCGCGCGTTTTCCCAAGCTGCTGCGCCGGGTGGGTGGTTACAATATCGATGAGCTTATAAAAGAAGAGCCCAACCTGGGTCGATTATTAGTGGGCTCCGAAGGAACCCTTGGCTTCTTTCAAAAAATTCACCTTCAGTTACAGCCCCTTCCCCCGCACAAGGTTTTGGGCGTCTGTCACTTCCCTACATTTTATGCGGCCATGGAAAGCACCCAGCATATCGTTAAGTTGGATCCTGCGGCAGTTGAGTTAGTAGATCGCACCATGATCGATCTTGCTCGTGCTATTCCCATGTTTGCGCCGACGGTTAATCGCTTTGTTCAGGGAGAGCCCGACGCACTCCTACTGGTTGAATTCGCAGGAGAGGACAGGGAAGAGCAGCTGGCAAGCCTGGCAAAACTGGTAGAGTTAATGGGAGATCTTGGATTTCCAGACGCAGTAGTAGAAGCGACGGATAACGAGTTTCAACCTGCCATCTGGGAAGTGCGTAAACAAGGCCTGAACATCATGATGTCCATGAAGGGAGATGGAAAGCCTGTTTCCTTTATTGAAGATTGCGCGGTTGACTTGAAAGACCTGGCTGAATACACCAGGAGACTCACGGAGATATTCGAGAAAAACGGGACAACAGGCACCTTTTATGCCCATGCTTCCGTTGGAACCTTGCATGTTCGTCCAGTGTTAAACATGAAAGAGGAATCCGGCGCGACCAAGATGCGTGCCATCGTCGAAGAATGCCTGGAGATGGTGCGGGAATACAAAGGTTCACATTCCGGCGAGCATGGCGATGGTATCTCCCGTTCAGAGTTTCATGAGCCGATGTTTGGCAAGCGCATGGTGGAAAACTTTGAAGAGGTTAAGCGTGCTTTTGATCCTTTGAATCTTTTTAACCCGGGCAAGATAGTTAACCCCCACAAAATGGATGATCGCAGCATCATGCGTTTCGCGCCGGGCTATGAGCCGATCAAGCTGGACACCAAGCTGGATTGGTCAGAATGGGATGGCCTGCATCGTGCTATAGAGATGTGCAATAACAACGGTGCCTGCAGAAAAGCCCATGTGGGAACCATGTGCCCATCCTATCGCATCAGCAAGAATGAAACCCATTCGACCCGGGGAAGGGCGAATACCCTGCGTTTGGCTATTACCGGGCAACTTGGACAGGACGCGTTCAGCAGTGATGCCATGTACGAAACCATGGGTCTCTGTGTGAGTTGCAAGGGTTGCAAGCGGGAGTGTCCAACCGGCATCGACATGGCGCGGATGAAAATCGAATTCCTGGACAATTACCATCGGCGCAATGGTGTCGGTCTCAGGGAAAAACTCTTTGCCTATCTGCCACGTTATGCGCCGAAACTAAAGTCTGTTGGTTTCCTGCTTAATTTAAGAGACCAGGTTCCGGGACTGGCAAAGCTTTCTGAATGGCTATTTGGATTAAGTAGTAAGCGCCGCCTGCCAAAATGGCGCAGCGATCATTTCAACCACTTCGTTGAGGATGCCATCGTCGCTGAAGGTGAGAAGGAGGTAGTGCTCCTGGTAGATACCTTTAATGGCTGCTTCGAAACTGAAAACGCCAATGCGGCACTGGATGTATTACGCGCTGCCGGTTATCACGTACACTGCCCCCGCCCCCTGGACGGAGGCAGGTCGCTTTGTTGTGGTCGCACTTTTCTCAGTAACGGTTTAGTGGAAGAAGCGAAGATCGAAGTGCGTCGAACTATGGAGGCATTAAAGCCCTACGTGGAAAAAGGTGTGCCGGTGGTTGGATTGGAGCCGTCCTGTTTGCTAACCCTTCGAGATGAATACCTGGTGCTGTTTCCGGGGGAGGAGAGTAAAGCGCTAGCTGACAATAGCTTCATGCTGGAAGAATTTCTGCTGAATGAACTTGATGCCGGTCGTTTGGATTTAAAGCTTCAGGCACTACCGGCCAAGCAGGTACTTCTTCACGGCCATTGTCATCAGAAAGCTTTTGCCGTGTTATCTCCGGTACAGAGAACCCTCGGACTGATTCCCGATTTGGAAGTATCTACCATCGATTCCAGCTGCTGTGGAATGGCAGGCTCATTCGGCTATGAAACAGAACATTATGAGGCATCCATGGAGATGGGTTCCCTCAGTTTGTTCCCGGCAATCGACCAGGCGGGGGGCGACACCTTAGTGGTGGCCGATGGTACCAGTTGCCGGGGCCAGATTGAGCACGGAACCGGTCGCAAGGCGCTGCATGTTGCCCGGGTTCTGCAAATGGCCCTGGCTTCCTGAGATTACTTGAGAAAAGCCCCTGATTTTTGTCTGCCTGTTACAAAAACTCACACCAAAAACAAAGAGATAGCTGCTCTGAAAGCGCCGTTTTTCTTGCCAAAAATGGCCTCTCCCGGTATCGTTTGTTTCAGCAAAATAATATAAGAAAATCCTGTAAAAACAGGAAAAATGCGAGGTGAAGATGCCCACCATGCTTCACAGAATGCGAGTATCAATCCCCGTGCTATCCGCTGTCCTTGCGGTTGCCGGTATCCTGTCAGGTAGCGCCAATGGCCAGTCTGACGCCGAATTCTTTTCCCATGAAATCCGCCCCATCATGGAGCGAACCTGCTGGAATTGTCATGGCGAAGCCGTCCAGAGTTCAGGACTGGATTTAAGTAGCAGAGATGCAGCTTTAGCTGGCGGCAATCGAGGGCCGGCAATTATCCCTGGCGACGCAGAAGCCAGCCGACTCTTCCGCCAGCTCGCCGGGCTGGAAGGGCCGCAGATGCCTCTCGGTGTGCCGCTATCGGACGATGAAATCGAAAAGTTTCGCAGCTGGATTAATGACGGTGCGGTGTGGGATGCTGGGCCTGCTACTACGGTAGCTGGCAGTGATTTCTCCGCCTTTGCCACCGACATTCCTGCTTCCGCTCGACAATACTGGGCATTCCAGCTGCCGGAAAAAGCTGCAATACCCCAGGTTGCCAATTTCGATCATCCCATCGATGCCTTTCTCGAACAGCGACGACTTGAGGAAGGAATCAGCGTAGCGCCGCAGGCGGATAAGCTAACCCTGTTGCGCCGTGCTTATCTCGACATCATTGGTTTGCCACCGACGGTGGAAGAAACGGAAGAATTTTTAAACGATAACTCTCCCAATGCCTGGGAAAATGTCATCGATAAGTTGTTGGCTTCACCTCATTATGGGGAGCGCTGGGGTCGCCACTGGTTAGACGTGGCACGCTACGCCGATTCCGATGGTTATGAGCAAGACGTCGACAGGGCAAATGCATGGCGTTACCGGGATTATGTCGTCGATGCATTCAATTCCGATAAGCCTTATGACCAGTTCATAACTGAACAGCTGGCCGGTGATGAACTGGATGAAACGACACACGAATCCCGCATCGCGACGGGATTCTTGAGAGCAGGCCCGCGAGTCAACTTTCGTGAAAAAGATAATCCCGAACGTCGTTGGGACTATCTCGATGATGTTATCGCCACTGTTGGTCGCGGGATGTTGGGTATGACTATCCAGTGTGCCCGCTGCCACGATCACAAATTCGATCCAATTCTGCAGAAAGACTATTACAGTTTTACCGCCTCCATTTTCGGCTACGTAGAAACGGACTGGCCCATGCTGCCTGATGATCAGGCGCTGGAATATCTTTCTACAACTGCAGAGCTGGATGATCGCGTCTCCTCGATTCGAGAACAGATAAGAGATATCGAGCAACCTTATCTCACCGAGTTAAAGATCGAACGCATTCGCAATGAATTTCCACCAGATATTCTCGAAGCGGTACTGGTTCCGGAAGAAGAACGAACCGATGGCCAGAAATTATTGGCAGCACAAGTGCTTACCCTTGGCGTGCCAAGGGATCAGGTTGATACGGCCATGTCACAAGAAGCCAGGGCCCAACGGGAAGCGTTACGCAGGTTGATTGAAGAGGTAGAAGGTCAAAGGCCCGAAGAACCACCCATGATCGAAGTGGTTACTGACGGTGATTTTCGCTATACACCCGATCGCGCTGGAGACAATGTTCTTGGCTGTCCGGAGTGTCGCATCCAGATGGATGTTCCTGGTAGCTTTCTGCACGATGGCGAAGGTGCTTATGAAGTGCCACCCGCCCCCTTCCTGATCAGGGGAGATCCTTTTAGCGAAGGTCCAGAGATGACGCCAGACTTTCTTACTGTCGCCAAGTACGGCAATCCTCCTACAGTGCTTCCCCGGGATAACGGCCGAACTTCCGGTCGTCGCCTGGCTTTGGCAAACTGGATTACCTCGGAAGAAAATCCTCTTACTGCACGAGTCTGGGTAAACAGAGTCTGGCATCACCATTTCGGTCGCGGCATCGTGGCCAGTCTGGATAACTTTGGTGTGGTGGGAGAACGACCTACAAACCAGGAACTGCTGGACTGGTTAGCCGTTGAATTCATGGAACAGGGCTGGAGCACAAAGGAATTACATCGGCTCATAATGACTTCCGAAGCCTACAAGATGGCTTCCGCCTATGAAAATGAGCAAAATTCCCTGGTGGACCTGGAAAACCACTTGCTCTGGAAGTATCGCCCGCAGCGACTGGAAGCAGAAGCTATTCGTGATGTGATTATGGCAACTAGTGGCGGCATCGACCTGAGCGTCGGCGGTCAGCCAATATTCCCTTATATCCCCCAGGAAATTTTGGATACGGCAATATTGTTTGGTCGCTGGGATAACCAGGTGGATGGTCCGGAAGTGTGGCGACGAAGCCTCTATGTGTATCGACGTCGGACTTTGTCTTTCCCGTTCTTCGAAACTTTCGATCTGCCGGATCAAAACCAGACTATTAACGCCCGCAACACATCGACCGTTGCGCCCCAGGCACTAACCTTGATGAATAATCCCTTCGTTATCGGACAGGCAGGGTTGTTTGCTGACCGGGTTGCCGAGAACACTCCTTACGATATCGATCTACAGGTAGAAATGGTTTACCGCACGGCTTTAACAAGACCACCTACAGCGGAAGAGGCTGAGGTTGGTCGCCAACTCGTAGAACTTGGCTCACTGAATGACCTCACTCATGTTGTTTTTAACCTGAGTGAATTCCTGTACAGGAGATAATTGAGCATGACTGATAAGCCAAAGAAAAAAATATGGTCTCGTCGTGATTTTCTTATGCAGTCCGGCGGTGGCATCGCGGGGCTGGCACTTGCTTCCCTGCTCAATGATGACAAGGCTTTTGCCCAGAACGCAGCACTGGGTGGAGAGCAATGCAGTGCAACTTTCCCCGGTGCCTTTGAGCCAAAACCTCCCCACTTCGCGCCGCGGGCGAAACATGTAATTTCCCTGTTCATGAGTGGTGGTCCAAGCCAGATCGATACTTTCGATTACAAACCCGCATTAACAAAATATGCTGGTGTGCCTTTAGAGGATTTAATCGGTGAAAAATTTGCAGTGAGACAGGGCATGCCCGGTCCGCTCATGCCAAGCCCGTTTGAGTTTAAACAGCATGGTGAAAGCGGTATGTGGGTATCGGAATTGTTTCCCCATCTGGCGAAACAAGTGGATGACATTGCATTTATTAAATCTCTTTATGGAAGATCAAACGACCACATCCAGTCCACCTATGAAATGCAAACCGGGCAGATTCGAGTTGGTTTTCCCAGCGTCGGTTGCTGGGTGACTTATGGATTGGGTTCGGAAAGTTCCAGCCTGCCGGCCTTCGTGGTGATGACCGATTATCGTGGTGGTCCATTGGGTGGTCCCGCGGATTGGGGTTCTGGCTTTATGCCGGCAACCTATCAGGGCACACTGTTTCGATCCTCTGGCGATCCAATCGTGGATCTGGAAGCGCCGGAAGGATTAAGTGACGCGCAACAACAGGCGCGGCTGGAAGTGTTGGCCAGGCTCAACCAGATGGATATGGAAAAATATCCGGGTAACTCTGAACTTGCTGCGCGCATTTCTTCCTATGAGCTTGCTTATCGTATGCAGGGTTGTGCACCGGAAGCAATCGATATTCGTTCTGAGTCCGAGGCGACCAAGAAACTCTACGGTATCGATGAGGCGATTACCGAGCCTTTCGGCAAGCAATGCTTGATGGCCCGACGACTGGTTGAGCGGGGTGTTCGCTTCGTGCAGTTGTTTATGGGAGGGGTTGGCGTTCAGAACACCGACACCTGGGACGCTCATTCCAACCTGGTGGAAAATCACACGCTCCATGCGAAAGAGTCTGATAAGCCGATTGCTGGTCTTATTCAGGATTTAAAGGCCCGTGGTTTACTGGAAGACACCTTGATCGTATGGCATGGCGAGTTCGGTCGTATGCCGATATCCCAGCGTGGAATAGGTCGTGACCACAATCCTGGCACGCAAACAGCGTTGATGATTGGTGCCGGCATTGAGGGTGGCCAGCAGATCGGTGCTTCCGATGAATGGGGTTACAAAGCATTGGAACAGCCCATCTCAGCCCACGATATGCACGCTACTATTCTGCATCTGTTGGGTCTTGATCACGAGAAGTTAACTTATCGCTATAGTGGTCGCGACTACCGCTTGTCGGACATTAGTGGTAAACCTATTCCACAAATTATTGCTTAAGCGCTAGTAATACCCGAATTTTAGTTAAGTGGGGGTAGAGTTTGTTTCCAATCTCTACCCTTTTTATTTTCTGAACCAGTAAATGAAGTAAATAGTATGAAAAAGAAAATCAGTCTGCTGCCAAATATTTTCTTTGCAGTCGCAGTAACGCTGCTCCCTAGTGCAACATTGCTTGGGCAGGAAAATGTTTCATTTATTGAAGCTCAGGCACAGGCAGGACAGCAAGTCTATGAGCAACGCTGTGCTTCCTGCCATGGTTACAATCTTGAAGGATTTGAATTAGCGCCAAGTCTCAGCGGCAATTTGTTTAGCAGGAGATTTGGTGATGGTAGCGCCGATAACCTGGCGCGAAATGTTTTACGCATGCCGCCAAATGAAATCGGACTGTCAGAAGTAGAAACGGCCAATGTTTTAGCCTATCTGTTCAGTCGCAATGGAGTAGAGCCGGGCTCAGCTCCGGTCTCAGCCGATCTCGCGATTCTCGCTAATTTTATTATTCCTGCTCAGGAATTGGTGGATCAACGTTTTGCGCCGCGTCTGCCAAGTTATGGCACAAATGGCCCGGTATTCCCGGTAAGCCGCCTCAATGAGCTAACACCAGTTTCCAACGAGATGTTAATGAATCCTCCCGCCGATGATTGGCTGGTGTGGCGGCGCACGCATTCTAATCTGGGGCACAGTCCTCTGGCTGACATTACCAGAACTAACGTGGATATGCTGAGAGTCGAGTGGACCTGGTCACTACCTCCTGGTGCCAACATGATGACTCCCATCGTCCATGACGGTGTCATGTTCACTTTAAGCACGGGAGATGTAGTACAGGCTCTCGATGCCACAACCGGTGATCTGCTCTGGGCCTATCAACATGAAATTCCTGAAGACGTAAATTCTGAATCGAAAAAAGGAGTGGCAATCTGGGAAGACCAGATCATTGTTGCGACTTCCGATCTCAAACTAATTGCCATTGATGCAAAAAGCGGAAGGCTGGTTTGGGAGCATGCCATAAACACAAACGGTGAAGTCGATCATCGTTTCAAATCTGCGCCGATGATTGTTAATGATAAGGCGATATTTGGCCTGGTGGGGCAGATGGCAGTGGAAGGGGGTAATTTCATTGTTGCCATCGATTTGAATGAACGGGAAGAGGCCTGGCGCTTCTATACAATCGCGCGTCCCGATGAACGCTATGGTAATAGCTGGAATGGATTGAGCCTGGAAGAACGCACCGGTGGGTCGGTGTGGACACCGGGTAGCTATGATCCCGATACGAATCTCGTTTACTTCGGTCCTGCTCCTACCTATGACACTGTCACCATGCGGGAATTCAGGAATGTGCCCGGAACCACTTCCGATGCCTTGTATACGAACTCAACCATTGCTCTGGATGCCGATACTGGCGAGCTGGTCTGGCATTTCCAACATGTGCGCAACGATCTGCTGGACCTGGATTGGGCCTTCGAAAGACAGATTATGGAACTGCCTGTTAACGGCGAGTTGCGCAAGGTCGTGGTAACCGGCGGCAAGGCGGCAATCTTCGAGGCCATGGATGCGGCAACCGGGGGATACCTGTTTTCTATCGATATGGATATGCAGAATGTTTTTAGTGAAATCGATCCCCGTACCGGAGACAAGACCATGTTTCCCGAAGCGGTACTGCAACCGGGAGAACCAACCCCGGGCCTGGCCAAGAACGGAGTGTGCCCCGATGCCCTGGGAGCGCGCAATATGCAGACGACTTCCTATAATCCTGCTACCAATATGCTTTACATACCCATGCAGGACACCTGCATTAATAACCTGACCGGCAGGCGTTGGCAGAAATACCCGGATGCGGAGCAGGATGGGCTTTGGGGCATGGTTAAAGCCGTGGATCTGAGTACTCGAGAAGTGGTCTGGACAACCCGGCAGTTCGGCCCTCCTGCCAGTGGTCACCTGACTACAGATACCGGCTTGTTATTCCGGGGCACTATCGATCGCCTGTTTCAGGCGGTGGATCAGGAAACCGGTGAAGTTCTCTGGGAGCAGCGCCTGGATAATTCCCCAACCTCTTATCCCATAACCTACCGTGTAGACGGAAAACAGTACGTGGCTGTGGCAACCAATGCTGGAAGTTATTTTGCCAACGGTATGGAACGAACAACCGGAATCATCAATCCCCCCAGCGGTGCTTCCTTGTGGGTATTTGCAATGCCTGACTGATCTTAAAAATGCACCTTCTTATTCGTATATCTTCTTAATTGGAAAATTCGCAGTTGTGAAACAGTTGTTGATCAAAGCTTAACCTTCTTGCTCGAAAACCTTCCTGCACTTATTGAAGGACCTGCTGTTTTTCAATTGAAAAACTATTGTTTTTGCGTGACTTCTCATACCCGCACTTAAGGATAGAGTAAGGATAGAAAAGGAGTCATGAATCATAGGGCATCACCTGCGGTTACGACCGCAGCATTTTCGAGCACCGATATTGGGTTTCGCAATACCGTGCGAAATCTCTGACCTTATTTCCAGCGCAATTTTTGGAACAGGCTAACGGTCTGAAGTAAGTGGCTGACTTTGGTGGAACGAAACTGCAAATAGGGCAGCAAGCAATCGAAGATTTGTGTCTGTGCTCGCCCAGTGCTACAGGTGGTTACCCACGTGCTTCACTCATTGCAGGAAAACGTCGAGATACGCAGGAAAGGGCCAATGCTTAAGTATTACTGATAGCGAACAGGGGCTGTGGTAATTCGCACTCTTGATTCCATGTAAGTAATGGAATCACCATCGATGCTGCTGAACCAGTGGGGAGTGCCGGGCTGCAGCACGAGAATATCTCCTTCTTTTACTTCCCGGGCCAGCCCGCCTTCGATGCCATTTAGTGTCCGCATCAAATCATCATTTCCGGTGGGATCGGCTAGCGGGGGAATTAAAAGGCCGCCTGTAACCAGGGTGCCGCTGCCTTCCAGGATGCGATAAATCTCGACGCTGTAAGGATGTAAAACGGCGTATTGCGCCACGCCGCTAAGGCGACGGCGCACCGTGATACCAGGCGAGATAGTTACAGACACGCCGGCAGCTGACGAGGAATTTCGTGCGGCTTCGTCCAGCTCTGCAATGATTTCCGGGCCGGGCTTATAGATTGCAGCAGGCGCGCCTACCTGTTGGCCGAAAGATGAGGCTGTAAGCAATAGCGCAGCGACTACTATTAAGTTTTTCAATTGTGGCTAAGCCCGAGCGTTCGTCATCAGAAAAACTAGCAATCCAGTTTCGATAGTATCTGAAAAACCAGGAATAAAAAGTATGCTAGCGACCGTAAGTACTACCAGTGCGCCACAAAGTATTAAGTATTTTTTGTTATTCATAATTCTCTACTAATTAAGCTCTAGCGTTTGCAGCCAGGAATTGTAAAAGGCTTTGCTCAATTGATTCAGCAAGGCCGGGAACAAATAAAATCATTGCCGCAGTAACTACTGCGACGGCGGCACATAAGATTGCATAATTTTTGCCAGTCATTACGAACTCCTGTTTAAAGTTCGCGCGGAACTAATTCAAATACCCAGGAATTTCCTGATTCGATACCAGCTCGCGTACCTGCGATCATCTCAGGGGTGGGTTGTGGAGCACCGCCATATTTCATAATTAAGTTGGCTGAGACTCCATCCAGTATGTCACCCTCTTCGATCCTGACCAGAGTGCGAGGATAGCGCACGCCGTTTACCCGCAGCACACCCTGATTATTGCCTTCATCAGCTTCGAAAGCCCATTCTTTCCAGAGTCTGCCGAGGAAAGTCGTCATGTAACCGGAAATTATAAACACGCGACCTTCGGCCTGGAGTATATAGATCAGACGTGACGCCATTGGGTCATTTAGTTGCAGCTCGACGGTTTGGATGTTGTCGAGAAAGCTCCAGTCTGGTTCGGGGCCACTATGAATATCACCGGTCGTCATTTCACCGCCTGGGAACAAAATAGATGGGCCATCGGCATTTCTATTTTCGAAACGCAAGGTAGCCATTGCAACTGAGGGAATCAGAACGAGGACACCAATAACTTGCAGGATAATTTTTCCAATTTTCATTTTTATACTTCTTTGTAGTTTTGGGTTAGTTTAATTTTCTGGAATTGAGTCTTCAGCTGCCCGTGCTTCTTCTGCCCGAGCTCCACGAAGAATGTAAGTCATTGCATAGTTTCCTTCATGACAGGCATATTCGTATTGCTTGTACTCGGGTAAACGAGGCATCGGCCTAATTGCTGTCCAGGGCTGTGAATATACGTTTGGATCTTCGATAGTGAAGGAGTAATCAATCATGTCTTCGCTAACACGACGAAACCTTTCTACGGCGACAGTATCAGGTGAAGAAGGAAAACGATGTTGGGTCTTGTCGCTAAAGTTAGCGGTACGCACAACTAAAGTGTCGCCTTCCCAGTGACCTCTTGAGTCTCCGTTCCACAAACGAATATTTTCGTGTAGTTGTGGTCGACCATCGATGGGGATAATGCGCACGTCGTGAATCATTTCCACATGAATAGCGACAAAGTTTTCATTCTGGGTTATGTGATAGGAATTGTTGTAGCCAGAAGAAACCGGTGGCACTCCATGATAGCTAATACAGCGATCCCAGTTGGTTCTGTCTAACCAGGAATCTGCGGGATGCTCGCGTCGGTATTCGGCCTGATCCCGCTGTTGTGCAATTGCCGCTTCCGTCATGGGTAGGCGACCGTTTGGTGGATCGACGATTAGTGAAGTACGAAAATCGGCCGACACCTCGCCTCGGTCGAACCAGTGATAGTTGTAGCTGCCGACGTCGCCGGGACGATCTTCAACTTCTCTCTGGGTATTGGCGTATATTTCTGCTGCTTCTTCTGCTGTATAGAATTCTTTGTCTCCCAGGCGCTGCGGTCGCTGCAGGGGAGTTAGGCTGGCGTAAGACCACATACCGGAAATGTCGGGGTCACCCCAGGGAGTGCGTTTATCGTAGCTGCCTTCCAGTTGAGCGAATGCGCTGCTGCTCAGAACCAGCCCGGACACGGCACACAGTACTGCGACGAATTTGGTTCTCATTAGTATTCTCCGTCACGTCAGAGGAGCGACTAGAATAACACAGCAACCAGGTGCGCAAGAAGAATCGTCGAAAGATGAGAAAGTCGGCTATTCGATCATTGCTGCCTCAAAAATTTGAATGCTGCTCCCAATCCTGCACAACTATGTTTATCAACCCTGAGAAAACCGTGGCTGGCATGGAATGCGTATATACTCCCGTGACACGCCGTGAACACCTCCTTGTGGGCTCGGCGCCCGCTGGTCCAGCCATAACGTGGCGTTCGACGTCGCAGCATGCTCGCGCATGCTAAACATTTGACTCACCCAAGCGGGCGACAGTCACGTCCGGAAATACCCAACCCCTGCCTGTAAGAAATTCAAATCGGCACTGCTTATCAGGTGCCAATCAGCTTGCTTGTAGGCATTGATATTGAGCGCTGTCAGGGTGTGAACTGCAGAGAATCTATGTTTACTCTGAAACCTCGAAGGTTACATAGCCATTGGTCCAGCAGCAGTAAAACTCGAATCCTGGCGATCTCTATTCAGAGCTCTGGCCCAGAACATTTACTGTTCATAAGGTGATTAAGAGGTAGTTACTCCGAAACCTCGAAGGTCACATAGCCATTGGTCCAGCAGCAGTAAAATTCAAACCCATATGTGGGCTCTCTCTGCCGCTCAGTGTCGTTAATCACCTGTATCCGCAGTTCATATGTTCCGGGTTCAGAGAAAGTAGCGGTGGTTTCGAAAACTCCTTCTGCAGTTTCGAGGCGGGCTTCCGGGGTTTCAATTTCGACAGCGTCCGGGCCCTTATGCAGCGTCCAGTTTATCCAGGTACCGGGATCGCTGTGACGCAGCCTGGCAATTAGATTGGTAGGTTCGCCAACTCGGGCCTGGCGAGGCCCATCGAATATACCGCGCCGGCCACGAAAGTTTGGTGGATTATCGTTAACACTCAAATAGGGTGCTGAAGTATCCCGGCCAGAAGTTGCTTCTTCATCCAATACATAGGAAGGAATTAGAGAGCCCGGCACCGACAACATCTGCCCCTGGGTTTCGATATGCCAGATTACGTCCTGCATACCAAAGTCGGCAGGCACGATTACCGAAAACACACACCAGTAACGACGAAATTCACGGGTTAATTCCGGATCAGGAGGCACATCAAAGTGAGTTGGTTGAAGGCCATCGTACTCGGCCGGGGTAATAAAATTTTTCTCACCTAATGGCACATTGATGACTTCTTCGGTATTTAAATTGTAATAACCAAAGCACAGGGTGGAACTGCCATCATCGTTGGGAAACCAGCCATCGAAAAGTGGGATAACATTCTGCCCCTGGGGACGCAGAGGCGCTTCGATCAATGGAGCAGATAAGGATGGCGATTGCGCCATGACGCCAGCGGTGTAAAGCGCCAGCAAGGAGAACAGTGAAATAGCAACCGTTCTGCGCATTTCTAAATAGCCTTCTTTTATTCGTCGATAGCCGCTGTAAGCCTGGCGTTGCGTTCTGCTTTCAATTGCTCGAACTGGTCGTCGTTCAAATAAGTAATGCCTAACCACAGGTGTGACATTTCATCTACGCCTCGCTGGCCAAACACAACCCATTGTCGATGATCCGGGTTATGGGGATTGTCTGCAGTATTGTCCCAGGTCGAGGTAATCATAAGCATGGTACCTGCAGGCAACAAGGGAGCAGCATCATCGGCGAACTCATAGTTTATTTGCCAGGAGTGATCATACTTATCGACTCTTGCTAACATTTCCCGGCGGCCATCGGGATAGACTGCTTCCAGGGATTGAGCCTTGCCTCGCATGTGCATATGCGGTCGGAAGCTGGTTATCAAAGCAGGGCGTCTTAAAACTCTAACTCCTTGCAGCGACTTGATCGAATCAGGAGGCAGGATCAGATCGTTAGCCCATAAACCACCCGGGCCGGAATCCGCAGCAAAGAATTGTTCACCCCGAGTTTGAAACTCAGGCTCGTAATCTTCCGGGTATAACCAGACGGCGGCTTCTGCCTGTTCGTTATAGACTATTTCATTAATTGGAAAATAGTGCAGGTTCCAGTTAATGGTTCCGTTTGGATAGATCATCATTCCGGTTCCATCGGGGAACATATCACCGCCCTTGCCAACTCCTTGTCGGCCTACTGGCCCAGAAGCGCGGTTGCCATCCTCATCGAAAGACATCAATTGGGCGTGGCCATGATGCAATACCTTAACCCCTAGTGGATAAGATCCCTTTAATTCGGTCGCTCGCACATAGCGAGGCTTATCGATCAGTCCTTCGAATGTTGTGTTACGAACCCACCATTGGTCCTGGGCATTTGCTGCTACGGTATAAGGAGGAGATTTAACAACAAAGTCTGGCTCCCCCAGTAATTTAGACAATTGCCATTCGCCGGCATTCGGTAAATCTGGTTGTGGCGGCATCAATGCAGGATCACCCTGCGGGGCACCATTTGCGACCCAAGTTACTACCTTGGCAATCTGTTCATCACTTAGAGAAACATCATTCTTGTAATCCTGGATGCCGACAGTCAGGTCTAAATGCCAGGGTGGCATTTCACGGCGTTCCACTTTGAAACTGATTAGCGGTGCCCAGGGCCTGACTTCTTCATAGCTCAACAGTGACATAGGCCCGATGCCGTCCGGGTTATGACAGCTAGAACATTTGTCGAAGAGAATGGCGGCAATATCCTCGCTATAGGTAATTGGCCTCTCATTGGCATTAGCCGACGAGATAAACGCAGTTCCTAGGAATATTAAAGAAGCTAAAGGGAGAAGAGACTTTCCGGAAATTAGAGTTTTCATTGTTATCTGCTCTCCGCGGAGTTTGGGTGCAGTTATTATCGAAAAACTACTGAATTTATAGCCTAAGCATAAGTACCCTCACTGCAAAAGTCTATGGGAAAGTCGCTAAAAGTAAGCTAAATAACTGTATTATCAGCTTGTTAGCTCTAGCGCTGTACCAGGCTCAAATCTAGTGATAGCATCTTCAGCAATGAGAATAATAATTCCGAAAGCTCTACTTTCCCTGTGTCTCTTAATCAGTGCCGGTCTCAGCTTTGCGGCTGAACGGGAAGCCATAGTCGTCGCCGAACTTGGCCCACAGGTTGGTGAATCAGTTCCTGACTTCGAACTCAAAGATCAATTCGGGGAAACTCACACGCTAGAGTCTATTATGGGCCCGAACGGAGCGATGTTACTGTTCCATCGTTCGGCTGACTGGTGACCCTACTGTAAAGCGCAGCTCGTGGAGCTGCAGGACCAACTCGAAGAACTGGAAGCTCAGGGTATCGGCATTGCTGCCATTAGCTACGACTCGGAAGAAGTGCTTGCAGATTTTGCCCAGCGCCGTGGCATTACCTACCCATTACTCGCCGACGATGATTCTACAGCCATAACTGACTTCGGTATTTTAAATACGGTGGCTGAAGAGGGCATCGGTGAAAATGCGGGCGATCCCGATGTGCAGGCGGACGTGGCTAAATATGTTTCAGTGTTTGGCGCCAATCCAATGATTGTGGGTACACCTTATCCGGGCACCTTTATGATTAATAGCCAGGCTGTGGTGACATCACGTTTCTTCGAAGAGTTTTATCGGGAACGCAATACCACTACCAATGTGATGCTGAAACTCGGAGTCGGTCTTTCGCCCATCGCTGCAGTGGAAGGTGAAACAGCGCATCTTACATTCACCGCATATCCGTCCAACACGTCGGTTACTGTTGGAACCCGATTCTCCCTTGCCCTGGATGTCGTACCCGGACCAAACATGCATGTTTATGCTCCGGGTGCTGAAGAAAAAGGTTACCAGGTAATCGGCTTTAATTTGGATAAGCCGGACATTGCCCGAATTGAGCCGGTGGAGTATCCAGATTCTGAAATTTATTACTTCGAGCCCCTGGATGAATATGTGCCGGTTTATCAGGAACCGTTTACATTGCTGCAGGAAATCGTAATGGATGGTGAAGCTGAGACTGAAGAGATCATGTCCAATCTCGATGCTCTTACACTAACTGGAACTTTAGAGTACCAGGCCTGCGATGATGCAATTTGTTTTCTCCCGCAAAGCATTCCTGTTTCATTTACCGTTGATCTGGAATTGCCAGACCGCCAACGGGCCAATCGCTAGACTTCCATAAATCTAATTTTCTAAAGAAACCCAGCGTTGAGCTGAGGTATTTTTGCGTTAAAAAATTTTTAAGGTTTATTGTGCTATATTAGTACTTCAGGTCACACCTTAAGCCTTTGAAAAAGTTTCTCTTTTTCAATAAAAGTCTTTCCAATTAATGACGAATTAGTGTTAAAGTTGCGCTCCCTTTTCAGGGGGTGCGGGTGATTACTTCTTATTTCTTTTCTTAACGACTTTGATCTTCGAGGCTGTTGTTGTCGCATTGCGTATTCCATTCATTTCAAATTAATGGAGATTGCCTATGAAAGATCTAACCCAGGGTTCAACCACGAAACACATCATTACTATGGCTATTCCAATTGCCGCCGGAATGATTTTTCAGATGTTGTATCTATTGGTGGATCTTTATTTCGTTGCTGCTCTGGGCGAGCAGTCCATGGCAGGGGTAGGCACCGCCGGAACTTTGCTGTTCATGATTATGGCCATTACCCAGATTCTGGGAGTAAGCGCAGTGGCTTTAATTTCTCAGGCAGTGGGGCGTAAAGAGCAGGAAGAAGCAAATCTGTTCTTCAATCAGTCGTTTTCACTGTCGCTTATCTTCATGTTTGTCACTTTAATAAGTGGATACTTGTTTGCGGGCACTTATCTTTCCACCATTACCAACGATCCCGTCGCATTAAGCGAAGGAATAATTTTTCTTTATTACTTTTTGCCTGGCATGGCATTGCAGTTTCCTATGGCCGCAATGTTTTCATCGTTACGGGCAACCGGGATTGTACAACCCACCATGGTAATTCAGATTTTTACTGTTGTGCTCAACACCATACTGGCACCAATCCTGATTGCCGGGTGGGGGCCCGGCCCGGCCCTGGGTGTAATGGGCGCAGCACTGGCCAGTACGATTTCTATCGCAGTGGGTTTAGTGCTTATTACTGTTTACTTCATCAAGTTGGAGAAGTATGTAGCGTTTAATTCTTCACAGTGGAAACCACGCTTCGACATTTGGTGGAAGATGTTGGATATCGGCTTGCCAGCCGGTGGAGAAATGCTGCTGATGTTCGTCTACTTCTCGGTGGTGTATTGGCTAATCCAGGATTTTGGAGCTACAGCCCAGGCGGGTTTCAGTATTGGTGGGCGTATCATGCAGTCAATCTTTATGCCAACCATGGCCATCGCCTTTGCGGTGGGCCCAATCGTCGGACAAAATTACGGTGCCGGCTTTCATGATCGGGTGAGAGAGACCACTTATCGTGGCATGTTTCTCTGTTCAATCGTCATGGTGGCGGTAACTCTGCTTATGCAGTGGCAGCCGCAGGTACTGGTAGGGATATTCACCGAAGATCAGGCTGTGCTGGAAGTCAGTGCGACTTTCCTGCAATTCATTTCCTGGAATTTCGTTGCCCAGGGAATTGTGTTTACCGCTTCCGGCGTGTTCCAGGGTTTAGGTAATACTCGGCCAGCGATGTTGAGCTCGGGGGTCAGGCTTCTCGTATTTGTACCCATCGCTGTATTCATCAAATACCAACCGGGATTCACTGTTAATCAAGTCTGGTATGTTTCTGTGTTTGCCGTAACCATACAAGGCATTGCCAGTTATCTCCTTGTTCGCCGTGAATTCAGGCTGAAACTGAAAAAAGAAACTACAGCTACCATTCCAGCCTAAGCGGGAATTATTGTTCCAATTCATTCCCAGCTGTTTGATACTTGCAGGAAATAATCCTTGTGGAGGCTAATCAGTGCCCATTCGTATAGCTTTGTTAACCATTATCCTAACGGGTTCTTTTTTCTCTTCGCTGGCCCAGGAAGCTTACGACCAGAACTTTGCACCAGACGTACCGGTGCCGGAAGGTTTCAGAACCAATCGCACCTCTTACTCGGCAATCATGGATGTGTTGGAGCCATCCCGTGTTGAAGTAAGTGATGCGCAACTGGACAGGCTAAAAGAAGTCCCCCTCGAAGTAATCTTTAGTGCCCTTGGTGATTACCGCCTGAACTATGCGACAGGATTTGAGAATACCCAACCGGGACAACGCCTGGTTGGTCGCGCGCTCACCATGCGTTTCCTGCCTCCGCGACCAGATCTAACGGAAGCTGCGTTGGCCCTTGCTGCAGAAGGCAATTGGGATCGTCGTTACTATGCCCGGGCGGCTGAAGAAGCGCAGCCAGGCGATGTCGTTGTTGCGGAGTTAGGTGGCAGCGATGGCCACAACCTCTTCGGCGATATGGGAGCCGCTGGAATACAGTTACGTGGTGCGGCTGGTGTGGTCGTCGATGGCGGTATGCGAGATTACACTGGTCTCAGGGATGAGCGCTTTGCGGATTTTCCGATACTGCACAAGTTTACCGATCCTCATACTACTTCCTGGTTGGGCGTTGAGTACAACGCGCCGGTACGGATAGAGGGTGTCACGGTCCTTCCTGGGGACGTGGTAGTCGGTGATGACGGTGGTGTTTTTTTCTTTCCAGCTTCGATGGTGGAAACAGTTTTGGAATATGCAGATCTGGTAGCTGATCGTGAAGAGTTTCAATTACAACTACTCGAAGACAAGGAGTTTCGCTTTCGCGATATCTACCCCTTGTCTCCGGAGTTGCAGGAAGAGTTTGAAAGATTGAGAAACTAATTGGGTTCTCTAAAAACCATTAAGCCTTGCACATTATTCAATAGGGGATCCATCAGCATCGAGAATTTCGATGTCGGCAATCCCCAACTCTTCGATTTCTGCTTCGACGCGACTGCGATCACCAACGACTAACCAGACCATATTTTCAGGTCTGACTACGCCACGGGCAGCTTCTGCCACGTCTTCGATATTTAGGGAGCGAACACGATCGGCATAGCGATCGAAGTAATCGTCTTCATAGCCGAAACGTACTATCTCTCTAAGGGAACCTGACACTGAATTGTTTGTTTCCCAACGGCCAGCCAGGCGCAGTGACTGGGAGTCCTGGGCCTTCTGTACTTCTTCTCGAGTGGGCGGACTATCGTCGATAAATCCCCGCAACTCGTTGATCACTTCCTGCATGGAATCGGCGGTACGATCGGTTTGTACCGGGGCCTGCACGAAGAATGGACGTTGACTATTGGTTGGAATCATGATGGTTCGCGATCCATAGGACCAGCCTTTGTCTTCCCTGAGATTCATATTAATACGCGAAGTAAATGCCCCACCAAGAATATTATTCATGGTGCCAATAGCGATTTCGGTTTCATCTTCCACTGCTGGTGCAATATGACCCGCATAGATTACCGATTGCAGGGAATCAGGACGGTCTATCAGATAGATTTTTGGTTCCTGCTGATGAGCCACGTCGGAAACATTCTTCACTGGTATGTCACCTGCAGACCAATCCGCAAATTGCTCTTCCAGCATGGGTACCAAGGTGTCGAGATCGGTATTGCCCACAACAATTAAGGTGGCGTTGTTAGGCTTAAACCAGGCCTGTACAAAGTCCGTTAGATCACTGCGCTCCAGGCTTCCCACAGACTCCAGGGTGCCGCTGCCGGTTAAACCCTGGCCGTAAGCATGATCGGCGCCGTAAATGAGTTTTGGAAAAACCCGTTGAGCCATTTGTATTGGCGTAGTTTGTTCCCGTTGAATGCGGGCCAGTTGTTCCTGCTTTAAACGGTCTAGTTCGGCCTGGGGAAACGAAGGATTGAGAATGACATCGGCAAACAGTGCCAGCGATGTTTCGAGATTTTCCGTAAGTGCATTTAAAGAAACGTTTGAAGTGTCGAGGTTCGAGCCGGTAGTTAACACGGCGCCCAACATTTCCAGCTCTTCACTGATTTCGAGAGAAGAGCGTGACTCGGTTCCCTCATCCAGCATGTTCATCGCCAGGGAAGCGGTACCAGGGGATGCCAGTTGGTCGGCGGCGTAACCGGCATTGACCATTAACTGAAGTCCAACGGTTGGGATAGCATGACGCTCGGCCAGAACAATGTTCAGGCCATTCGATAACTGCGCGCGCTGGATTTCAGGAAAGGAAACATCTGGCGGAGTTTCCAGGTCCGGAAGCCGGGAGCGATCTACGCCTTCACCCCTTGCCGCGTAACGAGGAAAGGGTTCTACCTCTAAAACGTAAACTCCATCGGTCAGCCAGCGATTCGCGGCGTCGCGAATGCTTTCTACAGTAGCGTTCTGTTGGTCTTCCAGGGATTTCCTGTAGGCATCAGGGCTGCCGCCATAGACTTCGCTGCGAGCCAGGGCATCAGACTTTCCGCCAAATCCGCCGATGCGTTCGATACCTCGAATAAATCGTGCCCGAACCTGGGTCTGAACTCTGTTTAGTTCTTCCTGATTTGGACCCTGGGTTAATAGACGCTGCAACTCTTCATCAATAGCCGCCTCTACTGCAGCGACATCATCTCCTGGATTGGCAGTGGCCTGGATGATGAACATGCTGGCAATCTCACCGGCCTGTATGAATGCAGCAACGTCGGTGGCGATCTGATCCTGGTAGACGAGACGATTATAGAGCCGCGAGTTTTTGCCGTCTGCAAGAATACTCGAGAACAGGTCGAGTAAGTTTGTGTCTGTCGCCAGTGAATTAGGAACATTCCAGACTTTGTAGATGCGCGCTTGGGGCACGCGGTCCTGCATCACTTGCCGTTGCTCACCTGTGCGTTTTGCAATCCATTCAGAATGTTTGGCGATGGGAGGAGAAGGAGGGATATGGCCAAAGTACTGTTCGGTTTTTGCCAGGGCCTCTTCTGGTGTGATGTCACCGGCAATGACTACAACCGCATTATTGGGGCCATAATAGGTTTGAAACCATTCTTGCACATCTTCCAATGACGCGGCATTAAGGTCTTCCATTGAGCCGATCACGGAGTGAGCATAGGGGTGGCCATAGGGAAAGACAGATTCGAGTATGGCAGTAAACACTTTGCCGTAGGGCTGGTTCTCACCCTGGCGCTTTTCGTTTTGTACTACTCCTCGCTGTTCATCCAGTTTTGCCTGGTCTACCGCGCCGAGCAGGTGGCCCATTCGATCCGATTCCATCCATAACACTTGATCCAGGGCGTTCCTGGGAACATTCTGGAAATAATTAGTGCGATCGAGATTGGTGGTTCCGTTAAGGTCTGTGGCGCCTACACGTTCCAGCACCTGGAAGTAATCATCGTTGAAGTTTTCTGAGCCATTAAACATTAAATGCTCGAATAAATGGGCGAATCCAGACTTGCCCGCTGGTTCATTTTTCGAGCCGACGTGATACCAGATATTGACGGATACAATAGGTGCCTTGTGATCCTCGTGAACAATCAGGGTCAGTCCATTGTCCAGGACGAACTTTTCAAAAGGAATATCTGGAAAGTCAGAACCCTGTGCCAGTACAAATTGAGTAGTAAAAAAGCTTAATAAAACTAAAAGCGCGATAGCTATACGCTTCATGAGAAAACCTCCTCATTGATCTCATTGTGGTGAGAGCTGTAACTCTCTTTACATAAATAAACTCTGCGTGAATTCCTTAATCCGGTAATGCAAACACGTACAGATTGGTTCCACGACTTGGTCGCAATTCAGGTGTCAGGTTTGGTTGTCCGCCACCGGTATTAACTGCGACATACTGCTTGCCATTTACCGAGTAAGTAATTGGATATCCACTCACGGAAGAGCCCAGGTTGATTTCCCAGAGCACTTCGCCGGTTTCATGGTCAAAGGCACGGAATCGACCATTGGCATCGCCACCAAAGATCAGTCCGCCGCCGGTTGCAACCAGTGACATGGTGCCTGCCCTGGTTTCGAATAACCATTCCGTTCGACCCGTTTCCGCGGACACTGCCCACACGGTGCCCAGATTGGTTGTGCCGGGTGTTATCTGATGCCGAGCCGCCAGTTGATAAATCGCTAAACCTCCCTGTCCACCTTCGGTTAGTGCCCGGGCCGTTTCACTGTCAAAATTCCCTGTAGCCAGCATATTGGCGCAGGTATTTCGCAGCGGGTAATACATGGTGTTGGTTAGCGGGCTATAGGCACCTGCTTCCCAATCCTTGCCTCCTAGCCAGGTAGGACAAACAAAAACAATCTGTTCTGCTTCACGGAAAATGATTTCCGGATTTTCAGTCACCTCCCCGGTCGCCCCATCGATATCCACTACAACATTTTGTTCAATGGTAGGAGTTGCCCACAAAAATTCCCCGGTCTCCCGATCGAGGGTGTAAACGATTCCTGTTTTTCCGGGAATCCCGGTAATTACTTTTCGTGTTTCACCCGGTTGCAGATCGGGATTAATCCAGGTGACTTCATCCGGATCAGGGGTAACTTCTGTTTCAACTAACAGGCGTTCGAAAGGATGATCGAGATCCCAGTGATCATTCATGTGCTGGTAGTACCATCGAATTGCACCGGTCTCGACCTCCAGGGCTAAGGTGGAGTTGTGATAAAGATGAGCCAGATCGGTCCCACCAAGATAAAACTTGGGTGCCGGAGAAGTCACCGATGTACCCATGATGATTAATCCCAGTTCAGGATCGTAGCTGGGTACCATCCAGGAACCAACATGATGGCGATCTTCAAAAGCAACATCGCCCCAGGTTTCGTCTCCGGGTTCATCGGGAGCTGGAATTAATCGCCGACGCCAGACTTCTTCGCCGGTGCTGGCATTGTGTGCTGCAATGATGCAGGCATCCGGTCCACCCCAGGGGCGGCAACTGCGTCCGGAGATAGCTAAACCATCTGCGATTATCGGTCCGGAACTGTGGGTGGCAGAGTTAAGCTGGTAATCCAGTATTTCTGTTTCCCAAACTTGTTCGCCGGTCAAAGCGTTTAAGGCAAAGATGTGATTGTCATCGGAAGTATTAATAATCTTGTCTTCGTATATGGCAATGTTGCGATTATTGCGCGCGTTACCTCCCACCATTTCATACAAGTCTTCAGGAATATCCCGTCGATATTCCCAAATAAAATCGCCGCTTTCTGCATCGAGTGCTTCGATAACATCATTGGCCTGAGGAACAAACAACATGCCGTTATAGGCAAGGGGAGTGATCTCTCCAGTGCCAGTGGCCAGATCCCGCGTCCAGACCAGGCGCAGGTCGCCAACATTGTCCGGGTTAATTTCATCCAGAGGGCTATAGCCCCAGCTATCCAGGGTGCGACGCCACATAAGCCAATCGCCATCAGCAGGATTCTGCAGCATTTCATCAGTAACAGGAGGAAAGTCTGATGTTTGTGCTAATACGCCGGGGCTTTGCAGGCCAAGGGCCAGCAGGAGGGTCGCTGGAAGTCGGCCAAAATTGCGAATATTGATATAGTAAGAATTCATTGTGAACTCCTATTTTTATTGGTTTTTATGAGATTAACCCGAAATTCCATGCTGGGCCAGAGGCTTGCAAAATTCACCAATAATTATGGCACCGCTGTTAGTTGATCTTTGTCAAAACCAGTTCCCTATTGTCCACCTAGACTGGTTGTAAGAACACTATGATTGTGGAGGACAAGGATTAATGCCATCTCTAAGTAAGTTATTTGTCGTGATAGATCCAACTACCGACCACCAGAATGCACTGCTCAATGCAGAATGGATCGCTAGTCAGGACTCTTCCATCTCCTTGCATGTTTATGAGGCGATATTCAGTGTAAGTGACAACAATGATGAGGAGGCGCTGGAACGGGTTGAAACCAAACGCCACCGTGATTGGTTAGAACAACTGGTAGAGCCAATTCGAGCGGCGGGAAACGATGTAACAGTTGAAGTTGAGTGGGATGGACATTGGCGCGACGCGATCGCTCCGGCTGCGGAAAGGTGTGGGGCTGATCTAATTGTAAAGACAGCCTCGACTCACAGTGGCACCGGGCGTCGCATGTTAAAAACTTCCGACTGGATATTGTTGCGCAATGCCCATTGTCCTGTCTATCTGATCAAAAAAGACAATATTCAGATGGATGCCAAGATACTGGTAGCTCTGGATATCAAACGAGACGATGAATTACATAGTCAACTTAATGAACAAGTAATCGAGTTTGGCAAATCATTAGCCAATACTACTACCGGATGCACTTTGCATGCTGTAAACGCCTATGCCAGCTCTGACACTTTTGTTTATCCTGGTGACGTTGCAGACAAGATGGGAATCGCTTCGCAAGAGGCGCACACTATTGAAGGCGCACCGGAAGAAGTCATTCCTGAAGTTGCTGAAGAAATCGATGCGGGCATACTGGTAATTGGGACGGCAGCACGTGACGGAATCAAGGCTGCGGTTATAGGAAATACTGTTGAAAAAATACTGGATGCAGTCGACTCAAACGTCATGACCGTCAATGCGGCATAGCTTTAAGACTGGATATCAGCAACAAAGAAAAACGGTAATGACTTCTTTGGCAGTCATTACCGTTTTCTTTTCGGAATAAGATCTATTTAGATTGAATTAGATCGAAAGACGGCCAGTGGAGTCGCCGAGGGACTCTATTGGTGTTCCTAACTTGTCTAACAGGCTCAGGTGCAGATTCGTAAGTGGAGTGCCTTCAGGATACTGCAAGTGGTAGCCGCGATGGGCAACATTTCCTGCGAGCAGTATAGGCAAATCCCTGGAATAGTGAGAATTACTGTCCGCCATACCTGCGCCATAAACAATCGTTGAAGAATCCAGTAATGATCCGTTTTCATCTTCTGAGGAACGCAGGCGTTCCAGAAATTCTGCGAAGAATGTCAGATGGTACTGGTTAATCTTTAACAGTTTTTCCAGTTTTACCGGATCCCGTTGGTGATGAGAGATAGGGTGATGTGCATCGGGTACGCCAATTTCTGCGTAGGTGCGGCCGGTGATCTCGCGTCCCATCATAAATGTTGCCACCCGAGTCATGTCGGTTTCCCAAGCCAGTGCCATCATGTCGAACATGAGCCGCGCATGTTCACCGAAAGTGTCAGGAATACCGGCAGGCTGATCGACCACTGGTAGTTCGCGATCGCTTTGTGCTTCGGCCAACTGTATGCGCCTTTCCACATCTCTTACTGCTTCCAGGTACTGGGCCAATTTCGTCTGATCGCTGGCACCTAGTTTTTTGGACATGTCCTGGGCTCGTTCTGTTACAGAATCCAGCAGGCTGGCGTCTTTGTTTAGCCTGGCTCTACGTACTTCCGGGTCGGTACTGCCGCTATCACCAAACAGCCGTTCGAAAATTACCCTGGGATTGTTTTCCATGGGCAGTGGTGTTGATTCATTTGCCCAGGTAATAGTATTGGTATAAGCGCAGCTAAAACCCTCATCACAGGATCCAGCAAAATCACGGCCATCGATAGCGAGTTCCAGTGTTGCTAATTGGGTCTCATTCCCCAGGATTCTTCCAGCGATCTGATCCATGGATATACCGGCACGTAAATTAGAGCCGTTATCGCGGGTGGAAGCGACACCGGTAAGAAAGCGTGTTGACGCACGGGCATGGGGACCTTCCCCATCTACACCCTCTAAACCAGATAAAATTTGCAGGTTATTCCGGAATGGCTCCATAGGGGCAAGTATTGATGGAAAGTCAAAACCGCTCCCTACGGTAGAAGGAGTCCAGTGATCCATGCGCATGCCATTAGGCACATAAACAATACCAAGGCGGCGAACAGGATTAGAGGAAGTGTTCGCCAATGCCGGAACCATGGCATCTAACATCGGTAATGCTAATGCCGCGCCCAGGCCGCGTAATACTGCGCGACGGGGAATTGCTTTCCTGGTAATGATCATGACTCAGACCTCCGCGTACGGAATGGGGCACTTTTTACTATGCCCGTAATAATAGACGACCAGCTGTAGTTATCCAATGCTGCAGAACGGGTAATCTCCCGAATTGTAGGCTTATCAAAATATTCGGGCGGTCTCCCGATAGCATAAGCAAATAATTTCTCTGTCACAGTACCCGCGAACTCACCGCTTCGGCTTAAAAGAATCTCTCTTAGACCGTTCAGTCCATAAAAAGACTGGCCATTTGGCAATTGACCCGAGGCATCGATTTCCAGATCGGCTTCGCCGGTGTCTCGCCAACGACCGATGGCATCATAGTTTTCCAGGGCCAGGCCAAGAGGATCCATAGGTAGGTGGCATACGGCGCAGGTTGGATTAGCGCGATGCTGGATCATGCGTTCGCGAATCGTTGCCGGCTGCCCATCGGCGCCGGTTTCCGGAAGGTCTGGAACGTCTGCGGGAGGGGGTGGCGGTGGTGTGCCAAGAATATTGGTTAAGACCCATTTGCCTCTTAATACGGGTGAGGTGCGATTGGCATAGGATGTTGCGGTAAGCAAACTACCCTGGCCCAGAATGCCGCCCCGTTGCTCAGCCATTTCATCATCCAGTTCGACGCGACGAAAATGATTGCCATAGATTCCATCGATTCCATAGTGCCTGGCCAGGCGTTCATTGACGTAGGTATACCCTGCACCTAGCAGATCAAGCACCGGCCTGTCTTCTTTTAACAGGCTTTCGAAATACAGCTCTGATTCCTGGCGAAATGCATCTCTTAAGTTCTCATCGAATTCAGGAAACTCCACAGCATCGGGAACCAGTGAACGCAGGTTGCGCAAGTACAGCCATTGACCGGCAAAGTTTTTGACCAGCGCATTGGAACGAGGATCCTGCAGCATTCGCAAGCTCTGTTCTGCGAGAACCGCAGGATTCTGAAGCTCGCCACGCTCGGCAACGGCTAACAGCTCGGCATCCGGCAGGCTGCTCCATAAGAAGAAGGAAAGACGAGAAGCCAGTTCGAGACCGCTTAGTTCGTAATCTGCGCCTGGTGCGATATTCAATGGGTCCTGCTCTACCCTGAAAAGAAAATCCGGGGAAATTAAAATTCGTTCTATTGCCAGTTGAATGCCGGCATCGAATCCTTGTTGCCCATCGCCGCGGCCGATACGGTAAAAATCCATCAGGGTATCTACATCTTCCTGAATCAATGGCCGTCGATAGGCCAGATTCGCCAGTCTGGTTAGTATCTCAGTGGCGCAGGCTTCTTCTGCTCTCTGGTTGCCTGTCTCCGGTGTGCAGGTGAATACTGCCTGGCGACTTGGGGTGTCCCCTGGCCCCGCGGGTTCAAATGGGCCGGTGATCTGGGCCTGCTCAATCGCTGCATCTCCATCGCGCATTTCATTTACAGCGGCGGCAAATACCGATTGAGGCGGTTGTAAGACGCCTTCCGGTTCTGTGAATTTACGAACAAAAGAAACGCCCACGACATGGGGGCCGGCTTCCGCTTCAAATTGCAAGCGCAAATTGGAATCGGCAAACAACATATATTCTTCCCATTCACGGTCTCCAAACTGATTCCCGCCGTAGCTGGCCGGAGCCTGCAGAACGTCTGGTTCTTCACCGCCAATCTGGAAAGTCTGGATGAGTTCGCCGTCGATTCGCACCTGTATCTCATGCCGAGATCCCATGCCGCGAATGTAATTCACATAATTTCGGTGCAGGCGCAGTGCCAGATCATATTTCCCGGCAACCGGGAAGTAATGATTCATGGCGATACCGCCCCTGGACCCAAAAGGCAAGTCATCGCTCATGCGATCCTGTTGGTTAAGCAGTATGGGAACTTCGTAAGTAGTGGCCATTGGGCCGGCCGGAGTTTCCCCAATAGAGAGACGTGCAATCTTTCTCGCCGCTGAAAGATAACGTTCCATTAGTGCGGGGGAGACTGTTAATACATCTGCCATGTTATCGAAACCGTAGGCGTCGATATCATCTGCAGGTAGCAATTCTTCAACATCTACTTCGATGTTCAGAAGATCCCACACCGAATTAGCGTATTCGGCACGATTAAGTCGGTGAAAAGTATCGGTGCGCCCTGGATTGGGTTCTGCGGTGGCAAGTGAATCAATTTCAGTTTCTAACCAATCAACTATTTCCTGGTAAACCTCATCGTCAGGTCGTGGCATCTCCATGGGAGGCATGCGTCGATTACGCAATTGCGACAGGACTCTCTCTGGTAATCCTCCGTGGGACCTGATATCGGAAAGATCGATATTCTGGAATGAGACGTTAGCATTGCTCAGTGCGTCATTGTGACAGGCCAGGCAATATTGATTGATGGTGGAATTTAATAGTTCGGCACTGGACTGGGCGAAAGAATACGCTGGAAATAAAATAAGGAGCGCCAACAACAGGGTCGCGCTCTTTTTATGGTTTCCTGGAATGGATGTGTGTCGCGTTTTAGGCATTTTTATTATTGGCCAGGCACTAAACCCATGGTGCCGACTCTAAGTTACTCTTTTAAATAGTAATTCTAATAGCCGAATCATACTGCTCGTCCCTGAAGCATATCCTATTCAGCCTTTCCGGTCCCCCGAAATTCAACTTGCCATGAGCCTCTCTGGGTGTCAATCAGGGTGTCAATTCGGCAGTGAATGCCTTAGGATTTGTTGCTATGAATAACAATAACAAGCCGGAGCTCCTTACTCTATGTCTTGCCCTGTTCCTGGGGCTCGGCTTAATTGCTCAATCAAGTGTAGCCCAGACTGATCAGTCATTAATCTCGGCAGTTCGTTCGGAAGATATTAACCAGGTGCGTACTCTGCTGGCTTCTGGTGCTGATGTGAATCAGCTCCAGGGTGATGGCGCTGCGGCGCTTCATTGGGCTGCCCATCGTAATAACCAGGAGTTGGCGAGTCTTCTAATTGAAGCCGGGGCAAATATTAATGCGGCGAATGAATTAGGGGCTACGGCACTCTGGCTGGCCTCAATCAATGGCAGTCCTGGTATGTTACAGCTCCTGCTGGAGGCGGGTGCCGATGCAAATGTTTCCCTGACCATGGGAGAGACACCGCTAATGAGTGCGGCTCGGTCCGGGAATTTGGAGTCGGTTTCTCTTTTGCTTGATCACGGTGCTGACGTAAATCTGGCAGAAGAGGAAAGAGGGCAAACCGCATTAATGTGGGCCGTTGCTCAAAGCCATGCCGACGTTGCACAGTTGTTATTGGTTAACGGTGCAGACATAAACATGCGCAGCAAGGTCTGGTACCAATTAGAGAACACCGCCGGCAATACTAATCCAAGTGGTAATTTCAAGATGGCTCATGGTGGTTCTTCAGCCATCATGTTTGCAGCTCGAATCGGAGAAATTGAAACAGCAAGAGTACTTCTGGAAGCGGGTGCGGATGTAAATTACACGTCTGCATCGGGAGTAAGCGCTTTAACTCAAGCGGCTCACAGTGGTCACGAAGAGCTTGCCCTGTTTTTCTTGGGCCAAGGTGCCGATCCCAATGCCATGGAAGCTGGCTATACGGCCTTACATGCTGCTGTGCTCCGGAGCCAGCTAAGACTCGTTGAGGCATTGCTGGATAAGGGTGCAGTGTTTGATACACCGGTTGAGCATGGCACACCCGGCCGACGTTTCAGTGCAGACTATTCCATACGCTCGCAGTTAATCGGGCGTGATGCATTCTGGATGGCTGCCAAGTATGGCGAAGTAGAAATTCTGAAAATTCTGCTGGAAAAAGGTGCTGATCCTTTTGCAACCGATGACAACGGTGTGACGACATTACAAGTCGCCATGGGCAATTCCGGTTCTTCTTTAGACTGGCGCCGGGATCGCATCGGTAATGAAGAACGAGACCTGGAAGATGAAGAGCGCCGAACGCTGGAAATGGCGCAGATTCTTATTGATGAAGGCGTTGATGTGAATGCAGTAGACAATCGAGGTCGTGCTGCGATCCATCATGCCGTACTCAAAGATTTTCCAAGCGTAGTTGAATACCTTGCCATGCGTGGTGCGGATATACACAGGCCTAACGGTCGCGACCTAAGCCCACTGCAATTAGCCGAGACAGTGCAGGGCATTCCAGGAAGCAATGGTTTGCGGGGAACCCGCCCCGAAGTGGCTGCGGTACTCAGGCGGCTGGGCGCTGCAGACCAATAACTACACCAGTCCTACCGACCACAACGCGCATACCGTTAAAAAGGAGACGATTCCTCCCACCAGGGTTGCGCCGCCGTAACTGAACACGGCATCCGGTACGCTGAGTTTTGACAGGGAAGTACATACCCAGAAATAACTACTGTTTACGTATTTAATGATTACTGAGCCGCTGGCACCGGCCAACATTGCCGCTTCCGGCGACAAAGCCAGTGAACCCAGCATGGGTTGCACCAACGCAGCAGCGGTAATTACGCCGACCGTGGTGGATCCGGTGATCATATTGCCGATGATGCCGATGACAAAAGGCAGCAAAATTGCTGGCAAGCCATAGTCGGAAAAAATCATGGCGATTGCGTCAACGGCAGGAGTCCCTCTCAGGATTGCGCTGAGTGATCCGCCCAAACCGGTAACAACCAGGATCATCGCCGATGTTTTCAGTGCAGCTTCTACCCAGGCGTCCTTGGCTTTTTCTTTATCGTCCTTGCTTTTGATATTGCGATAGGCTAACCACACTCCAACCGATAATGCGATGACCGGCCAGCCCAGGTAACCAAAAATTGTGCGCAGGATATGACCTTCCGGCGCGACTAAAGCTATTACACTCTGGGTACCGATGAGCACGATTGGAATCACTATGGGCATGTAAGAGCTAAGTGTGCTTGGCAGTTCCTCCGGCCCATCTTCATCGAGATCGTCGATGGACACACCTTCGAATTCATCGCTGGCCATGGTCTTAATGCGCGGACCGGCGATGTACACGCCCCAGGCCCAGCAGGCAAGTGAACCGGTTAAACACGCGATACCACCAAAGATAATTGTTTGTCCGATGTCGGCGCCAACGATTGCAGCTGCTGCCAGTGGTCCTGGTGTAGGTGGCACGATGGCGTGGGTTAACTGCAAGGCGCCCACTAATCCGGTGGACATCACGGCAATTCCAACCTGCATAGTCTTGGCGGCGGAATGCACTAATGGATTCAGAATCACATAGGCAACGTCGGAGAAGATGGCGACACCGATAATGAATCCGGTCAGGGTCAATGCCAGGGGCATGCGCTGTGAACCAACCAGGTCTACCATGGACTTGGTAATCACCTGTATAGCCCCGGTATGTTTTAGCGCTTCGGCAATGATTGAACCAAGAACAATTACAACACCTATTGATCCCAGGGTATTTCCAAATCCTGTTTCGAAGGCATCGATAAAATTATTCTGTTGAATGCCCGGTAAGATTCCAAAAAGTAGTATAGGAATGAGCAGGGCGAAGAACACATGCCATTTCCATTTGGCAATCAGGAACAAAAGAAGAAAGATGACAACAGCAAAGCCAATTAGTGAGATAGCTGCGCTGGTATTAACTGCTGTAGAAGGATCCATTCTTATATCCTTGTTGTTATTTTTATGACTGAGCTAAAAAATCCATTGCGGCATTAATCCCGCCCTTATTAAAAGGAACGCCTGCAATTTCCAATCCCATTTCCACACCACTGAGGGTGCCGGTGAGCATTAACTCATTGAAGTCGCCCAGATGACCGATGCGGAAAATCTTGCCCTTAACCTTGCCGAGACCTGTGCCCAGAGACATATCGAAATTATCCAGTATGGTTTTACGTAAGGCGTCAGCATCGTGTCCTTCTGGCATCACTACAGCGGTTAGAGAATTACTGAATTCTTCCGGCACCACGCAAAGATTTTCCAGATCCCAGGCTTCGACCGCGATACGTGTTGCTTGGGCAAGACGAGCATGGCGGGAGTAGACGTTTTCCAATCCTTCGGCATGTAATAAGCGCAATGCTTCTTTCAATCCATAAAGTAAATTGGTGGCGGGGGTGTAGGGAAAGACTCCGTTTTTGTTGTTATCGATCATGTCCTGCCAGGACCAATAAGCAACATTGGAAGTAGCTCTTTTCGATGCCTCTAATGCTTTTTCACTGACCGCGTTAAAACCCAATCCCGGTGGCAGCATTAGCCCTTTCTGTGAACCACTCACAGTGACATCTACTTTCCATTCATCGTGGCGATAATCGACGCAGACGAGTGAGGAAATCGTATCCACTAAATAGAGAGCAGGGTGAGCTGCTGCATCGATAGCCTGGCGGATTTCGCCGATGCGGCTAGTGGCGCCGGTGGAGGTTTCGTTGTGGACAACGCAGACGGCTTTGATTGAGTGGGATGAGTCACTGCGGAGTTTTTCCTCAACTACTGTGGGATCAACTCCGCGTCGCCAGTCACCTTCTACCCATTCCACTTCTATTCCCAGTTTTTCTGCCATTCCTTTCCAGAGAGTGGCAAACCAGCCGGTTTCGAAAGCGAGCACTTTATCTCCGGGCGATAAGCAATTAACCAGGGCTGCTTCCCAGGCGCCGGTACCCGAAGAGGGATAAATAATGATTGGAGATTGCGTATTAAAGATCGGTTTTAGACCGTCCAGAATTCCGAGGGTTAAATCGGGGAAGCCTGGACCGCGATGGTCAACTACGGCTTGGGACATGGCCCGCAAGATACTGTCGGGCACATTTGAAGGGCCTGGAATCTGCAGGAAATGCCGTCCAGCACGGTGGGTAGAACTGCTCATGTTGCTCTTCTTATTATTTCTTTGTATTGGTTCTTCTAATCAGCCGTCGAAATATATCAACGCTGATCTGCAAAATAGTCTAGCGTCCGGGATTATATGCTCTCTCCAGGTTAGCTTCGACATCTTCCCGGTAGAATAAAACATCCCTGAATTCACCATTAGCGTACATTTCTGCCTGGTCATCGAAATGAGGAGAGGCCGGATCACTTTGTAAACCGCCGACTGTAATTGCCCGGGCAGTTAGCGTATTACCAAATTCCACTACGGCAACAAAACTATTACCACTGGTGCCATACATGCGATTTGTACCCGGATAGGTTCGGGCACCGAAAGAAGCGAGGGAACCCCAGCGACCAGAGGCGAATCCTACCGGGAGACTCGGCTCGTCGTCGTTAAAGTCCTGCACCAGGTCGCCATTTAAGCGCTGGTATCTGTTGATTTCTCCCCAGGGTACGCGCCAATCCCCGAAGTCATTAGTCAGCTCCTGGGCAGCCGCTCTCAGTGCGGTGAGTTTTTGTGCAAGCGTCGATCTGTTTGCCATGTATCGATAAATGTTTGCCCCTTCCTGAGCAGCTTCTGCTCTAACGGCTTCCATTAGCTGTTGGGCATAGTAAACAGCTAAAGAGGTTTCCACTGAATCTGCAGAAGACGTGAAATCCCAGGTACGAAATAAATCGATGTACTCCAGCAAATCAGATTGAATAGAAACCTGGTCGCCTCTTCCTTGCAGAGGAAAATCATCGTTATCCGAGACTGTTGGAATCTGGTCTACGGCGGTAACGATTAATAAGTCGGGAATTAACTCTTCAAAAGCCGGAAGCAGCGGACTGTATGCTGCATCGATCAGGGAGTCGAGAGTGAAGTTTGTGACTCCATCGAGTACCCGCACCGCGTGGATACCGCGATAGTTCTCGGGATTGTTAGCCATATAGATCGGATAGTCATTGGGGTTCGGGCTGGCGGTACCGGATGCATTGAAAGGAGTATTGTTAGTGTTTTGAATCCAGCCTGTGTCTGGATTTACTACCGCGATGGTTTCGTGTTGCCCGTGAAGACCTTTATAGTCAGTGTCGGGATTGCTGCCATCTAAAGGCTGATTCCAGTCGAAGCGTTCATCCCGTCGCGGAATATAGTTGCCATGCCAGTAGGCAATATTGCCTTTGTCATCGGCATAAACAGTGTTGTTGGAAGAGTTGGTGCGCAATTCCATGGTAGCCGCAAATTCTTCGTAGTTGTTTGTCCTGGTGCGGCCGTAGGATTGGCTCAAAGCTTTGATTGGCTCTTCCATAATGCTAAAGGCAACCCACTTATCATCTTCGCCCCGAACTATCGGGCCATGGTGGCTGCGGTAAGTGGTGAACTGCCTGCTATGCATTTCATCACCATCCTTGTAGGGAACAGTAATGATTTTCTCTTCCAGTTTTTTCTCTTCATCCCCATGTACGTAATACACGCCGTCATCCCGTTGAACAATGGTTTCCAGGTACTCATCAATTGCATCGGCTCGCGATGATGTGTGCATCCAGCCTGTGTTTTCGTTAAAGCCCTGATAGACGAAGAACTGACCCCAGGTCACAGCACCATAGGCGTTCAAGCCTTCTTCGCTCACCATCTGTAGTTCTGAGCGAAAGAAGAACGATGTGTGAGGATTAATCAGGAAGAGGGCATTACCATTGGCCGTATTTTCAGGAGCGATGGCAAATCCATTCGACCCTCTGGGTTCGTTATCACTGACATAGCTAATTTGAGCTGTCTGATCGCCGGCATCATAAAAATTTTGTAGTTCTCCAAGATTTACTCGCTCGATATCACCACCAATACTGCCTTCGGTAAACGAAAGCGCCATCCAGGGTTCAAACCTCTTAATCACCCGCGGTTCAACTTCGGGATGAGTGTAAAGATAATAATTAAGCCCATCAGCAAAAGCGTTCATGAGTTCCTGCAGCCAGGACGGGCTGGCTTCGTACATTGACTGCATTTCTACTGGATCAATGAATAACTTCATTCGAAGGTCACGGTATATTTGTCCCGCTCCTTCCGCCTCTGCCAGTCGACCCATGGCGTTAATGTAGTTGGTTTCTACCCGATTAAAATCGTCTTCCGCCTGGGCATAGAGAGTACCGAATACGGTGTCGGCATCCGTCGCTCCGTAAATATGGGCAATACCCCAACGATCGCGCAAAATTTCTACATTGGCAGCCCTTTCTTCCCATCGTGCAATTTCGTCGGCATCGAACTGGCGGGTGGATTGATCAGAAGCTACAGTCTGATTGTCGGTGTTTTCCTCTGAGCTGCAGGCAGCAAGCAAAATAAGAAAAATAAGTAATAGATAAGAACGATATTGTTTCATAACAAGCTCTTTCTGTAAGAGTCACGTCTAGTCGGTAACTCTTACTCCATTAATCCAGGTTTCTGTCGCCTGGATTTGCCAGAGTTCTGATTCGGGAATCGCAAACATGTCGCGATCGAGAAACACGAAATCGGCTTTCTTGCCAGGTTCCAGCGAACCGAGAATCTCTTCCTGATGCCCGGCATAGGCAGCATCCAGAGTAAAACTCGCGAATGCTTCCACCAGGGTCATGCGTTCCTCAGGGTACCAACCTCCTGGCGGCTCACTCAGTTGGTTCTGTCTCGTTACAGATGCGTGTAATCCCCAGTAAGGGTTTGGTGACTCGACCGGAAAGTCAGAACCATTGGCGATAAGCACTCCGGTGTCGAGCAATTTGCGCCAGGCATATGCGCCCTGAATACGAATAGGTCCGATGCGGTCTTCTGCCATGTTCATGTCGCTAGTGGCATGGGTCGCCTGCATGGAAGGGATCACGCCTAATTCTGCAAAACGCACAATGTCATCGTACTGCAGTATTTGTGCGTGCTCGATGCGATGACGCCGGTCTCTCGAATTGGTTTCACTAATCAGGCGCTCGTAGTTATCCATAACTTTTAAGTTTGCGTTATCTCCAATGGCGTGGGTGTTAACCTGGAAGCCAGCGTTCATTGCAACTCGCATTAAAAATTCAAGGCGTTCGTCATCGTAGCGCAGTAAGCCACGATTGCCTGGTTCATCAGAGTAATCCTCGATCAATGCTGCACCGCGACTTCCCAGGGCGCCATCGCCCACAACTTTTACGCTGTGAATGACGAAAGTGTCGTCATCACTCCTGAAAAAACCTTCATTCAATCGATCCTGGTAAAGAGGATCGGAAGCAGAAATCATGGCATTTACCCGGATCGGTAAAGGGCCGTCTTCAAGTAATTCCTTGAACGCAGCAACAGTCTGACTACCAATGCCTGCATCATGCACGCTGGTCATGCCATAAGTCGCGAGGCTTTCCATCGCGGTTTGCAGGGCAAATTTCTGTTCTTCAAAAGTTGGGCTGGGAATCTGGGAGCTGACATAGCGCATGGCCGTATCGATGAGCACACCGGTTGCATCACCATTTTCATCCCGAATAATCTGCCCGCCTGTTGGATCTTCGGTGTTTCGATCTATTCCGGCCAGTTCCATCGCTGCGGAATTCGCCCAACCGGCGTGTCCGTCTACCCGGCTTAGCCACACCGGTTTATCTCCAACAACTGCATCGATACTGTCAGCAGTAGGGAATTCATTGCTATCCCATAAAACCTGATTCCATCCGCGGCCCTGAATCCACTCGAGCTCCGAGTTATCCTCGGCAAAGGCCAGTACTCGTTGTGCAGCTTCTTCTTCTGAGCTTGTCCCGACTAAATCGACTCGTAATAAACTAAAGCCATAACTGCCTACATGACCATGGGCATCGATTAATCCTGGAATTAATGTTCTACCGCCACCATCGATTTGCTTATCAATGTCATTGGGTAATTCTTCGTCATCGCTATAGATGAGATCTACTTTGTCATCGGTAAATTGCAAGGCAGTGAACTGAACGAGTTCACGATTACTGTTGAGGGTGTAACCGTTAACATTTGTAATTAAGGTGGTGTCAGCAAAGCCGCTTGTGGTCAGACACGATAGTGCGAGTGCCAGGACGGATTTCTTCATAACTCAGTACTTCTCGGTATTTAGAACAGTCCCCGAGCATAGCATATTAGAGGGGCTAATTTGTTTGGCTTTGATTGGGATCGCTTGTGAACAGGGTCTGTTTCTGCTCACTCAAATGGGCCATCCCTGGCCCGCCCCGGCCTTCATCCATGGGCCTATTCGTTCGCAAAACAGACCCTATCCACCACGCTCGCTGCCAATTTCTGCATGATCGGCTTCGAAGAGATTGTTACTTGAAAGGTGCTCGAAGGAGAGCGCAGGGATGCGCGAATCATTTGCGAAGCAAATGCGAGGAAGCGAGCAACCAGCAAAATCGCATTTTGTGCCTGTTGTCTCGCGACGACATAACTGAAATCCATGGATGGATTTCAGTTATTCCAAGGTAAAAAAAGCCCGACTACCATGAGGTAATCGGGCTGTGAACAAAAGCTGGTAGAGCTTACTCTCCGCCTTCCGCTTCTACGTAACGGAAAAAGCCAAAGAACATTTCTTGCCAGGTTTGTTCCCCCCAGGTTAGTGTCTGTGAAGGATCTGGATTGAATGGATTCATGTCGGAATTATCGAAAGTTCCGCGGAATACCAATTCAGTGCCAGCTGGCAAAAACAAAGGCTCTTTGAAGTCATAAGTCTTTTGCCAGTTAAACTGATAGTTAGGCACGTTAAGTACTTCTTCAACGCGACCGTCAGGGTACTGCAGTTTGAAGTTTGCATCGAAACCACGGTAATGCATGTGTGGTCCAAGCATGGTCAGGTAAGAATCCGTGCGGAATTTCTTGGTTGCAACCATTTCATGGTCGCCCGCAAATGGAGGAATGTTGATATCCATATCTGCGGCCGAGCCACCAAGAATTGCACGCTCCGGTTCATCATCCCAAAGGTAGAGACCAATTTCTGACGCGTCGGTAGTTTCTTTACCTGAAGTTGTGTAGTGCATTTGCAACAACAAACCACCGCCTGCTTTAAGCGGATAGCCTGCGCCTTCAGGATAAAGATTAAGTTCGTTACCCGGGGCATAAGCGCCGAGGCCTATGCCCTGATTCAGGATTTCGAATTCGTTGATTCCGTCAGGGCCATAAGAGAAAGCAATAATGTGGTGAAGTACAGTGGGATCACCGGCTTCGAATTCAACCGCTTTAACCCAGATATCTTCATCGATATCTAAAGGTACTGTCAGGTTACGATAGTCCTGTACACCGGTTGCTGGAATCTGCTGCTCTGGAATCTGGATAACGATATCAGGCTCACCATTTAGCCATTTAACCGGCTCAAGCATTAGCTCGGCCAGTGGATCGTTGCTGTCGTTATTAACAGAACCGTTATCAATCCAGCTAATCAGCTTTTGGGTTTCTTCGATAGTGATGTGGTTTACGCCATGGAAGGAATCAACATATTCGTTATCGATCTGACCAGGAGGCATACGCTTGGTGATCAGGGTTTCACGAATCATTGGAGACCAACCCTGAACCATCTGGTGGTTGCTCATCGCAAATGGAGCGATTCCACCTTCCTGGTGACAGGTCACACAACGCTGTTCAAGAATTGGAGCAATGTCATTGGCATAAGAAAGTGCATCGATCTGAGTGTAAGCGATCTCATCACCTCGGCTAGCTAATGCATCCGCTGGAACTTCTGCGTCAGCAAGAATTGCTGTTAGTGCGTCCGCAACGTAGGAGGCATCATTCCGTTCGGAGCGAGAGCCTTCCGCTGTTCGGCTGCTCAAGGCACCACGATAAACAACTTCCCGCGCTGTGGGGTTGATAATTATCGCTTCAGCAACTCGGGAAATTCCAAGTTCTTCAGAAACAATCCGGGTGTCGTCCATGAGAATACGAAAGGCGATATCTTCGTCTTCAGCTTCTTCTCTCATAGCCACTTTGTCAGTTGACGCAGAAACGTCTATTACCGCGAATTCAACTGCCTGGTCAGCAAATTGCTCCGCGAGATCATCAAGATCTGATACGGCTCTACGGGCATCTCTGCTGGCAGGGTCATAGGCGAAAAGTACGATCGCCTCTTGATTTGTGTGCCGGCTTAACTGGAAAAATCTGCCGTCAGCGTCCACCAGTGAGAAATCACTAATGCGATCGGCTGCCAATGCAGCTGATCCCGCCATAGCAGTAAGCAGGCCAGTAACGACTACTTTGGCTACTGTAGAAATTTTAAGCATCTTGCTCTCCTCATCTACTTCTTAAACAGGGTAATGCTGGTTTGCTAGTGGGGCATACTAGATAGCGGTGCTGAATAAAGCTTCCTGAAAATTGAAAAAATGACCTAATTTCAATAATCGGTTAGCTGTTTATCGCAAAACTATGCTGAATTCCCGCCAGAGCCCGTCAAACGGGCGTTTCTGCCATCAATTACTTAGACGATTCAGTTATAAAATTGTTAACAGGCGTGGGTGAATTTTGAGCCAGATTGGCTAGTGCAGGAATTTGGTCATGACTATTTTGCCGATAAATTTGAGGCCTGTATCAGGGCTGTGAGGCAAGTAAACCCATAAATTCCTTAAGCTTATTTGGGATTCAAGTTTGTAAAGGGGTACACTGCTGCGCTTTTAAGTAAATTGCGAAGCGGAACAGCGGAACTGGAAATTTGAGCATGAGAAGTCTTCTAATCTTGATTCTGCCCTGGGCCTTACTGGCCTCAACGCCTAACTATGCTCAGAACTACAATATTGCTCACTGTGTCGGGGGTTGCCCGCTTGGCGGCAGTGCTGAAAATCACCTTATCATTCGTCCTATCTATGCCCTTTCCTACAACACCGAGACTAAATCTGCGGATTGGGTTGCTTACAAGGTGTCCACTGAATCCATTGGTATCGCATCCAGCCTGCCCAGGACGCCTATTCCTGATGAGTTCGTCGCAGACACCCTGAGCGCCATCGATTTCCTGGAAGCTGAAAGTGTGGGATTAACTCGAGCACAGTATGTGCCTCTGGTGGATTTCGCCGGTTCACCCTATTGGAACGAAGTAAATTATCTGACCAACACCGTCGCTCGCAGCCCGAGCCTCAGTCAGGGTGCGTGGTATGGATTGGATTGGTCGATTCGAAACCTGGTGAACAGAAGCGGTGTGGTTTATGTCATCACAGGCCCAGTATTCGATAACGCAACCGACGTGAAAAGACTCCTCACCTCCAAGACCCATCGGGTGCCGGATAGTTTCTTTAAGATTGTGATCACGGAGGAGGGAAGTGCCGCTGCGTTCCTGATGAGTCAAGACTCACCAGTCCATCTCCACCACTGCGAAATGCAGTCATCGATTGCAGAGATAGCAGCCCTGTCAAATCTTAGATTTTTTCCGGCCTTATCCCAAACGCCTGAAGAAAACGCCTTTGCAGGCCTGGGATGCCGCTAGTGATTAAAGGCTACTGAATTTCTATCAGGAAATAATCGTCGTTAACAAGTTCGCGAATCATTCTGTCCATTGCTGCACTAAGCGCCGCTGCCATGCCATCGTCTACAGGGACTGTACCGCGCCCGAACAGAGTGGTTTCCCAAATTGTGCGGCCGCGACCTTGCAGAGCCACATTGGTTCGGATAGTTAATTGCAATGATTCAACTCCGCCCCGATCGACGGTTTGAAGTTGGGAGCTAACGATGCGTCCGGCTATCTGCATTTCTGCATCTGCTTCCGCCAGTTCTGCACCGCCATGTTCGAAACCCTGAACCAGTGCATCTCGAATAATTTCTGTTAACGGAGCTGAGGCTGAATAATCCTCAGCAATGTGGTTCGCGTCTCCGCCCCGATCATCGCTTACCTCAGCTACAGCCAATGACACTCTTAAACTACTGAAATCGGTGTTGTGATCTCCGCCATAGCTGTAATCAATATTGACCTCTGCTGCGAAGACAGTTGGAGCAATAATGATAAGAGCCATAAAGACCAGTTTGCGAAAATTCATGCTGAGGCATCTCCTTATTAATCTGCTGGTATCGAGAATAAAGGAGGGGACTGGATGAAACAAGGTGCAGTCAGCTTGAGCTTGTAGCATTTTGTTTCACCAGAAGCTGGCATAAAAAAGGCCAGCAAACTGGCCTTTTTTATTTTGTGAGAAAATCAATGCAACTCTGATGCTGGCCATGGTGCGCCGGTACGATGATCACTCAACGGCCTTAATCCCTGCAGCAGGAATTTTTGCGCCCGCTTTCCTTCATAGGTTTCGGTGGTGTAAATATTGCCTTCCGAATCTGTGACAATACTGTGGGTACCAAAGAATAAGCCTGGCTGTCTGCCACCATCACCAAATTCGGCCAGGACTTCCAGTGATTCGCGATCGAGAATATGTACCTTGAAGTTAGCGCCGTCAGCAACGTAGATGAACTCCTGATCTTCGTCGTGTGAAAAGGAAAGATCCCAGGTAGTTCCTGCCAGGGTAAGAGGGGCCACCTGTCCTTCTTTGACGAAAGTGCCGTCCGGTCGAAAAACCTGGATGCGGTCCGCTCCGCGGTCGCATACATAGATCAAGCCATCATTGGACGGTTCGGCACAATGGACCGGTCCGACAAACTGATCTGGCAATGGCTCGAAAGGATCGTAGACGACACGCTGATCGATGGGTTCATTGCCGTAGGCTCCCCAGAATCGCTTGAAAGCGCCAGTGGCTGCATCAACTACTGCCACTCGTTTGTTGCCATATCCATCTGCGAAGTAGGCTTCGTTGGCTGAGGCATCAATTGCAATTTCCGCCACGCGTCCGAACGAAGTTGTACTTAAACTGTCGACTGGTTCTCCGGGAATGCCAATCTCCCGCACGAACTGACCATCACGGGTAAATACCAGCACATGGGAATCGCCGCTGCCGTTACCGCCTATCCAGACATTTCCATCCGGGGCCACTTCGATGCCATGGTTGGATTCGGGCCAGGTGTAGCCTTCACCGGGTCCGCCCCAGGCATTGATCAGGTTTCCGGCAGCGTCAAATTCCAGAATAGGCGGTGCTGCGGTGCAGCATTCAGCTCGCCCCAGATCGAGGCCAAGTTCCTGGCTCATGAACATGGAATCCTGGTCGCGATGGACGACGAACAAATGATCCCGTTCATCGATCGCAATGCCGATGGTTCTGCCCATGATCCATTTATTAGGCAGTGGTTGTGGCCAGTAAGGATCGACTACAAACTGGGGGACCAGCCGATCATTGTTTACTGCCTGGGCAGCTTGCTGGAGTGCGTTTTGCCCAATATTCAGAAGTACGAAGACTGTTATAGCGAGGGCACTAAGGAGAAGGTTTTTTCTTGTTTTAGTCATGGCGGTTTACCTCTCGTTTGAGACTACCGATCACTCGACAGTACCACCAAATCAGGATTAGAGAAACAAGAAAAACCCTGTGAATGAGTCATGGATGACGACTGTTGGCGTAGCCAAATGCGAGCCTTCAAATCACCAGAAAAATCGCACTTTTACGCCAGTGATTTGAGGGTGCCCCTGCAAAAGTACAGGGAAGTACTTTTGCAGGTATAAAAAAACCCGGCCACTCATAGAGTGACCGGGTTTTTAACTAATTGCTCTTACAGTTCGTCAGCTGGCCAGGTAGGTGCACGGTCGCGCACAGTTACTGGCTGCATGCCTTGATAGAGGAACTTCTGAATTCGCTTACCTTCGTAAGTCTCAGTCGTGTAGATGTTGCCCTGAGAATCGGTAGCGATACTGTGAGGTGCGAAGAACAGGCCAGGCTGTCTGCCACCATCACCAAATGTGTAAAGTACTTCTAAAGACTCACGGTCGATGATGTAGATCTTGAAGTTCTGACCATCAGCCAGGTACATAAATTCTTGATCATCATCAGGCGAGAAGTCGATGTCCCAGGTAGAACCCTGTGCAAGAGTAGCAGGAGAAATAATAACTTCTCTTACATAGGTGCCGTCAGTGCGGAACACCTGGATACGGTCAGCGCCACGGTCACATACATAAACCAGGCCGTCGTTAGAAGGCTCGGCGCAGTGTACAGGTCCGCGGAATTGCTGAGGGCCAGGCTCGCCTGGAGTGTAAGTTACATCGGCGTCGTCATCAGGACGATTACCGTACGCACCCCAGTAGCGCTTGAAAGCACCAGTGGCTAAATCAACAACTGCGACACGACGGTTAACGTAACCATCAGCGAAGTAGACTTCGTTGTTAGCTGCATCGATTGCGATTTCAGCAACTCGACCATAGTGAGTCGTAGCGTTGCTGTCCATTTCCTCACCTGGGATACCAACAGTACGGATGTAGTCACCGTCTCTGCTGAATACCAGTACGTGGGAGTCAGGTCCGCCATTACCACCGATCCATACGTCTCCGTTCGGAGCTACGTCGATACCGTGGTTAGACTCTGGCCATACATAAGGCGCGCCTTCAACAGGTCCGCCCCAGGCATTGATCAGGTTACCTTCCAGATCGAACTCCAGAATTGGAGGTGCCGGAGTACAACATTCAGCAACACCGGAATATAAGCCGATTTCCTGAATGCGCATAAATTGAGATTCTGAGTTTCTGTGGACTGCGAAGATGTGGTCTCTTTCATCTACGTCCACGCCAATTGTGTTGCCTTGAACCCAGTGATTTGGCAGGGGCTTGGGCCACAATGGATCCACCAAGAAGTGGGGGGCCATGACGTCATTGCTAGCAGCCTCTACTGGCTCTTGCAATTGCTCTTGCCCGATGTACAGAGCAAACATTGCAACTGTTAGAGTGGCTCCTACCAATAGTTTAATTTTTGTCATTTTTGTTCTCCTCTTAATTCCCGCAAAGGCGCGGACTTACTAACTTCCAGGGCAAGAGCCCAGTATACTGCCTAAAAGTGAGACAGTATACTCACACGCAATTTTTTAGGATGGGCACTTGTAAGAATTTGTAACAGCCTTTCTATCCCGCACTGATGTAGCATTGCAACGGCCATTTTTTTGGTTATTACGATATGCTAACCTACTGTTTTTACGAATAATTAATAAGAAACTATGAAGTATTTAAACGTTTTTCGAACCTGCCTTTTTACATTGATTTCAGCACGACTGATCGCGGCGATGCTGCTGGCGGCGCTTCCCAGTCTGGTGCACGGTCATGATATTCCTTCTCGTGTCACTGTATATGCATTCGTCAAACCGGAAGGAAACGAGCTAACCGCATTATTAAGGGTTCCCATGGAAGCCCTCGGGGAAGTGGCCTTTCCATTGCGTGGGCCGGGTTTCATCCAGTTCTCGGAAGCCGAGTTTGCTTCCTACGATGCAGCGCGAGTCTATATAACCGAATCGTTGCACTTTTACGAGAATGGTGAAGAGCTCACCGAGAAAGATTTGCAACTCACCCGGATTTCACTGCCTTCAAACAGGTCTTTTGTAGATTACGAGACGGCCCTGGCTAATATCCAGAGTCCAGCTCTTGATGATTCCACGGACTTATTCTGGCGGCAGGGTGTTCTGGATGTGCTGGTTACCTACCCGATTCAATCGGAAGATTCCGATTTCTCCGTAAACCCGGAATTGGGAACGCTGTCAGATGAGACCACGACGGTATTGCGATTTCTGGTGCCTAACGGGGCAGAGAGAATATTCAACTATCTGGGGAATCCCGGATTGGTAGAGCTTGATCCACGCTGGCACCAGGCGGCGTTGCGATTCATTACCATGGGTTTCGAACACATACTGGAAGGTATCGATCACCTGTTGTTCCTGTTTTGCCTGGTGATCCCGCTACGTTCGATTCGCGCATTAATTCCGGTAGTGACTTCATTCACTATCGCCCACTCGATTACCTTAATTGGCTCCGCTTTTGGTGTTGCGCCGAGCTCTCTCTGGTTTCCTCCACTAATCGAAACTTTAATTGCGCTTTCCATTGTCTATATGGCTTTCGAAAATATAGTGGGAGCAAAACTTGAACATCGATGGCTTATAACTTTCGGATTTGGATTGGTGCACGGCTTTGGTTTTTCATTCCTGTTCAGCGAAACCTTACAGTTTGCGGGCGGCCATTTGTTCTCTTCCTTGCTGGCCTTCAACATAGGTGTTGAATTGGGGCAGTTGTTCATACTTCTGCTGGTCATACCGATTCTTAACCTCTTGTTTAAATACGTTGTTCAGGAAAGAATCGGCGCAATACTTTTGTCGGCATTGCTTGCCCACAGTGCCTGGCACTGGATGGTAGATAGAGGCGCTACCTTAGGTCTGTATCAATTTCAGATGCCGGTATTTGATGCCTTGTTCTGGGCGGCAGTAATGCGCTGGGGAATGTTATTGATAGTTATCGTCGCCGTACTCTGGGCGATGTATGAAGTCTTTAGAAAATTTTCTCTCATTGAATCATTCTCTACTTATAACTTTGGACAGAAGGTTGAAGTAAAAAATTGAACTCCAGGATCAAGGGACTGAATCTAAGAAAGTGCCAGTTGGCACTTTTTTAGATTCTGGCTCCTTTAGTTTATGGCTCCAGCAATCGCCAGCAGCTGCAAAATAGCCGAGTTTCTTGCAAGCTGATTCATTTAATCCAGACTGCACATTTCTGCGCTTTTGGGTCGACTAAAAATGTGACAATCTATGTTGAGCATGGAGGCCGTAGCTAACTGATATTTATAGGAAAAATATCAGGGTTCAGGGCTTTATGAATTGCAATTTGTTACATCTCGTAAAGGACTGTGTGTAACTCGAGTGCAGGTTTTAGGTTAAGCTTCGTAGCAATAGAATTGGACACCGATTTCCACCCTGTTTGAGCACCGGATTTTTGGGAATTGGTGAAAGAGGAATCAACGATGAAGAACACAAGCTGGGCAATATCGCTGCTGGGAGCGATGCTGATGTTGGGTCAGCCGAGTTCGGCAACTGAAAGGGTGGGCAACTTTGCGCTACTCGATCATAAAGGCAGCTATCACCAATTAAGAAAATATGGTGAAAGTAGCGCGGTGGTAATTATTTCAACTGCAAGCACCTGCCTTGAAAACGTAGAAAAGCTTCCAAAGTATCGTCTATTGAGAACTACCTGGGAAAATCAGGGAGTAAGTTTTCTCGCCATCAATTCATCTCCGTCTGATGATCTGGAATCCATTCGCCAAATGGATTCTTTACATAATTTCGATTTGCCAATCCTGTTAGACGATAGTCAGTTGGTTGCAGAGAGTTTGGGTCTTTCGAAAGCAGGCGAAATTGTCGTACTGGAGCCGAATCGATTTCAGGTTCTGTATCGAGGGGGTCTGGATATTAAGTCTCGCCGAGCACGCCCGGACAGAAACATTTCTGCGCGCCAGGGTAGCTCTGATCTGGCCGATACTTTGGCTGCAGTCGTTGCCGGCGAGCTAGATTCATTCGATGAAACTGTGCTTACCGAAAGCGTCGGCTGTGAGTTGGAATTTCCTGCCCGTGATCAGCACGCTTTGACTGTACCGGACTATGCCACGGATGTTGCACCGATACTGGAAGAGAAATGTGTGAGCTGTCACGTTGAGGGGGGAATCGCACCATTCGCCATGGATTCCCATATGATGGTGCAGGGGTGGTCGCCGATGATGAAGGAAGTCATCATGACCAAGCGTATGCCACCTGCCCAGGTTGATCCCAGTATCAATCATTTTACTAACGCACGTTATATGGATCCCGAGCAGTTACAAACCCTGATTCACTGGATCGATGCAGGTGCTCCCCGTGGCAACAGCGATAGGGATCCGCTGACGAAGATCAGTCCGCCGGAAACTGCCTGGGAACTTGGAGAACCAGACTACATTGTTGAGGTTCCTGCATTTACCGTACCTGCAACAGGGGTGCTGGATTATGAAAACGTAACGATTAACCTGCCTTTTGAAGAAGATGTCTGGGTTAAATCGGTTCAGCACATTCCGGGAGACCGTCGCGTACTCCATCACTTGCTCAGTTACATTGTTCCAGCGGATTACGATGTAAGAATTGTCGAAGGTGAGAATGATAGCTACAGGGAATTCCTGGAAGGTTATGCTCCAGGCAAAGACGAAGCGGCTACCTATCCGGAAAACTCAGGCATGTTTGTGCCCAGAGGGTCGGCGGTGCAAATGTCATTGCACTACACGACATTCGGCAAAGAGACGGTAGACAAGACTTTACTGGGGCTGTACTTCGCAGAAGAAAAACCTGATTTCCAGTATTCCACTTATTCCTTAAGTCATGGCGGGCGTAACATCGCCATTCCTCCGCGCGCCACTGAGCACAAGATGAGTGCTTCTTACGTGTTCGAAGATGAAATCATGCTCCATGGCCTGCGCCCCCATATGCATTATCGCGGCAAGTACATGCGTTTCAGTGTTATCTATCCTGATGGCACCAAAGGCGACATTATTAATGTGCCGGATTACAACTTTGCCTGGCAGCCAACTTACCGTCTGGCGGATCCTATGTTATTGCCGGCCGGGTCGAGAGTGATGATTGAGGGAGCCTTTGACAATTCTCAGTACAACCTGGGTAATCCTGATCCTGATGCAGAAGTGCGGGGAGGGGCTCAGAGCTGGGATGAGATGTTCATCGGTTACTTTTCCTATCACAAAACAGGAAACTAGCCCTCCTCCAGGCGTGCAATTGGCATAGGGAGTGCCATGGATAGTGGCCTGCGTTTGGGTTGCCCTAATTGACAGCCCTTTTTCTTGCTTCTTATATAAAGGAAATTTGAGACAAACAGCCTTTTTCCACATTTCAAATACAGGCATTCCTATGCCTATTTTTCGGAACTTGGTTTAAACTTTGTGGATTGGCACCTGCTTCGGAGATATCTAATGAAAAAGCTTTCCAGCGTACTTACGGTAATCTGTTCTTGTTCAATGATTGGCTCGGTTTCAGCCTTGCCCGATCGAATTGGCGATTTTGCCCTACTCGATAGTGAGGGGGAATTTCATCAATTGAGTCGCTATCGTCATCAGGAAGCACTGGTACTGATGTCGTTTGATAGTAGCTGCAGCAGTATTGATGGTTCTGTATCTCAATTCGAAGTAATGCAGTCAGCATTTGCAGATCAACAAGTTACATTTGCGCTAATTGATTCATCATCTGAAAGCAATATCGATGCCTTGCGTGTCAGCCAAGCTAATATGGGAACTGAACTTCCCCTTTTGGTCGATGACGGCCAATTGGTTTCAGAGACCTTGTCTTTTAGCAAGGCGGGTGAGGTTGCCATTCTGGATCCTGACAGACTAACTTTGTTGTACAGAGGTGGCATTGAAGCTGGAGCAACTGAAGTACTCAATTCCGAATTAAATGGTGAGGTGGAATCAACTGTAGTTAATGCAGCATCTGGTTGCGATTTGACTTTCCCGGTAAAGCAATTACATGCGGATACTGTGCCAGACTATGAAACTGAGATCGCGCCCATCATCGCCGAGCAATGTGCGTCTTGTCATCGGGAAGGCGGTATTGGCCCCTTTGCATTAGATAGCCACTTGATGCTGCAAGGCTGGTCGCCAATGATTCGTGAAGTTTTGTTAACCAAGCGTATGCCACCAACCCAGGTGGATCCCAATATTGGTCATTTCAGCAATGCCCGATACATCTCAAATGACGATCTGCAAACCCTGGTTCATTGGATCGATGCCGGTGCACCAAAAGGTCTGGCAGTTAATGATCCCCTAACTTCTCTGGAATTTCCCGATCGCAGGGAATGGCAGCTGGGTGAGCCAGACTACATCATCACTGCGCCACGGCATGAAATTCCGGCAACTGGAGTTCTGGACTACATCAATGTCGATGTGCCACTTCCATTTGAAGAAGACAAGTGGGTGAAGGCGGTGCAATACATCGCCGGCGATGAATCGGTACTTCACCACCTGCTTACTTATGTTACAGCGCCCAGAGAAGTTGCCGAGGGAGAAGCGGCAACGATTAATCAGGCCACGCGTTTTCTTGAAGGTTATGCGCCAGGCAAAGTCGATGCCATGGCCTTCCCTGAAGATACCGGGGTGTATATTCCTGAGGGTCACAAGCTGAGCATGCAGTTTCACTATACGACGAATGGTCGGGCTACCAGTGATGAAACCATACTGGGCTTGTACATGCATGACGAACCACCCGCTTATGAGAATTTCACCCAATCAGTGTCTGGAATGTTTCGTATTCCACCTTATGCCCAGGATCACGCAGCATCGGCCCAGTATGTTTTCGATGAAGATGTGGTGGTAACAGGATTACGGGCCCACATGCATTTCCGCGGCAAAGACATGAAGTTCAGTGCGGAATACCCTGATGGGACCATGGTTGATTTGCTAAGTGTGCCGAATTACAGCTATGCATGGCAGCCAACATATGCGCTGGAAGAACCAATGCTTCTGCCAGCCGGTACCCAGGTTCACGTTACCGGAGCATTCGATAATTCAGAGTACAATCCAGCCAATCCCGATCCGAGCAAGGAGCTCACTTTTGGGCTGCAGAGCTGGGATGAAATGTTCATTGGTTACTGGACATACCACGCCGCTGAACCAACGAACTAAGGTATAACTCCAGAAATTTGATAAGCCCGACCGTTCTCTGAGCTGTCGGGCTTTTTCATTGTTGCAGGGCTCATAAAATCGCCGGGAAACTGCCGATTTATGGGCTTATTCGGCAGTTGCTACGTTGTGCCGCGCAGGACTAACTTGCTATGATGCGCTCAAAATAAAAATCCGGGAGATTGCTTTATGTCCTCGCTCTTTATCGTCATTTTCGGCCTGGCCGGATTCACTTTTGGTTGGTTTGTCTATTCCAAATATATTGCCGAAAAGATTTATCGATTAGATCCAAATTACGAAACTCCCGCACATCGCTTTGACGACGGTGTGGATTATGTTCCAACCAATAAATACGTATTGTGGGGTTCCCACTTTACCGCTGTTGCCGGTGCTGCGCCCATTGTTGGTCCAGCAATTGCGGTTTACTGGGGTTGGGCACCGGCACTGCTTTGGGTGACTCTCGGCTCAATTTTCTTTGCGGGAGTCCATGATTTCGGCGCGCTTTGGGCAAGTAACCGACACGACGCGAAATCCATTGGAGCGCTTTCGGAAAGCATCGTCGGCGTTAAAGTTCGATCTGTGCTAATGATTATCATCTTTCTGCTCTTAGTGCTCGTGAATGCGATGTTTGCCACGATCATCGCAGATGAGATGGTGATATATCCGGAATCAGTGTTTCCGGCATGGGCTGCAATTCCCGTCGCAATTGCAGTGGGTGTACTAATTCGCAAAAAGTTTAATCTGTTGGCGATATCGATCGTCGGCGTCGGCATTCTTTATTTCACTATCTATATTGGTAGTGTCATGCCCCTCGCGCTACCTGATCCGCTATTCGGTTTAGGTGAAAGAGGTGACTGGATTATTCTTCTCTATGTATACGCGGGAATCGCTTCCATGTTGCCGGTATGGCTGTTGCTACAACCCCGTGACTATATTAATGGTGCACAGTTAGTAGTTGGGCTGTTTGTCCTCTACACAGCGGTTCTCTTAACTACGCCTGACGTAGCAGCTCCTGCATTTAATGATGTGGCAGAAGGAACACCGCCGATCTTACCGATACTGTTTGTGACTATTGCCTGTGGTGCCTTATCTGGTTTCCATGGAATCGTATCTTCCGGAACCAGCGCCAAGCAGCTAAGTAATGAAAAAGATGCACGCTTCGTTGGTTACCTGGGTGCACTCGGTGAAGGTTCTCTCGCACTAATTACTATTACCGCTGTAACTGGTTCGCTGTATGCCGCTTCCGTTGCAGGAGGTTGGGATGCAATCTATCCAAGTTTTACCGGTGGTCCATCAGCAGGCGGTTTTATCGCCGGTGGTGCATTGCTGATTTCTGAAGGCTGGGGAATACCACTGACTTTTGCGCAAACCATGCTTGCTGTAATGGTAGTGCTCTTTGCCGGTACTACCATGGACGCCGGGCTTCGACTCACTCGATACATTATCCAGGAGTGGGGCAACATCTATTCCATCAAGCCATTAAAGAGTAACTATATCTCTACCTTCGTAGCAGTAGGGGCTTGTTTATTGTTGGCCTTCGGTGTATCCAATGGCAATTATCCAGGTGATGGCGGAACCCTGATCTGGCCTGTATTTGGAGCCACTAACCAGATTCTAGCCAGTATGACCCTGATCGTGATTTCTGTTTACTTGATGAAACTGGGTCGCCCGGCCAAAAATTTGCTGATTCCACTTTGCTTTATCCTGGTCATGGCTACCTGGGCAGGTATCTGGTACATCATCAGCTACGTGAATAGCGGTCAATGGATACTGGTGCTTATTCAGTCAGCGGTGATCATTTCGTCTATTTTTATTATTCTCGAGTCCTGGTCGACTGTTTCCAAATTGAGAGCCGAAGGTGGAACAGGAGAAGCTACCGACTCTTCAGGAGAGTAAATGTTAAAGCCGGGTATTACCTGGCAATGAAAGGAGCAGTTTTTAGTGCCAAGCACGAGAATCTGCTCCTTTTTTGTTTTCGTCAGATTTAAAGCGCCATATGTCACTTTATGGATAGAGAGCAACTAGAGAATCTTATTACCTCAGAAGTGTTGGAGGCAATTTCTGATCTCCATGTGTTTTCAGAAATAGATTCCACCAATGCCGAAGCTGGCCGCCTGATAAGAAGCGGCGAGAAAGGCATCCAGTTAATCGTGGCCGATTCGCAGTCAGCAGGAAAGGGCCGCAGGGGCAGAAACTGGGTAAGTCCGGCTGCCAGTGGTTTGTATTTATCCCTCGCCTATCCTTTTGTCCTGGAAGCAGATTCGCTGCAAGGCCTGAGCCTGGTTGCGGCGCTCACTGTGCTTTCGGTTATCGAAGATCTTGGTGCTGGCAATCTGCAACTAAAATGGCCCAACGACATACTGGTAGATAACAGGAAGTTGTCGGGAATATTGCTGGAATTGCACAATGACAACGATCAAACCTGGGTGGTTTTTGGTATTGGAGTAAACTACAACTTAAGTGACGAGCAGAAAGCTAAAATTGATCGCCCAGTTACAGACATAAGAGAAATCGTTCCAGGCTCACCGAGTCTAGAACTGCTTGTAGCCGCTATTACCGATAGATTGATAGCGAATATCGCAATTTTTATTGAGTCGGGATTCTCATCTTTTCACGCAACATGGAATCGTTATGATCGTTACCAGGACAGGGATATTGTTATTCAAAATGCAGGTAAACGGATTATAGGAAGAAGCCAGGGAGTGGATGAGTCAGGGGCGTTACTATTGCTAACTGCAGAGGGCGTAAAAAAGATATCCGGCGGGGAAATCTTTCCTTCACTCCGGGCAGCGGATGAGTTTGTTAAACAATGATCCTGGAATTGGACATAGGTAATTCGCGCATTAAGTGGCGCCAGATATCAATGGAGGCTGGCGATGTGATTGCGGAAGGCGTCTTTGCCGATGAGCAAGAATTCATTGAAGCCAGTGCGGAATCGACAAAGCCGGCATTCTTTCGTTTTTCAAGTGTTGGTGATCCTGAGTTGGTCGAAAAGATAGTGAAATGGAGCCGGGAAAATTGGGCGCTAGAGCCCATGGCGGCTGAAGTATCGAGGGAGTGTGGCGGTCTTACTATTAACTATCCTGATGTTAGCCGTCTCGGCGTCGATCGCTGGCTGGCTATGTTGGCAGGATTCGATAGAGCCGGTGGTGGCTGCATTATCGTAGACAGTGGAACTGCCTTCACGCTGGATGCCATCTCTGCCGATGGGAATCATTTGGGTGGATTTATAATGCCTGGATTGGCGTTAATGCAGCAAAGTCTCGTTGCCAATACAGCTATTCGATTGTCATCTGGGGCCCAACTCGATTCCCTCGAGTTAGGAAATTCCACTGAAGAGGCAGTATTAAACGGCAGTTGTGCCAGTTTGGTCGCTCTGATTGAAAAAGAAGTGGCAAAGCTCAAGGCTATGGAAGGGAGTAGCCAACTAATATTTACCGGTGGAGACGCGCAAATATTGAGAGATTTGAGCAGTGTGGAAAATTCAGAAATCATTCCGGGACTGGTGCTGGATGGATTGGCCATCGCTTGCCCGGGCCAGAACCTGGCGCAGCAATAGGAACTGAATCGTGAGATATATCGCGCTGTTTCTGCTTATCGCGAATATTGGGTACTTTGTCTGGGGATATACCCGCCCCCAAAAGGAAAATCTCCTGGAATCGGAGCCCAGGCAATTGCTCAACAATGGGCTTATGCTGGTTAGCGAGTTCGAAGCCCAGGCTGCTGCCCTGGCGCTGGAAAATGCCGAAGATCCTACCATTTGTAGCTTTGTGAGTGGTTTTGCCACGGTTGATGACGCCAATGGTTTTATCCTTGCGGCCAGAGAGCAAAATCTGGGCACTTTGCTCAATTTAACCGGTGATTCACTGCCATCTCAATTCCGTGTCTATCTGCCGCCGGAGGCCAATAGAATCCTTGCAACCCGGGCGCTAGACAGCGTCAGCTCTGCGCTCACAGAAGCGGAATTAGAGGTAGAAACCTATTTAATTACCCGGGGACCGTTGGCTGACGGCATTGGATTGGGCGTATTCACTTCCGCAGAAGCTACAGAATCAGTCCGGGCTCAGGTTTCAGAACTGGGATTTGTGCCTGAGATTGAAGAAATACCCCGCTCAAATGGTGAGATTCAGGTGGTGCTCAGGCCGCCGAATTCCAACCAGCTAGACACCGCTGAATGGCTTGAATTATCTGACGATCGGCCCGATTTGACCCGTACAGAAAATCTCTGTGAAACGATTGCACAAGCATCTCAATTCCCATAAAATGCCGCTCCTGAGTGAGAGAGCCAGGGTTGTGCCCTTGGGAGATCTTGTGGGAGGGGTTCCCGAGTGGCCAAAGGGATCAGACTGTAAATCTGACGCGTAAGCTTCGGTGGTTCGAATCCACCCCCCTCCACCATCTAGTTACACGAGTAGTAGAAGGGCGGAGTAGATTCTAGGCGGGTATAGTTCAGAGGTAGAACCCCAGCCTTCCAAGCTGGTTGCGCGGGTTCGATTCCCGCTACCCGCTCCATATGGCTCGCATAGCTCAGGCGGTAGAGCACTCCCTTGGTAAGGGAGAGGTCCCCAGTTCGACTCTGGGTGTGAGCACCATTTATTAGAATTGAAAATCAGGTTGTTGCTTCTATATAAGTATGAAGAACGACTATAGATTACTTTAACTTACTGAAAACTTAAGAAGGTAAACGAGGCTAAGACAGTGGCGAAGGAAAAATTTGAAAGAACGAAGGTACACGTAAACGTAGGTACGATT